>NZ_JBNDMP010000007.1:0-411125 GCF_050436645.1 Paraburkholderia sp. GAS33
TTACCCGTTTATTGCGTTTCGCTACGGTCATCGTCGCTCCTGTTACTGGCAGTCTCCTGCCAAATGACCGTTTACACAAAACTATTTACACCCTCTTGGCCTGTCCTTGATTTGTTCTCGGTCTACCGCAAGAACAAGGACAAAGCGCCGCGCAGGCAAATAAATCAACCGCAAACGCTACGCATAAAAAACCCACCCGCGCAGCGTCCCACAGAAAGTGAAAAACCTGATTACTTCCCTTCAGCCACAATAACCTGCGAAGCAGCATTAACAACCGCAGCAATACGCCCCACATCCCGCAACTGAGTAGAACTCATCCCCTCAGCAACAAGCGTATCAAAGTGCGATTTAACACAAAAATGGCACTTGCCAATAATAGAAGCCGCAAGCGCATACATCTCAAACCGCCGCTTATCCACGCCACCGTGCGAAGCATAAGCATTCATCCGTAACTGCGCCGGCTGCGACTTCAGATCCGCATTGTCAGTCATCTCCACATACGGATACCAGACGTTATTCATCCCCATCAATGCAGCAGCCGTCAGCGCGCCATTGACTTCCTCGGGAGACAACACACCCGCATTGCGAATCGCATCGACAATCACCGGGCTCTTCGCCGCAAACGCGGCAGCCAACGCCACACCCACGGCATCTGTGCCCTCCAGCGATGACCGCGCAATCGTGCCGTCCAGGTTCAAACGAATGTCTTTAGCGTAGTCAGGAACAAGTGCTTTAATCGCAGACAAGAATTCCATTGATATCTCCTATCAGGTTGCCGATAAAAAAGCCCGCCGGCTTTTTCAAGCTTAGCGGGCTTTCGACTTGCAAGGCTTACAGCGTTGCGCCGCCAACTGCACGATTGCACGGGCACAGTTCGTCCGTTTGCAGACCGTCCAGAATACGCAGCACTTCTTCCGGGTTACGGCCAACGTTCAGGTTGTTCACCGAAACGTGCTGGATCGTGTTGTCCGGGTCGACGATGAACGTTGCGCGCAGCGCCACGCCAGCTTCCTTGTCGCGCACGCCCAGTTGGTCGATCAGCTCGCCCTTGACGTCGCCGAACGCGTAGTGGTTCAGCTTGCTCAGATCCTTGTGCTCACGGCGCCATGCCAGCTTCACGAACTCGTTGTCCACGCTGCCGCCCAGCAGCACAGCATCGCGCTCTGCGAAGTCGCCAGCCAGCTTGCCGAATTCGACGATTTCCGTCGGGCACACAAAAGTGAAGTCCTTCGGGTAGAAGTAGATGATCTTCCACTTGCCCGGGAACGACTGTTCGGTGATTTCTTCGAACGCCGACACGCCGTTTTCTTCATGGTTGTTGAAGCCCGGCTTGGCTGCGGTGACGGTGAAAGCTTCCAGTTTGTCGCCAACGGTTTTCATGCGGAAATACTCCTGTGAAGGGTTGCCAATGAGTTGGAAAAAACGGCCTGTTCAGGCTACCTGCTCGCTGTAACGAATACGTTACACAGACTTAATTATAACTCTATTGATGCATCGCAGCAATAGTTTTTAACTAATAAAGTGGATAGTTTTTCTTCACCGCGTCGATAGATTGTTCAAATGTCACCGCTTCCGCGGCGTTTACGGCAGGGCTGTTGCGCGGCAGGTTGGCGCGCTCATGCACCGCAATATGGGGTGCTGCGAGGCGCCGAGGCGCTGGCAGTACGTGGGGCCACGGGAGTTTCCCGATGCCTCAGGCGCCCTTGGCGAGCGGAAATTCGATCGTGACTTCGAGTCCCGGCCCTGGGCTGCGGTTGCGCAGTCGCAGGCCGCCGCGATACCGGCCGACCAGTCGCTGCACGATCGCCATGCCGAGTCCGGTGCCGTTGGCCTGGGTCCGCGCTGTGTCGACGCGGTAAAACGGGCGTGTGACGAGCGTCAGCTGGTCTTCCGGAATGCCCGGACCTTCGTCGACCACCGAAAGCTCGACACGCGAGTGCGACACACGCGTCTCGAGGATCACGCGCGGAATGCCGTCGCCCTCGCTCAGACCATATTTGCGGGCGTTCTCGAGCAGGTTGCCGATCACGCGCCGCATATCGGTTTCGTCGGCCTCGATCACCGCCGATGGCGCCAGCCGCGTGATCAGCCGCATGCCGTCCTCCGACGCAATTCGCGCCGCCAGTTCTCCTGCGATCACGGAAAGGTCGACAGGTTCCGGGACTCTTTGCACCGGTCGCGCGTAATCGAGGAATCGGCCGATGATCATGTCCATCTGCTCGATGTCGTCGACCATCGCGTCCTTGGTGGTCTGATCCGATGGGCTCATTTCGGTTTCGAGCCGCAGCCGGGCGAGCGGGGTGCGCAGGTCGTGCGAGATGCCGGCAAGCATCAGCGCGCGGTCGGCTTCGAGCTGCTCGAGATCCTGCACCATCTGGTTGAAGCTTCGATTGGTCTCGGCGGCCACGCCCATGCCGCGCTCGGGCAGCGGCTCGGGCGACTGCCCCGAGCCCACCTTGCGCGCCGCCATCGCGAGACGCGCAAATGGCCGGTTCACCAGACTCGTGATGAAGGCTGCGCCAAATAGCGATAGCGCAAGTGCAAATACACCCCATCCGGCCCATTGCAGGCCTGTCGCGTTATCGAGCTGATCGCGGTCGAGCGCGACCCAGTAATCGTCGTCGTCGATCTTGAAGCTGATCCAGACGCCCGGGATGTCGTTGACCGATTGCGCAATCACCGTGTCGTCGCCGAGCCGTCCACGGATGTCGTGTTCGATCAGCCGGTTCAACGACTCGTCCGGTTGCAGCTTGTACTTGTCGGAGGTTTCGCGCGGATACACGCGCACCCCTTCATTGCTTTCCAGATCTTGCAGCAGTGCGCGCCGCAGGTCGGGATCGGAATAGAGAAGTGCGGTGCGTGTGAGCTTCACGATCGCGACGAGCTGCAACGCCACGCGCTGCGCGCGCGGCTCGCGTTCGATCACCCGGAAGCTCTGGAACCAGGCGGCGAGACTGACTGCGATCAATAATGCAATCAGCAGAAAGGTCCGCCAGAAAAGGCCACCGAACGCGAGCGTCAGGAGGCGCCGGTCGATCCGCATGGGCCCTTCTTATCTGAAAACAAAAGCGGAAAGCGCGAACAAACTCAGGCTGCGCCGTCGGGAATGAATACGTAGCCAAGACCCCAGACGGTCTGGATAAAGCGCGGGCTGCCCGGATCCGGTTCGATCAGCTTGCGCAGACGCGAGATCTGCACGTCGAGGCTGCGGTCGAACACTTCGTATTCACGACCGCGCGCCAGTTCCATCAACTTTTCGCGCGACAGAGGCTGGCGCGGATGACGGGCGAACACCTTCAGCACGGAGAACTCGCCAGTGGTCAGCGGGATTTCCTGGCCGGCCTTGGTCAGCGTGCGGGTGGCGAGGTTGAGCGCGAACTCGCCGAACTCGAAGACCTCGGTGGTCTCGGACGGCGCACCCGGCAGTTCCGACGGCGACTGCCGGCGCAGCACCGCGTGGATGCGCGCCACCAGCTCGCGCGGGTTGAACGGCTTCGGCAGATAGTCGTCCGCGCCCATCTCGAGCCCGACGATACGGTCGACGTCTTCACCTTTGGCCGTCAGCATGATGATCGGCGTGCGATCGTTGCTGCCGCGCAGGCGACGGCAGATCGACAGGCCGTCTTCGCCGGGCAGCATCAGGTCGAGCACCAGCAGGTCGAAACGCTCACGCACCCAAAGCTTGTTCATTGACGGCGCATTTTCGGCGACGTAGACATTGAAGCCCTGTTCGCCAAGGTAGCGGCGTAGAAGATCGCGCAGACGCGGATCGTCATCGACGACGAGGATTTTCGAAGGGTTTTTGGTTTCCATGGTCGGCATCTTAGCGCGATTACAAAGTGGCGCGAGTTTGCATCAATTCGCGGGTTACAGTCAGTTACAAAATTTACCCGCACTGTGGCATGGCGTAAAGCGGTGACGCGTAGACTGCTTTACTGAATGCGGCTGTTCGGTGGATACTTCACTCGACTAAAATTCGCACCCGGCTTTTTTTCCGGGGTTTGTACACGCATTTAGGATAGCCGGTTGCCGCACCACGAAGGGAACAAGATGAAGGGAGGGGTTTGGCCGAATGTGCGCCTACGCGTGATTGCGCTGGCTGTGGCCGGCACACTCGCGGGCACATTAGGCCCTTCGCTCGCCCATGCCCAGTCCACCGACGAACGGGCATCGAACCCACACGCGCCGCGCTTCCGCGCCTTCAAACTGTCGCACCAGCCGCATACTCCCGAACCGGATCACCAAGCTTCAGACGCCATGATGCGTGCTGCAGTTCCCCCCGATCTGGATCAGCGTCGCCGCGACGGCCACATGACGCCCGAAGAGCGGCGTCTGCTACGTCAGCACATCGAAGACGCCGTTCGCGAGTTGTACAAACGCTAGGGCACTACGCCCAGCTTCCACCGTCGAGTACCGCCTGGTGCGACGCGCAGCGTGTCGCGATGCGCGTGAAAAATTTCGTTTCACTTCCCCCGTCAACTTTCCCGCCTGATCTGCCGTTGAGTGGCCAGAGAGGATGATCGTGCGTGTCACGTATGACTCGCATGCCAAGCTGGCGTCTTCTCGACACCGCTACCGGACCACGGACGACTGACAATGAAAAAGCTGCTAAGGCGCACCGGCGACAGGTCGAATCCCGTGCTCACCTTGTTCTTTGCCGTCGTTGCGCTCGCAGCGCTGGTGGGCGCGCAAGTGGCCGACGCCCAGAACGGCACAGCGCCCGCGTCAACTTCAACGCATGGTCAGCGCGGCAAACACCATGCACCGGTGGCGACCGACGACGACTCGGCCGAAGCTCTGCTTGACGCTGATGATGCGCGCTTTTTCCTGACACGGGTGGGATTTGCGCCGGACAACGCCGAAGTCGCGCAATACGTGGGGCTGACGCGTGCGCAGGCAGTCGACAAGGTGTTGTCCACGGCGCGCACCGAATCCTTTACGCCGATGCCCGCGTGGGTCCTGGAGCCGATCCCGACCCGTGACGAGCGCAAGGCCTGGACGCAGGATCAGCGGCAAGCCGAAGGGCGCACGCGCGGTCAGCGTTACGAAGAGTTGCGCGCATGGTGGGTGCGCGAGATGTTGACCACGCCGTCGCCGCTGACCGAGCGCATGACGCTCTTCTGGCACAACCATTTCACCTCGGGCCAGGACAAGGTCGGCTATCCGCAGCAGATGGCGCAACAGGACATGCTGCTCAGACGCGACGCGCTGGGCAATTTCGGCCAGATGCTGCACGACGTCGCGAAAGATCCGGCCATGCTGCAGTACCTCGACGGCGCGGGCAGCCGCAAGGGCAAGCCCAACGAAAACTTTGCCCGCGAAGTGATGGAACTGTTCACGCTCGGCGAAGGCCACTATACGCAGCAGGACGTGTCGGAAGCAGCGCGTGCCTACACAGGATGGAGCCTCGATCCGGATACCCAGGCGTACGTGTGGCGCGCCAACCTGCATGACGATGCAGTCAAGACCGTACTCGGCCAGAGCGGTCCGTTCGACGGCGACCAGGTGCTCGACATTCTGCTGGCGCGTCCTGAGACCGCCACCTTCGTCACGACAAAGTTGTGGCGCGAGTTCGTCTCCGATACGCCGGACCCGGCGCAGATCGCAGCGGTTGCCGAGCGCTTTCGCGCCAGTCATTACGACATAAAAGTCGCATTACGCGGACTCTTCCTCAGCGATGCGTTCTGGGACGAGCGCAATCGCGGCGTGCTGGTGAAGTCGCCCGCTGAGTTCGTGGTGGGAGCGCTGCGCGAATTCGATATCAGCTACGACAACACGGCACCGTTCGCCGGACAGATTCGCAATCTGGGTGAGAACCTGTTCTATCCACCCAACGTGAAGGGCTGGCCCGGTGGCACGACGTGGATCAACAGTTCGACGCTGCTCGCACGCAAGCAGTTCGTCGAGCAGATCTTCCGCGCCACCGAGACCGCCGCGCCGCATCGTCCGCAAAACGGCACGATGAGCCAGGACCCGAAGGCGGCGATGGTGCAGCGCGCGATGGCGCGGGTGGGTCAGGGCGGAGTACGCTTTGATATCGACACGTGGCTCGCGCAGTTCAACACGGCTCCAACCGCGAAAGCGGGCCTCTCCGCTGACCTGCAATTGCAGCACGCGGTGTTGCCGATTGCTCCGGTCGATGCCATCGAAACCGATTCGACCGCGAGCGCTTACCTGGAAGCGCTGTTGATGGATCCGGCATATCAGTTGAAGTAAGTGAGTTTTGTCGAACCGAAGAAATGAAGAATCGAAGCGGCGCGGACCGGGCGGCGCACTCCACGTAGCTACAAACGAATGAGGTGCAGCATGAGACGGCGCGATTTTCTTTCGATGACCACAGCGGCAGGCGCGGCCCTTTGGCTGCCGCGGGCGTTCGGTGCGCAGGGCGCGAGCCAGTCCGATGCAGCGGCGGCAACGACGCTCGCGCGCGGCGGTTACGGCAATCTGCTGATTCTCGTAGAGTTGAAAGGCGGCAACGACGGACTGAATACAGTCATCCCTTACGCGGATCCTGCTTACTATCAGTTACGCAAGAACATCGGCATCAAGCGCGAGCAGGTTATCCAGCTCGACGAGCGCACGGCCTTGCATCCCTCTTTGCAACCGCTGATGCCGCTATGGCAGAGCCAGCAACTGGCCATCGTGCAGGGCGTCAGCTATACACAGCCGAATCTCTCACATTTCCGCTCTATCGAGATATGGGACACCGCCTCGCGCTCGGATCAATATCTTCGCGAAGGCTGGTTGACACGCGCGTTCGCGCAGCACGCGGTACCGCCGAGTTTTGTCGCGGACGGCGTGGTGATCGGTAGTGCCGAGATGGGGCCGCTCGCCAACGGCGCACGAGCCATTGCGCTCGTGAATCCGGCGCAGTTCATCAAGGCTTCGCGCCTCGCGACGCCTGTGTCGCTGCATGAGCGCAATCCCGAGCTCGCGCATATTCTCGACGTCGAGAACGATATCGTGAAGGCCGCCGACCGCCTGCGTCCACGCGAAGGTCAGCTTCCGCTCAAGACGGCTTTTCCGCAGGGCGCGTTTGGGACTTCGATCAAGACGGCGATGCAAGTGCTGGCCGCTGGCGACACCCCGCAGGGCAAGCCGCTGAACGGGCAGGGCGTGGCAGTGATCCGGCTCACGCTCAACGGCTTCGACACGCACCAGAACCAGCCTGGGCAGCAGGCCGCGTTGCTCAAGCAGCTCGCGGAAGGTTTTGCGTCGATGAAGTCGGCGCTGGTCGAGTTGGGACGTTGGGACAATACGCTGGTGGTGACCTACGCGGAGTTCGGACGCAGGCCGCGCGAGAATCAGAGCAATGGGACCGATCACGGCACGGTGGCGCCGCATTTCGTGATGGGTGGACGGGTGCGCGGCGGCTTGTACGGCGCGCCGCCGGTGCTGACGCAACTGGACGGCAGCGGTAACTTGCCGGTGGGCGTCGACTTCCGCCAGATCTATGCGACCGTGCTTGGGCCTTGGTGGGGACTCGACGCTACGGCGGTGTTGCAGCAGCGCTTCGAGCCGTTGTCGTTGCTGCGTGTGTGAAATTTCGCGCCTGGTGCCGAGCGCCGGTTGACGACCGATGCGGCGATGCGGTGTGCTGGTGTTGTGTGGTTGTGGACGCGGTTCAGCGTTGGCGCGCGCCGCGCCACGCGACCCACAGCTTGCGGATTGGCGTGAGCGCGATGCTTTGATGCAGCACGTGGTAGCCATCGCGTTCGATCTCATCGAGCAACGCCAGCGCGAGAGCGGCCTGAGCCCGCAGGGTGCGCTGCGTGCGCCGCTCGCCGGCAGGTATCGCGGCGAGGGCGGTGTTCAGTGCTTCGCGGGCGCGCTTCGTCTGAAAGCGCATCAGCTCGGTGAACGCGTCACTGTATTTGCGGTTGATCACATCTGCCGCGGTGACGTTGAAGCGCTGCATTTCGTCGACCGGAATATAGATGCGCCCGTGCCGCGCGTCGTTGCCGAGTTCGGCGATCAGTTGCGCCAGCAACATTGCCTCACCTAGCGGTGCGGCCCATGAGGCAGCCTGCGCTGGGTTATGCGCGGTGGCGCGTGCGGTCAGCGTGGCAAACGTGCCGCCGACACCCTGCAGATAGCGACGCAGATTCGGGTAATCGAGGTAACGGGCCTGGTCGAGGTCCATTTCGAAGCCGGCCAGCAGCGTTTGCAGCGCCGGATACTCGGCTTCCATGGCTTGCGCGCCACCCCTCATATGAGCGGTGAGCGCCTTCGATACCGGATGCGAGGGCGCGCCTGCTGCCAGTGCCGCGATTTCCTTTCGCCACCACGCGAGCTTGGTGCGGCCAACGGCCGGATCGCTGGTTTCCTTGACGGTCTCCTCGAACTCGCGGCGCAGTGCAAACAGGGAGGTCAGGAGCGGCCGGCGTCCTGCTGGCGCCTCGCGCAGCGCGTAGTAGCTGCTCGAACCGGGGGGCGCCGCTTTCTGCTGGCAATATTCGTCGAAATTCACTTGAATGGAGTGTGGGGCTGAAGCGCGGTGGGGACGGCGTGTATGCCGTACGAACATTAGCCAAAAATTGTAGCATCGACATACGTCGGGCAAATGCAGACAAGCGCAAATCAATCGGTTAGAATCTCGCGCTTACGCTTTCGGACGTACGTCAAACCGGCTCCTGCTGGCGAAGTACGGCCGCTGGCGAGCCACACATCGGGCGCGGCGCGCATGCGCTTGACCCGGCGCGAGGATGGCGAAATTGGTAGACGCACCAGGTTTAGGTCCTGACGCCAGCAATGGTGTAGGGGTTCGAGTCCCCTTCCTCGCACCAAAAATTCCTTTTAAATCAACGGTCTTATTTTTTAAGCTGTCAAAAAATACGGCAGGATACTGATGTTTTCAGCCCAGTTTGACAGGGAATTTGACAGCATTAGACGCAACCGGGATAGGCACGAGCTGCCCGTCGACATATTCGAAGATGCCGAACTCCGCCGCAATGATTAGGCGGTCCTTAAATATAGTCATCGCGACCAGTTTTCCGGCTTCTGGCGGGATCGGGATTAGGGTGCCAATCACGCGCGGAAGCGGGTATTGAAACTGTTCATCGGCCATTTTTTGCTCGCTTTGAAAGGCTGGTGCCGGAGAACATCTCCACCGCTTTGCTGCCCGCCGACGTGTCAGCGGAAGGCATCCAGCGACCGTACACGCGGGCGATCATCGTCCAGTCTGCGTGACCCATCTGTTTTGCTACCCACATAGGGTGCTCGCCGGCTGAGAGCATCATTGATGCGTAAGTGTGGCGGGTCTGGTATGGGCGTCGGTAACGGACGCCGGCATGCTTAAGGGCGGTTTGCCAGACACGCCAGATCTGCGTCGACCCGGAATATCGCTGGCGCGTTGTCGGATTCACAAACACCGGGCCGTCAAGCTCGGCCATAAATGTGAGCGCCTTCTGCTCGAGCAATGCCGTGCGAGCTGGATCCAGCATCTTGACGTCGCGGCGGCCTGCGGTCGTCTTCGGAAGCTCGGCCACACCTTTCGCTTCTCGCGTGATTGCGCGGCGCACGCGGATGAATCCACCTATAAAATCGATATCCGACCAGTTGAGCGCCGTCGCCTCCGAGGTGCGCAGCCCGGTCCACAGGAAAACCTGAACCAGTGCTCGCTCGGTCGGACGCATCTTCGTCAGGATGGCCGCCTGTTCGTCCGGCGTGAATGGGTCGACATCATCATCAGGCTGGCCCTCGACGGGCCGCTCGATGCGCGAATAGGTGTAGCCCGCTAGCGGGTTAGCGTCGATGATCTCATCGTCGAGCGCGTCAGCGAGCGCCGAGCGTATGCAGCTTTGGATGTTGGACAGGCGCTTATTGGTGACCGGCCTCTTGCTGGCGCTGTCGATCGTCGCAAGCCAATCGCGGATCGCGGCGCGCTTCAAATCCGACAACGCGACCTTGCCGAACTTCGGAATAACCAGGCGGTTTACGATTCCGTAATATCCGACATAGGTCGAGGCCTTGACTTCAACCTTCTTACGGGTGAGCCATGTGTCGAAATACTTCTCGACCGTCAGGATGTCGCCGGGCTGATCGGCGAAGCGCGCGAGGTTCTTCGAATTTGGAAAGGCGGCCGCGTAGTCGAACACGCCTTTTTCGATGTCGTCCAGAAGGCCTGCTCGCCACTGGATCAGCTTTCGAGTATTGGCCTTGGACGGCTTCGCTTTATACCGCTCGCGACACCTGACACCGCGGTAGGTGAAAGAGATCTCGTAGCTCGAGTCTGAAATCTCGACGACTCCTGTCCCGATACGGCCCATTTCTGGAACTCCTCCATGTCGATCAGGATGTGGCCATCGGGCGCCTTCACGATCACGCTGCCCTCGGTCCAGACGCCGTCTTGGCGCTTCCCCTCGACGGCACGGCGCGTGTAGCCCGTCAGCTCGCAGAATTTGTTGATGGTCACGAAGCGTATCATGACTTTCCTTTCAAACCTTACTTGGCGGCTCGATGGCATCTAGCGTATGGCGCGCACGACTTTTCGCCCACGCCGCAAACTGAGTTGGATCGTCCCAGTCATGGGTTTCGGCGTTTGCCATATTTCGGAGCTCTTGTCGAAGAGCGTGCGCATCTGCCCGTAACCGCTGGTTTTCTAGCGCGAGGGTTTCGAGAGCATCGGCTGCGGTCTTGGCCAAGTACATAGTGCCTTCCATGCAAGTGCCCGTTTCCCGATGCTTACGCAGGCGCTCGACCAGAGCCTTGATTTCGTCTGCTGTCACGCCGTACCTCCAGCCTTATAATCCCTTGCCCACTCGGGGAAACACTCTTCCTGCGACTCCGACTCGATCACTCGCAGATAACATCCAGATCGGATTGCCATGGCGCGGACATCTCCTTTGCTGACTCGCGTAGTGAGAATGTCTTTCGCCCTGAATTGCTCGTCATAGAAAATTGACTCGACAGTCACATCTTCGGTGGCTGCATCCACTGTGATAATTGCTGTCATGGCTTTGCTCCGCACATTGGCGCTTCTGGGCCGTAGTAGAGTCTGAAGTGCCCTATTCCAATAGCTCCAGCGATTGCAAGCACCGTGACGAGCCAGCCGACAGAGGCCATCAAACAGTTCATGTGCTTCATGGCTGACCTTGAGATCGCGCCGCTGCTGGATGGATATAGAGCGTGCGAACTTCCCAATGTTGTTTCTCGGGCGCAAAGCCCGCGATCCGTTCGCACTCGGCTTGGGTAGAGTTTCTCCATGCATCGTCGGCATCGCCGATCCAGCGCCATTGCCACTGCGCCGCTTGCTGCAGCACTTGCGCCCTTGATGGTTGCGCTGCTGCGGGATGGGTATCAACGATCTTCTGAAAAATATCCATCGTCCGGTTAGTTGCCTCTTCCCATGCCCATGACACGACGCAGTTTTTCGGGATTTTGTCGTTCAAAGCCGCGTAGATTGCGCCACGCACGCAATCCCATAGATCGCGACGATCCAGCGTGACTAGGTTGCGCGCATCATCGTCCACCGCCTCCTCGGCTGACGCTATTGGAGCGGGGGATTCTGCGACGAGTTCACGGGCTTTCTCAATGCAAGCCTTCACATTGGCGTGGCCGATGTCGTCACGTCTCACGACATATTGCGCAAATGCATACTGGATGTCGTTCAGCGACTGGAGCAGCCCGCTATTCGGATTTGGCATATTCGGCTCCGTTGACAATAATCACTTCGTTGACGAAGCCGCGTAGCGCGTCGAGTCGCGGATTGCCCAGGTTGTACTTTCCAGCGATTTCGGCGATCTGATCTGTGGTAATCGAAATTGGCGTCGGATGTGCCACCGCTACCGCTGCGGCCTTGTTGGATGCGAGAGCGGCTTGCCAGGCGGCGAACATGGATTCCCGATACTTCGGGCCGAAACCATTTGAATTAGCCCACGCCTCAAACCGTGCTCGCTCGTCGCCATCTTGAAGAACGGGGGCGGCTTTTCGATAGTGCGGAACGATTTCGATATGCGTGCCGCGATCGACCTCGTGACTGTCGAACACTTCATCACCAGAATGACCAGGATGGACCGCCCGAGTGTGTCTCCAAGCCTTCAGCGCCCAAGCCATCGACGTAACCCGACTGGTGAAGGCTTTGTCTTCATACATCGCCCATTCGTGCTCAAACCATTCTCGGAATTCAGTGCCAGGTTTCAATTCTTCACTCACGGTTAATTCTCCAGGTGATGCGGGGCTAGGCGGTAAGCAAGGATTCGGAATGCTGCTGCAGCCACGATTGGAACCTGTCCGTCTCCAGTAGCCTCAAGTCGCTCCATCCGATTGGCCAGCCCATCAGCCATTCGTGATTCGTCGGGGTAGGCATCCCAAACACCCGGACGTACTCGCGACAGTTGGGCCACTTCTGCATCGACTTGCAGGCGTAGTTCGCGGTCGTCGTCGGCGTGTGCAAATAGCCAGTACCGCATCCGAATGTGGTCAGCACCCACGTCTGCCGCGGAAAGAGCGATGCATCGGACGGTGTAACCCATCGATTCAAGGTCGTCGGCTGCCCGGTCGATTGCGCGGCGCTGGGTGTTCTCGGCGCGTACGTACCGGGGAGCGACATCTGCCACGATGCGCCGCATTTCCGGCCAGAGATCATCCGCAACGTTTCTTCCGCGAGCCGCCGAGGAATAGGCCTGACAGGGAAAGCCGCCCGATATGCAATCAACAATGCCGCGCCACGGGTATCCGTCGAAGGTGCGTACATCGTCCCAAATTGGGAAAGGTGGCAGATGCCCCTCATTTTGTCGCTGCATGAGTCGTCGGATGCGGTAGGGATTGGACTCGACCGCGCAGACTGTCCGATGTCCGAGCAATTGAGCGGCGAGAATCCCTCCACCAAGGCCTGCGAAAAGTTCCAGCTCATTCAAACCTCATCTCCAATAAACCATCGCCGATACCAGGAATAGCGCAGCCACCGCAGCAAGAACGTAGTTGCTGGCGCGGCTCACGCGCTGCCCGGCATGCAATCGACGACAACCGTGCAGCGATCCCCGGCATATACATCGGCAATTGAGGATTCGCCGATGGCATCAGTGACGCCGAAATCATCTGTTGAACCGTCTTCGCCGTCCGGGTGGACGACATACACAACGTGGTGCTCCGGGAACTTGCGCAGCTCCTCAATCAGTTCGCCGACCGTCATGCCGTTACCCGTTCGTCGAAAATCACCCACGTGATGATTGGCATTCCACTCGTTTTGCTGATCTTCGGGTTTCCCTTCTTGTCGAGTGATTCGCCGCGGCACTTCGTGACATAGCCCTCGTACAGCCCTGTCGTCTTGGCGAGACTTATCCACTCATCACAGAACTGTGGCGCATCGAATGCCGGCGACACCTGCACCGGCGACATCCGGCAAAAGATATCGCTGGCGCGCTCCTCGACGAGAGCGCGCCACTCAGACTCCGTATAACGCAGGCGCGTACCGGGCTTGATCAGAGGCACCTGCTTCTCAGCGCGCTCCCGCGCAACTGGCATGGACGATGCAAATACACAAAACGCCGTCATGTCTCACTCTCCATCGTTCGCGGCGCACCGCTTCACGTCCCGCTGCTGGCGCCGATCCGCAGACGGTTGAGTCGACTCGCGAACTGCCCGCGCACGCGCTCCCGCCTCCAGGCAACGACGGACCACAGGATTTGTGATCGCATCGACTGCGGAGCCTGCACAACGTTGCTCGCGAAACTCGCGAGCAATCATTTCGGCAGTGACGGGAATCGGCTGAGGCATACGGAACTCGCGAGCACACTCACTTAAAAAGGCCGCTCCTCCTCCGAGAACTGCTGTTGCCGGCAGGGCAAGCGCAAAGAGAGAAAGGGCGTCCACATCGAATCCAAAAAAAACGCCGCACGTACTGGCCGGCATGAACGCGCGCCGAGGGGCCGCGCGGAGGAGAGCCTGTTATTCGCCGACGAGAGGACAAGGCTCATCGGAAAAATCATTTCTTACCGCTTGCGGCGCTTGAGCAGGGTCGACCTTGCGAAAGTGCGCGCTGAGGACGAAGCCCGCGAAAACGCCCGCATTGAAGACGGATAGGACTACTAACCCACAAGAAAGCAGCAACATGGTGAGCCTCTACGGGATCAGGTACTGCGGTAGACGGCGCGCACGTGGGTCGTCTCGGCGTTGTCCCACTTCTGGGCCATCGCCAGGATCAGCACGATTGCGACGAACGTGGCGCACATGCGCAAACCAAACTTGACTGTTTCCATTACGACCCCACTCCAATGCACAGGAAGACGTACAGAGCCGCGCCCGCGATCGCAGCCGCTCCTACATAAGCACAAACCTTCGCGAGCGTGCCCAAGCCGTCGTATGCAGCCTCGAGCAAATCGTTGTCGTTGGCGGGTCGGCTCATGGCTTACTCCGCGTCGATCATGCGCGCGAACAACTCATGCGCACTGGCTTGAAGAGCGGCGACAGTAGGCTCGAGCGCAGCTCGAGCGGCGGCCCTGGCGGCGGCCCTGGCGGCGGCCCTGGCGGCGGCCCCGGCGGCGTCCCCGGCGGCGGCCCTGGCGGCGGCCCAGGCGGCGGCCCAGGCGGCGGCCCTGGCGGCGTCCCTGGCGGCGGCCCAGGCGGCGGCCCTGGCGGCGCCCCCGGCGGCGGCCCCGGCGGCGGCCCCGGCGGCGCCCCCGGCGGCGGCCCCGGCGGCGGCCCTGGCGGCGTCCCAGGCGGCGTCCCCGGCGGCGACCCTGGCGGCGTCCCAGGCGGCGTCCCAGGCGGCGTCCCTGGCGGCGGCCGCGGCGGCGTCCCAGGCGGCGTCCCTGGCTTCTCTCGCCGATTGACGCGCCTTATCAAGTGCTGGCATCGCACGAGAAAGTTCGTGCTCGCAAGTAATCGGACTCAGCGCCTTCAGCGCTTCAGAGTGGTGGACGAGGGCCGGCGTCAATGCGAGCCACGCGGCACAATGCACGCGGACCAGCCAGTCCATCGCCATCCATCCGCGCTTCTGCGAAAGCTCTGGCCCCTTCGCCGTGCCAACAAGGCCCACGATGTATTGCTTGAGCTGCGCGCGTTCGGCGTCTGACCGCATGCCGTCGTTCCAGCTAATTCCGAACGAACGCAGGACCGGATCCACGCAAGCCGGCGAGTCGCCGAAAGCCTCGCCTGCAAACATCGCGACGACCTCAAGCAGGCAGTGGCCTTCCTCTGGCGAGGAATGACCGCCAGAGTTGAGATCGATGGCGTCCAGTTCTTCGATGGTGATTCTTTTCACGGTTAGCACTCCGAATGGGTGTTTGGGTTATCGGCCGTCGTACGGCACGAACTTCGGTTTCGCGAACTTCTGCATCTCTGCTTGCGGCCACGGTTGATAGTCATCAACCAGAGAGCCGCGCCCCGGCGCCGCAGCGCTACCCGAGGTCGTGACCGCCGTATGGGCCGTTGAACCCAGCGAAGCGCCGTGGTGACCAGCCTGACCCCGCGCAACTGATGCGTGAGCCGTGACAGACGCCGCGAAAAACAAAGCAACAACGGCGCACTTCCCAGCGCGGGTGAAGTATTCGATCTCGTCGCGATTTCGCGTCGCGGCTGTATGTTTGATTTGCATGTCGCTCTCCTGTTGGGTAGCCGCGAGCTCATCAGCTACGCCTTCGCTGATGATGTCTGCAGCAACTTCCTTGAGGAGATGCTCGGTGAGTGCGCCTGCACCGCCGCTTGCCAGCCGCTTCAGCTCGAGCAGGTCTTTCGCCAGAACGCTCATCTCGCTCTCCTCAGTGGCCCATGGTGTCGGCCAGTGATTCAAGCATAAACTAGAGTTTATCAAAAGGCAAACAAGAGTTTATTTGCAGACGAAAAAAATCCCGCGCGGTGCGGGATTTGTGTCGAGAAGATCTAACGAAGGGCTTCTACGTAGGGGCCACAGCCGCTGAGGTTGCCGATATATCGCATGGTCCGCGAGATGCCGAGGGAATCTACCTCGACGTCGAGCGTGCAGGTGCGGCCTTCGCCGTTGTATTGACCGCCAGTCGTCCAAGTGTAGACGTGATGACCTGCGATCGTTCGTTCGGACTGCGGCACCCCTAGCCGGGCGATCGCGGCGTCAATGGGCTTCCCTTTGACGTTTGTTTGCCAGCCAGTGTGTAGTTGTGATCCCCATCCTCCGGCGCAGCCGACCAGAAGCAGAGCAAGGGGAATGGCGCGCCTCATGATTTTCCAGGTAACCCGGAAAGCAGGCGTGCGCACATTATCAGGCAGGCACGCATGAACAGGCGAGAGTCTGTAGCGTCAAGGGCGTAGGAAAGATCTATTTCCCCGTCCGGTTTTTTGCGCAGGTGTATGAATGAGGCATTCCTGCTGTCTGGGTTGGGCCCGCGACCGCGGCGCAAATCCGCGATATCAATGACCACCGCTCCTTCATTTGCGGCGTTGTTGGTTGACATTAGTTTTCCCGGTTTGGGGGTTGACCCCATCTTCATCTGCCAGATCGCTCTCATGTCCGATGCTGGCTCCGCCGGTCATTTTTCCTACTTTTTCTTTACCGGTAGCTACCGTTTTACCACCTGGTGCAATACGCAAAATCCCGGAGAAAACACCTATCAACTCCGACGTCAAGATGCCGTTATCCGCCGCGTCGCGCAAATCTTCGAACAGTGCCTCGATCTCGCTGAGCTTCGCCCGGCCAGGTTCGATCCTGGTGACCTGCACCTGGGCCTTCAGAGCCGCCCAGCCGGACATATCCACATTGCCCAGGTCGTGATCGATCAGCGCCTCTGTGGTGATCCCGAAATAGTGGGCGATCCGGGTCGCGAGATCCGACCTTTTGCTATCGCGAGTCTCGAGGGCGTAGATCTTTTGTGGGCCGTTATGGTCCAGGCCGAGCGCTTCCGCGAACTGCGGCCGAGTCATCTCAAGCAGCTCCCGCAAGCGTTGAACATTTTTTCCAAGTGCCATGCTCTGACTCTATAAACAATTGTAGTCCCTGCCAATAAACAAGAGTTTGCATAGTGACAAACAAGAGTTTATGATGGTGGGTATGAACGCACGCCCCCCGAATCCATCGCTCGAAACGCTGCTGCTCGCGGTTCACCTGTGCAACAACTCGCAGGCCGAGTTGGCGCGGAGGATCAACCGCTCAAAGCAGGACATCTGGAACTGGCTAAACCGGGACAAGAGGGCGCCGGTTGATGCGTGTCCGTTTATCGAGGCGGCTTGCGGCGATCCACGGGTGACCTGCGAACTGCTTCGCCCCGACTACGAGGGGTGGGCATTGCTTAGGGCCTCCGCACTCGATGATCGAAACTTTAATTGTGCTTAGCAGCAAAGGCACTCAATTCGCATTGCTAAGGGTTGACCCTCATGACCAGACCAAATATCGAACAGGCGCTACGCGACGTCCTCACGGGCTCGACGCGCAAGGATGCGGCAGACCGCATTGGATGGGATCCCTCGGAAGTGAGCCGCTTCCTGAGTGGCCAGCGCGGTGTGCTGATCACCGAGATCGACAAGGCGATCGACGTGGCGGGCTACGCGCTCGTCAGCCGGCCGTACCTCGATGCGATCTCAACCCTCTGCAAGGTCGGCGCGGCGTGCGAGTGCGCGCGGCAGGGCGCCGGTGAGTGCGGCCTTGGCTAAAACTCTGCGCTTGAGGGTGGCGGGTTGGCTTGTGGCTCGAGTAAGCCGGCGCTCGCCGGACGTCGTCATCGGATCTGCGGATGATCCCTATCTGCTGCGTTGGTGGGTAATCCCGCGCAACCCGGTTTTCAATGTCTACCTGCATTGCTTCAAGCGCAGTGACGATGATCGGGCGCTGCATACGCACCCATGGTTGTTCAACCTGAGCTGGTTGTTGCTCAACTCGTATCGCGAATGGGTCGGCGATTTCTCATTTTTTGATCACAGGGCTGGGGACGTCAAATTCCGGTGGGGCGCTGCGGCGCACCGCATCGAACTGACGCATGGCGACTGCTGGACGCTATTCGTCACCGGGCCGCGCATCAGGGAGTGGGGGTTTCTTTGTCCGCGCGGCTTCGTGCACTGGCGCGAGTTCACAGCGCCTCATAACCCAGGCGAGATAGGGAGGGGATGCGAATGAGCTTGCTCCACGAAGGACAGATCTGGCCAATCGAAATGCCCGGCCTGAAGAAAATCGTCATGCTGGCGCTCGCGCGCAACGCAAAGTTATCCACAGGCGAGGGAAGCATATCGATCCAGCGTCTGTGCGTTGAATGCGGAATCAGCGACACGGCTATCCGCAAGTTCGTGCACGACCTGGAGGGCGAAGGGTTCTTCGTTCGCTATCCGGGCAAGCGCGGTGTGTCGTATCGGCTGACGCTCGGAGCTACGCCATGACGGGTCCTGTGGCGGCTGATTTTTGGCCCGATCTTCATGCGCTTATCCACTGGCAGATGGAGATCGAAGCGGATCTCGAGCGGAATCCGCCAACACGCATGCTGGGGCTGCACGGCCTCGCCGGGCGAATTTGCATTTCCTGCGCCGCGACGTGCGATTACTTCGGCCGGTTGCCGTGCGGACACTGACGAAATGAGCATTCACCTCATGAACCAGGCGTGGCGGACGTCGCTGCCCACTGGATCGAAGTTCGTCCTCGTTGCGATATGCGATACAGCGAACGACGACGGCGTTTGCTGGCCGTCTGTCGCCACGATATCAGCACGCACGTCGATGGGCGAGCGGACCGTGCAGCGGCATCTGGAGGACCTGGAGAAGGCGGGTATCGTCACGCGGACGTTTCGCCGTGGGCGCAGCACGAACTACCTCGTGGACGAATCGAAGTTCCCGTATAAAACCCCCGCCAAATTGGCACCCCCGTCAGAATGCCACCCCCGCGAAGATGGCACCCCCGCCAAATTGGCACCCACCCCCGCCAACGGCGACGTCGCACCCCCGCCAAATTCGACAGTAACCCCCGCCAAATTGGCACCCAGAACCACCAATAACCTTAAAGAGAATCATCAGGGAACCGGTGCGCCTTCGGAAAATGCGGCGGTGGTCAGCGAAACGCCGAAAGCATCCGCGCAGGGCGCGCGTCTGCCGGCGGACTGGGTTCTGTCGAGAACGCTTGGAATCTGGGCTGCGGCTGAGCAGCCGACATGGACACCGGAACACATCCGCAAGGTCGCTGCTGCGTTCAAGGACCACTGGATAGCCCAGCCAGGCATCAAGGGTCGCAAGACCGACTGGGATGCCACGTGGCGCAACTGGGTGCGCAAGGAAGGGCCGATGGCTGGCGCCGTATCCCGCTCGCCAGATGCTGTGGCTGGCGCTTGGTGGGAGAGTGATGCCGGCATCACGGCCAAGGGCGAGGAGTTGCAGGTGCCGCGGCAGAAGGACGAGCCGACGCCCCAGTACCTCGTCCGTGTCGCCAGGGCTGCGGGCCGCGGCCCGTGGATCGATCACATCCTGAAGGCCGCCCAGCGTGTGAGCCCAGAGTGGCAGCGGAAGGTCGTTGCGCACCTCGGCGATGAGCTTTTACCTGCGGATTGGTACGCATCATGAAAAACCTTCGACTCACGGAAGAAGAGTTCGCGCGCCTCAAGGCATCTCACGGGTCGCCCGGTGCGCATCTGCGGGTAGAGCAGTCGCGAGGCAAGGGGCTCATGCCGCCCCCTATGAAGTTGACAGCGACGAGCCCAAAGGAGCGGATGCAGGCTCTCGGCCGGCTGCGGGCTGGCGCGATGAACAAGACAGAAGAGGCCTACGCCGCGCATCTGGACGCGCAGCGCAGCCTCGGTCTGGTGCTCTGGTTCCGCTTCGAAGGTCTGAAGCTGCGGCTGGCAGATAGCACGTTCTACGACACCGACTTCGTGGTGCTGGCGGCCAACGGGCAACTCGAGATCCACGAGGTCAAGGGTTTCATGACGGACGACGCAAACGTGAAGCTGAAGGTAGCGGCGTCGCAATATCCGTTCGTGTTTCGGCTCGTTCGCAAGGCGAAGGGCGGCAACTGGGATATCAGGGAGGTTTGACATGCGGGTTGAATTTCAAAAGGCCCCTTCCGGCAGTGCGCCGCTTTATAGGCGTGAGTTGGCGGATATCCCTCGAAAGGGCGACCTGGTCTATACGCCAAATGGGCAGCGCTGGGAGGTTGTCGGTCCAGCTGTTTTTGACTTTGCCCCGGACTCTGCGGCAGAAGTGGTGGTGCTGCTAAAGCCTCGTAATCAGGATGTTTGAGATGACCCTCTCGACAAAGAAGCAGCACAACGCATTCACAACGCATGAGGTCGAGATACTGCGCAAGCGCTGGCCGACGATGATGCCGATGGAGGAATTGCTGGCGCTGTTGCCGCGGCATACCCGAAATTCGCTCACCGGCTACGCGAACAAGGTGCTGAAGCTGCGCCGCCCGACGTCTCGGGCTACACCGGGCAGCCGCCGGCCGAAGCCGGCTTGGGACAAGCTGCATGCCTTGCTCAAGGATAACCCGATGACGCAGCAGGAGATCGCGACCGCAATGGGCTTTAGCCGCTCACGCGCCTCGGAAATTCTCGCTGCCCAGGTAGGAGAAGTCTACATCTCGTTCTGGCGTCCGCACGAAGATGGGCGCTACTATGAGGCGGTGTGGTCGTTGGGGCATCTCCCGAACGCCCGTATGCCAACGTATATCAAGCGTTACGTCGGTGAAATCCGTCGCACCGACCCTTTTGCCAGCCTTATCCGGCAGGTGGCGGCGTGAAGAACTCAGGATTCGTTCGCAAGCCCGGAAAGGTCTATGCCACGCTGGCGCGTACATCAACGCTCAAGCGGACTGGCCCGATCAAGGCGCGCCGCAAGCGTCCGACCGTGGCTGAAGGTTCGCGTTTTATTGATGCCTGCCGTGGTGAGGAGTGCTACCTGCGCGTGCCCGGGATCTGCTGCAGCATCGGCTGGGCGCATCCTTCGGTCGTGGATTGCCACTCTAACCAGTCGATCCACGGCAAGGGCGCGGCGCTGAAGGCAAAGCACGAGTTCACGGTGCCTGGTTGTGCTAACTGCCACTACTGGCTGGACTTCGGCCCTGCTCCACGTGAAACAAAAGTGCAGGCGTTCGACGCAGCGCTTGAGCGATGGACGATCACGCGGGCGGCCAAGAGGGGGATTGCGGCATGAAACTGCAGATACAGATTCCGGTGCAGGTTGGCGAAACCTATGGGCGCTACAAAAACCGGATCTTCTACTCGTCGAAGTTCGTGCCGCTGCTGACGTCCGTCAACGTGCTGCGCCGCCATCCCGGAAACGACACGACGATCGAAGTCGAGGCGTTTATTCCAGAGCAGTACCGTAAGCACATCGACGGTGCTCGAGACAAATGGGTGACGCCCGAGATCCGCAAATGCGTCTGCTACTACGCCGACAACCGCAAGACGCTCCGCGAGTTCATGGAGAGCGGCGTTCCCGAATTGATTATCAAGGATTGAGCGTGGACATCGATGAACTGACGGGTGCCGAACTCGATTTCTGGGTTGCCAAAGCCGAGGGCATGGACGCAGAGCTCAAGTCGCTGTACGGCCAAAGCTACTGCCGGGTCGACATCAACCCGACCGGCTTCATCATTTACGAACCTACGCAGAATTCGAAGGTCGCCGCGGAGATCGCGTTTCGCCAGTGTTACACGCTGTATCCGCATCCCTGTCTCGACCAGCAGGGCCATACGCAAAAGCTCTGGCTCGCCGAGGCGCAATGGAACAAGCGCTTCCACGGCACTTTCGTCGACGCATCGCCGCACGTCGCGATCTGCCGCCTGCGCGTCGCCGAGGCGATCGCCGAGAAGCAGATTGTAAAGAATTTCTGAGGAGTACTACGATGAGCACTACCGTCTGGACGTCATGCCTCACCCCGCCGCGCAGGTCCTGCGCCGTGCGCCTTCTTCGCATCAACCCGGATGGTACCAACGGCCGGGAGCGCCGAGCCATCTGGCGGCCGACGAAGGCGATTTTCGAGCATCACACGGGGCGCGCTCTCAAAGGCGACCTGTGGGCGCCGGTGAGCGCGCCATGAGTTCCGATCTGCCTCGTATTTCTCAGTCGAAAGGCGGCATTGCTCGGCGACTCACGACGATCGAGATTGATGCCGTCTGGGAGGAAGTTCAGGCCAAGCATCGGGATGGGTTGGGATGGGTACCCTTTACCGATAAAGAGCCTGTTCCGTGCGAATCCCAAGAATCCCCGAGTGGGTCTATTTCGTGATCGTTTTGGCACTGATCCCGGTGATTGCGCTAAAAAGCCTGCTCGCCGGGTTCGGGATCATCCGGCGCAAGGACTGATCCTTTGTAGTCCGAACTGTTTGTGCTAGTGTCGCCGCATCCCTTTCTGTGATGCGTTCCCGTGTCCAAAACCCCCGTAGCGAAGCCCGATGTTGATTGGGAGCGAGTCGAGTCTGACTATCGCGCCGGGATACTCTCGTTGCGGGAGATCGCCGCGGCGAATCCGGGCGTCAATCACATGGCAATCGCCCGTCGCGCAAAGCGTGAAGGGTGGACGCAGGATCTGTCTGCAAAGATCCACGCCAAGGCCGAAGAGCTTGTTACACGGCAGGGTGTTACAGAAAGCGTTACAGCGGAGCGTGCTGTAACAGATCGATTGATCGTCGAGGAAAATGCGCAGGCAATCGCCAATGTGCGTCTCACTCACCGCAAGGATATTTCGAAGTTTCGCGCGATCGCGCTGAAGCTCCTCGAGGAGCTTGAATCGCAGACGATCGACAACGGGCTGTTCCAGGATCTCGGTTTCCTGCTTCGTCAGGAAGACGACAAGGGTCGCGACAAGCGCAACGACATCTACAACGCGGTAATTTCAAGCGCGGGCCGCATCGACGGCGTGAAGAAGCTGGCCGAGGTGCTGAAGATCCTGATCGGGCTTGAGCGCGAAGCGTATGGGATCGTAGATGTGGCTGGCAAGGGTGAGTCGACTGACAACCTGGCGAATGCACTCGAAGCTGCACGCAACCGGCTGAGGGCTGCATGAGCGCGCACGCCGATCTGATCGAGGAGATCGCAAAGTGCACGAGTGATCCGCTGCGTTTCGTGCTGTTTGCCTTCCCGTGGGGAACCGGCGAACTGTCTGAGCATGCCGGGCCGGATGACTGGCAGCGCGGCATTCTCACGGAAATCCGTGATCGCCTGAAGGCCGGCCAGATCAACATCACGCAAGCCATCCAGCTCGCTGTCGCGAGCGGCCACGGGATCGGCAAGTCGGCCCTCGTGTCGTGGCTCATCCTGTGGGCCATGTCCACATTCGAAGATACGCGCGGTGTCGTGACGGCCAATACGGACGCCCAGCTGCGCACGAAAACATGGGCGGAGCTTGCCAAGTGGTATCGCCGCTGCATCTGCTCACACTGGTTTGAATTCACTGCCACGGCTCTCTATGCCCGCGACCCCCAGCACGAAAAGACATGGCGAATCGACATGGTTCCGTGGAGCGAACGAAACACTGAGGCGTTCGCGGGTCTCCACAACCAGGGAAAACGCGTCGTCCTCATTTTCGATGAAGCTAGCGCAATACCCAAAATCATCTGGGAAACGGCGGAAGGTGCGCTGACCGACAAGGACACGCAGATTATCTGGGCGGTGTTCGGGAACCCGACGCGAAACACCGGCCGGTTCCGCGAGTGCTTCGGTAGTCTCAAGCATCGCTGGATCACGCGGCAGATCGACAGTCGCACGGCTCGGATGACGAACAAGGAACAGTTAGCCCAGTGGGTAGCCGACTATGGTGAAGATTCTGACTTCGTTCGTGTTCGTGTACGGGGTGTGTTCCCTCGTGCAGGATCTACTCAGTTTATCGGCAGCGATATCGTCGAGGCAGCCGCATCACGTGAGGCACATGCTGGCGTCTATGACGCGCTTGTCCTTGGCGTCGATCCTGCTCGCTTTGGTGACGATGAATCTGTGATCTACATCAGGAAGGGTCGCGATGGATCAACGCATAAGCCTCTCAAGTTTCGCGGGCTCGACAACATGCAGCTCGCCGCCCGAGTCGCTGAGCAGTACGAGTTCTACCGCGCCGACGCGATCTTCGTCGACGGCGGCGGGACTGGCTCTGGCGTCGTTGACCGTCTTCGGCAACTCCGCGTCCCCGTTATCGAGGTCCAATTCGGCGCTTCGCCTGATCGCTCGCAGCCTGGGCAAGAGGCGATAGCCTACGCAAACAAGGCCGCCGAGATGTGGGGCGTCATGAAGGAATGGCTTAAGACTGGTGGATCGATACCGCATGACGATACCGATCTCCATTCTCAGTTGACAGACCGCGAGTACGGCTTTGTGCTTCGCGACGGCCGTGACGCAATCCAGCTCGAGGCCAAGAAAGACATGAAGAAGCGTGGCCTGCAGTCGCCAGACATCGCCGACGCGCTCGCGCTGACGTTTGCATACCCGGTTGAGGCCAACGCAAATGCGGGCCGCGCCGCTGCTTTTACGCGTCCGATGGTAGAACACGACTACGATCCTTTTCACGCAACATGAATTTAGGAGTACAAAGCATGGGTGGCTCCGCTCCATCAGTTCCAGCTGTAACAGTTCCGCCTCCTATCCCTGCTGTGCAGTCGCCGGCCGGAATTCAGGCAGCAACGACCGCGCAACAGCGCGCCACCAACGAAACGGGTCCGGCTGCGATGGATCTGACCGGCCCGAATGGGCTCACTGCGCCGGCTACCACTGGCACGAAGACGTTACTCGGGAGCTGACATGTCCGCAGTCGATGATGCAATGCAAGCTGTGCTGGATGCGCAGCACAACACGCTTGGACTGGCAAATCCCGGGCAGGCCCAATCCGAAGCTCAAACAGCGTGGATGCAAGCGGTGACGGCCGCGCTGTCTGGCGGTGTTCCGGCCACGACCGCTGTTGAGACGCAGAGCGCCGCCCCGGACGTCGCGGCGCTCGTTCAGGCCGCTGTCGAGGCGCAACTGCCAGCGCTCGAGCAGCAGATCGCCGCAGCGTTCGGAAAGCTGCTGACTGCTCAGCCTGTGGCCCCCGCGCTTGCTGCAGTTGTCTCGACCCAGGAAGCGCCGCCGGCGACCGAGCCGCCGACGATCACCCCTACCAATCCAGGAGCATGACAATGGCGAAGAAACTCTTCGATGCCGACCAAGAGATTTTGCGTGACGTGTTTAACCAGGCGCTTTATGTAGCGTCAGCGAGGCTCAATTCGGGCGATGGCTGTGCTGCAGCCAAGGACGCTGCCGTTGGTATGGTGGCCGCCGCTGAGGCCGCCTGGGACCAGTTGCACAAAGACGTTCCGGCCTAAGCCATGGCAGAAGCAGATCTCAAGCTATCGCAGAAGTCCGTAGGGGATAAGGCGTCGCCATCCTCGATGAAGCTGCGCGAGCACGCGGAAACCCTGCTGGTGGCGATGAAGACAGATCGCTACAGCTGGTGGACGCATTGGCGCGAGATCTCCGACTACCTGATCCCACGGCGGTACAAGTGGCTGATCACGCCCAACCAGGGCAACCGCGGATCGCCAATCAACCAGCGGATTGTGGACAACACTGGCACGATCGCGTTGCGCGTGCTCGCGGCCGGCATGATGTCTGGCATCACGAGCCCTGGCCGACCGTGGTTCAAGCTGTCGACGAACAACGACCGGCTCAACGACGTATCCAACGTCAAGCTGTGGCTTGCCGAGTGCGAACGCCGTATGGAGACGGTGTTCGCTGAGTCCAACTTCTACACGTCGCTCGCCACCGTCTATGGCGATCTCGGTGCTTTCGGCACGGGTGTGATGATCGTCTATCAGGATTACGACGATGTAATCCGCTGCTACAACACCTGCGCTGGCGAGTACTTCTTGCAAAATGATGACCGTCAGGATGTCGGTATCTTCGCGCGCGAGTTCGTGCTGACCTGCAAGCAGGTCGCGAAGATGTTTGGCGTGGAGAACTGCAGCGCAACCGTGCAGCAGGCTGTGAAGGATGGTGGTGCGTCGCTGACGCGCGAGATCATCCTTGGCCACCTGATCGAACCGAACGATGACATGGTGCCTAACGCTCCGGGCGTGAAGGGTATGCCGTGGCGCGAGATCTACTGGGAGCGCGGCACGAGCGAGAACATTACGCTCCGCGTTCGCGGCTTCCACCAGAAGCCATTCATCGCGCCGCGCTGGGACATCATCGGAAACGATGCGTACGGCCGTTCGCCTGGCATGGACGCTCTCGGCGACCTGAAGCAGCTGCAGGTCGAGCAGAAGCGCAAGGCGCAGGCGATCGATAAGCACGTGAATCCGCCGATGCTCGCCGACGTCAGCCTCAAGAATGAACCAGCCAGCCTGCTGCCGGGTGGCGTGACATACGTAAGTGGCACAGGGCAGGGCGTTGGATTCAAGCCTGTCTACGAGGTCATGCCGGATCTGGCGGGCTTGGTGCAGGACATTGAAACCGTGCAGGCTCGCATCAAGTCGACGTTCTTCAACGACCTGTTCATGATGATCAGCCAGCTCGATACCGTGCGCACGGCGACGGAAATCGATGCACGCAAGGAAGAGAAGCTGATCCAGCTTGGCCCTGTTCTGGAGCGATTCGAGAATGAAGCCCTTGACCCGGCAATCAATTGCACGTTCGACATCATGCTTCGTGGCGGCTTATTCCCCCCGATCCCTCGCGAGTTGTCTGGTCAGAAAATCAAGGTTGAGTACATCAGCATGCTGGCGGAAGCCCAGAAAGCCGCGAGCACCGCGAGCGTCGAGCGCCTCGCCCAGTTCGTCGGAAATCTCGCCGGAGCTGTTCCCGGAGCGCTTGATAACGTTGATTGGGACGAGATGATTGACGAGTACGCCGACATGCTCGGCGTCTCGCCGAAGATCATCATGGCGACCGCCAAGGTTCAGGCGATCCGCCAGAAGCGCGCGCAGCAGACGCAACAGCAGGCTGCCATGCAGAACAGCCTAGCCGCAGTGCAGGGTGCGCAAGGGCTCAGCCAAACCGACGTCGGCGGCGGCCAGAATGCCCTTCAAAAGATCATGGGAGGTACCTGATGTTCGTTGATCCACGTCGCTCAATGAGCCTGTTCGAATTGCATCGCAGCATGCACTCGGTCCTACAGAAAATGACCGATCCAAATAGAGGTGCTATGAGCGAGCCTGGGGTGATGGATCTTGTTCAGTCCTGGCATAACGACCTTGAGGAAATCATAAAGCGCATGACGGGCGGTCCCCAGTCATGAGCGAAAAAGTCATTGACCCGTTGTCGCTGCTCTCGCAGGTCCGAAAGGACGCGGATCCGCGAGATCGCCGGCTGTTCGAAATGCGCCTCGCCGAAGAGTTCGAAGCCGAGAGGAATGAGGCGCGCTGGGCGAACGCAGTGGAGCGTAGCCAGGTTCGTCCAGCGGTTCCGCAGGCGCAACTGGTGTACGACGCTTCCAACGACACCGCTGGCGTAGCGATCGAGGGTGCGAGGTTTGTGTGTCCTTTGCCGAAAGGCTATGGCGGTCCCGGTTGCGAGCTCGCGGTAATTGACCGCGACCGGTTGATCGTGCTGCAGCCGGGCAAGCCGGAACTGTTGATTGATCCTGAAACTGGCAAGACCCGGAGGCTTTGATGGCCGTTACTCTCCCGCCCGCAATCACGCAGCAACCTAGCGGCCAGCCGGCTCCGCAGGCGATGACGCCGAATCCGAAGGATGTAAAGGAGGGCGTCAAGAAAAAGACGCCGGCCCAGCAGATGTACCCGAATCTCACATCGCAGGATGCGCCGAAGGGGAGTTGACCATGGCCAAGAAATGGATCGGCAAGGCCACTGCCAATTCGCATGGCCAGTTCCGCGAGAAGGCAGAGAAGGCTGGCAAGTCCACGGCGGAGTTCGCGAAAGAGCACGAACACGACAGTGGAAAGACGGGCGAACAGGCGCGGCTTGCAGAGAATCTGATGGGCCTGCATGACGACGATGGCGACAAGAAGTCGCCTGGCAAAAAGCTGTATCCCGACCAGGGGAAGAAGAAATGAGCAACCTCGACAATCCGCAGCTCGGTTCCGTGGCCAATGTGTTCGGCCAATCGGGCCGCTCGACCGCCGTCACCGGCACAACGGCGGAAACGGTGCTTGCGAGCATCGTGATCCCCGCCGGCAAGCTCTTGCCTCATGGTCGCCTGAGTATCTGGGCGACGTTGACTTCGACGAACAACGCCGACGTCAAGACAGTCAAGGTGAAGGTCAACGGAACCGTTCTGGGCGCCGCGGCTGCGGTCGCGAGCTCGTCCACCCAGACCATACATGCAGACATGGTGAACGGCGGCAATACCCAGCAGAACTACGGACAGATCGTTCTCAATGCGGGCGCCGTGACCAGCCAGGCTGGTGCGGCCATGGCGATTGACACCACGCAACCTCTCACTGTCCAGATCACCGGGCAGCTTGCAACAACGTCGGACAACATCACCCTCAATGCTTACTCAGTGGAGATCATGAACGTATGAACGCGATGAACCAAACAGCCATGGGCAATAGCGCGCCGGCTCCGCGCATCACTCTCGACGGCGAGATACAGTCGCTGTACGACGCTCTCATCAACTTGGGTGGGCAGATCGATCGTTTGGAGCAAACGCTTCATCCGGTAATTCACCAGTCGCCGCCGGATGAAAAGCAAAACGGTCAGGTGTATGCGGTTGTGCCGCCTGCGATCCAAAGTTTGCGTGGCCTTCGCGACAGCGTCGAGGCGTACGTTGCGCGCATCTCGGACATTAGCAATCGCGTCGCTCTGTAGGGAGATCGGAATTGGACAAGATCGAAACCCTACCTACCAACGTCGGGTATCTGATTGAACGCAGCGGCGATGTGTTGCCAGCCTATTTCTCCGAGAAGGTTGGGCGCGATTACGGCTCGCCGTTTGGCGGCTGGGTCAACGAGAAGGAGCGCGCGACGGTCTACGAAACCGCCGAGCGCGCCCAGTCGTTGATCGATGGCCCTTTGAACCACGTTGGTCCTCACTGCCGGGTGGTGCCGAAATGAAACATCGAAGCGCCATCACGTTAGAGGACGCAGAGTTCATCATCAATAACTGGCGCCTGACCGTGCGCCACAAACAGGCTTCGCGGTTCATTCTTGACAAGTTTCGCGGGCTCCAGAAAGAAGCTGCCATCCTGTTGGATGAGATTGAACAGTTGCAGCCACCGCGCGACACATCGCATCTAATTCCTGTGGGTGATTACAACCGCGAAATCTCTGTGCGGGATAGGACCATAGCCGCTCTTCGGGCTGAGGTCGCTGATCTGCAGCGCAAGTGTGCGGCACATACGCTCTACTGTGGGAAGAACGAGAAATGAGCACAAAACTCGATAGCGGCAAGCTGCCGCACCGCGAGGCCAAGCCGATCCGCGTCGCGGTTTGCGTACCGTCCGGCGATATGGTGCACGCCGACTTCGCGATGGCGCTCGCCGCGATGGCGTATATGTGCGGCCCGGTGGTGATCAACGGGCAGAAGCAGGAAGCGATCGACCTGATCCTCATCAACGTCAAGGACTCGCTTGTGGTGATGGGCCGCAACACGCTGGTTGACCAAGCGCAGAAGCAGGGCGTCGATTATCTGCTGTTCCTCGACAGCGACATGGTTTTCGACAAGCGCACCTTGCGTCAGCTGCTTTCGCGCGGCATGGATATCGTCGGCGGCACGTACGTCAAGCGACGGCCGCCCAATACGTTGCTGGGGCACGCGACCGACGGTCGTCTGCTCGAGGAGGCTATCTCCGGTCAGCAGGTCGGTGGCGAGCGGCTGTACGAGGCTGGCGCGCTCCCCGGCGGATGTTTGCTCATCAGGATGTCGGTGTTCGACAAGCTGAAGAAGCCGTACTTCCAGACGCCGGCACACGAGACCGATGGTCACGTGTGGATTGAGGGCGAAGACATCTTCTTCTGCCGCACCGCTCGCGAAGCGGGATTCAAGGTCTGGGTCGACTGGCCGACGTCTTTCGCGCTGGCGCATATCGGCCAGGAGGCTTTCAGGATCCCGTCAGTTGAAATCAAACCGGAGGCGGCGAATGCGATCGTCCACTGAAACCGAAGAAGCGCGTTACGACGCCGGCGATGCGGCCGCGGTCAAGAAGCGCGCCGACCAGACAAAGCTACGCGAAGCGCGCAAGGCGAATGGCCTGCAGCACATCATGAGCACCGCCGATGGCAGGCTGTGGATGTGGGAACTGCTTTCCACGTGCCGGCCGTTTCACGTGCCGTTCACTGGGAACGCCTCGAAAGACGCGTTTGAAAACGGGATGCACAACATCGGGCTGCTGCTGTTCGCGCAGCTCCGCGCGTGCTGCAAGCAAGAATACGATCTGATGGAGCAGGAAAATGCATAACCTCATTCGTCGCTGGGTTCTTCTCGAGGGTGAGGGCGCAGGTGATGTGCCCGCGGGCGGCGCGTCGGCAGCTGCGCCGTCTCCTGCGCCTGTCGCCGCTCCTGCACCTTCCCCATCGCCTGCGCCCGATCCCGGTCTGACGATGCCGGATAGTCTGCTCGGCGAGAAGCCGGAACCTACGGAAAAGCCCGACGGCGACAAAAAGCCGGATGAGCCGGCGAAGCCCGAGGAGCCGATCAAGTACGAACCGTTCAAGCTGCCTGACGGCATGACGGTCGACGAGGCGAAGCTCGGCGAATTCACGGAGATCGCCGCCGCCGCGCGTATACCACAGGATGTGGCACAAAAGTTAGTAGACCTGTATAGTTCTGAACTCAAGGCAATATCGGAAGGGCCAATGCGGGCCTGGACCGATTTGCAGAATACGTGGCGTGATGCGGTCAAGAGCGACCCCGAAATCGGTGGAAAGAATCTCGACAAGAATCTCGCCGCGACGAAGATTGGATTGAGGAACCTGCTCGGCGAAGATGCCGGCAAGTTCTTCGAAGCGCTCAACATAACGGGCGCTGGCAACAACCCCGATATCGTCCGTGGACTCTTTAAGGCGGCGTCACCCCACGCACCCGCCAGTCCGGTAGGTGGTAGCCCTGTAGGCGGTAACCAGAAGACTGCAGGAGCAACCCTCTATCCAGGCATGGCTGCACCGGGTAAAGGTAACGAAGGCTAAACCACTTGCGCAACTCGGACACATCCCACGTGTCAACCGCGCTGAACAGCAAGGAGATTCGACTATGACCACTTAAAGGAACGTCCACCATGGCACTTCTCGGCGGTACCGCGCTCACGTACGCGGACTGGGCGAAGCGGATCGATGATGATGGCAAGGTTGCCACGATCATTAACCTGCTGTCGCAGACCAACGAAATTCTCGATGACATGCTCGTCGTCGAGGGCAATCTGCCCACCGGCCACAAGACCACGGTTCGCACCGGTCTTCCTTCGGCCACGTGGCGTCTGCTGAACTACGGCGTTGTCAAGACGAAGTCCACGACCGCGCAGGTCACGGACAACTGCGGCATGCTGGAGTGCTTCAGCGAAATCGATAAGGCGCTTGCCGACCTGAACGGCAACACCGCCGAATTCCGCCTGTCTGAAGACATGGCCTTCCTGGAAGGCATGAACCAGCAGATGGCCGGAACGCTGTTCTACGGGAACGTGCAGACGAACCCGGAACGCTTCATGGGTCTCTCGCCGCGCTACAACACGTCGACCACGGCCAGCGCTCAAACCGCGGTGAACGTGATCAATGCTGGCGGCGCGGCATCGACCAACACGTCGATCTGGATCGTCACCTGGGGTCCGAATACCTGCCACGGGATTTTCCCGAAGGGTCAGATTTCCGGCCTGCAGCATTACGACCTCGGCGACCTCGTACCGCTGACCGACGCGAACGGCAATCTCTACCGCGGCTATCGCACCCACTTCAAGTGGGATATGGGCCTGACGGTTCGCGACTGGCGCTACATCGTCCGGATCGCGGACATCGACGTGACGCTGCTCTCCGGCGGTTCGGCCGCCAACCTCATCAATGCGCTGATTCGCGGCGTCCACCGTCTGCCGACGGCTCCTGTCCGTGTGTCGACGGAACAGAAGTCAGATGCGCCGGACGGTTCGATGATGCAGATGGGTCGCCTCGCGATCTACTGCAACCGTACGATCCGCACGTATCTGGACATCCAGGCGGTCAACAAGACGAACGTGCTGCTGCGCCTTGAGGAGTGGGAGGGCAAGGCGATCACGACCTTCCGTGGGATTCCGGTTCGCACCTGCGACCAGATCCTGTCCACCGAATCGACCATCTAAGGGGCGGCCATGATCATCGATCAAATGCTGGTATTCGACCAGGGCACTTACAGCACGACGACCGGCATGTCGGGGGTGAACCAGTTTGCCTCCGGTGCGACGACGACGAGCACGAACACGATCAACCTCCTGAACGCGCGCGACATCGGCGCTGGCGGTGTGAACGACTCGGCAGATCTGACGGTCGAGTGGCTCATCACCACGGCCTACACCGGCGGCACGTCGGTCAACTTCCAGATTCTGGGGTCGACCAACAACGCCGCGTGGACCGTGTATGCCGAGACCGGCGCGGTGCCGATTGCCAACCTGACCGTCGGCGCGCGCCTCAAGCTTCGCATGCCGATTGTCAATCCGGATGGCGGTCCGGCTCCGCAGTACCTGCAGCTTAACTACGTGAATGTCGGCGCGAACACGGCTGGCGCCGTGATGGCGTGGCTCGGTTCGGTTGACAACAACCGCTCCTACCCGCCGGGCATCGTGGTCAACAACTGAGTCTCCTCCGGGGCCAGCGGCGCGGCCCTTTCGCGCCGGGCTTCGGCCCGGCGTTTTTTAACAAGTCGAGGTAACTGCAATGGCATCCGCAGAAAAGTCCAAGGGCGAAACACCCGTTGAAGCTCTCGCCGAAGCACCCGTTGAACGGCCCGCTGGGATTCCGCGGTACCGCCTGACCGAGAAGGCGTACATCAACGACATCCTGTATGACCCGGAGGCACAGGATCCTCGCCTCCATGAAGTCGACTACGAGGGCATTCCGGGTCATCACATGGAGCCTGTGAATGCCGCGGCGCATTACATGAAGGAAAAGCATCCCAGCAAGTACATCGATCCGATCGAGGACATGACGAACGTCCGGGCCGGCGGCGAGAATAACACCATGATCGACTTTGCCACCGTTCTCGCTCAGGCGATCTCGCAAGCCAACACCGCGCGCGCTCACTCCTAAGGGGTCGTCATGGGCAAGTTCGCAAGTTCGGGACTGGAGCAGGCGCAGACCGTTGTGTCCGGCACTTTTGGAGCGACCGGTACGAGCACGAATGCTCCGTTCCTTGGCAAGTTCAATTTCGCCCTGTGGGGTACTTTCGCCGGAACGGTGAGCCTGCAAAAGTCGTACGACGGCGGCACGACCTGGATCATTGCTCGCGACATGAACGGCAACGCCATGACGCTGACGGCGCCGGATACGCGGGTGATTGAGGAAGATGAACCCGGCGTTCTGTACGACGTGACCTGCTCAGCGTACACGAGCGGAACCGTGAATTACCGCATCTCGGCTGGCGCTTCGCGCAGCAACGACGCGAGGCTCACATGAGCGACAACATCGTCGACATGGCTCGCAGCAAGGACTTCGATTACGTCGATTGTCCACCGAACCCTTATCCCTACGGCCTTCGCATCCAGTTGTGCAAGGAAGATCTCGAGAAGCTCGGGATCGACACGATGCCTGATCTGGGCGACATGGTCGCGTTCTACGTCTACGGCAGCGTTTGTAGCACGGCCGAATCGAAAGATGAATATGGCGAAACGCGCTGTGTCGGCGTTCAGATCCAGCAGATGTCCATCGAGGAACCGCCGGGCGAAGAAGAGGAAGAGCGCGAAGATGCCGTGAAAGGTGGCTTCAAGGACGCCGCCAAGAAAATCTACAAGAAGCAGGGGTAGCGAATGGCTAGCAGCCAGGTCCAGATCGCGAACATGGCGCTTGATGCGATCGGTACGCGCTCGACCATCGCAAGCCTGACCGAGAACAGCAACGAGTCCAATGCCGTCGCCAGGCACTGGGATAACGCCGTGGATGCGATGCTTCGCGCGGCGCACTGGAATTTCGCCCGCAAGCAGGTGCCACTCACCCTCCTGCAGGCGCTGTACAGCGGCGGGACCGTGCCGACACCGTGGACGCACGAATACGCGTATCCGACCGACTGCGTCCTGATGCGTCAGCTGGTGCCGCTGATCCAGCCAACCGATGGCGCCGCTGCCACCGCTGACTACGCCGCGACGAGCGGTGCGCCACTTTCGCGCGCAGCCTTCATGGGTCCGCCGGTTCGCTTCGTGCTCGCTACCGATCTCGATATCAACGGCAACCCGATCGAGGTTCTGCTGACGAATCAACCGCAGGCGATCGGCATCTATACCTTCCGCAACACGAACACATCGATGTGGGATCCGCTGTTCGTGCAGGGCTTCGCTGCCTACCTCGGTGCGCGTATCTGCATGTCGCTCACTGGCGACAAGAACACTCAGCGCATGGTGCTCGCCGAGGCCCAGCAGTACGCAAACGACGCCCAGCGCATGAACGGCAATGAAGGTCTGACGATCATCAACAGCACGCCGGACTGGATGCGCGTGCGCGGGTATGAGATGGACTGGGCATGGCCTGATGGCGGCATGTTCGGATTCGGCCCGCAAGCCCTTTCCCTGATCGGCTGATGGGCAACCCGATCATCCTTCCGAGCTTTGCCGCTGGCGAGCTGGCGCCGTCGATGTACGGCCGCGTCGACCTGGCGAAGTATCACGTCGGCGCGGCGCTTCTGCGCAACTACTTCGTGGACTATCGCGGGGGCGCTTCGTCGCGCACCGGTACGTCGTTCGTCGGGCAGTGTAAGGACAGCACGAACGCAAACCGGTTGATTCCCTTTCAGTTCAATACGCTGCAGACATACGTGCTCTGCTTTGGCGGCACGCTGACGTATTCAGCCAATGTTCTGGGCGCGGCTAAAGACACGGGAACTGGCCAGATTGTCGTTCAGGTCGCTTCCACGGCGGGACTGACGACCGGGCAGAGGGTCCAGATAACCGGGACGGTGACCGGAGGCGTAGGCAGCCCGGTCGCGCGGACGTTCGACGGCATCTATACCGTGACGGTCGTCGATAGTACGCATTTCATGCTGATAGGGAGTAGCTGGATAGCTGTTTACGAGTCGGGTGGCGTGGCCACTTCATACACAGGTTACCTTAGGTTCGTGACGAATGGCGGCTACGTACTTGAAAACCCAACCACGATATCGGGGATTACCCAGGCCAATCCTGGAGTGGTGTCTGATCACAATCACGGGTACAGCAACGGCGATCAGATATTCCTGCAGAACATCGTAGGAATGACGCAGCTGAATCAGCGCTACGCTATCGTGACAAACGCGACGACGAGCACGTACACGCTGACCGACATGTTCGGAAACCCTATCAACACGACAGCCTACGGGGCCTACGTGTCTGGTGGGACGGCCGCGCGGGTCTACACGGTCACCACCCCTTATTACCCATCGGATCTGGCGCTTCTTAAATATACGCAGTCTGCCGATGTGATGACGCTTGTTCATCCCAGCTACCCTGCGGCGACCTTGTCGCGCACGGGCAATGCTGCATGGACATACGCTGCAATCACCTTTCAGCCATCCAGTGCGGCCCCCGCCGGAACGACAGCCACATTCTCCAACCAGGGAACTGGCAACCAGTACGCAACGACGCAGTACGGATACGTAGTGACCGCAACGGTTAATGGCGTGGAGAGCCTGCCTTCGCCGGCGGCCTACTCGACGAACTATGCGCTCGGCCAGAACGTCGGCGCCCAGATTGTCGTCGGTTGGGGTTCGGTGACCGGTGCGACGATCTATAACATCTACCGAACCCAGGAAAATCTGAACCAGGCCGTCCCTGAAGGAGCCCTTTTTGGGTATATCGGTTCGGCGAATCCGGCTGCGGTCAATACATTCGTTGACGACAACATCCTGCCGGACTTTACACACTGCCCGCCGCAGGCTTATGACCCGTTCACCGTCGCTGGGAATCCGGGGTGCGTGTGCTACTACCAGGAACGTCAGGTGTTCGCTGGCATGGAAAACGCACCCGAGCAGATGGACTTTTCAAAGTCGGGTGACTTCTTCAATATGGACTTCTCGATTCCGTCGACGGACGACGACAATATCGAGATCACGATCGCAAGCCAGCAGGTCAACGCGATCGAGTTCATGATTCCGATGCAGAGCCTGCTGGTGCTGACGTCGAGTGGCGCATGGGCGGTGAGTGGCGGCACGAGCGGCGCGGCGATCACGCCGACGTCCGTGCAGGCGTTGCCACAGGCCTACAACGGATGCAGTAGCCACTGCCCGCCGATCCCGATCAATTACGACATCCTGTACGTTCAGGCGCGCGGGTCGATCGTGCGCGACCTGGCTTACAACTTCTACGTCAACCTGTACACCGGTACCGACATCACGATGATGTCGAACCACCTGTTTTTCGGTCATCAGTTGCTGGAGTGGGCATACGCCGAAGAGCCGTTCAAGATTGTATGGTGCGTGCGCGAGGACGGCATCCTGCTTTCCCTCACCTATCTGAAAGAGCAGGACGTCATGGCGTGGGCGCATCACGACACGGCAGGCCTGTACAAGAGCGTTTGCTCGGTGGTGGAAACGGATGCCACAGGGACGTCAGAGGATGTCGTCTATGTGATCGTGGAGCGCTTCATTCAGGGGCAATATCTCCAGTACATCGAACGCTTCGCCAGCCGCGTGCTGGGTGGCGATCCGACTATCATGCTACCGGCAAATCCTGAGATGGCGTGGTGCGTTGACGCCGGCCTGCAATACCCGCTCAATGAGCCTGCTGCAACCCTCACGCCCGTGGCGACGGATGTGTGTCCTGTCATCTACGGTGTGAACACCATCTACGGCGGCGTGAACTACAGCGCCCAGACCGTCATCAACGTGCAGGATGAGACGGGGGAGGGAGCCGTTCTGGTTCCGGTGATCGTCGATGGCGTAATCGAGTCCGTGACTGTCTCCGATGGAGGAATGAACTGGACCAATCCGACGCTGACCGTGTTTGACCCAGCCGGCACCGGTTCCGGCGCGGCGCTGGCGGCTATCCTGGCAAGCCCCGTGACCATGAATGCTAGCGCCGCAGTCTTCGGCTCGACGCAGGTCGGCGATGTCGTGCGAATCAACGGTGGCCGCGGCACCGTTCTGTCTATCCCCACGACATCCCAGATAATCGTAAATATCACCTCTCCGCTGACAAATATGTGGCCTGCGGCCGCGGGATCGTGGTCCAGCACGACGCCCGTCCAGGTGATCAACGGTCTTGATCATCTCGATGGTGAAACGGTTTCAATTCTGGCAGACGGAAGCGTTGCACCGCAGCAGACAGTGGTTAATGGGTCTGTCACGCTCGATCGGCCGTATAGCGCGATCACCATCGGCCTGCCTTTCACCTGCCAGCTTCAGAGTCTGTATATCGATGTCCAGGAGCAGGGCGGTACGATACAGAGCAAGCGAAAGACCATTCCCGCGGTGACAGTCAGGCTGCAGGACTCGCGCGGCATCTATGCCGGACCGAACTTCAAGAGTCTGATTCCGATCAAAGAACGCACAACGCAGCCGATGGGGCAACCGATTCCGCTCTTTACGGGCGATCAGCGCGTCCTTCTGCCGGCCGGCTACAACGTACCTGGTCAGGTATGTGTGCAGGTAACTGACCCGCTTCCATCGACGATCCTGGCGCTGATTCCCGAGATCGTCGTCGGAGACAACTGATGCGCGGCGAGATCGTACGGGCGACCAAAACCCATGCGCTGATGATGGCGCCGCACGTGCGGGCCGCCGAGGTGCGGGAAATTATGGATGCTGAAGGGATGACCCCCGTCGAGCTTCTGGTGCGTGACATGGATCGGTCTGTCTCCGCGTGGTCGTGGATTATCGATGGAGATGTCGCATGCATGTTCGGCGTCGTGGCTGATGTGCTGTTGTCCGACGTCGCCTATCCGTGGTTTCTGTCGACGCCTCTGGTCGACGAAAATGCCGTTGCGTTCGCTCGCGCCTGTCGTCGCCACCTGCCGGAGTTGCTTGGAGTGCACGCCAAGCTGGCCGGGATGGTCGATGCACGTTACGAACTGTCGGTGCGGTGGTTACAATGGCTGGGTGCAAAAGTTGGCAGTCCTGAACCTTGGGGCATTGCTGGCGCCCAGTTTAGACCCTTCACCCTGGAGGCGTGAATGTCGCTCGACATGATCGACTATGTGAACCGCCTCGAGGCAGAGGTCTCGAAGTTGCCGCAGAAGGATTGCCCTGTGTGGCATCACTTCGCCCCCGGTCTTTACGCGCGGTGCATGTTCATTTCCGCTGGCGTCGTCCTGACGGGAGCGGTACACAAAACAGAGCATCTCTGCATCGTATCGGGGCACATTGATGTGACCACAGACGACGGCGTGAGGACGATTGATCACCCTCACTTCATCCTGTCGTCGAAGCCCGGAACGAAGCGCGCCGGCTACACGCATGCCGATACGTACTGGACGACTGTCCACGCTACCGATGAGACCGACCTCGACAAGCTCGTCGAGGAACTGGTTGAAGCCACGAGCCAGCAACTGCTGGGCGGTAGCGAAAACATCCAGATACTAAACAATCGCCTCAAGGGGTAGACCATGTCATTCGGCCTTACGACCGCTGAGATTGCTGGTGTCGGGCTTGCCATTACAGCAGCTGGCGCCGCCGCAGGGACGTATGGGGCAATGCAGAGCGCAGCGGCCCAGAAGGCCGCTTCAGCCTATCAGGCGCAAGTAGCAGCGAATAACGCAACCATCGCGAGCATGAACGCGAATGCTGCAATTGAAACTGGCAACACCCAGCTTCAGGCCGCGCAGGAACAGGCCGCGCAGCAGCAGGGCATGATCCGCGCGGTGATGGGCGCTGGCGGCATCGACCTGAATTCAGGAAGCTCGCTGCGCGACCAGGAGGGGGTGGCTGAGGTCAATCAACTCAACGAGGCCACGATCACGAGCAACGCGGCGCGGGCTGCCTGGAACTACACGAACCAGGGGCAAAACTACGCGGCTGAGTCCCAGCTCGAGACACAGAAAGGAGAAGAGGCTGAATCAGCAGGGCTGGTGAGCGGCTTCTCGTCGTTGCTCAGCGGCGCGGGCACATTCGCCAAGAGCTACAGCTCGGATATCCAGACTGGACTTTTCAGTTCGTAAAGGGAAATCATGCCAGTCCTTCCGACCCTTCAGTCTTCGCAGAGCGTATTCAACAACACGCCGCTGCAGTCGCAGAACATTCCAGTCGACGCGAACGACTTCGGGGCTCAGGTCGGCGCAGCCGCGCAAGGTCTGGGGCAATCGGCGGAGCAGGCTGGCGGTGACGTCAATCAGGTGGCGATTGCCAAGCAGGCGATCAACAATGAAGGGCAGGCTAACAACACCTTCGCCACCGGCCTCGCGCCGGCCGTGCGCGCGATCACGCAGAAGTTCTACACCCTGCAGGGGCAGGCTGCAGTCGATGCGCAGCCCGAGATGTCGCAGGCCATTCAGGATGCGCGGCAGGCATACCGGGATTCGCTAAATCCGGCGGCGGCGCGGATGTTCGATGAGACCAGCTTGCGTTTCCTGAACAACGAGCAGGACGGCATGAGCCGTTATGTTGCCCAGGAGCAGGTGAAGGCTAACCAGACAGCATCGGACAATCTGGTCTATTCGTTCAAGCAGAACGCGGCCGACAAATACAACGACCCGATCGCCTTCGGCGGCATGCTGCAATCGGTCGCGCAGGAGCGCGCCCAGCAGGGCGCGGTGATGGGGCAATCGTCGGTGCAGGTCGCCAATCAGGTCGTGATGGACCAGAGCCAGATGTGGGTCGACCGCCTCCGGCAGATCGCCACGAAAGACCCTGTCGCGGCGTACAGCATGCTGCAGAACGGCGAAGACTGGACGGCGAACGGTCAACCGCAGCACACCGATGTCATGTCGCAGATCCTGCCGACGCAGCGCGCGTCACTGATCGACGAGATGAAGAAGGGCGCAGACATAGTCACGGCGCACGATAATGCCGCGGCATTCCTTGCTGGCATCACGCCGCCGGCTAGCAGCGCTGGTGCGTTGGGTGTGCGCAACAACAACTTCGGCAACCTGAAAGACCCAAACACAGGGCAGTTCCAGCAGTTCGCAACGCCGCAGCAAGGCATCCAGGCGGCCGACAGTAACCTGCTCGCGTACCAGACGAAGCACGGCATCGACACTATCGATGGCATCGTGAACCGCTGGGCGCCGCAGGGCGACGGAAACAACAACCCGACGGCATACGCCGCAACGGTGGCCAAGGCTACGGGAATAGCAGTTGACCAGAAGGTTGATCTGACGGACCCGGCAACGCGCACGAAGATTCTCGACGCCATGTTCGATGTGGAATCGCCTGGCTGGCGCGGTGCGGCAGATCACTCGACGTTACCGCAGGCCCCTCCATCTTCACCGTTTGCTCCTGCGAACCAGCCTGCCGTGGGTGCCGTAACAGGGGACCTTGCGGTGCCAGTCGCAAATGCCGGGCAGGTAGGTAACAACGCCGTGACGGGGCTCGACCCGGTCGCCATGGAGGCGGATCTCAGCAAGCGTGCCGAAGCTGCGCGCGCGTGGGGTAATGCGGTCCAGCCGAACGACCCGGCGTATGGTGACAAGATGTATGCCGAGGTGATGAACCTGGGTAACTCGCAGATCAACGGCGTGCGCACTACCCAGAATGCCGCTGCCGAGACACTCTCGAACAGCATCGACGCCGGCAAGTTGACGTCCATGCCCGCGCTGATGGCCGATCCTGCATCGAAGGCTGCGTACAACCTGCTTTCCGAGAAAGGCCAGATCGCGGTGACGAACATGCTGGCCGCGCCGCCGGTGAAACTCAACACGAACAACCTGCCGCTCTATGCCCAGCTGAAGGGCGAACAGATGGAGCACCCGGACCAGTTCGTGAAGGAAGACATCATCGGCTCCTATGGCGGCAAGCTGCCGACGGACGTCCTGAAGACTCTCATCGACGATCAGGCCAACATCGTGAAGGGTGGTGTTGCGCAGAGCCAGAAAGCCATCTCGCTCACTGGCGCGTGGGGCAACGTTCAGGACATCGCTGCGAATGCGGGCATTACGGAATCGAAAGACCCAGCAAACCTGACGAAGCTGAAGGGAGCGTTCCTGATCTCGATGGAAAACTACCAGCAGCAAAATGGCAAGCCGGCGGACGCCGCGGCGCAGCGCAAGCTGATGGCCGGGCTGCTGGTGCCGGGAACGCAAACTACGCCGGGCATCCTGTTCGGCAATGTGTGGCCCAACCACACGTCCATGCCGGCATTCGAATCGCCCGACCAGAAGAATTTTCAGGCACCGCAAAACGACAAGGGCTGGACGCTTCACGTCGACAAGCACGGCAATCAGGCCTACGTGAGTCCGGACGGCAAGCAGTTTGAGGTGGCCCAGTAATGGCCGACTTCGATCTCGCTTCCGCCACTCCCGCTGGCGCGCCGGCGGTGCCGCAATCCGAACTTCCGTCAGCGGCCGATGATTCATTTGATCTGTCGTCGGCCCGGCCGCTCGGCCAGGTGCTGTCGCTGCAGCGAGCCCAATCCGTCGCTGCAGCGAATAGCGATCAGAGCGCAGACGCCGCCGGCCGCGCCGCAGGCATCGCCAAACAGATCGGCGCACCGCAGGCTGCTGTTGAGACCGACATCCCTCGCTACGAGGCGCAGGCCAAGGCGCAGAACAACGCCCAGATCCTGTCAGGCAGCCCGAAACTTGCCGACTGGGTCGCGAACAATCCAGACAGCGCTCGCGTCGCGCAGGATGACTTCGACGGCATGGCGCAACTCGAGGGTTTGACATCCGCGCAGTCATCTCAGGCGATGACGGCAACGAAGGAGTTGCTGACGGGCCTGGCGAAGGGCGTTGGATCTTCATTCACAGGCTCGGCGCTGGCGCTCAACCGTGGGATCGGTGGTGGGTTTGGCCTGGTCGATGATGCAGCCGGCACTGGCGCATCGGACTGGTGGTACCAGCACATGATTGCTCCGGCGCTTGCAAACCGTCAGGCGCTCACGGAACCAGCTACTGCGCCGTTCGGCGTCAAGGCTGCTGACACCGTCGGCAACATGCTCGGCATGCTGGCGCAGATCGGCCTGACGGGCGGCGCTGGCGCTGCAGCTGAAGGTGCCGAGGCGGCCACGAGCACTGCCGCGGCCGTCGGCCAAACCGTCGCGCACGGTGCGAGAGCGATGGCATTCCCTGCGCTCACGTCGGCAGTGAACACCGGAAAGGATGTTTATGATCAGACGGGCAACATGGCGCAGGCCATCCATGCCGCACAGATGTCATACGCCACGACGACACTCGGCGGTATCGTACCGATCGGCGCGGAGGGGTCGCTTGCTTACCGCCTTGCGACGGGAGCGGCATCGGGAATCGCAACGGGAGAAGTAAGCCGGCAGGCGATGAATCTCGTTATGCCACAACAGGAGGGATTCGATCCGGAACAGACGATTCTGTCTGGCCTATCTGGCGCCATGCTCTCCGGCGCCATGGGGCGCAGTCCTCTGCACGATGCGGTGCGAAGCGCCTACCAGGTAGGACTTGATGCCGAAACCGCCGAGCGAGGCGGTGCGGCCGTCCAGCAGATCAGCCAGATTGCCCAGGCTTCAAAGCTGCGCACACATGACCCGGAAGCGTTCCGCCAGTATGTGCAGCAGGTCAGCGAAGACGGCCCTGTGTCGAACGTCTATGTCGACGGCAAGACGCTGGCAGATGCGCTTCATCAGTCCGCAGTTGACCCTGCCGACATTCCGGGGCTCCCGGATCGTCTCACCGAAGCCACCGCGACTGGCGGTGACGTCCAGATCCCGATCGAGGATTACGCGACGCACATCGCCGGAACGGACCTCGACAAAGCCATCTTGCCCGAACTGAAGACGGAAGAGGGCGGTATGACCTATTCCGAGGGGCAGGCGTTTTACCAGAATGCCCGAGACGAGATGCAGGAGCGCGCCAATGGCGTGATCGACGAGACGACCGACGCGGGCACGACCCAGAAGGAAGTAGGCGACATCAGCGACAAGCTTCTCGACCAGATCACTGCGACGGGGCGCTACTCGCCGAATCTTGGCCGCGCGAGCATCGCGCCGGCCGTCGAGTTCTACCGGACAATGTCAGAGCGTATGGGGATCTCCCCATCGGAGATGTACGACCGTTATCCGCTGCGGATCGTCGGCGAGGATATGGGCGGCGGACTCGAGCAGCCCGCGCGCGGCGCCTTCAATCCCGACACGAACACAATGGCGCTCCTCAAGGATGCCGACCTGTCGACTACGCTCCACGAGTCCGGCCATTTCTTCCTGTCGACCCTTGGCGATCTGGCGGCTCGCGACGATGCGCCGCAACAGATCAAGGATGACATGCAGTCGTTTCTGACCTGGGCTGGAGGCAAGGACATAGCAGACTGGCAGGGCCGCACGCTGGCGCAGCAGCGCGATATGCACGAGAAATTCGCGCTCGGCTTTGAGTCGTACCTGATGGAGGGTAAAGCCCCGACCGTCGAGATGCAGTCGTTATTCTCCCGCTTTCGTTCGTGGCTGATGAATGTTTACAAGAACATGACGGCTTTCCACGGCGCCGAGCCGAGTGACGAAATGCGAGGTGTTTTCGATCGCATGCTGGCGAGCGACGAGGCTATCCAGCGCGCCGAGCAGGTTCGTGGCTATCTGCCTCTCGACATCAAGGGCGCTGGTGCCTCAGATGCTCAGCAGGCCGCCTACGCGCGGCAAGGCGACCAGGCCACGCAGGACGCTATCCGCGAAATGCAGGCGAAGTCGATCAAGGACATGCAGTGGATGTCGCGCGCGAAGGGCAAGATCATCCGAGACATGCAGCGGCAACACGACGCGTTGCGCGACGAGGTGCGAGAGAGGGTTGCGCTCGAGGTGATGGATCAGCCGGTCAATCTGGCGCGTACGTTCCTCGAAACGGGCGAAAGCACCGATCCGAGAACTGGTGAGCGAGTGAATGCCGAAGAAGGGTATAAGCTCAACAGCGACGCGCTAAAGCGGATGTATACCGAAGAAACCTATCCGCCCGATCTCACGAAGCTGCGCGGCCTGACCGCGAAGGGAGGCATGCATCCGGACGACGTCGCCGACCTGTTCGGATACCGGAGCGGCGATGACCTCGTGCGGGATCTGGTCAGCGCACCCAAGCCAAAAGATGCGATCGAGCAGGCGACCGATGAGCGCATGCTGCAGGAGCATGGCGAGCTGACCGATCCGCAGGCGATTGAAGACGCCGCCAATCTGGCGGTGGCGAACCACGCCCGTGCGCGTTTCATGGCGACCGGGCTGAAGATCCTCAGCAACTCCGATATTCCGGCAAACGAACTGGCCAAGGCTGCTCAGGCAACCGCTGAGCAGATGATCGCCGGTAAGCGCGTGCGCGAACTGAACCCGCGGCAGTATGAGGTAGCCGAAGCCAAGGCAAACCGTGAAGCCGTCGCCAAGGCGCCGAAAGACCCTAAGGCGGCCGTTGAAGCCCAGCGTCAGGCATTGCTGAGCAACCGGCTGGCGCGGGCTGCGCGTGAAGCACAGGCCGAAGTCGACAAGATCGTCGCGGAGCAGAAGCAGTACGACAAGGCGAGTATCCGGAAAAAGATGGATCTCGACGTGCTCGATCAGATCGACGCGCTTCGCGAGCGCTTTGACTTCCGCCGCAACCCGCCAGGCGAAGAACAGAAGACGGCAGGCCAGAAGAGCCTGAGCACCTGGATTCGGTCGCAGCAGGATCTCGGCTACTCGCCGCTCGTCAATCCGGACATGACGAACCCGGCGGTTCGCATGCCGTACCGCGACATGACCGTCGAGCAGATCAGGGGCTTTCGCGACACGATCCACTCGCTCGAAACGATCGCCCGTGCGCGCAAGAGTGTGACGGTCGAAGGTCAGCAACGCGATCTGGCGGCGGTGGTCGACGAGCTCGTGGCCAAGATGAAGGAGAAGCCCGACCAGTTCCAAGTCGAGGATATCGTCGAGCGCCCGCGCCTCGGCGTCGACAATCCGATGACGGTGGCGCTGGACCGCGTGTCGAGCTTCATCCGCGCGACGGCTGCCGAACTCAAGCCGCAGCAGTTCAAGGCCAATCAGTTCGATGCGCAGGAGATCCTTGGACCGTTTACGCGGACGATCTTCGATCGCGTATTCAGTGCCAACTACCAGAAGGTCGACATGCTCAAGGGCCTGTCAGACTATTTCGGCAATGCCGTCAAAGAAAAACTCGGCAGCGAGTGGCAGGACCGCCTGACCGAGGAAGTCCCGAACAACCGGCTTCTCGACGCAGATCTCAGCAAGGACTTTGGTCCGAAGGTCTACCGGCGGCTCACGCGCGGCGACATGCTTGGCATCGCCCGCAACGTCGGCAATGAGTCCAACTTCGAAAAGCTGACGAAGGGCATGGACTGGGACCCACGCGACGTCTGGCTGTTCCTGCACGACAACATGACCGAGAAGGACTGGCAGGCCACGCAGATCACGTGGGACGCCTTCGAGAAGCACTGGCCGGAAATGGTGGAGATGAACAAGCGCCTTGGCAACACCTCGCCAGACCGCGTTGAGCCGCGGCCGTTCCAGACGAAGTTTGGGGAGATGAAGGGCGGCTACGCCCCGATCGACTATGACCCGATCCGCTCTCGCCTCGGCGCGCGCAAACAGGACTCGGCGGCAATCGATCCGGGCGAAGGCCTGTTCGGCAAAGGGTACTACCGTGCCGACACCACGACCAACGGGTCGCTTAACGGCCGGATTGAAGGCTACTTCGACCGCGTCAACCTCGACTATCACTCGCTCGAGAAGCGCCTGCACGACACCGTGCACGATCTGGCGTACCGCGAGGCGCTGATCGATGTCCACAAGATCCTGATGAACCGGGATTTCGCGAAGCAGTTTAAGCTGTCAAACGGCCCGGAGCAGTACAAATCCATGCAGCGCTGGCTGGGCAATCTCGCCAATTCTCAGAACATGGAAGACAAGAGCAGCCGGCTGGTGGCGATCATGTCGTCGGCGCGGCGCGCGATCGTCGCGAACGGCATCGCGCTTCGCATCTCCACCGTTCTCAAGCACGGCGGTAGCGCGGCGCTGAAGTCTACCGGCTATTTCAGCGGCGGCGGCCAGAAGTACTTCGCCGCGCGCATGGCCGCTATCGGCCTGAACCACACGGCGGAAGTGCAGGGAGCAATCGAAAAGTTTCCGGAGATCCGCGCGCGGCTGATGCAGCAGGACCGCGATTACCGGCAAACCTCGAGTTCGCTGTTCCACCCGGAAAGCTTACACGCGAAGGCCGAGCGCTTCGGCCACTCGATGGTGGCTTGGTCCGACATGATGACCGCTGTGCCGACGGCGTGGGCGGCGTACGATCGCGCGATCACAGAGGGCATCCCTAAGAACCGCGGCGGCACGGGCGCGCCGATGAGCGAAGCGGATGCTGTCGCCTACGCTAACCAGATCGTGCGGGAAGCGCATGGCAGCAATATCGAGGCGAGCCGCTCGATGATCCTCGCGGAGCGCAACGAAGCGATCAAGATGTTCACGACACTGTACGGCTTCATGAACAACACGCTCGGCCAGAACATGGACATGGTCGACAAGCTGCGCACGAACGGATTCAGCCGACCAGAAGTCCTGTCGCGCTACCTGATGGCGATGATTGTTCCCGCCTTGTGGGCTGGCGTGTTGGCAAAACCCGACAAGAAAGAGGGATTCGTCAAATGGGCGGCTGGCGCGATCGGAGGCGAGTACGCCTCCATGGTGCCGATGATGCGCGACGCGTGGTCAGCGGTCCAGGGCTACAGCTCTGCGGGCATGCCAGCCTACATGTCTGCCCTCGGGGCGATCGCAAAGCCCGCTCAGGATGTCATTCACGCTGCCGAAGGAAAGCCCGTCAAGGCACCGATCAAGGATCTGGGCAACGCAATAGGCCTGGCGATTCCGGGTGCAGGACAGGTTGGGACTACTATACAATATGCGGCAGATGTCAAAAGCGGTAAGCAGAAACCGAATAACCCTATCGATCTTGCCCGAGGCCTCGTGCTGGGGCAGGGCAATCAGTAAGTAATGCTAATGTAATTCTTGCGCTAGCCGGACACACATTCCACGCTGTCAGCCGCGCAACCGCAGGGCAACCCTTTTGGTGGCTGCCTTGACGATTTCAACGACTTCGAACGCTGTCGTGTGCCAGGGAAATGGCGCGACGATGAGTTTCGATTTCTCATTCCCGGTTCCGCTCGCTTCCGAGCTGTACGTCTACTACACAGACGTCAACGGAAGCGTGACGTTGCTGGCGCAAAACTCGTATTCGACGACCGGCATCGGGACGCCGGATGGGGGATCGGTCACCTATCCGCTCAGCGGGAGCCCGATCGCGTCCGGCACCTCGCTCACGATCGAACGCATTGTTCCTCTCCAGCAGCTCACGAGTCTCGTTTACCAGTCCGGGTATTACCCGAATGTAGTCGAGAAAGCACTGGACCTGCTGACGATGATATGCCAGCAACTGGCGAACCAGATGCAGCTTTCGCTGCAGGTTCCGATCGGCGTTACTGCGGTCGATCTTGTGCTTCCTGGCGTGACGGGGCGGGCCAATACCCTGGTTGGTTTTGATTCGAACGGAAACGCAATAACGTACCCGGTCACGGCGAGTGTCGGCGCCGGGAACATGCAGGATTTCACATTCCTGTCGGGCAGCGGCTTCACCGGCGGCGTGACGACGCAACTCACGCTCCCTGTCGCGCCGGGTTCAAACGCGAATATCGCCCCCTATTTCGATGGGTTGTTCCAGTTCGGCGCAACCGTATCCGGTGATGTCGTCACATTCCCTTCGCCGATTCCTTTTGGTACGCAGGAAGTATTGATTCGCGTCGGCACGTCGTTATCCGTTGGCACCCCCACCAACGGCACTGTTGGCGCGCCTCAGCTCGAATTCGCTATTAGCGGCACGACAGCTCAGCGGCCTGCGACTGCGCCCGACGGCTGGTCCTATCTCGATCACTCACTCAGTGCGTACGGCACGCCAATAACGAAGGCGGCGCTTTCGCCGACGGGGTGGGTCAACTCCACGGGGGCACAGATATGACTCTGGATCCACGAAACGCCTGCGAATGGTGCGGCCATTTTCACGACAAGCTTTGCCCGAACGTAAAGCGCTATGAGTTCGATCGGGAGAGTGGCGTGCGCATCGCAGTCGAATTCTTTGCGCCTGTTGACCACCTGCATCCAGAACTGCTTGAGGCAGCTCGCAAGATCGTGGAGGGCCAATCATGACCTGGGACGGTGGTTTGGGCCTGATCCTCGCGACGATCGTTGGCGTCGTGCTGGTGTGGATCGGAAACATGGTGACGGGGCACTTCGGTCACGCATCGCAGAAAGGGGAAACGGCGCACGCCCGCCTGGATGCATTGGCCGAGCAGGTCGACGTCAACGAGAAGGAATTTCTCAGGTTCCAGACGCACGTCGCCGAGAACTACGCGAAGCATGCGCAGATGGAGCGCCTGGAAAACAACATCTTCAGCGCCTTGACCAGACTGGAAGTGAAGGTCGACGGCGTGAAAGACAAACTGAATGGTGATCACCATGCCTAGCTTTGATGACGCCTTCGCCACTGTAATGGGTGTCGAGAAGGGGTTCACGAATAACCCACAGGATCCGGGCAACTGGACTTCGGGAAAGGTGGGCGTCGGCGCGTGCCGCGGCACGAACCACGGAATATCGGCCGCCTCCTATCCCGATCTTGACATCCGCGCGCTGACGCTCGACCAGTGCAAGGCGATCGCAAAGCGCGACTACTGGGACAAGTACCAGTGCGATGAGTTCGACCCGCGCATCGGCGAGCAGGTGTTCGACGCTGCCTATAACGGCGGTCACCCGGCGCAGTGGTTGCAACAGTCCGCAGGCGTGCGGCCGGATGGCGCAATCGGACCTCAGACGGTGGCCGCAGTAAAGGCGCTCGACCCACGTCAGATCATCATGCGATTCGATTCATACCGGCTCGACTACCTTGCCAAGTGTCGCGATCTTCCCGCCTTCGCTGGCGGCTGGATGATGCGCATCGCCGCCAATCTCATGCTGGGGGCCGCATGAACCAGAACTACCTGAAATACGGTGCCTACGCTCTCCTGTTCCTTTTGTGGGCGCTGCTCGATTACTTCTTCAAGCAGGACCCGGCGGACTTGATCTCATCGATCAAATGGGCGCTCGGTGCGCTTGGTGCCTATCACACGATCACGAACCTGCAAGGCCCGCAGCAACAGATTCCGGTGAACGTGATGATGCAAATGCTGCAGCAGTTTGCTCCGCAGCAAGCGGCCAAACCCGGCCTTCCCACTGTTCCACTGAAGGAGTCACCATGAAAAAGCCCATCCTTGCAGTTTTGCTCCTCGCTGGCGCGCTTGCCGGCTGCAACACGTTGACGCAACAGCAGCTCGACACCGACCTTGCGCAGACTGCAACGCTCATCAACGCGGGTTGTGATGTCGTGCAACCGACCTTGGTCGCGGCGTCAACAGCGACAGCCAATCCGGGTGCGGTTGTGGCGACCGGCGTGAACGGGGTGTTCTGCGCATCGCAACCCGGCATCGCTGCGTCTGCTTCAGCTGCCGCAGCGGCTGCCGCATCTGCTCCGGTCGGCCAATGAAACCGATCCGCGTCGCCCTGAGCGGGTCAGGCTTCCTGCTACCGGCGCATGTCGGCGCGCTGCATGCAGTGGCGTCCGCTGGCTATACCCCGATCGAGTACGCTGGAACGTCGGGCGGCTCGATTGTGGCAATGCTGGCGGCGGCCGGCATGTCTCTGGCTGCCCTGAAGGATCTGGCGCTCACGCTCGACTGGGCGCCCATGATGTCGTTCTCGCTGCTCAACCTGCTGCGGGCGAAGTCGTATTCGAACGGCGGCCCGCTACTCAACTTCCTGATGCACCAGACCGGCGGGGCCGCGTTCCGCAGTCTCGACGTCAAATTGAAGATCATGGCGTCGAACATCGGCACGAAAGAACCCTTCGTGTTTAGTAACGAGCTGACGCCCGATACGCCGATCGCGCTCGCCGCGCGCGCTTCGGCGTGTATCCCGGGTATCTACGACCCGGTGATCATCGGCGACGCGATTCTGTTCGATGGGGGCATGGTCAATAACATGCCGAGCGATATCCTGACCCGCGGTGACGACGTGCTTCGCATCGGCGTTGACCTGTCGTCCGACGAATCAGTCATGCTGCCGGCGGACTATTCGCTGATCAAGGCCATGCCGAGGTTCATCGACATGCTCCTTTCCTCGAGCGAGGACGCCCACATCACGGACGGCGAAGCTTCTGGCGTGAAGATTATCCGCGTCAACACAGGCACCGCTGAGAGCCTCGACAAGACGATGCCGCAAGCCGAGCGTCAGCAGTTGTTTGACGCCGGCTATGAAACCACCATCAAGGCGCTTCAGGCACTATGAAAAAAATCATTGTTTACTTAGCACTGCTGATTGCCTCGCTGGCGCATGCTACGTCGCTGCCGGTTCAGCTCCTCAATCCGGCCAGTTCTACGGCTGGTCAGGCGGTCGTTTCAAACGGACCCGCATCCGCTCCTGGTTGGGCGAATGTCCCGCTCGCGTCAATCGCCACCGGCAATGTTCTCGCGAACGTATCAGGCTCTGCAGCCGCACCGGTCGCAACGACGCCTTCTGGGCTGTTCAATGCGATCTGTTCCAGCACGGTCGGGCAGGCGTGGGTGCGCCTGACTGGCGGCTTTGGGTGCACGGCGCTGGGCTACGCCAACCCAGTGTGGTGGGGAGCGGACCCAACCGGCGCCGCCAATAGCGCTTCCGCCATCACCTCGGCGCTCGCAGCGTCGAACTACGTGCTGTTTCCGCCTGGTAACTTTCTGGCGAACAGCAATATCGCCTATGCGATCACCACGACCAACACCGGAATCACGTTTCAGGGTTCTGGCTCGAATGTAACGACGCTTACGTTCCCGACAGGCGTCAATGGCATTACGATCACCACGAAGGATTACAGTTCCTCGGTGCATATTCGCGGGCTCACGCTGGCGACTCAGGGTGTCGGAACAAGTACGGGACTGACCATCACGCAAGGTGCGTCGTCAATCAGCAACGAGGCGAACACCGCTCAGAGCGACATTACGGACGTCACATTTATCGGCGCGACCGGCTATAGCACCGCTTCGACCGAATACTGGAATGTTGGCACGTCGGTTTTTGCAGTTTCTAATATCGCTTATATCAGCGATTACTGGGGCGGCGCAATCGGAGCGGGCACAGGACTAGGAACCGGAGTTTCGATTTCCGGAACCTCGTCGACACTCGCATCCGTCGTTCATAACTTTGTTGGATGTAATTTTCTGTTCCAGAACGTAGGCCTCAGCATGGGCTTGTGGGCGCAGGGAGTTTCAGTAACGGCCACAAATTTTGAAGAAGATAACCAAGGAATTGTCGTCCCAAGCTCAGCCAGCGCCGGGGTCGTTCAACTTGCTGTCGGCAACTCGCAATTTTCAACTTATTCAAACGATATATCTGTAGCTGGCGTGCTTACTAACGCGTCAATAACCAATAATCTTTTTTATGTTGGAGGGTCAAATAGCGGCGTAGTTATAAACAATGCGTCGGCCACGGACTATAATATTTCGAATAACCAGTTTCTGCCCGGCTTTTCTCCTGCATCGCCGAACGGCGTGGCCGTATTGGCTGCGGGAGCGGGGTCCAACATAATAACCGGGGATATCTTCAATTCCCTTGGAACCGGCATATCGCTTTCCTCCAGCGCAAATGGATGGGGGATAGGGGAGAATTCGTTTGCCGGTAATTCAGTAAATTTCAGCAATACTTCGACGTCTTATGTGCTCAAGAACGGAGCAAACGTAAGCGGGAACGGCTGCGGCGCCGGCCTTGCAGCTGCCACTACCTATTACCTGGGGATGTGTCTCGCAACAACCACGGAGTCAAGCACGTGGATGATTGCAAGCCAGCCGCTCACAGCCGGCAATCTTTCGATAAAACTGACATCGGCTCCAGGTGGTAGTATCACCACGACTGCGACATTGCGAGTCAACGGGGCCTCTACCGGTGTTACATGCACCATTACCGGATCAGCGAGCGCGTGCGCCGACACTACGCACATAGTAGGATTGGCGCTCGGCAATGAGTACGACGTGCAGATCGCGACCGGTTCGGGAGCGGCCACGACTGCAGCGAGCTGGTCGCTTACACTAGCACCGTGAATTCACTGGCGGGCAACCTCGAAGATTATTTGGCCGGCGCATATTCGTGCCGGCCCCATCTGTGTGTCAGTTGCTCGCCAATGCGCCGGCCAAGCTTGACGCCGGCCCTCTCGATTACGTAGTACGTGACCATAGAGATAAGCACGACGACCCCATAGGTGAGGAGCGTCACGATCCAGAACCGGCGCGGTGAGAATGTGAGGTTTGTCAGATATCTAGAAAACTGCCCGGCACAGATGATGACGAATCCATGCAGAAGATAGATGCTGTAGCTGATATTCCCGAGGCGCCTCGCACCCGGTGTGGTGAGGAGCCCGAAAATTGAGCTGCCGGCAGCAACTAGAAAAAAGGCGATGCCTAGCAGTAGGGACATGGCATGTGAGTAGGGCTGCGCAAACAGTGTTATTGCTGCCAGCACCGCAGCGAGAGCCGCGATCGACCGTACCGGAGAATCTCCCCTCAGTTTAGGGAAGGACTTTAGCAGGCTGGCGGCGAACATGCCGACCAGAAAGTTCTCCATAAAGAAGTTGTATGGCTCGCTGACGATGCTTCCGCCGAACAGGAGGAGTAACAGTGCAGAGCCCGTCATCGCGACGGCGGACTTCTCGCGCGCGAAGATAGCCAGGAACGGTAGCGAAAAATAGAACATCCACTCGTAGTGAAGGCTCCAGGTCGCTCCTACCATACCCAGAAATTCACCGTGATTGAGGAACGGCGCCGGGTAACTGACTGCGCCCAACGCGAGCCACTCGGCCGCACCGGTGAGCGCCGAGACTGACACATCCGCCGGCCGACCGGCGCGGATAAACACCACCGAGAAATATGCGAGGATCAGCACCACGTAGAGTGGGTAGATTCTGAATACGCGATTGACATACAGATCGAGCCACCTGGTGTCGCGCTGCTCGAGCAGCTTCCCCCAGAACAGATAGCCGGTAACCATGAAAAACATCGACACGGCACCCGATCCAAGGAAGGAATAGAAGCGCGATGGCGTCAGGCCGCTTGTGTGGTGGGTGATGTCGAACCCCAACATCGTGATGTGATGAAAGAACACTGAGCTCGCGAGAATGCCGCGCAGCCCGTCGATAGAATCTGTGCGGTACCGGTGGGCGACCGCCGGGGAATCGAGAAACGAGAAGGCGCGTGGCGCCGATAAAACAAGGACCGCCAGGCCGATGATAGCAAGGGTCGGCCACGTTGAAAGGATTGTCACTGCAGCCCTCGGCGCTATTAATGTTTTGTAAGACAGATCCTATCAGGACTTTCTTACAAACGCTTTCGTGCGCTCAATGACAGCTTTTTGCCAGCATGGCATGTCCGGACGCCTGTACAAGCCATCTTGTAGGGGTTCGAGTCCCCTTCCTCGCACCAAGTATTTAAAAAGCCCCGCCAGTCGATGACTGGCGGGGCTTTTTACTTACTGGTTGCACGCACAACCAATCGCCACGGAACCGCTTACCCGGTTACTCCGCGCGTGCCTGCACGCTTTCGATAATGCGGTCGAGCGCGTCGCCGAACGCCGCTTTCTCTTCCTCGTTGAGGCAGTCGAACAGATCGACGTTCCACTTGCGGGCGATCGGCATGATCTTGCGGTACAGCTCGCGTCCGTCAACAGTCAGCGAAATCAGCACGACGCGTCCGTCTTCTTCGCTCGCTTCGCGCTGCACGAGCCCCTGGTTGATCAGCGCTTCGGCCGCGCGGCTTGCCTGACTCTTGTCGAGGTTTGCATGCCGCGCGAGGTCCATGATCGAAAACGGCCCAAACGATCCCACTGACGCAATCACGCGAGCCTCCGGCAATGTCACACCGAGCTTCTCCTGATAACGCTCGCCGATGCCGCGTTCGGCAAGCTTGTTCAATACGTGCAGACGGTATGTCAGAAACTGTTCGAGCCCGGCTTTGGCGGAGGCCTTCATGGTCGTCCCGATGGTGAGTGAAAGCGATCGTGGCGCTGTGATTGTTGCCGCAACCGCCTCACCGGTCAACGCACGCCGTATCTAAGACGCGTCAGCTGCTCGGCTTCGTTGGCGAGCAGCTGCGCGGCATCGCGAATCGCGACTTCGAGTGTGATCGGGCCGGGCGCCGGCGAGAAGCAGCCGCTGAAATGTTCGGCAAGGCGCGGCAGCGCGGAGGAGTCCACTGCGCCCGACAACAACGTGGCCGGCACGCCTAAGGCGCGTGCATGCGCGCAGGCGATAAACGGCGCCTTGCCGTGCAGCGTCTGGACATCCGAGCGGCCTTCGCCCGTGATCAGCCAGTCTGCGCCTTCAAGCGCTACATCAAGGCCGATCTGGCGAGCCACGGTTTCCGCGCCCGGTTCGAACTGCGCGCCGAGCATATGCAACGCGAAACCCAGACCGCCGGCTGCGCCCGCGCCTGGCAAGTTGCGAGCCGTGCGCTGGAGAGCCGGTTCGAGCAGATCGGCGAAGCGGGCGAGGGCCGCGTCGACGCTCGTGATCTGTTCGGGTTTCACGCCTTTCTGCGGCCCGAAGATCGCAGTGGCGCCATGTTCGCCCGTGAGCGGATTGTCCACGTCTGACATGCCGACGAATGTCGTATCGGCGAGTCGCGCATCCAGTTGCGAGACGTCGACGCGAGCCAACCGGGCAAGCTGCTCGGGTGTCGGCTCGAGTTCCTCGCCCTGGGCATCGAATAGCTTCATGCCAAGGCCTGCCAGCAATCCCGCGCCACCGTCATTCGTGCTGCTGCCACCGAGCGCCACGAAGAAGCGCCGCACGCCGAGGTCGAGCAGTGCGCGAATGGCTTCGCCCATGCCGCGCGAGCTGCGTGCTTCAACCGGTACGCCCATGCCGACAGGATCGGTAATGCCCACGATCTCGGCCGTTTCGACGATCGCGCTGCCGTCGCCTGTCAGCCCTGTGGCTGCTTCACGCACAGGACCCGCGGCGCCGCGCACGCTCAGGACGCGGCGTTCGCCGCCGCCGGTCAGCATGGCGTCGAGCGTGCCTTCGCCCCCGTCGGCCATCGGGCAGATGCGCACGATGACATCGGGCCGCGCACGCGCTACGCCGGACGCGATGGCTTGCGCCACCTGTTCGGCGCCAAGCGAGCCTTTAAAAGAATCGGGAGCAATGACGACGACGGGCGCGGACGACAGATTCGGCATGGTGTCTCTTGATAGTTGAATTCAGTGCGGAGGCGGTGCGGGCGGGCGCTAGCCCAACGCGTCCGCTAGCTTATCAGCATGCCGCGCGCGACTGAATACGTCGAACAGCATAGCCGGAATGGAGTGACTGAAGAGGCGCAAACATGGGCCCAGGCCGTCAAAACGGCTCTAAACCGACCCGAAACCCGCAGGAAACTGGACAAAAATGGGCGCGAAACTCCGAATCCCGGCTAAGCGCGCGAATAGTTTGCTAAAATATTCGGCTCTTTAGACCCAAACCGTGCTGCCGGTGGCCTGCAAGCCCGCGGCGCAGGCGCTGAATCGATGTGACGCAAGATGCGAAGCGACGTCGAATAGCGGCACGAAGAAGATAACTGATTCGCTCGAATAATTTTAGGACGATTGAAGCCATGGCTAACGTTGTTGAGAACCTCGGCAAGCTCGAACGCCGCGTCACGATTTCCCTGCCGAAAGACACCGTGCAGAAGGAAGTGGACTCGCGTATCCGCCAACTCGCGAAGAATGTGCGCATGCCGGGCTTCCGCCCTGGCAAGGTGCCGCTCAAGATGGTGACGCAACAGTATTCGGGCCAGGTGGAAGCCGAAGTGCTAAGCGACAAGGTTGGCAAGGAGTTCTTCGACATCAGCCGCGCCGAGAACCTGCGCGTCGCGGGTCAGCCGAGCTTCGCGCCGAAGGTCGATGCAGCGGAAGGCGACTACGCTTTCGACGCAACCTTCGAGGTTTACCCCGAAGTCAAGCTGGGCGACGTTTCCACGGCTGAGATCGAGCGCACCACGACCACCATCAGCGAAGCGGAGATCGACCGCACGCTGGACATCCTGCGCAAGCAGCGCGTGCACTTCCACGCCCGCGGCGACGCCGGCGAACATGGCGACGGCGGTGCAGACACCGCAGCCAAAGACGGCGACCGCGTGACGGTCGACTTCGCCGGCAAGATCGACGGCGAAGTGTTCCAGGGCGGTAGCGCGGAAGATTTCGCGTTCGTGCTCGGCGAAGGCCGCATGCTGCCGGAATTCGAAAAGGCAGCGCTTGGCCTGAAAGTCGGCGAAGCGAAGGAATTCGACCTGGCGTTCCCGGCCGACTATCACGGCAAAGACGTCGCCGGCAAGACGGCGCAGTTCACGATCACAATGAAGAAGATCGAGTGGCCGCACCTGCCGGAAATCGACGCTGAATTCGCTAAATCGCTCGGCATCGAAGACGGCGATCTGGTGAAGATGCGCGCTGAAATCAAGGACAACCTCGAGCGCGAAGCGAAGCGCCGCACGCAATCCATCGTCAAGAACCAGGTGATGGACGCGCTGTTGAAGATTTCGGAGCTGGACGTGCCGAACGCGCTGATCGAACAGGACCAGCAGCGTCTCGTCGAAATGGCGCGTCAGGATCTGACGCAACGTGGTGTGCCGAACGCCGCCGACGCGCCGATTCCTGTAGAAATGTTCAAGGAACAGGCTGAGCGCCGCGTCAAGCTGGGCCTCGTGCTCGCCGAACTGGTCAAGGCCAACGAGCTGCAGGCGAAGCCGGAGCAGATTCGTGCCGAAGTCGACGAATTCGCGAAAAGCTACGAAGACCCGAAGGAGGTCGTCCGCTGGTATTATTCCAACCAGCAGCGCCTTGCAGAAATGGAAGCCTACGTCGTTGAAGCCAACGTCGTCGATTTCGTGCTCAGCAAGGCCAAGGTGACGGACAAGGAAGTAAGCTTCGAAGAACTGGCAAGCGCAACGGCGCAAGCGTAAACGTCGCTGCAACGGCGTGCCGGCTGTCGGAGCGACGGCCCGCACGCCGTTTTTTTATAAAGCGTCGTGTTGAGCGGGGTTCGCCGGGGTCGGCGCACTTGAATACTGCGCTGTCGTACTTACCTGTCCGGTACCTGATAAATATTCCCAGACAAGGACCCATTGCATGACCTTTCGCGCCCAAATGCTGGACACGTTGACCTCCCAGTCGTCGCGGGATCTCGAAGCACAGGCGCTCGGACTCGTGCCGATCGTCGTGGAAACGAGCGGCCGTGGCGAGCGTTCGTACGATATCTACTCGCGTCTGCTCAAGGAACGCGTGGTGTTTCTGGTCGGTGAAGTGAACGACCAGACGGCCAACCTCGTCGTCGCGCAGTTGTTGTTCCTCGAAAGCGAAAATCCGGACAAGGACATCAGCTTTTACATCAATAGCCCGGGCGGTTCGGTTTCGGCCGGGATGGCGATCTACGATACGATGCAATTTATCAAGCCGGACGTGTCGACGCTGTGCATGGGCCTCGCGGCCAGCATGGGCGCGTTCCTGCTGGCGGCCGGCGCAAAGGGTAAGCGTTTCACGCTGCCGAATGCACGCGTGATGATTCACCAGCCGCTCGGCGGCGCGCGCGGTCAGGCATCGGATATCGAGATCCAGGCCCGTGAAATCCTGTATTTGAAGGAACGGTTGAATCAGTTGCTGTCGCATCACACCGGTCAGCCGGTCGAGCGTATCGCTCGCGACACCGATCGCGACAACTTTATGTCGGGCGACGACGCCCAGGCGTACGGCCTCGTCGATCAGGTGTTGCATAAGCGTCCATGATCCGGCGCGGTTTTCGCCCCGTTTTTGAGGGCGAGAACACGCCCGTTTATGGTGTGAAATAATTAGAATCGTCCAAGCGCCTGCGGCAAGCGCCGTCACTGCTTTTGCTCATTCGCCCCAACTGCGAGGCAGGGGCAAACGGCGTATCATGTAATCGAGTGTCCGGAGGCTCACACATCTATGGCGGACAAGAAAGGTTCTAACAGCGAAAAGCTGTTGTATTGCTCGTTTTGCGGCAAGAGCCAGCATGAAGTCAAAAAGCTGATTGCCGGCCCGTCGGTATTCATCTGTGATGAATGTATCGACCTGTGCAACGAGATCATTCGTGACGAAGCAGCAGGCGCGGGCATTGAAGCGGGCCTGTCCAAGTCCGATCTGCCGAGTCCGCAGGAAATCCGCGAAATTCTCGATCAGTACGTAATCGGGCAAGAACGCGCGAAGAAGATTCTTGCAGTGGCCGTTTACAACCACTACAAGCGCCTCAAGCATCTCGACAAGAAGGACGAAATCGAGCTGTCGAAGAGCAACATCCTGCTGATCGGCCCGACCGGTTCCGGTAAGACTTTGCTCGCGCAGACGCTCGCCCGCCTTCTGAACGTCCCGTTCGTTATTGCCGATGCAACGACGCTGACGGAAGCCGGCTATGTCGGTGAAGACGTCGAGAACATCATTCAGAAGCTCCTGCAGAACTGCAACTACGAAGTCGACAAGGCCCAGCGCGGCATTGTCTATATCGACGAAATCGACAAGATCAGCCGCAAGTCGGACAACCCTTCGATTACCCGCGACGTGTCGGGCGAGGGTGTCCAGCAGGCGTTGCTGAAGCTGGTCGAAGGGACGATGGCGTCGGTGCCGCCGCAAGGTGGTCGTAAGCATCCGAACCAGGACTTCATCCAGGTCGACACGACTAATATTCTGTTCATCTGCGGCGGCGCGTTCGATGGCCTTGAAAAGGTCATCGTCGACCGTACGGAAAAGACGGGTATCGGTTTTGGGGCCAGCGTCAAGAGCAAGCAGGACCGTGACGCCGGCGAAGTGCTGCGCGAAGTGGAGCCGGAAGATCTGATCAAGTTCGGGCTGATTCCTGAACTGATCGGCCGTCTGCCGGTGGTTGCCACGCTCGGCAAGCTCGACGAAGTTGCTCTGATGAAGATTCTCGTCGAACCGAAGAACGCGCTCGTGAAGCAGTACCACAAGCTGTTCAGCATGGAACGCGTCGAACTCGAGATCCGTCCTGGCGCATTGCAGGCGGTTGCACGCAAGGCGATCCGTCGGAAGACGGGTGCGCGTGGTCTGCGCTCCATTCTGGAACAGGCGTTGCTGGACGTGATGTATGAGTTGCCGACGATGAAAGGGGTTAGCAAGGTCATCATCGACGACAACGTCATCGACGGCGACGGTAAACCTCTACTGATCTACGAAGACGCACCCAAGGTTGCGGGTTCGAATTGATCGGCTTTAAAGGTTTTGCAAAAAAAGCCGTTCATGGCAACGTGAACGGCTTTTTTGTTTATCTTGGGTTAGGATGGTTGTGTTTCCTTTGGAGTCACTGAACTTTTCCCACACGCGGAGGCCTTGTAATCGTTTTTGCAGGCCTCACCTATCGAACGAACTGATACCACTCATGGGGAAATGAAATGTCAGGAACCCAACTCCTCCCGCCGGAACGCACTACGCTCCCGCTGCTCCCGCTGCGTGATGTAGTCGTTTTCCCGCACATGGTGATTCCGCTCTTCGTAGGCCGCCCGAAGTCGATCAAGGCTCTCGAAGCAGCAATGGAAGGCGGCAAGCACATCATGCTCGTCGCCCAAAAGACGGCTGCCAAAGATGAGCCGACCGAAAAGGACATGTACGAAGTAGGATGTATTGCCAACATCCTGCAAATGCTGAAGCTGCCTGACGGTACCGTGAAGGTGCTCGTCGAAGGCTTGCAGCGTGCGAAGACGCTCTCGATCGAAGAGCAGGAAACCCAGTTTTCGTGCGAAGTCATGCCGCTCGAACCCGACCACGCCGACAGCGCTGAAACTGAAGCGCTGCGCCGCGCGATCGTGTCGCAGTTCGACCAATACGTGAAGCTGAACAAGAAGATCCCGCCGGAAATTCTGACTTCGCTTTCGGGCATCGACGAAGCCGGCCGTCTGGCCGATACGATCGCGGCGCATCTGCCGCTCAAGCTCGACCAGAAGCAACACATCCTCGAGATGTTCCCGGTCATCGAGCGCCTCGAGCACCTGCTCGCGCAACTCGAAGCCGAGATCGACATCCTGCAGGTGGAAAAGCGCATCCGTGGGCGTGTGAAACGCCAGATGGAAAAGAGTCAGCGCGAGTACTACCTGAACGAACAGGTCAAGGCAATCCAGAAGGAACTGGGCGAAGGCGAAGAAGGTGCGGATCTCGAAGAACTCGAGAAGCGCATCACCGCTGCGCGCATGCCGAAGGAAGCCAAAAAGAAGGCTGACGCCGAGCTGAAGAAGCTCAAGCTGATGTCGCCGATGTCGGCTGAAGCTACCGTCGTGCGCAACTACATCGACACGCTGATCGGCTTGCCGTGGCGCAAGAAGAGCAAGGTCAACAACGACCTCTCGAATGCGGAACGCGTGCTCGACGAAGACCACTTCGGTCTCGAGAAAGTCAAAGAACGTATTCTCGAATATCTTGCTGTCCAACAACGTGTGGACAAGGTCAAGGCGCCGATTCTTTGCCTCGTTGGGCCTCCGGGTGTCGGTAAGACGTCGCTGGGTCAATCGATTGCACGCGCAACGAATCGCAAGTTCGTGCGTATGGCACTCGGTGGCGTGCGCGACGAGGCCGAGATTCGCGGCCACCGTCGGACCTACATTGGTTCGATGCCTGGCAAGATCCTGCAAAGCCTGACCAAGGTTGGCGTGCGCAATCCGCTCTTCCTGCTCGACGAAGTCGACAAGATGGGCCAGGACTTCCGCGGCGACCCGTCCTCGGCGCTGCTGGAAGTGCTCGATCCGGAACAGAACCATACGTTCGCCGATCACTACGTCGAAGTCGATTTCGATCTGTCGGACGTGATGTTCGTTGCGACGTCGAACTCGCTGAACATTCCGCCGCCGTTGCTCGACCGGATGGAAGTGATCCGTCTGTCAGGTTACACGGAAGACGAGAAGGTCAGCATTGCGCAACGTTACCTGTTGCCCAAGCAGAAGAAGAATAACGGCCTGAAGGAAGGCGAGGTCGAAGTCACGGAAACTGCAATCCGCGACATCATTCGTTACTACACGCGTGAAGCGGGTGTACGTTCGCTCGAGCGTGAAATTTCGAAGATCTGCCGCAAGGTCGTGAAGATGCTTCTGCTGAAGAAGGCAGAGGGTGCGGTGACGGTCGACGGCAGCAATATCGACACGTTCCTTGGTGTGCGCAAATACGACTTCGGTCTGGCCGCGAAGGAAAATCAGGTTGGCCAGGTCACGGGTCTCGCGTGGACGGAAGTGGGCGGCGATCTGCTGACCATTGAAGCCGCGGTGATGCCGGGTAAGGGCAACGTGACTCGCACGGGTTCGCTGGGCGACGTGATGAAGGAATCCGTCGAGGCAGCACGCACGGTGGTCCGCTCGCGTTCGCGCCGTTTGGGTGTTAAGGACGAAGCGTTCGAGAAGCAGGACATTCACATTCACGTGCCGGAAGGTGCGACGCCGAAGGACGGTCCGTCCGCCGGTATCGCGATGACGACCGCGCTGGTGTCGGTGTTGACCGGTATTCCGGTGCGTGCCGACGTCGCGATGACGGGCGAAATCACGTTGCGTGGTGAAGTGCTGCCGATCGGTGGCCTGAAAGAGAAGCTGCTCGCAGCGCATCGTGGCGGCATCAAGCTGGTGCTGATCCCGGAAGAAAACACCAAGGATCTCACGGAGATTCCGGACAACGTGAAGAATGCGATCGAAATCGTGCCGGTCCGCTGGATCGACAAGGTGCTCGAACTCGCACTCGAACGTGTCCCGCAACCGTTGCCGGAAGAAGAGCCGAAGCCTGCTGCGCCTGTCGCAGCGGAGGCCGGTAAAGACGCCGCAACGGAAGTGGTGAAGCACTAAGCCAATTCGTAGCAGAGTCTGCGCATCAACAGAAACCCGCGGCATTGTCCGCGGGTTTTTGCTATCTGCAGGTCGCACAAGGCGTTGCATTTGCCTTCGTTGTCCCACTCTTTGGATTAATGGCGCCGCATGCAACCCGTCGTTTTGCGCCGCAGCGCCCGGTCGCAAGATTTCGTCATAAAAGCGGATAGCAAAGTCCCCTCGAATCCGGCGCAACCCCGCTTGACATAAGGCTTTCGGCCAATTCTAATTGGTTGGCTCGGCGTCCTTGCCGTGCTGCGTTATTACCCGGCGCTATAAAGCGCCATTACGATTGCCCAAAAACATTCTCGGGGGTTGGAATGAATAAAACGGAATTGATCGATCACATTGCACAACAGGCCGATATTTCGAAGGCGGCGGCGGGGCGTGCATTGGATGCTGTGATCGGCGGCGTCAAAGGCACGTTGAAGAAGGGTGGTTCGGTGACGCTGGTCGGATTCGGCACGTTTGCAGTTGGCAAGCGCACGGCACGCACGGGACGTAATCCGCGCACGGGCGCTGCGATCAAGATCAAGGCAGCCAAGGTGCCCAAATTTAGGCCTGGCAAAGCACTAAAAGATGCGCTAAACTAATCGACTTGCTGCATAAGGGTGGTGCGTTTCGGAAGGCTCAGAATGCTGAAGAGCGCGGCGCGACTTAGGTAGTAAACAGGTATCACGCAGAATCGCGGAGCGGGTGCTTAGCTCAGTTGGTAGAGCGGCGCCCTTACAAGGCGTAGGTCGGGAGTTCGAGCCTCTCAGCACCCACCAGTTCCCGGTTCAGCATGCAGTGCATACGCAGTATAAGGAGTGGTAGTTCAGTCGGTTAGAATACCGGCCTGTCACGCCGGGGGTCGCGGGTTCGAGTCCCGTCCACTCCGCCAGTATCCTTGAAAGGCGAACTCCGGTTCGCCTTTTTTATTGCCCGCTGTTGTAATATCGGGCGTTCTGTTTTTGGCATCCTTAACGCATGCTCGATTTTTTTCGCAATCACAAACGCCTGATGATGTTCATGCTCATCCTCGTCATCGTGCCGGGGCTGGGTTTTGTGGGTATTCAAGGCTTCCGTGGCTTCTTTGACGAGAGCGCCAACGTCGCCAGCGTCAACGGGCACAAGATCACCCGTGCCGAGTATGACGACGCGATGCGTCAACAACTCGACCGCGCACGTCAGATGCTCGGCGCGAATTTCGACATGAAAATGTTCGACACGCCCGAGCGTCGCAAGCAACTGCTCGACGGGTTGATCGAACAGCGCGTGCTGAACGATGAGACGCAACGTCTTCATCTGACGGCATCCGACGACGCAGTGCGTCGCGTGTTGCTGAACGACCCGGTGATTTCGTCGCTCAAGAATCCTGACGGTTCGATCGACGTGAACCGCTACAAGGAACTGCTCGCCATGCAGGGCATGACGCCCGATCAGTATGACGAGCGCGTGCGCTATACGCTGGCCACGCAGCAGTTGCCGGCCAGCATCGAGGGCAGCGCCTTCACGTCGAAGACACTGGCGCAGAACCTCACGACGCTTGCCGAACAGCAGCGTGAAGTACAGAGTCTCGCGTTCAATCCGCACGACTATCTCGCCAAAATCCAGCCGACCGACGCGCAGTTGCAGGCGTACTACGACGCGCATCGCAATGAATTTGCGACACCCGCCACCGCGACCATCCAATACCTCGTGATGTCGCCGGACGCGCTGGCCGCTGGTCTGCAACCCTCGGACGCGGATCTGAAAAAGTTCTACGACGACAACATCGCGCATTACCAGACTGCCGCGCAGATGCGCGCGAGCCTGATCCTGGTGTCCGTAGCGCCGAACGCGAGCGCGGACGACAAGGCCAAGGCAAAGCAGAAGGCCGATGCCTTGCTGGCGCAAGTCAAGGCGCATCCGGACGACTTCGCGAAGATTGCCCAGGAGAGCTCGCAGGATCCTGCTTCGGCTTCGAAGGGTGGCGATCTTGGCTACTTCGGACGCGGCATGATGGCCGGTGGCCAGGCGTTCGACGACGCTGCATTCAAGCTGAAGAAGGACGAGATCAGCGATGTCGTGCCGACCGACGTGGGCCTGCTGATCCTGAAGGCGACGGATGTAAAGCCGTCTGTCACGCAGCCCTTCGACACGGTCAAGGATTCGATCGCCAAAGACCTGAAGGCTCAACTCGCGGCCAAGGCATTCAGCGATGATTCAGATGGCTTTACGTCGTTGGTGTACGAGAAGGCCAAGAGCCTGCAGCCGGCAGCCGACAAGTACAAGCTGCAGATCCAGACTGCAACGGTGACGCCGCAGCCTAACCCTGCGTTGCCGCTCACGAGCCCGCTGAACAACGCGAAGTTCCTCGCCGCGGTATTTGCGAACGACTCGGTGCAGTCGCATAACAACACGCAGGCTATCGACGCCGGCAGCAACACGCTGATCGCTGCGCACGTCACTGCCTACAAGCCGGCGGCCGTGCCTCCGCTCGACACCGTCAAGGACGCTGTGCGTCAGAAGGTCATCGCCGTACAGGCCGATGAGGCGGCACATAAGGACGGCATCGCCAAGCTTGCCGAGTTGCAGAAGTCGAATGCGACTACCGGTTTTGCGGCGCCACTGAAGGTCTCGCGCAATGACGCCCAGGGCTTGCCAGTCGCCGCATTGAGCGCAATCTACAAGGCCGACCCGCAGAAATTGCCGGCCTACGTGGGTGTCGACCTGGGTGATGCGGGCTATGCGGTGTATCGCGTGAATGCGGTGTTGCCTGGTGCACCGGTCGATCCACGCCGTCTCGTCGCCGCGCAGCAGGAGATCGCGCAGTCGGAAGCGCAATCCGAAGTGGAAGCTTATGTCGAAGCACTGCGCGCGCGTTCGAAGATCAAGTTCTACGGCTCGCTGGATAGCGCTCAAGCGGGTGGCGACTGATTGAGTTGAAGTCCACGCGCGGTGCCAGCAGCAAGCCGCACGCACTTTTCAAGGAATCACAAAAAAACCCCGCATTTGCGGGGTTTTTTCTTATCTGGCGAACTTCACCAGAGGCATTGTTGAGGGGAGCCTTAGAGGCAAGCGCTGATGGAGCTGGTTGCGTCGCTGCTCGCACCGCCACCACCGCTGCGGAAGCCGACCCACGAGCCGGTGCCATTACCCGGGCGCACCACAGCGGCCGCGCCGTTAGGCGGTTGCTGGCCCGGCACATACACGTCGACAGCCTGATTGTTTGCCAAGGTAGCTTGCGAGACGACCTGCTGTTGAGTGCCATCTGCCCACTTGTGGGCAATACATTGCGCGACGGCTGCTGGAGGTTGCTGGCTTTGTCCCACGGACTGGACGCCAACCGGCGGTTGAGCGGCGCAGGCAGAGATTGCCACGGTCAAAGCGATAAGCGGTAAGTATTTCACGTCATCTCCTCACAAAAGCGCTCAAAAACGAGCCGGATTTCGCGGTTAGCGAAAGTGTCTGATCGACCTTCCCCTGTGCGCGTTCCTCGCTCGTTCGCAACAAGTTGTAAGAAGCTTGTCAGTGTGAGGAACCCGTGCGCAACAACGGCTTGACGGTCGGCCACACGTTGTCAAGTAGCACGGGCTGTGCCTGCTGGGTCGGATGCATCTGATCCGCCTGGAACATGTCTGGTTTGTCCGCGATGCCGGCAAGCAGAAACGGCACGAGCGAAACATGCAGGTCCTTCGAGATCTGCTCGTAGACTCCGTGGAACTTTTGCGTGTAGTCGGGGCCGTAATTGGGTGGCACGTACATGCCGATCAGCACGACCTTTGCATGCGCCTGTTGTGCCTGTTCGACGATCGTGCGCAAGTTGTCCTCGGTGGTCGGCAAGGGGACGCCGCGAAGCGCATCGTTGGCGCCTAGTTCGACGATCACGATGCTCGGTTTGAGGCGCTGTATCAGTTCGGGCATGCGGGCGCGTCCGCCACTTGTCGTGTCGCCGCTGATGCTTGCGTTTGCAACGCTATAATCGATCCGCTCATTGGCAAGACGCTGGCGCATCAATGCAACCCAGCCCGTATCGCGGGGCAAGCCATACTCGGCTGAAATGCTGTCGCCGAGAACCATGATGACCGGCCTGGCCGTAACGGTTGCGTTGGGTGGATTGGCGGCACGGGCCGCAAGCGGTATTGCCGAAAAGGCCATCATGAAGAGGCCGGCGGCTGTGTTCAAAGCGGCGGCGCGCGGCGCAGCCAGGCGCACTTTCAATCTACGCCTCACCATGCAAAAGAAAACTGATCCAGTCATCGAAGTGCGGGGATTGTGCAAGAGGGTTAAGGATGCGACGGGTGAACTGACGATTCTCGATGATATCGATCTTTCCATCGAAGGCGGCAGCAGTGTGGCGATTGTCGGCGCATCCGGGTCCGGCAAGTCTACGCTGCTCGGTCTGCTTGCAGGTTTGGACAGCGCCACCTCGGGGTCGGTTCGGCTGCTCGGTCAGGAACTCACCGAGTTGAGCGAAGACGAACGCGCCGCGTTGCGCAACGGCTCGGTCGGCTTTGTGTTTCAGTCTTTCCAGTTGATGCCGCATCTGACGGCGCTCGAGAACGTGACCTTGCCGCTCGAGTTGCAAGGCGGTATCAGTTCGCGCGATGCGGCAGCGAGAGCGCGCGGCTTGCTTGAACAGGTGGGGTTGGGGCAGCGCACGCGTCACTATCCCAAGCTGCTCTCGGGAGGCGAGCAGCAACGCGTTGCGTTAGCGCGCGCGTTTGTCACGCATCCGGCCATTCTCTTTGCCGATGAGCCGACCGGCAGCCTCGACGCGGCCACAGGCCATGCGGTGATCGATCTGATGTTCGAGATGAACCGGGCCAACGGTGCGACGTTGATTCTCGTCACGCATGACATCGAACTCGCGCGCCGTTGCGATACCACGGTGACGATCGAGGCAGGGCGTCTCGCCTGAGACACTGCCTGCCCCGACACCGGGGTTCACATACTCAACGCTTCAAAGCTGCCCGTGCGCGTGCGATCAATGCCGAGGTCGACGAATCGTGCTTCGCCGGATCGACGCTCGCTGAGGTCAGATCGGCCTCGACCACCTTGCCGAGAATCTTGCCCAGCTCGACGCCCCATTGATCGAACGAGTTGATGTCCCACACCGTGCCCTGCACGAGTACCTTGTGCTCGTAAAGCGCGATCAGTGCGCCGAGCGAACGCGCGGTCAGCGCCTCCAGGATAATCGTGCTCGACGGACGGTTGCCCGGGAACATCAGATGCGGCGCCAGTTCCGGCTTGTCCGGGCCCGCTACCTTCTTCGCTTCCTCGAGCGTACGGCCGAGCATCAGCGCTTCGCTTTGCGCGAAGCAGTTGGCCAGCAGCTTCGGATGATGGCTCGCCAGCGGATGCTCGGGAGTGAGCACAGCGATGAAATCGATAGGTACGATCGTCGGGCCCTGGTGCAGCATCTGGAAAAACGCATGCTGGCCGTTCGTGCCCGGCTCGCCCCACGTGACGGCTGAAGTCGGATAGTCGACCATCGCGCCATCGAGGCGTGCGGACTTGCCGTTACTCTCCATCTCCAGTTGCTGAAGATACGACGGCAGGTAATGCATCGCCTCGGAGTACGGCGCGACCAGGTAGCTTTGCGAGCCGAAGAAGTTGCGATACCAGATGCCGATCATCCCGAGCAGCACGGGCAGGTTGCGCTCGAGCGGAGCCTCGCGGAAGTGCTTGTCCATGTCGTCCGCGCCGGCGAGCAGTTCGTCGAACTGCTTCGGTCCGATCGCGATCATGATCGAGAGGCCGACGGCCGACCACAGCGAATAGCGGCCGCCCACCCAGTCCCACATCTGGAAGACGTTCTCTTTGGCGATGCCGAACTTGACGACTTCAGCCGTGTTGGCCGACACGCCGACGAAGTGTTTCGCGAGCGCGTTTTCCGGGCAGCCCTTCTCGATGAACCAGTCGCGCAGCGAGCGCGCGTTGGTCATGGTTTCGAGCGTGGTGAAAGTCTTCGAGACGATGATGGCGAGCGTCTCTTCCGGGTCGATGTCCTGCATGACGCGGTAGAGATCGGCGCCGTCGACGTTCGACACGAAGTGGCTGGTGATCTCCGGCGAGGCGAGGTGATGCAACGCATTCGTCACCATCTTGGGACCGAGATCCGAGCCGCCAATACCGATATTCACGACATAGCGAATCCGCTTGCCGGTATAGCCGGTCCACTCGCCGCTCCGAATCTTGTCGGCAAACGCCGCCATCTTGGCGCGTTCGGCCGTGACTTCGGCGTGGAACGGGGCTTTCGGATCGGAGGCGCGCAGCGCAGTATGCAGCACCGCGCGGCCTTCCGTCGGGTTGACGATCTCGCCCGCGAACATGGCGTCACGGCGTTTCTCGACACCCGCTTCGCGGGCCACCTGCACGAGCAGCTTGAGAGTTTCGTCCTTGATGCGGTGTTTGGAGAAATCGGCCGCGAGTCCACCGCCAGCGTACGCAAAGCGTTCGGCACGGGTGGGAGCGGGATCGTTCGCGGGGGCGAACCAGTCGCGCATATGCTCATTGCGAATCTTGTCGTAATGGGCTTGCAGCGAGGACCAGGCGGGGAGCGTGTTCAACGTCATGAGATCGTCCGTCTAACGAAGGGGCACGAAAGAAAGGCAGTGCGCGCGAGGCGCAGCCGGTGGGATGCTCGGGCGCGCTATCGGGGCTTCGGGTTCGCAACGGTTCCCGGCCGGACAGCGCAGTACTTCAGTATAGCGGCCTTGACGCGAAGCGGGCAGGCAGTTGGACGCCGGATTCAGATAGCGGGATTGGGCGGGACAAGCCTCGCCCGCTACCCGGGTCCGGCAACGCCGACTCCGGTTTGCACCTCGAGCTGTTCAGGCTGGATAGAACATCCGGTTCAGCAGTTTGCGTACCATCGGCGCCAGTTCGCCTGCCGTCAAGCCTGCGGGGCCGTCGCCCTGGGCTGTTAGCGTATCGGCAGCGAGGCCGTGCAGATACACGCCCGCGAGCGCTGCCTCGTACGGTGGCAAGCGCTGGGCCAGCAACGCTCCGATGATGCCGCCGAGCACGTCGCCAGTACCGCCTGTCGCGAGCGCGGCGTTGCCGGTCGGGTTGACCGCAAGCCTGCCATCGGGCGCGCCAACCACCGTGCCGGTGCCTTTCAGCACGATGACGCAGGCGAAGCGCGCGGTCAGCGCGCGCGCGGCGGCGAGCCGGTCGCGCTGCACGGTGGGGACATCGCAGCCGAGCAGCCGCGCCGCCTCGAGCGGGTGCGGCGTCAGCACGCACGGATCGCCCTTTGCTCCGCGGGCGGCGACCTTTGCGGCAAGCGCAGGATCCTTCGAGACCAGGTTCAATGCGTCGGCGTCCAGCAGCTTAGGAACGTCGAGCGGCAACACGTCGTGCAGCGCCTGGGTCGCGCGGTCGCGATGACCCATGCCGCAGCCGATGGCCAGTGCGTCCATCTTGTCGAGCGGCAGATCGTCGATGGCGTGCAGCATCAGCTCGGGATGGGGCGGATCGTAGGGCGGGGCGCCTGCGCCAAGCAGCGCCACGTGGATTTTCCCGGCGCCGCAATGAAGCGCCGCGCGCGCTGCGAGAATCGGCGCGCCGCACATGCCGGAGTCGCCGCCGACCACGGCGAGGCTGCCGAACGAGCCCTTGTTGGTCGAGAAATCGCGCGAAGGGAGGTACGGTGCGAACAGCGCCGGGGCATTGAGTTGCACACCGCCGGTACGAGCGACCGTGGCCGTCGTGTCCAGGCCGATTGGCGCGACGGTCACCGCGCCGGCCAGATCGCGCCCGGAAGCCATGAAGAGTCCTGGCTTGGCGCCGATGAACGTCACCGTGTGCGTGGCTCGCACTCCTGTGCCGGACCCAACCACATTGCCCGTGTCGCTATCGAGCCCGCTCGGCACGTCGAGCGCCAATACGCGGCCTTGCCGCTTCGCACGTTGTGACAACTGTTGAGCAAGCGTGGCGAACACGCCTTCGAGCGGCCGGGTCAGGCCGATCCCGAACATGCCGTCGACCAGCCAGCCGTAGCGCTCGAAAGAATCGGGCGCTGACGTGCTGATCGGAACGCCTGCCGCGCGCGCCTCGCCGAGCGCCCAGCGGGCGTCCTCCGGTTTGACTTCGACGGGCATACAGACTTCGACCGCGACGCCGGCGATATGCAACTCGGTCGCGACCACCAGCGCATCGCCGCCATTATTGCCGGGACCGGCGACGATCCAGACTGTCGCGGCAGAACCGCTCGAGCGCGCCGACGCGATCTGCCCGGTCAGGAACAGCGCGGCGGCGCGGCCGGCACGCGCCATCAGTTCGTGCGGCGGCAGCGCGGCCGCGGCGCTGACTTCGAGCGCACGCAGATCGGCGACGCTCAGAAGCGCGAGCGGTCGGTCGTGCGTGTCGATCAGGCCGGAGAGGTCGGAAGGATTGTGGGGACTGACAGATGCGGCTTCGTTCATGGCGGCGTCAAGCGATGGCCCGGGCGGGCACGGAACCGTCATGGTAGTGCGAATGCACGTAAGGGGTGGAACTGTTCGGCCAGGTTTCGTCGCACGACGGCGCCCGAGGACTCTCAGGGCGCCTCAGTCTCAGTTTCAGTATCGAAACCGCTCAGGCCGCAACGCGGCAAGCGTATCCGCCGGCAATTCGGGCGCGCTGCCGCCGATCAGATCCGCCACCAGTTTCGCGGCCCCGCAGGCGAGTCCCCAGCCAGCAGGTCCGTGCCCCACGTTGACGAACAGGCGCGGATGCAACGCATTGCCAACCATCGGCAGGCCATCCGGCGAGAGCAGCTTGAGGCCATCCCACGACAAAGCCGCCGAGATCTTGGCCGCGCCCGGAATCCAGTCGTGCGTGGCCTGACCGAGCAGGGCCAAAGCATCCTTGGTGACCGCTTCGGAAAGCGGCTTGTCGGTCTGTCCGGCGCCTTGCAGCACCGCGCCGCCGGCGATGCGAAGCCGATGATTCATCCGCGTGATGGTGATGCGTTTCACCGCGTCGACGATCGCCACATGCGGCACGCATTCTTCGTGAGCGATCGGCGCGGACAGCGTATGCAGCCGCAGCGGATGCAAGGGCACCCGCAGACCGAGCCGCTCGAGCAGCGGCACCGAGCCGGTGCCGGCCGCGACCACGATCGCGTCGGCGTTGATCACGTCGACTTCGCGCGACGAAGTGACTTCGCCGAGCCGCGGCGCCAGTTCGACCGCTGCGCGCTCCCCATCGAGCCGGATGGCATCGACCTCCCGGTTCAGCATGAACTGCACGCCGCCTTCGGTATCGAGCGTCTGCTTGATGAGCTTGGTGAAGAGGGGGCAGTTCGCGGTGCGTTCCTGGTCGAACAGCACGCCGCCTGCAAACTCGGGATCGGTCGGCACCGAATGTTCGAACGCCGCGCACTCGGCAGGCGTCATCACGTGGTGCGGCACTTCATACTGGCGCAGCAATTCGAGCGCCGGCTGGGTCAGCTCCCATTCCTGCGCAGAGCGCGTGAGGTAGAGCACGCCCTCCGTCTGTTCATATTCGAGCCCGAAGCGCGCTTCCATATCGGCCATCGCCTCGCGCGAGGCCTCGATCAGCGGACGCAGCAGCCCGTATTGCCGGCTGAAGGCCTGCGGCTCCTGCCATGTTGCCAGTTGCCGCTCGAACAGGCGGGCGCCGCCGTTGAAGCCGGTCTTGCGGATGACGCCGTTTTTGGCGGCCTGGCGGCTCTGCATGAAGGTCGGCCCGAACCAGACGTCGAGCGGCGTCGGCAGGACGGTGCCGCCATGGCCATAGGTCGCGCCCTGCGCGACGGTCGCAAAGCGTTCGACTACGCAGACCCGGTGACCGGCGGCGCGCAACTGATAAGCGGTGGCGACGCCCACAATTCCGCCGCCAATGACGATAACATCCATGTTTGCTTCGATTTTCCGGTGGAACGCGGACTGACGGGCGTTCCCCGTATGCGTGACATGCGGCGCGTGCAGAGGACCGCTGCGCCGATCTGGTGAAACGCCGAATGATAGCAGTCAATCGGCCCAGACGCGCAGGCGTCCGAGGATCGGGAATTCGGCCGGCCGCGCGTGCCAACGCGTGCCAAAACCGCACGCATACACCGCCCGGACGCTTGCGGGAGGGCCGCTCGCGGGTCTTCCCGGGGTATAATCTTGGACTTCTCTTTCGCCTCACGTCGCCCGCACGCGCGACTCATCGACGCAACGTCAAGTCCATGGCCCACTTCTCGTGTTTCCCCGGCGCTTCGGCCCTCTCCGATTTCCGTCAAACCCGCCTGCTCGAGACGCTTACGCGTATCGACGCCAACATCACCGGCGTGCACGGCCAGTATCTGCACTTCGTCAACGCGCAGGCGCCGCTCACGGCTGAAGACAGTGCGAAGATCGAAGCGTTGATGCACTACGGCGACCCGTTCGTCGAGGTCAAAGAGCGCGGCAACAGCGAGACCTTTCTCGTGGTGCCCCGTTTCGGCACGGTGTCGCCGTGGGCCAGCAAGGCAACGGACATTGCGCACCACTGCGGCTTGACGCAACTGCGCCGTATCGAGCGCGGCGTCGAATACACGGTGACGCTCAAGAGCGGCCTGCTTGGCAAGAAGACGTTGTCCGACGAAGCGCGCGAAGCTGTCGCCGCCGCGCTGCACGACCGCATGACCGAGAGCGTGGCGCCGTCGCGCGATCACGCCATGCATCTGTTCGACGAACTGCCGGCCAAGCCGCTGCAAACGGTCGATGTGCTGGGTCACGGCCGCGGCGCGCTGGAAACGGCCAACCGGGAACTGGGCCTCGCGCTCGCCGAAGACGAAATCGACTACCTCGTCGACGCCTTCACGAAGCTCGGCCGCAACCCGACCGACGTCGAACTGATGATGTTCGCGCAGGCCAACAGCGAGCACTGCCGCCACAAGATTTTCAATGCGGAGTGGACCATTGACGGCGAGAAGCAGGACATCTCGCTGTTCAACATGATCCGCAATACCGAGAAGCTCAATCCGCAGGGCACCATCGTCGCATACTCGGACAACTCGGCAATCATGGCCGGCGGCCAGGCCGAGCGGTGGTTCCCGCGCAAGCCGGCGGCTGAAGGCGAACTGGCTGAGCACTACGGGCGCCACGTCGAACTGACGCACACGCTGATGAAGGTGGAAACGCACAACCACCCAACCGCGATCTCGCCGTTCCCGGGCGCTGCGACCGGCGCGGGCGGTGAAATCCGCGACGAAGGCGCAACCGGCCGCGGCGCGCGTCCGAAGGCCGGTCTCGCGGGCTTCACCGTATCGAACCTCGACTTGCCGGATGCGCGCGAAGCATGGGAAAACGCCCGCGACGCCGTGCAGCCGGTCGGCCACCGCAATCCGGCTGACGAGCAGCAAATCTATGGCCGCCCGGACCGCATCGCATCGCCGCTGCAGATCATGATCGACGGTCCGCTCGGCGGCGCCGCGTTCAACAACGAATTCGGCCGCCCGAACCTGGGTGGCTACTTCCGCACTTACGAGCAGAACGTTGCGGGCACCGTGCGCGGCTATCACAAGCCGATCATGATCGCGGGCGGCATCGGCAATATCTCCGATCAGCACACCCACAAACATGACTTGCCGGAAGGCTCGCTGCTGATCCAGATCGGCGGCCCGGGTATGCGCATCGGCATGGGTGGCGGCGCCGCCAGCTCGATGGCAACCGGCACCAATACCGCCGAACTCGACTTCGACTCGGTGCAGCGTGGCAACCCGGAAATCGAGCGGCGCGCGCAGGAAGTCATCAACGCCTGCTGGCAGCTCGGCGAGAAGAACCCGATTCTGAGCATTCACGACGTGGGTGCGGGCGGTCTGTCGAACGCGTTCCCGGAAGTGGTGGACGGCGCGAGCAAAGGCGCGATTTTCGAGTTGCGCAAGATCCAGCTCGAAGAGAGTGGCCTGTCGCCGCGCGAGATCTGGTCGAACGAAGCGCAGGAGCGCTATGTACTGGCGATTGCGCCGGCCGATCTGCCGGAATTCCAGGCAATCTGCGAGCGCGAGCGCTGCCCATTCGCGGTGATCGGCACGGCGACCAACGAACGTCAGTTGAAGCTGATCGACGCCGAAGAGAAAAACGACGACGCGCACCAGCCGGTCGATATGCCGATGGAAGTGCTGCTCGGCAAGGCACCGCGTATGCATCGCGACGTCAAGCACGTCGAGACCACGCTGCTGCCGGTGGATGTCACCGGTATCAACCTGTCGGAAGTAGCGGTGAGCGTGCTGCGTCACCCAACGGTGGCGAGCAAGTCGTTCCTGATTACGATCGGCGACCGCTCGGTGGGTGGCACGACCGCGCGCGACCAGATGGTCGGCCCGTGGCAGGTGCCGGTTGCCGACGTGGCGATCACTACCATGGACTACGCCGGCTATCGCGGCGAAGCCATGACGATGGCCGAGCGCACGCCACTCGCCGTGATCAATCCGCCGGCGTCGGGCCGTATGGCAGTCGGCGAGGCCGTCACGAACATTGCGGCGGCGCCGATCGCGTCGCTGGACAAGCTGAAGCTGTCCGCGAACTGGATGGCCGCTTGCGGCGCGCCGGGTGAAGACGCGGCGCTGTACGACACGGTCAAGGCGATCGGCATGGAACTGTGCCCGGCGCTCGGCATCAGCATTCCGGTGGGCAAAGACTCGCTGTCGATGCGTACCAAATGGGACGACCAGGGCGTGGCGAAGGAAGTGGTCGCGCCGGTCTCGCTGATCATCTCGGCGTTTGCGCCGGTCGAAGACGTACGTGGTCATCTGACGCCGCAACTGCGTCGCGTCGACGAAGCGGGCGACTCCGTGCTGATCGCGATCGACCTGGGACGCGCCAAGCATCGCCTCGGCGGCAGTATCCTGGCGCAGGTCACGCAACAGGTGGGCGACACGACGCCGGATGTCGACGACGCCGAAGACCTGAAGCGTTTCTTCGCCGCGATCCAGGCGCTGAATAGCGACGGCAAGCTGCTCGCTTACCACGACCGCTCGGACGGCGGCCTGTGGGCGACGGTCTGCGAAATGGCGTTTGCGGGTCATGTGGGTGTGTCGCTGAACGTCGACATGTTGACGCTCGATCCAAATCACGAATTCGACTACGGCGACGCTAAAGACTGGGCCAAGCAGACCAGCGGCCGCCGTGAAGACCGCACGATCCGCGCGCTCTTCAACGAGGAACTGGGCGCGGTGATTCAGGTGCGTGCTCAGGATCGCGATGCGGTGCTGGCCTCGCTGCGCGAACATGGCCTGTCGGCATGCTCGCACGTGATCGGCAAGCTCAACGAACGCGACGCGATCGAAATCTACCGCGACGCGAAGAAGATCTACGAAGCGCCGCGCACGGAACTGCATCGTGCGTGGAGCGAAGTGAGCTGGCGCATTTCGCGTCTGCGCGACAACCCGGCTTGTGCCGATGCCGAATACGACGCGCTGCTCGATGCCGCCGATCCGGGTATCACGCCGCAGCTGAGCTTTGATCTAGCGGAAGACGTGGCCGCGCCGTTTGTTGCCAAGGGTGCCCGCCCGCGCGTGGCGATCCTGCGCGAGCAGGGCGTCAACTCGCACCTCGAAACCGCGTATGCATTCGACCGCGCCGGTTTCGACGCCTACGACGTACATATGAGCGACCTGCTGGCTGGCCGCGCCACGCTCGCCGATTTCGCGGGCGCCGTTGCGTGCGGCGGCTTCTCTTACGGCGACGTGCTGGGTGCAGGCGAGGGCTGGGCGAAGACGATCCGCTTTAACGCGCAACTGGCCGATATGTTCGCCGTCTTCTTCGCCCGCAAGGACACGTTTGCACTCGGCATCTGCAATGGCTGCCAGATGATGAGCAGCCTTGCATCGATGATCCCGGGCGCCGAGGCATGGCCGAAGTTCACGCGCAACAAGTCGGAGAAATTCGAAGCGCGCTTCTCGCTGGTCGAAGTGCAGCAGTCGCCGTCGCTGTTCTTCAGCGGCATGGAAGGCTCGCGCATTCCGGTGGCCGTCGCGCACGGCGAAGGTTTCGCGGACTTCTCGCAGCAAGGCGATGCGTCGAAGGTGGCGGTGGCGATGCGCTTTGTCGATCACCGCGGCCAGGCTACGGAGCAGTATCCGTTCAACCCGAACGGCTCGCCGGATGGCATCACTTCGGTGACAACGCCTGATGGCCGCTTCACGGTCCTGATGCCGCACACCGAGCGCGTGCATCGCACGGTGCAGATGAGCTGGCATCCGCAAGGCTGGAACGCGAACGACGGTAGCCCGTGGTTGCGCGTGTTCCAGAACGCGCGTCGCTGGCTGGGTTGATGGGCATACGCTGCTGAAGGGAAGGGGCCGCGGCAAGCAAGCCGCGGCGGGCGTGGCAGCGGCGGTGGGAGTGGCAGCGGCGACGGTGAAAATCTGCCGCCGCATCGAGCCAGACGGCGCCGTGATGCCGAGAATCAGGCTCGCAAAAATCTGAAGCCGCCGTTAAAAACAACAAAGCCGCCCAAGGGCGGCTTTGTTGTTTGCGGGCCAAGCTAAACGTGTGGCCCGGCCAGTAAGCGGTTGGCGGGTGACACCCCAGGACAAAAGCCCATCAGCGCAACCCCCTACCCGTTACTGCACCTTCGCGTTCTTCCGCAGACTCTCTTCAAACGCCTGCAGTTTTTCTTGCTGGATCTGCTGAACGATCTGCTGACGCACCTGTTCGAGCGGCGGCGGCGCGGTATCACGGGTGTCGTCCAGACGAATGATGTGCCAGCCAAACTGCGTGTGCACCGGCGCGTCGGTCATCTGGCCTTTCTGCAGCTTCTCGGCCGCAGCGGCGAATTCCGGCACGTAGGCCTTCGGATCCGACCAGTCGAGGTCGCCGCCGTTCTTGCCCGATCCCGGGTCCTTCGAGTATTGCTTGGCGAGATCTTCGAAGCTCGCGCCGGCCTTGATCTTGGCGATCAGGTCTTTGGCCTGGGCTTCGTTATCCACGAGGATGTGGTGCAGGTGATATTCCTTGCCGCCAGCATCCTTCACGAGCGCGTCGTAACGTGCTTTGACTTCCGCGTCGCTCGGCTGGTTGTTCTTCACGAAGTCTTCGATCAACGCGCGCAGCACGACGGTCTGCTGGGCGACCGCGACTTGCGCCTTGACGTCCGGGCGGTTCGGGATGCCGCGGCGAGCCGCTTCCTGCATCAGGATTTCGCGGTTGATCAGTTCTTCGCGCACGGCTGTCTGCAACTGCGGCGAGTCCTGCTGACCCTGTTGAACGAGTTGAGCGACGAGCGCATCGACGCGTGCTTTGGGAATCGGCGTGCCGTTCACGACGGCGATGTTCTGTGCAAACACAGGCGCAGCCGCAAAAGCGGCCAGCAATACCCAGAGGCGGGTTTTCTTCAAGGTCATCGGAAGTTTCCTAACGGGACAGCAAATCGAATTCTTCGGGCGTGTAGGCCGTGATTGCGAGCGCGTGAATGCCTCGCTGCATGGCATCGGCCAGCGCATCATACACCAAGCGGTGCCGTGCCACGCGGGGCTTTCCGGCGAATGCAACCGCAACAATCGTGACACTGAAATGACCGCCTGCGGAGGCGCCCGCATGCCCCGCATGTTGGGCACTGTCATCGCGCACGGTGATCGAGGTAACCGGCGCGAGCGCCGCGGCGAGGCGTGTTTCGATCAGCGCGACGCGTTCGGTGGTCGTAGCATGCAGGAAAATGTCGTCGCTCATATCACTCTTCTTCTTTCATGTACTTCGACAGCCATAGGCTCTGGCCGACAATGAACACCACGAGGCACCCGGTCGCGCCGAACAGCTTGAAATTGACCCAGGCGTTGGTCGAGAAGTGGTAGGCGACGAACAGGTTGAGGATGCCGAGCAACACGAAGAACACCGCCCAGATCACGCTCAACTGGCTCCACGTGCGGTGCGGCAGCGTGATCTGCTTGCCCATCATCGCTTCGATCAGGTTTTTGTTGAACGCCAGTTGCGACACGATCAGCGCCACCGAGAAGGCCCAGTAGAGCACGGTCGGCTTCCACTTGATGAAGGTATCGTTGTGCAATACAAGCGTTGCGCCGCCGAACACCGTGACGACGCCGAGGCTGACCCACAGCATCGGGTCGACCTTGCGGTGACGGAATGCCACCCAGGCAATCTGCACCAGCGTCGCGACGATCGCCACCGCCGTTGCCGTGAAAATGCCCCACAGCTTGAATGCGACGAAAAACAGGATGATCGGGAACAGATCGAACAGGAATTTCATTATCTGGGCGGGGACGAGGAGGAATGAGGAAAAATAGGCGCGGAGTGAAGGGCGCCTTGCGCCCATATTATGCGTGCAGTGTGTACCCGTCGCGGCAGCCGGCTGGCGGCCGGCGCCAGGTGGCCGGTTCGCAAGCTGGCTGAAGGGTCTATCGCGTCTGTCCCGGGGCTGGCGTTGCCTGCGTTGCGTTACTTGGGCTCGAATTGTAGCGCAGCCGAGTTAATGCAGTAGCGAAGCCCGGTCGGCGCCGGACCGTCTTCGAACACGTGGCCCAGATGGGCGCCGCAATTCTTGCACTGCACTTCGATGCGCAGCATGCCATGCGAGCGGTCGGTTTTCTCGGCGATCACTTCGCCGTTGATCGGCTTGAAGTAGCTCGGCCAGCCGCAGCCGGCGTCGAACTTGGTGTCCGATTCGAATAGCGGCGTGCCGCAGCAGACGCAGTCGTAAATGCCCCGATCCCAGTGATCGTGGTAACGGCCGGTAAAGGGGCGCTCGGTAGCGGCGTGGCGGGTGACCTGATACTCGATGTCGGAGAGCTGGTTGCGCCATTCGGCATCGTCTTTCTGCACCGCAGCGGGGGAGGTCTTGGTGTCGTCGGAGTTCATGGTCGGTTCCTGTCTCGGGTTGTCTCTATCTGGGTCTGATTCTGGGTCGGGTCTGCCAGGGAGCTGGCTCATCCACGCTACGCGTGCTGCGAAGAAACGGTACCAGGCAGCAGTACGCCAACGCGAGCTTTACGACGAGCAACTGACTTCCAGCGAACTGGCCCAGTCGGGTGGCAGCGCGGCGTAAGCTTCGTGTTCCGGTTGGTCGTCGAAAGGACGGCGCAGCACTTGCGCCAGCCGCTCGACTTCCGAAAAGTCCTTCTCCCTGGCGCGGCGAATCGCCGTTTCAGCCAGATGATTGCGGAGAATGAATTTGGGGTTCACGCGGTTCATTGCAATGGCGCGCTCAGCATCGTCGAGTGTTTCTTCGGACAGCCGCGCGCGGTAGTCGTTCACCCAGACATCGAAGGCCGGGCGGTCGAGAAACAGGTCGCGAACCGGCGCGTCGCCGCTCGCGTCGTGCTTCGAAACGCGGGCCAGATTGCGGAACGTGAGGGTGAAGTCCGCGCGGTTCGCCTGCATGACTTCAAAGAGGCGGTTGGCCAGGGCGTCATCGCCCGGACGTTCGGTTTGCAGGCCGAGTTTGGCGCGCATGCGGCGCTCCAATGCGGGTGCAAAACGGTCCTTGAAGCCTTCGAGTACCCGCTGCGCGTCTTTGACCGCTTCCTCGCTGCGCACGCTTTCGTCGTGCTGCTGACCCAGCAGCGGCAGCAGCCCTTGCGCCAGACAGAAGAGATTCCAGTAGGCGATCTGCGGCTGCATCCGGTACGCGTAACGGCCTTGCGAATCGGAGTGATTGCAGATATAGCCGGCATCGAAACCATCCAGAAAGCCGAACGGACCGTAGTCGATCGTGAGGCCGAGGATCGACATGTTGTCCGTGTTCATCACGCCGTGACAGAAGCCAACTGCCTGCCATTGCGCGAGCAGATCAGCCGTGGACAACACCGCTTCGTTCAGTAGCGCCAGATACGGATCGTCCGCTTCCTTGCAGTGCGGATAAAAGCGTTCGATGACGTGGTCGGCGAGCGACTGCAATGCATCGACCCGATCGTTCGCATAGAAATGCTCGAAGTGGCCAAAGCGCACGAAGCTCGGCGCGACCCGCGTGACGACCGCGGCCGTTTCCACTTCCTCGCGGCGCACCGGCTGGTCGGAGCCGATCACACACAGCGCGCGCGTGGTCGGAATACCAAGGTGGTGCATCGCTTCCGAGCACAGATACTCGCGGATCGACGAGCGCAACACCGCGCGGCCGTCGCCCATGCGCGAATAAGGCGTGCGTCCAGCGCCCTTGAGCTGCAGCTCATAGCGGGCACCGTGGTGCTCGACTTCGCCGAGGCCAAGTGCGCGGCCGTCGCCGAGTTGCCCGGCCCACACGCCAAACTGATGTCCCGAGTACACCGACGCATAAGGCATCGCCTCCGCGGGCCAGTCGCGGGTGGTGTTGCCGGAGAAGAACTCGGCGAAGGCGGGATCGCGCACTGCTTCAGGGTCGAGGCCGAGCAACGCGGCCGTATCGGCGGCAAACCCGACCACATAGGGGGCGCTGAGCGGCGCAGCCGGCAAGCGGGTCATAAAGACGCCGCCGAGTTGGGCAAATGCGCCTTCGCGCGAGGTGCCGAGGGCCTCGGCGAACGCCGCCATCGGCCCGGACAGGCCGGCAATGCTTGGGGAAAACGACATGTTGAGCGCCTCTGGATTAACCGATATTGTAAGTCGGCGCCCGCGGCGCTGCTGGCCGGCCGGTTGTTCGCGCCGCCAATGGTCGAACCAGCCAGTCGCCGCGAGCCAGCCGACCTGAGAGAGATGACACAAATACCGCGAGGAGACCGCTGCTTATGACGACGCCGTTGCTGGGCCAGATGATGGACACGCCGCTCAACGTGTCGTCGCTGCTGGCGCATGCCGCGCGGCATTTTGGCAACACGGAAATCGTCTCGCGGCGGCTCGAAGGCGATATGCATCGCTACACCTACCGCGACTGCGAAAAGCGCGCCAAACAACTGGCGCAGGCGCTGATCGCGCTCGGCGTGCAGCCGGGCGAGCGGATCGGCACCTTGGCCTGGTGCGGCTACCGGCATCTGGAGGCGTACTACGGCACGACCGGCTTCGGCTCGGTGTGCCATACGATCAATCCGCGTCTTTTTCCCGAGCAGATCGCCTACATCGTCAATCATGCCGACGACAGCTACGTGCTGTTCGATATCAGCTTCGCCGATCTGATCGACACGTTGGCGCCACAGTGTCCCAAGGTGCGCGGCTGGATCGCGCTGACGGACGACGCGCACCTGCCCGATATGCAGACGCCCGTGTTGAGCTACGAGACACTGCTCGCCGCACAGGATGGCCTCTACGAATGGCCGCTGATCGACGAGCGCGCGGCCTCGTATCTTTGCTACACCTCGGGCACGACCGGCAATCCGAAGGGTGCGCTGTACTCGCATCGCACGACGGTCTTGCATGCGTACGGTGCTTCGCTGCCGGATGCGATGAGCCTGTCCGCGCGAGACTCGGTGCTGCCTGTGGTGCCGATGTTCCATGTGAACGCATGGGGCATTCCGCACGCAGCGCCGCTGACGGGCGCGAAACTCGTGTTCCCCGGCAAGGACCTCGACGGCAAGTCGCTCTACGAATTGATGGAAGCGGAACGCGTCACGTATTCCGCCGGCGTGCCGACCGTCTGGCTCGGCTTGCTCACGTATATGAAGCAGGCCGGTGTGCGCTTTTCGTCGCTCAACCGCACGGTGATCGGCGGCTCGGCCTGTCCGCCGGCGATGCTGCGCACCTTCCAGGACGAATACGGCGTCGAAGTGATTCACGCGTGGGGCATGACCGAGATGTCGCCGCTCGGCACCCTGGCGAAGCTCACGTGGGAACAGTCGCAGCGCTCGCCTGACGAGCAGCGCGAACTGCTCGAGAAGCAGGGCCACGTGATCTACGGCGTCGATATGAAGATCGTCGACCCGGACGGCAATGAGTTGCCGTGGGACGGCGTCGCGTTCGGCAATCTGCATGTGCGCGGACACTGGGTGATCGACCGGTATTTCCGCAATGACGATTCGCCGCTCGTCGACGGCTGGTTTCCGACCGGCGACGTCGCCACCATCGATCCGGACAGCTTCCTGCATATCACCGATCGCAGCAAGGACGTGATCAAGTCAGGCGGCGAATGGATCAGTTCGATCGACGTTGAGAACGTCGCAATCGCTCACCCCGCAGTGGCGGAGGCCGCGTGCATCGCGTGCGCGCATCCGAAGTGGACCGAGCGGCCTTTGCTGGTGGTGGTCAAGCGCAAGGGCGTCGAGGTGACGCGCGACGAGCTGATTGCGTTCTATCAGGGTAAGGTCGCGAAATGGTGGATCCCCGATGACGTGGTGTTCGTCGACGAGTTGCCGCATACGGCCACCGGCAAGTTGCAGAAGCTGAAGTTGCGCGAGATCTTCCGCGATCACGTGCTGCCGTCGGCGCTCGAAGGCGCGACCTGACGCATTGCCGTCAATGACCCAGGGGAAACCCTTTCCGCAATAAATTGAACGAGCGTGCTTTTTTGTGTATTCTGCTTGCTGACCCGGAATGTCGGACAATGAACCGGCACAGGCAGTGCGTAATGCGCGGCCTTACCGCATGGAGGCAGGCAGATGGCAGTGGACTATACGACTCATGACGGCGTTGCCGTCATTACGCTAAACAATCCCCCGGTCAATGGGCTCGGTCTGTCGACGCGAGCCGGCATCGTCGAAGGGCTCGAGCGCGCGCAGAACGATCCGGCCATCAAGGCCATCGTGCTGACGGGCGCCGGCAAAGCCTTTTCGGGCGGCGCCGACATCACCGAATTCAATACTCCCAAAGCGACCCAGGAACCGACGCTGCACACGGTCATCAAGGCCGTCGAAGGCAGCACGAAGCCGGTAGTCGCCGCGATTCACAGCGTCGCGATGGGCGGTGGTCTGGAACTCGCGCTTGGCGCGCATTACCGGATCGCGGCGCATGGCGCGCAGATCGCGCTGCCGGAAGTGAAACTCGGCATCCTGCCGGGCGCTGGCGGCACGCAGCGTCTGCCGCGCGCAATCGGGCTGGAAGCCGCGCTCAACATGATCGTTTCGGGCGCGCCGGTGATGTCGGAGAAGCTCGCCGGCTCGGGACTGTTCGACGAGGTGGTGGAAGGCAATCTGGCTGAAGCCGCGCTGGCTTTCGCACGCAAGGTCGGTGCGCAGGCCGGAGCGCATCCGAAGGTGCGCGATCGCAAGATCGAGCACGCCAACGCGGAAGGTTTCATTCAGTTCACGCGCAACACCGTCGCCGCGATGGCGAAGAATTTTCCCGCGCCGCTCAAGTGTATCGACGCAGTCGAAGCGGGCGTGAAGAACGGCTTCGACAAGGGCCTCGCGTTCGAACGTGAGTGCTTTGTTGCGTTGGTGCAAACGCCGGAAAGCCGTGCGCTGCGTCATGCGTTCTTCGGTGAGCGTGCGGCCAGCAAAATTCCCGATGTGCCTTCGGATACGCCGGTTCGCGAGATCAAACAGGTGGCTGTGATCGGTGCCGGCACGATGGGTGGCGGCATCGCGATGAACTTCATCAACGCGGGTCTGCCGGTCACGCTGCTCGAAACGAAGCAGGAAGCACTGGACCGCGGCCTCGCGACGATCCGCAAGAACTACGAAGCCACCGTCAAGAAGGGCAAGCTGAAGCCCGAGGCAGTGGAACAGCGCATGGGGCTGATCACGCCCACGCTTTCCTACGACGACCTCAAACACGCCGACCTGATCGTGGAAGCGGTCTTCGAAGAACTGGGCGTCAAGGAACAGGTGTTCAAGCGCCTCGATGAAGTGGCGAAGCCCGGCGCGATCCTCGCCTCGAACACCTCCACGCTCGATGTCGACAAGATCGCTGCTTTCACGAAGCGTCCGCAGGACGTGGTCGGCATGCACTTCTTCAGCCCGGCCAACGTGATGAAGCTGCTCGAAGTCGTGCGCGGCAAGGAAACGGCGAAAGACGTACTCGCCACCGTCATGCAACTGGCCAAGAAGATAAAGAAGACGGCAGTGGTGTCGGGCGTGTGCGACGGCTTCATCGGCAACCGCATGATCGAGCAGTACATCCGCCAGGCGCTCTTCATGCTCGAAGAAGGCGCGCTGCCGGCGCAGGTCGACAAGGCCATCGAAAAGTTTGGCTTTGCAATGGGCCCGTTCCGCATGAGCGATCTCGCCGGCAACGATATCGGCTGGGCGATCCGCAAGCGCCGTTATCAGGAACATCCGGACATGCATTACTCGAAGATCGCCGACCGTCTGTGCGAGACGGGCCGCTTCGGGCAGAAGACCGGCAGCGGCTGGTACGACTACAAGGCGGGCGACCGCACGGCGTATCCGTCGAAGCTGGTCGACGAGATGATTGTGTCGTACTCCCAGGAGACGGGCGCGCAGCGCCGCAAGATCAGCGACGCGGAAATCGTCGAGCGTCTGGTGTTCGCGTTGACCAACGAAGGCGCGAAGATTCTCGAAGAGGGTATCGCCTCGAAGGCGTCGGATATCGACATGGTGTACCTCACCGGCTACGGTTTCCCGCTCTATCGCGGCGGCCCGATGCTGTATGCCGACACCGTGGGCCTCTACAACGTCGAGCGGGCAATTCGCGGTTATGCGGCGCGCGCGAACGGCGATGCGTGGCAGCTGGCGCCGAGCATCGCGGAACTCGCCGGGCAGGGGCGCGGGTTCAACGGCTAGACGCATCTGTTCGGCAGAGGCTGCCCAGCTGTCCACCGGTGAGCGGACTGAGTGAAGTGAGCAAGGTGAACGAGATGGCGCGAGGTGCCGCGATGAAAGATGCCGAGGACGTACTGCTGGTCATCGACGTGCAGAACGATTTCATGCCGGGCGGTGCGTTAGCCGTTGCGCATGGCGATGAAGTCGTGCCGGTCATCAATCGGCTCGCGCGCGGCTTCAGTCACGTGGTGCTGACGCAGGACTGGCACCCGGCTTCGCACGTCTCGTTTGCCGCTAACCACGCGGGCCGCTCGCCGTTCGAGATGCTCGCGCTGCCGTATGGCGAGCAGGTGCTTTGGCCCGTCCACTGCGTGCAGGACACGCCCGGGGCCGCTTTGCATCGCGACCTCGACATTGCCCATGCACGCGCGGTGATCCGCAAGGGGCACCATGCCAGCGTCGATAGTTACTCGGCCTTTCTCGAGGCCGACCGCACGACGCCCACCGGTCTTGCGGGTTATCTGCGCGAAGTGGGCGTGAAACGCGTCTGGTGCTGCGGCCTTGCGACGGATTACTGCGTCGGCTGGTCCGCGCTCGATGCCCGGACAGCGGGATTTGAAGTTGCGCTGATCGAGGACGCTTCGCGCGCCATCGATCTCAACGGTTCGCTCGACGCCGCCTGGCGCGATCTGCATGCCGCAGGTGTCAGGCGCGTGCAGTCCGCGGAGCTGCTGGGTCAATGAAGGCCCGCGGGTTGGCAGGCTGAAACACAAGGTAAAGCGCGGTCAGCCGGTTCAGCGGTTCACCGCTGCGAGCGAACCACACTCAACATTTGAAGCAGGAGACTTGCATGACTGACGCCGTAATCGTATCGACCGCCCGCACGGGTCTTGCCAAATCGTGGCGCGGCGCTTTCAACATGACGCACGGCGCGACGCTGGGCGGCCATGTGACGCAAGCCGCGGTCGAACGCGCCAAACTCGACCCGGCCCGCGTCGAAGACGTGATCATGGGCTGCGCGAATCCGGAAGGCGCAACGGGCGGCAATATCGCGCGGCAGATTGCCTTGCGCGCCGGTCTGCCGGTCAGCGTGCCGGGGATGACGGTCAACCGTTTCTGCTCGTCGGGCCTGCAGACGATTGCGCTCGCCGCACAGCGCGTGATCGCCGGCGAAGGCGACGTGTTCGTGGCGGGCGGGGTCGAGTCGATCTCGTGCGTGCAGAACGAGATGAACCGCCACATGATGTTCGAGGGCTGGCTGAACCAGAACAAGCCCGAGATCTACTGGTCGATGCTGCAGACCGCCGAAAACGTCGCGAAGCGCTATTCGATTTCGAAAGAGCGCCAGGACGAATACGGCGTGCGTTCGCAGCAGCGCGCGGCGGCCGCTCAGGAGGCCGGCAAGTTCAACGACGAGATCGTGCCGCTGACAGTGCTGGCAGGCGTCGCCGACAAGGCGAGCGGTCGTCTGTTCACCAGGGAAGTGACGATCGCCGCTGACGAAGGCATCCGCGCGGATACCACGCTCGAAGGCGTGTCGAAGATTCGTACGGCGATGCCGGGCGGCGTGATCACGGCCGGCAATGCAAGCCAGTTTTCCGACGGTGCGTCGGCCGCTGTGGTGATGAACGCGAAGGTCGCCGAGCGGGAAGGGCTGCAGCCGCTAGGCATTTTCCGCGGCTTTGCGGTGGCCGGCTGCGAGCCGGACGAGATGGGCATTGGTCCGGTGTTCGCCGTGCCGAAGCTGCTCAAGCAGGCTGGGCTGAAGGTCGAGGATATCGACCTGTGGGAATTGAACGAAGCGTTCGCCGTGCAGGTGCTGTATTGCGCCGACAAGCTCGGCATCCCGCAGGACAGGCTCAACGTGAACGGTGGTGCGATTGCCGTTGGCCATCCGTACGGCGTATCGGGCGCGCGTCTGACCGGACACGCGCTGATCGAAGGCAAGCGGCGCGGCGCGAAACTGGTGGTCGTGACGATGTGTATCGGCGGCGGGCAGGGCGCAGCGGGTCTGTTCGAAGTGGTGTAAGCGGCGCCTCAGGTTAGCCGCTGAGGCTGGAAGAGGAGGAGCCGTTTAGATGCGCCGCACGGTCAAGCGATGCTCCTCACTCGCCTGACTCTGTTTCACTGGCCGGCCAGGCCCGGCCCGGATCTTGGCAGCGACAGCACGCCCTGATCGAGAAAGCGCGTCCCACCGCCCGTCAGGCCGCCTGCGAGCCTGCCGTGCAAGATGTATGGGTACTCGCCGGGCGGCGTATCGCTGCCCGCGACCGAATAGGCCTTGTTCACCACCGCAAAGGCCGGCGCGGTCACCGGCACGTTGACAACCGTCTCGCCATAGCCCGGCGCCTCGCCGGGCTGATTGCTGACGCCGCTGGCAAAGTCGGCACCGTTCAGCTGCAGATCGATGGAGACGCCGCTGAAGCTAAGCGAGCCGCTGTTTGGGTTCTGGATACGCAGCTTTACGTTGTAGCGCATCTCGGCCCCCTGGCTGGCGATCGGCTCGAGCCCGGCGATACTGACGTGCAGCGGATCGTTGTTGCCAAACCACCCGGCGCAGCCGCCGAGTGCGAACGCTGCAAACAGCCCCGCCGTCAGCAGACGGGCAGAGCGGCCAGACAACAGCAAACGAAGAAAGCGCATAGCCGGAACCTCGAGTCGAACTGGATTGGGCGCTATTGTAGCGGGCAAACGTAGTGCGTATCGCAGTGTGGATTCGAACTTGGCGCATCGACAACGGTCCCATCTCCAACCGCGTGACTTCGCTCCCGACATTCGTCATCGGGCACACCCGTATGTCATTCCAATGAAACGCTTGCAGAGGGACGCAAAAGCGACTTCAATGCCGTACTAACGTGGTTTGCGCTGGCGGTCGATCAACTCTCTCTTCATAGGAAAGCCACGATGCACAGACGTCAATTCATTACCGGCACCGGTGTGCTCCTCGCGTCGAGCGGCCTGACACTGGCAGGTTGCACCACCACACCGCTCGGCTCGGGTGAGACCGCCGAGGACTACACGCAAAAGCGCAACACTATCAACGCCGGTATTGATTCGACACTCGCGCGTCTGCAGAGCACCGTGAATGGTTCGCAGGAGATCATCGGCAAAGCGCGTGGGGTGCTGGTGTTTCCGTCTGTGTTTGCGGCGGGCTTCTGGTTCGGTGGGCAGTACGGGCAGGGCGGCTTGCGCGTCGATGGCCAGACCACCGGCTACTACAGCACCGTCGCCGGTTCGTTTGGGTTGCAGATTGGCGCGCAATCCAAGGCGATCATCTTCGCCTTCCTGACCCAGGAAGCGCTCGACCGTTTCACGCAAAGCCAGGGCTGGGCAGCTGGTGCCGATGCGACCGTCGCGCTGGCGAAGATCGGGGCTAACGGCAATCTGGATACGTCGACGGCGATGAGCCCGGTGGTGGCCTTCGTGCTGACCAACGCAGGGTTGATGGCCGGCATTTCGCTGGAAGGGACCAAGGTTTCGCGGCTGGTTATCTAGGTTCGTGAGCCGCCGGGCATTTTCCTGCTTCATGGAAGCAGGCTGGGCGCCGCTCGCTCATGCCACCTCCACCACAATTTTTCCGCGCGCTGTGCCGCTTGTGATGGCTTCGTAAGCCAGTTCTGCTGAAGCCAGATCGAAGCGGCGCGCATCGAGCCGCGGCTGGAGTTTGCCGGCTTCCGCGAGACGCGTGGCTTCGCGAAGCATGGCGCCATGATGCGCGCGATGCTCGCCGCTCAGAAGCGGATACAGGGTGAACACGCCCGAGTAGCTGGCTTCGCGAAACGAGAGCGGCGCGAGTGCATGCGTTCCCCATCCCAAGGCGCTCACTACGTGCCCAAAATGTTTGACGGCCGCGAACGAGGCATCCAGTGTCGCGCCGCCAACGGTGTCGACTACCACGTCGAAGCCGCGTCCCTCGGTTAAGGCTGCTACATACTGCTCGACACTTTGCGTGCGATGGTCGATTGGTGTCGCCCCGAGACTCGCGACGAAGTCGTGATCGCGAGCGCTGGCCGTGGCAAACACCTGGGCGCCAAGCGCGACTGCGAGTTGAACCGCGACGTGCCCGACGCCGCCCGCGCCACCCTGGACCAGTACCGTTTGGCCGGCCTGCAGCCGCGCCCGGTCGACGATACCCGCGTAGGCCGTGATAAAGGCGAGCGGCAGGGCGGCGGCTTCGCGCATCGACAGATTCGCCGGTTTGAGCGCGAGCAGGTTGACGTCCACGGCTGCGTACTGGGCGAGCGAGCCCTGAATGCCGCCCACGCCGCCGGTCATGCCGTACACCTCGTCGCCCACCTTGAAGGCGTCGACGCCGGGGCCGACCGCTTCGACTACCCCTGCCATATCGATGCCCAGAACCAGCGGCAATGGATGCTTTGCATGCTCGCCGCTGCCGGCGCGGATTTTTGTATCGAGCGGATTCAGGCCGCTCGCTGCGATACGCACCAGCACCTGACCGTGCGCCGGATTCGGCCGTGCCAGTTCGGTGAGTTCGAGGGGGCCGTGATAGCGGTTGAGAACTAGGGCGTGCATCGACATGATGATTTCCTTTCCGATTGAGTCAGCGCTTCGATACCTTCATACTCCGTCATGCGAAATGGTATGTAAATCAACATTTTTGACCGGATAGCAAACAAAAATGACTGACCGGGAGTTGGAATGGAGTGACGTCCGCGTGTTCCTGGCGATTGCCCGCAACGGCACGCTCGGCGCAGCGGCGAGACAAACCGGCCAGACCCAGCCCACTATGGGGCGGCGTCTGCGTGCGTTGGAGGAGACCGTGGGGCACGCGCTGTTCCAGCGCACCCGCGACGGTTTCGTGCTGACCGACGAAGGCGCCGCGGTTCTCGCCCATGCCGAGCGCATGGAAGAAGAGGCGCTTGGTTTCACACGAGCGCTGGCCGGCAAGGACGCGCATCTGACCGGCCTGCTGCGCGTATCGTCGTCGGACTGGTTTGGCGTCCATGTGCTGACGCCCGTGTTTGCGCGGTTTCTGGCCCAACACCGGGGCGTGTCGCTCGAACTGGTGACGGATTCGCGCCGTTACAACCTGGCCCGCCGCGAGACCGATCTGGCGTTTCGCATCACGCCGTTCGAGGAGGCCGATGTCATCCAGCGCAAGCTGATGCATATGGAATACGCCTTGTACGGGCGCATCGACCTCGTCGCGCCGCGGGCCGGCGACGGGGAAGGGCACACGCTCGTCAGCATGGATAGCGCGTTTGGCACGCTGCCCGATGTGGAGTGGGTCAGGCGCATGCTGCCGAAGGCGCGGATCGCCTTTGGCAGCAACAACCGGGGCGCGCAGGCGCGGATGTGTGCGGAAGGGGGCGGTTTTGCGGTGCTGCCGTGCCCGCTGGGCGATACGACCCCTGGATTGCGGCGGATCGATCTGGGCGAAGCGCCGCCCGGCCGGGACGTCTGGCTCGGGTACCATCGTGACTTGCGGCGGGTGGCGCGCCTGCGGGCCCTGCTGGATGTGACGATAGAGGCGCTCGGCTAGAGGCGCTCGGCGTAGAGGCGCTCGGCTAGAGGCTCGGCAAAGAGGCGCTCGCCACCCCAAATCCTCACGTCAGAGATATGTATAAAACGGTACCTTGCATAAAACAGTAGACCCTGCTACATTTCAGCCATGGTCACCGAGGCCAGCAGTCCGTCCGGTGACAGTGCATAGCACGGTACCTTGCACCACACACTACACCCGTGGAATTTGATGAAAACGCAGTTAAAAAAGGGAACGCTCGATATGTGCGTATTAGCCGTCCTGGCCCGTGGGGACAGCTACGCGTACGAACTGGTGTCGACGCTCGCGGAAACAATGGAAATCAGCGAAGGTACGATTTATCCGTTGATGCGCCGTCTGCAAGCCGAAGCCTGGGTGTCGACCTACCTCGTCGAGTCGAGCTCGGGGCCGCCACGCAAATACTACTCGCTGACGGGCACAGGTCGCCGCAGTCTGCTGGAGATGGAAGAGGAATGGCGCAGTTTCGTGGATGAAGTCAACGGCGTATTGTTGCAACCCGCTACAAAAACGAACACAGGGGATACCCCATGAAGCAGGAAGTATTCATTGAAGCACTACGGCAGGAATTGAGCAGTCTGCCGAAGCCTGCGGTCGATGAAATCATTGCGGATTATCGCGAGTACATTGGCGACGCGCTGGCCGCTGGGCGCCGCGAGGAAGAAGTGATCGCAGCACTGGGCGACCCGGTCAAGCTCGCCCGCGAACTGAAGGCACAGGCAAGCTACCGGCAGTGGCAGGACCGCCGTTCGTTCGGCAACCTGATTCGCGTGATCATGTCGATCTCCGCGCTGGGCCTGCTGAATGTCCTGCTGCTGATCCCGTTCATGGTGTACCTGGCTTTGCTGACGGCGGGCTACGCGGTGTCGGTGGGACTCACGATTGCTGGGCTGGTCGGCGTGATTGCGTTGAGCGGCCATCACTTCTTCGGCAAGATGTCCCACGAGACGCTGCCATTCGGTTTTAGCAACAGCGAGCACGCGAAGGGGGCGCACGATCTCGGCGCGAGCGTTGCCCGTGCAGCGGGTGCGTCCGACGCGTCGGGCACGCAGGAAGCGGACAAGGACGATAGCGATAGCGACACCCCGGGCAACCTGAAAGGCCTGAAAATCGTCGGTGATCGCTTTGTGATCGATCTGCAGGACGACAGCAAGCTTTCGCTCGTGACTCGCGCCGGCGCTATCGAAATCAAGAAGGATGACGACAATTTCAAGTTCGAAGCGACCTCCGACGCCGCCCGGCAATTGCTGACGAAAGAGAAAGACGGCACATGGAGCATTGCCCGCGACGACGTGGTCGACCTCGATCTGAAAGATGACGACGAGCATGTGTCGCTCGCCCGCACCGGCAAGGATGCCAAGTCGATGGTCTGGGACATCTCCACCGACGACGGCGACCACGTCACGCTGCAGGAAGACCAGCAAGGCAAGCCGAGTCACGTGACGGCACAAAGCGGCCCGGATTCCGTGGATATCGGCGACGGCAAGGTCGCCATCGACGATGGCCACCATAAGATCCGCGTGGCGACATCGGGAAGCGAATACACCTATGCGATCGTGATGCTGCCCATCGGTCTCATCGGCCTTGCGTTGTGCATCTGGTTGACACGAATTACCTGGCGCGCCGTATCGCGCTACGTAAAGCGACAACTCGACGTCGTCTCGGCGAGTCTCGATCGCCAGCAGCCGTCCTGAATAAAAAGTAGCTGAAATACCCGAACACCGAAGTACCGAATTGCCGAACCCTTAGTAGTACGTATAAACCTTTCGCTATAACTGAGGAAACTGTCATGAACATCGATTATCCGAGCGACGTTTCTAAGCAAACCCGTCTCCATCGTGCGCCGGCACTGCCTTTTTCCGGTGGAAGAGAAGTCAATCCCCTGCATATCGCCGACTGGCTGGTGAGCGGCGTACGCGCCCTGAGCATGCAGCCGGTGCTGTGGCTGAGCGTTCTGTTGATCTGCGCCGATTTCGCGACGCTGCTGGGTTTTCTGCCGCTGCTGCGCCCGCTGGCGGTGCTGCTGGCGCCGCTCGCGGTCGGCGGCCTGATGTTCGTGCAGGACGGCGCCAGCAAGGGCGAACCCGTATCGGTGCGTGAGATGTTCGCGGCGCTGGCGCGGCGCAGCAACTCGCTGTGCGTGATTGGGTTGTACGGCGCAGCAATTGTCGCCGTGGGCTATCTGATCCTGCTGGCAACGTTCCATGTCTCGCTGAACATGTCGGTCACGGCAGCCGGCGTGCACAACTTTTCAATGAGCTACGGTGGCGACCATGGCGTGCGCGGTGCGCTCGAATCGCTGCTCGGCGCGTCGATCTTCGCTGTCGCGATCGCCTCGGCCTGCTTCGCACCGGCTCTGGTGATGCTGCACGACATGACCCCGCATGACGCCATGATCGCAAGCCTCAGCGGTGCCGCACGCAACTGGCCCGTGACGCTGATGTACTTTGCTGCGATGACCGTGGCCGTACTGTTCGCACCGATGGTCCCGCTGGCCCTGCGCGCCCTGGTGCTCACGCCGGTGTTGACCGCCGTGCCGCTGCTGTCGATCTACGGCGCCTATCGCGACGTGTTTATCGGCCGGTAAGCCGGAGGCGGATGTGCGCAGCACGCATCTGCGATGATGTTGCATGAGCGTAGTGATCCTGATGTGGCGATGGAGCGAGCATGAGAGTGCTGATCATGGGGGGAACCTTGTTTCTTGGCCGCCATATTGCCGAGGCGGCCCTGGAGCGGGGGCACGAGGTGACGCTGTTCAATCGCGGTCTTCGGAATCCCACGTTGTTCCCGGCAGCCGAAAAGCTGACTGGCGACCGGAACACGAATCTGACTGCGTTGGCGGGCCGCCGGTTCGACGCGGTCATCGACCCGTCGGCTTACGGTCCCGAGCAGATCGATCTGCTGCTCTCGACGCTTGGTGAGCCGCCCGCACACTACACGTTCGTGTCGACCATTTCCGTGTACGGCACGTATCCGCCGAAGCGCCGCTACGATGAAAGCACGGCCGTGGTTGCGGGGCATGAAGGCTACGGCGCACTGAAAGCGCGCGCGGAGGAAGCGCTTCTGGCGGCCATCCCGGGCCGGGCCGCGGTGGTGCGGCCGGGGCTGATTGTCGGTCCATACGACCCCACCGGGCGTTTTACCTATTGGCCGTGCCGGGTCGCGGCGGGTGGACAGGTCCTGGCGCCTGGGCGTCGCGAGCGGCCGGTTCAGTTTATCGATGCGCGAGATCTTGCCGAGTGGTCGGTCCGCCTTGCGGAGGATCGCGTTGCCGGCGTCTATCACGCGGTGGGTCCACAGGCCGCGCTGACGATGGGACAGTTCCTCGACGAGTGCGTGCGGATAGCCGGAAACGACGCCGAACTCGTATGGACTCCGGACGACGAGGTTCGCGCAGCGGAGATCGAAGGCTGGACCGAACTGCCGCTATGGATCGCTGAAGACGATGCCGAAGCCGGCGGGATCTTCGAGGCGGACAATCGGCGCGCGCTCGGGCAGGGGCTTACGTTCCGCCCGGTGGCGCAAACTATTGGGGACACGCTTCAATGGTGCTGGGAATCTGGTGCGGCAGCGGATTCGCCGGTGGGTGTTCAGACCTTGAGCACGGAGAAAGAGCGCGCAACGCTCGCTCGTCTGCTGGTGCGCTAAAGTCTGCGCGGCAGTTCGGCCGTGCGTGCTGTTACACCGGCGTCTTCAGGGACAAATCCTTTTCCATAAACACACTCAACGGATCGGGACGGTAATCCGCAAACGGCTCGCGAGTGACAAAGCCCGCGCGTCGATAGAGGCCGAGGGCCGAATGACTGTCGACGCCGGTTTCAAGGCGCAGCCAGCGCACCCCGTGCGCACGGGCTTTGAGCTCGAGTGTGGCGAGCATGGTCTTTGAGAGTCCCTGGCCACGTGCCTGCGGCTCGACCCACATGCGTTTGACTTCCGCCCAGTCGCCTCTCAGGACCACCGCGCCGGTGGCCAGCGCCGTGCCGGCTGCATCGCGCGCCACGTGAAAGAGCACGCTGGGTTCGCGCAACGCGTCGATCGGCAACAGATGGTTACTCTCTGCCGGGTACAGGCTCGCGGCTTCGGCGTCGCCATGTTCGAGCAGGGCAATGATGTCGGCTTGGGCGGGATCTTCGATGGCGATGTTCATTGAGGAGAAAGTCTTTCGTCTACGGATTCGATCGTCGCAATGATAGCGGTCAGCGAAGTCTTGCTGCGTAAGATTCCGAAATGCAGCCTGAGCCAATACCGCGCGGGGATTATCCTTATCGGGTTCCGGCACTATGATAATCTGCCGGGCACGCCCGGATTAGCGAGGCAAACGAGAAGCGGCCGGGTTGTGACAAGACACTCATTGTGTCCAGTCACAACCCGGCCGCTTCGCGGCGGGTAAATAAAAGATTTACCCGCAAATGACGCCGTGTAATGCGATACTACCAGTCTCTCAGGTTCTGGCCCGGCCCTCGAAATAGGCCAGAATCTTTCCACCGACCCTTTATGGGTCGGTTTTTTTTTGTGACTCACTTTTAACTACACTACTGAAGTAGGGTATATGCCCTACCAGCGTAGTGTAATGGTCTTCGGCGCCTTTTACTAGGTGGTTATCTCGTTTTTCAGAGGACCTTACCTGGGCCGACAGAAGGGAAAGTGCCGTCAGCGGGCCCAGAGTCGCGGGCGATCAGACGAGCCAGGTTTGTTGCCGGCAATCTGTGGTGGCGCAGGGAGGTCTGATGAAACGCACCCTCATGGCAAAGACCTTGAGGACACCACGACCGCCTACGTCTTGTCGGTCCGGTTTCCCGACGCTCGCGCCGGACTTTTCCGTCTGACTGTGGATGCAGGCGCGGCGGTTTTGTTTTTCTGTTTGGGTAACTGAACGGTCCTGGCTGCCAGGAGCGCCTGCATCAAATCGCTGTTGAGGGCTTTCTCGAAGGCCCGTGGGCCCATCGAGTTAATCAGGATGCGGCCCATGACGTCGGCCTTGACGTACTCAATAGCGAGGAGGCTGATGACCTGATTAGTAGTGAGTACCGCTTCCTCATTGGCGGACGGCCCGAACTCCGCGGTGATGGCGTCCTGCTCATCCGCCACGGCAACGGCCAACCGGCGCCCTTCGAGCCTGGCCCGGGCGCTTGCGCCGCATTCGCGCAGGTCGTAAAACCGGGGGCCATTAAGCGTTGCAGTCCCATAGATCGCCACATGAACATCGACGCCACGCGCCGAGGCCGCCTCGATCGCATCGCGCAGCGGTTCCATTTCCTCGTCCCAGATCGCCGCGAACAGGGTTTGCCGCGCACTGTCTATGGTGGTCTGAAATGCTCTGATGATTGCGTTTCTGTCGCGCAGCGACCAGACAAGTCCAAGCTCACGCGCCGCAGGTAGCGACGACAGCCCCTCGTTGACAAGTTCGATATCGCCCTCGAAGCGCTCCCGCAGTCGCGCCAGCACCTCGGCATACGGAACCGCCGCATACCGGACCGGTTCCGACCGATGCATGAGAACCGCACCCTTGGTATCCAGACGTTGAAGCGTCTCGTAGATTTTCGACGGCGGCACGCTGGAGAGCTTGCCGACCTCGTGGCCATTCATCGGCGAACGTTGCAGAAGGGCGCAATAAGCTTGCGCTTCGTATTGTGAGAAGCCGAGGCGAATCAGCGCGGATATCAGCTCGGCGGGAATCTGTGTAGTCATATCGCGTGAGACTAGCACATGTCATATTGGCCTTGTACACTACCGAGGTAGTGTAGCCATTTACTCGAGGTGCAATACAAGGAGCGCAGCATGAAAAAACGGTATTCGTCGGGTTCGAGCTGGGAAGCGTCCATCGGATATTCCCGCGCCATCCAGTCAGACAACACGCTGTACGTGTCGGCAACGGCGGCGAGCGGACCGGATGGTTCAATCGTCGGCGACGATCTGTATACGCAGACCAAAACCATTCTCGACAAGCTCGGCACCGTGTTGACCGATGCCGGCTTTGGGTACCAGGACGTCGTGCAAAGCCGCGTGTACGTCACTGACATTGCTCATTGGCAGGACGCGGGCCGCGCTCATGGAGAAGTGTTCGGCGATGTTCGTCCAGCATTGACGCTGCTGCACGTGCTGCCTTTCGTCGATCCGAAGATTCTGGTCGAGATCGAAATCACGGCAGTCAAAAGCGATTCGGCCTGGTAAGCGGTCATGAATCGCGTCCCGCGCGGGAGCGCCGGGGGCGGACGGGAAACACCGCATCGGTGGCTGACCGCCTTCATCTCGATGGCCGCGGGCGTGGCCATCGCGAATAACTACGCGCTCCAGCCGGCTCTTCCCGCTGTCGCACAGAGTTTCCACCTCCCGCTCACGGCCATGGGCATCGTCGCCGGCAGCATGCAGGCCGGCTACATGGCGGGTATCGTCCTGCTGGTTCCGCTTGGCGACAAGGTTTCTCCCGCGCGAATCGTCTCCTGGCAATTCGCGGTGCTGGCCATGGCGTTGATCGCGGCGGGGTACGCGCCGACACTGCCTGCGCTGACCATCGCGGGCTGCGTGATCGGTGCGATGGCAACCAACGCGGTTCACCTTGCCACAGTCGCGTTTCGCGCCTCGAAGCCGGAGTCGCGTGGCCGCGCGGTGGGAACGGTGGGGATGGGGATATCTGCGGGCATCCTGCTGAGCCGGTTTGTGGGTGGCCTGCTATCGCAGGCCACAAGCTGGCGCACGATGCTGATGCTGTTCGGGGTTGCATCGTTTCTGCTCGCTTGCCTCACGCATCGCCTGCTGTCCAGAGACGTGCAGCGCAGTGAACACGGTTACCTCGGTTTGCTCAGGTCGCTACCCTCGGTGCTATTCCGCTATCGGCTATTGCAGGAAGGCGTGATCGTTGGAGCGTGCTGGTTTTTCGTTTTCAGCATGCTGTGGGTCACCCTCGTATTGGCCGTAGCCGGCGCGCCGCTCAATCTGAATGCCGGCCAGGCGGGTATGTTCAGCTTTGCCGGCGTGCTGGGATTGTTTGCCACCCGCGCGGCAGGGCGTGCGGCGGACCGGTTCGGGTACCGGCCGGTCATAGCGTGCGGCTTCGCGTCGGTGCTCGCGGGCGTGGCGATATTGCTCGTCGCCCGTTCATCCATAGCGGGAACGGCAATCGGCCTGGTGCTCTTCGATGTCGGCTGCTTTTCCGCACAGGTGGCCAATCAGACCCGCTTGCTGGCGATCGATGTCAATGCGCGCAGTCGCATCTATAGCGTGTACATGTTTTTCTATTACGCCGCTGGCGCGCTGGGCTCCGTGCTCGGGCCGTTGCTGTTCGCCCGTTACGGATGGGACCTGGTGTGCACGGTAGGCATCGCAATGTCAGCACTGGGTCTCGCGATCACCTGTGCTCATCATCTCGGCGGACGGCGACGCGGTGAACCGGCGCTCGAATAGCACGCTGCAGCGGCATGGCAGGGGCGAATCCGAAGCACAAATGACGTGGCCGCGCTACGCTCTGACTCGCTGGGCGTCAAAGCCGCCCTCCAATGATTTCATAAGCAGGTAAATCAGGCCAATGACGGGGAAGGGTGTGTCACGACTTGCGTTGCTCCGCTCGCCGGGTTTGTGGTTGTGTGGAGGCCCGGCAATGGGGCGAAGCCATGCCGGATTTCCAGCCTTGCGTAAGTGAGGAAAGGGAATCTCCAGGGCTGAAGTCGGCATCCTCCTGATCTGCGCATGGCTAATCACGCTCAATTCAAGGCATAGGAATGGGTTCGGCTATCGATGCTGACCTGACTAACTATTTGCATGCGCGCTGAACAGGCATTTCTTGCGCAAAAGCGTTTCATCGTTTTACTGCGCCTTCTCCCTCTGTAAGCCCGACCCGCCCCGGTTGCCGCGCTCTCTCCGGATTTCATGTTTTCGGAGAGGATTCCCATGCGTAAGTGGTACGAGGAACAGCTACAACGTGTCGCCGGCCACGATATTTCCGACGAAGAGCTGGACAGAGAAATTACCGATAGCGCCAAGGCGCTCAGTTTCGACTTCTGGATGTTCGGGGTTCGCTTGCCGGTCCCCGTGTCGCGCCCGGCCATCGAGGTCCGCGGTAACTATCCGCCGTCGTGGCAATCGCGATACCGCACGCCTGGCTACGTCGAGATAGATCCGATACTGCGCCATTGCAAGGTGTCGTCGGTTCCGCTGATATGGACGGCTGAAGCGCCTTCGTCCGAGCGGCAATACTGGGACGAGGCCAAGGCGCACGGTATTCGCTACGGATGGTCGATGTCGCTGCGCGGTCAGTTCGGCGCCATCACGTGGTTCACGCTGGCGCGGGACACCCATCCGATTTACCCGGATGAACTGGCCGTCACGGAGTGTCCGATGATCTGGCTCGCGCACTTCGTCCACGCAAGTCTCGGCGCAAGGTTGTTGCCGGCCATGTTCACGGACGGCATGCCGCACCTTTCGTCCCGCGAGCGCGAGGTCATGGGTTGGACCGCCGAAGGAAAAACCGCGTCGGAAATCGGAGCGATTCTGGGCATCGCGGAGTCCACCTGCATTTTTCATATCACCAATGCCACGCGCAAGCTGGGTGCGGTCAGCAAGACGCACGCGGCCGTAAGAGCTGCTGTTCTCGGGCTCATCGGCTAGGCGCGGAGCGCCGGATCGCGCGGCATTGCGCTGCACCCCTCCCATTTCCTGGAGCTGCCGGGCTACGTGCGTTCGCGCTACTTTCTGCCTCGGGCTTCACTCGTCTCGACACCAGATCGCAATGTACTTTCTCCAGCTCGCAATCATCATCCTGGCGTGTCATGCGTGCGGCTATCTGGCGGAGCGCGTCGGCCAATGCCGGGTGGTTGGCGAAATCACGGCGGGGCTTCTACTGGGACCTTCTGTCCTCGGGGCGCTCGACCCGGGTATCCACGACCTCATCTTCCCGGTGAGTTCGGCATCGAGCATGTCGCAGCTAGGCGAAGTGGGCATTGTCCTGCTCATGTTCGAGATCGGCATGCACCTTCACCCTCCGGAGCGGCGCAGCGCTGCCCGGTTGGGTGCCGGATTGCGCCTGCCCGGACTGATCGCGGCCCTGGGACTCGTGATGCCGTTTGTTCTCGGCGTGGCAGTAGCGCTCTGGTCGAAGGACGTCCTGGCGCCAGGCTTTCCGACCGTTCCGTATGTGCTGTTTTGCGGCGTTGCGCTGGGGGTGTCCGCAGTGCCGGTGATGGTGCGTATCGTTGTCGATCTCGGGCTCAATACGAATCCGCTGGCGAAGACGGCGCTCTCGGCCGCCATGCTGACCGATGTGGCGGGCTGGATGCTGCTGGCCGTGGTTGCGTCAATAGCACATGTGCACAACGGCGTGGGCGAGCTGACGCTTGCCCTCGGTGGCATTGCGCTGTACTCGATCGGGTGCGTGGTCATCACGCGTTACGCGGTTCAACCCATGTTGATACGGGCGGCGCAACGCAACGATATGCAGGCCGTGTTCACCATCGTCACGTGCTTTGTCATGGTATCGGCCGGCATCACTGCCAGTCTGGGTTTTCACAGCGCCTTCGGCGCGCTGCTTCCCGGGATGCTCCTGCGCGACGTCCCAGCCGTGCGGGAACAATGGGACAGATGGTTCGGCGGCTTCCTTCGCACCATTCTGATGCCGGTCTTTTTCTCGTACGCGGGACTGCACACATCGATCTCCCTGATCGAAGGGGGCAACGCCTGGTTCTGGCTCTGCGTGTTCCTGGGGGCAGGATTTGCCGGGAAGTTCGGCGGCTCCTATCTTGCCGCGCGGATCTGCGGCCTCGCGCCGGGCGACGCGGCATTCATCGGTTCGCTCATGAATGCGAGAGGCTTGATGGAACTCATCGTGCTCTCGATTGGACTGCAACTGGGGATTCTTCCGCCCAAGGTCTACACGATGCTGGTTCTGTTTGCTCTCTTCACTACTGCAATGACGACGCCCCTCGTGCGCCGACACATGCGGGCGGGAAATCAACCGTTGGCGGATCCGCAACGCTAGACGGTTGCGTGATCTTCAATCCAGTCTTCCTTTCCTGAAGGTAACCATGAACGTAAGCAGGCAAGAGATTGTCGAGCGTCTTCGTAACATCGTCGCAACACGCCTTGACGTGGATATTTCACCGGATCGGATCGGCCTGACCGATGGCTTCCTGTCCGTAGTCGGGATCGACTCCGTTGGCTTTATCGAACTTCGCTACCAGTGTGAGGAGGAGTTCGGAATCAGGATCGACGAGAACGATTTCGTGCCGGACAACTTCCTGAACTGTGACGTGCTGTCCGGATTTCTTCTGACGAAGCTGAGCGCGCTCTAGTCTCAAACCAGACTCCAGGTTTAACAATTTGGATACCTATGCATATAACGGACTTCGATCATCTGATTACCGAAACATCGAGCGTCGCGTTGCCGGAAAGCGATGCGGCAGCCCCCGGCCAACTGGTTGCCGGATTGCGGGCACGTGCTCTGCCGGAAGGGGCCGCGGTGCTGATTTGCATGCCTAACGGCCGCAACCTGCTGAAGCTCTTCTGCGCGCTAGTGGCAGCGGGCTATGTGCCCGCGATGTTGCCGCCGGCCACACCCGTTCTGCGTCTACGTCAGATGGCGGAAGACTTTGGCGCCGTTGCTGTCGTCAGGCCGCGGCTGGGTGAGGAGTTGTGCAAGGAACTGCACATTGAAGCGGTCAACCGGCGGGCGGGTTGGGAAGTCGGCTTCTTCCGCACGCTTGCGAAACCGGTCACCGAGCCGGGCGAAGTGATCCTGACCACCTCGGGCACCTCCTCGCACTTCAGCAGCGGTTGCGTGCACTCCTTCGACTCGCTCAGGGCCAATGCACACAAACATGCGGCTGAGATTAACCTGGGTGCGACGGACACGATGCTGATCAACCTGCCGTTGTATTACTCGTTCGCGCTGGTTGCCCAGGCAATCGCGAGCATCGAGTGTGGCGCGAGGCTGGTTATCAGCGGGCCGCCGTTCATCGGTTCGCAGTACGTCACGGATCTGGCGCGCCATCGGGTTACGGTGAGTTCCGTAACGCCGGTCCTGATGCGGACCTTGCTCGCGCATTCCGCTGCCGCGCTGCCGGAGACCGTCCGCGCGCTCACAGTGGGGGGCGACTTCCTTGCACCCGATCAGGCGGCGGCCTTCGTCCAGCGTTATCCGGGCAAAGAACTTTACCTGACCTACGGCGTCACCGAAGCGGGGCCGCGCGTCTCGACCGGGCGGGCTCATGAGGCGAACGCAAAGCGGTTTGCTTCCGTCGGCCGTCCGATGCCCGGCACCCTCGTGCGCCTGCTTGACGTGGACGGACCGGCGCAGGAGGGCGAACTTCTCGTCCATTCGGACACGCTTCTGAAGCGGAAGATTGGTCGCAACGCCCAGAGTCCGCTGATCGAAATGGATGGACAGACGTGGCTGAAAACCGGCGACATTTTCGAAATCGACGAGGACGGTCATCTCTTCTTCAAGCACCGGAAATCGGACTTCATCGTGCTGAACGACGAGAAGGTGAACCTGGCTGCGATCAAGCAGTTCTGCCGTGCGCTGCCAGGCGTGTTGACCTGCAAGACGCGATCGATCCGGCGTGCCGATACCGTCGACGGATATTTTCTTGAGATCACGGTGGACGATATGCTGGTCGGGCCGGCCGAGGCCGACGCGATGAAGGCGGAGATCATGAAGGGGTTAAAGCATATCGAACGCCCGAGCAGCCTGACGCTGACACCGGTGAACCGGCAGCAGTACGAATTTTACAAATGAGGATGTGTACCGTGAATCCGGGCATTGACGAGCTGACTCGCGCAATCATCGCGAAGTACGAGTTGAAAACCATCGAGGACGTGCTGCAGATTATTCCCCTGCACATGTGCCATATCACCCAGGAGCCGGAGGTTTTCAAAACCTGGCCGGCCAATCTTGTACGCCTGACCTATCCTCGCGTGGAATGGCCCCAGCATGAAGCGGTCTACGCGCGCTATCGGGACGAGGTGATTCCGTCGCTCTCCCTCGGCGACTATCTGAGCGCATTTATCGAACCGGACCGTCCGCGCCTGCCGTGTTTCTGCACCGAGATGAGCGATGTAGCGGGCACGCTCGTCAGCGCACTGCTCGCGCAACCGGTCTATGCGATCCGCAAGATCTACGTCAATTACCTGTATCTGCCACAACCCTGGCACTCCTTGAATGCGCTGGTGACTGGCGGACGGATTCGCTACTTCGATTCCTCCGCCTACCGGCAGGTCTTTGACAAGTCGCGCCGCAAATTCGTGCGCCCTGACCAACTTCCTGGCTTCGATAAAGCGGACGTGGAACCGCGCTTTCTGGTTAGCGATAACTGGCTGCAAAGCGAACCCTTCGCGCGGACGATTTCGCTGATGGGGGCCGCGATAAACGACAGTTTCTACCCGAATCCCATCGACAGCGACAAGCCTGACGAGTATCTACGCATCTACGGTCAGGCGAGGCGCACAGAACACGTGCCGCGTAATGACGCGAGCCTTGCCTGCATGCCGGCGCAAGGAGATGCGCCATGAGCGAACTCGCGATCACAGGTATGGCCTGGCACACCGCGTTGGGCCGCACGCTATCAGGCGTGTGGCAGCGGCTGCTCGACGGTGAGACTGGGATTGCGCCGTCCCCCTCGCCGCATGAACTGAAGAACGACCGGGTGGCGAAGATTGCGCTGGCAGACCGCGCCGACGCACGCGACACCCTCGAGCACCTCACCCGGCAAACCGTTGCTGCCGCGGCGGAGTATGCGCAACTGGATCTACCGCGTCAGGCGGCGCGTACATGGTTGATTGTAGGAACGAGCTTCGGCGCGCGGCTTGACGACCCGTTTGCCGCCGCTGAACCGCTCGAGCGCTGGGTGCAGGAGATCGCCGACGGATTCGGACTCGAAGCGGTTGCGTTGTCCACTGCCTGCTCCTCCGGATCGGATGCTCTTCTGCTTGGCGCCGAGCTGATCCGCGCTGGACTTGCCGACCGCTGCATTTGCGGTGGCGCAGACGTGCTGGGAGACTCCAAGCGCCTCGCGCATTCTGCGTTGGGCACCATGTCGTCGACCACGTTGCGCAGCTTCGATCACCGTCACGACGGCACGATTCTCGGCGAGGGCGTTGGCTTTCTGGTCCTCGAACGGCGCGGCGATCGTCCGGTGCGGCCGCTCGCGATCCTGCGCGGCGCAGGCTCATCCAACGATGCAGCGGGTTTGACCGCGCCCGACAAAGACGGCAACGGCATCAGGCTCGCCATCGAGCGGTCGCTGAAAAACGCCGGGCTGCGCTACGAGGATATCGGCGTGGTGAATGCGCATGGTTCAGGAACCCTGACCAACGACCGGATCGAGAGCGCCGCATATCTCGCGTTATTTGGCCACTCGCGGCCCGCGATTTTTGCAACGAAGGGAGCGTTTGGCCATTCGCTCGGGGCAACTGGCGCGCTCGAGGCGATCGCGTTGATTCTCGCCCTGCAGCAACAGGTGATACCCCCCATACACGGACTGGAAGAACCCATCGCGGGTTTCTCGCTGCCCATGCCGATGGGCCGTCCTGGATCGATTAGCACGGCCTATGGACTCAGTCTTACGGTCGGCTTTGGCGGCTTCAACACCAGTCTGGTTTTTCAGGGGGCAGCGGCATGACAGGCGAGACCCTGGCATGGGCGCGCGGTTACGCCATCGTCGACAGCTGCGAACGTAGGAGCATGGCTTACGAGCAACTCGATCCTGAAATCGGGAACGGTCTCAGGAACGCTGATCCGACGGTATGGCCCGTGCTCGACTCGGTCGCAACGCTGTACCGCGCGAACCGTGCCCTGCTTGAGCCGCATAGGGACCACGTCGGCATCATCCACTACGGCAGCGCCTATCCGAAAGCCATTGCGCAGCGCGTGATAGCCGATATGAGCCGCAACGGCCGGGTGTCGCCCGCGGCATTCATCAACGCGAACGCTGGCGCCGCGCTTTCGATCTGTTGCACCCGCTTCGGCTTTCGCGGACCCACCATGAACCTTACGATGCCGGCCGCCAGCGCACGGACGCTAGTCGACGTGCTCGCCGCGCGATGGCTGGGGCAGGGCAGCGCACGCTATCTGATCCTCGTCGCAGCCGATTTCGAGGCGGCAGCGGACATCCGGGTGACCGGCACGTTGATCAGAAGGCTTGACCTCGGCTGAAGCGAGCGGTCGAACACACTCTCCACATTACCAGATGTAACGCCTATATATAGGAATGCAAACTATGAATTACGATCATGACGTTGCCATCATCGGTTCTGGCATTTCGGGTTCGATGCTTGCCGCGATTCTCGCCAAAAACGGCGTGAACGTCGTCGTGCTGGACGCGGGTACGCACCCGCGCTTCGCGGTCGGCGAGTCGATGGTGCCGGAAAGCGCCGTGCTGCTTGAATTGATGGCGGAGCGTTTTGGCATCCCCGAGCTGGCCTATCCGGGCAACATTGCCGAGATCAACCGGCATATCGGCTCGTCGGCGGCGGGTGTCAAACTGGCCTTTAGCTTCGCATGGAACGGCTTTCGCAAGGAACACGATATCGCCGATGTGGTGTCGACCCCGGTGCTCGCGCCGGAAGCCCACCTGTTTCGTCAGGATATCGATGCGTACTATGTCGCGCTTGCGGCCCGTCTCGGCGCGGTTATCAGGCAGCAGGCACGTATCCAGTCCATTGACGTCGCAGGGGAGGGCGTCACGCTGACACTTGCCGACGGTCAGCGCCTGCACACACGCTTCGTAGTCGACGCCGCGGGTTTCCGCGCGCCGCTCGCCGACGCGTTGCAACTGCGCGAAGGCGCCCGGCCGATGCAGGCAAACACGCGCTCGCTGTTCACGCATATGGTCAACGTCGACCTTTACGAGGATGTGATCGCACCGATCGAGACACACGGTTCGCCGACTGCGTTGTCACAAACTACGCTGCATCACATGTTCGACTGCGGCTGGCTGTGGATCATCCCGTTCAACAATCAGCCGTTCAGCACCAATCCGCTGTGCAGTGTCGGACTGCAGTTCGATATCGACAGGCACGGCCCCGCGAGCCGCGATCCGGAACGCGAATTCCAGCAGTTTCTGGCTGACCATCCATCGGTGGCAAAACACTTCAAAAACGCCTCACGGGTTCGGGAATGGACCGTTGCACCGCGCCTGAACTACACGAGTCGCGAGACGGTGGGCGACCGGTATTGCCTGCTCGGACATGCCGTGGGATTCGTCGATCCGCTGTTCTCGCGAGGACTGGTCAACACATTCGAATCGATCGCAAGACTGGCACCGACTCTGCTGAAATCGCTCCAGGCGGACCGCTGGCAGCGCGAGGACCTGTTGCCGCTCGAGCGCTACAGCCTCGAAGTCGTACGCATCAACGACCGCCTCGTTGCCAACTCGTACACCGCGTTCCGGACGTTTCCGCTATGGAATGCATGGTTCCGCCTCTGGCTGAGCGGTAGCTATATCGGCGTGCTGCGTTTGCGCCGGATTCTTGCCGACTATCTGGCTGATCGGGATAACGAAGCATTGGACGCGGCGTTTGATAAAGCGACCTATCCTGGTCACCTGTCGATTGAAAGCCACCGCTACGAGCGGATGTTCGACGCCGCGTGTTCGGCGATGGAACGCTTCAAGCGCGGCGAGACTGGCGAAGCGCAAACCATAGCCACGTTACACCGTTTGTATGTGGAGAACCGCGAGCACCTGCCGCTCGACTTCTCGGACTTTGCCAACCGTTACGTCTCGCGACCGACGGCTGAATTTGCGAAGTCGCTACTGGATTGGGCGAACCACGCACCCGACGGCCTCGCGGCCAAGCTCGCGCGTGGTCCGAACGCGCGGCCGTTCGAGTTCCTCGACCGCTATCGCTACGGCGACCGGTTAGCGCTTGCCGCGCGTGCCGACGAACGTCTCGCAGAAATCCGGGCGAGCCTATGAGCGTCACCAACGAAACGCTGCTCAGCCGCCGGCAGGCCGCGGTTGCGCGCGGCGTCAACCAGGCACATCCCATTTTCGCGGCGCGGGCGTTAAACGACCGCATCTGGGATATCGACGGTAACGAGTACATCGATTTTACGAGCGGCATTGCCGTGCTCAACACGGGGCATCTTCACCCGGATGTCGTCGAAGCGGTCCAGCGGCAATTAGGCCGTTTCGTTCACACCTGTTTCGCTGTGCTGCCGTACGAGTCCTATGTTGCGGTATGTGAACGGATCAATGCGCTGGCTCCGGGCGATGGCCCTAAAAAGACCGCCTTGTTCACCACGGGTTCCGAAGCCGTTGAAAGCGCGATCAAGATCGCCCGCGCGCATACGAAGCGCAGCGGTGTGATTGCCTTTACCGGCGCTTATCATGGCCGCACGCTAATGGCCCTGGCAATGACCGGCAAGGTGGCACCCTACGCGTCAGGAATGGGCCTCATGCCAGGCCATGTCTACCGCGCGCTGTATCCGGACGCGCTGAACAACATCGACGTCGACGCGGCGCTTGGCAGCGTTGAACGCATCTTCAGAAACGACGCTGCCCCCGAAGACATTGCCGCGATCATCTTCGAACCGGTGCAGGGCGAGGGCGGAATACAGGTGGCCCCGCCTGGATTCGTCGCGAAGTTGCGTGCGTTGTGCGACCGTGAAGGGATTGTGCTCATTGCCGACGAGGTGCAAAGCGGTGCCGGCCGCACGGGTACCTTTTTCGCGGTCGAGCAGATGGGAGCGACGCCGGACCTTTTGGTGTTCGGTAAATCGGTGGCCGGCGGATTACCGCTCGCGGGCGTGACGGGCCACGCCAGTGTGATGGACGCCGTGGGGCCCGGTGGCCTGGGTGGTACCTACGCCGGCAACCCGCTGGCCTGTGCGGCCGCGCTGGCCGTACTCGACGTCATGGAGCGGGAGCAGATCCTGGCGCGCGCCCGTCAGGTTGGCGAGATCACGCGCACGGCGCTGCTGGCGATGCAGCAATGCTATCCGTTGATTGCAGACGTGCGAGGACTCGGGGCGCTGATCGGCGTCGAGTTGCGCACGCCCGACGGGCAGCCGGCAAAAGACCTCACCAGCAAGCTTGTGACGTCGGCGCGCGATGAGGGACTGCTGTTGCTCGCGGGAGGGACACACGGCAACGTCCTGCGTATGCTGGCACCGCTGACGGTCGAGCTGCGGACGCTCGAAGCGGGGCTGCGCATCCTCGACCGGTGCTTTTCGATGCTGTGCCGACCGGAGCCTGGACGCCATGACTGACCTCTCCAGACTTCTCAACGGACATCGCTCGATCCGGCGTTACAAGCAGGACCCGATTGCGCGTGAACTGATCGACGCGGTATGTGCCGACGCAATGGCCGGGGCTTCGTCGTCCGGGAATCTGAACAACGTCTCGCTGGTTTTGACACAGGATGCACAGCGCAGACAGCAGTTATACGAGCTGCATGCACGACAGCCGATGATCCTGCAGGCTCCCTTGCTGGTGACCTTTGTTGCGGACTGCTACAGGACGCGGCGCTGGCTCGCGCGAGGTGCGGCACGCGACAATTTCAACAACCTGATGGGCTATCACATTGCACTATGCGACGCGATGATCGTGGCGCAGAACGTCTGTCTGGGATTCGAGGCTCGCGGCCTGGGTGTCTGCTACATGGGCTCGACGCTATCCGTGATGAGCGGCATCGCGGCGGCCCTGAATCTCCCGGATACCTGCGTGCCGGCGGCGACGATTGTCGCCGGGTATCCGGACGAAAATCCCGACAAACGTGACCGGTTGCCGATGTCCGCGCTGGTTCACGAAGAGTTTTACCGCGACCCGAGCGACGAAGAAATCGATGCGAGCTATGCCGAACGCGAGCAGCGCGCCTGGCCGCGGCACATGTCCACCACGGCCGCGCGGTCGAAGCTCGAACTGCATGGGATCACGTCGATGGCGCAGTTGTACTCAAGTCCGCTGAAATACGACCCGGAGGTTTTCCACTCCGATTCGCGACGGTTGCGGGAATTTCTGGAGTCGAAGCATTTCATCTCCTGAAAGCCGTTGCGTTTTGCGTTGCAGGCGCTGGGTACGCAAGGCGGGCGAGTGATAAAGTCAATGCCCTCAAGACTGCAAGATGGGAGCAAGACCGATGAAAGTTCTATGCACTGCGCTGCTCGCCACTGTCGCGCTAACGGCTCACGCCGCCGAGCCCGCACCTAACCAGCAATGGCGCGCGATCCCGGCGTCGCTCCATGACGTCATCATGAACGGCTATAAGCTCGTCTCGGCGTTCGACACGCCCGCACAACAGTCATCGAGGACCGTGCGCACCTATGTGCTGCAGAAGGACGACGGCCTCGTCCAATGCACCGAATCCCACGACGGCGCCGTTGGCGAATTCAGATGCTCCGAAATCGTCCAGCCCTATCTGGCATCCCTGCAGGGCAAGAAGTAGGATTTGCCGGCCGCAGGAGCGGATGGTCGGAACGGGAACGTGAGGGAAAAATACATTGTCACGAGATCAGTGAACTTCACGTCCAAACAGGTCATCCACGATTTTCCGCGCAGCGCTATAGCCTCCCATAAGGGCGCTGACTTCGGTATCAAACGGGCGTCCGCCAGCCTCACCGAATCGGAGAGGCGAAAAAATCGCAACTGCCGTTCCTGCCTGAAAGACCCTGACTACCGCGACGTACCCAGAACGCCCTGCCAGTCGTGTGATCGGCGGTAAGCTGAATTGCGACTCGACAGATACCTGAAGAGTGAACCCTTGATATTCATACGTTCGCATCATGAACCGTTCCGCCATTACTTTTCGTGACGACACTCGCGCACGCCTGGCATGGCTCCCAGCCGCGTACAGATCGCAGTGAACTCGGGTGATGACGCGCGAGACAGGGCAATCTGCACATCGTCGAGCTCCGGGTCGTCTTCGGACTGCTGAACAATGAACTGCTTGACCCGGACGCTTCCAGTTCCAAGTGCGCGATGCAGACTGTCCAGAGAAACGCTTCCGCGCTCGGCCAGTAGCTGGATGTTGCGCTGTTGCCGCACGGAGATAAAGCGACGCTCCAGCGGCTTCATCCCGGCAAGGATGATCAGGATAATGACTGTCGCGCCGATAGCTGCGGTGTACATGCCTCCGCCCACGGCGAGTCCGATTCCTGCAACCGACCAGAGACTGGCCGCGGTTGTTAGACCGCGCACAACCTCGCCGCGCAGCAGGATCGATCCGGCGCCGAGAAAACCGATGCCTGATACCACCTGGGCTGCGACCCGCGAAGGATCCAGTACGACGTTCTTTTGAGTCAGCGCGTCTGCGAAGCCGAACGCGGACACGAGCATCATCAACGACGCGCCGACGCATACCAGCATATGTGTACGCAAACCCGCGGCCCAGTTCAGCCTTTCACGCTCAAAACCAATGACACTGCCCAGCAGGGCCGCCATAAGCAGGCGAGACAGGATTTCGAAATTGCCTATCACAATGAAGTCCGCAAAACGTTAAGTCGCGCCGAATGGTTGCCGCGGAGCGGCTGGACAGCCTCGCAGCTACGCGCTAGCGGCAGCTTTGCTATCGAGGTCGACGGCGGGGACCGCTATTGTGACATTTTTGTGACTGACGAGCAGCCGGACAATTTCTCTGGTCGGCACGCTAGTGATGACGTTCGACACCTGTTTTGGCCGAATCCAGCGGCACCGGGATATCTCATTGCTGGCTGCGGGCGTGAGGTTCGTCGGCAGGTCCACGAGGAACACGTGATGTCTTTTGGTTAGACCGCCAAACTGGAACAGAAACGAGAAGCCATCGATCCCGAGGGCGGTCTCTTCCAATAGCTCTCTTCGCGCCGCCTCGACTGGCGACTCGGAGCGCCGGATCGTGCCACCCGGCAGCGACCAGCGCGATCGGCCGCGAGTCACGAGGAGGATTTTGTCGTGTTGTCTGCACACCACGGTCGCTCTTTCTTTCATCATCACCTGATCTTTGTTCCGGTGCTATCTTTGAAGCGTATGGCGCGGCATTCCGCTCGATGGGGTTCGACGGCTGCCACGTTGACTCGATATGAAAGTGAAGTTGCCGGGACCAGAAGGCTGAAGTGGAGTTCATCCTTCAGGAGCCAGCCTGCTTTCTGTTCCCGACGTTATTGTGACGGGGAGAAAATTCAATGAAAACCCGCTCGTCATTCGAGATCTGCCTGCCGCTGGTTGTGTTTGGGGTGGCATGCCTTGCGTCGCTCCCGACGCTGATTCTTTCGCTGCTCTGGCTAACGCTTGGCGCCTGCTCGGTCGGCCACCGCTCGCTGGAAGAATTTCCTGCTGACGGAATCCCACGACATTGGCTTCACGGGCCCCGCAGCATAATCCTCTGGCTCTACCACCTGGCATGGTGGCCGTGGTACATGCGATCGGAATTGCAACAACTCGGCGGTTCCATTGCGAATGCACTCAGCAAGATGCGACACCATGGGCGTAACGGCACGACGGACACGTCCTCAAAACGACGGACTCACGACGAAGAAGGATAACGGCCCGCGGCACCACCCGTAGGGGCCTCCTCGCCAAAGCCCATGAGTCACTCTCACAGACCGGCCCGCCCGGATTGCCCGGAACTCTGCCCAGCCATCGATGTGATCCATTCTTCAAAGGCTACGACTGCGCCGTCGGTGGCGCGATCGGCGTTGATCACAAGCGCGTAGTCGGCGGCGCGCCATGTTGGCGCTGCAATCGGGCACACGAGGCGCCCCGCGGCAATCTCGCGTCCGATCAGCGGCAGCGATGCCAGTGTGACACCCAGACCCTCCACCGCTGCGGCAAGCTGGAGGTGTACGTGCTCGAATTCGACATGACGGGCCGTCCGCAGGTCGGGCGCGCCAGCCTCCCGAAGCCAGTGCGACCAGGCTGTGCGCGTACTGGCGGAATGCAGCAGGGTGTGATGGCGCAGATCGGTCACGTCCACAATGGGGTGCTGGCGCAGCAGTGCAGGGCTGCAGGCGGGCAGACGCAAGTCGGCCATCAGCGTGCGCGACACGACGCCAGCGCCTTGTTCGGGTCCGGAGCGAACGCCGATGTCGAAGGCGTCGCCGATATAGCGCAACTTGCGCGATGTGGTGGACACGCGCACGTCAATGTCGGGGTAACGCGCCTGGAAGCCGGCCAGACGCGGCAGCAGCCAGCACAGCGCGAAACTCGCCGGCACGTTCACACGCACGATGCCCGATACCCGGCGCGCAAATTCTTCGTGGCGCAACCGCGCCGCCACGGTGCCCAGGCGCTCGAACGCGGTGCTCACTTCGCTCAGCAGCGCGGCGCCTTCATCGGTAAGCACAACGCCGCGTGGACGGCGCTCGAACAACGGCAAGCCGAACCAGTCTTCCAGCAGCCTGATCTGCTTTCCGACGGCCCAGTGCGTGACATGCAAATCGGCTGCGGCGCCAGCGAAGCTGCCGTGCCGGGCTACCGCTTCGAAATTGCGCAACGCGTTAAGTGGCGGCAGGTTGTCCCAGCCCTTCGCAGTGGCGCTGTCTCTGCCCATGACGTGACTTTTTCTCTCCATTGACGCGATATTAGCTCAATTGAAGTACATCGTCGCCCTGTCATAAAATTGCCACATGGAGCCTGAACGCCCAACGGCGACGGGCCTTTCCGGTTCGCCTTGTGACAAGAGGATTGATATGCGCTTGCCCGATTTTTCCCCGTCGCTTACACAGCAGACCGACTCAGCGGATCGACAGGCCGCCCCGTCACGCTCGCGCGTGCTGTGGCTCTCGTGCGTCGTGCATGCGATGCACGATGGCTACACAGACATGATCTATGCGTTGCTGCCCGTGTGGCAGGCGGACTTTGGTCTTGATTTTGCCGCCCTGGCGATCCTGCGCGGTATTTATGCCGGCACCATGGCTACCCTCCAACTGCCTGCCGGGCGCCTCGCGCAGTGGCTGGGCAGCCGTGCCACGCTGGCCCTCGGTACTTTGCTGGCTGCGCTCGGCTATGCCGTCGCCGGGATGTCAGGCGGCCTGCTTGGTCTGTGCGTGGCTTTGGCGATTTCGGGCAGCGGTTCGAGCACGCAACACCCGATCGCTTCGGGCGCCGTCTCCCGTACCTACGGGCGCAACGCCCGAGGACCTCTGAGCATCTACAATTTTTCCGGAGACGTTGGTAAATCCGCACTGCCGGCCGCCATCTCGCTGCTCGTGACCATGATGCCGTGGCGCCACGCGTTGTGGATGGTGTCCGCATTGGGCTGCGTAATTGCTGTGGTCATCGCGCTATTTTTCCCGTCTATCCCGCGCGCTGCGCCGGTGGACGTAGAGGCGCCCGATCACCGTCGCAGCACCGCGGGAAGCGGTTTTTCCCTGCTGTTCGCGATTGGTGTGCTCGATACGGCCGTGCGCATGGGGCTGCTCACCTTTTTGCCGTTCTTGCTTAAGGCAAAAGGCGTCTCGCTGCCGATGGTGGGGACTGCGCTAGCGCTGGTGTTTATTGGCGGTGCGGCCGGCAAGTTCGCTTGTGGCTGGCTTGGAGCACGCATGGGCGTGATAGGCACGGTGCTGGTCACCGAGGGCGGTACAGCAGCCTGCATCGTCGCCGTGATGTTTCTCCCACTGGCGCTTACCATGGTGCTGCTGCCGCTTCTGGGCGTGATGCTCAACGGTACTTCCTCGGTGCTCTATGGAACAGTTCCGGAAATGGCGGCCCCCGAACGTACTGAGCGTGCATTCGCGTTGTTTTACACGGGCACGATAGCGTCGGGTGCCATTTCGCCGGTTATCTACGGTCTTCTTGGCGACCGGATCGGCGTACACGGCGCCACTTTTGCCACGGCCCTGACCGCGTTGGCGATCTTTCCGCTGGCGCTCGCACTGCGCCCGCATCTGGCCGTCGAGGAAAGACGGTGAGTCCCGCTCGTGAAGCTGGCGACGCGTATCGCCCGCGCCGCGAACAGCAATCGGCCACCGCTTGCTCCTACGCCTCCCGCTTGCTGCGCCCATACAGGAGCAGCATCGCCGCGATCACCACGCCGTAGATAATCTGGCGTCCTGCCTCTGGCATCTGCGCGACCGAGAGGATCGACTGCAGCAGCGTGATGAGGATCGCGCCGGCGACCGTGCCGAGGTACGAACCGCGGCCGCCCAGAATCGACGTGCCTCCAAGCACGACCGCCGCGATCGCCGGCAACAGGTAAGCATCGCCCATCGACTGCGCCGCTTTCGATGCATAACCCGCGAGCAGCACGCCGCCGAACGCCGCGAATCCGCTGCACACGGCGAAAGCGGCCACTGTCACGAGCCGCGTATTGATGCCTGAAAGATATGCCGCGCGTTCCGTATTGCCGATCGCGTACAGCGTGCGGCCAAAGGTGGTGCGCGACAGCAGGAATATCGTGGCGGCGCCGATCAGCACCCACAGCGCGACGGCATTCGGCACGCCCGGCACGAGCCAGCCTGCAGCGAGCCATCGCATCGCGTGTGGCGCGGAATCCTGCGGCGACGATCCCCCCGTGTAGACGATCATGATGCCTTGCGCGACCGCATTGGTTGCGAGCGTCGCGATCATGGACGGAATGCGTAGCAGCGCGACAAGGATGCCGTTGACGATGCCGATCAGCACGCCGCAACCGATCCCAACCGGAATCGCGAGGATGCCCCCGAGTTCGCCGTGTCCCGCGACGGCGCACGCCATCATCGCGCCGACCGTGATCGTCCACGGCAGCGACAGGTCGATGTGGCCGAGAAGTATCACCATCATCAGGCCGGTCGCGATGATGCCGAGGAACGCGCCCACCTTCAGCTGCAGCAGAATGTATTCCGGCGACATGAAGCTGCGCGAATACATCCCGCCGACGAGCAGCAGCGCGACGATGCACGCGAACGCGATGACGATCGGACGATCGACTTTGCGCGTGAGCCTCGACAGGAACGTGGTCCGGCTGCTTGCGGAAACGTCGCTCATTGAAACCACTCCAGACGGTTGCGCACCCTGAATAGCCCGCATGCTCCGATCGCGACAGCGAGCAGCAGAATCACACCCTGAAAGAGCGGCTGCCAGAGCGCATCGACGTTGAACACGAACAGCAGGTCGCCGATGGAGCGGAATGCAAATGCGCCGAAGATCGCGCCGATCGCGCTGCCTTTGCCGCCGAGCAGCGACACGCCGCCGATGACCACGGCGGCGATCGAGAACAACGCATAGGAGTTGGCACTGCCGAGGCTCGCTTCTCCGGTGTCCGTGAAGAACGTCAGAAAGAGGCCGCCGATCGCGGCGAGCAGGCCAGCCAGCGTATAGCTCGCGAACTTCGCGCGCTGGATCGGCATGCCGGACAGAAAAGCCGCGGACTCGGACGAGCCGGTCGCGTACGCTGCGCGCCCGATTACCGAGCGTTTGAAAGGAATCCAGACGATCACCACAGTCGCGAGCAGAATCAGCAGGCTCGCCGGCACGCCGCCGGTGACCTTGCCGGTCAGTGCGTCGGCGAGGTCCTCGTTGATCGATCCGCCGGGAACCGGGCGCAGCAGTAGCGCCAGCCCATAATAGACGGCGCCCGTCGCGATCGTGGTCACGATCGGCTGCAGACGGCCGAAAATGATGATGATGCCGTTGAGCGCGCCGCACAGCGCGCCGACCGCAAGCACGCCGACGATGCCGAGCGCGCTGTGCAGCGCATCACCCGTGACGATCCACGATCCGACGCAATTCGTCAGCACGAGCGTCATGCCGATCGACAGGTCGATGCCGGCGGTCAGCACGACCAGCGCCTGGCCCATCGACACCAGCGCCAGCAATACCGCCTTGTTCGCTGCCGTCTGAAAGACATTGGACGACAACGTCGATGGATAGTTGAAGAGATAGATCGCGAACATCAGCACGAACAGGCCGAACGCGAACGTCGTCCCGCGATTTTCCGCATACCAGTAACGCAGCCCGCTCATAGCGCGACTCCCGTGGAAGGCGAAACCTGGCCGACGGGCAGGTCCAGTGCACTTGCAATCAGGTTCTGCTCCGTGATCTCCGGCCCGGCAAGTTCCTTCTTGATCCTGCCTTCGTAGAGAACGAGCACGCGATCGCAGCAGCCGATCAGCTCGTCATAGTCGGTCGAATAGAAAACGATGGCGGCGCCTTCATCGGCGAGACGCCTGAGCAATTGATAGATCTCCTGTTTGGTGCCGACGTCGATGCCGCGCGTCGGATCGCTGAGCAGCAGGATTCTTGGCTGCCGGATCAGCCACTTCGCGATGACTACCTTCTGCTGATTGCCGCCCGACAGCGAGCCCACAGCCGCATCGACGCTGAACGACTTGATCGCGAGGAGCTCCATCATCCGGTCGACGAACGACTGCTGGCGATCGCGATCGATCACGCCTGCGGTGGACATGCGATCGAGCGCGGCAAACGACAGGTTCTCGCGCACCGACATCGGCAGCATCAGGCCTTCGGTTTTGCGGTCCTCCGGAATCAGCGCCATACCGATCTGGTTGGCGCGCGCGACCACGGGGCTCGTGATTGACACGGCTTCGCCGTCGATCTCGATCTTGCCCGTGCAGCCGCGCAACACGCCGAATAGGGCGAGCAGCAGTTCGCGCTGACCTTGTCCGTCGAGGCCGCCGAGCCCGAGAATTTCACCGGGCTTCAGCGAAAAGCTGATGCCTTGCAGCGTGTCGTTCCACGCGAGATCGCGACAGGCGAGAACCGGTTCGGCGGCGAGGCGCCGCCCGGGCTCGTCCGCGGGTTTATCCGGGAAGGCGTGCTGATATTTCCGGCCAATCATCATTTCGACAACGTCATTGTCGGTACGCGTGCCCGCCTCGAAGCTCATCACATGACGGCCGTTGCGATACACCGTGCATTCGTCCGCGAGGGCTTTCACCTCGTGCATCCGGTGCGAGATGAAGAGTATCGCGAGTCCCTCGTCGCGCAGACGTTTGAGCACTTCAATGACACGCGCCACGTCGGCCGCGGTCAGGGCCGACGTGGCCTCGTCGAGGATCAGGATGCGCGGCTCGTGCGCCAGCCCCTTCGCGAGCTCGACCATCTGCTGGCGCGACAGCGGCAGGTCGCGGACTTTGGCGAGCGGATTGATGTCGGCCGCGCCTGCGCGGGCGAGCGCTTCCTCGGCCTGGCGACGCTGGGTCCGGCGGTCGATCATGCCGTAGCGTCGCGGCGGATTCGAAGCGAAGATATTGTCCGCCACGCTCAGATCAGGGATCAGCGAGAGCTCCTGATACACGCAGACGATGCCCGCTGCGTTCGCCTCGGAGGGCGACGCGAAGGAGACCTGACGACCGTCGAGGTGCATGGTTCCCTCGTCAGGTTGCACGACGCCGGACATCACCTTCAGCAGCGTGGACTTGCCCGCGCCGTTCTCGCCGAGGACCGCATGGATGCGGCCGCTCTTCACCGCGAGATCCGCGCTATCCAGCGCGACGGCGCCGCCGTAGCTTTTCGACACGCCGGACATCTGAAAGAACGGCTGCTCCTCGTCCTGCCGCATGCTTCATCTCCTGTCCCATGCAAGATGGTTGCCGTCACGTCACAGCACCAACCCGATCACTGGTTGCCCTGGCTCTGCTTCATGATTTCCTGCGCCGAGAAATTGATGCCGCAAGTCGGAAACGAGTTGCCGACGAAGAAGTTATCGGACTCATCCGGGAAATAGTTGACACCTGCTTTCAGTTTCGAATCGTCGGTGACGTCGAGCGGCAGCTTGATCGCGACCGGAATCGTCTGGCCGTCCAGCGCAGCGAGCGCCGTCTTGATCGCCACGGCCACCTGCGCGGGACCGCTACCCGCCGACGTGCACTTCAGGCCCTGGCTCCCATACTGCGCACAGAGCTTGCGAAAGCCGTTCTCCGTTTCGCCGCCGAACGGCACGAAAGGATGCTTCGCGTCGAGCATCGCGCGCACGACACCGGTGTCGCCGCCTTGCGCGGAGATGCCATCGAAATGGCCCTGCACGGCAATCGCGTCGGCCACGGCCTTCTGCGCGACGCCGTCGTCCCACTTGCCGTAGACCTGGACAACGTTCCACTTCTTGCCGGTCGCGTTCAACGTGTTCTGGAAGCCATTGTGCCGGTCGGTATCGACCGATGTGCCCGCCACCCCGCGAATCTCGAGCACCTTGCCTCCGTTCGACACATGGGAGGCCAGCCAGTTGGCCCACAGCACGCCGAGCCCATACTGGTCGACGTCGACGTTGATCGCGTCCTCGCTGTCGAGCGTATTGTCGAACGCGATCAGCACGACACCGGCCTTCTTCGCGCGACGGATCGCGGGTCCGAACGAGGCGGGATTCTGCGCGTCGACGATGATCGCGTCATAGCCGGCATCGATGAAGTTGTTGACGGCCGAGATTTGCGCCGGCACGTCTTCGCCGGTCGAGACGACCTTGAATTCCTTGAGCCTGGCGGCGACGGCTGGTTGCGCCGTGTAGGCCTTGGCTGTCTTGATCATCTGGATGCGCCAGGTGTTCGCGATATAGCCGTTCACCAGCGCGATCCGGTAGGGCCCGCTCTTCTTCGGATATTTGACGAACTTCGTGTCGCTCTTCCATGGGACCATGCATGTGGGATCGCTGGGCGGCCCGGGAACGATCGATGCCTGCGCGAAAGCCGTGCTCGCGCACAGCGCCAATGTCGCGGTCGCCGCCGCTCGAAGCACCTGGATTCCTGAAAGCATGTTGTCTCCTGTCTGTTGGATTGAACTTACCGATTGCCAGCGCACATGGCTTGTCGGGAATGACCGGCACGGTGTGCGTATCGCAGGGAATCTTGCGGACGTGCTGCAGCGGGACTGAATCGGACTCGCCGATCAACGGAATGACCTCTTCAAAGACGTCTCCTCGAGGCAAAACGAAGGATGCGCCTACGCTCCCTATTCGACAGTACTGGCATACCAATCCGCGCGCGATAGTGGTTTACCAGTGCGCACGACGAACCACCCGATCGGGCTGAAACCCGCGCCGGTCATGCGCTTGACGGCCGAAGCCTGCGGCACGAAGACACGGCGTGACATGAAATTGGTGTACCATTTTGGCGAACTTTAGCCGCCACCAGACGGCTTCGACGATTTCGGGAATCCTGGATGGCCGATCTTTCGCACACGCCACCCGGCCGCGCCGCCGACGCGGACGCGGCCGACCGTTCCTATGTCGGGCTGGCAAGACAGATCTACGATCTGATCGAGGGCGGCGACGTTGGGCCGCGTGCCCGCCTGCCTTCCGAGCGCACGCTTGCCGAGCGTTTCGGCGTGAGCCGCACGCAGGTGAGGGAAGCGATCATCGCGCTGGAAGTGCAAGGCGTGGTCGAGGTGCGTGTAGGCTCGGGCATCTATGTGGCCGAAGCACCCGAGGCGCGCCCGGTCTCATTCGAACTACCGCGTGGACCAGGCCCGATCGAGACGCTGCGTGCGCGGGTGGTGATCGAAAGCGAGATCGCTGCGCTCGCCGCGACCGAACGCAAGGATTCGGACCTGGACCGGATCTTCGCCGCCTTACGCGCGATGCGTGAAAACATGGACGACAAGGCCGCGAACGAAGCGGCCGATCGCGAGTTCCATCTCTCGATAGCGCGGGCGACGGGAAACGAAGTGCTCCGCCTCGTGGTCACCGCGATGTGGGACAACTCCCGGGCCGACCCGCTGTGGAAAAAGATCGAGGAGCACTTCCATACGCCCGCGTTGCGGGTAGCTTCACAGGAAGATCATCAGCGCATCTTTTCGGCCATCATGGCGCGCGACGTGACCGCTGCGCGCACGGCAATGCAGGCGCACCTCGCGCGCGTGATCGGAGAATTCACGAAGGCCTGGCGCTAGCCGGATTTTCCCGTTCCAGCCGGCGCGGCGGAGTGGCTCGTGTTACAGCCTCACAGAGTCAGACGAGCACTTGCGGAGTGCAAGAATCGCGGGCATGGCCGCGAGCGAATCGATCAAACCATCGCATTCCAGGGCCGCCGGGCCGTCCGGTCCGGCATAGCCATAGGTCACAATAAACACCGGCAGGCCGGCCGCCCGCGCGGCAATTACGTCGACCGGAGAATCGCCGACCAACACGCTGTTTTCAGGCGCCACGTCGAGCAACCGGCACGCGTGCCACAACGGTTCGGGATCGGGCTTCATTCTGGCGATTGAGTCCCCGGCAACCAGCACATCGAGATAGCGGGCGAGCCCGGTCGTGAGCAGGAGCCGCGCGGCCAGCTCCTGCGGCTTGTTGGTGACGCAGGCAAGCCGGTATCCAAGCCGCTGCAGTTCGCCAAGACCGGCGGCCACGTTGGGAAAAACATGGCCGAGGCGTCCATTGGTCCGCACATAGTGGCGATGGAACACGTTCAGGGCATGGTCTTCGTCGACTCGCCGATCCAGCCCGGCCGCTTCCAGCGAGCGTCGAACCAGGTTGGGCACGCCCTTGCCGATAAAGCCGCTGACTGTCGCGAACGGCAACGGCGCTGTAGCGAATTCGTGGAGCATGCGGTTGACCGCCTCGACGATGTCCGGCGCGGTGTCGACCATCGTGCCGTCCAGATCGACCAGCACGGCGCGGGGGCGCATGCCGGTCACGAAAGACTTCCGCTGCGCACTCATGCCAGCTCGGCCAGCGCGTGGCGATGCCACTGACGCAAGGTGGCCAGGTCGACCCAGCCGGCCGGTTCATCCGGCACAGACGAAGGAATCGGCGCATGGGGCTCGCCCAGGTGAGGCAGCACGGCCAACGCGCCGTCGAAGTCATCCTGCGACGTGTACGCGGTCGGCGTCACGACCGTCGGGACACCGGCTGCGCGTGCCGCGCGCAGCCCATTCGCGGAGTCCTCGAAGGCAACGCAGTCCGCGCCTTTCAGCCCGAGTTGCCGAAGCACGTCGAAGTAGACGTCGGGCGAGGGTTTCTTCGTGCGGGTCGTGCCGGCATCGCAAATGGCGGCAAAGCGGGTGCGCCATGCAGGGCCGAACGGCGCTTGCAGCAGGGCGTCGAGGTTTGCTGGCGTAGTGGTGGTTGCGATTGCCACGGGAAGGGCGGCGGCCTGCGCCTCGCCAATCAGACGCGCAATGCCAGGCCGCAAGGGCAACCCGCCATCCCGCACGCGCGCTGCGTAATGACGGGTCTTGATTGCATGCACGGCGTCGATCACCTCGCTCACGCGCATGCCGTCCGCTTCTTCCGGATCGGCGACGTGCCAGTAACGCAGCAGGCGCTCCTTGCCGCCCGCCACCTTGAGAAGACGCGTATAGAGCGCCTCGTCCCAGAACCAGTCGAGACCGGCTTCGGCGAATGCGGCATTGAAGGCCTGCAGATGGACGGTCTCGGTATCGGCAAGCGTGCCGTCGACGTCGAAGATCAAGGCGTGCATGGTCCGGTCCTCTCGCTGGTTCACGCAGTCACGATAGCGGAGACAGGTGCCGGTTTGAATTCAGAAATTCTTTCGACTCCGATAAGACATCCTTTAATTTGTCGCGGCGAGCGCCTACCGCATCAATTCGGGAAAATCTCCCGTCCGATGCCCGTTGTCAAACGGTCACCCGATGGACTACTTTGCTTGAATGACGCGAGTTTTCGCGGCGCAGCGCTTTTACTACGGAGTACAACAATGCTGGAGACACGGTTTCGTATCACAACCCGCAGGCGTTTTCTCCCTTTCGCGGTCATCCCGGCTGTTGCCACTTCGGTTACCACCGCAGTCACGACGTTAGCCACCGCCGTCACTGCGATCGCGTTCGCCGCGAGCACGGCCTGGGCCGCCGCTCCCACGGCCTACGTGACGAGCGAGAAGGCCGGTGTCGGCGTGATCGATCTGGACCAGATGTCGCTGACAAAGACGTTTCCGGTCGGCGCAGACGGCCCGCGCGGCTTGAGTCTGAACAAGGACGGCAGCCGGCTTCTGGTCGCCAACAAGAATACCGGCGACATGGCGGTGATCGACACGGCTTCGGGCCAGGTCGTGCAGCGTGTGAAGATCGGCAAAAACCCCGAATATGTGCGCGTGCACAACGGCTACGCCTATGTCACCTACGAGCCCGGCGAAGAGGGCGGTCCGCCCGCGGCGAGCGGGGCCAATGCGGGCAATGGCAAACCGGGTGCCGACGACGATGCCAGCAAGCCGCCTGCGGAAATCGCAATTGTCGATATGAAGACGTGGCACGTGATTCGTTCGGTGACGAGCGGCCATGAAACCGAGGGCATCGAATTTTCACGCGACGGCAAGTGGATGCTCGTCACCAACGAGGGCGACGACACGATCTCGGTCTATCAGGCTCGCACGGGCGCGCCGGTCAGAACCGTGAAGCTCGCGGCGGGCGGCCGTCCACGCGGCATTCGCCTGTCGCCGGATGGCAAGGTTTATATCGTCACGCTCGAGTCGCTCAGCAAGTTCGTCGCGGTCGATGCGCACACGTTCGAGGTCCTCAAGACCGTCGATACGAAGCTCGGGCCGTACGGGGTCGCGTTCGGACCGAATGGCAAGCGGCTCTTCGTCGCTGCGGCGCGCGACAAGACGGTCCAGGTTTTCGACGGACACAGCTACGAGCATATCGCCGACGTCCCGGTCGGACAGCGTTGCTGGCACTTCAGCTTCACGCCGGACGGCACGAAGCTGCTGGTGGCGTGCGGGCGCTCCGATGCAGTCTATGTGCTCGATGCGCAGAACTATCAGCCGATCAAGCAGATCGGCGAACTGCCGCTGGCCTGGGGCATCGTTACCTATCCTGCCAGCGACGGATCGATTGAATCGCGCTAGTCCCACGCGTAATGCAGGCCGACGTAGAAACCACGCGGCGCGCCCGGTCCGACGAACTGTTCGTTGATCGGGTTCGCGCCGTCGAACGTATGATTCGGTCCGTTGAAGAAGTTCTCGCCGAGTACGCCGAAGCTTTCGTACTGTTTGTTGAGCAGATTCGATATGGTCGCGAAGATCTGCAGCTGTTTCGTCACCTGGTATGAGCTGTCCAGATCGATCAGGAAGTAGCCGGAAATCTTGCCGTTCACATCCTGATTGTTCTCGTCGCCCTGCGCGTAAATGCCGCCGCGCCAGGTCAGGTTGGTGCCGATGTTCCACTTCGAAAAAGGCGTGTAGTCGAGCCGCAGTTTGACCGTATTCGCCGGAATGCCGGGGATATGGTCGCCCGGCTTGACGGTGATGTTGCCGTTGGCGTCGGCGCTCGAGTTGCTCGGGCTGCTCTCGGTCCAGGTCGAGCGGTAGGTGGCGTCGACGTAGCTGTAACTGGCGCTCACGCCGACCGGCCCCATCTGGCTGCGCCCGGCCAGTTCGACACCCTGGCGGCGGGTCCGCCCGACGTTCTGGAAAAAGCCCTGCGTGCTCGTCGCGCTGCTGATGAACTCGATATCGTTGTCGAGCGTCGTGCTGTACGCCGCGGCGCTCCAGCTCGTGGCGCTGCCGATGCGCCCGCGTGCGCCGATCTCGAAGGTCTTTGAGATCACAGGCTGCAGCGCCGGGTCCGCGACGAAATCGTTCGGCAGCGAGCAGGGGGCGGCCGGATCCGCACAGGTCAACTCGATGGCGGTCGGCGTGCGCATCCCTTCGTTATATGTCGCGTAGGCCGTGAAGTTGCTGGTCGGATTCCAGTTGACGCCGACGGCCGGATTGAAGCGTGAGAACGTATCGTGGCCATCGAGTTGCGGTTGCTGGCCGCTCTCGTCGCCGATATTGGCCTCCGCCCAGTTGTAGCGGCCCGCTACCGTCACCGACCACTGCCTGGTGATGGACAAGGTGTCGGTGAAATAGACACCATAGTTGCCGTCATGGGTTCGGGCATCGGTCTGCTGGGAGAAGCTGCCCACGCCGATCGTGGCACGCGTAGGCGTGAAAAACGCATCCTGCTCCGATTCCGTGTAGTGGGAATTGGCGAGGTCGGCGGCCACGCCTGCGACGAACTGGTTTTGCATGCCGCCAAGCTGCCCGAGCAAGGTCAGTTGCAGGCTTGCGCCGTAGCTCTGGGTGGAAACCGTCGATTTCGCGTTGGTGGCCTGGAGCGTATCGACCGTTCCATCCGGATTCAACGAGCCGAAATCCGTGTTGTTGTTGCTGCTAATGTTGGTGTTGAGGAACTGCCGGTAATAGACGTTACCGCTCAGTTCGACATGGTCGTTGAAGAAGTGATCGCCGGAAAGCGTGGCATAGCCGACGCTGTTCTCATTCTGATCCGGGTAGGTGTAGGGTTGCTTCGGATTGCCAAGGAACGAGCGCGGAATGGTTTGCGTGCCCTGCAGGTCGTTGTCCGCGCCGCCTGCTGAGAACGACAGCGTGGTGTCGGCGTCGGTGTAGCGTAGCTTGCCGAAGGCCTGGCGCAGCCGGCTCGGATTGCGCTCGGCCCAGCCGTCGTCGTTCTGGGCGTCGGCCGTCACGTAGTAATCCAGATTATCCCCAATCGTGCCGCCCTGTTCGATCTGGGCAGTCTTGCGGCCCCACGAGCCGGCCGTCACCTCGGCATCGCCGCCGGGGCTGGTCTTGCCGTTTTTCGTCGTGATCGAAATCGCCCCGCCGAGCGTGTTGAGCCCATAGGTCGGATTCGAACCCGGAATCAGCTGGATCGTGTTGACCGCCTGCTGCGGAAACAGATCCCAGTTCACGACGTCGCCGAAAGGCTCGTTGATGCGCACGCCATCCATGAACACCGAGAGCCCCTGCGGCGTGCCGAGCAGCGGCGATGCGGTGAAACCGCGATAGTTGATGTTGATCTGATTGGGGTTGCCCTGGGCATCGGAGATATCGACGCTCGGCAGGTTCTTCGCGAAGTAATCGACCAGCGTGCTACGGTGCTGGCGCTCGATGTCCTGCGCACGCACCGTCTGCACGTTGGCCGGCACTTGCGACAAGGGCGTGCCGATACCGAGCAGCGGTGTGGTGCCGACCACCACGATGGGCGCGAGCTGCACCGTGGGGGCGCCCGGACTTGCGCCGGCGGCCGCAGGAGACGATGCCGCCACTGGCGGCGCCGTCGTTTCGGCCTGAGCCCACGCCGTGGCGGGAAGGCCCGCCAGGGCGCCGCTGAAGCAGAGAGTGAAGCCGGCACGCCGCCGGAAACGGGGTAAATCCGATAAGCGGGGCGGGCGGCGGGTGCGGGATGGCACGTTCATGGTTTTGTCTCCGGCCGGATTGACGCTATCTTCGATAACGCAGCCGCGTTGCGGCATGCGTAGCGCTTTCTTTCTATGTGTAAAGCTTCGCATACGCCGCCGCGCGAAGCACGGGAGCTTTTCCCGATCTCGGGGGGAAACGTTCCCAAACGCGCCGCAACAAACTGCCGTGTGCGAGCGGCCTGAGTAGAATGCAAACGTGACGGATGCAAAGGTGATGGCAAGCGACCCCTCGAACCCTTCTTCAGCGCGACCCGTTTCGCCGCATTCGACGGTGCGGCGCGACCTTGCGTGGGTGCTCGCGTTGACGGTGCTCGCCGCCGCATTGAGCGTGACATTCGATTTCAGTGAACGCGCCTATCGCTGGACGCGGGGCCTCGAACGCTTCCAGCTCGACGAATTGCCGGGCACGCTGTGTGTGCTCTCCATCTGTCTTGCCTGGTTCGCATGGCGCCGCTATCGCGAGACACGCCGCGAGCTGAGCCGCCGTTGCGCGCTGGAGGAGCAGGCCGAACGCCTGCTCGCCGACAACCGGCGTCTCGCCAATCAGGCCTTGCAGGCGCAGGAACACGAGCGCCACCATCTGGCGCGCGAACTGCACGATGAACTGGGCCAGTACCTGAATGCGATCTCGCTCGACGCCGCGCGCATCCGCGATCTGTCCAGCGGACGCGAGCCGGAAGTGCATCGCGTGTCGCTTGGTCTGATGCAGAGTGCGAGCCATGTCTATCGGCAGATCGGCGGCATGATCCGGCGTTTGCGGCCCATCGGGCTCGACGAGTTCGGCCTGCCGAGCGCGCTCGAGCATTGCGTCGACGGCTGGCGCGAGCGGCTGCCGGATGCGTCGTTCTCGCTGACGATCGAAGGGGATTTTGCGGACCTGAGCGATGCGCTGACCATCACGCTTTACCGGCTCGTTCAGGAAGGGCTGACCAATGTCTCGAAGTTTGCCCGCACCTCACGTGTGGAAGTGTTCATGGTGCGTGCGCCGCGCGAAGCCCGGGAGCCTCAGGACCGGCACGACGCCGGGCGCATTGACGAGATCGTCGTCACGATGGCCGACGACGGTCCCGGGACCGATCTCGAGAAGCCTCGCAGCGGACTTGGCCTGATCGGCATGCGCGAGCGCGTCGAGGCGCTCGGTGGCGAATTTCACGTGGCGAGCAAGCCGCAAGGCGGATTCCTGTTTTGCGCGCGGGTGCCCGCTCATGCAGGGCTTGCCGAACCCGTGAACTGAAGCCCCAGACGATTCGCCATCTGTGCGAGTTGTACGCCGTTGTCGGCGCCGAATTTCTGCCGGATCACGGACTGGTGATTGGCGACCGTCTTCTGGCTGAGTCCCAGTTTCTCGGCGATGCTCGGCAGCGTATAACCCTGCACCAGCAGACGCAGTACCTCGAACTCGCGCGCCGATAACTGCCGTCCGGGCGGCCCATCGCTGAACGCGTTGCGCAGCGCGAGCGCCTGCGAGATATCGGGGCTCAGATAGCTCGCGCGCCGGGCGATGTTGCGCACGGCTTCCACCAGCACGTCGGGCGCACTGGCCTTGGTGACGTAGCCGAGGGCGCCCGCGTCGAGCGCGCGGCGCACGAAGATCGCCTCCTCATGCACGCTGAAGATCAGCACGCGCGCGTCGGGTTCACGCGCGAGCATGCGCCGCATCGCCTCGATGCCGCTTGCGCCCGGCAACGAAACGTCCATCACCACCACGTCGGGCCGCAGCGTGCAAAAACGCTGATAGGCCTGCGCAGCATCGGCCGCCTCGCCGCATACGTGCACGTCGGCATTCAGTTCGAGCAGGCGCCGGTAGCCTTCCCGCACCACCGCATGGTCGTCGACGAGCAGGACGGAGATGTCTCCCGCTGTCATGGTCAGCCTCCTGTGTGGCCGTGGTCGCGGCCGCTCATCTTGCCGCCGGTTTCGCCGCTCGCCGCAGCAGACGCGAGCCGCCGCGAATTGGCGTCGTTGCGAAACAGGATCGGCTGCTCGTGCGGTGGGGTGGCGGCGGCCGCGTGCCGTGCCATGCTCACAACCTTCACCACGCTGTCGTGCGATGGCGATTTGTCGCAGACCGGATCGGCATTGGCCGGGTCGCCCGTCAGCATATACGCCTGGCAACGACAGCCGCCGAGGTCGTGTTCCTTTTCATCGCAACTGCGGCAGGGCTCCTTCATCCAGGCGAGGCCGCGAAAGCGGTTGAACGCGTCGCTCTCGTACCAGATCTCGCGCAGCGGGGTGTCTTTCACGTTCGGCAGCACGAGACCGGGCAGACTGCGCGCGGCGTGACAGGGCAGCGCCGCGCCGTCCGGGGCGACGCCAAGAAACACTGAGCCCCAGCCGTTCATGCAGCGCTTCGGGCGCCGTTCGAAATAGTCCGGCACGACAAAAAAGATCTTGCAGCGATCACCATGCGTGCGGCGGTACCGCTCGACCACCGCTTCGGCTTCGTCGAGCTGTTCGCGCGTCGGCATCAGCTGCGCTTCGTTTTGATGCGCCCAGCCGTAGTACTGCGTGTTGGCGAGTTCCAGATACTCGGCGCCCATCGCCAGCGCCATGTCGATGATCTTGTCGACGTGCGGCAGGTTGTAGCGATGCAGCACGCAATTGAGCACCATCGGAAAGCCGTGCCGTTTGATCGACGCGGCCACGCGTTGTTTCAGCTCGAAGGTGCGGGTGCTGCTGAGGAAGTCGTTTAGCTGCTGGGTCGAATCCTGGAACGACAACTGGATATGGTCGAGGCCGGCTGCCTGCAGGTCGTCGAGACGCTTATCGGTGAGACCGACACCTGAGGTGATCAGATTCGTATAAAAACCGAGCTTGCGCGCCTCGCCCACCAGCACTTCGAGATCGTCGCGCACGAGCGGTTCGCCGCCTGAAAACCCGAGTTGCGCGGCGCCGAGCGCGCGCGCCTCACGTAACACGCCGAGCCACTGCTGCGTGCTGAGTTCGCGGCTGTGATCCGTGTAGTCGATCGGGTTGTAGCAGAACGCGCAGTGCAGCGGGCAGCGATACGTCAACTCCGCAAGCAGCCAGAGCGGCAGCGGGATCCCGCTTGGGACCGCTTGAGACTGGGCAGCGGCGGCAGGCTGTGACAGGTCCGTCATGGCGCTACTCCAGCCAGCCGCGCGACTGCGCGTCGGCGACGAACGCACGCACTTCGGGACCGAGGCCGGTCGTGTTGAACGCCTGCTCCAGGTCGGCAATCAGCGCATTCAGATCACGCGTGCCGTCGCAACGCTTGAGAATCTCTCCCGCGCTCTGATTGAGCTTCACCATGCCCTCAGGATAGAGCAGCACGTGAGCGTTCTGAGCCGGCTCCCATTGCAGGCGAAAGAGCTTGCTGATCGTCAGACAATCGGCGGTTGGCGTGGCGCCGCCGGCGCGTGGCTGGTCGTTCATTGCGGGAAAGCCTTTTCGATCGAGTCGAGCATGGTCCACAGGATGTCGAGCTTGAATTGCAGGATGTCGAGCGCGCGTTCCTGCTGCTCGCGCCGCGTGAAATGATCGAGCGTGACTTCGAGCCCGTGCTGCACGTCGCGCTGCGCAAGCGAAATGCGCGAGCGGAAATACGCAAGACCCGAAGGCTCGATCCATGGATAGTGTTCCGGCCAGCTCGCGAGCCGGTCGCGATGCACCTGAGGCGCGAACATTTCGGTAAGCGACGAGCAGACCGATTCCTGCCACGGTGCGCGGCGCGCGAAATTCACGTAGGCGTCGACGGCGAAGCGCACGCCGGGCGTCACCTGCTTCAACGACCACAGGTCGTCACGCGACAGGCCGACTGCATCGCCAAGACGCGCCCATGTTTCGATACCGCCTTCCTCGTCGCCATAGCCGTCGTGATCGAGAATACGCAGCACCCAGCGGCGGCGCGTTTCGCGATCCGGGCAGTTCGACAGCACGGCCGCATCCTTTAGCGGAATATTGATCTGGTAATAGAAGCGATTGGCGACCCAGCCGCGAATCTGTTCGCGCGAGCAGCCACCGCTATTCATCTTGACGTTGAATGGATGATGGATGTGATACGCCGTGCCTTTCGCGCGCAACTGTGCCTCGAATTCCTCGCGGGTCCAGGCGGGCTGGCTGCCATCTGCGCTCGTCCCTTCACCCTGCTGCGGCGCCGTACCCAAGATGTCTTTTGCGTTCATGCCCTCTCCGTTTGTACTTTATCGCTGCGTTTTCAGACTCCAGCCTGGCTTCGCAGCCTCACGTCATATCTCGAACGTCATTCCGTCGTATGCCACTTCGATTCCGTGTTCAGTGAGGATGCGGCGCTCGGGGCCGTCCTCGACGAGAATCGGATTGGTGTTGTTGATGTGAATCAGCACCTTGCGGACGTGGTGTGCTTCGGGTGCCTCGAGTGAGTCCAGTACTTCGATCATGCCGCCCGGGCCGGACTGCTCCAGATGACCCATATCCGCAGCGGTTTTCTTCGAGAGACCGAGGCGGATCATTTCATCGCCGGTCCACAGCGTGCCGTCGACGAGCAGCAGATCCGCTTCACGCATCGCGGCGAGCACGTGCGCTTCGATCGCTCCGAGTCCGGGCGCGTAGAACGCGCGTTTGCCGGTTTGCCGGTTCGTGAAGACCAGTCCGATGTTGTCGCCGCGCTCGGGCGCATGCCGATGCGGCGAGTAGGGCGGCGCCTTGCTCGACAGCGGCAATGCGTCGATCTGCACGCCGTTAAGGGCGGCAACGGCTAGCGGCGCGCCGTCGAGCGCGATGCGGCGATGCTCGACGCCGCAATAATGCGAGAGGATCGGTGCGACCGGAAAGCCGCTGCGCAGGTCCTGCCATACCGCATCGGTTGCGTAGAGCGGCAGTGGCGTGTCGCGTTCGCGCAGCATCAGCAAGCCGGTGACGTGGTCTATCTGCGCGTCGATCACCAGCACCGCGGCAATCCCGCTATCGCGCGCGCGGCGGGCCGGCTGCAGCTCGGGGTTGGCGGCGATCTGCGCGAGCAGATCGGGTGACGCGTTGACCAGCAGCCAGTCCTCGCCGTTCGCACTCACCGCGATCGACGATTGCGTGCGGCGGGTCGCCTTCAGCGTGCCGCGCCGCACGCCGTCGCAATTGCGGCAATTGCAGTTCCATTGCGGGAAACCGCCGCCCGCCGATGAGCCGAGTACCTTGATCTTCATGGTGCGCGCCGCATCATGGCAGCATCCTCGCGAGCAGGTTGTCGCGATCGATCCATTGGTGCTTGAGCGCGCCCGCGACGTGCAGCGCAATCAGTACGATCAGCGCATAGCCGATTGCCTTATGAAGACCGAAGAACAGTTCGCGCAAGCCCGCATCGTCCCAGCCCCACTGCGGCAGCGCGAGGCCCCAGAAGCGCGTCCCGAAGCGGTTGAACGACGAACCGAGATACCCGCACAGCGGCATCGCGACCATTGCGACGTATAAAAGGCCCTGCGTAGTGCGCGCGGCGGCGCGTTGCCACGGTCGCATCGGCGGCAAGGGCGGCCGGTGGAGGGCCACACGCGCCATGATGCGAAGAAGCACCAGCAGGAAAACCGTCAGTCCGACCGACTTGTGAAGGTTGAGGAGCGTCGCTTTGAGAGGCCAACCCTTTGGCAGTCCGACCATATAGAGTCCAAGCGCGAGCAGGCCGATGATGCCAAGTGCAATCAGCCAATGCAGTGCGATCATCGAGCCGGCATAGCGCGGCGCGGATGCGTCGGCGCCCGGCTGTGCGGGGGGAGAATGCGCCATCGTCATGCCTGTCTCCTTCGTTATCGGGTGTTTCTGTCGAACACTGTCTGACTGCGTGTCATGCGTGTCATGCGTGTCATGCGGGGCGTGCTTGGGGCGGCTAGCTCACGACCAGGATTTCGCCTCGTCCGTCGACCGCGAGATCGCCCGTATAGCGCGTCGGCAAACTCGCTGTGCGCCACTGCGAAAAGGGTGCGATCTCATCGGCGAGACTGCGTACGAGGAGTGCCCAGAACACATCGAAACCGCGACCGCCCTCGGCAAACGTCGGCGGCAAGTGCATGGGCCGCTGGGTGAGCAGGAGGGTGCCGCGCCTCATACCGTATGCATAATGCGCGCCCGCTTGACCGGCAATCCCAATAGTGCCTGCCACAAGCCGCGATGCGGCAAAATCTCCCGCGTTGCCGCCAACCAGCACGAGTCCGCGGCGCATGCGATCGGCGAGCCGCGCGCCCGCGTTGCCGTGAATCGTCAGCGTGCCGCCCGTCATGCCTTCCATGTCGCCGGCGAGGGCGCCGGCGGCGAAGTCGCCGCTATGCCCGGTCACCGTCAGACGGCCGCCGCGCATTTCGCAGCCGGTAAAGTGACCCGCATCGCCCTCGATGTGCAATACGCCGCCCGCCATCTGGAAACCGCTGTAATCCCCGGTCGAGCCGTGCACGACGAGGTGGCCGTCCGCCATGCGCGCGCCGACGCGGTCGAGCCATGGCGCTGCGTTTTCGATCACCAGGGTAGCGCCGGTGTGCGGCGCAGCAGATTCAGCGGCGGCTTCACTGCGCGACACGTCGAACACATCGCCCACGTTACACCTGTCATTGCCCGCGGGTAGGACAATGCGCTCGATTTCCGCCGTGCTCATCGCCGCCAGCGTCGCCGGCAGCAAGGCGGACGCGTCGACGCGGAAGCCGGGTGGCGTTGTCACGCGCAGGGTGATGCGAAGACTCATGCGCGGCTCCCGTCGAAGTCCGCTGCGGCGCTCGCCGCGAGGCTGTGCAGATGGAAGTGGTAAGGTCCCAGCTTGCCGCCGTAGTTGCCCGCCGAAATGCGCAGCAGGCCCGCCGCGCTTCCGAGCCTGACGGCCGCGGCGATACCCGCGCTCATCGCCGCACCGACATCGGCGTCGGTGAGCCCGTCAATCACGATTTCGAGCACGCACCCGACTTCCGCGCCCAGTTCGCTGCGCGCGGAGAGACCTGTGAGGGTTGGACAGAACGCGTCGTTGGTGGACGCGCTCGCGCCCTGGTATTTCGAGCCGACCTTCGATCCCGACCGGACCACGCCGCCGGGGAACGGCATGACCACGTTCGGCAGCCTGCGCATCGCCGCGACCGCGGCTTCGGCGGCGGCGAGTGCGGCGTCGATATCGCGCGCCAGCAGGATCAGGTTGCCGCCGCCCACGGCTTTGACGGTAAGCGCCGTCTCCTCGCAGACGAACTCGCCGTCCATCACCGGCACACGCCAGTAACGCGTGTCGCCGAGCATCTTCGAGATCTGCCAGCCGTCGCCGAAAAAACGCAGCCCGCTGCCGAGCGATGCCCGATCGGAAAGCGGTGCGCGGCTCGTCTCGGGATCGATGCCGCCATACACGGCGGTGGTCGGACAAGTGAGCACGCATTGTCCGACGCGCCGTTCGATCTGTTTGGCCAATTCCTTCGACGACACCGCGAACAGCAGCACCGTCACGCCAGGGCGGCCATCCGGTGTTTCTCCGGCGCTCAGCGTTCGTTCGACGCCGGCCTCGCAGCCGCAGCCGATCACCGAGGTCGCGAACCCTGTCAGCGAGATGGCGGCGTTCATCGCCCACGCCGGCGTGTGGGCGGTGATGACGAGCCGGGTCGCCTTCATCGGAAACGCTTCCGCGAAAGTGGCGTCGATCGTGGTGCCGTTGATCTGCAGGGTCGCCGGGGCGCTCATGGTATGTGGGCCATTGGGTCAGCCGTTCGCGAGACATTCGACGGGCAGCAGCCTGCCGCCGCGGCAGCAGTTGCAAACCTCGTCGTCGCTGATCGCGGCGTGCGCGAAGTTGCTCGCGAGGTTGGCGCCGCTATAGGCGCGCAGTGTCTTCTCGATGCCGCGGTCGAAGTCAGGCGAGACGAAATGGATGCCGCCCGTCGGCGTGGCGACCAGCGTGCCGTCGCAAGCGACGAGTTCGCCGTCCTTGAATACATAGGCCGGCGAGGTGAACATCCGCTCGCGATCCGGGTCGTCGCGATAGACGGCGATGTCCGCCGCAGCGCCTGCGGCGAGATGGCCGCGGTCGCGCAGGCCGAGCAGGCGTGCCGGTCCTGCTCGCGTGATGATGGCAATTTCGTACAGCGAGAACTCGCGCGTCAGTTGTGCCAACGCGCTCGCCACCTGGGCGTCGGCATTAAGCTTTGCGAGCTGCTCATCGCGAAACGACTTATCCATCAGGAGACGGATCAGGTGCGGATAGCTCGTAAACGGGCCGCCGTTCGGATGATCCGTCGTCATCGCGACGCGCCACGGGTCGTCGACCAGCAGGAAGATCTCGAGGCCGACAATCCACTGCAATGCATTCACATAGCTCTGCTCACGATAGCGGAACGGCACCACGCCGCAGCCCGCGTCGCATTCGATGTCGCCGACCACCCACTTGTGCGGCCGCCCGAGCGGTGTGTTGCGGAACTGCATCATCGTGTCACCCGAGGCCGTAACGGTCTGTCCGAAGATGATCTGGCCGACGTCGATCGACACGTTCGGCCGTGCGTTCACCGCCTCTGCGATCTGCCGGGCGCCCGACGAGAATTTTTGCGGACCCTCAGTGCCATAGCTATGAAACTGGATATGCGTGAGATGGATCGGCAGACCGTCGGCGGCATCCATGGTGGCGATGGTCGAATCGATGTTGCCGGGCACGCCCAGATTGCTGGCGTGTACGTGCAGCGGGTGCGGTACGCGCAGCTCGGTCAACGCGCGCGACAGTGTGTGCAGCACATCGCGCGGCGTGATGCCGTAATGCACGTGCGGCTCGTCGACGTTCAGCGAGCGCTGGTTGAACTTGAACGCGGAGATGCCGCCAGGGTTGACGACCTTCACGCCGAGCGCCTTGCTCGCATGGATCGTCCAGCCGATGTAGTCGCGCAGACGCTCGAAATCGTCGCGGGCGGCGAGCATCTGCAGGAACAGCTCGTCGTTGCCGAGCATGACGTACGCGCCGTGATCGATGATCGGGGTGTCGCCCATCTCAAGGTGCGTATGCCGCGCGTTGGAGGGCATCATGGCCGGCTCGAAGGCGGCCGTATAGCCCATCTCGGCGTAGCGGTAGCCGGTCGCGAGCGTGCCGGGCGCGCAGACTCCACATGACGGCAGCCTCAGGTAGCGGCCGTTTGCGTCCTGCACCGCGTCGTACGCGGGTTCGCGCACAGGATCGTTACGATGATCCTCGGGGAGCAGCAGGCGCGCGAGATTGGTCTTGCCGCCGCCGATATGCGAGTGCATGTCGATGCCGCCTGCCATCACGATCATGCCGGTGGCGTCGTATTCGCGATCGGCTGGCGTCGTGGCGGGCACGTCGACGATGCGGCCGTCGCGAATCGCCAGATCGCGGCGCTCGCCGTCGACGCCGTTGGCCGGGTCGAAGATCCTGCCGCCCTTGAGCCGGATGAGACTCATGGCTGCACCTGCGGGGCAGGCGGGGCATCGAGTTGCGCCGCCAGGCGCTCCGCGATCGTTGCCACCGAGGGCAGTCCAACGCTGCGTGCGCAGGCGAGCGGCATCACGACCGGGCCGTCGACGCGAAACAGATGACCGGCGCTATCGATCCCAGGCGTGGCGACCGGAATAAAGACGGTAGCGGCGCCGCGCGCTTTCGCGGCTTCGGCCAGAGCAGGATGGCCAAGCACGATCAGAGGCACCGTCTGATCTAGCGCTTGCGGCCAGACCGGCGGCGCGAAGCTGGCGACCCACAGCAGCGCGTCGATCTCGCCGTTGGCAAGCAGCCGCCCGGTGCGATACCGGTACGGATCGTAGTCGAGCGGCGCCGTGCCGGCGGTCCGCGAGGGCGTCGAGACCCGCGTCCGCAACGGCAGACCCGAGAGCCACGCCACGGTCTGGTTGACCGTCAAGGCGCCGTCATCGCCGCCGAGCGCGAGACAGCCCGCGCGCACGGTGCGGTTGGCTGCCTTGACGATCCGGTTCAAGGCCTCGATGAGCAGGGCTGCGTGCGGACCGGGCAATGCGGCGGGCTCGTAGACCAGCACGGTGTAGTGGGCAGCGGCGATGCGTGCCTGCAGGCGGGCGAGTTCCGCTGCCGTGTCTGCGGCGCTGTCGTACAGCGCACGAGCCGCGCGTCCTTCGCAAAGGGCGGACCAGAGCGCGAGCGTGTCAAAAGGATCGTTGTCCGGAAGAATCGCTTCGGCTCGCGTATTCGCCAGGCCGGCCGCGGCGGGATCGGGCGGACAGCCGACGAACACCAGCTCGCGTGTCTGTTCTGTGCCTGCCAGCGCGCGTGTGAAGAAGCGCGGATAGCGCTGCGACGGCTGGCAATTGAAAAACACCAGCAGGTCTGCACGCGAGCGCACCTCGGACAGCGTGGTGAAGAACGATCCGCGATCCTGCAACGCAAGCGTGGCCGCGCTCATCGCATCGCCGTGCCAATGATCGAGGATGGCGCCGCAGCCCGCGGCCAGCGTGTACAGCGCGCGGGTCCCGGCTACATCGGTGGTCAGCGCGCCGAATAAAGGGCGGCGTGCCGACGACAGGATGCGCGCCGCGCCAGCCAGCGCGGTATCGAGATCCGCGTCGTGTCCGTCGACGCTGCTGCGGCACTGTGCATCCGCGCTGCTGTAGCAGGCGAGCGCCTGGGTGAGGCGCCGGCATTCGGTATCCGGCACGGTGAGCGTGGCGTCGTCATGCGACTCGACTACGAGGTCGTCGCACAGCAGCGGGCAGAACGGGCAAGTCCAGTCGCGCGTTAGCGACGAGGCAGGAACGTGGGCCGTGGCCGATGGGGTCGTGGACGATGGATCGATGGGCGAGAGGTGCATGGCCGCACTTTTAGCAAGCTCCATGCCGATTTGAGTCCAGATGCCATAGCGAGGTGCGCGACGCATCGCGCGCCGCTTATGTGGCCTTGCGCTTAAAAGGATCGATACCGTCGCGATATGCGCGCTGCCCTGCACGCAATGTGTCGGCTGTGCAACGGGCGCGCCGCATTGCTCCGCACAGGTTGTGTGTCAATCTGGAGCAGAGTGTCACAAACGGCACCTTTAGCTTGCCGTTTGTTTACAGCCACGGCTTCTCCGGCGATTGGCATGAAAGTTGTATAGCACGCCTATGTTGATTCGACGAATGGCAGGCCTATACGGCGATCGTGCAGCGCAGACGCCACAAGCCATGCCGAAGCGCCGGTACGGGCCGCCGCTGCCATGTCCTCGCGATGGCGAATGCCGCCCGCGCCGATCACGGCGGTATGCGTGGGAGCATGGGCACGGATACGCTCGAACGTGGCGAGGTCGGGACCGTCGTAGCTGCCTACCTGATCGAGCGTCATCGCGATCACCCTGCGAGGCCACCATGCCGAGGTGTGCCCGGCTGGGGTGAGCGAAGACGTAGCCGTGATCAGTTGACCGGCGCGGTGGTCGAGCGAAAGGATTGGAGAAAGCCCAGCGGTTTCGGCGGCGCGTAGTGCGTCGATGTCGTGCAACGACTCGCTGCCGAACACCGGCACGAGCGTCGCGAGACCGTGCGGAGCAGACTGGCGAGTGCCGTCGAGGCTGTTGCGCCGGATCGTTTCTTCGATACGCGCGAACAGCGCATGCATCGACGCATAGTCGGAATAGCCCGCGTCGAGCCAGATGTCGGTGCCGGGCAGGGCGGCACGTAGTGCAGCGAGCGTCTCGACGTGAGCGCCTTGCTGAAGGATCGCGCCGAGGTCGGCGATATAGAGCGTCCGTGCGCCGCTTGCAGCAAGCAGGGCGCGGGCGATGTGAAGCGGCTCGCTGGTAGCGGCAAGTGGCGAGTGGATCGGCTGATAGGCTGTCCGTTCGCCGCGCACCGCACGTACCACGTGGCCGTCGAGCAGATCGAGAACCGGTATCACCTGCATGGGGGCGCGCTCCTTTGACCAAGATCTTTGTCTTCGAGTATCTCACCGGTGGCGGCATCGATCCGGCACATGCCGGCGCGGGAAGTCTGGCCGACCTGAGCGCGCTGATCGTCGAAGGCCGGGTGATGCGTGACGCACTGGTGAGCGACCTGCAGGAACTCGACGGAGTGGACGTGAGCTTCGCGAGTTCCCGTTTTGAAACCGTCGCATCGTCGCGCGTTCATTGTAGGGCCGCACAAGGCGAGTCGATGACCGCCTTTGTCGCGAGGGTAGCTCGCGAGCACGACTACGCGTGGATCATCGCGCCGGAGTGCGACGGTTTGCTGCTGCATCTGTACGACGCGGTGGGCGCCGCGCGCTGGCTTGGCTGTTCGAAAGAATCGATCCGCGTGGCGTCGAGCAAGAGCGCGACTGCGGCGTGCCTGACGGCGCACGGCATCGCCACGACGCCGGCTGTCGAACCTGGACAGCTCGCCGGGCAGGCCGCCGGACAACCGGGCAGCGGTTGGGTCGTGAAACCGGATGACGGCGCGGGCGGTCTCGATACCTTCGTATTCGACAATTTTGCCGACGCCTGCGCCGAATACGACGCACGTGCCGCCGCCGCGCGCAATCCGGTGCTGCAGGCATGGGTCGACGGCGAGCCGCTCAGCCTCTCCCTGATCTGCCACGGCGACGGCGTTGAACTCGTCAGCATCAACCGGCAGCAAATCAGCCTGAGCGAAGGCGATGCGGCGCAGCAGCAACCGCACATCGTGGAATTCGATGGCGTGATGGTCAACCAGATCGACCTGGCCGGCGACCAGGGCCGCATGCTCGGCGCGCTCGCGCAGCGCGTGGCTCAGGCGCTGCCTGGGCTGCGCGGCTTCGTCGGCATCGACGTGGTGTGGCATGCGTCGCGCGGCCCGATTGTGATCGAGGTCAACCCGCGTCTGACGGTGGCGTATGCCGGGCTGTCCGAGGCGCTCGGCGGCAACCTCGCGCACGCCCTGCTTGCTGCCCACGGCGTGCGTATCGTGGGGTCCGGTCCGGCGGCGCGCAACTGTGGCGCACCGCCCGCCTGCGGAGCGCAGCGATGAGCGCCGGGTTCGGCGCCGATGCAAGCGTCGCTACGGCGGATGGCGCGGCGGTATTCGGCTGGGATGTCGGCGGCGCGCACGTGAAGGTGTCGATGGCCGATGCCGCGGGCGCGGTGCTCGATGTCGCGCAGTGGGCTTGTCCGCTATGGCAGGGCCTCGACCATCTCGAGCGAACCATCGACCTTGTCTTCGAGCGCTGGCCGGCCGCCCGGACTGACGCCCCGCTGCACGCGGTGACGATGACCGGGGAGATGGTCGACCTCTTCGAGGACCGCGCGCATGGCGTGCAGGCCATCGCTGCTGCGCTCGCGCAGCGGCTCGGGCCGCGCTTGCGTTTCTACGCGGGCGACGCCGGCTGGCTCACGCCGCAGTCCTGCGCGGACGGTTGGCGCAGTGTCGCCTCGGCGAACTGGTTGGCCACCGCGAGCTGGATCGCGTCGCGTGTACCCGATGCGCTGCTGATCGACATTGGCAGTACCACCACCGACATCATTCCGATCGCCGGCGGTGGCGTCGTCGCGCGTGCTGCGACGGATGCCGGGCGGCTCGCCACCGGCGAACTCGTGTACCAGGGCGTGGTGCGCACGCCTTTGTGCGGCCTCGCCCAGCGCATCGAGTTCGCTGGGGAGACCGTCAACGTGATGAACGAATGGTTTGCGACCACGGCGGACGTTTACCGCCTCACGGGCGAACTGGCGCCGCACTACGACCTGTATCCGAGCGCCGACCAGGGACCGAAGACGGAAGCAGCCAGCCGCACGCGGCTCGCGCGGATGATTGGCCGGGACGCCCATGAAGCGGGTTCCGGCGAATGGCGCGGGTTCGCGCTGCGTTGGCGCGAACTGCAGTTGCGCGAGATCGGCGCCAATCTGGCGCGCGTGACGGCGGCTCACCCTGAGCTCGCCGCCGCACCGCTGGTCGGCGCAGGGTGTGGACGCTTTCTCGCGGCGGCGCTGGCCAGTATGGAAGCCAGTGAAGCGCCACGCGCGTACATCGATTTCGGCACGCTGGCGGGTGTGCCGGCGAACCGGTCGGACTGGGCCGCAACGTGCGCGCCGAGTGTGGCGATAGCGCTGCTTGCGGCGACTCGCCACTGGGAAGCCGGTGATGCCAGCCGCAGCGGAGCAGCGCGGGCGGCCTTGAGCAGTTGAAGGGAAACGAGCGGAAACGCGCGGAAGAGGACAACGATCATGTGGGTGGTCAAGATCGGGGGCAGCCTGAGTCACGATCCGATGCTTCGCAAGTGGCTCGTCGAGCTATGTGAGGTGGGGGGCGGGCGCGTCGTCATCGTGCCCGGTGGCGGCGACTTCGCGGACAAGGTGCGGCAATACCAGAGCGAGTGGCGCTTCGACGATCTCGCCGCGCACAACATGTGTCTGCTTGCCATGACGCAATACGCGATTCTCATGCAAGGGATATTGCCTGAACTCGTGCTCGCTTCGAGCGAGGCGAAGATCCGCCGCGCGTTGCGCGACGGCCGCGTGGCCGTGTGGGTGCCGACCTCGCTGATGCGCGATACGCCGGACGCGATGAGCAATTGGGACACCACCTCCGACAGCCTTGCCGCATGGCTCTCGACCATGCTCAACGCCGAGCGGTTGATCGTGGTGAAGTCATGCGCCATCTCGGAGAACGAGCGGCTCGAGACGCTGGCGGCCACGGGCGTGGTCGACCGCCGTTTCGTCGACCATGTGATCGAGGCCAATTACGTGGTCGAGATGTTCAACAAGGACAGTGTTGCGCTGATGCGCGACCGGCTGCTGAACATCCCGGTGATCTAGTATTCGTGCCTATTGCTGCGCGGTCTTTTGCGGCATCCTGGGTGCGAGGCAACGGCTTGCGCGCAATCAGGTGCATTAAAGACGTGCAGCGCCGGAGGCCTGGGTGTTCGCCGCGGCGAGCGCGCCGCTTGTCTCTCCAGCAGGACGGTGCAGTGCGGTGGCCCATTGCGCCACGCGTTGCGGATCGAGTCGCGAGCGCCTTCCATCGACACATAATGCCGTGCGAAAACCCGCCACGTCCGGCGCGAGCGCCCGGATCTGCTCGAACTGCGCCCAGCCGAGCGAGCCGGCGATGCCGCTCATCGCGCCGCGCTCGCGCGTGAGCCGCAGCCATTGCGCGAGCGAATCGCCATCCACGTAATCGAACAGTGTGCGGCCGTCCTTGCCGGCGGTGTCGAACATCACCCCGACAAAACCGAGCGTGGCCGTATAGGCGACCAGTTCGCTTTCCATGCCGCTGTCGCACAGCAGCACCGGCACGACCGCAGCCGGCAGATTGGCCAGTTGTTCGAGACAGCGTCGTGCAGACGGACCGGGCGCCACACCCACTTTCACGTAGTCGATGCCTGCATCGCTGACTTCAATGACACGGGTGGCGATTTCATCGAGCGCGTCCGCCGGCACGTCGCCAATCGTTGCGCTAATCGGCTTGACTGGATAACAGGCGCGAAGCTGGCGGACGATATGCGTGATATCGCCGATCGACAGACCGCCGAGCGCGCCCGCGTTCGGTTCCTTCAGGTCGATCAGTTCGGCGCCGGCACGAGCGGCGTCCAATGCTTCGTCGTCCGAGCGGACGCTCGCGAGCAATGCGGTCATCGATATTCTCCGAAAAGGCGGGACAGACTAGTGCGCTATGAGTTCGGCGGCTGAACCGCCGGAAGATTCGAGGCTCTCGCGATGCCGCGCGATCGCGGCGGTGAGCCACCCCCAGGCAGTGAGTTCGGCATCGCCGGCGGTTTTGTCGATGGCGATCTGCAGGTAGGCCATTTCGCGGTCCACCTTGTCGGCCGGCAGCATGAAAAGCCGGCTCACGAGAATCGCGCCTTCTACCACCGCGGCCTGGGCGCGGTTAAAACCGGTGAACGGCGCATGGTTTTCGCGGTGCACGCATTTCATGCGCAGCACCGGGCGCTCCTTGTCGTCGCGCAGTTCGTCGAGTTCGAGTTCAGCGTGCGCCAGCGACCCGGCGAGCCTGATGCTCGCCACACGGCTGGCGGCGACGGTGGGCCAGTCGCTCGCGCAATGCGTGACGCAGCCGGCGAAGATACGGACGTCGGTGGTGAAGTTCAGCACTGCAGCCCGCGACGCGACGATATTGTCGAGCGTGACCGACGGGCGAAACGGCGAGAGGATGACGAAGTCGTCCTCGTAACGGGCCCCCATGGGCGCGATATGAGGACGGCCATCGCACGCTGCTGTGGTGACGATCGTTTCGTGGATCATGGATGGGAACGCGTGTCCTGGCAGCGCCGAAAAGCCGGCCGGTTAGTCAGGGATTACCGCAAATCCGCCGAAGGGCCGCGTGTCGCGGCCCTGGCGGGCTTAACGCGTAGCGACGTACATCGTGATTTCGTAACCAAGACGTATATCGGTGTAGCTCGGAGTCGTCCATTGCATACGTGTTTCCTCCATGTGTTGGTACAGCGTTGCGCCGTCGGCCCGGCGTGATGCCGGACTTCATTGGCGTTGGTTACTACGCAAGCTCCATGCCGGGTTTTCGATGACCTGGCACAAGCGACGTGTGGGCGCGCCGCAATGCAGCGTTTGCCGAATTGCGCCGGTGCGACCACGGTGTGCGCAGCGCGATGCGCTCGCGCCGCGCACTGTTCCGGGAATGCAGCAAAGTGTTCCATGCCGGGCAGCACGGTCCTGTTCTCCTGTCACCCGGTGCTCGCCGATCCCATGCAGATCATTCTCCATCGATCGTTCGCGCATGTGTTGAAAAATCGCTTCGCGTTGTGCAATCGATAACGGATCGGTTAAGTCTGCCAAATGAAATCGTGAATTCTCAGTGACTGCGTTCCTGCATACAGTGCAAACAAGCGCTCCGTTCTTCCGGCAGCGCACCTGTTCACCTTCGAGGATATGTCATGAACGATTTCAGTCAACCGGTCATTGATTCCATACACAAGCCGCGCGACGCGCAGAAACCTCGCGAACGGTACGCCGCGGGCGTCATGAAGTATCGCGAGATGGGCTACTGGCAGCCGGATTACACGCCGAAAGATACCGACATCATCGCGCTCTTTCGCATCACGCCGCAGCCCGGTGTCGATCCGGAGGAGGCGGCGGCAGCTGTGGCCGGCGAATCGTCGACGGCAACCTGGACCGTGGTATGGACCGATCGCCTGACCGCCTGCGACATGTACCGTGCGAAAGCCTACCGCGTCGATCCCGTGCCGGGCGTGAGCGCCGGCGAGCCGCAGTATTTCGCGTACATCGCCTATGAACTGGATCTGTTCGAAGAGGGTTCGGTCGCCAACCTGACCGCCTCGATCATCGGCAATGTGTTCGGCTTCAAACCGCTCAAGGCGCTGCGTCTCGAAGACATGCGCATACCTGTTGCTTATCTGAAGACCTTCCAGGGGCCGCCGACGGGCATCGTCGTCGAGCGCGAGCGGCTCGACAAGTACGGCCGGCCGTTGCTTGGCGCGACCGTCAAGCCGAAGCTCGGTTTGTCGGGCAAGAATTATGGCCGGGTCGTATACGAAGGATTGCGCGGCGGCCTCGATTTTCTGAAGGACGACGAAAACATCAACTCGCAGGCCTTCATGCACTGGCGCGACCGTTTTCTGTTTTCAATGGAGGCGGTGAATCGCGCGCAGGCGGAAACGGGTGAAGTCAAAGGCCACTACCTGAACGTGACGGCCGGCACGATGGAGGACATGTATGAGCGCGCCGAATTCGCGAAGCAACTGGGTTCCTGCATCGTCATGATCGATCTCGTGGTCGGCTGGACGGCGATTCAATCGATGGGGCGCTGGGCGCGCCGCAACGACATGATTCTGCATCTGCATCGCGCGGGCCACAGTACCTATACGCGGCAGCGCAATCACGGCATCTCGTTTCGCGTGATCGCGAAGTGGCTGCGCATGGCGGGCGTCGATCATGCGCATGCGGGCACTGCGGTCGGCAAGCTCGAAGGCGATCCGCTGTCGGTGCAGGGGTATTACAACGTGTGCCGCGAGGCGCACAACGAGGTCGATCTGTCACGCGGGATTTTCTTCGACCAGCCGTGGGCGGGTTTGCGCAAGGTGATGCCGGTGGCCTCGGGCGGCATTCATGCAGGGCAGATGCATCAACTGCTGGACCTGTTCGGCGACGACGCGATCCTGCAGTTCGGCGGCGGCACGATCGGTCATCCGGCCGGTATCCAGGCGGGCGCGGTAGCGAATCGCGTTGCGCTCGAAACGATGGTGAAGGCGCGCAACGAGGGCCGCGACATCGTGCACGAAGGGCCGGAGATTCTCGAAGCGGCGGCGCGCTGGTGCACGCCGCTCAAGCAGGCGCTCGATACGTGGCGGGATGTGACGTTCAACTACGCGTCGACCGACACGCCGGATTTCGCCGCCACGCCGACAGCGGCCTGAGCGGCGGCTATCCAGAGCGGGTAGCGGGTATTCAGGGTTTCTCAATGCGGGTCCGGTAGCAGTGCAGCCGCACTGCGCGGAAAACCGTTGGCGCCGTTTCCGAACGATGCATTCATCAACGAGGTACGTCATGCGTATTACACAGGGTACGTTTTCCTTCTTGCCGGAACTGACCGACGAGGAGATCAGCTTGCAGATCGACTACGCGCTGGGCCAGGGCTGGGCCTGTTCGGTCGAGTACACCGACGATCCGCATCCGCGCAACACCTATTGGGAAATGTGGGGCCTGCCGATGTTCGATCTGCACGATGCGGCCGGCGTGTTGCAGGAAGTGAAGGCGTGCCGCGCGGCGCGGCCGCAGCACTACATCAAGATCAACGCCTTCGATTCGGTGCGCGGCTTCGAGACGATGCGTCTGTCGTTCATCGTCAACCGCCCGGACGAGGAACCGGGCTTTCGCCTCACGCGCCAGGACGGGGTGGGACGTGTGCAGCGTTACGGGCTGTCCGGCTACGCGGGCGACCGGCCCTCGGGTGAGCGATATGTACCGGGGCGCTAGAAGATGAACTGCGCACAGGTGCCCAATGTCGATCTCGCCGCGCTCTATCGCGACTCCGGCATCGGCGACGTGCTGGCCGAACTCGATCGCGATCTGGTCGGGCTCGCCCCGGTGAAGACCCGCATTCGCGAGGTCGCGGCCCATCTGCTCGTCGAGCGGGCCCGCGCTTCGCTCGGCCTCGCAGGCGGCGCGCCGACCCTGCATATGTGCTTCTCCGGCAATCCCGGCACCGGCAAGACCACGGTCGCGCTACGTATGGCCGAAGTGCTGCACCGGCTGGGCTACATTCGCCGCAATCATCTGGTTTCGGTGACGCGTGACGACCTGGTCGGTCAGTACATCGGCCATACCGCGCCGAAAACGCGCGAGGTGTTGAAGCGCGCGATGGGCGGCGTGCTTTTCATCGACGAAGCGTATTACCTGTATCGCCCGGAAAACGAACGCGACTATGGTCAGGAGGCGATCGAGATCCTGCTGCAAACCATGGAAAACCAGCGTGACGATCTCGTCGTGATTCTCGCTGGCTACGCGGCGCGCATGGAAGTGTTCTTCGAGAGCAATCCGGGCTTTCGTTCGCGGATTGCGCATCACATCACGTTTCCCGACTACGACGACGCGGAACTGCTCGACATCGCCGAGCGGATGCTCGCGACGATGCATTACCGCTTCGACGCCGACGCGCGCCGCGCTTTCGCGGACTATCTCGCGCTGCGCACCCGCCAGCCGAATTTTGCTAACGCCCGTTCGGTGCGCAATGCGCTCGACCGTTCGCGGCTGCGTCAGGCCAATCGCCTGTTCGCCACGGCGATGCGGGACGGCGCGGCCATCGACGCCGCCGCGCTCACCCTGATTGCGGCCGCCGACATTCGCGGGAGCCGTGTGTTCGCCGAAACGCTCCCGGCAAGCGACGGGGTGCCTGCGTCCTCTCATACGACGCACGCCGTGCTGGCGCCGCCAGGCTAAACGAAAACCATCCCTCAGGAGATCGCCATGCAAGACGGACGTACGACCCTCTCGAAGTTCCTGATCGACACGCTCGACCGCCAGCCTGGAGCGCAGAACGCGGGCCTTTCGGCGCTCCTGATCGACGTGGCCGCGGCGATCAAGTCGATCTCCGCGATGCTCACCAAAGGCGCGCTTGGCGGCCACTACGGCTCCGCGCATAGCGTCAACACGCACGGCGAGGAGCAGAAGAAGCTCGATGTCGCGACTAACGAGATCTTCGTGCAGCAATGCGAATGGGACGGACTGCTCGCGGCGATGGCGTCCGAGGAAATGGAGGCGGTCTACCCGATTCCGCCGGGCTATCCGCGCGGCGACTATCTGCTTGCCTTCGATCCACTCGACGGTTCGTCGAATATCGACATCAACGGCGTGGTGGGATCGATCTTTTCGGTGCTGCGCAATGAAAACCCGGCGGATTCGCAGGCGCCGGTGGGCGAGTCCGCGTTTCTGCAGCCGGGCCGCGAGCAGCTCGCAGCAGGCTACGCCGTCTACGGGCCTTCGACGATGCTCGTGCTCTCGGTCGGCAACGGCACGCATGGCTTTACGCTGGAGCGCGACATCGGCAACTTCGTGCTCACGCATTCGAACATTCGCATTCCAGAAGACACGGTTGAATTCGCCATCAACGCGTCGAACGAACGCTTCTGGGAACCGCCGGTGCGCCGCTACGTACAGGAGTGCAAGGACGGACGCAGCGGTTGCCGCGCAAGCGACTTCAATATGCGCTGGATCGCATCGATGGTCGCCGAGGTGCATCGCATCCTGATGCGCGGCGGCGTGTTCATGTACCCGCGCGACTCGAAAATACCGGCCATGGAAGGGCGCTTGCGGCTGCTGTACGAAGCCAACCCGATGAGCTTTCTGATCGAACAGGCCGGCGGCCTTTCGATCACCGGGCGCGAACGTATTCTCGACGTCGTGCCGCGCACGCTGCATGGGCGCGTGCCGGTGATCCTCGGCTCGAAGAACGAGGTGGAGCGCATCGAGCGCTATCACGGTGAATACGACCGGGGCGAGGATCGACCCTTCACGTCACCGCTCTTTAGCCGGCGCTCGCTGTTTCTGCCCGGCTTCACGGCTTAAATCATCCGGAGACAAACGCATGTCAAGCAAACACCCGATCGTCGCGGTGACCGGTTCGAGCGGCGCCGGCACCACGACTGTGATGAAGAGCTTTACCCATATTTTCCGGCGCGAAAAGATCAACGCGCAGATCGTCGAAGGCGACGCCTTTCATCGTTATGACCGCAACGGCATGCGCGAAGCCATGAAACAGCACGAGCGGGATGGCGCACCGAACTTCAGCCATTTCGGGCCGCAAGCGAATCTGCTCGAAGAGCTCGAGGCGCTCTTCGCCCGTTATGGAGAAAGCGGCACCGGGAAGTTGCGCCACTATGTGCACGACGAGCCCGAAACGCGGCTCTACAAGCAGGACGCCGGAACCTTCACGCCATGGGAGGAGGTGACGCCGGACACCGATCTGATGTTCTATGAAGGCCTGCACGGGGCGGCGGTGACGGACAGCATCGACATCGCGCGGCATGCGGATCTGCTGATCGGCGTCGTGCCGATCATCAATCTCGAATGGATCCAGAAACTGCATCGCGACCAGACCATGCGCGGCTACTCGCATGAGGCCGTGGTCGATACGATCCTGCGGCGCATGCCTGACTACGTCAACTATATCTGCCCTCAGTTCTCACGCACGCATGTGAACTTCCAGCGCGTGCCGACCGTGGACACGTCGAATCCGTTTACCGCCCGCGAGATTCCGCAGCCGGACGAGAGCTTCGTCGTGATCCGTTTCGCGCGGCCGAAGGGGATCGACTTCCAGTATCTGCTGACGATGCTGCACGACTCGTTCATGTCGCGGCCGAATGTGATCGTGGTGCCAGGCGGCAAGATGGGCCTCGCGATGCAGCTGATTTTCACACCGATGATTCTGCAACTGATCGACCGGCGCTCGCGCGCCTGAGGCGCTGCGCCACATGGTGGGTTGATTTCGTGCAAGGAGAGCTTCGATGAGTACTGTCGCAAAATCCATCGCCACATCCGCAGCATCCGCAGCACCCGTAACACCTGCAGCCGCGGCGACCCGCCTGATGGCCGACGCGCTGCGCATGCTCGCGATCGATGCGGTCGAAGCGGCGAAATCGGGTCATCCGGGCATGCCGCTCGGCATGGCCGAGATCGCCGTCGCGCTGTGGGATCGCCATCTGAAGCACAGTCCGCGCAATCCTGCGTGGCCCGATCGCGACCGCTTTGTGCTGTCGAACGGGCATGGCTCGATGCTGTTGTACGGACTGCTGCATCTCACCGGCTACGACCTGCCGATCGACGAACTCAGGCGCTTCAGGCAATTGCACAGCAAGACGCCGGGGCATCCCGAAGTGGGCGTCACGCCCGGCGTCGAGACGACCACGGGGCCGCTCGGGCAGGGACTGGCCAATGCGGTCGGCATGGCGCTCGCCGAGGCGCTGCTCGCGCGTGAATTCAATCGGGCCGGCCATGCGGTCGTGGACCACCGCACTTACGTGTTTGCCGGAGACGGCTGCCTGATGGAAGGCATCTCGCACGAGGCGGCCTCGCTCGCCGGTACGTTGAAGCTCGACAAGCTCACGGTGCTGTACGACGACAACGGCATCTCGATCGACGGCCACGTCGCGCAGTGGTTCAGCGACGACACGCCGGCGCGTTTTGCGGCCTACGGCTGGCACGTCGAGCGTGACGTGGATGGACACGACGTCGAGGCGGTCGATCGGGCATTGTGTGCTGCGCGCACAGCGGGCCGGCCGACGCTGATCTGCTGCAAGACGGTGATCGGCAAAGGGTCGCCATCGAAAGCAGGGACGCACGATGTGCACGGCGCGCCGCTCGGTGCCGATGAAGCCGCGAACACGCGACGCGCGCTCGGCTGGGAGCATCCGCCGTTTGCGATGCCGGCCGAGGTCCATGCGCTCTGGGACGCCGGCGAGCGGGGCGCCACTGCTGAAACCGACTGGATGAAGCGATTCGAAGCCTATCGTAAGCACTATCCGCATGAAGCCGCTGAGTTCGAGCGCAGGGCGCAAGGCACGCTGCCCGCGCAGTGGCACGATGCGGTCCGCGCGATGTTGCGCGACGCGGACGGCGCGGCGGAGTCGATTGCGACACGCAAGGCCTCGCAGCAGGCGATCGCCGCACTCGCCCGGACGTTGCCGGAATTGCTGGGCGGCTCGGCGGACCTGACCGGCTCGAATCTGACCAACTGGAAAGGAGCGGTCGACGTCCATGCGGACGATAGCGGCCTGCAAGGGGGCAACTATCTGCACTACGGCGTGCGCGAGTTCGGCATGAGCGCGGTCATGAACGGCATCGCGCTGCATCGTGGCTATATCCCGTTCGGCGGCACCTTCCTCACGTTTTCCGATTATTCGCGCAACGCGTTGCGTATGGCTGCGTTGATGAAGCTCCGTTCGATCTTTGTGTTCACGCACGACTCGATCGGCCTCGGCGAAGATGGGCCGACGCATCAGTCGGTGGAACATGCGGCGAGTCTGAGGCTGATTCCGGGGCTCGACGTCTGGCGCCCGTGCGACACCGTCGAAACTGCGCAGGCGTGGGCCTGTGCAGCGGAGCGCGGCGGACCGTCATGCCTGCTGCTGAGCCGCCAGAATCTGCCGTTCGCCGCGCGCAGCGGCGCGCAGATCGAGGCGGTCGCGCGGGGTGGGTATGTCTTGCGCGACTGGGCGGATGCGTCGGCGCAAAACCGCGTTGTCCTGCTCGCCACCGGCTCGGAAGTGTCCCTTGCGCTCGACGCCGTCGCACCGCTGGCCGAAGCCGGTATTGCCGCGCGCGTCGTGTCGATGCCGTCCACCAGCGTGTTCGACCGCCAGCCCGGCGCTTGGCGCGACGCGGTCCTGCCGCCAGGCGTGCCGCGCATTGCGGTCGAAGCGGGGGTTCGCGCGTTCTGGCGGCAATACGTGGGCCTCGAAGGCGGGGTTGTCGGCATCGATACGTTCGGCGAGTCCGCACCCGCTGCCGCGCTGTTCAAGCATTTCAATCTGACCGTGCAGGCGGTGGTGGATGAAGCCATCCGCGTCGTGCAATGCGCGCAACTGGCGCCATCGACATGAACAGGCGCCCACGCGGCGAGCTGATCCGATTCGATTCGACTTCGAGGAGTTTGCAATGGCCTTCATCGCACTGCGGCAACTATTGGACCACGCGGCCGAGCACGGCTACGGCGTGCCCGCGTTCAACGTCAACAATATGGAGCAGATCCAGGCGATCATGCGGGCCGCCGAGGCGACCGCGAGCCCGGTGATCCTGCAGGCGTCGGCGGGCGCCCGCAAGTATGCGGGTGAACCGTACCTGCGTCATCTGGTGCTCGCCGCGCTCGAGGCGCATCCGGATATCCCGCTCGTGCTGCACCAGGATCATGGTGCGAGCCCGGCGGTGTGTCAGCAGGCGATCCGCTCGGGCTTTACGTCGGTGATGATGGACGGCTCCCTGTTGCCGGACCAGAAGACGCCCGCTGCCTACGAGTACAACGTCGACGTGAGCCGCCGGGTTGTCGAGGCGGCGCATGCCGTGGGTGTATCTGTCGAAGGTGAGCTGGGTTGTCTCGGTTCGCTCGAAACCGGCGCGGCGGGCGAGGAGGACGGCGTCGGCGCCGAGGGGCAACTCTCGCGCGACGAGCTGCTCACCGATCCGCGCGAGGCACAGTTTTTCGTGGAGGCGACCGGCGTCGACGCGTTGGCGATTGCGATCGGCACCTCGCATGGCGCCTATAAATTCAGCCGTGAGCCGACAGGCGACATTCTTGCCATCGACCGGATCGTCGAGATTCACGAACGGATTCCGAACACCCACCTCGTGATGCACGGCTCGTCGTCGGTGCCGCAGGAGTGGCTCGCGGTGATCCGCGAATACGGCGGCGAGATTCCCATGACGTACGGGGTGCCCGTCGAAGAAATCCAGCGCGGCATTGCGCATGGTGTGCGCAAGGTCAATATCGATACCGACATCCGGCTCGCAATGAGCGGCGCTATGCGCAAGTCGCTGGCCAATGCCCGCTCGGAGTTCGATCCGCGCGCCGCGTTGAAGGCGGCGACGGCGGCCGCGAGCGCGCTTTGCATCGAACGTTTCGAGGCGTTCGGATGTGCGGGCCAGGCCTCGCGCATCAAACCGCTGCCGCTCGATGCGATGGCGCGCCGCTACCACTAGGTGTGCAGCAGGCCACCGGCGCATGGGCAGTGATGTGATGAATCGGCGCGGCTGGGTTAGCCCTCAGCGCTTTTTCATCGTCTCGCCTGGCGCTTGCCACGCCATGAGATCCTGTTCAGGCCGGTCGATCGCGCAGCCCCAGTCGAGCGGCTGATCCTGATCGAAGCGCTTGCCGAGCCGCCAGGCGATCTCGGCGCGGGCGAGCTGGACGCCCATATAGAACGCGTGGCCGCCGTCGGTTTCGAGATTCAGGTCCGGGTAGAGCGCGAACGGGTCGCCCGCCTGGCGATGTCCGTCGCGGTTGTAAACGTGAATGCCGTCCGCGCTGACCTGGACGCGAAAGTTGGGGTCCCGCACCTCGCGCGCAACCTCGGCGATTTCGGCGGTGCTATACGGAAAAGGGCGTTTGGCGTGAACCGTCGCGAGATCGCTGTTGATGCCCTTAGGCAGCACCTGTGCTTCGCGGGCGGCGTACATCACCCTGCGCGCGACATCGGCTTCCCGGACCGCGCGCCGTGCGTGCAGGCTGACTGACGTGGTGAGCACTGCGCTCACACGTAGCTCCGCTGCCATGCCAAGCAGCACCGCGTTGATGCCGCTCGTATCGGCCTCGGTCAGTTCAGTCACGTTGCCGATGCCCATCATGATGTCGATATCCGGGTAGCGTTCGCGCAACCGGACATAACGCGCAATCGATGCGGCGAGACCGAACGGAATCGGATCGAGAATGGGGTCGGCGAGAAACGCGCGGCCGCGTGCGGCGAGCAGCTCGATCGCGACATCGAGCGAGGCCGGATCTGCCGGCTCGCGGGCGACGAGGATCGGCGTGGACGGTACCTCGTCCGCAATCCAGAGCGTGTCGAGGTTCAGGCTCATCAGATAATCCGCGCCCGCGCGGCCGCCACGCAGCAGTTCGTCGCTGCGCATCGAATCGACGCTCACGCGATACCCCTGAGCTTTGAGCAGGCGCACCGCGTCTTCGAGATGCGGAAACGGCGTTTCGGGCAGGCAACCGATGTCGATTACATCAGCACCTTGCGCGACATACTCGCGCGCACGTACGGCGATGCTATCCAGATCGAGCCGCGGCGCATCGACGATCTCGGCGAAGATACTGGTCTCGTAACGCGTCAGATCGAACGGTTGCGCCTCGCGGCCGAAGAATTGCGGCAAATCCTTGACCTCTTCCGGACCTCGCTCGAACCGCACGCCGTAGTGCCCGGTCAGCGCAGCGAGGTCGCCACGGCAACGCCCGGGCACGATGACCCGCTGCGCCACGAGCGGGACGGGGATGCGGCGGCGAATCAGGTCGGCCGTCATGAGCGCTGCGACCTGCAGGCCGATTTCGCGGATTTCCCAACTGAACGGAGTCGGCGCCATGCTTTCGAGCGTGTGAATCAGGCTCTTTTCGGCGAGCCGGCCAGTCAGGAAGACGATATGGTCCATGTCAATGCACGGCCGGGCAGCGATCGCAGGGAGCGTGGGGGCTGTTCATATAGTCACGCGCGACAGGCGCTCACCGAGCGCCGCTTTCAGTTCATCCAGCGAGCGCACGAGTGTCGTGTATTCGAAGCGCGACAGGCGCTCAACGTTGTCGAGTTCGATCGCCCGCGGACGCAGTTCGACCCATTCGTTCGGGCTTTGCGTCACTACGGTCGGCTCCGTGTCGCACGCAAAGACAATGCCCGGAATGCACTGCTTGCCCGCCTGCGCGTACATGTTGGTCGGTAGCGTGTCGGAGATGCCGAATGCGCATTTGGCCACGGTGTTGCTGGTGGCCGGCGCGATCACCACCGTGTGGTACATGCCGTGGTAGAGCATACCGACCGGCACGCCGCTCGCACTATTGTCGCGAAACACGCGGAAGTGCTTGCGCAGCTTCGGCAGGGGCCAGCTATAGAGCGGCAAGACTTCCTCCGCGGCTGCGGAGAGGAAGAGATCGACGCGCGGCAGTTCGAGCGCGAGCGCGATCGACTCGTCGAGCAGATGGCCTGAGCCTGTTACGCACCAGGCGAAGCGCGCATCGGGCTTGAACTCAGCGAGACGACGAGCGGGCGTCTGGGTCATGCGTCGTCGATGGGCGGCGACTCTTTGGAGAACGAATCGTCGGACGGCATCTCGTCGGCCGGCTCGCCGGCGATTGCCGAGCCGTCGTGCGACAGACGGATATGCAGCCGGCGCATCTTCCGGTACAACGTGTTGCGGCTGATGCCAAGCGCCTTGGCGACGTTGCTGACGTTCCAGCGGTGCTCGTCGAGCAGCGTCAGAACGGTCCCGCGTTCGTTCAACTGGATGGCGTTGAGCGCGGAAAGATCCACTTCGTCGTCCGGATGCGGGTCGACGTCCGGCACCGCCGCGCGCAAAGCCGCCACCGGCCCGTTTTCCGGCATACGTTGGGTGATTTCGCCAGGCAGGTCCTGGCAGCGGATGGGTTGTCCATCGCAAAGCGCAATGGCCATCTGCAATACGTGACGCAACTGGCGTATATTGCCGGGCCATGCATACGTCAGCAATGCCTGCTCGGCTTCCGGGGTCAGCTCGGGCGGATCGTTGTTCGTTTCTTTTTCGAGCAGATGATGGATCAGCGCGAGCTTGTCGACCCGTTCGCTGAGTGGCGGCAGATTCAGTTCAACACCCTTGAGCCGGTAATACAGATCCTCGCGAAACTGTCCGCCATGCACAAGTTCGAGCAGATTGCGGTGACTGGCGCTGATGAGCTGGAAATCGACCTTGATGGTCGTTTCGGCGCCGAGCGGCGTGACCTCGTGTTCCTCGATCACGCGCAGCAGGCGCGCCTGCAACGCGAGCGGCATGTCGCCGATTTCATCGAGGAAGAGCGTGCCGCTATTGGCCTGCACGATTTTGCCGCGCCGTCCTTCGCGCTGTGCGCCGGTAAACGCGCCCGCCCGATAGCCGAACAGTTCGCTTTCGATCAGATTTTCGGGCAGCGATGCGCAATTCACCGGCACGAACGGACCGGATGCGTGTGGGCTGATGCTATGCAGCGCTTGCGCGAAGACTTCCTTGCCGGTACCCGTTTGCCCTCTGAGGATGATCGGAATCTTGCGCTGGACCACTCGCGCCGCGAGCTGGATTTGCGAGGCCATGCGCGGATCGCCGAATTCCAGGTGCGCGATCTGGTCGAGCCGGGCCGGCGCCGGCCGCTTCTCGGGCGCGCTGGCACGCGTCACGGGCGCTGTCCCCGCCACTCGCACGCCACGTTCGGCGCTGCTTTGCGGCGTCTGCGCGACGAGAAAGAAGCGGTTGGTCGCGTTAGCGCTATACACGGTGACCGGATGGAACGACCCGCGGATGCTGCGCGCGATCATGTCCTCGAGCGAAGCATTGAACGCTTCCTCGATGCGCCGGCCACGCAGTTCGCGCAGCGAGCGGAAGCCGAGCTGGAACAGCGCGCTGCGGTTTGCGGCGAGCACCGTGCTGTCGTCCGCCACCGCCAGTTTGCCGCCGTGCAGCGTACCGACGAATTCCGGGCGGCTGTGAAAATGGATCATGTTCGCGTGCCGGTAACGCGCATCCAGCAGACGGTTTTCGATCATCTGCCGCGACATGCCGACCAGCACCAGAGAATGCTGCTGCAGCAGCTTCGAGCGGCTCGTCACATCCAGCACACCGGCAATTTCGCCGCTGTCGTCGAAAATCGGCGCGGCGGAGCAGGTGAGCGACGTATAGCGCGGATAGAAATGCTCGTGCTGGCAGACGGCGATGCAGTCGCGTTCGGCGAGGCACGTGCCCATGCCGTTCGTGCCGGCCTCGCGTTCGCTCCATAGAGCGCCGACGCGAAAGCCGTCTGCGGCGACCGCTTCGGCGAAAGGCACCGACGAAACTTGATGGACGATCATGCCGCCGGCATCGACCAGCACCACCGCAAGTTCGGGATCGGCTAATTGCTGGTAAAGCGTGGTCATTTCGAGCTTCGAGCAGGCGATCAGATCGCCCATTGCCTCGCGGCGCGAACTGAGTTCGTAGTCGGTCAGAACAGGGGGCACGACAAAGCGGGAAGGGTCGAGCTGGAATTCGTTCATGCAGCGCGCCCATGATTGAGCGACGGGGTCGCTCGTCGGGCGGGTCGCCAATTGATGATTGACGACGTTCAAAACTTCACGGACGTGCATGGTGCTGTCAGTGAGCAACGACATGGGGTTTGTCTCCGTTGCGTCAATTCGTCCGTGCCGGCTCACACTGCGTTGCTGCTGCCTTGCTTCGCCATGCGCGTACGAGTGCCGCTTTATCGATACCGTCTTCCCCTCGCGCTACGGTTCTGGGTCCATATGCGCACCGAGTGATTAGTCCTTATACCAAGCATCGGCTTAAAACTCTACGCCGGATGTCGCTCCCGTTCAATAAAAAAGTCGCAATAGCCCTGGATAGCGTGCGCGATTTTTGCTTTTCTCATCATCGTGCCCGAATGACTTCCTCTGCTGGCCGAAGGCGAGGAGAGTGTTGCAGCTTCGGCGCAGAGTGCTTCGCGTGCTGTCACACCTGTGCGGCTACGCGTTTACCCGAGGCGCGTCTTGCAGCGCGGCTTCGGGCCTTTTGCCAACTCGTTTGCAGATTATTTGCCGCGCCGCGGCGGAGTACACCATGGATCGTCTCGATGCCGTTCGTCTTGCCAGTTTCTCCGCTGCCGGGGTGCCGGGCGCCACTGCGCCGTTCGACGCGCCCTCTACCGCCATGCCGTCCGGGCGGATGGACATCGTCTTCATCGAAAACTTTGTTGGTCAGACGATCATCGGTATCGACAGCAGCGAGCAACATGTCCCGCAGCCGGTACGGATGAATCTTGCAATCGGTGTTCCCGCCATTCGTGCCTGCACAACCGACCGCATCGAGGACACGATCAATTATGCGGCGGTACGTAGCGCGCTACATGGGCTCCTTGCGTCGCATGGCGTGCGTTTGCTCGAAGCGCTTGCCGAAGCGGTGGCGCGCCTCCTGATCACCGAGTTCGGCGCTCACTGGGTGCGCGTCGCGCTAGCCAAACCCGCCAAGTTCGATGATGTGTCGGCGGTCGGTGTGCAGATCGAGCGGCAGCGTAGCGATATGCCGCAAACGGCCGCAGGCGTCACAGGTTATGCGTTGCTCGGGACAGGGCTGATTCCGGACTGAGCGCAAAAACGCCGCACGGTGCTGTTGCCAGCACCGTGCGCGCGATTCGCTATTTCAGACGGCCCCGCACATTGGCTCGACTACTTCGCCGCCGTCTTTTCGTGCCCTAGCCCACAACTGCGGTAGGCATCGGTCTGCAATGCGCGGAATTTCTTCGTCTGAGCTTTCGCCTGATCGACCCGAAACTCTGAGCCGCCTTCGCCGCCCAACGTTGCGTACTTGGAGAACGTCGACTGATCGACGAACTCCTCGTAGGGCAGCGCGGTGGCCATCTTGTCGATCACGCACGAACATTTATAGACGTTGGCGAAATCGTGTCCGTTGTCGTCCATGCATCCCAGCACATATTCGACCCGGCCCTGCGTCGGATAGTTGTAACCTCCCGCCGGGGCCGCCGCCGTGGGCGTGTCGCCATCCGCCCACGCGAGCGGTACCGCGAGCGTGATGCAGGCACAGGCTGCCAGCGCACGACATCGTATGCTCATCTCTTGCCTCTATGAGAGGGTCGCTTCACAGCAAAGGTCCGCGCGAGCGCGAACCCTTGCTGCCCCACGCAATCCGGCGCACCGTCAGTTCGGTGCAAACGGATGCGCGACGCTGCCCTTCTTCGCCACGACTTCCGCCGCGCTCGGTTCACCGGCGACAGCGCGCTTGATTGCCTCGCGCGTCGCCTGGTAGTTGAATTCCTGAATCTTCTTGTCGTCGTCGGCCTGCCAGTGAATAAAGACGCCAACGCACAGGAACAGATCGTCCGCTTCGTCCTGCGGGATCGTGCCATCCTCGACGCTGTCCGCCACGGCGAGTGCAACGGCATGCTGCGCAGGACCGAACATCTGCACGGCCTGCTTGGCGCCCTTGATCGTCACCTTGTTGAACAGAATCGTATTCGGCTTGGTGAGCAGGTTCGGCGCGACGACGGCAAGCAGCGATGTGAAGCCATCCTTATTATTGGTGAGTGCATTGCAGAATGCAGTTTCCGCCGCTGAACCTCGCGGTCCCATCAGCAAGTCGATATGTGCGACCTCGTTACCGTCGCCGACGAGCGACTCTCCTATCAGGACGCGATTAATCTTGGCCATTCTGTTCCTCCAATGAGTGGAATAGTGACTTGACGACTGACTGACATGCTCCAGTGACGATGCTGTTGCCCGATCGCCAACTGGCGGGTGAATGCGCAGTGGCACTAACTAACAGGATCCGTGCCAATGCGCTGGCTGCCCGGCTGGTATGAGCTGGGGCCGGCGCCGTCGACGGATGCAAGGCAGCCGGCGACGAACAGCGTCGCCACGGTCAAGTCCGCGCTGGTGCCGGGGTTGATGGCACTAGCCTTCAGTTCTGCGTCCCATGCATCGAGCGGCTGACGCATTTCGTCGGAACGGTTTTGCGCGAGCGAGTGGCGCCACGTCGCGTGCCGTTCGCGTGCCGCAAGCGTGACACTCTGCGCCACGGCAATACCCTGCTTACGCACAATGTGAGAGTCGGGCCACGCGCCGAGGAACGTGAGAAAGACGTTGAGCGTGGCGTTCCGCGGCTGATCGGCAGGCATTTCGCGGAACGCGGCAAGGCCGCTGTCGAAGATGTCGCGAAATCCTTCCGCATATTGGCGCGCGATGCTGTCGCGCCCGGCAGCGAGCGTCATCGCTTCGCGCAGGCCGACCGTCGGCGGCGTGTGGACCGACTGTTCGGGCGTCTCGCCGAGACCGCCGGGATTAGCGAGCGCGATCGCGCGGTACGCGAGGCGCGTGTCGTCGATATCGAGCCGCGCCAGCACGCGTTCGGTCGCGTCGCGCCAGCGGTCGGCCGACAGTGGGCGCAGCGCCGCCTCCAGCGCCGCGGCGAGCGGCGCGACTAGCAGCAGGATGCCGAGGTTCGTGTTGCAGCCGACCGCCTCGCGCGTGCGGGTGACCGCATCGAACACGCGCAGGCCGACCGGCGCGCCGCGTGCGAGGAGCGCGGCGGCGGCCGCTTCCGCGCTGGTGATGAACTGGGCCGCGCGCATGCCGTGTCCGGCGCTTTGCACGCTGACGTTGCCGGGCTTCGGGGTTTCCACATCGAGCCGGCAGGCCGCAAGGAAAGCGGCGTGAACGGGTCCGTACGCGACGGAACAGGGCAACTCAGCCATGGTGTCCATGAAGCGCTACAACGGCCGCCTCATCGGTCTGCGCGGCCCCGGTAACACCGTGGCGCTGCGCGGGCAGCCTGCGCTGGAGCAGGTCGTCGGCGAGTGCTGCCGCGAGATCGATCGATGTGACCGATTGCAGGCCGCGCCATGCGGCTACGCCGTTGACTTCCAGCACGAGCGGCCGGGTGGGGTCATGGGGATCGGGAATCAGGTCGACGCCTGCGTAGTCGAGTCCGAGCGCCTCGGTGGCGCGCACGGCAGTCTGCGCAAGCGGCGCATCGAGTTGCGCCGCTTCACACGCGGCGCCCTGAGCGAAGTTATGGATCCAGCCCTTGCCGCCGACCCGCCGCATCGCCGCCACGGCACGGCCGCCAACCACCAGCACGCGCCAGTCGAAGCCCGGACGGCCGCCATCGATATAGCGCTGCAGATACGCAACCTGCTGATAGGGCTTGAGCGAAGGCAGAGGCGTCAGCGCGCGAGGTTGAGCGCCGCCGCGCGCGCCGAGCCGTTTAAGCCCGTGGCCTTGCGAGCCGAACAGCGGCTTGAGCACGACCTGGCGTCCAGCCGCTGCTTCGCGCATCAATACGCGTTGGGCAAACGCCGCGGATTCGCCGGCCCACGTCGCGGGCGTCGGTACTCCGTTGCGGTGCAGCAGAAAACTGGTCATCGATTTATCGACGCTGCGCTCGATCGCGCGCGCGTCGTTGTAGACGGGGACACCGCATTCGCGCAGCGCATGCAGGATACCGAGCCGCAACGTGACCTGCTCAAAGGTGCCGCCGGCAATGCCGCGCACGAAGACGGCGTCGGGCAGGCCGTGGCCAAAGCCTGGCAGCATCAACCCATGGGGTTCCCATGTCGTGTCGATCCGGCAGTCCGCCAGATCGATGCAGCGCGCCTCCACGCCGCGCGCGCGGAAGGCCTTTTTCAGGCGCCCGGTGTGCCAGCCGGATTCGTCGGTCATGATCGCAATGCGCAGCGCCGCCCGCGCATTGACGGGGTCTACGCCAGAGAAAGAGCCTGGTGCCGGAATGGTCATGGCTTGCCGTTCCATTGCTCGTGCAGCAGCGCCGCGTCGACCCGTCCGCCGTGCCAGGTCGCGCCGCTTTCGAGGCTGCTCACCCACACCTCGGCCGGCGCGAACAGCGCGGGATCGATCTGGTAGAAGTCGTAGTTGAACGAAGTGAAGATGTCAGCGAACGGGCGGCCATAATCGCGCGAGGTGGAGGCGGGCAATTCGGCGGCGAGCTGCTTCGCCACCGCGTCGTGCTTCACGGTGAGATGCACGCGTCCGCCATACAGGATCGCGTCGTTGGTGCGGCCCATCGCCTGGATGCCGTCCGGCGCGGGCGGCGGCAAGGGCGCCGAGCCGCCGCCTTCCACGACTTCGTCGAGCGGTACGCCAAGCACATGGGTTTTGTGCAATGCAACTTCAACGACGCGCGCCACCACCTGTACCGTTCCCGCGACAGAGTGTGTCGGCGTGGTGACAAGCGTTAGCCGCTCGGGCGCGAGGCCGCAATCGTGCAGCACCTTGTCGATCACGACCTGTGGCGGCAGGCGATCCACCTCGAGGACCAGCACACCGCGCTCATGGCGGTCGCGGTAGCCGAGTTCGGCGAATAGCGGCTCCTTCACGGCCAGCGCGCGCGCCGGGCCCGAGCCAAGCGAGAAAAACTTCTTGCCGCCGGTCTGTTCCTTGGTGGCCGACAGGCTCCATCCGGCGTACTGGCTGCCGAGGCAGGCGAGCACGGGCCACGAGGTGCGCACCTCGATCGTGCTGGGCCAGAGCGGCTGCGCATCCAGGTTCTCGCGCACCGTGACGTGGCCGAGGCCACCCATGCAGATGCGCGCAATCAGCACGCCCGCCGCGACGCTGCCGGGCGCAACGACGCCCGCATCCACCAGCACAGTGCCGTTTTCCGTGCGGCTGACGATTGCGCCGAAGCGCGCGGCGTCGTCGACTAGGCGGCTGACGAGACGCTCGCCAAGCGCATTGACGCTCAGCGCGGCAGCGCCGGCGAGCGGTAGCTGAGGGGCCTCAGGAGTGGCATTGGATGAAGGCATAGTCGGGCTCATGGCAGGTTTCGATTCGTTGCAGAACGAGCGCGCGTTGTTTTTCGAGCGCGTGCCGCACCGCGTCCAGCGAAGCCGCGCGCACGAGCAGCGTGCAGACCGGCTGGCCGGCTTCGATCCACGTGCCGGGCATGGGCACGTCGCGGCAGCATGGATCACGCAAACAGGCGTCGCTGAAGCTTTGGGAGACGACGAATGGACGCGGCGCGAACAGCACCTGTTGACCTGCGCGCCACGCTGCGGGCGCCGGCGTCTCAGGCGATGCGGGCGCGGGCAGGCGGCCGTGGCGGCATGCTTCGATATGACACGCGAGCAGTCCGTTCGGCCAGGCATCGGGCGAGGCGGTCTCGTAGAGCGTCATCGTCGACGAGGGGCGGGTGTTGATTTCGAGCAGCTCGAACGTGTCGCCGTCGAGCAGAAAGTCGCAGCTATTGATGCCGGCGAGGCCGGTTTGCGCGCACAGCGCCGCAATCGCTGCCCGCACGCGCGCCTCGACGGCGGGCGGCAGATCGGCCGGACCGAGCGGCCCAATCGATCCAGCGTGGACGAACGGCAGATTGCCCATCTTGCAGGTGAGTTGCTCAGCGAAGCCGAGCACGCGCGCGCTGCCGCGAGCGGCGATAAACAGCGCCGAGAGCGAGCGGCCGCTGCTTCGGCGCTGAAAATATCCTTGCGCAGGCACGTGCGAATCGCTGACCGCCGTGGCCGGTTCGATATGCGTGCCACCGCAACCGTCCGCGTGTTTGATCAGCCAGCCTTGCGCTTCATTGGCCACATCATTGGCGCCTTCATTGGCCACATCAGCGGGCCGCGTGAACGCCACCGGCGGATGCGGAATACCGAGGGCATCCAGCAGCGCAAAAAACCGCCGGGGTTCGCGCACGGCGGCGCTGGCCTCCGCAGGATTGCCGATGAAGCGGGGCAGGCCTCGCGTGCGGCACAACTGCGCGACGAACGGCTCGAGCCCGCTGCCGTCGATCCAGCCGATCAGCCCCGGCAAGCGCGCGGTGCGTTCGAGCGCCGCCACCAGCCGCGCGTAATCGATCGACAGCTGGCCGGCGCCGATGTCGAACCACAGTTCGGCGGCCTCGCGGGTATCGCGGTCGCCGAACACATCGAGCGCGGCGACACGCAAGCCCGCGCGCGCGGCCGACTGCGCGAGCATCCGCGCGGACAGTCCCGCCACCGCGACGAATGGCGCATGCGAGAGCGATGGACGCGAGTTCATGGCGGCTCCGGTCGCGATAGCAATGGCGCGCAGATCGTCACGGGGCGCGCGCTCAACCGAGGCCGGCCGCGACGGCGCGGGCTTCGTCGAAGGCTTGTGGAAAGCCGAGGTAGACCGGCTTGCCGCCCGTGCGCATCTGAATGAAGAGGCGATGCTCCACCTGATATTTGACGTTGCCGATCGCCAGCGCCCCAATGCCGATGGCGCCGCCGGCGGTCGGCACGCCCTCGATCGGCTTGCCGTCGTTCATCACGTTGACGCCCGCAATGCCTTCGGGCGGCACGGCGTTCACATCCGCGGCAATCAGCAGATGGGCGGCATGCGCCAGATCGGCCGTGCTGACCACCTGAACGCCTGCGACGGCAGTGGCGAGTACGATCTCGGCCTCGCCTAACGCCGCGCGCAGTTCTGCCTGCGTTGTCGTGCCCACCCCTTTGGTGACGATACCGAAGCGTTGATTGATATCGTCGCTGACACGCACCGCGCGCGCCTCCCCCGAGTGGCTCGCAATCGACACGTCGGCGCCGAGCGAAGCCGCCATGGCCGCGGCCACGCGACCGACCGCGCCGGTGCCGCCGAGAATCAGCACGCGCTTGCCGCCCAGCTCCATGCCATAGGCCTTGGCCAGATGCCGCTCCACCAGCGCGACGAGCGCGGCGGCAGTCGTGTACGACCCGCTAGGATCGGCGAACACCGACACTTCGAACGGCGGAACCATGGCTTTGCGAGCGGTCTCGAGCATGTCGGCCGCAAGCAGGACATCGCGCCCGCCAATGAAGATGCCGGTGCGTGACACACCTTTCGGACCGCGCGAAAAAATCGCGTCCTGGGTCAGGTTCGCGACCATGCCGGCTTCGACGCTGCAATACGGCACGATGATCTGATAGCCGGCGTCGGCGGCCATGTTCACGTCGAACGGACTCATCTGCGGCGTAGCCGTCAACATGTGCAGGATATAAGGCCTTTCAGTGGGTTTTTCAGTGGTGTCGGACATGGCAGGAGGCTCGTTCAGTGGCGTATCTCATGCAGGGCGCAAGGGAAGGGCTCAAGGCTGCGTGTGTTGCGTGCGGCGGCGTTCGACTGTCCGCGGCGGTGTGGGACCGTGGTGCGTCATGCTGCGTCGATGCGCTGCTGCTGCGGGGCAACGACGCCGCGCACCGTCGCGCCGCGATTGCGTCCCGTGACAATCGTGCATTCGATGTGCGGCATACCGCGCGTGGCGTCGCGGGCCGTGGCGAGCGCACCCTCGGCCTCGCGTGCGTCGGCGACGATCGCAAAGCCGGTCGGCCCCCACGAACTCTGGCCGATGCCCGCGGTTCGCTCCGCGGCCACGGCGCGCAGCGCGCGCTCGACATCGGGGCTTGCGAACACGCCGCCTTGCACGGGGGCAAAGTATTCGCCGATGGTCTGCTGCATTTCCGTCAGGCCCTGCGCGAACGGCACCAGGTTTCGCTCCGCGACGCCGGGCAGAATCTTCATCAGCACGAGGTGGCACAGATGCGCGGCGAGTTTTTGCGGAAAGGGGGCGAGCGCGGCGAGGCCGCGGCGTTCTTCAGCACCGTGCAGGCCTTCGCGGGCGTTGTCGCTGACGAGCAGCACGCGCCAGCTATCCGGAAACGGCTGACGTGCGAGCAGAGGCGGCACACCCGGGTGCAGGTCGCCCGAGGGTCCGCCATCCACCAGCAGGCCGCCGCAGTCGAAGCCGAGCACGCCAATGCCCGAGCGTGCGCCGCGCCCGAGGAGGCTCGCGAGTTCAGCGCTGGTCGCGGTATGGCCGAGCAGACGAACGAAGGCACTGCCGACCGCGAGCGAGAGTTGCGTGCCCGATCCCAGGCCGCTGTGCGCGCGCGGCGTCCGGGTTACCTCGATCGCGACGGGCGTCGGGTCGTAGGCGGCGTGCAGCCGGTCAAGACAGATCGCAATGCGCTCGCGTTCCGCATCGGTCATCGTGCCTTCGATCTGGTCGTGTGCGGCGCGCCGCGCTTCGACCTGGGTGCCGGCGGAATCGATCACGAGTCCGAGGCTGCCGAACGCGCGTCCCAGCGAGGCGTTCGGATCGAGAAAACCCAGATGCAGCCGCGCGGGCGCATCGACCATCACGCAGGCGTCTGGTTGGAGGCGGCGACCGGGAAGCTGCATTGTGCGTGTCCTTATTCGTGCCTGACTTGCCGTGTATGAGCGGGCGCACCCGAAGGGCCGTCGCGGTAACGGCGCGTGCCGTGGCGCAGCGGCCCGGCGGGGCACTTCAAGCGAAAGCCGTACCAGGTGCGCGGGACGGTGCCCTGCGTTAGCTTCCTGACGTGCTTTTCGGCGCGTCGTACTTGATGTAGCGGAAGCGCTGGTCGTCCGTTGGCGTGCCCTCGAGTGGGCCCCCTTCGGTTCCCGGCTGCCACTGGATGAATGATTCGATCTTGCTGGCGAGCGCGAAGTCTTTGTCCGTGATGCCCTTCGCGGAATGCGTCTTCAGTTTCACCGTCACGAATGCATAGGAGACCGTGAGATCCGGGTGATGCCACGCGGCTTCCGCGAGGTGGCCCACCGCGTTCACCACCATCAAGGTCCCTTTCCAGCCCTCGGTGCGATATTTGCGCCGCAACCAGCCATCTTCGAGATACCAGTGCTGTAGCGGGCCAACGAGGCGTTGCTGGATCTCCTCGTCGGAATAGACCTGTTCAGTGTTTGCCATGACCGTTGCTCCGCTCGTGATGAACCGCTCGTAACCGCATGATGCGCTGCAATAGGCGGGCCAGTCACGTGATCGGCTGCGGGCGGAGGGGTTTTGTCGCGGCTTGCCTCCCGACGGACACGCTTCGTATCGCGCAGTGACACAGAATGTCCCACGTGGCGCGACGCAGCCGGTCACGGCCGTGACACCGCTGCGCCGGATGGTGAGTGATCCGAAGCTAACGCGAGGGGGTGGCGCGAATGGACGCAAGACGTGTAGCGAGCGCCGCGCGGCGTATATCGACGAGCTTGTGGCGGCGCGCGATATGCACGCCAGTTCGATTCCGGCATGGAATATGCGTCGGCCGTCATGCGCCGCAAAGTCCGACAATGATCGGGTGAGGGCGCTGATCGTTACCCGCATCCGAGGAGGCGCGCCCGATGCGACGAGGTAGCGTGGGTCATTCGTGAGTTGAACAGCAAGACCATTCTGGAGGAGACATGAACTTACGCACCACGGTTCTTGGGCTCGCGATCCTCGCGTCGGCAGCCTTGAGTTCTATCATTGCACAGGCCGATCCGCAGCTCGACGAGGCCTTGAAGAGTCCGTCCAACTGGGCGGCCCAGGCGGGCGATTATGCGAACCATCGCTATAGCCCACTTAAGCAGATCAACGAAAGCAACGTCGGGAAACTACAGGTCGCATGGACCATGTCGACCGGCGTGCTGCGTGGCCACGAAGGCTCACCGCTCGTGATCGGCGACACCATGTATATCCACTCGCCGTTCCCTAACAAGGTTATTGCAATCAATCTGAAAGACCAGACGTTCATCTGGCAGTACCTGCCGAAGCAGGATGACCAGGTGGTGTCCGTGATGTGCTGCGATACCGTCAACCGCGGGCTCGCCTATGGCGACGGCAAGATCTTCCTGCAACAGGCCGACACCAAACTCGTTGCGTTGAACGCGAAAACCGGCGATGTGGTCTGGACCGCGCAAAACGGCAATCCGAAAGCGGGTGAAACCAACACCAACGCGCCGCACGTATTCGGCGACAAGGTGCTGACCGGCATCTCGGGCGGCGAGTTCGGCGTGCGCGGGCGTCTCATCGCGTATGACATCAAGACCGGCAAACCGGCCTGGACGGCCTACAGCACCGGGCCCGACAAGGACATGCTGATCGACCCCGACAAAACGACGACCTACGCCGACGGCAAGATGGTGCCGGTGGGCGCGGACTCGTCGCTGAAGTCCTGGAAGGGGGACCAGTGGAAACTGGGCGGCGGCACCACCTGGGGCTGGTATGCGTGGGATCCGAAACTCAATCTTGTCTACTACGGCACCGGCAATCCGGGTACATGGAACCCGACGCAACGTCCGGGCGACAACAAATGGTCGATGTCGATCTTCGCGCGCGACCTGAATACCGGAGAAGCCAAGTGGGTCTATCAGATGACACCCCACGACGAATGGGACTATGACGGTGTCAACGAAATGATCCTCTCCGACCTGACGATCGACGGCAAGAAGGTGCCGGCCATCGTTCACTTCGACCGCAACGGTTTTGGCTACACGTTGAATCGTGAGACGGGACAACTGCTGGTGGCCCAGAAGTTCGACCCGGCGGTGAACTGGGCCGACCGTGTGGATCTGCAAAGCGGCAAGCCGATTCGCAACGCAGCGTATTCGACCCAGGCGGCGGGCTCCGATCATAACGTGAAGGGCATCTGTCCGGCGGCACTCGGCTCGAAGGACCAGCAACCGGCGGCGTACGACCCGAACTCGAAGCTCTTCCTCGTGCCGACCAACCACGTGTGCATGGACTACGAGCCGTTCGATGTCGATTACGTGTCGGGCCAGCCGTATGTGGGCGCCACGTTGTCGATGTATCCGGGCCCGAACGACAACAACTCGATGGGTAACTTCATTGCCTGGGATGCTTCGAAGGGCAAGATCGTCTGGTCCAAGCCGGAGAAGTTCTCGGTATGGTCGGGCGTGCTGGCTACTGCAGGCGGAGTGGCGTTCTACGGCACGCTGGAAGGCTACATCAAGGCGGTTCGCATCAGCGACGGCAAGGAACTTTGGCGCTTCAAGACCCCGTCGGGGATCATCGGCAACGTGTTTACCTACGAGTACCAGGGTAAGCAGTTCATCGGTGTCTACTCGGGTATCGGCGGCTGGGCCGGCATCGGCATGGCGGCAGGCCTCGAAAAGTCGACTGAGGGTCTCGGCGCAGTGGGCGGTTACCGCGAACTTGCGAAGTACACGGCGCTGGGCGGCACGCTGTTTGTGTTTGCCATTCCCGGCGGTACTAGCTGAAGGGCAAATCCATGACGGGCTGGCCCACGCCGGGCTGGCTCATCACGGACCAGCCCAGATTGAAACGCGCGACCGGTTTGCTGCCCTTGCGGAGGACTGGGGCCGGTCGCGCCGTCGTCAAACGAGTCGTCTACGGGTCATCTGGCCCGCGCCATGTCACGGATGCGTCGCCAAAGCGCGTCGGGGTGTGGCCTTAATCTGAAGGGAGACATCTGCATATGAAAGGCCGAGCTATCTTGTTGCGGGCGGCATTGCCCGCCGTTTTCCTCGTGCTGCCTGCTGCGTTTGCCCAGACCAATCCCGCGATTGCCCAGGTAACGTACAAGGTGCAGGACGGCAACAAGGTCGACAGCAACACGCTGCAAGGATGGAAGACCTGGCGCGCGCTCGACTGCGAACGCTGTCACGGCGCGCAGCAGCAGGGTATGGTCGGACCATCGCTGATCGACGCGTTCAAGACCCTGGATACGACCGAGTTTCACCGCACCGTATTCGGCGGCCGGGTGGACAAGGGCATGCCCGACTTCAGTTCGAGCCAGATGATGCAGAAGAACTGGCAGAACCTTTACGCGTATCTGAAAGGACGTTCCGATGGCCAGATCAAGCCGGGCGATCTGCAGGCTATCGACGCGAAATAACGCCTACGTCCCTACCTCAGGAGCTTATTGATGCGTCATGGCAAACGAATGCCCGCGCACGTCGCGATCGTCGCGGCCGCGCTGTGCTATGCGGCGATGGCAAGCGCCGCGGTGCAGGCCCAGGGCGAGGCATTGCCCAATAACGATGGCGCCGATGGTGTGCTGCGGGTCTGTGCCGACCCGAACAACATGCCTTTGTCCAACAGCAAAGGCGAGGGCTATGAAAACCGCATTGCGAGCCAGATGGCGAGCGATTTCGGCTACAAGCTCGAGTACACCTATTTTCCGCAACGCATGGGTTTCGTGCGCCATACGTTGCGCGAGAAGGTGCCCGATTCCGACCAGTACAAATGCGATCTGATCATCGGCGTGCCGAAAGGTTACGACATGACCTCGACGACGCAGCCGTATCTGCGCTCCACGTATGCGATGGTATTTAGCAAGCGGCCTGAACTGGCCGGCATCAATACGCCGGACGATCTGCTCAAGCTGCCGCCGGACCAGTTGCACAAGCTGCGCTTCGGCATTTTCTCGCAGACGCCTGCGGTCGACTGGCTGCTCAGTCACAACCTGATCGATCAGGCCGTCTCGTATCAGGTGCAAAGCGGCGACCCGCAGGAATATCCCGGCCAGATGATCGAACACGATCTGCAGGCGGGCAATGTCGACGTGGTGTTCCTGTGGGGGCCGATTGCGGGCTACTTCGCCAAGCGTGCCGGCGATACGGTAAAGCTGGTGCCGTTCCCGCCCGATCCTGGGATCCGCTTCGACTATACGATCTCGATGGGCGTTCGCTACGGCGAAAAAGCGTGGAAGGACAAGGTCGATCAATGGATCGGTGCGAACCATGACAAGATCGACAGCATCCTGACGAGTTACGAAGTGCCGCTTCTAAAGCCCATCGACACGCCGGCCGCCAAGCCCGCGGACGGGTCGCCATGAGGGGTGCAGCGAGGTGCTTGCGCCGCGACTGGCGGCGCGTGCTTGCAGGGTGCATCACGTGCGTGGCCTGTCAGATGCACGCGGTGGCGTTTGCTGCCGGCACGGACGAAATCTCGGCCGCCGAGAAGCTCATCTTCACGACGGATCATCTGCATGGCATCGAACAGCAAACCGAACTTGACTATGCTTTCCTCAGTTCGGACCAGCCGGCGCACAGCACGGATGTCGTCAGGGTGCTGGTGGTCAGTCCGGACAACGCCAAGGGTGACGCCCAGGTGTCCGATCACAGCGGAGCTGTGCCGTTGCCCGATGGCGGTCTGCAGTGCAACCCCGTGATTGTCTATTTCCTCGAGCGCGACATCGCGGAGATGGAGCGTCTGACCGGCGGCCAGCGCCGTTATTTCCAGCAGCGCCTGCGACTCGCGCTCGCCGCGGGGCCGAAGATCGAGACCGTGACGAGCCAGATCGGCGGCAAGTCCGTGAAGGCCCAGCAGATCGTCGTGCAGCCGTACCTGAACGATCCCAACGCAGACCGCTTCGCTCAATACACCGGCAAGCGCTACACGTTCCAGATTGCCGATACCGTGCCCGGCCAGGTCGCGCTGATCCGTACTGACGTACCCGGCGCAAACAACGATTTCGCGCACCCGCTGCAGACGCAGACGTTGAGCTTCCAGGCCGCGTTGCGCAAGCTGCCGCCGCCGCCAAATGCGCCTAATGTGCCCATGAAGCCTTCGGACGGCCCGCGGGCGAGCCGTTAGCGGGGCCGCGCCAAGGTGAATTTCATCCGCTCGCTGACCTTGCGTCAGTTGCAGATCTTCGTCGTGGCGAGCCGTTATACGAGCTTCGCACGAGCCGCGGAGGAACTGCATCTGACCCAGCCGGCGGTGTCGATGCAGATTCATCAACTGGAGGAGGCGGTCGGACTGCGTCTGTTCGAGCGCATCGCGCGCAAACTCACCATGACCGAAGCGGGTGAAAAGCTAAGCCATCACGCGAGCCGGATTCTCGGCGAGATCAAGGATGCCGAAGACGCGATGACCTCGCTCAAACAGGCCGATAGCGGCTCCATCGCCGTGGGCATCGTCAGTTCTGCGACGTATTTCGCGCCGAAGCTGCTGGCCATGTATTCGCACCTGTATCCCAAGGTCGACGTGCACTTCTCCGTTGGTAACCGTGACGCGCTGCTGCGCCTGTTGCAGGACAATGCGATCGATCTCGCCATCATGGGGCGGCCGCCGCCGGAACTCGATACCACGACCGAACCGCTCGCGTGGCATCCGCAAGTGGTGATCGCTCCGTTGAGCCATCCGCTGTGCGGTGCGCAGCGCTTCGATCTGCAGGAACTGCGCGGCGACACCTTTCTGTTGCGCGAACCCGGTTCGGGAACGCGCATGGCTGCGGAGGAAATGTTCAGACAGCATCTTTTCACACCCGCGAAGGTCGTCACGCTCGGCAGCAACGAGACGATCAAGCAGGCGGTCATGGCGGACATGGGGGTGAGCCTGATTTCGCTCCATACGTTGCTATTGGAATTGCGCACGAAGGAAATCGCCTTGCTGGATGTGAACGGCACACCGATCGAACGTACGTGGCAGATCGTGCATCTGCGGGCCAAGCAGTTGTCTCCGACCTGCGTGGTATTCAGGCGGTTTCTGCTCGAGCAGGCCGCCGCCTATCTGGAGCGCGAGTACGCGCCATTCGTCACGCTGCCCGCGAAGTGGGGAGTTCTGAAATGAGCGTTGCCGTTCGGGTACGTACGGCGCTCGCGCGCTGCGTGACGGTTGCTGGCATGGTCTGCGTGACATTCGCCGCCTCGCAGGCGCTCGCTGCGCCGACCTCGATCGCGCTCATGGACTGCGTGCTGATCGACGATAACGCGGCCTACAACGACGCCGAGATCAACCGTATCCAGCAGGCGCGCCTCCAGATGGTCAGTACTGCCTTGCGTGAGCAGTTGCGTACCGGCGGGCGCTATGAGGTCGCCGACAATGGCCCGGCTGCCGGCCTGATCGCTCAACTCGGCGCGTCGCAGGATCTGAATGCGTGCGCCGGCTGCGCGCGGCAGGTAGGCCGCAAGCTCGGCGTCGAGCAGGTCGGCAGCTGCTGGGTCCAGAAAGTCAGCAACCTGATCCTCAATATCAACCTGCACGTCGAAGATGTCGCCAGCGGGACGACCGTATTCCAGCGCTCGGTGGACATTCGCGGCAATACCGATCTGTCCTGGCGCCGTGGCGCCACGGCGCTGGTCGGACTGATGCTCGGCAGTGCAGCAGCGGGCTCGCCGGGTAGCAGCGCATCTCCGCAATAGCGATCAGGATTTTGCAGTAGCGGAACACTCTGTACTTGAAAGGTGTGACAGGGTGACATTGTTTTCCGCGCGAGCGCGTCTGCCGTACGAGCGGGCGCGCTGGCACAGAGTATGCGTCGCTGTCCGGAGTTTTCCGTGAGAAGCCCGTTCGTCTCGCGGCTCAGCCGACACGTCTGCTTCAGCACGACTGCTATAGGGGATTGCATCGATGGGTTCTGGCGAACTGCTTCAGGACTGGCGTCTGCATGCACTGCAAATCGAAGACGAGATCTCGAGAGTCGTGATCGGCCAACCGCAAACCATCCGTCTCATCAATGTCGCCTTGTTTGCCCGCGGTCATGTGCTTCTCGAAGGCGGCGTCGGGGTCGGCAAGACAACCGTGTTGCGTGCGTTTGCGCGGGTCGTGGGTGGCGCATTCGAGCGTGTCGAAGGCACCATCGACCTGATGCCGGGCGACCTCGTCTATCACACGTACGTGGACGCCGAGGGGAAGCCGCGCATCGATCCCGGTCCGCTGCTTCGACACGGCGAGCAGTTGACCACGTTCTTCTTCAACGAAATCAACCGGGCCCGTCCGCAGGTTCAGTCACTGCTGCTGCGTGCGATGGCGGAACGCTCGGTGTGGGCGTTCGATCGCGAATATCGCTTCCCGCATATGACGGTGTTCGCCGACCGCAACAAGGTCGAGAAGGAAGAGACCTTCGAGCTTGCCTCGGCCGCTCGCGATCGCTTCCTGTTCGAGCTTGCCATGCCTACGCCGGCTGAGCCCGACGTGCGGCGCGCGCTGGTATTCGATGCGGCGTTCCATGACGTCGACAGACTGCTTGCACGGCTCTCGCCTGGGATCGTTCCGTGGGAGCAACTGAACCAGGTTGGCGCGGCGATTCAGGAGAGTGTGCAGTCGAGTGAAACGATCGAGCGTTATGTTCTGGACATCTGGCAGGCAACGGAAAAGCCGCAGCTGTTCGATATTGCGCTCGACGGCGTCGATATGGACCGGCTCATCCTGGCAGGGGTAAGCCCCCGAGGCATGAGCGCTCTGTTGCGGGCTGCCCGCGTGGTGGCGTGGCTGGCCAACCGTTCGCATCTGGTTCCCGAGGATATTCACGCGGTGCTGATGCCTGCGCTTGGGCATCGCGTATTCTTCACGCCGATTTATGAACTGCGCCGTCAGGAACTCGCTGAAGCCCTCACTACGCAAATCATGAACAGGCTCGCCGTACCCTGAGCCATGAACGGGACCGCGGAATTTCACTACCGTTTGCCGATGCGCGCCGGCGGATTTCGCCCCGGTTCGCACCCCGGATCAAGCTTCGGCGCCGGCCAGGAATTCGCGATGCACGGGCGTCTGTTCGACTACCCGGATCCGCGCCGCCTGGATCTGCGTGCCAGCCTGCGCGCCGCACGCTCGGAGTGGCTGGTGCGGGTTCATCTGCAGCGCGCCGCGGTGCCGGTGCAGGTGATCGTCGATGTCTCTGCGTCGATGCACTTCGGCACGCGCCAGACGAAGCTGCAGGTAGCCGCGGACTTTGTCGAGGCGTTGGGATACAGCGCATTTCGCGTCGGCGATCAGTTGGGCATGCTGGCCTTCGATACACACGCGCGCGACGATCTCTTCATGCCGGCGCGCTATGGCCGGGGCGTCGGCAATCTGCTCGCGACGAAGTTGCGCGAGACGACGAGCGATGCAACGGGAAGCGGCAGTCTTGCCGGGTTGCGGCGCGCCGCTTCGACGCTGGCTGGAAGGCAGGCGCTGGTCTTCCTCGTTTCCGACTTTCACTGGCCGCTTGTGGAATTGCCCACTGTACTCGACCTGCTGGTGCATGCCTGCGTGGTCCCGATGGTGGTCTGGGACAGCGCTGAGATCGCACCGCCCAGCGGTGGTCTGCTGCTCGCGGTCAACGATGCCGAGTCGGCAGGGCAGCGCACGCTATGGTTGAGAGACAGCGTGCGCGAGCGTTGGTGTGAAGCGGTTGCGCGGCGGCGTGCGGAACTCTCGAAGCTATTCGGCGTGCGCGGCATGCAGCCGTTTTACGTCGAAAGCGCTTTTGATCCCGAGGCCATGTCACGCTACTTTCTGGAGGCGATCGCATGAGACAGCGTGGGCGTCCGATTGGCAGAGCAGGGCGTTTGCATCGCCGGACATGGGTCGCCACGATGTTGACCATCTCGCGAGCGTTCGCATTGCCGTTGGCGTGCGCGCTGACGCTGACGCTGACGCCGGCGATGAGCGTCGACGCGGCCTCGGGCAAGCTCTTCCAGCCGGCGGTTCAGGAGCCGCGCGCATACGGCTACCTGCTCGGCGATGTCCTCACGCAACGTATTCTGTTGCCAACCGGCGCTAACGATGCGGGGCCGGTGGCGCCGCCGTCTATCGGCCGCACCGGTGCGTGGCTCGAGCGCCGGCCTGCCCGCTACGAAACCGATGCTGACGGTCGCCGGTGGATGGCGATCGACTACCAGGTCGTCAACGTCGCACCCACGCTCACGAGGATCGCCTTGCCCGCGCTGAGGTTGACCACGGCATCCGGTGCGACGCTGCAGGTTGCCGAGTGGCCGATTAGCATTGGTCCAATGACGTCCGCCGACGCCTTCGATGCCGGCGATCTGCAACTGATGCAGCCCGACCGGCAAGCTCCTTTGGCGCCGACCGCGCCGCTGCGGCGCCAGGCGAGCGTCGCACTTGGCCTGTTGCTGCTGACTTTGCTCGCGTGGCTGGGCTGGTGGCTGTGGCGCAACTGGCGCGAGTCGGCCCAGTTGCCATTCGCACGCGCCTGGCGGCAAATGCGGCGGCTCGACGGGCCAGGCGCCGATACGTCGGCGGATGCATGGCTCTGCGTGCATCACGCATTGAATGAGACGGCCGGTCATGTCGTTCACGCGGGTTCTTTGCCGAGCCTGTTCGCGCGAGCGCCGTATTTGCAGCCGCTGCGCATACAACTCGAACAGTTCTATCAGCAATCGACCGAACGATTCTTTACGCCTGCGTCGACGGCGGCCTCTTATCCACTCCGGGGGCTATGCCGGTCACTGTATCGCGCCGAGCAGCGCCATGAGCGATGAACATGGCGTTCGATTTGACCTATCCGTGGCTGCTCGTCCTGCTGCCGCTGGCCGCGCTGCCGTTGTTGCGCCAGCGCGCCGACGCGCTCGCCTTCTCCTGGATCGCATGGCTGCCGGACGATCGGGTCGGACAATGGATCGGTTGGATTGGGCGGGGCAGTGCGGCGCTGGCGATGGCCGCCATCGTGCTGGGTCTGGCCGGTCCGGGACGCTCGCATCGCGAGGTGTTGCGTACGGGCAGCGGGGCGCAGATCCTGATCCTGATGGATCGCAGCGCGAGCATGGACGAAACGATGAATAGCAAAGGCGTGGAGTCGCCGGGAGGCGAGTCGAAGAACAAGGTTGCGCGTGCTTCGTTGACGAACTTCATTGCCCAACGGCCCAACGACCGGCTCGCCTTCATGATGTTCGGCACGAGCCCTGTGCTGGCCATGCCGTTTACCTACGACCACCGGGCGATCGACGCGGCAATCGCGGCCACGGCGGTGGGGCGCGGTATGCCCGATACGGAACTCGACCGTGGGCTGCTGGCGGCGATCGGTGAGTTCAATGGGGCGAGGTTCTCGGGCCGCCGGGCGATCGTCCTCGTCTCGGACGGTGGCGCGAAACTCGACGCGCCGGTGCAGCGGCTCATCCAGGATGGACTCCTGCGCAACCAGATCGCGCTTTACTTTATTTACTTGCGCAGTGGCGTCTACAGCCCCGATCTGAACGCCGCGCTTCCCGCGAGCGAGTCTTCAGCCGAGGCCGAACTGCATCGCTACTTCCTGTCGTTAAAGACTCCTTATCGGCTTTTCCAGGCCGGTGATGCACAGGCGATGAAGGACGCGATGGCCGAGATCAACCGGCAACAAAATGCGCTGACTTCATTTGTCGAGCGTTTGCCGCGGCAGGATTTCAGCCCGTATTGTTTCGCCGTGGCGCTTGCAGGCTGCACGCTATTGCTGGCGTTGCGGCTGTTTCAGGTGCGGACCTGGGCATGAAGCGCGCATCGATTCACCTCATCTTCGCGGCCGCCGCGCTGTGCTGCGCCGGGTTGGCGGCGTATGACGGGGTGCGCCTGTGGCACGCACAGCACATCACTCAGGCGATGGCCGCAGCTGCAGGTGAAACAGGCCCGGTAGCGGGCACCACGGCCACGACCGGCACGGCAGGCGCCCCGCGCTACGAGCGAAACGACGGCGCCGCCCGAGAGGTCAGGCTCGCACGCGCGATTGCGCTCTCGAAGGCGGGTGCCTACGATACGGCAGGCCCGCTCTTCGAGGATCTGATCCGCGAGCAGCATCTCGACGAGGTCGGGCGCGCGGCGCTGTTCGATCTTGGCAACATGTACCTGCGTGAGGGCATGGGCCACAGTCCTTCCGGCACGCTCCAGTCGGTCGCCATGGTCGAGGAGGCCAAGGCGCGCTACCGGACTTTGCTGCGTTCGACCCCGGACGATTGGGATGCGCGTTACAACCTCGAACGGGCGCTGTGGCTCGCGCCTGAAGCACGTGCCACGGCCGACGCGCCAGAGGTCAAGGAGCAGCACAACGTCCACCTGCGCGATGCGCAGAGCCAGGATCTGCCGTGAGCTTGCGCGCACTGACACGCGGACTTTATGGCGGGCGCCACTGGATGACATCCGTGGCGCTTCTGTTGCTGCTCGCGGCGGTTGCCATGCCCCGCGTGATACTGCCGCGCGACACGTTCAGCTACATCGTCACCTTCGATATTACGCAAAGCATGAATGTCGAGGACGTCGCGTTGAATGGCGTGCCGGTGAGCCGCCTCGTGTTCGCACGGGCGGCGATGCGAGACGCGCTGGGCCAACTGCCTTGCGGCTCGAAGGTGGGATGGAGTGTGTTCACGGGGCAGCGGACGTTGCTGTTGCTGCCCCCCGTCGAAGTTTGCAGCAACTTTGATGCGCTGTTGTCGTCGCTGGAGGGGATCGATGGGCGCATGCGCTGGACCAACTGGAGCCGGATTGCCGAAGGCGGTATCTATTCCGCCACGCGCGTGGCGCAGGACGTCGGCCAGGGCGCGGCCGTCGTGTTCATCACCGACGGCCAGGAGGCGCCGCCCGTCCTGCCGTCCGATGCGCTGAAGCGGGACATCAACCCCGCTCAGGTCAAGGGCTGGCTGATCGGCGTGGGCGGCGATCAGGCCGCGCCCATTCCGCACACCGACGCCGAGGGTAACCGTGACGGCTACTGGCAGGCAGAAGATGTGATCCAGGTGCCGCCCGTGCCAGGTTCCGCAACGCAGGCCGAAAGTCACGAGGAACTGTCCGAATTGCGCGGGCATTACCTCGCTGCAGTGGCCGGAGGGATCGGCTTTGGATATCGCCGCCTCTTGAGTGCGGAGTCCTTGCGCGAAGCCATGATCGATACGCGATTTGCTCACCGCGAGCCGGTGCCGACCGATTTGCGCTGGTGTCCCGCGCTGCTTGCCTTGCTGTTGCTCACGTGGCGATTTGCGCCGGGCTTCGGCTGGGCCTGGCATCGCGTAACCGGCAGACGCGCGAACCCGTCATATGCAGGCGGTCGCATTTCCTGAAACCTGTCGAGAGTCTGGAAAATCACGTGCGCATCGCCTACGCTTAAGCGAGCCGGCCTTTTCGGACGTGAGGGCATTTCCCCCCATCCATCTATGCGCAGCCGACCCATCCTGACAAAGCAGATTAACGGTTCTAAATCGTACGCTTTTGTTGTTTGAGAGGGTTGTGCCATCCTGTTTTTCTACGCCGACGGTAGCGTGGATGAATGCCGCACTCCAGCGCTGAAATTCTTGAACAACAAAAAGCCGAGGAGACGCTCATGCCATTTATTCGCATTCCCCATGTTATTGGTCTTGTCCTGTTCGCCATCGCATTCGGCTCGTCTGCCGCTTACGCGGCGGACGAGGTTCAAAACAGTTCGACCACGACGACCTCGCCGGTGCCGTCGACGCTGGAGCCCGTGAGCCAGGAACAGCTCGACAGGGCAGCCACCACGTCGAACGACTGGCTGCATTCGAACGGCTCGTACGCGCAGACGCGCTACTACCGTGGTGCACAAATCAACAAGACGAACGTGTCGAAACTCAGGCCAGCTTTCATATTCCAGACAGCTGTCAACGAGTCGATGGAAACGGCGCCGATCGTCTCGAACGGCGTCATGTTCATTACCACTTCGTTTAACCACGTGTATGCGGTCGACGCGGTAACGGGCAAGGAATTCTGGCATTACAGACACAAGATGGGTTCGGTCACGACGTTTTGTTGCGGACCCAACAATCGCGGCGTAGCCATCGCGGGCGAGCGGCTCTACATGGGCACACTCGATGCGAAACTCGTCGCGCTCGACACCAAAACCGGCAACGTGCTGTGGCAAACGCAGATCGCCGATCCCGATGAGGGCTACTCGGAAACGATGGCGCCGGTGGTCGTCGACGGCAAGGTGCTGATTGGCACGAACGGCGGCGAGTATGGCATTCGCGGGTTCCTGAAAGCGTTCGATGCCAACTCCGGTCAATTGCTGTGGACCTTCTATACGATTCCGGAAACCGGCCAGGAAGGCGTGTGGGCCACGAAGGATGCAACCGGCCGCGACGAGAAGCGCGACATCGATGCGGAGAAGAAGCAGTTGAGCGACAAAGGCGGCGACTTCTACAAGACGCTTGGCGGCGGGGTATGGATGGCGCCGGCAGTCGATCGGCAAACGCATACCGTGTTCTTCGTGGTCGGCAATCCGTCGCCTGACCTGTATGGCGCAATCCGGCCGGGAGACAACCTCTATACGGATTCGCTGGTCGCAATCGATCTGGATACCGGCAAATACAAATGGCACTACCAGTATGTGCCGCATGACGTGTGGGACCTGGACGCCGTGAGCCCGCCGATGCTGATCGACGTGCGCGACGAAAACGGCAAGATGATTCCGGGCGTGGTGCATGCGGGCAAGACCGGCCACGTGTACGTTCACGATCGCGCCACCGGACGGCTGATCCGCTATTCGCAGGCGATGATTCCTCAGGAGAACATGTGGACGTTGCCGACCGCCGAGGGCGCGCGGATGCTGCCCGGTGCGAACGGCGGGGTCGAGTGGTCGCCGATGGCGTTCGATCCGCATACGCGTCTCGTCTATGCGGCGAATCTGAATCAGCCGATGACGTATCAGGTCGAGGATGCCGCTTATCCGGGTGGCAGCAAGCTATGGCTGGGCGGTGCGTTCAAGACGATCCCGACCGAGCAGCAATGGGGCAAGCTGTCTGCTGTGAACGTCGACACGGGCAAGGTGGTGTGGGACTACAAGACCGAACAGCCGCTGATTGGCGGCGTGTTGGCAACCGCGGGCGGCCTTGTATTCAACGGCGAAGGCAACGGCTTGTTCCGTGCATTCGACTCCACCACCGGCAAGAAGCTCTGGGAGTTCCAGTGCGGCGCCGGCGTCAATGCGCCCGCGGTGTCGTACATGGTGCATGGTAAGCAGTACGTCGCAGTCGCGGCGGGCGGCAACACACAGCTCGATTTCAAGCGCGGCAATACCGTTCTCGTTTTCGCGTTGCCATGACGATGCGGACGCTGCGCGCAGCAGTGGGTCCGGCTCGCCGCTTATGGACGGCACTCCTGTGCGGCTGGTTCGCCGCCGTGTGGCTGCCGTCGGGCGCGCACGCCGACGCCGAAGCGGGCCAGGCGAAGGCGCAAGCGTGCGTGGCCTGTCATGGGCCGATGGGCAATTCGACCAATCCGGACTATCCGATTCTTGCAGGTCAAAACGCGCGCTATATCTATCTGGAGCTGAAAGACTTCAAGGAAGGACGGCGCAGCGACCCGCGCATGTCGCCGATGGCGGCCAACCTGTCGAAAGAGGACATGCAGGATCTCGCCGACTACTTCGCCGCGCAAAAGCTGGTGCCGGTTCCGTTCAAAACGGACAGCGCCAGCATTGAAGCAGGAAGGAAGAAATCCGCCGAGGTGCTATGCACGATGTGCCATCTGGGCGGCTTCTCAGGGCAGAACGAGATTCCGCGCGTGTCGGGGCAGCAGTATCAATACATCGTCAAGCAACTGCAGGATTTCCGCTCGCACACGCGGACCAACGATGCGGGCAACATGACCAGTGTGACACGCAATCTGACTGACGACGACATTCGCAATCTGGCTGCTTACATCAACAATCTCCAGTAGCTCCAGTGGCGCGGAGGGATACCATGAAAAAGACCGTCATCCGATATATCGCGACTGTGGTTCTGTTGCTGGCCGGTGCATTCGGCGTGTACTTGCCCGTGCATGCGCAGGGCGACGGCGTCGGAGAAACCAACCGGCAACTGCTGGCCGCCGCGAAGGACGGCGACCAGGCGTCGGTTCTCGCGGCGCTTCAGAACGGGGCGGCCGTGGATGCCATGAACCGCATCGGCGACACCGCACTGATCACTGCGTGCAAAAAAGGCGATGTGGCGATGGCGCGCATGCTGATCGATCACGGCGCGAACGTCCAGCACATGGATGCGCCGGGCGTTACACCATTGATGGCCGCAGCGTACGGCGGTTTTGACGAGATCGTTGCGCTGCTGCTCGGGCACGGTGCGGATCTTTCCGCCACGGATCGCATTGGCAAGACCGCCATGGAGTACGCGGCCGGCCAGGGACAAACTAAGGTGGTGAGCCGGTTGCTCGATGCCGGGGTCGACGTGAATCGCACTTACAGGAATGACCTCACCGCGCTGATGTGGGCCGCGGGATACGATCGCGCGGACACCGCCCGGCTGCTGATTGCTCGCGGTGCGGATCGGACGTTAAAGGACAATCGCGGAATGACGGCGCAAGATATCGCAGTGCAGACCAGATCGGATCAGGTTGCCCGTCTGCTTTCTGCGGGCTAGGGCATGCGAGGGCGAAGAAACATTTGAAAAGCCAATGCGTATAATGACCCGACCCATTTACTGGAATAGCGTGGAACGCTACGGAAACCATGATTCGACATATTGTGATGTGGAAGTTGAAGGAATCGGCGGAGGGCGCTTCGCGCGCGGAGAATGCCGTCAAGCTGAAGGAAAAGCTGGAAGGTTGCCGCAACATCGTGCCTGGCATCCTGCATCTGGAAGTGGGTCTGGCCGGAGCAGGCCTCGACTCCACCTACGACGTCGTGCTGGTCTCCGACTTCGCCGACAAGGCATCGCTCGACGCCTACCAGGTTCACCCGACTCACGAAGCGCTCAAGAGCTTCGTCGGCGCAGTGCGCGAATCGCGCGAATGTGTCGACTACGAAGTCTGAGCCGCGGCAATGACTGATTCGCAGAAAGCGGGGGCCGGCGATCCGGGCGAGGGTCGCGATGCATCCGCACCCGCTGCAACCGTTGCCCCCAACGCGCTGCCGGTGCTCGAAAGCCCCTTTGTCGACCATCTCGGCGTGCAACTCGTCAGCGCGGCGGACGGCGTGAGCGAAGTCGTCCTGCCGCTCGCGCCCGATCACATGAACACCTGGGCCGTCGCGCACGGCGGCGTGACGATGACGCTTGCCGATGTCGCGCTGGCAATGGCCGCCCGCAGTCTCGCGGGCGACGGCGTGGGCGTCGTCACGGTGGAGATGAAAGTCAACTTCATGCAGCCGGGGCGCGGCGAATTGCGCGCCACCGCACGCGTGCTGCATCGTTCGACCACAATGGCCTATTGCGAAGGCGAAATCCGCGACAGCGAAGGCCATTTCGTCGCGAAAGCGCTCGGTACTTTCAAGTACATGCGCCGCCTTGCCGTGGGCCGCGAAGTAACGCATCAGCGTCTGCGCAGCGACCCGTCTGCCAAACCCGGTCCTAGCGACGGTTGAACGCATGGCGGGACGTGCCGCTTTGCACGTTCCGCTATGCACGTTCCGCTTTGCGTACCCGCAGATTCACGCTACATCCAGACAATCAAGGAGACGATCGACATGCCCCAGATCAACCGTCAATTCGTGCTCGCGTCGCGTCCACAAGGCGCGGCTACGCCCGACAATTTCAGGCTCGTCGAAACGCCGCTGGAACCGCTTGCCGAAGGCCAGTTCCGCGTGCGCAATCACTATCTGTCGCTCGACCCGTATATGCGCGGCCGTATGAACGACGCCAAGTCGTACGCGGCGCCGCAGCCTCTCAACGAGGTGATGGTGGGCGGGACCGTGGGCGAAGTCATGGAGTCCAGACATCCGAAGTTCGCGGTGGGCGACAAGGTGGTCGCGACGCTTGGCTGGCAGGAATTCGGCACGTCCGATGGTACCGGCGTGCGCAAGGTGGACGACACGCATGTCCCGCTCGCTGCTTACCTGGGTGCCGTGGGCATGCCCGGTGTCACGGCCTGGTACGGTCTGAACCGCATCATCCAGCCCCAGTCCGGGCAGACGGTGGTGGTCAGTGCGGCGAGCGGGGCGGTCGGCGGCGTGGTCGGGCAACTGGCGAAGCTGGCGGGGGCACGCGCGGTCGGCATCGCCGGTGGGGCGGACAAGTGCCGCTATGTAGTCGAGACGCTCGGCTTCGATGCCTGCGTCGACTACAAGGCCGGCAATCTTTATCAGGACCTGAAAGCTGCGACGCCGGACGGTGTCCACGGCTACTTCGAGAACGTCGGTGGCGCGGTGCTCGATGCGACGCTCGCTTGCATGAATGCGTTCGGCCGGATCGCGTTTTGCGGGATGATCGCCGGCTACGATGGCGAGCCGGCGCCGCTCAAGCATCCGGCGCTGATCGTCAGGCAGCGTCTGCTGGTGCAAGGCTTCATCGTCACCGAGCAGCTGGACGTGTGGCCCGAAGCGCTCGCGCAACTCGGCACGCTCGTCGCGCAGAAGAAGCTGCATTACCGCGAGAGCATCGCGCAGGGCCTCGAGAGTGCGCCCGAGGCGTTTATCGGTCTGCTCAAAGGCAAGAACTTCGGCAAGCAGCTCGTCAAGCTGATCTGAGTCGAGTTGATCGGGCTAGGCCCCATTGGACCTCGTTTGAATTTTGACAGGCAACTAGCGGAGACACCTGATGTTCCAGTTCGACGGCAAAGTGGCCGTGATCACCGGCGCGGCGAGCGGTTTCGGGCGTGCCTTTGCGGAGAAGGGCGCGGCCCTGGGCATGAAGCTGGTGCTAGCCGATGTCGACGGCGCCGCGCTCGCGCGAACCGTGGATGATCTGCGCGCGGCCGGTGCCGACGCGATCGGCGTGCCGACCGATGTTTCGGACGCCACCCAGGTCGAAGCACTGGCGCTCGCGGCGCTCGACGCGTTCGGCAAGGTGCATCTGCTGTTCAACAATGCAGGCGTGGGCGTCGGCGGTTTCGTGTGGGAAAGCACCGCGCGCGACTGGGAGTGGGTATTCGGCGTCAACGTGATGGGCGTCGCGCACGGCGTGCGCGTCTTCACGCCGATCATGCTGCGGCAGAACGAACCGGCGCATATCGTCAATACGGCGTCCGTTGCCGGGCTGCTGTCGCCACCGGCGATGGGCGTCTACAACGCGTCCAAGCACGCAGTCGTCTCGCTGACGGAGACGCTCTACAACGATCTGCAGAACGCGGGCGGCCAGGTGAGTTGCTCGCTACTGTGCCCGGCCTTCGTGCCGACCGGCATCGCCGATGCGGAGCGCGCCCGTCCTGAGACCCTGCGCAACGACACGGGTCCGACACGCTCGCAACTCGCCGCCGGCAAGCAGTTGCAGCGGGCAGTGCAGTCGGGCAAGCTGAGCGCGAAGGACGTCGCCGAGATGACGTTCGAGGCGATCGACGCAGGGCGCTTCTACATCATCACGCACGCGGCAATCCTGCCGACTGTCCACCTGCGTCATGAGGACATCGAACAGTTGCGCAATCCGACTGACCCGCTATCGCTCAAGCCAGAGGTCAAGGGACAGTGAGTCGATGCCGCTGAATCCGAAGATCGAGCAGGTGCTCGAGTTGATTGCGCGGACGAAGCGCCCGCCGTACCACGAACTTACCGCGCAACAGGCGCGCGCCTCTTACGAGAAAAGCGCGCCGATTCTGGAGATCCCGTCCGCGCGGATGTTCGCCGTCGAAGATCTGAAGGTGCCGATGCGCGACGGCGCGACGATCCGCGCGCGGCTCTACCAGCCGGCCGAACCGAGCTGGGCGCAGCCGTCACCGGCGCTCGTCTACTACCACGGCGGTGGCTTTACCGTAGGCAGCGTCGATACGCACGACGCCCTGTGCCGGATGTTCGCGCGCGACGCGCAATGCGTGGTGCTCTCGGTCGATTATCGGCTTGCGCCGGAACATAAATTCCCCACTGCAGTGGACGACGCGTTCGATGCGTTGAGCTGGCTTCATGCCAACGCGAGTCTCTATGGCGTCGACCCGGCGCGTATTGCGCTTGGCGGCGATAGTGCAGGCGGCACGCTTGCTACCGTCTGCGCGGTGCTGGCGCGGGACGCCGGATTGCCGAAACCGGTGCTGCAGATGCTGATCTATCCGGGCACGACGGGGTATCAGCAGACCGATTCGCATGCGCGGCTCGCGGATGGTTTTCTGTTGTCGGCTGCGACGATCCAGTGGTTTTTCGAGCAATACGTGCGCGACCCGGGCGATCGCGACGACTGGCGCTTCGCGCCGCTCGACGGCACACGCGATGCGCCTCGATTCGACGGTGTAGCGCCCGCGTGGATTGCGACGGCCGAGTACGATCCGCTCAGCGACGAAGGCATTGCCTACGCGGAAAAGCTGCGCGCAGCAGGCAACGAGGTCACGCTCATGCGCTATGCAGGCATGATCCACGAGTTCTTCAAGATGGGCGGTTTTGTGCCGGACGTCGCGCGGGCTCATGCCGATGCGGTCGCTGCCTTGCGTTCGGCGTTTGGTATGGAGCTGGACTAAGCGCGTCAAGCGAAGTCTTCCCGGCGGTGGCGTGCCTCAGCGTTCGATATTGAACGCGAAGCTACGCTCGAAGTCACCTGGGCGCACCACGCGGTGCGAGCCGTTGTCGTCGCTGCGTTCGACGACCGCCGCACTCAGATGTTTGCCATGCGTGTCATGCGTACCGTGGATGCCGTTCGCCACGACCCGCAAGGCCGTCGTACCGCGCGTGCCGTAATCCGGCGATTCGATAAACGCCGCCGACAGCACCCGCTCCCGTTCGAGCGGGATGCCGGTGGAGGGCAACTGGTCGTCGCGGGCGAGGCGGGTATCGCGCATCAGTTCGATTAGCCCTTCGAGCGGCACGAGCGGGTCCGCCGCGACCAGCGCGCCCAGCTCGGCGCGCTTTCGCACAAGCTTGGGCCACGGTGTATCGAGCACGGCATTCGAGATGCCGTGCGTGCCGGCTTCGAGCAACGCCGGCGGCATGGCCGAGCGGTTGCAGTACCAGCCAAGTTCGCGCCGCGACCAGTCGCCGACCAGCAGGTTAAAGCCGTTGTAGATCTCACCGTCCTGCGCAACCCGCTGCAGGTAATCGAGCGGTGTGAGTTCGGCGGATGGCTCGCCCAGCAGCCAGTGGCTGACCAGCGTGCCGCGTGTGGGCGCATCGGCGCGCATTTCATGGGGCGCGCGGTAATTCGTCAGCGCTGCAAAACGGCCGTCGCGCGTCATGCCAAGCCATGTGCCGCCGCCCACCAGGTCGCGCCCGGCCAGAAGGCTCGGCGCTTCGGTCCACCAGTGCATCGGATCGGCGGTGCGGCGCAAGAATTCGTCGCGATTGGCGGCGAGTGTGAAAAGCGGACCCTCGGCCGCATCGGGCCGCCAGTCGAAGACGATCAGGCACATCGGGGGCAGTCTCCCGCGCCACGGGCATTCGCATCGTTGCGGTCAAACCTGAAATCGGTCGGCAGCGTGCCGCGGAAGGCGCGCAGGCGGGCGAGGAGTTCTTCGTTGGGAGGCTTCGTTTCCAACCTGAACACCGTATCAAACCTCAGTCGGCAACGTATACGGCAGTGCCAGGAAAGTCAGCGCCGGCCCATCAGCCGCGCCAAGGTGAACCGACCCCGACTCGAGCGCGGCGAGCTTGACCTCGACCAGCACGTCCACACCGCCATCCGGCGCCGAAGCGGCATTCACCACCATGCCGCAAGGCTGGCCCGGATCCGCCGAGTGGAACAGCTCCATAGCCGGCGCAACCGTCGCCAGTTCACCCGCCACATTGGCCAGCGACGTGCGCCGTTTGATCGTCCCTCGATACTGGCTGCGCGCCACGACTTCCTGCCCCGGATAGCAACCCTTGCGGAAATTCACGCCGCCGAGCACATCGAAATTGACCATTTGCGGCACGAACTGCTCGACCACCGGCTGGGTGATCCGCGGCTCGCCGGCGCGAATATCGAGCCAGTCCCATACCGCCGCCGACGCACGCGTGAGCTTGCCGTCGAAGAGCGGCAAACGTGCTTCAACCTCGGCTTTCGGCCCGACCCACAGGTAACGCAGCTTCCCGAGCGCATCCGGCACGCGGATCAGCGAGCCGGCGGGCCCGTCCACCTTCACATGCACGCCATCGGGCAGCGCATCGAATACGCCCGACAACACCTTGCGCACGTCGCCCGCGAGGCCCACTACAGCCAGCTCGCCGCTCGCATCCGAAAGCTTCGCTTTAGCGCGCAGCACGAACATCGACAGACGCTTCTGCACGGCGGCCTGAATGTCCTTCGACACCAGCAGGCGGATCGTCTCGCCGCTACGCCAGTTCAGAAACGACGCCAGCAGACGCCCCTTGGCCGAACAGTAGCCCGCCAGACGTGCATTGGCCGCGTCCAGATGCTGGGTATCGTTGGTCAGCTGACCGTGGAGGAAGCTGGCCGCGTCGTCGCCGGTCGCATCGATCACGCCGAACTGCGTGAGCAGCATATAAGCGCCGTGCGCGCCGACAGCGTCGAATTCCTCACGCGAGGGGCGCGGCAGCGGAGGCAGTGCGGCCGGTGCGGCAGCGGCGGTGCCGGGGGCAGAAGCGAGCGGTGCATTCATGGATTCGGGGAACAGTCAATTCTGACTTTGGCTAAGGCAAGCAAGTATTATATGGACTTCAACCAAGCCATGTTCCGCATGTCCCTCCTGAAGAAATGTCTCGATGCCGGCACGATTGTCGTTGCGCTGGCTGCCGCCGGTGTTGCTGGCGTATATCACTGGGCCAACAGCCCGATCAACCTGACACCACCGCAACTCGACGTCACCGTCAAACCGCATAGCAGTCTGCGCAGCGTCACGCTGCAGCTGAACCGCGGCGGCGTGCCGGTCGAGCCGGAACTGTTCGTCGTCATGACGCGCGTGCTCGGGCTGCAGACCCAGCTCAAATCGGGCAACTACGAGTTCAAGAGCGGTGTGACGCCCTACGAAGTGCTGCAGAAGCTTGCCCGCGGCGACGTCAACGAATACGTCGCGACGATCATCGAAGGCTGGACCTTCAAGCGCATGCGTGCCGAACTGGACACCAATCCGGCCCTCAAGCACGACACCGCCGGCATGAGCGATGCCGATCTGCTGAGCGCGATCGGCGCACCGGAAGCCGCAATCGGCAATGGCGAAGGGTTGTTTTTCCCCGACACCTACCTGTTCGACAAGAACACCAGCGACCTCGACGTGTACCGGCGCGCCTATCATCTGATGCGCGAGCGCCTCGACGAAGCCTGGATGGCACGTTCACCAGGGCTGCCGTACAAGACGCCGTATGATGCACTGACGATGGCATCCATCATCGAGAAGGAAACCGGCAAGCCCTCCGACCGGCCCATGGTCGCGGCGGTGTTCGCGAACCGGCTGCGTGTGGGCATGCCGCTGCAGACCGATCCGACGGTGATCTACGGGATGGGTGACGGCTACACGGGCCATCTGCACAAGCACGACCTGCTGGCCGACACGCCCTACAACACGTACACGCGCATGGGCCTACCGCCAACGCCCATTTCGCTGCCGGGCGTCGCGTCGCTGCAGGCGGCGCTGAACCCGGCGCAGAGCACGGCGCTGTACTTCGTGTCGCGCGGCGACGGCAGCAGCATTTTTTCTGACACACTCGGCGATCACAACAAGGCCGTCGACAAATATATTCGAGGGCAATGATGGCGCGGGGCAAATTCATCACATTCGAAGGCATTGACGGGGCGGGCAAGACCACCCATCTCGCGTGGTTTCGCGAGCGCCTCGAAGCGCACATTGCGGCGAGCGGCCGGACCGTCGTCATGACCCGCGAACCTGGCGGCACGGCGCTCGGCGAGTCGCTGCGCGAGATTCTGCTGCACCAGACGATGGACCTCGAAACCGAGGCGCTGCTGATGTTCGCCGCGCGCCGCGAACATCTGGCGCAGGTCATCGAGCCGGCGCTCGCGCGCGGCGACTGGGTGCTGTCCGACCGCTTCAGCGACGCCACGTTCGCCTATCAGGGCGGTGGCCGCGGCCTGCCGCGCGACAAGCTCGAAGCCTTGGAGCGCTGGGTGCAGGGCGGCTTTCAGCCGGACCTGACGCTGTTGTTCGACGTGTCGCCGGACACTGCCAGCGAGCGCCGCAGCTCGGCGCGCGAGCCGGATCGCTTCGAAAGCGAATCGGATGCGTTTTTCACCCGTACGCGCGCCGAATATCTGCGCCGGGCCGAAGAAGCGCCGTACCGGTTCGCTATCATTGACTCCACGCAGAGCATTCCGCAGATTCAGAAACGACTTGAAGAACTGATTACAACGCTTTGATTTTCAATAAATATTAATCAACGTTATAACGGCCCGAAAGTTCGTGTTTTACCTGACAAAACAACGACAACCGATTGAATTTAAAGAGAAACAATGATTTATCCGTGGCAAGCCGATGACTGGAACCGTCTGCAACAGCTACGTGGGCATTGGCCACATGCGTTGCTGCTCCATGGGCAAGCCGGGATCGGCAAGCTGCGCTTTGCGCAGCATCTGGCGCAAGGGCTGTTGTGCGAGGCCCAGCTTCCGAACGGCGAGCCGTGCGGGACGTGCGCCGCGTGCAACTGGTTCGTGCAGGGCAACCATCCGGACTACCGGATCGTCGTGCCCGAAGCGTTAGCCGCCGAAGCCGGTCTCGCCAGCGCGGCCGCTGATGAAAAAGCTGACAAGGCCGACGCCGACGACACCAAAAAGACCCGCGCGCCGAGCAAGGAAATCAAGATCGAGCAGGTGCGCGCACTGCTCGATTTCACTGGCGTGGGTTCGCATCGCGGCGGGGCGCGCGTCGTCGTGCTGGCGCCCGCCGAGGCGCTCAACGTGGCCGCCGCCAACGCGCTCCTGAAAACGCTCGAAGAGCCGCCGGCGGGCGTGGTGTTTCTGATGGTGTCGGCGCGCATCGACCGACTGCTGCCGACCATCATCAGCCGCTGCCGCCAGTGGCCGATGACAGCGCCCGCGCCGGAGATCGCGACGCCGTGGCTCGCCGCGCAGGGCGTGGCCGACGCGCCGGCGCTGCTCGCCGAGGCGGGCGGCGCGCCGCTCACCGCGCTGGCGCTGGCGAGCGACGAGAACCGGACCTTGCGCGACTGGACCCTCAAACAGCTCGCTGCCGGCCCGCAGTGCGATGCGTTCGCGTGCGCCGAGGCGCTGCAAAAGCTGCCGGTGCCGCTCGTGCTCGGCTGGCTGCAGCGTTGGCTGTACGACCTGCTGGCTCAGCGGACCGCTGGGGCACCGCGTTACTTCCCGCAGGCTGCGGCGGCATTGGACCGCTGCGCCGCGCAGACGGATGCCACGGCGTTCGCCCGCTTCATCAAGACCGTGACGCGTCAGCGCGCGGTGGAAAACCATCCGCTGAACGCGCGGCTGGTCTTCGAGGAACTGTTTATTGGCTACCGCGATCTGTTCGCCTGAGGCGGCTGGCCGCCTCCGCTGATCGCTGGTCGCTGGCTCGCTGACACGTCGGCGGGCGAGCGGCGAGGCGGGCCGTACGCGGCCCTGGCCGCGGCGTAGCGCAATGACACGCGATTCGCGGCCCGGCTAAGCCCCGATTGCACCTGTCCATACCTGACTTTTTTCAGAACCACCACCCGACACACCCGCCATCATGAGCCTTTCGTACCGCGACGCCACACTCGACGATCTGCCCGCCATCGTCGCCATCTACAACTCGACCGTGCCGTCGCGCCTGGTCACCGCGGATCTGGAGCCGGTGAGCGTCGAGAGCCGGCTCGCCTGGTTTCACGCCCATGGTCCGGAAAAGCGGCCGCTGTGGGTGGTGGAAGACGGCGACCGGATCATCGCGTGGCTGAGCTTTTCGGATTTTTACGGCCGCCCGGCCTATCTGCGGACGGCCGAGGTCAGCATCTATCTGGACGAAGCAGCACGCGGCAAAGGACTCGGCAAGCAGTTGCTGGCCGAGGCACTGTCGGCCGCGCCGGGGCTCGGCATCCATACCGTGCTGGGCTTCATTTTCGGCCACAATGAAGCGAGCCTGCGCCTGTTCCGCGGCTTTGGCTTTGGCGAGTGGGGTGCGCTGCCGCGCGTCGCGGTGCTGGACGGCATCGAGCGCGACCTGTTGATTCTCGGCCGGCGGATCGATTCCGCTGCCTGATGCACGCTGGCTGGCCCTACACCCATTCGATTCACCGCAGGACACCACCATGTTTGTCGATTCGCACTGCCACATCAACTTCGAAGGACTCGGCGACCGCCTCCCGCAGGTCATCGAGAACATGCGTAGCCACTCGGTCACGCATGCGCTGTGCGTGTCCGTTGACCTCGAAAGCCTGCCGTCCGTGCTGGCGGTTGCCGAGGCGTACGAGAACGTCTTCGCCTCGGTCGGCGTACACCCCGATCATGAGGATGCCCAGGAGCCGAGCGTGGCCGAGCTGGTCGAACTCGCCAGACATCCCAAGGTGGTGGCGATCGGCGAGACGGGCCTCGACTACTACCGCCTCGAAGGCCGCACGATCGCCGACATGGAATGGCAGCGCGAGCGCTTTCGCACTCATATCCGCGCCGCGCATGCCACCGGCAAGCCGCTGATCATCCACACACGCTCGTCGTCGGAAGACACGCTGCGGATCATGGCCGAAGAACGCGCGGGCGAGCCGGGCGGCGTGATGCACTGCTTCACGGAACCGTGGGCTGTCGCCGAACAGGCGCTGGCGCAGAATTTTTACATCTCGCTGTCGGGCATCGTCACGTTCAAGAGCGCGACGGAGGTGCAGGACGTCGCTCGCCGCGTGCCGCTCGAGCGTTTGCTGATTGAAACCGACTCGCCGTACCTCGCTCCGGTGCCTTATCGCGGCAAGCCGAATGAACCTGCGTACGTAAGTTATGTCGGACGCTTCATCGCGCAACAACGCGAGATGCCGGATGCGGCGCTGGCCGCCGCAACGACCGAAAACTTCTTCCGGCTCTTCAGGATTCCCGCAGCAGCCGCCGCGTGAATCTGGAAATTGAATATTATCAACAAGATAGGGACGATTCCTAAAGCTATATATGAATAAATATCTGATCCAGGCCAACGCCCAGAACGCTTCGTCCTCCGTTGTAAACGCCAACTGCACCGGCATGCTCGCGTCGCTGCGCCGAGGCGCTGCCCGCGTGTCGCGCGTCGCGCTGGCCGGCGGCTTCGCCTGCGCGGCGCTCGCCGCTTTGCCGGCTCACGCCGCCCCGGCCGATACGATGATCAAGGCCGTCAAATTCGACGATGTCAGCGAGGTCAACAAGCAGCTTTCGCACGGCATGGACCCGAATCTGACCGATGACCAGGGTATCCCGCTGCTGGTATTGGCTGCCCGCGAGAAGTCCGACAAGGTTGTCGCGGCACTGATCGCCAACCCGAAGACCAACATCGAGATCACGGATAAGGCCGGCGAAAACGCCATGATGATGGCCTCGCTTAATGGCGACATCAACATCGTGCAAACGCTGATCGCGAAGGACGCCGAGGTCAACAAGAAGGGCTGGGCGCCGTTGCACTACGCGGCCGCCAACGGTCACGACGACATCGTCAAGCTGCTGCTCGACCACTCCGCTTACGTCGATGCCGGCTCGCCGAACGGCACCACGCCGCTGATGATGGCTGCGCGCGGCGGCCATGTGTCGACGGTGAAGCTGCTGCTCGACAACGGCGCCGACCTGAATGTAAAAAACCAGATTGGCATGAACGCGCTCGACTTTGCCAAGCAGTACAAGGAACCGGATGTCGTCGAGGGCCTGACAGCGAGAATGCAGCAAACGCAGCAGAAGTAACGTGCCGGCATGCCTCGCATGCAGAAAAACAGTGCAGAATAACGGCTACGGCGCGCTTTGGGGCGCGCCGTTTCTATGCGGCATCAGACCGCTCGATAATCACCCTGGAAGGATCACCATGCTGCGGGCTTTGATTTGCGCCAGTGCGCTTGCCGTACCGCTAACGGCAGCCGCATTCACGGGAGGCGACCTCAACAAGCTGTGCGAGAAAACGGATGTGGCATCGCGTAGCGCGTGCGCTGCGTATATCGAAGGCGCGGCCGACGGCGTCTTCAACACGATCGACGCGATCGGCGGCACCACCGGTCCAAGGGTCGGCCAGTATTTCTGCCTGCCGCCGGACGCGCGCTCGCAACAGCTGACCGATGCGGTGCGCAAGTACATTGCAGAGAATCCAAACGCGGTGGGTTATAACGCCAGCACCGCGATTTCGCTGGGGCTCGGCAAGGCATTTCCCTGCCGAAGCGGCGAGTAACGCGCCGGCTGAATCCACTTCGGAACCGGCTGCGTGAAGCCAGTCCGAGGTGTGCCTGAACCCTGTCTGCGGCCACTGCATGGGGCCCGGCTCCCACCGGGCTTGCAACTGATCGTCCTCGCGACCGGTCGAACTGTCATTTCTTAGCCGCGAACCAGGGCGCCGCGCCAGCGCGCGAGGCCCTCGGAACCAGGAGGACAATAGACATGGGCAGGCTGATCGTCGTATCGAATCGTGTGGCAACCCCGACGGAAACCAAAGGATCGGCCGGGGGGCTAGCGGTCGGCGTATTCGGTGCGTTGAAGGACGCGGGGGGCGTGTGGTTCGGCTGGAGCGGCGACGTCGTCAGCGAAACGGTCGCTAACGCAGGTCCGACGCTCGAGCAGGAAGGTGCCGTGACCTTCGCTACCGTCGGGCTCACGCGCAAGGACTACGATCAGTATTACCGCGGTTTTTCGAACGCGACGCTGTGGCCGGTCTTCCACTATCGCAACGATCTGGCGCGCTACGAGCGCGAAGAATATGCCGGCTACCGGCGCGTCAACGCGTGGCTCGCCCACCGTCTCATCAAGCTGCTCGAGCCCGATGACATCATCTGGGTCCACGACTACCATCTGATCCCGTTCGCCGAAGCGCTGCGCTCCGAAGGCATCACGAACCGCATCGGCTTCTTCCTGCATATCCCGTTTCCCGCGCCGCAGATCCTGCTCAACATCCCGCCGCATGAAGAGCTGGCGAAGTCGCTGTGCTGCTACGACCTGCTCGGTTTCCAGACTGCCACCGACGAGCTCGCCTTTCACGACTACCTCGTGCGCCACGCGCGCGGCAGCGTGACGGCCGACGGTCACGCGGAAGCCTTTGGACGCCGCCTGCGCACGGGTGTCTACCGGATCGGCGTGTTCCCCGACGAGATCGCCGAGCAGGCGCAGCGCTACGAGAGCCGTCAGCATGTGCTCGATCTCAAGCAGAGCCTCGAAGGACGCAAGCTGATCATGAGCGTCGACCGGCTCGATTATTCGAAAGGCCTCGTCGAGCGGTTCCGCGCCTTCGAGCATCTGCTGGAACGCTCGCCGGAGTGGCGCGGCAATGTCACGCTGGTGCAGATCGCGCCGCCCACCCGCTCCGACGTCGCCACTTATCAGCAGATCCGCCAGGACCTCGAATACGAAGCAGGGCGCATCAACGGCCGCTATTCGGGCCTCGACTACACGCCGATCCGCTATCTGAACCAGCGTTATGACCGCTGGAAGCTGATGTCGCTGTTTCGCGAGTCGCAAATCGGCTTCGTCACGCCGTTGCACGACGGCATGAACCTGGTCGCCAAGGAGTACGTGGCGGCGCAGAACCCCGACGATCCAGGCGTGCTGGTGCTGTCGGTCTTCGCGGGCGCGGCGGCTGAACTGAGCGGGGCGCTGCTGGTGAATCCACATGACGCAGTGGGGATGTGCGAAGCGCTGCAGCGTGCGCTGTCCATGCCGCTCGAGGCACGCCAACGGCGTCACGAGATCAATATGGAAGCGCTGCGCAAGAACGATCTCGGTGTGTGGCGCGATTCGTTCCTGCACGACTTGCGCAGCGTCCCGCTGCATGGGGCGGGTGCCGCGGGGCGGTCGTCCTGATGGGTGGCGCGCGGGGTGGCGCGAGCGATGCATCGATGAACGCCGTGTGGCCGGAGGCTTCATGCTGACCACGCTGGCGATTGCCAACTATCGTTCGCTGCGGGAAGTGATCGCGCCGCTCGGTCCGTTGAATATCGTTACCGGGCCCAACGGCAGCGGCAAATCGAGCGTGTATCGCGCGTTGCGGCTACTGGCGATGACGGCGCGCGGCGGTGTGATTGCGTCGCTGGCGCGCGAAGGCGGCTTGCCATCGACGCTCTGGGCCGGCCCCGAACGCTTCTCGCGCGCCATGCTGAGCGGCGATCTGCCGGTGCAGGGCGTGCGGCGCGACGATCCGGTCAATCTGCGGCTCGGCTTTGCCGGCGACCAGTTCGGTTACGCCATCGACCTCGGCTTGCCGACCATCAAGCCGACGACGACGGCGTTCTCGCTCGACCCGGTCATCAAGCGCGAATGCATCTGGAGCGGTCCGCTGCTGCGGCCCTCGGCGATGCTGGTGGACCGCCACGGCCCGACGCTGCGCACCCGTGACGACAGCGGCGAGTGGCAGACCATCCCGCAGCCGGTGGCGAGCTTCGACAGCATGATGACGGAGTTCTCCGACCCGCGCACCGCGCCGGAGATGATCGCGGTGCGCGAGCAGATCCGCTCATGGCGCTTCTACGACCATTTCCGCACCGATAGCGAATCGCCCGTGCGCCTGCCGCAGATCGGCACGCACACGCCGGTGCTGGGCGACGACGGCGCGGATCTCGCCGCAGCGCTGCAGACTATTCGCGAAATCGGCGACGCCGCCGCGCTCGACGACGCTATCGACGACGCGTTTCCCGGCGCCAGCATCGCGGTGATCAACCTCGACGGCCGCTTCGAAGTGACGATGCATCAGCACGGGCTATTGCGTCCGCTCAAGGGCGCCGAGTTGTCCGACGGCACCCTGCGCTATCTGCTGCTGGTGGCCGCGTTGCTGACGCCGCGCCCACCCGCCTTGCTGGTGCTGAACGAACCGGAGACGAGTCTGCATCCGGATCTGCTGCCGGCATTGGCACGGCTGATTGCCCGGGCCTCGCGCCATTCGCAGGTGCTGGTGGTGTCGCACGCGGCGCGCCTCATTGCCGCGCTCGAACGGGAAGAGGGCAGCCAGTCGATCGTGCTCGAAAAGCAGCTCGGCGCTACCCGGATTGCCGGAGCGGATGCGCTCGATATGCCGCCGTGGAAGTGGCCCTCCCGATAAGCCGGGATGTGTTTCCTGACTGTAACAGCGCATAGGAATTGAAAGGTTTGTGGGCTTTTTTGTACGCGATCGGCAATAATCGGCAGTAACCGGTGAAATAAGCCGGCGAAATAAGCGGGTGCAATAAGTACACAAACTGGCGCGAGCAAACGCAACGCCGGTCATTACATTGATTGGAGACATAGGCGCTGGCATACTCGTGCGCCGCTGACATGGCCGTTGCAGGCTGCTGCGCTGGATGTCCGGGCTCAGCGTGGCCAGGCCGTCAGTTTCACGGAGAGACACGATGAGAATTGCTCAGATCGCCCCCTTGACCGAATCGGTGCCGCCCAAGCTATATGGCGGGACCGAGCGCGTCGTGTCGTACATCACCGAGGCGCTGGTAGACCTCGGCCACGACGTGACGCTGTTTGCCAGCGGCGACTCGGTGACCTCCGCAAAACTCGAGGCTGTGTGGCCGCGCGCCCTGCGGCTCGACCCCGGCATCCGGGACCGCATCGCGCCACATATGCTGCTGATGGAACTGGTGCGCCGCCAGGCGGACCAGTTCGACGTGCTCCATTTTCACATGGACTATTACTCGTTCTCGGTGTTCAAACGCCAGGACACACCGTTCGTTACGACGCTGCACGGCCGCCTCGATTTGCCCGAGCAGCAGCCCGTGTTCGACACGTTCAACACCGCACCGGTGATCTCGATATCGAATTCGCAGCGTCACCCCTTGCCGCAGGCCAAATGGCTGACCACGGTGTATCACGGACTGCCCGAGAACCTCTACACGCCGCAACCGGTGGAGCAGAAGTATCTGGCCTTCCTCGGCCGGATCTCGCCGGAAAAGCGCGTCGACACGGCGATCCGCATTGCGGGCCGCTGCGGCCTGCCGATCCGGATCGCAGCCAAGGTCGACAGTGCTGACCTCGAATACTTCGAGCGCGATATCAAGCCGCTGCTGGATCTGCCGTATGTGGAATTTATCGGCGAGATCGCCGATAACCAGAAGGCCGAATTTCTGTCGGGCGCGCATGCGCTGCTGTTCCCGATCGACTGGCCCGAGCCGTTCGGTCTCGTGATGATCGAGGCGATGGCCTGCGGCACACCGGTCATCGGCTTCAATCGCGGGGCCGTGCCGGAAGTACTGGACGACGGCGTGACAGGCTTTATCGTCGAGGACGAGATTGGCGCAGTGGCTGCCGTGAACCGTCTGCACAAGGTGCCGCGTGCCGGCGTGCGCGAGCACTTCGAAGCGCGCTTCACGTCGCACCGGATGGCGCAGGAGTACGTCCAGGCGTATCAGTCGGTGATTCGCGCGCAAAAGCGTTCACGCTTCAAGGTGATCGACACGACCACCACGCCGCGTTGATCCCGGCGCGCGTCTAACAAATAAAAACGGCGATGCCTGCAGCATCGCCGTTTTTGTCTGGGATCGCATCAAGATGCGCGACCCCGGATCCTGCCCGCCTAGATATGCAGGCGCGACACCTTCGTGCCGTTGATCGAGACGTCGCCCATCAGACCAGCATTGGTGAGGATGAACACTTCGACCGGTGCGGTGGCCGTAGTGGTGTCGATCGCGCCGTTCGCGCCCATCTTGACGAGAGCGACTGAGGCATCGCCGCCTGCCGACCAGCCGTCGGTATTGCGGAATTTGTCGAGTGCGTCCTGCGTCATGAACAGGAAGATGATGGCCTTCGACTGCGCGCCGGCCTGCAGGCCGAACGAGCCCGAGACCGTGCTGTAGTAGCCGACCGTGCCGCCGCCGACCTTCAGCGAGCCTTCGCCATACTGGCCGCCGACGATAAAGCCGGCTTGCAGCACCGACGGGAATACCAGTACGCCACGCGCCTTCGACACGAGCTCACGCGAGCCGGGCACCGTCTGGAAGAGGCGCGACATCGTCCCATCGACGCTGGAGTCAATCGACTGCCGCTTCGACATGTTGGTCGCCGCGTTGTCGGGGGTGCCTGACGACGTGGTGCATCCAGCGAGTGCAAGGCTTCCGAAAGCTAGCGCAGCGGTAGTCTTCAGCATGAAGTTTCGTCTTTGCATCGTTTTTCTCCGTCACGGTTCCTGGGTGCAACCACGCTTTTTTACCGGGCTGCCAGGTTAGTTATATCACACGCACGAGTAAAGGGTGCGTTCCCGCTTGCGACGAAAACCCTTGTGGGACGGGCGTTTGCGGCAAATATGAAAAGTCATTGGGGTAACTATGACCGATCACTGGACCGCCTTCGAAGGGCTTCGTACGCACGGAAGGACGCAGAATTTGTGCCTGAGATGGCGGCTCGCCAGCACCGGCGGAGCGGTGTCTTTCGTGCACCCGGCAGGTCGCTTTTTACCGATTTTCAGCGCGACACAGGGCGGTTGAAATAAATATGAAAGGTTAAAGGGTGTGTTGCGCGCACGCCGCAATGCCGACGGTGTTGCGCGATCGTACGGACTCGCCGCGATACCTGACGCCAGCGAGCGGGTGCACGTGCACCCTTCAATGATTCTGCGTGCTTTTGATGGGTGGTGGAGGGCGGCGTAGCGCGCGGCGAACGCCGCCGATCAGCGCCCCGAGGAGAAACAGCGTGATGGCCGGCACGATCCAGTAGCCGACGAACGCGTGCCACAGATACGCGAACAGCGTAGTACGGCGCAAGGAGTATTCGTCGCGGGCCTCCTGCTGACGGGGTGCGTTGGCGCTCAGCACGTCTGCCGGGCAACCTGCCGCGCGTGCCTCATCCGGCTCGCCATGACAGCGGGCGGGGGCACCGGCGGCGCGTTGCGCGTCGGTGAAATTCCACGTGGTCAGGGCGCGATCGAGGTCGACGGCGTTGTAGGCCATTTCCTCCTGGATCTCGCGCACCGCGACGATCGCGACCGGCACCGCCCAAAAGACGATGACGACCAGCCACCGCCTGAACCAGCGGTTTTTCTGTCTCCATACCATTCTTGCCTCCGATCAATGCTCTGTGGCATCAACGACAAGATGGCGGCCCGATGGCGCATGGTGTTTTATAGGTGGGCCGTCTCCGCAGCCATCATAGAAGAAAATGCTGCAATCGGGGCGAACGGACTTTGAAAGGCGGGAAAGCAGCGGGGAAGCCGGGCGCTGCTGATGGCGCAACTAGCGCTGACTGGCGCGGCGGCCTTTATGGTGGCGAGATGGCGGCGCGACAGGCGTGCTCTGCGGACAGTGGCGTCGCGGAGGTGGCGCGGTTCTAACCGCGCCGTGCCTCCGCTACAACGCCCAGAAGAGCCTGGATTCAGCTCTTGTTGCTCAGGCAGGTCGACATGAAGGCCTTGCGATCGTCGCCTTTCTTACCGGCTGCTTGTGTGTTGCACGCCTTCATCTTGTCTTGCTGGGACATCGGCGCGGCGGCCGGTTTCGCCGACAGGCACGATTTCATAAAGGCCTTGCGGTCGTCGCCTTTCTTGTCGCCGGCCTGCTGGTTGCAGGCGGTCATCTTCGACTGCTGACTGTTTTGAGCGAAAGCGGGCGACGCCAACACGGCGCCGAGGACGAGGGCTGCGAGCGCGGACTGGATCTTCATGGGACACTCCATCGGTAGTGAAACTGTTATTGGTAGTCGTACAACCGGGCGTCACAGGCATCCGTTTGCCCATCGCCGTCGTTATTATGGCAAAACTGTCAGGTAAAACGGATGGCAATGTTGGCTGGTTGACAGGCGGCGGGGCAGGTTTTCCCTGGGCGCCCATCCGCTGGCGATCGCCCGTCAATGACACTCAAGACACGCCTGGCATGAGCAAAATGCGCAGATAGTTCGGAATGCAGAATGAATGACGATCGATAACAATACCTTTCAATTTGCTTGTCACGTTTCCCGGTGAACAGAAGCGCGCCCGCATTGGTATAAGCTCGATTCGATCGGTTTCAATTGAAATCCGGAAGAAAATTCCGCCGTTATTCTAAAGCCGCAATATTGACGTGATTGGCTAAACCGGAAATATTTATCCGCTAATTCAGGAGGGATATCCATGCATTACCTGTTGATCTACGACCTCTGCGACGACTATCTCGAACGCCGCGCAAGTTGGCGCGACGAGCATCTGAAACTGGCGCGGGCCGCGGTCGCGCGCGGCGAACTACAGCTTGGCGGAGCGCTCGTCGAGCCGGCTGACAACGCCATCCTGCTATTCGAAGGCGATTCGCCGGCTGCTGCCGAAGCCTTTGCAAACGCCGATCCGTACGTGCGGGAAGGGCTCGTTACGCGCTGGCGCGTGCGTGGATGGATGACGGTGGTGGGTGAGCACGCATCGAATCCGGTCACCTGATCTACGCTGCGCGGCGGTCCCAAACGTGCTCCCGCGCAGAGGCACGGGAGCGGATCGCCAGCCGGCTCGTTGCGCCCTCAACGTGTTGCGGTACCGATACACACGTCTATCAGGCCATAAAAAAACAGTAAAACTTTTCCGTATTCATTTGGCTGAAATAAAGCAGTTCTTTCATCGTGGATGTGCCGCGCGATAGACGGTTGTGCTGTTGCCACTGACGGCATTTCTGCCCCGGCTATTGGAAAATCAACGCGGCAAAAAGCACAAGTTTGTTTCCATCCGTAACACTTGTGTTTGGGATATTCACGGAAACCCTGGTGATGGTATGCTTCCTGCACAATTTCTCCTATGCACGAGTGAGACCACGTTTTGTGCTTCGCGGTGGGGAACAATCGCACTAACGCAGTGCGAAATTCGCGAATCGGCCGGGACGTAAATACATATTTGTGCAACCGAGGACACTACACGGATCGTGAACGCTGAATTCGTGAGATGTCCAAAGCCGCGGCCTGGCCAGGCTGCGTGGAGAACCGCATGTTTTTCGATGAGCTAAGCAATGACGAATGGGCGCAGCTCGCAGCGCTCGTTTCCGATGAGCCGGCGGTCCGTCTCAACCGACGCGGCCGGCCGCGCGCCGAACCACGCATCGTGGCAAATGCAGTCCTCTGGATTCTGACAACCGGTGAGCCCTGGTCGAAACTGCCAGGCCGCTATCCGTCGGGTCCGACCTGCCGTCGCCGTTTTGAGGAATGGCAGGTAAACGGCACGCTCGCCGAAATGGTCCGGCTGCTGTCGCAGACCGGGCGCACTTTCGTGTATGTCCCGCAAGCATCGCCGCCGGCTGCTGCAGCGAACCCCGTGCCGCAACTGGAAACCGTGAGCGTGCGCGACGACAGTCTGCGCGGCGTGTCGTGGAAAAGCCCCGAGTCGTGGCAGACGCCTGCCAATGCGACGCGCGGCTGGCCCTCGCTCGACCCGCTCGCCGACATGACGCGCCAGCTGTCCGGCACGGTGCCGCCGGATGTCGGCGTGCGCACCGAGCCGGCCGTAAGCCGGGCAGCGGAACTGGGCGCCGTACCGCGCCGCTGCGACCATCCGCTGGACACTCCGCAACGTCCGTTGCCGATGAGCCTTGCGGCGCGCGGCATGCAGGTCGTCGACCGGCGCGGCTACGTGATCTACGTCGCGGCTGAACGCGTGCCGAGCGCCATGTATCGCGCGTGGGCGGAGATCGAGCTGGACGGCCGCCGCGTCGAGCGCTCCGGTCTGGTCGGCCCGCGCTTTGCCGACCCCGATGGCGCGCAGGAGTATGCGCTGGAGTGGGCGCGTCAATGGATCGACCGGCAGTATCGCACGGTGGGCGCTGCGGCGAATGTCGCAACCGTCGCGAACGTGGCAGGTGCGGCGTCGTCGGCCGTTGCCGCAGGTGCGGGAAGTGTCGCAGCCGCTGCAGGTTATTCGCGGCCCTTGCCGGCCACCCGTACGATGCCCAATGTGCCCACCGTCAGTTCGGCAGGCGTGCATGCGGACGCGCCGCCAGCTGGGCAAGCACGTGGACAGGCAGGACAGATGAGTGGTCCTAAGAACGGACAAGCGGCGGACAACCAGCTGAATGACGGCCACGTTGGTCAGGCCAGCATCCACGCGCAGGGCCATCATCTGAGCGGTTCTCTTGGTGGGCCGATAAATGGGCCAATAAATGGTCCGATCAGCGGTCCGCTTGGTGGTCCACTGAACGGCCCTATCAATGGCCAGCTGCACGGTCCCTTGCATGGCCCGATCAGCGCACTGCGCGCACCGCTGCGCCGCTACCCCAGCGAAACGCCGGCCGACAACAGCACGTCCGAGCGATTCCCGATGTCCTCAGAGCTCATCTCCCACGCAGGGTGAGCCAAAGAGCAGCCCGCGGCCGGTAGGAGCAACCGCCGCAGGATCCGCATCAATAGCTGGTGATTCGCCGTCAAGGTTACTGGCGTCCGTAAGTGTCGTCGAAGCGCACGATGTCGTCTTCGCCGAGATAGGAGCCGGACTGCACCTCGATCATTTCCAACGGCATCTTGCCGGGATTCTCGAGGCGGTGAGTCGTCCCAAGCGGAATATAAGCTGATTCGTTTTCGGAGACGATAAAGCGCTCTTCACCGCGGGTGACGAGAGCTGTGCCGCGCACGACGATCCAGTGTTCTGCGCGGTGATGATGCATTTGCAGCGACAGACGTGCGCCCGGATTCACGACAATGCGCTTCACCTGGAAGCGCTCGCCGCTGTCCACGGAATCGTAGTGCCCCCACGGACGATGCACCTTGCGGTGATTCGCGGCCACCGCGCCACCCTCGGCGCGAATCCGGCCGACAATCTTCTTCACGTCCTGCACGCGCGATTTATCGGCCACCAGTACGGCGTCGGCGGTCTCGACAACCACGAGGTTCTGCGTGCCGACGCAGGCAATCAGGCGTCCTTCGGAGTGTGCGAAGGTCGACGTCGAGCCTTCGAACATCACCTCGCCGCGTCCCACGTTGCCGGTTTCGTCCTTCGGCAGGATCTGCCAGATCGCATCCCATGAACCCACATCCGACCAGCCGGCCTGCAACGGCAAAACCACGCCGGTCGCAACCGACGGATCGCCGCCAAGCTGTTCCATCACCGCATAGTCGATCGAATTCGACGGCGACGCGCTGAACGCTTCGCGCTGCAGCCGGAAGAAGTCGCCGTCCGCCTTGCCGCCCGCAAAGGCCGCGTCACAGGCTTCGTAAATGCCCGGTTGAAAATGTTTGATCGCCGCAAGCCAGGTTGAGGCGCGCATGATGAAGATGCCGCTATTCCACCAGTACTCCCTGGATTCGACGTAGCGCTGCGCGAGTTCGAGATGCGGCTTTTCGACGAAGCGGTCGAGACGGTGCGCATCGAGTGCGCCGTCACGCTCGAGCGGTGCGCCCAGACGGATATAGCCGTAGCCGGTTTCCGCATGTGTCGGCACGATGCCCATCGTCACGATATGGCCTTCGTAGGCGTGCTGCACGCCGGCGGCGACTGCCGCGTGAAACGCTTCGACATCGGTGACCGCGTGGTCGGCGGGCATGACCACCATGATGCCGTCGTCGTCCTGCGAGGCGATCGACAGGGCGGCTACCGTCAGCGCCGGCGCGGTGTCGCGGCCGGCCGGCTCGAGAATCAGCCGGCTTGCCTTGCCGCTCACGCGCAGCTGCTCGGCGGTGGTGAAGCGGTGTTCTTCATTGGCGACCACGATCAGCTGATCGGCGAGCGGATGCCCGGCATCGAGCGCGTCGAGGCGCCTGGTGGTCGATTGCAGCAGCGAGTCGTCGCCCAGCAAGCCGATCAGCTGCTTCGGATACTGCTCACGCGACATGGGCCACAGGCGGGTGCCAGAGCCGCCCGCCAGGATGACGGGATGAACCTTCAGCTTGACCTTCAGGGATGGGGCGGCGCCTTGCCGGCTGTCGCCGACGGATGCCGTGACCGTTGCTGTCATGGTGATGTGCTCCTCGGGGCTGGGTGAGTACGTCGATTTGTATCACGGCGTAAATAGCCAATAAAAGCTTGATAAATCGAAGTTCCAAAAAACTAATCAAAAGAACCCGCAAAAAATCTCGAAATAATTGATGGTTTATTGCGGCGCAGCAAAAAATCAAAAAAATATTCGCAAAGAAACGTCCTGGATTTTTTTCGGTGGTCAGGCTGCCTAAAAAAGGGGCAGCACAGACAGGTGTCATGACGTGCAAACTTTGCCGAAAACTGTCCGATAAACGCTAGAAATGCCCCCGCCGAGGCGCCAAACAGCCTCCGAATCAGAAAAAATTACCTAAATAATGCAGAAAAAATATTGCATTTCTGACCGATACAATTTGAGATTTTTTACGATCTTGCAGTGCGATTTTTAATGCCCCCTTATCTAGTCCTGTACGGGTATTCACTCATTCTGACTTAGGCCTCTTTTGAATTGGCTTGTAAAGCGCGGTGTGCATGCCCGCTTATCTGACGGACGGAACTTGACTGACCAACTGAGGTGCCGCGCATGCTGAGCGTCCTATCGAGAATCATCGACATCGCCATGGTCGCGCTCGGCGCCGTGCTCGCGGCAGCGCTGCACAACGGCAAATGGCTGTGGCTGGATGACATGCAGAGCGTTTCGCTGGCGTTCGACTGCCTGCTCGTCGTGGTGTTCTTTCCCGCGCTGGGCATTTACCAGTCGTGGCGCGGCAAGCCGCTGATGGACCTGTTGTTTCGCGTCTGCGGCGGCTGGGTGATGGTGGAAATCACCGGCGTGCTGATCAGCTTCAGCCTGCACCGCTCGGACCTGCTGTCGCGCCTGTGGCTCGCGTATTGGGCCGTCGCCACGATCGTGCTGCTGATCGTCACCAAGGCGCTCGTCTACACGATCCTGAAGGGGCTGCGTCGCGAGGGCTTCAATCACAAGGCCGTGGCGATCGTCGGCGGCGCGCCCTACGGCAAGTTTCTGATCGAGCAGATGCGCATTCGCCCGGAGGCGGGCTTTAGCCCCGTGGTGGTCTACGACGAGGACGCCACGATCGATCCGTATCAGGATCCGGACACGGTGCAGGCGATCGAAGGCGTGCCGGTGGAGCGCGAGTTCGCCACGATGATCCAGCTGGTGCGCGGCCGCGCCATCAAGGAACTGTGGCTCGCCTTGCCGATCTCGAAGGAGAAGACGATTCACCGCTTCGTGATGGAACTGCGCAACGACTTCGTGAACATCCGCTTCATTCCGGACGTGCGCAGCCTGACGCTGTTCAGCCAGCCGATGGTCGATCTGCTCGGCGTGCCGGCGATCAACCTCGCGGCCTCGCCGATCACCGATCTGCGGGTGCTGCCCAAGCGCGTGTTCGACCGGCTGTTCGCGTTCGGCGCGCTCACCGCGCTGGCGCCGCTAATGCTGGTTATCGCGGTGATGGTGAAGCTGTCGTCGCCGGGTCCGGTGTTCTTTCGCCAGAAGCGCAAGGGCATCGACGGCAACCAGTTCGAGATCTACAAGTTCCGCTCGATGAAAGTGCACGCCGAGACGGCCGGCAAGATCACCCAGGCGACCCGGCGCGATCCGCGCATCACCGCGGTGGGGGCGTTCCTGCGCCGCACGAGCCTCGACGAACTGCCGCAGTTCATCAACGTGCTGCGCGGCGAGATGTCGGTGGTGGGACCGCGCCCGCATGCGCTCGAACACGACGACATCTACAAGGATCTGGTGAAGGGCTACATGCACCGCTATCGCATCAAGCCAGGCATTACCGGATGGGCGCAGATCAACGGCTACCGGGGCGAAACCGACCGCATCGAAAAGATGATGGGCCGCGTGAAGCTCGACCTGTACTACATGCAGAACTGGACCTTCTGGCTCGACATCAAGATCGTCGTGCTGACGCTGTGGAAGGGGTTTGTGGGCAGCAACGCGTACTGAGAGACGTACCTGGCGCGGACCGGACACATGCGGGCGCAGGCAGAAGCCTGAGCCCGGTTTCAGAACCATTCATATCTCCGAGGTGTAATTCATGAACGTGACGATCATTGGTAGCGGCTATGTGGGCCTCGTGACGGGCGCGTGTCTTGCCGACATCGGCAACGACGTGTTCTGTCTCGACCTCGACCAGCGCAAGATCGACGTGCTGAACAATGGCGGCGTACCGATCCACGAGCCGGGCCTGCAGGAGATCATCGCGCGCAACCGCAAGGCCGGGCGCCTGACGTTCTCGACCGACATCGCCGCAGCGGTGGCGCACGGCGACATCCAGTTCATCGCGGTGGGCACGCCCTCCGACGAAGACGGCTCGGCCGACCTGCAATACGTGCTGGCGGCAGCGCGCAATATCGGCCGCCACATGACCGGCTTCAAGGTGATCGTCGACAAGTCGACCGTGCCGGTCGGCACCGCCGTGCGGGTACGCAATGTGATCGCCGAAGAACTGGCGGCACGCGGCGCGCACCACATGTTCTCGGTGGTATCGAACCCGGAGTTCCTGAAAGAGGGCGCCGCCGTCGAAGACTTCACGCGCCCCGACCGCATCGTGCTCGGCTGCGACGAAGACGTGCCGGGCGAAAAGGCCCGCGAGCTGATGAAGCGCCTCTATGCGCCGTTCAACCGCAACCGCGAACGCACGCTGTACATGGACGTGCGCTCGGCCGAGTTCACCAAGTACGCCGCCAACGCCATGCTGGCCACGCGCATCTCGTTCATGAACGAACTGGCGAACCTGGCCGACCGCGTGGGCGCGGATATCGAAGCCGTGCGCCGCGGCATCGGTTCAGACCCGCGTATCGGCTATGACTTCCTGTACGCCGGCTGCGGCTATGGCGGCTCGTGCTTCCCGAAGGACGTGCAGGCGCTCATCAAGACCTCGATCGAGCATGACCAGGGCCTGCGCATTCTGGAAGCCGTGGAAGCGGTCAACGAAACGCAGAAGAAGATTCTCGCGCACAAGATCGTGGCGCGCCTGGGCGATGATCTGTCGGGCCGCACGTTTGGCGTATGGGGTCTCGCGTTCAAACCCAATACCGACGACATGCGCGAAGCACCGAGCCGTCCGCTGATCGCCGAACTGCTCAAACGCGGTGCCCGCGTCAAGGCCTACGACCCCGTCGCGGTAGACGAAGCGAAGCGCGTGTTCGCGCTCGATCTGCAGCACGTCCCGCAACAACACGCGCGGCTTACCTTCGAAAGCGAAGAAATGGACGTAGCGCGCGGCGCCGATGCGCTCGTGATCCTGACGGAATGGAAGGTCTTCAAGAGCCCTGATTTCGGCAGCCTCAAACAGCACCTGAAAACACCGCTGATTTTCGACGGCCGCAACCTGTACGAGCCGGAGGCGATGCAGGAACTCGGCGTCGAGTATCACGCGATTGGCCGCCAGCACGCGCAGGGCGCCGGGCACACGCCGGCTGCACACGGCCTGAATCATCCGCATCACGACAATCGCGCAGCCCGGTCCGCCGGTGCCGCCGCCACGCAGTGACCTCCAGCAAAGGAGTCCGCCTATGTTAGCCAACGTATTGATTGTCTGTCATGCCAACGTCTGCCGCTCGCCTGCGGCCGAATGGCTTTTCAGGGCGCGGCAACGCAGCGCCGTGGAGGCCGAAGGGCAGGCACGGCGGGCAATCCGCTTTCATTCGGCGGGCATTCGCGCGGTCGACGGCTGGGGCATGGACCCGATGATGCGGCGCCTGCTCGCCGAGCGCGGCGTGACGCCGGGCATGCATCAGTCGCGGCGCATCGACCGTCAGATCGTGCGCGACGCGGACCTGATCCTCGTCACCGAACACCGTCAGGTCAAGGACGTCGAGAAACTCGAGCCGGATGCGCGCGGCAAGGTCTTTCCGCTCGGCACGGAAGCCGACGTCGTCGATCCCTATGGCAGGGCGGAAAACGAATATCGCGCGAGCCTCGTGCTCATCGAACAGTTGGTCATGGGATGGCTAAATAAAATATGCTGAATCGAAATTTTACTGTTGCTCTTTTGCTGACGGTTTTTCTGTCGGCCTGCGCTACCGCACCTGGCAATTACCTCGACACCTCGAGCCTCAAAGAGGATTCGTCGAACAAGCCGGCCCAGACGTATCAGGTCCATCTGATCGACGGCGATCTGGTCGATGCCCAGACCCAGGCGCAGCAGGCAGCGGCGCAGCAGCGTCCGTTGCCGCCCAGCCGGTACACCGACCCGTCTCAATACGTCTACCACGTGGCGCCGCAGGATATCCTGGGCATCACGGTGTGGGATCACCCTGAATTGACGACGCCGAGCGGCAGCACGCTGTCGACCGGCGACAACACCACGCAGACGCTCGCAGGCGCCGTGCAGCAGCCGTATACGACGGCGTTGCCGGGCCAGGCCGACCCGTACGGCCAGACCGTTGCGCCGGACGGCACGATCTACTTCCCGTTCGTCGGACGCGTGCAGGCGGCCGGCAAGACGGTGGGCGACATCCGCAACGAACTGGCGGTGCGTCTGGTGCCGTACATCCGCAATCCGCAGGTGGATGTGCGGGTGCTGTCGTTCCGCAGCCAGAAGGTCCAGGTGACCGGCGAAGTGAAGACGCCCGGGCCGCTCGCGATCAGCGACGTTCCGCTCACGCTGCTCGACGCGATTACGCGCTCGGGCGGCAGCACCTCGATTGCGGATATCCAGCGCGTGCGTCTGACCCGCAACAACAAGCTCTACGTGCTCGACGCCGATAGCGTGCTCGACCGCGGCGACGTGCGGCAGAACGTGATGCTGCAGGCCGGCGACATCGTGAATGTGCCGGACCGCGTGGATAGCCGTGTATTCGTGATGGGCGAGGTCAAGGCGCCGCAGGCCGTATCGATGTTACGAGGCCGCCTGACGATTGCCGATGCGCTCACCCAGGCCACCGGGATTCTCGACACCGACGCGAACCCGCGCCAGATCTACGTGATGCGCGGCATGAAGGACCATCCGACCACGCCGGAAGTCTATCGCCTCGATATGACCCAACCCAACGCCATCATGCTGTCGTCCAAGTTCCAGCTGCAGCCGCTGGATGTGGTCTACGTCGGCACGGCGGCTTCGACGACTTTCAACCGCGTCATCCAGCAGGTGTTGCCGGCGATCCAGTCGGTGTTCTATATCAAGGAACTGACGAACTAGTCGCCTGAAGCTGCCGAAGATCCTGCGTGATGCGAACCCATGCACAGCGCAGGGTCCGAGGCGACCCAACCGGGATGGAATTGTGAGCACTCAACTGAATCCGTATATGGCCCCGCCGGCCAAGACCGAAGAAGAGGACGTCGTCCTCGGTCAACTATTGCAGGTGATTCTCGACGACATCTGGTGGCTGCTTGCCATCGCGATGACGATCGTTGCAATGGCCGGCGTCTACTGCTTCCTTGCCAAGCCGACCTACAAGGCCGACGCGTACGTGCGGGTGGAGGAGTCCGACAACAACTCGCAGGCCCTCACGCAGACGCAGACGGGCGCGATGATTTCGAGCGGCCAGACCTCGCTGCCCACCGACGCCGAGATCGCGATGATCCAGAGCCGTGGCGTGGTCGGCCCGGTGGTTCGCGACGGCAAACTGGACTTCTCGGTCGCGCCGAGGACCTTTCCGTTTCTCGGCAGTCTTGCGGCGCACTTCGCCACGCCTGGTGTGCCGGCCCGTCCGTGGCTGGGTCTTAACAACTACGCGTGGGGCGGCGAACAGGCCGAGGTCGATTCGGTCGAGGTCGACCCGTCGCTCGAAGGCAAGAAGATGGTGATGACCGTGCTGTCCCCTACGTCGTACGAGCTGCGCGACCCGAACGGCAAGCTGTTGCTGCGCGGCGAGACGGGCCAGACGGAGCAGGGCGGCGGCGTGACGATTCTCGTCAACAAGCTGGTCGCGCGGCCAGGCACTGAATTCACGGTGGTGCGCGCCAATGAGCTCGATGCCATCACCGGGTTCCAGTCGGCGATCAAGGTCGAGGAGCAGGGCAAGCAGACCGGCGTGATCGAGATTTCGCTGGAAGACAAGGACCCGGCGCATGCGGCGTTCATTGCCAATGCACTCGCCGAGTCGTATCTGCGCGAGCACATCGCCGCGAAGCAAACCGATGCGACCAAGATGCTCGAATTCCTCAAGAGCGAGGAGCCGCGTCTGAAGAGCGACCTCGAACGCGCGGAAGCGGCGCTCACCGCGTATCAGCGCGAGTCCGGCTCGATCAATGCAAGCGATGAGGCGAAGGTCTATCTGGAGGGCAGTATCCAGTACGAACAGCAGGTCGCCGCCCAGCGCCTGCAGATCGCCTCGCTCGAGGAACGCTATGGCGACGAGCATCCGCTCATCAAGGCTGCGCGTGAACAGATGGCCGACCTCGAAACGCAGCGCGACAAATACAGCGATCGCTTCCGCAATCTGCCGGCCACCGAAGTGAAGGCCGTGCAGTTGCAGCGCGACGCCAAGGTGGCTGAAGACATCTACGTGCTGTTGCTCAACCGGATTCAGGAGTTGTCGGTGCAGCGGGCCGGCACGGGCGGCAACGTGCATATCGTCGACCTGGCATTGCGCCCGGGCACGCCGGTCAAGCCCAAGAAGGCGATGATCCTGTCGGCGGCCGTGATTCTCGGCCTGATCGTCGGGACCGGCTTCGTGTTCCTGCGCCGCAATATGTTCAAGGGCATCGACGATCCGGAGCGCGTCGAGCGCATGTTCCATCTGCCGATCTTCGGGCTCGTGCCGCTCTCCGCGGAGCAGGCCGTGCTGGAGCATTCCGTCGTGCGCGGCGGCAACCGGCTCAGCTCGGTACTGGCCGATGCGCGGCCCAAGGACGTGTGCATTGAAAGCCTGCGCAGCCTTCGCACCTCCATGCAGTTCACGATGATGGATGCGCGCAACCGCATCGTCATGCTCACCGGGCCGATGCCTGGAGTCGGCAAGAGCTTTCTGACCGTCAACCTCGCGGTGCTGCTCGCGCATTCGGGCAAGCGTGTGCTGATGATCGACGGCGACATGCGGCGTGGCGCGCTCGAGCGCTACGTGGGCGGTGCGCAGGTCAACGGGCTGTCGGAGCTGCTGAGCGGACAGATCTCGCTGGAAGAAGCGATTCGCGCCACCGACATCGAAGGCCTCAGCTTCATCTCGTGCGGCCATCGTCCGCCCAATCCGTCGGAACTGCTGATGTCGCCGCGCCTGCCGCAATACCTCGAAGGTCTTGCCAAGCGTTACGACGTGATCCTGATCGATACGCCGCCGGTGCTGGCGGTGACCGACGCGTCGATTATCGGCGGATATGCAGGCTCGACGTTCTTCGTGCTTCGCTCAGGGGTGCATAGCGAAGCCGAGATCGCCGATTCCCTCAAGCGGCTGAAGGCAGCCGGCGTGCACGTGCAGGGCGGCATTTTCAACGCGATGCCGCAACGCGCACGCGGCGGCTACGACCGTGGCTACGCAGCGGTCCAGGAATACCTCAGCGCTTAACAACGGAGCATGACGCGATGAAAGTAACGGTACTGGTTCCCACCTTTCGCCGGCCAGCCGATCTGACGCGCTGCCTCGAAGCGCTACAGCGCCAGTCGCGCGCCCCGGACGAAGTGGTCGTCGTGGCCCGTCCCGACGACATCGCGACGCACACCTGCCTGCGCGATCCGGCGGTCAAGGGTAGGCTGCCGCTTTCGGTGGCACTGGTCGAAACGCCGGGACAGGTCGCCGCGCTCAATCGTGGCCTCGACGTGGCAAGCGGCGACGTGGTTGCCATCACCGACGACGATGCCGCGCCGCGGCCCGACTGGGTCGAGCGGATCGCCGCCGCGTTCGGGAGCGATTCACGCCTGGGTGCGCTCGGCGGCCGTGACTGGGTGCACGAAAAGGGCCGCATTCTCGACGGTGAACGGCCGCTGGTCGGCAAGGTTCTGCCGTCGGGCAAGATCATCGGCAACCACCATCTGGGCGTGGGCGGCGCCCGCGAAGTCGATTTGCTCAAGGGCGCCAACATGAGCTACCGGCGCGCAGCGATCAGCCAGATCCGCTTCGACGCGCGTCTGCGCGGCGCCGGCGCGCAGACGCATAACGACATGGCGTTCAGCATGAGCGTGAAGCATGCCGGCTGGAAGCTCGTGTACGACCCGCGCGTAGCGGTCGATCATTACCCCGCCGAGCGTTTCGACGAAGACCGCCGCGACGCGCAGACCATGATGGCCGTGCGCAACGCCGCCTACAACCTGCATCTGATCCTGCGCGACCAGTTGCCGCCGCTGCGGCGCGAGGCCGCCTGGTGGTGGTACACGCTGGTGGGCACCAAGGTCTATCCCGGCTTCGCCCACGTCGTGCTCGCACTGCTCTCGAAGCAGGGCCGCACGCGGCTCTCGCGCTGGCGTGCGGTGCGCACGGGCGCAAACGAAGCGCGCCGCGCGACGGCCTCGTGACGCGTCGCGATGCGTTCGCCCATCGGTTGCCACAGTGGCGGGCCGTTTGCGCCGAGGCCTTTTCACCCCGCGTCACTCTGCAGACCGGAGTCTGAATGAGCACAAAAGTCAACGTGCATCTGTTTTACGGAGCCGATCCGCGCTTCTATCGCAAGGGCGAGAATATCGGCTGCCTGTATGGCTATCACCACGCCGAATCCGACGAGTTCGCGCTGACCTATTCGCAGGATGCGCGCGAAAGCGCGCCGGTGCGGCTGCTGCGCCGCGGCCTCAAGGCCGTGCTCGGCTTCGATCTGATCCACACGTGGCGCAATCGCGCCGAGATCCTGCGCTCGGACGTGATCTGGACGCATACGGAGCACGAGTATCTGTCGGTTGCCCTGGTGCTGCTGCTGAGCGGGCGCCGCAACGCGCCGCCGCTGTTGCTGGCACAAAGCGTGTGGCTGCTCGACAAGTGGCCCGGCTACGGCATGCTGCGGCGCTGGCTGTATCGCAAGCTGATCGCGCGCGCTGACGTGCTGACGACGCTCGCAAGCGAAAATGCCGAGCTGTGCCAGTGCTACCTCGGCCGCGCAGCGACCCATGTGTACTACGGTCTGAATACCGACGACTTTCCGGTGCAAACGCCGGCCGAATGGCAGGCCCATACGCCGGTGCGGATTGCCGCCATCGGCAACGACCGCGATCGCGACTGGGAAACGCTCATCAAGGCGTTCGGCAACGATCCGCGCTACCACGTCAGGCTCGCCACGCGACGCAAGATTCCGGCAAAGCTGCACGCACCGAATGTGGATATCGCGCCTGCCGCGGGGCTGAAGAAAGCACGAGAGCTGTACGACTGGGCCGATCTGGTGCTGGTGCCGCTGCGGCCGAACTCGCACGCGTCGGGTATTACGGTGATGCTCGAAGCTGCGGCGCTCGGCAAGCCGATGGTGGTCACCGGCGTAGGCGCGCTCGAGGACTACTTCTCACATCAGGCTGCGTCGTACGTGCCGCCGTTCGATTCGCAAGCCATGCGCGAGGCGGTTGACCGGCTGGTTGCTTCGCCATCCGAAGCATTGCGTCAGGCCCAGGCGGCTGCAGAGCAACTGCTGTCGCGCGACCTGACGACGCGCCATTTCGCCATGCAACACGTGCGGATCACCGAAGACCTGCTGCGCCGGCGTGTGGCGCCACACGGCCGTCCGGAGGCGCGTGCCGAAGTGCGAACCGAGGTGCGGACATCGGGCCAGTCCCGCGGAGGCCTCTAACCGATGTCAACGATCACGCGTGCCGCCGCAAGCGGCGCCGTCCGCCGCCTCAAGAGCGACCCGATGGAGTGGGGGCCGCCCGCGCTGCTGTGGTTCATTACCGCGCTACTGGTGGCGGCGCACCAGGGCTCGCTGCTGACGCTTGCCTTTCCGGTGCTCGCCACCATGACCGGGCTGTGGCTGTACTTCAGAAGTCCGGCGCGTTATGTCGGCTTCATGTGGTGGCTGTGGTTCCTCAGTCCCGAAGTGCGGCGTCTCGCCGACTGGTCGAAGGGCGGCTTTACGCCCACCAGCCTGATCCAGATTGCGCCGCTCGCAGTGACGATGATCAGCGGCATAGGGCTGATTCGCCACTACCCGCTGCTTGCGCAGCGGCGCGGCTTGCCGGTGCTGCTGATTCTCGCCGGGCTCGCCTACGCGTTCATGGTCGGCGTTGTCTCGAGCGGGCCGCTCGCGGCGATCTATGACCTCGCCAACTGGCTCTATCCGCTGCTGATCGGTTTTCACATCATGGCGAATACGCGCAACTATCCGGCGTTTCGCGACACCATCGTCAACACCTTCATCTGGGGCATGCTGGTGATGGGCGGCTACGGACTGGTGCAGTTCGTCATCATGCCGCCGTGGGACGCGCTCTGGATGCTCGGCTCGCAGATGAACTCGCAAGGCGACCCCGTACCGATGGGTGTGCGCGTCTTCAGCACGATGAACTCGTCGGGTCCGTTTGCGTTCGCCATGATGGGCGCGATGGTCTACGTGATGGCCGCGAATCACCGCGTGCGCTGGATTGCCGCCGTGCTGGGCTTCTTTGCCTTCGCTTTGAGCCTCGTGCGTTCGACGTGGGGCGGCTGGGTGGTCGCCATGCTGGTCCAGCTGGTCAAATCGAACAACCGGGTACGCGTGCGCATCGTCGGCAGTGCGATCGTGCTGGCCGGCCTGTGTGTGCCCTTGCTGGTAGTGGGCCCGGTGGCCGAGCGGATGCAGACGCGCCTGAACAGTATCGTGAATCTCAAGGACGACCAGAGCTATGCGGCGCGTAACCAGTTCTACGCGACCTTTGCGCAGAAGGCGTTCACCGACGTTTCGGGCGAAGGCATGGGCGCAACCGGCACGTCGACGAAGCTCTCGAACGACGGCGGCCAGCTTGGCCAATACGGCAACTTCGATAGCGGCGTGATGAACATCCCGTTCGTGCTGGGCTGGCCAGGCACGCTGCTATACCTCTCCGGCATCCTGTGGCTGATGGTGCGAGCGTTGCTGGCCTCGTTCAAGATGCGCGACGACAAATTCGTGTCTTCTTCGGTGAGTCTCTCGCTCGCGATCTTCGCGATGCTGGTGTTCACCAATTCGCTGGTCGGCACGGGCGGCCTGCTGCTTTTCATCAGTCTTTTTTCGATCCTCTCCGCCGCGCACTGGCAAAAGCAGCAGCGCATGCGAGAGCTCATTCTCCACGGAGGCACCTGATTGAGAGTCGCCATTGTCACGCATGTCGTGCGCCATAACGACGGCCAGGGTCGCGTCAATCATGAGATCGCGCGCGCGGCACTCGACGAGAATATCGCCGTCACACTCGTCGCCTCGCACGTCGCCCCTGACTTGCTCGCGCATCCGAACGTGCGCTGGGTGCCGGTGAAAATCGGCCGCTGGTGGCCGACCAATCTGTTGCGTCAACAGGTATTCGCCTTCAGGAGCGCGCTGTGGCTGCGCACGCACCGTACCGAATACGATGTGCTGCACGTCAACGGCTTCATCACGTGGGTGCCCGCCGACGTGAACACCGCACACTTCGTGCATAGCGGCTGGTTCGGCAGCAAGTACTACCCGTTCGGGCTGACGAAAGGGGTGTGGTCTGCGTATCAGTTCGTCTATACGCGGGTCAATGCGACGCTCGAGCGCTGGGCATATCGCCGCTCGCGGGTGATTACGGCAGTGTCGCAAAAGGTGGCCGACGAGATCCGCGCGATCGGGTTGACGCCGCGCAACCGCGTCGACGTGATCTATAACGGCGTCGATACTCAGGGCTTTGCTGCCGCCCACGGCGACCGCGCGAAGTTCAATCTTCCGGGCGACGCGTTTCTGCTTCTGTTCGTGGGCGATCTGCGCACGCCGCGCAAGAATCTCGGCACGGTGCTCGAGGCCTTGCGCCATTTACCGCCCGACGTGCATATCGCGGTGGCCGGTTACCTGCCAGGCAGTCCTTACCCGGAACAGGCACGCGCACTTGGCGTGGCCGACCGGGTGCATTTCCTCGGGCTGGTGAAGGAGATGCCGGTGCTGATGCACTCGGTCGACGCCTTTGTGTTTCCTTCGCGCTACGAAGCGATGAGCCTGTCGCTGCTCGAAGCGATGGCAGCGGGCCTGCCGGTCGTCACCGCGCGCACGGCAGGCGGGGCGGAGATCATCACGCCCGAGTGCGGCATCGTGCTCGACGATCCGGACGATCCGAAGGCCCTGGCCGGCGCCATTGCGCGGCTCGCGAATTCCAGCGACGTACGCCGCGCGATGGGTGTCGCGGCCAACGAGCTTGCGACCGGCTTTGGCTGGGCGCGCATGGCGGCACAGTACATCGCGCTGTACCGGCAACTGGCGGGACAGCGGGAAGACCGCCAGCGAGCCGCAACGGCGAGCGAATCCCAGCCGGTCAACTTCAAGGTGGCCGAATGAGCGCCGCCACCGCGACTGCTTCAACCGAAATTTCACGCCACACGAGAGAGCCCGTCATGAAAGCCAGTTCCATCAAATCGTTGCAGATCGGCATGCACTGGTTCCCGGAGCGTGCTGGCGGACTCGATCGCATGTACTACTCGCTGGTGGGCGCATTGCCGGGTGCCGGCGTGGCGGTGCGTGGCGTGGTCGCCGGCTCGGCGCGCGTCGCGGCGGACACGGACGGCGCGATCCAGGGTTTCGGCTCCGCGGCCCAATCGTTGCCGCTGCGCCTGATGGCCGCACGCCGCGCCTTGCGCCGTGAGATTACGCGGCAACGCCCCGACGTGATTTCCTCGCACTTTGCGCTCTATACCTTTCCGGGTCTCGATGTGACGCGGGGCATCCCGCAGGTGTCGCATTTCCAGGGGCCGTGGGCGGACGAGAGCCACGTCGAAGGAGCGGACTCGTTCGGCCAGCGCGCCAAGCGTTATCTGGAACAGTCGGTGTATGCGCGTTCGTCGCGTCTGATTGTGTTGTCCGACGCCTTCGGCAAGATCCTGACGTCGCGCTATGGAATTTCGCCGGAGCGGGTGCGCGTGGTACCGGGCTGCGTGAATGTGGACCAGTTCAATTTGCCGATCACACCGGGTGAGGCGCGGCTGAAACTGCAGTTGCCGCAAGGCCGTCCTATCGTGCTGGCCGTGCGCCGTCTGGTGCGGCGCATGGGGCTGGAGGATCTGATCGATGCGGTAAAGCTACTGAAGAAGCGGGTGCCCGACGTGCTGCTGCTGATCGCGGGGAAGGGGCGATTGCAGGAGGAGTTGCAGACGCGCATCAGCGAGGCCGGGTTGGACGACAACGTCAAGTTGCTCGGCTTCGTGCCGGATCAGCATCTGGCGGCGCTGTATCGCGCGGCCACGATCAGTGTGGTGCCGACCGTGGCGCTGGAGGGGTTTGGACTGATTACGGTGGAGTCGCTCGCCTCCGGCACACCCGTGCTGGTGACGCCGGTAGGCGGCTTGCCGGAAGCCGTTGCAGGGTTGTCGCCGAATCTGGTGCTGCGGGCGACTGGCGCAGAGGCGATTGCAGAAGGCCTGGGAGCCGCGCTCGATGGCAGTCTGAAGCTGCCGGATGCGCAGGCCTGCCGGGACTATGCGCGGGCCAACTTCGACAACTCGGTGATCGCGAAGCGGGTGGCCGCGGTCTATAGCGAGGCGATTGCTTCGGGTGAGACGCATTGACGGTTCGGCCAGGCTGGGGCTCAGGAGAACACCACATGGTCAGGAAGCGAATCCATGCTGTATTCCTTGGTCTGCTGCTCGTCGTGATCGCGCCCGCGTGTTGGGCGCAATACACCACCGACTGGCTGGCGAATACGTATGGGACCGATGCCACCCATGTGGGTAACACCGCGCGCTCGATGTGGGTCGCACCCGAAGGCGTCATCTATACCGCTTCGTTCTGGGATGAGGACGAGGGCGGCGTGGCGATATACCAGAACGGCGCCAGCCTCGGTTCCATCGGCCTTCACAACGATTTTCAGGGGGGCGCGATTACCGGCAATGCCACCTCGATCTTCGCGGCGTTGCAGGGCGGTACCCCTTACGGCAGCGCTGCGGTGGGACGATACAACCGCATCACCAAGACACGCGATCTTGTTATTGACGTCAGCGTGTGGAATGCCGTCAGCAAGGCCGATGTCATTACGGGACTCGCAACGGCGGGCTCGCTGCTCTATGCGAGCGACTTTTTTGACAATCGCGTCCGGGTCTACACCACCGATGGCGTCTTGCAGCGTGACATCGCCGTCTCGAGTCCCGGTGCTCTCGCGTTGGATGGCGCGGGAAATATCTGGGTAGCCCAGAAGAGCGCGGGCACGATTGTCGAATTCACTCCGGCTGGCGCGCCGCTTAACACTATCCAGATGCCCGCCGGCTCGCAACCGTCGGCGCTGTATTACGACGCTTCGTCCGGGCAACTCATGGTGGGCGACGAAGGGCCCGACATGAACATCAAGCTCTACAACATCTCGGGCACGCCGACACTGGCCGGCACGTTCGGCATCCAGGGCGGTTATCTCGACGCGACCCAGGGAGTCAAAGGTCAGGTCGGCGACAAGCGTTTCACCCGCATCGTCGGCATCGGCAAAGACTCGGCCGGCAATCTTTATGTGCTCAACAATCCGTGGGGTGGAAGCTGGGACATGGGGCGCAATGGCGGCACCGACATTCACGCCTACAACAGTGCCGGCAACCTGCAGTGGAAGCTTCAGTCGCTTAACTTCGAAGGCGTCGCTGCGCCGGACCCCTCCACGGATGGCGCCAACTTCTATAGCGGCACCAATATCTACACGGGCACGGCTGGCGGCACCTTCGTTGCGAACACAGTGGATCCGTTCGACTATCCGTCCGATCCGCGCCTGAACATGCAGGATACGGAGCGCGACGAACACTTCGGCCAACTCGTCACCGTCGGCGGAAATCGCATTCTCGTGGCGTCCGGCCAGAATCCCGCCGCCTTCTACTTCTTTCATTTCAACGCAGCGAACGGCTACATTGCCATACCGGACGCAGCGCTTCCCGGTCCTGCGTTCAACACGACATTAGCGGTGACCGCCGGATTCTGCATCGACAGCAGGGGAGACGTGTGGGCCGGTCTGGACCGGACGAACCACATTTACCACTACCCGCTGACCGGCTTCGATGGTGAAGGAAAGCCGACATGGGGGCCAGCCGTCACCATCTCCATTCCGGAGAGCATCCGGCCATTGACGCGCATCATCTACCTGGCGGATAGCGACACCATGATCCTCGCACAGGGCATCCCCGGGAGCGCGGACTGGACGGCGATGCAATCGCGGATCGAGGTGTATCACGGCTGGAGCGCCGGCAATACCACCACGCCCAACCCGGTGATCACCCTGACCAGCGTCAATCCAAAGTCGATGACAGCGGCCGGCAACTATCTCTTCGTCGGCTACGTGCACACCGTACCCAACATCGACGCCTTCAATCTCACCACAGGGCACCTCGATACGACACTGATCAACGCGAACCCGACTGCGGTGTACGTCGGCAACGACGTGGATTCAATGTATGGGCTGAGAGCCTATCTCACGTCCTCGGGCGAGTATGTCGTCACGAAAGATAACTACAACGCCTCCAGCATCATTGTTCACCGATGGACGCCCTGACTGGTATGCGGGGGCGAATGTCATTGTGAAACTCGCATTCCCCGGATTGCCTAAGGTTTTTAGATTTATTGAGCCTATTTTTCAGGTTTTTTTTAGCCTATTTTGCTAGATACCCGCCGTGTGTGAACGCATACGCAGAGCGAACCGGCCGCTGTGCCTCCGCTCATAATCAAGGTGAAGCCATGACGCGCCCCTTTAAAGTTTCTATCTGCCTGCCGACATGCAATCGCCCGGAGCTGATCGTCCAATGCATCGACTCGTGCCTCGCGCAGACGCACGCCAACATCGAGATCGTGATTGGCGACGATTCGAAGGACGACCGGACCCAGCGGCTGATGGCAGCGCAATACCAGCATGACCCGCGCATTCGCTACGTGAACAACGAACCGTCGCTCGGCCAGGCGCGCAATGTCGCCAGCCTGTTTGCGCGCGCGAGCGGCGACAAGATCCTGCTGATCCACGACGACGATTATCTTGCCGAAGACGGCGTCGAGCGGCTGGTTTCACTATGGGACAGACATCCCGATCTGGATGTCGCCTTCGCCGACCAGTACGAAGTGGATCAGGTGGGGCACGTCGATGGTGCGGTCAGCGCAAAGCTCAACGCTGATTTTCACAGAACGAAAAGCACCGAGGGACTGCAGAAAGTGCCCGGCCGCACGGGTCTGATCCAGATGTTCCCGAACAACGGCTGGCTCGCGAACGCAGAACTCGTGAAGCGGGTCAGTTATAAGGAACAGTACGGGACGTGCTGCGACTTTGTCTTCGGCGTCGAACTCTGTCTGGCTGCGAAGCAGATCTATTACCTGAACGAATACGTGTCGTACTACCGCAAGACCGACGTTTCAATCTCGGCGAGCACCCGCGGTTCGACCAATGCGGCACCGGTTTCCGCCTATGCGTTCGTCAGCAGTCTGACGCTTGAGCGCCAGGTTGAACCCGCCCGCACTGTCGCGTTGCGCCGGCTCGTACCGATCGTCGTGTCGGTCTATGCGAAGAATGCCGCGCCGTTCAAGGCACTGCGAATCGCGTTCAGGCATCTGTCCGCGTATAACTACGGCCTCAATGCGCGGCTCTACTTTCATCTGATGCTGATTTCCAGATCGATGCTCTCATCTCGCGCTGGGCGACAGCCAGATGCGCCCACGACCCGGTCCGCCCGCGAAGAATCGCGCACGGAAACGGTTCTCTAATCGACACGGACTGCCATGAAAATTTCGATTGCGATGGCCGCCTATAAAGGCGAGCGCTTTATCCGTGAGCAGCTGGACAGTATCGCCCGGCAGACGCTGCCCCCGTTCGAGCTGGTCATCACCGACGACAGCCCGGACAGTGGAACGCACGACATCGTGGTCGAGTTTTCGCGCCGCGTGTCGTTCCCGGTCCGCATAGTGCGCAACGAACAGCGTTTGGGATTTCACGAGAATTTCTTCAAGGCGATATCGCTATGTCGTGGCGATTTCATCGCGTTCTGCGATCAGGACGACGTATGGACGGACGACAAGCTGGAGCGGGTAGCCAAAGAGTTCGTGGACCCTGAAGTGATGCTGGTGGTTCACGCCGTGAAGGTGGTCGATGCCGATCTCAATGTCCGCCCCGACAACACCGCGAGCCACTGGTCGCACCGTGGTGTCTACGACCCGCTGACGACGAATCCCTGGTACGTGCTTTTCGGCATGTCGACCGTCGTTCGACGCTCCATCTACGAGTACGTCGACTGGCACGATCGGCCCGAGCATCCCGTCGATCCAGGATTTCCGATGTCGCACGATACATGGGCCTGGTTTGTCGCGACGTCGCTGGGAAAAATGGTGGCGTTGGAGGACCAGCTCGCGCTTTATCGTCAACACGACGCCAATAGCTGCGGCATTTCGCCTGACAGGGACATGGGGGAGAAAGTCGCCATGGCCAAGGCGGCTGGGCAGACACACTATCGCAGGATGGGGACGTCGGCCCTGGCGCGAGCGGACAAACTGCGCCACGTGTTGCAAGAAGCGCCCGCACAGATTCGGCAGCGGGCCGCTATTGCAACGGATTACTACCGGAAACTTGGAGAGCGCCTGCTACGCCGGGCCAATCTCTACAGCGCTGCGACGGCGCGGGTCAGCCGAGCGGGTACCGTCGTCCAGTTGCTCGCGTCCGGAGCCTATCGGCCGGTACCTAAGGGAGGTCTGGGGCACCGGGCCTTTTTGAAGGACGTCCATGCGACCGTCTTTCACGTCAGCATCGAATGAAGGATTAAAGCTGAACAAAAGCTCGCGCGGCGCCTCCTCAAACACCACCGCGCGAGCGAAAAGCAGCAACGCTAAAACGTCTCATGCGCCTCGTTGCGCGTAAGATCGGCAGCCACCATCATCTTGCAGAGCTGCTCGAGTTCGGTCTGCGGTTCCCACCCAAGCTTGTCTTTGGCCTTGTCCGCACACCCGATGAGAAGATCCACTTCGGCAGGCCGATAAAATCTGGGATTCACTCGAATGAGGGTCTTGCCGGTGGCGACATCAATGCCGACTTCCCTCTGTTCCTTCCCAGACCATTCGATCTGATACCCAGCCGCCACGAATGCCATTCTCACGAAGTCCCGTACAGTCTCGGTCCGATTGGTCGCAAGCACAAAAGTATCGGGCTCATCGGCCTGCAGCATCCGCCACATCCCCTCGACGTATTCGAGCGCAAATCCCCAATCCCGCTTGGCATCGAGATTGCCGAGCTCGAGCGAATCCTGCTTGCCAAGCTTGATCTTGGCCACCGTGTCGGTGATCTTGCGGGTTACGAACTCGCGCCCACGTAACGGCGACTCGTGATTGAACAGAATCCCGTTACTGGCAAAAATCCCATACGACTCGCGATAATTGATCGTCATCCAGTGAGCAAACAGCTTGGCGACGCCATAAGGACTACGCGGGTAAAACGGCGTGTCTTCGCGCTGCGGCACCGCCTGCACCTTGCCGAACATTTCGGAGGTCGAGGCCTGGTAGTAGCGCGTCTTCGGACTCAGAATGCGAAGCCCCTCAAGCAGATTCAGCGCTCCGATACCCGTCACTTCGGCCGTAGTAACCGGCTGATCGAACGACACCCCAACAAAGCTCTGCGCAGCAAGGTTATAAAGCTCATCGGCCTGCGCCTCTTCAAGCAGCCGCAGCGTCGACCCAAGGTCGGTCAGGTCATGCTCGACGAGCCGCAGGTTAGGATGCCCGGAAACGCCCAGCTCGTTCATCCGCCAGAAATTGACGGAACTGGTGCGCCGATACGTGCCGGTGACCTGATAGCCCTTGTCGAGCAGCAGTTTCGTCAGATACGCGCCGTCCTGACCGGACACGCCGGTGATAATCGCTTTGCGTTGGTTGCTCATGGGTCGCCCTGGAAGCAGTTAAAAAAATCGGAAGATCAGGTGATGGCGCTATCTGCTACGACGAGCCGGCCAGTAACCGCTGCACCAGCGGATCGACTACGCGAAAGTCCTGTTCGGCTTTCAGCCGGTACAACTCAGGCTTCGGATGCGCACCGTCGGACATCATGGTTTGCCAGCCCGGCAACGCCTCGATGTACGCGTACTGATCGACGAGCGGCACGTGCTGCTCGGCCGCGACCCGGCGGGTCATCGCCACCATCGCACCAAGGCGGGCATTGAGCCGGCCATCGGGCATCGGATTCGACGTCTGCAACACAGGCTGTTTGCCAAGCGCGAGCGCGGTTTTCACCAGCGCGGTTTCCGCTTCGTAGAACTGTTCGGGCGTCTGGTTATGCATCACCTCGTTGATGCCGTAGTTGATCGTGACGATCTGCGCGTTGGACGCCGCAAGCCGTTGTGCCCACGGCGGCACGCCGCGGCCCATGCCGTCGCGCAACTGGTAGGCCATCGTGCCGCCCACGCCGAGATTGACGACACTCACGCGTTCGCCGAAGCTGGCATGCAAGGCATCCTGCAGATAAGCCACCGCGTTCTGTGGGCGAGGGAAGCAATGGCCCTCGCTGCAGGAGATGCCGAGCGTGGTCGAATCGCCGTAGGCTTCGACCACGACCTGTGCAGACGTCCCGGCACGGGGCGGCTCGCTCGCGCGCTGCATCGGCGCTCCGTCCGCACTGGCCTGGCCGCATGCCGCAGCCATCAGCAGGGCGCCCGCGGCGCCGCGAAGTTTGCCGAGGAACTTCATGCGCGCGACTGCGGCGCTCGCGACGCGCTGCCCAACGTAGCCCCGGCGCGCTGCGCACGAGAGGCCGGACCATGAATCAGACGCCGCTCGAAAGCGAACCACGTCACGCTGGCATAGGCGAGCGTGATAGCCAGCGCAAGTGCGGCGGTGACATAACGGCTCATATGCAACGGCCACAGCGTGTACAGGATGCTCAGGTGGATCAGATAGATCGTGTAGCTGATCGTACCGATGTAGACCAGCACAGGATTGCACAGGAGGCGCTTGACGATGCCCTGGCTTTGCAAGGCGATGACAACGACCGATGTGCACAGGACCAACGAAACGCTGTAGAGCGCCGCATTCGAAAGCGGCGTGTTTTCGGCGCGAAAGCGCGGATAGTGGATATGTAGCCACGCCAGCACGGCCAGCGCAGCGAAGAAGCCGAGCATGGCGAGCGGCCGGAACGGTTGCAATGCGTTGGGGTCGCGCCGCACGGCCACCGCCAGCAACGCGCCGGCCGCCAGCAGATCCATGCGGAACGGTGTGAGGTAATAGATCGGCCAGAACGAATCGAACCACGGCGTCGCCACGGCACGCAGCACCGGCACGGCAACGATCAACGCAGCGGCGACCCACGCAAGGGCGCGTTCGGGCAGCAACAGGATCACGAAGGGCCAGACAATGTAGAACTGCTCTTCGACGGCGAGCGACCACAGCACGTTCAGGCTGTCATGACCGCTCTGGCCGAGCGCATCGCCGATGTTGGTGGCGAAGAATGCGTACCACTCCCAATGCTTCGCCCAGCCGAAGCCGAACAGCAATGAGGACACCACCATCAGCAGCAGATACGGCGGCAGAATGCGGCGCGCGCGGCGAGCATAGAAATAGCCGAAATACGATTGCCCGCGCGCCTTACGATCCAGCAGGATGCCGGTGATCAGAAAGCCGCTCAAGACAAAAAACAGATCGACGCCCATCCACAGCGGCGCCTTTAGCGCGTGCTGCGCGAACACCGCCAGCACGGCGATCGCGCGCAGGCCGTCGAGCTGCAGGATGCGGCGCGAGTGAGAAGGAGAAGGCGGGGCAGCCAGGGTGCTAACTGTCATGAACCGTCCATGGTGGGCATCGGGTGGGCGTGAGGCGAACTCGTTCGCGGCATGGGCATTGCGTTGCCGGCCTGATTCAGCTGCGAACGGCGCAGGCCACGGAAGTGGGATTCATTCTAAGGAAAAGAAATTGATGAAAAAACGGGAATGAAAAGAACCGGCGGATTGAAAAACCAGAATGATGCTTTCAAAAGTTCAAATCTTTATTTGCCTTTATTTACCGCATTCCGGTGAATATTTTTGAATTATTTTCGAATTTCTTCGCGGCGCGGTTAGCAGGTAATGTGGCCCGGTAACCCTTGACTGGAGGAACACCTTGGCTCGTCTCAGCTTCGCGAAACTGCTGGTTGTCTGGCTTTCTTTTGCAGCTTGCGTTGCCTCAGCCGAAACGGTGCTGAACGCGAAGACCTCCTGGATCGGCAATACCTTCGGTTTTGGCGACGGCACGTGGACGCAGATCAATATCACGGCGATCGCGGTGTCGCCGGACGGCAAGGTCTACACCAACGCTCCATGGGACGAGAGCGGCGCCGAGGCGAGTACCTATCAGAACGGCAAGATGCTTGGATTCGCCGGCGGCACGCACGGCTGGGGTGCAGGCGGCGGTAATGCGATTGCGGTGAACCAGCATTATGTCTTCATGGCTGTTGCGCTTGGCAACGAGAGGGGGCATCTGGTCGGGCAGGGCATCTGGCCGCAAAAGGGCAAGCAGTGGTTCGGCATTTCGCGACGCAAGATCGAAGATCCGAAGCTTAGCGCGCTGTTTCAGCCGGTGGCCACGCTGCCCAATGGCGCGACCGACCCGCACGCGCAAATGGCAGCAGGCTTTCTGGTGGTGAACGAAGTGCCCGCGGGCACCAAGGCCGACATCCAGGGTCTCGCGGCCAACGACACGACGCTGTACGTATCGAACACCACGCAAAATCGCGTCGAAGTCTACGACGCCGAATCGATGCAACGCAAAGCGCAGTGGGCCGTGCATGAGCCGGGGCACATGGCGCTCGCAGCTGACGGCACGCTGTGGGTGATAAGCGGCGCGCTCACCGATGCCACGCCACACGTGGCGCACTACTCGGCGAGCGGCCAGCTTCTCTCCGACACACTGCCATTGCCGGCCGATTCGGTGCCGGTCGACGTCGCACTCGACGCACAAGGCCGCGTGCTCGTCGCCGACAACGGTCCGCGTCAGCAGGTGCTGTTCTTCAGCAAGGAGGGTGGGCGTTACGTGGCATCGGGCACGCTCGGCGAACGCGGCGGCATCTTCGCAGGTGTGGCAGGACAGCCCGGGCCACAGCGCTTTAACGGACTGACCGGCGTCGGGGTCGACGCGCGCGGCAACGTTTATGTGTCCACCAACGGCATGGGCCCGCATTTCGCGCCGCTTGGCGCGGGCCTCGGCGCCACGCTCGAAAGTTACGCGCCGGATGGCAAGCAGCTTTGGCAGGTGCAGGGGCTGCTATTCGTCGATGGCGCGTGGATGGACCCAGCGCGCCCGGACAGCGTCTACACCGGCAACAAGCGCTTTCAACTCGATCTTTCGAAGCCTGCGGGACAGGACTGGAAATACGTAGGCTTCCTGTCGAATCGCTTCAAATACCCGGACGATCCGGTCTTTCATACCGACATGTGGCCGGGTTTGCCGATCGCCCGGCAACTGAAGGGACATACGTTTCTTTATCTGACCGACATGTATGCGGACCATCTGAAGATTTACCGCTTCGATGCTGCGCACGACGGCGAGACGGCGATTCCTTCGGGCTTCATTGCGGGCCGCGAGCGTGGCGTCGCGGGCGTGCCGAACGCACCGCCCGGCGGCGAATGGATGTGGCGCGACACGAACGGTAACGGCAAATTCGACAGTGACGAGTTCACGCCGAACACGAGCGGCACGCGACTCGTCGGCGGCTGGGGCTGGTGGGTCGACAGCAACGGCGACATCTGGCGCACGAGCGTGGTCAAGGGCATCGACCGGCTGCACTTCGGCGGCCTCGATGCGAAGGGCAATCCGGTCTACTCCTATTCGGACATGACCACCTATCCGGTACCGCAGCCGTTCACCGAACTGCGCCGCGCGGTGTACGTGCCGCAGACCGACTCGCTCTATGTGACCGGCTATACGGCCGACATGCCCGTCGATCGGTCCTTCTGGAAAGAGGTGGGCCGCGTGCTGGTGCGCTACGACAACTGGTCGAGCGGCAAGCCGGTCCTGCGTTACTCGATCACGCTGCCATGGGAAACGCATGCCAAACCGGTCGCAACGATCATCGGGCTCACCGTTGAAGGGCAATACGTGTTCGCGGTCGAACCGGTAGGCGCCGTGCATGTGTTCGACAAGGACAGCGGCAAGGAAGTCGGCGTGATCCGGCCGGGGCCCGAGGTGGGCAAGGCCTCGGGCTGGGTCGACGTGCCGAACGGCGTGAGCGCCTACCGGCGCAGCAACGGCGAATACCTCGTGTTCGTGGAAGAGGATGCGCGCGGCAAGGTGATGATGTACCGCTGGAAGCCGTCTTGATGTCAGATTGATTTATTTTCCGGCGCCGCACATTTCGACGCATGACATGCATCGTGCGGCGAATTATTTTTCTGTCGATTTATAGAGAACGGCACGCATTTTTAACGTGCTTTACTCGAAGCAGACTTCATGGGCTTGCATCGCGCGGCTTTTCTATGGCGCGTGCATCGCGGTGCACGCTGCATCGCTGAATCAAAAGGCATCCGATGGACAAAGGCATTCTCAAGAACGTAGGCATCAATTTTTTCGGCCTGGTGTTGCCGACCTTCGTTTCGCTCGTGACAGTGCCGTCGTATATCCGGCTGCTGGGCGTCGAGCGCTATGGCGTGATTGCCCTCGTGTGGACCTTGATCGGCTATTTCTCGATTCTCGATCTCGGCATGAGCATGGCGGCGCAAAACCATATCTCGAAGGCGCTCGCTTCGAAAGACTCGGACGAGTGCGCGCGCGTGTTCTGGAGTGCCACCTGGCTGAATCTGGTGACGGGCATTATCGGCGGCCTGATCATTTATTTCGGCGCATTTCTCTACACCGCCTATTTCAGCAAAGTTTCGCCGGCATTGCAGCACGAGGTCTACATGGCGCTGCCGTGGCTCGCGATTGCGATTCCGATTGCCAACCTCTCGTGGGTGTTTGGCGGCGCGATCAACGGCGCCGAACGCTTTGGCGTCTACAACACCAACCAGACGCTCGGCACCTTCGCGTTTCAGCTGCTGCCTTTAGGTGTGGCGTGGTGGATGGGGCCGAGCCTGCAGAACGTACTGGCCGCCGCGGTGGTGGCGCGTCTGTTCGCCGCGTTGCTGCTCGGACGCTCTGCCTTGAAGGTGCTCAATCTGCGGCGCATTCTGCCGCCGCAACTCGGTGTGGCCAAGGGGCTGTTCAATTTCGGCGGCTGGATGCTGGTGACGAGCGTCGCTTTTATGGTGGCCGATACGCTCGACAAGGTGTTTCTCGGCACCGCCCTCGGCGCTCGCTTCGTGACCTTCTACACGGTGCCGCAGAACCTCGTGACGCGCCTGAATATCGTGCCCACCGCGTTGGGGCGCACGTTGTTTCCGCGTCTGTCCGCCGTCGGCCGCGATCACGCGGACCAGATTGCGCAACAGTCGCTCGAGTTTCTCAACGGCGCCTTTACGCCGATTGCGCTGGGCGCCATTTTCGTGCTCGGCCCGTTCCTGCATATCTGGGTCGGCAATGAGATTGCCACGATCGCCGCCCCTGTGGGCCGCATCCTGATTGTCACGGTATGGCTGGTCGGCCAGGCCAACGTGAGCCGCATCATGATCCAGTCGCAGGTCAATCCGGCGGTGGCGGCGCGCGTCGGCCTGCTCGAATTGCCGGTTTATGCCGCCGGCCTGTGGTTCGGCATCAAGTACTTCGGTCTGACGGGAGCGGCGGTGGCCGTCGGCGGCCGCGCGCTGCTCGACTACGGCGTACTGCTGTGGCTGTCGGCGGTTCGTGCCCGGCCGATCGTGCTCGACATGCTCCCCCATCTCGCGTTCTTGCTGGCAAGCCTGTGGCTTGCGGGCGCCGTGCCTAGTCTCTCGCTGGCGATCGTCGCCGGCACCGTAGTGGCGGCTGTCAACGTGGCGTGGTCCATCACCTCGACGCCTGCCTTGCGCGATCTTGCGCGTTCGCTGCTGTTGCGACTGAATCCGAGGAAAAGCGCATGAACCAGGACGTCCTAGAGGAAGCCGTCATACGGCCCACCCAGCGCAGCGCGCTGGCCGAAGTCGCTACACCGCCCGCACAGCACGCGCCGCCTCGACGTGTGCCGCGCGCGAACAGCCACGTACGCGTGGCGATCGTGCACGACTGGCTCGTCACCTACGCGGGTGCCGAGCGTGTGCTCGAACAGATCGTGGCGTGCTTTCCGGATGCGGATCTGTTCAGCGTGGTCGATTTCCTCGAGGACCGCAGCTTCCTGCGCGGCAAGCCGGTGACGACCTCGTTTATCCAGAAGCTGCCGAAGGCACGCACGAAGTACCGCACGTATTTGCCGTTGATGCCGATCGCGATTGAGCAGCTCGACGTGTCGGCTTACGACGTGGTGATCTCGAGCAGCCATGCGGTCGCCAAGGGCGTGCTGACCGGCCCGGACCAGGTGCATATCAGCTACGTGCATTCGCCGATCCGCTATGCGTGGGATCTGCAGCATCAGTACCTGGAGCAATCGAAGCTGACCAACGGGCCTAAATCCGCGCTGGCTCGGCTGATTCTTCACTACATCCGCAACTGGGATATCCGCACATCGAATTCGGTGGACACCTTTGTCGCCAACTCGCAATTCATCGCGCGGCGCATCCGCAAGGTGTATCAGCGTGACGCGGCTGTGATCTTCCCGCCGGTGGACGTGGAGGCTTTCGTACTGCACGAGCAGAAGGAAGATTTCTATCTGACCGCATCGCGGATGGTGCCGTACAAGAAGATCGATCTGATCGTCGAAGCGTTTGCGCGGATGCCGGAGCGGCGTCTCGTCGTGATCGGCGACGGGCCCGACATGCAGAAGGTGCGCGCGAAGGCGGGGCCCAACGTCGAGATCATGGGCTACCAGCCATTCAAGGTGCTGCAGGAAAAGATGCAGCGGGCCAAGGCGTTCGTGTTCGCTGCCGAGGAAGACTTCGGCATTTCGGTGGTCGAAGCGCAGGCCTGCGGCACGCCGGTGATCGCGTACGGCAAGGGCGGGGCGCTCGAAACCGTACGCGATCTGTCGAACTCGCGGCCCACCGGCATGTTCTTCGAAGATCAGCGCGCCGAGTCGATCATCGCCGCAGTCGAGGATTTCGACGCGCATGCAAGCCGTTTTTCCGCTGCCGATTGCCGTGCCAATGCGGAGCGTTTCTCCGCCGCGCATTTCCGCTCGCGTTTCTTCGCACATGTGCGAGCTGCGGTGCCGGCCCTGCACGGTGCGACGATGCCGGCTTACGAGCCGTACGTTGCGCCACCCGCTGTTGAAACGGCAGCAGGGAATACGCCGCGGATACTGGCGCTCGATCAGAGCGGCGTGCTCGGCGGTGCCGAGTTGTCGCTGCTCGAGATCGTCAAGGCGCTGAAATCGCGAATCGAAGTCGTGCTGTTCGACGATGGGCCATTTCGCACCGCGCTCGATGCGGCTGGCGTGAACGTGCGGGTACTGGATTCCGGTGCGCTGCGCGAGGTGCGCAAGCAGGGCAGCACGCCACCGCTTGGACGTGCTATCAAAGGGGTGGCAGGGCTGGTGAAGGCCACCGTCGCTCGCGCGAAGCATGCCGATGTGATCTACGCGAACACGCAGCGCGCCATGGTGATCGGCGCGCTCGCGGGGCGGCTCGCACGGCGCCCGGTGGTGTGGCACCTGCGCGATATCGTGAGTCCCGAGCATTTTGGCGGCAAGCAACTGAGCATCATCAAGTGGTGCGCGAAGCTGGGTCTCGCGCATGTGATCGCCAATTCAGCCGCGTCAGCGCGTGCGTTTGCCGAGTTGACGCGTTTCGATGAGAAGCGCATCGACGTAGTCTTCAACGGGATTTCGGCCGCACCGTTCGACGCGCTGCGCGGCGTGCCGGTTGCGGCGCTGCGTGCCCGTCTGAAGCTGCCGCAGGACGCGTTCCTCGTGGGCTCGTTCAGCCGTCTCGCGCGCTGGAAAGGCCAGCATGTGCTGCTCGAAGCGATGGTCCTCAATCCGCACATGCATGCGGTGCTGGTAGGGGCGCCGCTGTTTGGCGAAGACGCGTATGAGGCAGAGTTGCGCGCGTTCGTCGCGGAGCATGGACTGGGCGCGCGGGTTCACTTTCTGGGCTTTCAGCACGATATCGCCGCTTGCATGTGTGCGGTCGATGCCATCGCCCATACGTCGATTACGCCGGAGCCGTTCGGCCGCGTGATCGTGGAAGGGATGCTGGCGCAGCGCCCCGTTGTGGCGGCACGGGCCGGCGGCGTGCTGGAAATCGTCGAGGATGGTGTGAATGGCGTGCTATGCACGCCCGGCGATGCAAACGCGCTGGCCGATGTGCTTGCCGAGTTGCGCAGCAATAACGGACTGCGCGAACGGCTCGTCACGAATGGCTACCAGACAGCGTTGGGACGCTTCGGCACCAAGGCTTACGTGAATGGCGTCGAACGGATTCTGAAGGACGTGGCAGGAGGCAAGACGAGAGGTTGAGGCTACGAAGCTCGACGAAGCAGAAGGGCCGCAACGGCAACGTTGCGGCCCTTCTGTCATGCGCGTTCCGACGATTTGCGGTTGCCGGTCTATCGGCGCGTTACTGCGGGCCAGGCCAGCTGGCAGCCTGCGCTGTATCGCTTAGGCGGCGGGCCGCCACTATTGAATCACGGGCGGCTGCCACTGCCGGTTTCACGCCGCCCGCGTAGCAACACGACTGCCCCTGTTCTTCGGCTTGAGGCTCGCGGACCACTTCATCGCAGGCAGCTCGACCAGACGGTAGAACACATAGGCAACCGGCACGGCCACCAGCATGAAGCCGAACGACGGCCAGATCGACAATTGCAGCGCCGAGCGGTAAAGCAGCGACGACAGCAGCACGAAAATCGGCAAGTGAATCAGGTAGAGCGAGAAACTGAAGTCGCCGAACCGCGACAGCACGCGCGTAATGGGCGTATCCACAGCGCGTTGCCGATCCAGTGCCCTGTACAGGTAGAAAGCGAAACCGAGCGCCCAGAACTGGAACGCACCGTACTGGCCGAAGTGAAACGCGACGCAGCCCAGCACCACGAACCCCATCGCGACCGCGTAGAGCCAGTTCGAGGCAGGCCGCTTGTCGAGCGACACAGCGGCCCCCGTGTGGGCCCGCGCGTCGGCAATCCAGGCGCCGAGTGTCCACGAGAACCAGTACGACGTGAAGAACTGCAGGTCGTGCCGCTCGAGCACCAGCGCCGACACGATATTGACAAGCGCGACCAGCGCCAGCACCGGCGTCATGCCGATCCGGCGCCGCAGCGCGAACAGAAGCGGATAAATGACGTAGAACTGCACCTCGAGCGAAAGCGTCCACAGCGCGCCGTTCGAGCCGTACGTCTTGCCGGCTACGCCTTGCAGCGAGAACAGGTTGACGAGAAACGCCTGCAGGCCGATCTCGCGCAACTTGTGGTTGACGGGCGGCAACTGGAAGCTGAACCAGTCGAGCGCGAAGGTCAGCAGCAGCGCGGCCAGCAGCACCGGGTAGATCCGCGCAAAGCGGCGCGCCCAGAAATTGACCGTGTCGAGCCGGTAAACCGGGTTTTGCGCGAGACGCAACGCGCCGCCGCGATGAATGCAATAGCCGCTGATGACGAAGAAAATCGGCACGCCTGCCGAGCCCCAGGCGATCGGAAATGTCAGATAGGCCGCGATGGAGCTGAAACCCAGCGCATGGCCGACAGTCCGGTGAAAGCTTTCCATGCCGACCCAGGCCACCTGGCGGCAATGAAAATAGGCGACCAGCAAGGCGGCAAAGCCGCGCATGGCATCGATGACGTGTTCCTTGCCGGCGCTGTCCACGCGCGAATCGCGCAGCGGGCGAGCCGGGATGGACGCGGAAGCGGGGAGGGAAGCCTGCAGGGATGCGCCACTGGCATCGAAGGCTGAATCGCTCATGCGCGGTCCTTTATCGGGCGAGGGAAGAGGCTAACCGGGGCTAAACGGCTAAACCGGCCAGCGGTTCATACGAACGCGAACCCGTGCGCAAATCGGCCGCTCAAAGGACGCCCTATGCGCACCAGTCGCCGCATGCACATGCTAGAACACCGCCGAGGTAAAAAAATGAATAAAAAATGGCATATCCAGTGGCAAAAAAATTAAATGTGTTTCGATTTGTAATTCGCTGGCAAATCAGCGGTCACAGAATTATTTGCCGATTTTGTCGTGATAGTTTGGTGCCCTGATTCTTCTGACCAGAGGTGGAGTCATGAACCTGCATCTGCTCGCCGGCATTGCCGTGCTTTTGATCCTTGTCGCCGCTTCGGCTTACCGGGAGGCGCTGCGCAATGAACCGATCGGCCGCTTCCGGATGAAACCCGGCAATTTGCCGCCAATGGACGAAAACGAGGAAGGCGCCGCCTGACGCCGCGCGCCGGGCAGTTACCGGCCCGTAAAAATTACGGCATTCGGCCTGTTCCGGCGTAATTGTTTCCTGCGTTGACGTGCAAAGTTAATCACCCGGTGCGATAAAGGCTTATAGATTATTTTTTCACACGATTTACTTTAATTTTGACGAAACGTGAATTAGATTTTAACGACACTTTCGATCAGTTCTATTCGGCGCCCATCCGGCGAACCGCACACTTTCATCAACCGATGTGGGAATGCATACCATGCTGAAAGTTACCAAAGCCGTGTTTCCCGTGGCAGGTCTCGGGACACGGTTCCTGCCGGCCACCAAGGCAAGTCCCAAGGAGATGCTGCCCATCGTCGACAAGCCGCTGATCCAGTATGCAGTGGAAGAGGCGATAGCGGCCGGCATCACCGAGATGATCTTCGTAACGGGCCGCAGCAAGCGCGCCATTGAAGACCATTTCGACAAGTCGTACGAGATCGAGGCAGAACTCGAGGCGCGCGGCAAGGAGCAACTGCTGGAACTGGTGCGCGGCATCAAGCCGGCCAATGTCGATTGCTTCTATGTGCGCCAGGCTACGGCGCTGGGCCTCGGCCACGCCGTGTTGTGCGCGGAAAAACTGGTGGGCGACAGCCCGTTCGCCGTGATTCTCGCCGACGACCTGCTGCACAGCACGCAACCGGTGATGAAGCAGCTCGTCGACGTGTTCAACCACTATCACAGCTCGGTGATCGGCGTGGAAACCATTGCGCGCGAGGACAGCCGCTCATATGGCGTGGTCGACGGCCGCGAGTGGGAAGAGGACGTGATCAAGCTGTCGGGCATTGTCGAAAAGCCGGCACCGGACAAGGCGCCGTCGAATCTCGGCGTGGTGGGCCGGTATGTGCTGATGCCGACCATCTTCAAGCATATCCGCGCGCTCAAGCCGGGTGCTGGCGGCGAGTTGCAGTTGACCGACGCGGTGCAGTCGCTGCTCACGGAAGAGCAGGTGCTGGCATACCGTTACTTCGGCACGCGTTTCGATTGCGGCAGCAAGCTCGGTTACCTGAAGGCGACGGTCGAGTTCGCGTTGCGCCATCCGGAAGTGCGGGCTGAGTTCGAAGAGTATCTGCAGGCCTATTTGCCACTCCATCTCACAGCTGCCGCAGCCTGAAAGCAGCGTCGGGGAACGGGCGCGCGATGCCGTCGGTGGGTTCGCCGAAATCCTGGTAGAACTGATCGACGCTGAATGCGGGCACACCAATGAAAAACGGGCGCCGCAAAATGCGTGGCGCCCGTTAGTTTCGCTCAGCGTCCGGCTATAGAAGAAGCCGCCGGCGCGTTCCTCAGACCTTCTTCACCTCGAGCCGGAACTTGTGCAGCAACGGTTCCGTGTAGCCGCTCGGCTGTTCGAGTCCTTCGAACACAAGCGCCTGTGCCGCCTTGAACGCGATCGTGTCGAAGCTGGGCGCCATTGGCTTGTAGTGCGGATCGCCGGCGTTCTGCTCGTCGACCACCTTGGCCATGCGCTTGAACGTCTCTTCGACGAGCTCACGCGTTACCACGCCGTGGTACAGCCAGTTCGCAATATGCTGACTGGAAATGCGCAACGTCGCGCGGTCTTCCATCAAGCCGACATTGTGAATGTCCGGCACCTTCGAGCAACCGACGCCCTGATCGACCCAGCGCACCACATAGCCGAGAATGCCCTGCGCGTTGTTCTCGACTTCCTGGCGGATGTCATCGGCGCTCCACGTGGCGGCTTCGACCACCGGAATCGTCAGCAGGCCATCCAGCAGCTCGCTGCGCACGCTCGCCAGACCGATCCTCTCCAGCTCCTTTTGCACCGCCTGCACGTCCACCTGGTGATAGTGCAGCGCGTGCAGCGTGGCGGCGGTCGGCGACGGTACCCATGCGGTATTCGCGCCGGCTTTCGGATGCGCGATCTTCTGCTCGAGCATCGCGTGCATCAGATCCGGCATCGCCCACATACCCTTGCCGATCTGCGCGCGGCCACGCAGGCCCGCGGCGAGACCTTCCAGCACATTGCTGCGCTCGTAGGCCGTGATCCATGCAGTCGACTTCATGTCGCCCTTGCGCAGCATCGGGCCGGCTTGCATGGCAGTGTGCATCTCGTCGCCGGTGCGGTCGAGGAAGCCGGTGTTGATGAACGCAACGCGCGCCGACGCCTCGGCGATACATGCGGCGAGGTTGACGCTGGTGCGGCGTTCCTCGTCCATGATGCCCATCTTGATCGTGTTGCGCTCCAGACCGAGCAGATCTTCGACGCGCGCGAACAGTTCGCTCGCAAACGCGACTTCAGCCGGGCCGTGCATCTTCGGCTTGACGATATAGACCGAGCCGGTACGCGAATTCAGGCTGTGCTTGCGGTCGTGCAGTGCGCACAGGGTGGTGATCACCGCATCGAGAATGCCTTCCGGAATCTCGTGGCCATCTTTCGTCAGCACTGCCGGATTGGTCATCAGGTGACCGACATTGCGGATGAACAGCAGCGAGCGGCCATGCAGTACGACCGGCGCCGTGCCGTTGGCTGCCGTGTAGACGCGATCGGCGTTCAGACGGCGCGTGAAGGTCTTGCCGTTCTTCGTGACCTCTTCGGTCAGATCGCCGGTCATCAGGCCGAGCCAGTTGCGGTAGAGCTGGACCTTGTCGTCCGCATCGACGGCCGCGACCGAGTCTTCGCAGTCGATGATCGTGCTCACCGCCGCTTCCATCAGCACGTCCTTGACGTGGGCCGCGTCGGTCTTGCCGATCGAATCCTCAGCGTCGATCTGGATTTCGAAGTGCAGACCGTTGTGCTTGAGCAGGATGGCGGAGGGCGCCGCCTCTTCGCCTTGATAGCCGATGAATTGCGCGGCCGTCTTCAGCGCCGTGGCACCGTTCTTCAGTGCCACGACGAGCTGGCCGTTTTCGATGCTATAGCGGGTGGCGTCCGCATGCGAGCCATGGGCGAGCGGGGCGGCTTCGTCGAGGAAGGCACGCGCACGGGCGATCACGCGAGCGCCGCGCACCGGGTTGAAGGCTTTCTGCTTTTCGGCGCCGTCGGTTTCGGGGATTGCGTCGGTGCCGTACAGCGCATCGTACAGGCTGCCCCAGCGTGCATTGGCGGCGTTCAACGCGTAGCGCTGGTTCGACAGCGGCACCACGAGCTGCGGGCCGGCCTGTTCGGCGATCTCGGTGTCCACGCGGTCGGTCGTGGCCTTGACGTGGGCCGGCACCGGCACGAGATAGCCAATGCTTTCGAGGAAACTGCGGTAAGCGGCCAGGTCGCGCACCGGGCCCGGATGGGCGCGATGCCATTGATCGAGTTCGGTTTGCAGGCGGTCACGCTCGGCCAGCAGGGCGCGGTTCTTGGGTGCTAGGTCGTGCACCAGCGCGTCGAACCCCGCCCAGAAGGCGGCGCTGTCTACACCGGTGCCCGGCAGGGCTTCGTGTTCGATAAACTGGTCGAGATTCGCGGCTACCTGCAGTCCGCTTCGCTTGGTCATGTCAGTCATGGACTGCTCCATCTGATTGGGCTGGGCCGGTGTGGGGTCACCGGCCTGATGGTTCGTTTGCTTGCGCAGGGGCCTTCGCGGTTGGCCTGGGTGGCTGCCTTCCGCGCTTGCCCTGCGCAGTTGCGTTGCTCGTTTGCCTTGCTTGTTTGCCTTGTTACTGCGCTTTGGTCGGTCGTTCTGGTCGGTCGTTTCGCTGGAGTTACAGATTCAGTTCAACCCTTGAGTGCGGCCGCGCCCGCCTTGGCCACCTGCGCGTCCTGGTCCGCCTTGACGCCGGACACACCCACCGTACCGATCACCTGGCCGTCGACGATCACCGGCACGCCGCCTTCGAGCGAGCCCGACAGCGGCGCGCTCAGAAACGCAGTGCGGCCGCCGTTGATCATGTCTTCGTACACCTTGGATTCGCGCCGGCCGAGGGCCGCGGTGCGGGCCTTTTCAACGGCGATATAGGCGCCGACCGGAGCACAGCCGTCGAGTCGCAACAGGCCGAGCAGATGGCCGCCGTCGTCGGCGACCGCAATCGTTACGGCCCACTGGTTCTTCTCGGCCTCGGCTCGCGCGGCGGCGAGAATCTGCGTGACTTCGGCAACGCCCAACACATGTTTCGTCAGCATAATGAATTCCCTGTCTAGGTGATGGTAAGGATCCTTCTACATCTATTCGTCCCAATCCTGCGGCGCGCCCTCATGAGGCGCGCGGTTTGCGTATGGGGTGAGCCGTGCGCGCCGCCGGTCGAGGCGTCGCGGCTACGCTGTGCTTCGGGATTTTACGTCCAAGCGCCGCAGGGCGTGTCGGAACCCGGCGCCGGCGCATCGAGAGCACGGGCGCGCTTGCCGCCCGAGGTCCGTAACGCTGCGTAACCGGAGACTGGCAATGGCAACTGACCAGACAGCACGCCTGCCATATTTTTATGTCAAGCTTTTCACATTCGAATCCGATTGAAAGGTTCTCATCATGTCCCGTCCGTCCCGCGTAGCCTCAACGGCGAGCACCGCGCTGCCGTCGGTCCATACGGCCTATAGCCTGACGCTGCGGGTGCTGCACTGGCTCACCGCGTTGTGCATGTTCGTCGTGATTCCGCTCGCCTGGTACATGACCAGCCTCGATCGCCACGACCCGATGCGGGGCAATTGGATCAACCTGCACAAATCGATTGGCCTGACCGTCCTGCTGCTGACGCTGATCCGCGTGGTCACCCGCCTGTCGGGCAACGCGCCGCCATTGCCGGCTTCGATCCCGGCGTTCGAGCAAACCCTCGCGCATATCGGCCACGGCCTGCTCTACGTGATCCTCTTTGCAATGCCGATTAGCGGATACATCAACTCCTATGGCGGCGGCCATCCGGTCAACTGGTTCTGGCTGTTCCAGGTGCCGGGCGTGGTGCCGCAGGACAAGGCGCTCGGCCATCTCGGCGGGCAGATTCATGCGCTGCTCGCGTGGGCCACTTACGCGCTGATTGCCGGGCATGTGCTGGCGGTGATCTACCATCAGTTGATCGAGCGCGTGGACATTCTCGGGCGTATGACGGGGCGGGCAGCCAGGCGCTGATTTATGCCCAGTTGGGCGCGCGTGCGCGGCGGCTATTACAATCGGCCTCTACACGATCAAATAACGCGCCCCCCATCATGCCAGCCGTCAGCGGTCTTTATGTCTATCCGATCAAGTCGTGCGCCGGTATCGCGCTAAACGAGGCGCGGCTGTTGCCCTCGGGCCTCGAATACGATCGCAACTGGCTGGTGTGTACCCCCAGCGGACAGATGCTGACGCAGCGCAGCCACGGACGTCTTGCGCTGATTCAGGTGGCGTTGGGCGAGAGCGAACTGATCGTCTCCGCGCGAGGCATGCCTGAGTTGCGAACGCCGCTCGCAGCCGAGGCGCTCGAACAGCCCGAACGGTTTGATGTCACCGTCTGGCGAGACACCACGCCCGCGTTCGACACCGGCCCGCAAACGGCGGCCTGGTTCAGCGCTTTCCTCGGCGAACCTGTACGGCTCGCGCGCTTCGATCCGGCCGTGCAGCGCGCGGTGGACCCGGACTGGACGGGAGACATGCAGGCCATCACGCATTTTGCGGACGGCTTTCCCTTGCTGGTCATCGGCGAGGGGTCGCTGGCCGATCTGAACCGCCGTCTTGCCGGTAAAGGCGCGCCGCCGATCCCGATGAACCGCTTCAGACCGAATCTGGTGTTCAACGGTCTCGATGCCTATGAAGAAGACTTCGTGGACAGCCTCACGATCTGGACGGGGGAGGGTGCGGTGCAGGTTCGACTCGTCAAGCCGTGCGCGCGCTGCCCGATGCCCACGATCGATCAGGCGAGCGGAGTACCCGATCCGCTCTGGCCAAACGAGCCACTCGACACGATGAGCGCCTATCGCGCCAATGCGCGGCTCGATGGCGCGCTGACGTTCGGTCAGAATGGGATCGTTTCGACGGGATTCGGGGCGGTGCTGGCGCTTGGCCAGCAGATCGATGCCGAGCTGGCGTTTGACGATTAGGTAGCTAACGTTCGCCGATCAGGATAGTACGGCAGCGGTGCAGCTCTGATGGAGTGTTTCGCGGGACTTTTCCCCGGCGAACCTTAGGAATCCTGCCGTGTTCAACCGAGGCGCAACAGAAAACCAAAAATCTCGAGGGTAATGGCGAGCGCCACGATGGTGACCGGCAATGTCAGAACAATGACCCAGATCATCCGCGACGATCCCGGGGCGCGCCCGGATGGTTTGACCTTGTTCGCTGCTTCGCTTTCGCGTTCAGTCATGACTGGGCGTCCGTTGGTTGATGGGCTGGGGTCAATTATGCATCGCATCCAGGATTGCCGCTGTCTGATTGCAAACGATGCGAGCTTAAGTTCCCTTTAAGATGGGACGCATAAAGTAGTGATGTATGCGGCGTCGCACGAACCGGTCGTTTCATGCACCGCGCAGTCTCCGAGAGTTACGTCCAGTTGCCCCTTGGCTTTGCAGGGGGTGACCTTTGCAGGCCCGGTCCATAGCCGGGCCTTTCTTTTTTTGTGGGCGTGTCGAGCGCCATCCGTCGCATCGGCGATGCGGATGGCGGCCACGCAGCTAGCAGCTGCATGAATCAGGATCAATGACTGATCGACTCGAGCGATAGCCCGCGCGTCGACGGCCCGAGCAGGATCATCACAATGCCGACCAGCATCGAAACGCCGATGAAAGCCGCTACGCCCGCTACCCCATATCCATGCAACAGAATGCCGATTGCGAGTCCCGCAAAGGCAGCGGAGATCCGGCTCCACGAATAGACAAAGCCGATTGCCCGGGCCCGGATCCGCGTGGGAAAAAGTTCGGCCTGATAGCCGTGATACGCGTACGACATGATGTTCGCCGCGAGCGTGAACAGCACGCCCAGCACGATCAGCAGCCATGGTTCGGAGGCCTGGGAAAACACGGCGATCACCACCGCCATCGTAATCAGGCCGCCGCAGATCTGCGTCTTGCGCTCGAACTTGTCGGCAAACCACACGCCCAGCAGCGGCCCGAACGGATTGGCGATGGCAATCACGAATGCATAGCCAAGGCTCGCAGTCACATGAATGCCGCGATGGATGAGGAGGGTCGGCACCCAGGCGGCGAAACCATAGAAGCCGACTACCTGGGCCATGTTGAAGATCGACAGGAGCAGGGTACGTCGACGGTATTGCGGCCCGAAAATCTCCCCATATGAGCCCGTACCAGCCTGCTCGGGCGCGACCGGTTGCGGCGGCGGCAAGACCACACCTTTCTCTGCGGCGACACGACGTTCGATATCTGCGACGATGCGCTCGGCTTCCTCAATGCGTCCATGGCGCGCGAGCCAGCGCGGGCTTTCGGGAATCTTGCGACGCAGGATCCACACGATCACGGCGCCGACAGAGCCGATCAGGATCACCACGCGCCAGTATTCGAGGCCAAGCGGCTGGGTGCCTTTGAGCGCGTAGGCGAGAAAGGCGACCACCGGCACGACCGAGAACGTAATGAACTGGTTGACCGCATAGGCCCGGCCGCGCTCGCCACCGGGGATCAGTTCGGAGATGTAGGTGTCGATGGTGACCAGTTCGACGCCGATGCCGATGCCCGAAATCAGGCGCCAGATATCGAGCGCGAAGCCGGACGTCTGGAAAGCCATGATCACCGTGCAGACCATGTACCAGATCAGCGACCAGGTGAATACGACGCGTCGCCCGAAACGGTCCGCCACGAAGCCGAACGCCACGGTGCCGATCCACAGGCCGGCGAAGGTGGCAAACACGAAAGTCCCGAACCCGGCCACCGCGAGCGGCTGCAGTGCCGCGAAAAATCCCAGCGATTCGGGTTTGAACAGTCCGGACTCGACCATGCCGGGGGCCACATAACCGGTGAAGAACAGGTCGTAGAACTCAAAGACGCCGCCGAGTGAAATCAGGATCACCATGGTCCAGACGCTACGCGAAGGGGGTAACCGGTCAAACCGGGCGGCGATTTCCGCCGCCTGCTGTGTGGACATGAGCGCCTCTTGTTCTAAAGGTTTTGTAAGGTTGACGGCTGAGCGGGTGATGGCTCGCGGCAATTTCGCACGGCGCGGCGTGCGGGCGCAATGCGTGCGAATACGGAGCGAGATGGGTCGGTTGGTTTTGCAAACCGAGCCGCGTAGGTGAAACGATAATGACTCGGTAAATATTCAGACTGAGGCCTGACTGACTCTTTATTGGCCTCTATAATCATCCAATATCGATGCATTAGCGCGTCAAAGGAGTATCGAATCCCAATGACCCAACAGCCCCCTCACGACCCCGCGATTGCCCCTTCAGACGTCGGCGAAGAAGAGAAAGCGCAGCTCCAGTGCTATCGCAGCGGCGCCGCCGCGCGTCTCGCACGCATGCCCGTCACAACGCTGCGGATCTGGGAGCGGCGCTATGGCGTGGTCGCGCCGCCCAAAAGCGCTTCGGGGCAACGCCTCTATTCGTCGCAGGATGTGCAGCGGCTGATCCTGCTGAAGAAATTGGTGGAACGCGGTCACGCGATCGGCTCGATCGCGCGGCTCGAACTCGATCAACTGGATCGCCTCGCGCTGACGTATGCGGAAGCGGCGTTCCCGCCTGGTCCGCTGGATGATGTCGCGGAGTCGACGCTCACGATCGTCGGCACCTCGCTCGCACGCCGTTTGCGCAGTGATCTGCCGGAGTTGCGTTCCGCCAGCCAGCCACGCCTCACCGTGTTCGACGACATCAAGGACGCTCAGGCGCGTCCGCTGAAAACGGATGCGCTGGTGATTCATGTCGCGTCGCTGCACGACGAACTCGTGCAAGCCGTGCTTGGGCTCGGCGAAACGTGTCATGCCAAGGTGCTCGCTGTCGTCTACGCATTCGGTACCGAGCACAGCGTGAATACGCTGCGCTATGCGGGCGTGCGGGTGTATCGCGAGCCGCTTGAGAAGCTGCAGGCACGGCAGATTCTGCGCGACCTGTCACCGCAGACGCAGCCACGCGATGCTGTTGAAGCCTACGCACGTACGCCGCGTCGCTACTCCGACGACGCGCTTGCATCGATCGCCGGGCGCTCGACTACCATCGCGTGCGAGTGCCCGCGCCATCTTGCCGGCCTGATCCAGCAGTTGTCGTCGTTCGAGCAGTACAGCGACGATTGCATGTCGCGCACGCCGGCCGATGCGGCGCTGCATCGCTATCTGGGGGAGGTGGCGAATCGCGCCCGGGCGATGTTCGAGCTGGCGCTCGAGCGGGTGGCGCGGGAGGAGCGGTGGGCGCCGGAGGAGGGTGGTTGAGCGAAGAATGCAGCTTTGCCCGGCACCGATTCCATTTCAAAGTCCACTCACTTCGGATAGCTGACAATCCGTTAGCCAATTCCCGATTCGGTCATCATCGTCCGACGCTGCCGGCGTTCGCCAGTCCCTCCGCCCGCTTTAGCGGCACCATCACCCCAGCGCGCGTATGATCGATACCTACCGTACCCAACATCCCAGTCATCGTTTGCGGAGGAACCTATCGTATGAGCGCGCCTGAAGAAGTCGTATTCCTGCTCGACGTCGACAATACCTTGTTAAACAACGATCAGGTCGTGGCGGATTTACGCGAGCACCTGACCGAACAGTTCGGAACCACGAGCAGCGACCGCTACTGGGAAATCTTCGAAACCTTGCGCAGCGAGCTCGGTTACGCCGATTACCTCGGGGCCTTGCAACGCTACCGGCTGGAACGTCAATGCGACACGCGGCTGATGTTGATGTCGTCGTTCCTGATCGATTACCCGTTCGCCACCCGCCTGTTCCCGGACGCACTTGCGGCAATCGAGAATATGGCCAAGCGTGGGCCTACCGTGATCCTGTCCGATGGCGACGTCGTGTTCCAGCCCCGTAAGATCAAGCAGTCGGGGCTGTGGGATGCGGTGGAGGGGCGGGTGCTGATCTACATCCACAAGGAACGGATGCTCGACGAAGTCGTGCAACGGTATCCGGCAAAGCGCTACGTGATGGTGGACGACAAACTGCGCATCCTCGCCGCCATGAAGCAGATCTGGAAAGAACGGCTGACGACAGTCTTTCCCCGCCAGGGGCACTACGCGCTCGATCCGGCCAATATTGCCGCTTATCCCCCGGCTGACGTAACAGTCGAACATGTCGGAGAACTGGCCACGATGGACCTCAGCGTGCTCTGAAGGCCGGTTGCCATGGCGATACGCACGCACCGTCACCGCTTTGTCATCTGGTTGGCATAACGACCACGCACTATAGGAGAGTGCGGAGGCGGCTATGGGTTGGCCGACCATCCGCGGGCGGCTGATCCACTCGGCCGCCCCACGACAACCATGCAAAAGAAGGCGGCGAACGTTAACACGCTGCCCCTGTCAGATTCGGAGACTGAATGAAGGCGAGCTGCTGCCGTACCTACGGCGGCGGCAACTGCGGGACCCTAACCATGGAGCGACCCGATGGCCGAGATCAATACCCTTTCCCCCTCGACTTCCCCCGTGCTGGACGACGAGACGTTGCGCAAGATGGACCGCTACTGGCGTGCCTGCAACTACCTCGCAGCGGGGATGATCTACCTGCGCGCCAATCCGCTGCTGCGCGAGCCGCTCAAAGCCGAACACATCAAACGCCGCCTGCTGGGCCACTGGGGTTCCGATCCCGGGCAGAGTTTCCTGCTGGTGCATCTGAACCGCCTGATCAAAAAGCTCGACCTCAACGTCATCTATATCGCCGGCCCCGGGCATGGCGCGCCGGCTACCTTGGCGAGCAGCTATCTCGAGGGCCGCTACTCGGAAATCTACCCCGACCGCAGTGAAGACGAAGCCGGCATGCAGCGCTTTTTCCGGCAGTTTTCGTTTCCCGGCGGGATCGGTTCGCATTGCACACCGGAGACGCCCGGCTCGATCCACGAGGGCGGTGAACTCGGTTACAGCCTCTCGCATGGTTATGGCGCGGCCTTCGACAATCCCGATCTGATCGTCGCCGTGATGGTGGGCGACGGCGAGGCGGAAACCGGACCGCTCGCGACCTCCTGGCATTCGAACAAATTCCTCAACCCGATCCGCGACGGTGCGGTGTTGCCGGTCCTGCATCTGAACGGCTACAAGATCGCCAATCCGACGATCCTCGCCCGCATTCCACATGAGGAACTGGAAGCGTTGCTAACAGGCTACGGACACAAGCCGTATTTCGTCGAAGGCGACGAACCGGAGTCGATGCATCAGAAGATGGCGGCCACGCTCGAGCATTGCATCGGCGAAATCCGTGCGATCCAGCAGCAGGCGCGCTCGAGTGGCAGCGCCGTGCGGCCGCGCTGGCCGATGATCGTGTTGCGCTCGCCGAAGGGCTGGACTGGCCCGAAGGAAGTGGACGGCCATAAGGTCGAAGGGTCGTGGCGCGCGCACCAGGTGCCGATTCTCGATCCGGCGACCAACGATGCGAGTCTCAAACTGGTCGAGAGCTGGATGAAGCGCTACCGTCCGGAAGAACTCTTCGACGAAAAGGGCAAGCTCGTCGCCGAACTGCGCGACATGGCGCCGAGCGGCACGCGCCGCATCAGCGCCAATCCGCACGCCAACGGCGGCTTGCTGTGCAAGGCACTCGACATGCCGGACTTCCGCGAATTCGCCGTCGAGGTCAAGACGCCCGGCGCGGAGTACGTGCCGCCTACCGAGGTGCTCGGCAAATTTCTCGGCGAAGTCATGCGCCGCAATATGAGCGACTTCCGCGTATTCGGCCCTGACGAGACTGCCAGTAACCGGCTGACCGCAATCTACGAAGTGTCGGAGAAAACCTGGCTCGCCAAAACCGAACCCAGCGATGCGGATGGCGGCGAGCTTTCGGTGGATGGCCGCGTCATGGAAATGCTTAGCGAGCACACGCTCGAAGGCTGGTTCGAAGGTTACGTGCTGACCGGCCGGCATGGGCTCTTTGCCACCTACGAAGCGTTCGTGCACGTGATCGATTCGATGTTCAACCAGCACGCCAAGTGGCTCGAAAAGTCGAAGCTCGAGTTGAGATGGCGGCAGCCGGTGCCGTCCATCAACCTGCTGATCACGTCGCTGGTCTGGCGTCAGGATCACAACGGTTTTACGCATCAGGACCCGGGTTTTCTCGACGTGGTCACCAACAAGAGTCCGAATGTGGTGCGCATCTACATGCCGCCTGACGCCAACTGTCTGCTGAGCGTGGCCGACCATTGTCTGCGCTCGCGCGATTACGTCAACGTGATCGTCGCCGATAAACAGCCGCATCTGCAGTACCTCAGCATGGACGACGCCGTCACGCACTGTACGAAGGGCATCGGCATCTGGGGTTGGGCCTCCACCGATCACGGCGCCGAGCCGGACGTGGTGATGGCCTGTGCAGGCGACATCCCGACCATGGAATCGCTCGCGGCCGTGGAGATTCTGAAGGAGAAGTTTCCGACGCTGAAGATCCGCTTCGTCAACGTGGTCGATCTGTTCAGGCTGATGCCCGACACCGAGCATCCGCATGGTTTGTCGGACCGCGACTTCGATTCGCTGTTCACGGCCAACAAGCCGGTGATCTTCAACTTCCATTCGTATTCGTCGCTGATCCACAAGCTCACATATCGCCGCACCAATCACGAGAACCTGCACGTGCATGGCTATCACGAGAAAGGCAACATCAACACGCCGCTGGAACTCGCGATCATCAACCAGGTGGACCGCTTCTCGCTCGCAATCGACGTGATCGATCGGGTGCCAGGTCTGCGCGGCGTCGGCGATCATGTGAAGGAGTGGCTGCGCGGTCAGATCATCGAGCATGTCGCGTATGCGCATACCGAGGGTATCGACTGCGAGGAGATCCGCAACTGGACATGGAAGGGCTAAGACGATGCCGGATACTACTGCGAAAAGCGAACCGACCATCCTGGTTCTGAATAGCGGCTCGTCGTCGCTCAAGTTTGGTCTGTTCAAGGCGGTTCACGCTGCCGGCGGCTCGCAGGCCGATCAGGATGACGAAACGTTATTGCTCGAAGGCAGCGCGGAGGGAATTGGCCGAGCGGACGGCAGCCTGAAGATAAAGACAGCCGACGGCACCGTGCTGCTGCAGAAAGACCAGGTGCTGGAGTCGCAAACCGATGCTCTGCAGAGTCTCGCCAGCGTGCTGGCGGACCATGGACATACGCGGCCGGTGGCAGTCGGCCACCGCGTGGTGCATGGCGGCCCGCATCTGCGCGAGCATCAGCTTCTCACACCGGAAGTCAGGCAGCGTCTGCAGGAGGCGGTGCATTTCGCGCCGCTGCATATCCCGCCCGCGCTTGCCTTGATCGATCAGGCGCAGAAGATTTTCGGCGATGCGGCGCATTACGCCTGTTTCGACACCGCGTTCCATCGCACCATGCCGCGCGTGGGTACGCAGCTTGCGTTGCCGCGCCGCTATGCGCAGGCCGGCGTGATTCACTACGGCTTTCACGGTTTGTCGTACGAATCGCTGGTGCGGCGTCTCGGCGCCGATCTGCCTTCGCGGGCGGTGTTTGCGCACCTGGGGAACGGTTCGAGCGTGTGCGCGTTGCGGGATGGGCGCTCTGTGGATACCTCGATGGGCATGACGCCAACCGGCGGCATGCCGATGGGCACGCGTAGCGGCGATCTCGACCCTGGGGTGCTGCTATACCTGATGCGCACCGAGCATCTCGATGCGGACAAACTCGAAACGCTGCTGACACGCCAGAGCGGTCTCGCCGGTTTTACCGACGGCGAGGGCGATATGCAGGCGCTGGAGAAACGCAGCGCCGCGGGCGATGAGGACGCAGAGCTGGCGGTCGAAGTGTTCGCGACGGCGGTGCGTAAATATGTCGGTGCCTACGCGACGTTGCTGGGCGGGATCGATCTGCTGGTGTTTGCGGGCGGCATTGGCGAGCACAGTGCGGAAGTGCGGCGCCGTGTCTGTAACGGGTTGGAATTTCTCGGGTTGAATGCAGACGATCCTGCGGGGAGGGTGCGCGTTCTTCACACCGAGGAGGAGCGGCAGATCGCCCGCCATTGCCGGACGTTGATGCAACACGAGAGGCGTTAGCCGCCGCGGCGCCCGCCGCCGCTCTTGTTGCTTTTGCCGCTTTTCGCAAGCCTGGGCCCGTTGTTAACGGTCTTGTCACCGCTCGCCACCGTGATCTGGTCGGATACCCCTGTCACGCCGAACAGGCGGGTCACATCTTCCAAAGCGGCTGAACGCTGCTCGTCCCGGTCAACCTGACCCAGCAGCGTCACGTGCCCGCGTTCGATCTTTACCTTGAACATGTCCTTTGGCAACCACGCGTCCCACGCGAGGCGCCTGAGCACTTCCACAGCGAGCTGGTCATCGTGCTGTATTTCGGAGTCCACACCGCGAATCTCGATGGCGACAACCACCGCTTTGACACCCTCCACACGCAACGCAGCGCTTTCGGCCGCCTGCTTTTGCCCGGCGTGTTCGACGTAGCCCAGCAGGGTCACGACGCCGGCATCCACCGCGACGGCGGCTCGTCCCGCAGGCACATCCGCCGCGTTTAGCTCGAGCAGCACGGCGCGCTGCAACGCGTCGTCGTTCGAAAGGGCTCGTTTCATGGGACCTCGATCTCCTTGTCCGGCGTCGCCCTGCGTGGGGCGAAAGTGCGACAACCGGGTCTGTTTTCTCATTATGCGTTGTTCCCGCGAGCGGCGTCTTGCTCGTAGCCGCTACCTGCGGCACAGCGCTTGCTCGAACACAGCAAGCGCTGCGGCCCCTGAACGGCCGCGCCGACACATCGACGCGGCCAGGGAGGCCCTCATGTTAGATACCCGTATGCGTGCCGCGGATCACGAGGCGAAGCGGCGTGCCCAAAACGCTGTGTATGACGAAGATCCGGTCGCGGCCCATCGTCAGGACTCTGTAAAAACTGCCGGCGCGGCGCTCGAAGATTTCCTGACTCATGCACGCTTCGACTCAGCGGATCCCGCCGCACTAGGCGTCATCCTGACGCAAATGATCGCAGCCGGTCATGACCGTTTGCCGTTGCCGGGCAGCGGCCACACGCTGGCCCGCTGGCGTGCGTTAGCGGCAGTCGCAGCGCGCGATCTCGGTCTCGTCAAACTGTTCGAAGGGCATACCGACGCCCTCGCGATCCTCGCCGAACTCGAGGCGCCTGCCGCGCCCCCCGGAAGCAGTTGGGGCGTATGGGCAGCCGAGGCGCCCGGCGCCCGCTTGACCGCTACGCCGCTTGCAAACGGCCAATTGCAGCTGGATGGCGTCAAGGCATGGTGCTCAGGCGCACGTGCGCTCAGCCATGCCCTGGTGACCGCATGGTTGGGCGACGAGCCGGTGCTGGCCGCCGTCGCGCTAACCCAACCGTCCGTTTCGATCTCTTCAGACCACTGGCAAGCCGTCGGCATGCGCGCGACCGAAAGCGGCGATGTCCGCTTCGAGCAAACCCGCGCCATTCAGATCGGCACGCCGCGCGACTACGTCAACCGCGCTGGCTTCTGGCAGGGCGGCGCGGGTATCGCGGCGTGCTGGTACGGCGCCGCCGCAGGCATCGCTCACATGACGGCCGACGCCGTGGCGGCTCGCCCCGATGCCCATCGTCTCGCGCACATGGGAGCGGTCGATGTCGCGCTGGCCGGTGCTGCGGCGGTGTTGCGCGCCACTGCCGCGCAGATCGACGCTCGCCCGCGCGCTGACGTCCAGATTGCGGCGTTACGCGCACGCCTGATTGTCGAGGCGGCGGCCACCACGGTCATGACCCACGCGGGCCGCGCGCTCGGCGCCGCGCCGCTATGCCGCAACGAGCGCTTTGCCCGCGCCATGGCCGACCTGCCGGTTTTCCTCAGACAGAGCCACGCCGAGCGCGATCTGGCCGCGCTCGGCGAGCGCGTGCTGTCGGAGCGAGCAGGCGGGATTGGCAATGCCGATTGCCGCGGAGACAGCGGCGCATGGTCGCTCTAGACAGCCCGCTCAAGTCGCTTCAGAAAATGGCGGGACAAACAGGATTGACGATTGATACAGAGCTGGCGCAACGAGCCAGCCCCTGAGCTTTAAAACAAGGTGTCCGAAATGATTTCATCAGGCTGCTACTTCGACTCACTCTATGAAGCCTGCGACGACCCGTGGGGCTTTCGCAACCGCTGGTACGAGCGCCGCAAACGTCTGCTGACGATGGCGCTGCTGCCACGCGAGCGTTATCGGCGCGTCTTCGAGCCGGGTTGCGCAAACGGCGAGCTCTCGGCGCAGCTTGCTGCCCGTTGCGACAGTCTGCTCGCGACCGATCTCAACGAAACCGCGGTGCGCCTCGCAAGCGAGCGCCTCGAGGCGCTGCCACACGTGCTGGTCGAGCGCGGCAGCGTGCCCGACGACTGGCCGGCCGGCAGATTCGACCTGATCGTCATCAGCGAGCTCGCCTATTACCTGAGCTCGCCAGAACTGGAGCGGCTAGCCGAATGCATCAAGGCGGCACTCACGCCGGACGGCACCTTGCTGGCTTGCCATTGGCGCCGCCCCTTCGATGCGGCTCCACAATCGGCGGCATCCGTGCATGCGTTGCTCGATGCGCGCTGCGGACTCACACGGCTCGCGCGTCACGAAGACGCCGACATGCTGCTCGACGTCTGGTCGCGCGACCCGCGCTCGGTGGCCGAACAGGAGGGGCTGGCATGATCGGCATCGTGATCCCTGCCCATAACGAGGAGGCGTGGCTCGCGCGCTGCCTCGCGTCGATTCTCGAAGCAGCGCGCGATCCCGCACTGGGCGGCGAAGTGGTGCGAACGATTGTGGTGCTCGACGATTGCACCGATCGTTCCGCCGAGATCGCCACGTGTTGCGGCGTGGAGACGCTCGCGTTGCAGGCGCGCAATGTCGGCATCGCGCGAGGCGCCGGTGCACAGCGCCTGCTCGCGGCGGGCGCGCGCTGGCTCGCGTTCACCGATGCCGACAGCCGCGTTGCGCCCGATTGGCTGGCGGCGCAGCTGTCGCTCGCTGCGGACGCCGTGTGCGGGTCGATCTGCGTCGACGACTGGGCGGCGCATCCACAGCAGGTGCGCGACTACTTCCGCCAGACCTACGTCGACGCGGACGGCCATCGTCATGTGCATGGCGCCAACCTTGGCGTATCTGCGCAGGCGTATCGTCGGGCAGGCGGTTTCGCGCCGCTCGCCTGCAGCGAAGATGTGGCGCTGGTGGAGCAGTTGCAGGCGAGCGGGGCATGCATCGCGTGGAGCGCGGCGCCGCGGGTCGTGACGAGTGCGCGGCGCGCAAGCCGGGCGCGCGGCGGCTTCGGCGATACGCTGTCCGCATGGGGCGTCAAGCTGGCCGAGCCGTTGTACGGCTATGAAAATTGTCCGACTGCCGCGGCGGAGCCCTTGCCGCCGACGCTGTGCATGGAACCGTGCGAACTGGAGGAGGTTATTGAAATTCGCGATCGGTTCGACGACCCGTGCCTCAAGACCTCGCCTTCGTAAGTTGCGCCGGCGTATCGGGCGCGCCCATGCGGTTGGCCGCGTCGAGCGGCGTCACGCCCGACGCGTCGCGCGCTTGCGGATTGGCGCCGTGGGCAAGCAGCAGATCGACGATCTCGGTGCGATTGAACATGGCCGCGATCATCAACGCAGTGCGGCCGTCCGGCGACGCACCCTCGACATCCGCGCCGCCCGCGAGCAGGGCTTCGACAACCTCCTTGAAGCCCTTGAACGCCGCGCCCGCAATAGGGCTCTGGCCGTTGTCGTTGCGCAGATCAGGATCCGCGCCGTGTTCAATCAGGGCGCGCACCGCATCGGCGTGACCGTGATAGCTCACCAGCATCAGCAGACTGTCGCCTTTCTCGTTGCGCAGATTGGGCGGCACCCCTTTGCCGATCACCGCCGCGAGCGTGGCGGCTTCACCGCGCCGTGCGGCGTCGAAGACTTCGCGTGCGACGTCGAGCAGGTCTGGATCGATGCCGCCATTAGCATCGATTGAAGAGGATTTGGGTTCGTCGTTCAAGGTGGACTCCGTGCAATGCGATCGCAGCAGACGCGGGCGTTGCACGATTCGCATCGCCCGCCTGCTGCGCTCAAGGGTTCGGCTGCGGCTCGTGGCGCCCCTCGTTCGGTTGCGCGCGGCCCTGCGGTTGTTGCTGCGGCTGACCTTGCGGACGTGCCGGCATCTGGGCCGGCGGCCTGCCACCGTTTTCGGGCGGTCTGCCACCGTACTGCTGCTGCGGTTGTCCCTGCGGCTGCTGCGGGGCGCCATGCGGTCCCGCATTCGGACGATACACCGGTTGACCTTGCCCCTGCATCGGCGGCGGGTACGGATGGCCGCCGTTCGGGTAAGGCTGACCCGGGTGAGGCGGCGGCTGATACGGGCGTCCCTGATAGCCGCCGGGCGGCCCGCCATGACGCCAGCGATCGCGATCGCCATACCACGGACGGCCGGCATAGTAGCGGCCCCAGTAGTCGTCGATCGAAAACACGATGATTGGCAGACCGATCACCGCGCCGTAGCTCTGCAGCGGCACTTCGTTGCCTTCGTACGCATACGTGAGGGCGTTGCCGTCGACCCAGCCGCGCAGATCGCCGAGCGCTACATCGCACCATTCGTAATCGCTGACGCAGTCGAACACCTCGACCGGCTGATTGGGCCCAAGGCCGGTTACTACGGGATAGTCGTCGCCGGGTCCTGCCATCAGGTTGATAGGTTGATTCGTGAGCGCATCCACCTGGGCGAAGGCGACGCATGGAAAAGCGAGTGCTGCGGCAAACGCCGCGCGGGTTGCCAGTTTGAGCGTGGCAGTGGGCCGGATTGGCATGAGAAACGCGCCTGAGGTCGCTGTAGTTGGTAGGTGATCAGCGTAGCAGATGGGCGGCGCTTAGGCTGTAAGCGCGCGGGCCGTGGCAGCGCGAAATTGTGTGAATTTGAAACCGGGCGTAACGGCCGTGGGCTTCGGCCTGAAGCGCTGGCGTGCGTTGCATTGAAGTTGCACTGAACGTATCGCCGGCGCGGCCACGAGGATGCTCGCACCGAGGCAGCGCTACAGGCGCTGGTTCGCCTGGCGGATTGATAAGACCATGCGTATACGCTACCGTCGCGCTACCGTCCGGAGCAGGCACGCCGCTTGCTGGCGCTTAGACAGTCGCCTGAGCAGCCGCTCAAGCAACGCATGCCGTTGCGCGGGCGAACCCGCTGCATCTGCGGCAGCTGGCGCCGGTGGTTCGGTGGCTGCAGCCGTGCGGCATTTTCCGCTTTCGATCCTGGAGAAAAACACATGCATATCGTGACGAACGTGGGGCCGCTCGCGGCACTGATTGCGGGCATTCTGATTCTCGTGGTGCCGCGCCTGCTCAATTACATCGTGGCGCTGTATCTGATCATCATCGGCCTGCTCGGCCTGTTCGGCGACCACATTCGCTGATCGACATGGCCGCTGGACGCCCGTTGGCGTCCAGCGATCATCATCCGCCGCGCGTCAGCGCCCGGCACCCGATGCCGCGCGGCCGACGTTGGCCGTAGCGAGCGGCGCTTCGTCGAGACGGCGAAATATCAGCGCCGACACCAGCGTAATCACTCCCATGCAGACGAAGCTCAGACGGAAGCCCATCGCCGCCGAGCCGAGCTGTGCCGCGAACAGCTTCACCAGGCCACCGCCGATCGATACGCCAAGCCCCATCGCCAGCATCTGCACCATCGAAAACAGGCTGTTGCCGCTGCCCGCGTCTTCGTGCGAGAGACCCTTCAAGGTTACGCTGTTCATTGCGGCGAACTGCATGGAGTTACCGGCGCCGAACACGGCCAGCACGATAATTTCGACAAATAGCGGCGTGCCGCGCGAGATCAGTGCGAAGGCCACGATTGCCGCACCGACAATCACCGTGTTGACCAGCAGGAACATGTCATAGCCGTAACGCCGGATAAGCGGCGCGATCCAGCGTTTGGCCACGGTACCGGCGAGCGCGGCCGGCAACATCATCAAGCCCGAATGGAGCGGCGTATAGCCGAGTTGCAACTGCATCAGAAGCGGCAGCAGGAACGGCACCGCACTCGAGCCGACGCGGCACACCAGATTGCCGATCAGGCCGACGCTAAAGTTAGGTTCGCTAAACAGTTTGAGCTTGAACAGCGGATTGGCACGGCGCTTTGCGTAAGGCACATAGGCGAGGGCCGAGACGAGACCCAGCACGAACAGACCCGCGGCCCACGCAGCGCGATGGGTTTGCACCGGTGTCTCCACTGCGAGCGAGAACGCGATCATGCACAGCGAGAGCAGGGCGCAGCCCGCCAGATCGAACGGCGGCGCGGCCGAGGTCGTGCCGCGCGGCAGATAGCGGTGCACGGCAAAGAGCCCGATGGCGCCAATCGGCACATTGATCAGGAAGATCCAGTGCCACGAAATGGCCTCCACGAACCAGCCGCCCAGCGTCGGTCCGACAATCGGACCGACCTGGCCCGCCACGGAAATAAACGCCAGCGCCGACACATACTGCTCGCCGGACACACTGCGTAGCACGGCAAGCCGCCCGATCGGCAACAGCATCGAACCGCCGACGCCTTGCAGTACCCGCGCAATCACCAGTTGTCCGAGCGTGTGTGCGCTCGAGCAGCACAACGAGCCGAGCACGAAGATCAGGATGGCCGCGAAGTAAACCCGGCGCGTGCCGTAGCGGTCGGCGAGCCAGCCGGAGGCGGGCGTGAGCATCGCCATGGTGAGCGTGTAGGCGACGATCACCGGCTGCATGGCCAGCGGTTTTTCGTTCAGGCTGTGCGCGATCGACGGCAAGGCCGTGTTGACGATCGTCGTATCGAGCGACTGCATGAAGAAGCCGGCAGCGACGATCCATAGCAGCGCAGTCTGGGTTGAATCCTTACTCATGTGAACTTCTCGGGGATGCTGGGGCGCCTCGCGCGCCTTGCACCGCAACAAGGCGGTGGGAGTCATTCGATGACGCAACTGACGACGCAAGCATTGGGCAATTAATCGGGATAGCGACATGATATTGACATATACGTCAATCGGGAACCCCACTAGGGACATTGACTGTTATCGGCATTGCCGATAACAATGACGCATGCTCAATCCTATCTGGCTCAAGACTTTTGCCGCTGTCGCCGCGTGTCATAGCTTCACGGAGGCGGGGCGGCAACTCGGCCTCACGCAGTCGAGCGTGAGCGAACACATCCGGCGGCTCGAACAGGAAATCGGCCGGCGGGTGTTCGTGCGCGATACCCACTCGCTCGCCATGACGCCCGATGGCGAGGCGATGCTCGCGCACGCCAGCGTGATCCTGCAGGCGCTGACGCGGGCCGAATCGCAGTTTCGAGCGCCGCGCCTGAAGGGCCGGGTGCGCCTCGGTTCGTCCGATGACGTTGCGCTCGGCCCGCTACCCACCGTGCTGGCGGCGTTCCGCAATGCCCATCCCGACGTGGAACTGGAAATCACCATCGGCATGACCGGCAGGCTTTATGAACTGCTGGACGCGGGTTCGATCGATCTGCTGGTCGGCAAGCGGCGTCTCGGCGACCGGCGCGGCGTGCCGCTTTTCACCGGACGGCTCGAGTGGCTTGCGCGTACCGGTACGCTGGTGGACATGACGCAACCGCTGCCGCTGATCCTCGTGGCGGAGCCGAGCGTCACCCGCGCCGTGGTGCTGGATGCGCTCGCCGAAGCGGGTTTCAGCTGGCAGGTGGTATGCACGAGCAGCAGTCACTCCGGATGCATTGCCGCGGCGCGCGGCGGCCTGGGCATTACCGTGCGGCCGCAATATCTGACGGCACGCGGCCTCGCGGCACCGGTCAACAGTGCGAGCCTGCCGGTTTTGCCGGATGTGGAGTTCATCGCGCTTGCCGCCAGACGGCTCAGCCGCCCTGCGGGCACACTGCTGCAGTTGCTGCACGACAGCGATCTGCGTGGGACGTGGGTCGGCGAGTAGCGTGCTACCTTAAAGCTTCAGCCAACACGGAACTACATGATGTCGACCGCCTCTTCACTCGCACTCCACCGGTTTCCTCGTTTCAGCCTGCTCGAAGGAGCCACGCCTATCCAGCCTCTCGCACGCCTGAACCGGCAGCTTGGCGGTGTCGAAGTGTTCGTCAAGCGTGACGATCTGAACTGGCTTGGCGGTGGCGGCAACAAATTGCGCAAGCTCGAATTTCTGGTCGGCGAAGCCATCGCGCAGGGCGCAGACACGATCATCACGGTCGGCGCGCGCCAGTCGAACCATGCGCGCCTGACCGCGGCAGCGGCGGCGCGAGCCGGTCTGAAGTGCGAACTGGTTCTGACTCGACTGGTGCCGCGGTACGACGACGACTACCTCGAGAACGGCAATATCGTGCTGAATGGCCTGTTCGGCGCCCATGTGCACGACTTGCCGGGCGACGCGAATGCGCTAGCGTTTGCAGAAGAGCGCGCGACAGCTTTACGCGCCGAAGGACGCAAGGTGTATGTCTGTCCGTTGGGTGGATCGAGCCCGGCCGGTTGCCTCGGCTATGCGGATTGCGCGGCGGAAATCGTCGCGCAGTCGGAGCAGATGGGCGTTCCGTTCGATTACGTCGTGGGACCGAACGGCAGTGGTGGCATGCACGCCGGCCTCGTGGCCGGGATGATTGCGCTGGGTCGTACCACGCCCTCAGTCATCGGATACGGTGTGTATGGCCCAGCCGAAGCCGCCCGCGCCGCGACCCTCGACAAGGCCAATCAGACGATCCGCCTGATCGATCCAACGCTCAGCGTGCCCAGTGAAGCGGTGGTTGTCGACGGCAGTCAGCTTGGCGACGGCTACGGGATCCCCACTGAAGCGATGCTGCGGGCGGTGCGACTGCTGGCCTCAACGGAGGGGCTTCTGCTCGATCCCGTGTACAGCGGTAAAGCTTTTGCTGGTCTGTTGGATGGAATCGAGACCGGCGCGTATCGCGCCGGACAGCGCTTGCTGTTCGTGATGACGGGTGGTTTGCCAGGGCTGTACGCCTATCGGAGCGCATTCGAAGGTTCCAGATAACGGCCGGTGCGCGTCTCGGGCCTATCCGTTCAACCAGCGGATGGCATCGTCGACGACCGTATCCCAGTCTCCCGTTAACGTTTGGCGCAGTACGCTGACGTTATCCATCCAGGGCGTGATAGAGCCTTGGCTACCCCAGCGCCAGTCGCAGGAGACCGATGTCAGCACAGCAGTGGGCTTGCCGATCATTGCACTGAGATTGGCAACGCCCGAGTCCACCGCAATGACCGCGTCCAGTTGTTCGATGCAGGCAGCTGTGTCCGCAAAATCTTCGATGCCCGGGTCGTATTGGCCAAGATTGCCCGAGGGAATGCCGGCGAGCGGCTGAGCGGCGGGATGGTGCAGACTCACGAAGTGTATGTTGGGCTCGACTTGCGCATCGCTAACCAGGCGATTCACGGCAGCAAGCGGCAAGCTGCGCGCAGCAGCCCAATAGCGGTCTATGCTGCTGGCCTCGATAAAGTGACGTTGACTGCAATCCCAAAAGAGCCCGACCAGACGCTTCCCGGAGTGTTTCGCCCTCAGGTCTTGCACCCATTCGGCAGCAATATTTCGTTCTGTTAAGGGTGCCTGGATGTAGGGCGTAAAGTACGGCGTGGGCGGCGTCGTGCGCGCTGCAGCCAGCACTGGCAGATGCAGCAATGTGATGTGCAGGTCTGGCGCGAAGGCCCGCACAGCATCCCGTAGCGCTTCGGGTAGCGGGGCACCCCGATCGAGCGGGCGCTCTGCACTGACAACCGTGCATTGAGGCAACGCCGCTTTCATCAGCGCGTGAATCTGGCTGTCGCAACTGACCATAATGATCGCGCCGGCCGCAAGCCAATGCGAAAGGCAGGAAAAGAGCAAAAACTGATCGCCGAAGCCTAGCTGATTCGTGACGAGCAGGCGCTTGCCACGCAGATCCTGTTCACCCGTCCAGCTGGGTACACCGTCTGGTCGATAACTGCCGCTGTTGTCCTGATTGCGCGCGAGCCAGTGGTTGAAACCCTGAGGCAGTCCAGTCTTGAGGAGGGCCTCGCCCAATAGGCGCTCGGCTACTGGGGCCAGAGGGGCGTTATCGGCCGCGGCCCCCTGCCATGCGCGCCGCAACATGGGGATGCCGCGTTCGAAGTCGCCCGCCATCTCAAGACTATGTCCAAGATTCAATTGATAGAAAGTGGTGTTCCAAGGCAGCGACGCGTAGTGAAGCCAGGTTGCGATGGCTTCGAAGTGCCGCCCGAGTAACGTCAGGCAATGCGCGCGCAGGCAGACGAATTCAATGTTCCGGGGATCCAGCGTTAATGCCTTCTCGGCCCATGGCAACAATTCACCGTCACGCTTAAGCTCGATTAGCGCGAGACAAATGTCTTTTAGCGCAGCCAGATCTTCTGGTGCTAGCGCGTGCGCTGCTAACGCCCTTTGCAATGATGCGTCCATTTGTTTACTTATTTATCGATTTATCGGACTGGGCCGAGAAAGCGTCAAATGATAGCGCCGCGCCATAAAAAATCATGGCAAATCTATTATGTTTTACGACAACCGAAAATTCAAAAAAACCGGGGGGTTATTCTGCAGGACTGATTGATGCCGCGTCTCGCACGCCGATGCGCGGCATCCATTAGCTCTTTTAACGCGAATCGCCGTCATGATGCGGGTCGTGCTTATCCTTTTGCTGAACTTCCTTGGGCTCAAGCCGCGTCTTGCCGCCCGTCGACGGTGCGTCGCTTGCCGGGAAACTGTCTTCCACGGCCTGATCGATCTGCGCTTCGCCCTTATCGGCGTGCGGATGCTTCTCGGTGTGCTGCTTCGACATGGTGTGCTCCTTGACTTGAACGATCCGGATCCAACGATACGGGTCAAGGTTACGCAGCAAGCCGCATGCCTCGCGCTTCCGCGAGAATCCAGTCGCGGAACAGCTCCATCGCCGGCGCCATGTGCCGCGATTTCAACCGGGTCAGCCAGTAGCTGCCGGTGCTCACTTCAGCGTCGAACGGGCGCATCAGCAGCCCGTTTTGCAGTTCGCGTCCGAACATGCACGGCGGTGCGAGCGCTACGCCCGCGGCTTGCATGGCGGCTTCCACCATCAGTCGCGACGAGTCGAACACCGGACCGTTGATCGTCCACGGCTCGAGTCCCGCGGCGTCGAGCCAGAGGGTCCATTCATCGGCACGATATGAACGCAGCAGCGTTTCCTTGACGAGGTCGCGAGGCGTGGCGAGCCGTCTGGCAATCTCCGGCGCGCACAGCACGCTCAGCGGAGCGTCGAGCAGCAATTCGTTGTGAGTGCCAGGCCAGATTCCTTCGCCGAAGCGGATCGCGAAGTCGAGCCCCTCCGCGGCGAGATCTACAAGATTGTTGTGGGTCAGCAGCCGCAACTCGACAAACGGATGTGCGTCACGAAACGATTTGAGCCGAGGCATCAGCCAGCCGACCGCGAACGTGCCGACTACTCCCACGGTGAGCACCTCGTGGAAATGCCCGCCCTCGAACTGCTTGAGTACGCTTTCGATGCGTCCGAAGGCGTCGCTCAGCACCGGCAGGAGCGCCCGGCCTTCGTCCGTAATGCCGAGCCCGCGCGGCAAGCGCTTGAACAGCGTCGTGCCGAGCCGCTCTTCGAGCATACGCACCTGCTGGCTGACGGCCGCCTGCGTGACGTTGAGTTCGAGCGCGGCGCGCGTGAAACTCAGATGGCGTGCCGACGATTCGAACGCGCGTAGCGCGTTAAGTGGGAGATGGGGACGCATACGATCCAGACCAAGATTTTCTTTACCCTGGGTCGGATTATCCCCGTTTGTGAGGCGCTCGCAAAGGTGAAACCGTCGCGCTCTGCCGCAACGCCAGCCTGCAGCCGCTAGCCACCACTCGACTTACGCAGACGCACCGGAATCGACTTCGCTGCCGGCACGAGGCTCGATTTCGCGTGATGGTAAAGCGGGATCAGCGGATTGCATTCCGGGTAGTAGCCCATCATGCAGCCCTGCGGAATATCGAACGCATGCACGCGCATGCCGTCGAGTTCGCGCGTGATGCCGTCGTTCGACACCGTGGAAATGCACACCGCGTCGCCTTCTGCAAAGCCGAGCCGAGTCAGGTCGTCACGATGCATCAGCAGCACTTCGCGCGTGCCGGTCACGCCGCGAAAGCGATCGTCCAGACCATAGACCGTGGTGTTGAACTGGCTGTCGCCGCGAGTCGTCATCAGACGCAGCACATCTGGACCGGTGGACGGCATATCCGTGTCCTCATCGAGCGTCTCGGGCACAATGAAATTCGCCTTGCCATTGGGCGTTTTCCACTTCCGCTCGCAGGCGGGAATGGGACGGTGAAAGCCACCCGGTTGCCAGAAACGCTCGTTGAAATCGCGGAACTGGTCGGGATAGGTCTGCTCGATCGCGTCGCGAATCTTTGCGTAGTCGTCCACCCACGCATCCCAGTCGACCCGTGGATTGCGCGGCAGGAGTGCGTTGGCCAAGCCCGCGACAATGGCCGGTTCCGATAGCAGCATCTCGCTCGCCGGCTCCACGTAACCGTGCGAACCGTGAATGCAGGCCGTGCTGTCTTCGACGCTAACCGCCTGATCGCCGCTCGCCTGGCGGTCGATCTCGATGCGCCCAAGGCACGGCAGCAGATACGCGACCTCGCCGTGAATCAGATGGCTGCGGTTGAGCTTGGTCGCAATCTGCACGGTGAGCCGCACCTTGCGCCACGCCGGGTCCATCACATGATGATCGGGGGTCGCGACCTGGAAGTTGCCGCCGAGTCCGATGAAACCTTTTACCTTGCCATCGAGCACACCGCGACACGCTTCAACGGTGCTCATGCCTTTATCGCGTGGCGGCTCGAAGTCGTACAGTTCCGCGAGCTTGTCGAGCGGGGCGAGTTCCGGCTTCTCGGTGATGCCCACGGTACGCTGTCCCTGGACGTTCGAATGGCCGCGAATCGGACAGATGCCTGCACCGGGGCGCCCGATATTGCCGCGTAACAGCAGCAGATTGATGAGCATCTGCACGTTATGCACGCCGCTGCGATGCTGGGTAATGCCCATGCCGTACAGCACGATCACCGCTTGGGCGCGGGCGTATTCGCGAGCGGCTGCTTCGAGCGTGGCGCGGCTCAGATGGGCGTGGCCTTCGATCTCTTCCCAGGTGGTCGCACGCATGGCCGCGGCAAACTCGTCGAAGCCATGCGTGTGCTCGGCGATAAAGGCGGCGTCGAGCACGCGTGGGGTGCCGTTCCGCTGTGCTTCGTCATCCCATTCGATCAACAGTTTGCATAGCCCTGCAATCGCCGCGGCGTCGCCGCCTACTTTGACCTGGTGATACTGGGTGCTGATTTGTGTCGCGCCGGGTGTCAGCATCTCGACCGGTGACTGCGGATTGGCAAAGTCGACGAGGCCGCGCTCCCTGATCGGATTGAACGTGATGATTTCCGCGCCGCGTTTGCGCGCATCCTGCAACTGGTGCAGCATGCGCGGCGCGTTGGTGCCGGTGTTATGGCCGAAGAAAAACAGACAGTCGGCTTTCTCGAAGTCGGCGAGCGTGACGGTGCCGACCGGCGCGCCAATCGCCGGCACGAGACCCACGGAGGTGCTCTCGTGGCACATGTTCGAGCTGTCCGGCAGATTGTTGCTGCCATACATGCGCGCGAGAAGCTGATACATGTACGAGGTTTCAAGCGAAGCGCGACCGGACGCGTAAAACACCACTTCCTTCGGATCCATCGCGCGAAGCTCGCTGGCGATGTCGGCAAACGCATGCTCCCACGTTGTGGGCACGTAGCGATCGCTAGCCGGGTCCCAGCGCATCGGCGCGCCGAGCCGTCCTTGCGATTCAAGTTCGAATCCGGACCACGATTCCAGTTCGCTCAGCGTATGAGTCTCGAAGAATTGCGCGTCGACACGTTTGTTGGTGATCTCCCAGGCCGTGGCCTTCGCGCCGTTCTCGCAGAACTCGAACAGGTGCGGGTCGGCGGGCTTCGCCCATGAACAGCTTACGCAGGCAAAGCCGTCCGGTTTGTTCTGGTGCATGAGCACCTGCGTGCCGTGCAGTGCGACGTGCTCCTGGACCAGGATCGAGGCCACCGCCTTTACCGAGCCCCAGCCGCCTGCAGGGTGCGAGTACTCCTTGATGGGGGCATCTGTGCTCATACTGGCTCCTGGACATTGGGTTGGATGCCAAACATCGGCGCAAAAAGATCCGCAAGAAATGGGCCGCTGAGCTTGATCAACGACCGGGACAACCGCGTTGCACGTGTAGCGAGAATGCCCGACCTCCGTCAGTCGTCGATCGACCACTCCGCGGGGTGCACGCTTGTGCTTGTCATGTGTGCCATCGCCCGCTCAACTGTGTCATTGCGTTCGGGAGCGTGCCAATGCACCTTGAAGCGCTCCTCGAGGACACCGTTTGCTGGATCCATCCGCAAGCCGCGCGACGCCACCCGGCAATGCAGGCGTTCTAGTTCATCGAGCCATCGGGCCCGTTCGCGGGAGGCAACGTCGTAGCGGATGGTGAGCGAAGCACGCAGGTTGCGCGGCAACCGATGTTCGATTTTTGCGAGCGCGCTCAGCACGAACATCCCGAGCACGATCCCGATCACGGCGAGCGCAATCTGCCCGCCGCCGGCGCACAACCCCACCACGGTGACGAACCACAACGTTGCTGCCGTTGTCAGCCCGGTGACCAGACCGTCCTTGCGCAGGATCGCGCCCGCACCGATAAAACCGACGCCGGAGAGGATGCCGAGCGGCAGACGCATGAGGTCGAGCACCGCGAACGAACCTTCGGGCTTGCCGGCCTGCGAGAGCAGCACGTTCATCTGCAGCATCGCGAGGCAAGCGGCGAGACATACGAGCATGGTGGTACGCAGGCCCGCTGCCTTGCCCGATTCGCCGCGATTCAGGCCAAGCAGTGCGCCGGCCAGCAACGCCACCGCAAGCCGGATGGCGAGATCTTGCCAGACTGGGATGAACGGCATTGGCGTCATGAAGATGATTTCCGCTGAACGAAAATTTGCGCGAGGGCGTAACCCTGCGGATGCAACGCGCATGCCATACAGGGGCTAAACGGGCTCGTCGCGATCTTTCGTCATGCTCAGGAACAGCCGTTGCTCGGTGCTCGTTAAACGCTCCCACGCGCGAAGCTGACCGCTGAGCGCAAAGGGATGCGGCGAAGAAAGCCTCTATACAGGGAAGTATGCAGAATGGCGCGACACAAAGCCGACGTAGCCGATGACGAGTTTGAAATCTTCGCGAGTTACCACAGCACGGGAGACGGTCGATATATCGGTGGCCTAAAGGTTATCCGCAAGGCCGACCGGAGAATCCTGTTTCCATTCGAAGGCGCACCGCAGATCGGACCCTACGAAAGCGCGGATGAAGCACGTCATGCCGCGATTGAATACGGCCGCTCGATTGTCGCGGCGGATCGGGCTGCGCCTGAGCCTTGATTTCCGTGTCCGGTACGCGGATCGTCGCAATCGGGGAGGCGGCCACGCCGTTCTCCTTTTTACAAAGTCGATGAGGAATTTGCTGCAACCCCCGTGCCTGGTTTGCCGCTTTCTGGCGAGATAAAGCGGTCCGGTTGTTGCTGCGATGTTGAGGTAGTCATCTAAAGGAGGTTGTGATGCAATACGATACGAAGCCCCAGAACGCAGGACCGCGCGATGAGGATAAGTCGCGAGGCGATACCCGCACGGCGGCACAAAAGGAAGAGGCGGAGCGTACCGATCCGGCGCGCACGCGCCAACGTCCGAAGCAGACTGCGGAGGTGCCGCTCGGCACGGGTGAGCGTAGCGAGCCACCCGGAGGCGGTGGTCGCGAGGCACAGCGAGTGTCACCGGACAAGCAGCGCGGTCATTGATTCACGGCAGCGCTCACAGCACCACTTGCACTCCAAGCTCCACCACGCTGTCGCCATCTAGCCCGTAGTACTCGGCGCTCGATGCCGAATGAAACGACATCGCGGCAAATAGCGATTTGCGCCAGTCCCGCATGGCATCGCCATGATGTCCCTTGACGACTTCCTCGCGCGGCAAAAAGAACGTGGTGTGCTTCGGCTCGTAGCGCCAGTCGCCGAGCCGTCCATTGAGCGAGGCGAGCAATGTGGGCAGATTGGGCCGCTCCACAAAACCATGCCGTGCTACGACCTCGTAGCAGCCGTTGCCGAGGTCACGCGTCTCGATACGGGTTTTTTCGTCGACCCGGGGAGCGGATTCCGAGAGGTTGGTGAAGAAGATCGAGGTCCGATGCAGGACGCGGTTATGGCGTACGTTACTGTGCAGCGCGGCTGGTGTCATGCCGCGCAGATTGCCCGGGTAGACCGCCGTGCCCGGCACACGTGCGAGCGGTTCCGCATCGCCCAACGCTTCGGCCAAAAAGGTTTCCAGCGTCGCCGTCTTCGCGGCGCGCTGCGCCTCTGCCTCACGGCCGCGCTGCCAGGTAGTCATGAGCACGAACATCAGCGCGCCGATCGCGACTGGAAACCAGCCGCCTTGCGGAATCTTGGGCACATTGGCCGCTACCAGCAGGCCGTCTACTACTAGCAACGGCACGCTGACGGCCGCCATCGCAAGGCGCGGCCAATGCCAGACATGTCGCGACAGGCTGATCATCTGGATCGTGGTGGTCAGCATCGTCAGGCCGACGGCAATGCCATAGGCGGAAGTGAGCTTCGCGGACGAGCGAAACGCCAGCACCAGAAACATCACCGCCGCAAACAGGATCAGATTGACGGCCGGCACATACACCTGGCCGCGGTGCTCACGCGAAGTTTCCACCACGCGCATGCGCGGCAGGAAACCGAGTTCGATTGCCTGGCTCGTCATCGAAAAAGCGCCGGAGATCACCGCTTGCGACGCGATCACGGTGGCAAGCAGCGCAATCACGATAGTCGGAATCAGTGCCCAGCCTGGCGCCATCGAGAAGAACGGCTGGTCCTTCGGGCCGGCCTCGTAAAGCTGCGTGGCGCCCTGGCCGAAATATCCGAGGATGATGGAAGGAAACACCACCATCAGCCACGCCACGCGAATCGGACGGCGTCCGAAATGGCCGATATCGGCATACAGCGCCTCCGCGCCGGTCAGCGCGAGAATCACCGCGCCGAGGATCACGAAGGCGATCGTCGGACGTTCCTGCACGAGGTGCATCGCCCACCAAGGCGACAACGCACTCAGGACCTGGGGATGCTGAGCGATCCGGTAAATGCCAAGCGCAGCGAGCCAGAGAAACCACAGCGTCATGACCGGACCGAACCACCGTCCGACCGTCGACGTGCCGCGCTTCTGGAACAGGAAGAGCGCAATCAGGATTGCGACAGCGCCGGGCACGACGAGCGGGGCTAATGCATGATCGATCTGCGGTAGCCCTTCGGCTGCGGACAGCACGGAAACAGCGGGCGTAATCATCGAATCGCCGTAGAACATCGCCGCACCGAACAGGCCGACGAGCAGCAGGATACGGGGCGCCGGCTTGCCGTCCTTGTCGCAGCCGGCGCGCACCAGCGCCGTGAGCGCGACGATACCGCCTTCGCCCTGGTTGTCCGCACGCATCACGTAGCAGACGTATTTCAGCATCACCACGATCACGACGGCCCAGACGATGGTCGACAGGACACCCATGACGATCAGTGGCGTGCTGGCGCCGGCATCGAGCACACCCTGGCGGAACGCATAGATGGGGCTGGTGCCGATGTCGCCGAATACCACCCCAAGCGAACCCAGCACGAGGCTCGAGGTGCCGGGGCGATGATGGGGTTGGTCGGTGCTGCGTTTAGCAGCAGCGTCGCGGGCCGTCGGGCGAGACTCGGTGGAAGAAGTTGACATGGCGCGGCTTGCAGATCTCCTGTGCGCACGGCGATTACCGGCATCAGTGAAATGCGGTAGCAAGACGTGTTCCCTTGCGAGAACAAACCTGTCCCCGCACGCCGGGGCGAGGGCGTCAAAGCAGGCTCATGGCGGCTCAGGCGAGCGAAGAAGGCGTACTCGCAACCAACAGAGCAGGCGCGGTTTGTGCGACACAACGAGCGTTGCTGGACACATTCTGGAGTCGACCATGTATAACGATGCCGAATACGCGCGGGACGTCGCAAACGAACAGTACGAGGTTTTCAGGCTGGATCCTCGCGAGTGGGTACCGAACAATTCCCGGCTGCCCGTCGTGATCTACCGGCGCGCCTTACGCGCCGACAGCGGCGACCTGGCGTCTGCCTTCGAGATTCTCTTCGAACGTAATGACTGGCCGCCGCAGTGGCGCGACGGCATTTTCGACTATCACCATTTCCACGCCACTGCCCACGAAGTGCTGGGCATCGCCTCGGGTTCCGCCGAAGTGATCGTGGGCGGCCCCGGCGGACGCGTCGTGAAAGTCACCGCGGGGGATGCGCTGCTGCTGCCGGCAGGCACCGGCCATTGCCTGCAGGCCTTCTCGGGCCGTTTTCAGGTGGTGGGCGGCTATCCGGCAGGCCAGCAGTGGGATATTCGCCGCGACGCACTGACGCCCGCCGAGCGCGCAGCCATGGAGGCGTTGCCGTTTCCGCCGCGCGATCCGCTCGACGGCACGCACGGTCCGGTCGTCGAACACTGGCTGCATGCTGCTTGAGTCTGTAGTCGCCGCAAGCTTTGAAAGCTGCGTGACGGCAGCAGGCAGGGCATTGCGGCGATTGTTGCGCGGCCGCCGCCTAGTCGTTGCACGCCATACAGTTGGCTATTGCCGCATATCGGAGCATGATCGGACGGTTGGCCGCCACTGGGCCGTTTAAGATGGGCTGTCCCCATGCAGGGCGCCCGTAGCCGGCCGCCCCATGCCGGTCGCTCCGGGCAAGCCTGGCTTTCGGCCCGTTTCCGCAGGAATGTTCAATTGCCGCGCGTCACTTCGACGTCGCCCTTCGTAGAACAGGAGCTTCCCATGCAAAACAATCCCTCCCTCGATAAGCTGTGTATCGACACAATCCGTACGCTATCGATGGATGCCGTGCAAAAGGCGAATTCCGGCCACCCCGGCACGCCAATGGCGCTGGCCCCGGTCGCCTATCACCTGTGGCAAAACCATCTGCGCTATGACCCTGACGAGCCGCTGTGGCCCAATCGCGACCGCTTCGTGCTGTCGGTAGGGCACGCGTCGATGCTCTTGTATTCGCTTCTGCATCTCGCCGGTGTAAAGGCGGTCGACGACGACGGTAAACCGACTGGCAGACCCGCTGTATCGCTCGACGACATCAAGCAGTTCCGTCAACTCAACAGCAATACCCCGGGACACCCCGAATACCGCATGACGACCGGCGTCGAAACCACCACTGGACCGCTCGGCCAGGGCCTCGGCAATAGCGTCGGTATGGCCATGGCCGCGCGCTTCTACGAGACGCGCTTTAACCAGTCCGATGCGCCGCTGTTCGATTACCGCGTCTACGCGCTGTGCGGCGACGGCGACATGATGGAAGGTATCTCGCACGAAGCGGCTTCGCTCGCGGGCCATCTGCAGTTGTCGAACCTGACGTGGATCTACGACAGCAATCGCGTGACGATCGAAGGGCACACGGATCTCGCCTATAGCGACGACGTGGAAGCGCGTTTTCACGGCTACCACTGGCATACGGTCCACGTCACGGACGCGAACGATGCCGCCGCGCTCGAAGCCGCCTTCAACGAGGCGAAAAGCGTGACCGACAAGCCGACGCTGATCGTAGTGAACAGCATCATCGGCTGGGGCGCGCCGAAAAAGCAGGACACCTCGGCCGCACACGGCGAGCCGCTCGGCGACGAGGAAGTCGCCGCCGCCAAGCGCTTTTACGGCTGGCCCGAAGACAAGAAGTTCTACGTGCCGGATGGCGTGATGGCGCGCTTCGCGGACGGCATCGGTACACGCGGCAAGGCGGCGCGTAGCGACTGGCTCGCGAAACTGGACACCTACGGCAAAAAATATCCTGATCTCGCGCGCGAGTTCGCGCAGATCGAGGCGCATGAATTGCCCGATGGCTGGGACACCGATATTCCCACTTTCGAGCCGGACGCCAAAGGCATCGCCACGCGCGAGTCGTCGGGCAAGGTTCTCAATGCGATCGCCGCGCGTCTGCCGTGGCTCATTGGCGGCGCGGCCGATCTTTCGCCGTCCACCAAGACCAATCTGAAGTTCGAAGGGGCGGGCAGCTTCGAGCACGACAGCTACGGCGGCCGCAATCTGCACTTTGGGATTCGCGAGCACGCCATGGGCGCCGCGGTGAATGGCCTCGTGCTATCGAACCTGCGTGCTTACGGCTCGACGTTCCTGATTTTCAGCGACTACATGAAGCCGCCGATCCGGCTGTCGTCCATCATGGAAGTGCCGGCCATCTATGTGTTCACGCATGATTCGATCGGCGTCGGCGAGGACGGTCCGACGCACCAGCCAATCGAGCAGCTGGCGTCGCTGCGCGGCGTGCCGGGTCTGACTGTGCTGCGGCCCGCGGACGCCAATGAAGTGGCCGAGACGTGGCGCGTTGCGTTGTCGAGGCCGCGCCATCCTTCTTGCATCATCCTGACGCGTCAGCCGCTGCCGACATTCGACCGCAAAAAATACGGCTCGGCCGAAGGGGTGCGCAAGGGTGGCTACGTGCTGGCCGATGCCGCCGACGGCAAGAAGCCGCAGGTGCTACTGCTCGCAACCGGCAGCGAAGTGTCGATCTGCGTGGACGTCTACGAAAAGCTGAAGAGCGAGGGTATTGCCGCGCGGGTGGTGTCGATGCCGGCATGGGATATTTTCGAATCCCAGGACGACGCTTATAAGGACTCCGTGCTTCCGCCTGATGTCGACGCGCGGGTTTGCGTCGAACAGGCCGCGGAACTCGGTTGGGACCGCTACGTGGGTCGGCTCGGAGCGAAGGTCGTGATGCATACGTTCGGTGCTTCGGCGCCGTTGAGCGAACTGAAGAAAAAGTTTGGCTTTACGCCGGAACATGTCTACGACGCGGCCAAGCAGCAGATTGCCCGGGTGCAGAAGAAGTAACTTCGCGCCCGGTGAGTCCGAAGGCATTCAGGTTGGCCTGGCAGTTGCAGGCCGCCTGAATGCTTTTTTATTGTGCCGCCAGCTTTTGATCAGCGTTCCTAATTTGCTGGAATCGTCACAACCGGAGCCTTGGTGCTGGTATCGGCCTCGGCGAGCGCCATCAGGTTCTGCACGACGGTGAAGGCGTATTTCGAATCGAAATCATTGCGCTCGACCCAATAGGCCGAGGCGCCGTAGTTGACCACCACATAGGCATCCGCAGGCGGCTTTTCGCCCGAATGCACGATGATGGTAGGCCGCGTTTCTCCACCGATCAGGCCCACCGTCGGCTTGGTCGCACCGCTGCTGATCTGCTCGAGCGGCACCTGTACCTGCGCGCCGAGATCGGTCAGGATGCCGAGCACCGAACGGGTCACCATGGGAATCCGGTCTCCCCGTTCAGACGACGGTCCATAGACGATCTGATAGGTCCGTGTATTCGGCGCGAGATTCAGCAAACGGCGCACGCGCGCCAGGTCGGCGACGCTTTGCGGCGACACGCCGCTGGTCGCCGCGCTCATCGCCAGATAGACGCTCGCTTTGCCGTTCTCCTGGCGCGATTCCACGTTGAGCTCGCCCGCCATCTGCAGACGTCTGAGAGACTGCAGCAACTCGAAGAAGCCCGGCGCGCCCGCGGCATTGTCGCCGCCTAGCGCGCTGCCGTTCTGCAGGCCGCCAATCGATTGCGCTGTGATGCGCAATAACAGGTCGATCGGGATGCCGCCTTCGGCGAGCGGCAGCACCAGTTCAGGTGCGAGCGGCCGGATGTAGGCCGAGGCGAATGCTTCGCCGGTGGTCGGCGAGAAGGTGAAGGTGGGGTGGTTCGAGTAAGACACGCTGCCGGTCGCGAGCGCATAGTTCGGCTCGCTGCCCGAGCCGACGTTTCCAGTCGCGCCGATGGTCGAGTCGAACTGATAGGCCGCGATGATCGAGCTGACCGTCAGGAACGCGGGCGCATCGCCATAACGTAGTCCGACGACTGCGGCCAGGATTTCGCGTTTTTTTGCGTCGCCTAGCGCTCTCGCGTAATCGACCTGATCAGCTCTCAATCGGGTGGGACCCACATGTACGCATGCAGTGGTGAGGCAGGCTGTGCAGAGAACCGCGAGAACCGAGGCTTTTGTCATCATGGGAACGCGAGAGCGGAGCGGGCCGCGTGGGAAATTGGCATCCCAGGCGCAGTAGCAGAGCGTATGCCTGATCGGGGGGTTTTAGCTCAAGCGTCCGTGGTATGGGGATTCGGCGGTGCTGACAGGTAGCTTGCACCGATAAACGCAGCGTAGATTCCACAGATGAATGCAATATTTGCAGAGCGCGAAGTTCAGGGGTGAAACGGCCAACCAGCGATTCCTTTAGATTCCTTTAGACTGGGAGAAGGAAAGGTCCAACCCTTCGTCAACCTCTCATTGCTTCCGAACCGACTTGATGCCAGCAACTCCTGCAGAGGATCTGATCGTTGCCCGTCCGCAGGGCCTCTATTGCCCGCCCGGCGATTTCTACATCGATCCCTGGCAGCCCGTCGACCGTGCGGTCATTACCCACGCCCACTCCGATCACGCCCGCTGGGGCCACACGCGCTATCTCGCCGCTCGGCCAGGCGCGGGTGTTCTGTTATCAAGGCTGCCCGGTATCGATCTGCAAACCGCTGCATACGGCGAGCGTCTCGACATCAACGGCGTAACGGTCTCGCTGCATCCCGCGGGCCATGTACTCGGTTCCGCGCAGATACGCGTCGAACATCGCGGCCGCGTGTGGGTCGCCTCCGGCGATTACAAACTCGATTCCGATCCCACTTGCGCCCCGTTCGAACCGGTACGCTGCGACACCTTCATCACCGAGTCGACGTTCGGACTCCCGATCTATCGCTGGGAGCCGCCGCAAACCGTGTTCGACAGCATCGACTCGTGGTGGCGGCATAACGCTTCAGAAGGGCGTGCGTCGGTGTTGTTCTGCTATTCGTTCGGCAAGGCGCAGCATTTACTCGCGGGTGTCGACGCAGCTATTGGTCCGATTTTCTGCCACGGTGCGCTCGAGTCGATCAATAACGCGTATCGTGCCGAGGGCGTTGCGTTGCCGCCAGTGCGACTGGCCGGTGAAATTGCCGCGAAGGACAAAGCGGTCTTCAAACAGGCGCTCATCGTCGCGCCCCCCTCGGCGCAAGGCAGCCCCTGGTTGAAACGCTTCGGCGATTACAGCGACGCATTTGCATCCGGCTGGATGCGCTTGCGCGGCGCACGCCGCAGACGCGGCGTCGATCGCGGCTTCGTGCTGTCCGATCATGCGGATTGGTCCAGCCTGCACACTGCGATTCGCGAGACCGGTGCTGAGCGCGTGATCGTCACGCATGGCCAGGTGGAACCGATGGTGCGCTGGCTGCGCGAACAGGGTCTCGAAGCAGGCGCCTTCGCCACGCAGTACGGCGACGAGGCCCTCGAAGATGCCGCAAGCGCTGTCGAAACCGCCACGCCAGCCGCATCCGATCCACCGTGAGCCGCGCGTCATGAAACGATTTGCTGCGCTCTACACCGCGCTCGATGCCACCACCTCGACGCACGACAAGCTCGAAGCGTTGACCACCTATTTCAGCGCGGCGGCGCCTGAGGATGCCGCGTGGGCGTCCTATTTTCTGGCGGGCGGCAAACCGCGGCAGTCGGTGCCGACGCGCCTGCTGCGAGAAATCGCCTGCGAGCGCGCAGGTTTGCCGGCGTGGCTCTTCGAGGAGTCGTACCAGGCGGTCGGCGATCTGGCCGAGACCATCGCGCATATTCTGCCGCCGGCGCAGCGCATCTCGGAGTTGGGGCTCACGCAGTGGATCGAGCAGCGCGTGCTGACCTTGCGTGGCGTCGCGCCCGAAGAACTGCGCACGCGGCTCCTCGCGTACTGGGACGAACTCGACTGGGGCGGGCGGTTTCTGCTGACCAAACTGATCGGCGGTGGCTTTCGGGTTGGCGTGGCACGGCAACTGGTGGTGCGTGCGCTCGCCGAAGTGGCAGGCGTCGATCACAAACGAATCGCACAGCGCATGGTGGGCTGGACCGATTCGCAACAAACACCCGATGCCGCACGCTATCTTCGCCTGATAGCACCGGAGCCTACCCATGCAGCAAATGGCGACGCCACGAACGAAGCGGAGCAGGGCACGCCCCTCGGTGCGGCGAACGACAGCGACCTCGGTCTGCCGTACCCATTCTTTCTCGCGCATCCGCTGCAGGCCGAACCGCAGACGCTGGGCGACCCGCAACACTGGCAGATCGAATGGAAGTGGGATGGCATTCGTGCGCAACTGGTCAAACGTGCCGGCCAGGTATGGCTGTGGTCGCGCGGCGAAGATCTGATCACCGCGCGCTTTCCCGAAGTCACCGCGCTGGGCGAAGCGTTGCCGGATGGCTTCGTGCTCGATGGCGAGATTCTGGCGTGGGAACCGGATGCATTGGCGCCGTTGCCGTTTGCCCGGCTGCAACCGCGCATCGCGCGCAAAACCCTCACGAAGAAAATTCTCGCCGATTCACCCGCCGCGTTCCTCGCCTACGATCTGCTCGAAGCACAGGGCAACGATTTGCGCATGACGCCGCTCGCGCAGCGCCGCGCACAACTCGAAGCGCTGGCGGTTTCGCTCGACGGTTCGCAGATCCGCGATCTGCTGCGAGTCTCGCCATTGGTGGAGGCGCCCGACTGGACTGCGCTCGCACAGTTGCGCGACGAAAGCCGGGCCCGCGGCGTAGAAGGCTTGATGCTGAAGGAGCGTCAGTCGATGTACGGCGTGGGTCGCACCAAGGCCTCGGGCACGTGGTGGAAGTGGAAGATCGATCCCTACGCGGTCGATGCCGTGCTGGTCTATGCACAACGCGGACACGGCCGTCGCGCGAGTCTCTACACCGATTTTACTTTCGCCGTATGGGACGAAGCCGATGGCGTGCGCACACTGGTGCCGTTTGCCAAGGCCTATTCTGGTCTCACCGATGAAGAGATGCGCCAGGTCGATGCGATCGTACGCAAAACGACGATAGAAAAATTCGGCCCTGTGCGCAGCGTGACGCCGACGCTCGTGTTTGAAATCGGCTTCGAAGGCATTCAGGCGAGTCCGCGGCACAAGTCGGGCGTAGCGGTACGTTTTCCACGCATGCTGCGCTGGCGCACGGACAAGACGATCGAAGATGCCGATTCGCTGGCAATGTTAAAAGGCTTTATCGACGATCGCTCCGCCTGACGCGAACCCACTCGGGATTTTCCCTGAGAGCCATGCCAGATGCGTGGCGTGATGGCTCTGGTTGCGCACACAAGGGGTTTCCCAGGCTGGTCAGCGCTTGTGCATTTTGATACTTCTTGCTCCTTTGGACCGGTCGCTTCGCCTGCTTGCAGGCACCATCAGGATCGAATCTTGCGGCCGACGTCCGATGTGCTCGCTTGTGGCACAGGGGAGAATGCAGTGACTGCAGACGACGGAATCAATGATAGCGACGACGTAGTGGTGTGGCGGCCAATCGGTGAAGCATTGGCATCGCATCGCCGCGTGCTGGTGGTCGACGACTACCGCGAAGCGGCCGACGCATTGCAATTGCTGCTCAATGCGGATGGTTTCGAATGCCGCGCACTCGAAGACCCTTTGACGGTTTGCGATGTGGCAGGGGACTGGCAACCGTTCGCGGTAGTGCTCGACATCAAGATGCCGGGACTTGACGGTTTAGAGCTCGCACGGCGGCTGCGGGCTCATCCTTCCACGTCGCATATGCTGCTGGTTGCGTGTACCGCGTTCTCATCGGCAAATGATCGGGCTCGAGCGAAAGCTGTGGGCTTCGACGCGCATTGCGCGAAGCCGCTCACGCCGCAGCGTCTGTTACGCGTGCTGGAAGCCGCAACGACAAGCAGGGCAGACGGCCCGCTGTAACTGGCAGCGGCCGATCCCGCGCACCTGCGTACAACCCGCGCTGCAAAAACCCTCTTCATTCAATCAGGCGCGTACTTGAATTCAGGCAGCGCCTCGAGCGACTTCTTCGTAGCCTCGGGCAGCATCACCTGGCGGTTCTCGATCTGCAGCTCGGCAAACGGCACCGCGACCAGGTGCTTGTCCATCCCCAGAAATCCTCCCACCGACAGGATGGCATACGTGCTGTGATCGCCCGGCGCGACGATCAGGTCGTCGAGCGTACCGATGTCATCCTTGTTGCGGTTGTACACCGATGCGCCGTGCAGTTTAGAGGCGCGGTAACCGCTGCCGAGTTGCACGACGTCGGTTCGTTTTTCAGTGACTGCTTGCGGCGCTCCCTGCGCGAAAGCTCCGCAAGAGAGCAGGGCGGCGAGCACACCCGCCGCAAATTGCATCTTCGATGTTCGTGTCATGGTGTCCACCCTCGGGGCGCCTGACGAGGCGCGTCTGGTTTAGTCATGCAAAAGACAGCGCGGACCTACCCAAGTCGCCGTGCTGATTCATGCGCGTAAGAGGTAGAGGCAAAACGCATGCCTTGCCACGTGGCACGATTCAAACAGCGCGTGCTAAACAATGTGCGAAGGGATATCGGCCGTTCGGGACCATAACTTGCTTAAGTTAGTCTTTCGCACAGGCTCCCGTGCAATCACTCCCATCGTCCAAGGAAAAAACATGTCACGTGAGGCCTCCCAAACTCCTCCCGCTCAATACGCCGCACGCATCGCGGAAGGCGTCCCTTACCCGCTGGGCGCGACCTGGAACGGCGTCGGCGTCAATTTCGCATTGTTTTCCGCGCATGCGACAAAGGTCGAACTCTGTCTGTTCGATTCAACGGGCGAGAAGGAAATTGAGCGCATCGAACTTCCCGAATATACCGATGAGGTCTGGCATGTCTTCGTGCCGGATCTGAAACCCGGTGCGATCTATGGCTACCGCGTGCATGGCCCGTATGCACCCGAGGAAGGCCATCGCTTCAATCCGAACAAACTGCTGCTCGACCCGTACGCCAAGGCGCATATTGGCGATCTGAAGTGGGGGCCGGAAATCTTCGGCTACACGCTCGATCACGAAGACGGCGACCTGTCCTTCGACGAGCGCGACAGCGCCCCCTTCGTGCCGAAGTGCAAGGTGGTGGACGCCAATTTCTCGTGGAGCCACCCCGAGCGCAATGCGCTGCCGTGGGAACGCGTGATTGTCTACGAGACGCATGTGCGCGGTTTCACGCAACGCCATCCCGCCGTGCCGGAAAATCTGCGCGGCACGTTCGCCGGCCTCGGCCAGCAACCGGTGATCGACTACATCAAGGGGCTAGGCGTCACCACCGTCGAACTGCTGCCCATCCACATGTACGTCAACGACAGTTATCTGCTCGATAAAGGTCTGACGAACTACTGGGGCTACAACACGATTGGCTTCTTTGCGGCTGACCCGCGTTTTTTCGCGAGCGCGAATGCATCGTTGGAAGAATTCAAGGCGATGGTCGACCGTTTCCATAACGCCAATCTCGAAGTGATCCTCGACGTTGTGTACAACCACACCGCCGAAGGCAACGAACGCGGCCCTACGATCTCGTTCAAGGGCATCGACAACGCTTCGTACTACCGTCTGATGCCGGATGAACCGCGCTATTACATCAACGACACCGGTACCGGCAACACGCTGAACCTGTCCCATCCGCGTGTGCTGCAGATGGTCACCGACAGCTTGCGCTACTGGGTAAGCGAAATGAAAGTGGATGGTTTCCGCTTCGATCTCGCCACGATTCTCGGTCGCGAGCCGCATGGTTTCGATGAAGGCGGCGGCTTTCTCGACAGCTGCCGGCAGGATCCGGTGCTCTCGAGCGTGCGTCTGATTGCCGAGCCTTGGGATTGCGGTCCGGGCGGCTATCAGGTGGGCGGCTTTCCGCCGGGCTGGGCAGAGTGGAACGACCGCTTCCGCGATACCACCCGCGCTTTCTGGAAAGGCGATGAGGGTATGGTGCCCGATCTCGCCAAGCGCCTTACCGGCTCCGGCGACAAGTTCAACCGGCGCGGCCGGCGTCCATGGGCCAGCGTAAATTTCATCGCGGCCCACGACGGCTTCACCACGAACGATCTCGTTTCGTACAACGACAAGCACAACGAGGCGAACGGCGAGGACAACAAGGACGGCCACTCCGATAACAAGTCGTGGAATTTCGGCGTGGAAGGCCCTACCGACGATCCGGATATCCGCCAGCAGCGCGAGCGTCAGAAGCGCAACCTGCTGGCCACGTTGCTGCTTTCGCAAGGTACGCCGATGATCCTCGCCGGCGACGAATTCGGCCGCACCCAGAAGGGTAACAACAACGCCTATTGTCAGGACAACGAGATCAGCTGGCTCGACTGGGAAGGGATCGACGACGACGGGCGCGCGTTGACGGAGTTCGTCAAGAACCTCACCACCTTGCGGCATCGCTTGCCGGTGCTGCGGCGCGGCCGCTTTCTGACCGGCGAATACAACGCTGCCCTGGAGGTGACCGATACCCGCTGGCTGTCGCCGACTGGCGAGGATCTCTCGCAGGAACAATGGGACGACGCCGCGATGCGCTGCTTTGGCCTCGTGATCGACGGCCGTGCCCAGGCGAGCGGCATTCGCCGGCCAGCCTCCGACGCGACACTGCTGCTGGTCCTCAACGCGCATCACGACGTGGTCAATTTCACGTTGCCGGATGTTCCCGAGGGCGATCAATGGACCTGCCTCCTCGACACGAACATGCCGGTACGCGACGAACTGCCGGCATTTTCTGCTGGCGCGTCTTACCAGGTCACCGGCCGCTCGCTGCTGTTGTTCGCGCTCGACGCTTCAAGCCGTGCAACCCAGCGGGTATTGGACGGACTCGAGCAGCAGTTGACCACCGATGATCCCGGCAAAACGAGCTAAGCACGGTCCGTAACGCCAGGTATAGGGCTTGCTGAACATGTAAACGCAGGCACCGCCGCGTGCCTTTGCACTCGCCTGATTCTCTGGTGCAAGCCAGCGAAGAAAATCCAGGCAATGAAGAACGCAGCAGCGGTCGCTCCGACCAAAGCAGGCTCAAGGCAAAACGCCCAGGAGGGCAAGATGGCACAGGACCACGAACTCGAAACGAGCAGCACCGAAGAAAAGATTCGCACCCGCGCGTACTACCTGTGGGAACAGGCGACCGACCCCAAGGGCAACCCGGACGAATACTGGGAGCAGGCGCGTGCTGAAGTCGAGAAGGAATCGATGGGCGCGGAGGGCGACTCGCATACGGGTGTGACGGTAACGCCGACACACAAGGAATAGATGCGGGACTTCGACGACCCACGCTTGACGCGCACGGCGACACGTATTGCTCCGAGCACCGCGCTGGGCATCGAGGGGCTGATCACGCTGGCGGTTGGCGTGTTGGCCGTCGCCGCGCTTTACTTCGCGCGCGACGTGCTGATTCCGATCACGCTCGCGATCCTGCTCAGTTTCCTCGTCGCGCCATTGGCGAATGCGTTGTTGCGTATCCGCCTGGGACACGTCGCCTCGGTGTTTGCCGCGGTGCTGCTGTCAGTCTCGGTCATTGTGCTGCTCGCCAGCGTGATCGGGACTCAGCTCACCGAACTCGTCGCCAACGGGCCGCATTACGAAGCCACCATCGAGCGCAAGCTCGATACCGCGCACAACCTGACCATCGGCAAGCTCGACCGCCTGATGGGCACAGCCGGTCAGGCGCTGCAGCGTGTCACCGAGCCGCAGCAGCAGCCGTCCCCCGCGCCGCCACCGGCCTCGCGCAGTGCCGTGGCGCCATCATCCGATGCACAGGCACCCGCCGCGATGCCCGTCGTGGTGCGCGAGCCGGTGCCCACGCCGTTCGAACTCGCGCGGCGTTTTCTGACACCTGCCATTAGCCCGCTTGAAACCGCGTTTATCGTTTTCGTCGTGACGATCGTGATTCTGCTGCAGCGCGACGATCTGCGTGACCGTGCGATCCGTCTGTTCGGTTCGCGCGATCTGCATCGCACGACGACCGTGATGGACGAGGCCGCGCGTCGTCTGAGCCGCTACTTCGTTTCGCAGCTCGGCGTGAATGCCGGGGTGGGCGTGGTGATCGGCATCGGCCTTTCTCTGATCGGAGTGCCGAGCCCTATCCTGTGGGGCATCATGGCCGCGCTCTTGCGGCTCGTGCCATACGTGGGCATCTGGATTTCGGCCGTGCTTGCCACCGCTCTGGCCGCAGCGGTGAGTCCCGGCTGGTCGATGGCGATCTGGTCGCTGGCGCTCTTCGTAAGCGTCGAAGTGCTGGTTGGGCAAGTGGTCGAGCCTTTGCTGTACGGACACAGCACGGGTCTTTCGCCGTTTTCCGTCGTGGTCGCCGCGATTTTCTGGAGCTGGATCTGGGGGCCTATCGGACTGATCCTCTCCACGCCCTTGACCTTATGTCTGCTGGTATTGGGCCGTCATGTTCGACGGCTCGAGTTTCTCGACGTGCTACTAGGTGATCAACCCGCGCTCACGCCGATCGAGAACTTCTATCAGCGTGCGCTGGCCGGCGATCCGGATGAGGCGCTTGCACAAGCCGAGAGTCTGCTGCGCGAGCGCTCGCTCTGCGCGTATTACGATGAAGTCGCTCTCAAAGGTTTGCAACTGGCGGCCAACGACGTGCAGCGCGGTAGCGTCACCGCCGCGCAACTCGCACGGATCGAATCCACCACTAACGACCTGGCCGAAGGGCTCGATAGCTTCCCCGATCGCGATCCCAGGCTCGATCAACCCGAGGAAAACTGGGCGGCAGTCGGGCCGTCCGACGAACGGTCGCGATTGCCCGTGGATGAAGCGAGCGTCGAGCGCGAAGCCAGAGCGAAAGCGGCGGCGAGCGAAGGTGAAGCGGGCATGGGGGCAGGTCAAGGCACGGCCGGCAACACGAGCGATGAGACGCGTATCCAGCGTGAGCGCGCCGAACGCAATCGGGCTGGCCATCAGGTGCTATGCATCGCCGGACGCGGTCCGCTCGATCAACTGGCGACCAGCCTGCTGCTGCAACTGCTCGGCAAGCACGATCTGAATTGCCGCTCGCTGCCGCATGAAGCCGCGTCGCGCACTGCCATCGATACGCTCGATACGTCGGCGGTGACCATCGTATGCCTGTTCTATCTGAACATCGAGGGTATTCCTTCGCATCTGCGCTATCTCGTGAGGCGGGTTCGTCAGCGCCTGCCTGATGCGTCGATTGTCGTTGGCCTGTGGCCGCAAGGGCAGCCGGAAAAGTGGAGCGACGATCTGCAAAGCGCGATCGGTGCGGACTGCTACGCAACGTCGATGCAGGACATGCTGAATGCGTGCTGCCGGATCGCCGCTACCGTTCCGGTGGAAATGGAACCGGCGCAGACGGTTGACGATATCGCGGCGTAGTTCTGGAAGTACCATCCTCAACCGCCCGGCGCTTTCGCCGGGACCGCATCCGTCGCGCCTGTCGCATTCCCACCAGCTTGCCATCCGCCGCCCAACGCCTTGTACAGTGCCACGAGGTCAGTGCTGACCTGCATGGTTTCCTGCGCGTACTGCTGCTGCGCATCGCTTAACTGCCGTTCTGCGTCGAGCACGTTGATAAAAGTAACGAGGCCCTTGCGGTAGCTGTCGCGCGCGAGTTCGAAGGCGGCCTGCTGCGCCGCGACGCTGTCGCCCAGCGACACCTGGCGCGCCTGATCGGTACGGTAGACAGCGAGGGCGTTGTCGACATCGCGCAACGCCATCAGCACCGTCTTGCGGTAATCCAGTGCAGCCTGCTGCTGTTGCGCTTGCGACAGATGGAGGTTGGCCACCAGCGAGCCGCCCTCGAAGATCGGCAGCGAGATGCTCGGCCCGAATGAATAGAACAGGCTCGACCAGTGTGTCAAACCGCTCGCGTTTGTGGCGCGCGTGCCGACCTGGCCGGTCAGCGAGATATCCGGGTAGAACTGCGCCACCGCGACGCCGACATCGGCGGTGGCCGCATGCAGACTCGCCTCGGCCCGGCGGATGTCCGGACGTCGGCGCGCCAGTGTCGACGGCATGCCGACCGGCACGCTCGGCGGTACAGGCGGCACCGCGGCAGGCGCGGACAGTTCATCCGCGAGCGAGCCCGGCGGCTCGCCGAGCAGATAGGCGAGGCCATTGAGCGCCTGCTGGATCTGCTGATCGTATTGGGGCAACTGCGCCTGGGTCTGCGCGTATTGCGCTGTCGCACTTTTTACATCGAGCTGACTCGCAAGCCCCACCTTCGCCTGACTTTGCGTCAACGCGACGATATCGCGCTGCTGATCGACGAGGCTTTGGGTAATCTGCCGCAATGCCTGGGCGCCGCGCAACTGCATATAGGTTTGTGCGACCTCGGCCTCGAGCGACACCAGTGCGTCGTTGCGGCTTTCCACCGCCTCTTCGGTTTGCGCATGCGCGGCCTCGACCGAGCGGCGTACCCGGCCGAACAGATCCAGCTCCCATGACGCATCGAAGCCGACCTGCCATAGGTTGATCGGCGCGGTCAGCTGGTTAAGGACATTGTTGGCGCCGTTTTCCAGCGTAGCGCCCGCCCCAGGGGCGATCTGGTTGACCGGCGAGTTCGGCGCGCCCAGTTGATCGACCTTGTTGTAGACGCCATCGGATTCCAGAAAGCCCTTCGCGCCGAGCTGTTCGCGCTGATAGCTACCGCTTGCGCGTACGTTGGGCAGACCCTGCGCAGCCGCGCTCTGCTCCTGGGTGCGTGCTTCGACGATGCGCAGCACGGCCTCCTGCAGGTCGAGGTTGTCGCGCGCGGCGCGGTCGATCAGCCCATCGAGCGTCGGGTCCGAGAAGCTGCGCCACCATTGCGGATCGGGATCCGAGTCCATCGTGGGCACGGATGCGGCTGTCGGCGCCGCAGCCGAAGCAGGCGTCGCGGCACGAGCCGCCTCCTCTGAGGCAGCCTGCTGCGGATCGTGCCATTGCGCCGGCGCGTCGGCTTGCGGAGCGTGAAACTGCGGTCCAACCGTGCAGGCGCCGAGCAGCACTGCAAGAGGAAGTGCAACGGGGAGTGCACGCCGGAGCGCGGCACGTCGTACGCGGCGAACGTGGCTCATATCAGTGTCCTCCTCCGCCGCCTGCGGCTTTGGCCGGAGAAAAGAAAAACGTCACGGGAATGACCATGGCGCAGAAAAGTGCGAGGTAGCCGAACACATCCACGTAAGCCAGAATGGTCGCCTGTGAGATGAAGGTCGTATAGAGCTGCCCGGCGGCGGTTTTCATCGCCTGCGCGAGCGGCTGGCCGGTCATGCCGGCAATCGTATGCGCCGTGCGCTGCAGCGTGTCGTTGTAGTTCTGCGAGAGCGTCGTCGTATGGACCGACAAATGCGCCATGCGCGCCTGGGTGCGCTCGCGGATCAACGCGGTGGATAACGAAATGCCGATCGACCCCGCCACGTTACGGAACATCGTAAACAGCGCCGAGGCGTCGTCGTTGAGTTCGCGCGGCACGGTCAGATAGGCGAGCGTCGTAATCGGCACGAACAGAAAACCGATTGCAATCGACTGCGCGCTACGCATCTTGACGAGCGTGTCGTAGTCGACATTCGGCACGAGCGTATGCGAGTAGGCAAGGGCGAGCGCGAGCAGCAGAAAACCGGTCGCCACAAGGAAACGCGTCTGCACGTAGGGCATCGCGCGGCTGATAAGCGGAATCTCCATGACGATCAGAATCGCGCCTGGCGATAGCACGAGCCCCGCCAGCGTCGCGGTATAGCCGAGTTGCTGCTGGGCGAGTTGCGGCACGAGCACGGCGCTGCCATAGAGCATCATCGCAAAGGCCGCCATGGTGATGCAGCCAAGCGCGAAGTTACGATCCCTCATGCACGCCAGATTCACCACGGGCTTCTTCGCATAGAGCAGCCATGCTATCGCCCCCGCTATGCCCGCCACTGCCAGCGCCGCAAAGATGCGAATGAACGTCGACGAAAACCAGTCGTCGTCTTCGCCGCGATCGAGCATCACCTGCAGGCAGCCGAGACCGATCGCGATCAGCGTAATGCCGATATAGTCGATCGACACCTTGCCGCTGTCCTTGTTGCGCCACGGCGGATCTTCGACCAGCTGCATCACGGCGAGCGAGGTGAGAATGCCCACCGGCACGTTGAGCAGGAAGACCCAGCGCCATGAGAAGTTGTCGGTGATCCAGCCGCCGAGCGTCGGGCCCAGCACCGGCGCAACCACGATCGCCACCGCCGAAATCGAAAACGCGCGTCCCCGTTGTTCAGGCGGGAAGGTGTCGAGAATGATCGACTGCTGGTTCGGCTGCAGACCGCCGCCGAAGAACCCTTGCAGCAGCCGGAACACGATCAGCTGCATCAGGTTGCTGGCAATCCCGCACAGGAACGAGCAGATCGTAAACGCCACGATGCAGACCAGGAAATAGCGCTTGCGGCCCATCACCCGGCCAAGGAAACCTGAGATCGGCAACACGATGCCGTTCGCCACCAGGTAGGAGGTCAAGGTCCAGGTCGCTTCGTCGTAGCTCGCCGACATGGTGCCGGCAATATGCGGCAGCGCCACGTTGACGATGGTGGTGTCGAGCACTTCCATGAACGCGGCCAGCGTCACGACGATCGCGATCAGCCATGGATTGCCGGCAGGCTTCCAGTTGGCCTCGCTCATTTCAGGAAGACCTTGGGCGACACCGAAAGTCCGAGGCCGAGCGGCTGATCGCGCGGCATGCCGTCGTCGATCACGATCTTCACCGGCACGCGCTGGACGATCTTGACGAAGTTGCCGGTCGCATTCTCCGCCGGAAAGGCCGAGAAAACCGAGCCGCTGCCGAGCTGCACGCTGTCGATATGGCCATGCAGTTCCAGCTTCGGATACGCATCGACCTCGACGTTCACCTTGTCGCCGGGGCGCATGCGCTCGAGTTGCGACTCCTTGAAGTTGGCCGTCACCCAGACGTCCGGCGTGACGATCGAGAACAGCGACACGCCCGCCTGCAGGAAGCTGCCGTACTGCACATTGCGGCGCGTAACCCAGCCATCGGAGGGCGCCCGCACTTCGCAGTACGAGAGATTGAGGCGTGCCTGCTCGAGCTGCGCCTCAGCCTGCTGAACCTGCTGACGGCGTTCTTCCACCGTCGCCTCGGTCTGCCTGATCTGCTGCGGCACGAGGCTCGCCGTCTGCTGCTGGGCTTGTGCCTGCTGTACGCTGGCGCGGGCGGTTTGCTGCTGCGCGTCGGCGGTATCGATGTTCTGCTGCGAGGTGGCGCGCTGGTCGACCGCATGCTGACGCACGTAGGCGGCCTGCGCCTGCTTCAGGTTGGCCTCGGCCGAAGAGGTTTGCGCCTTGGCCTGCAGGTACTGCGCCGGATACTGCACCCGCGCGATATCGAGCTGGACCTGGGCCGCATTCAATTGCGCCTGCGCGAGCCCCAGTTGAGCCTGGGCGGCGTCCACCTGGGCCTGATACTCGCGCTTGTCGATGACGACCAGCAGCTCGCCCTTGTGCACGTAGACGTTGTCGTTGATCGCCAGCTGGACCACGTAACCCGAGACTTGCGGCGCAATCGTGATGGCGTTGCCGTCGGTGTAGGCGTCGTCGGTGGTGACCTGGTTGCGGGTCGCGAACCACCAGATAAACGCGCCGATCAGCAGGATCACGGCCACTATGGCAAGGATGATCAGCGGCTTTTTGCTCTTGTTCTTTCCGGAGCCATTGGCGTCCTTGCCATCCTTTTCGTCCTTGCCGTTGCCGTTATTGCTGTCCTTGTCGTTTTTGCTGCCGTTGTCGTTCTTGGTGGACCGGTCGTTCGCGCCGTTCTGGCCGCTCGCCGCGCGCCCGGAGTCGCCGGCGCTGGATTGCCGGTCGCGTTGCTGGTCTTCATCACCGTGGGATGGAGCGGTCTGGTCAGACATGACGATTCGTTCCGATAGGGCGGTGCCCGCTGCGGCAGCAATCGTTGTGCCCAGCTGCCTTGCGGATCGCGACGGAACGCCCTTGAACGCCATAGAGCCTGCTGTAAGCGCCATATGTTTGTGTCTGGGCGCGGCCTGTCGTACAGTCAGGCGAAACCGAATTAGGGTCGCGCGCGGTATCGGGCACGTTGCCTGCAAGCCACCCAGTTCGACCTACACTGAATTTATCGATTCGTCAGAGGAGATCGTCACGTGCAACATGCGGAGCGCGCCGTCGTCGACTTACCCCTGCCGTTACGCAACTTTGCTGCAACGCGGCGCATCCTGCTCGTGGTATTGGTCGCCTCGATCCTGTTTCCGCTCGCCTGTCTCGCAGGCTACGGATACTTCGACTATCAGCGCCGGATTGCCGATTCCGACAACATGATCGACCGCCTCGCACGCGTGACCGACGAGCAGGCCGTCAAGGTGCTCGATCTGAACCAGCAGATCATCGCCCGTATTCTCGACCTGCTCGGTGACGACGACGCGGCCGCGATCCGGGCCCACGAAGGCGAGATCTTCCAGCACCTGCGCGAGATTGGCGGCGACTTCCCGCAGGTGGCGGCCATTGCGATCTTCGACCCGGCGGGCAAGCTGCTGGTCAATAGCCGCGTCTTTCCCGCCCCGGACGTCTCGGTCGCCACACGCGACGATTTCCTCTCGGCAAAGGCGATCCGCCCGTCGACGTACTTCTCGCTGCCGATGTACGGGCAGGTCTCGCAGACCGATGTGTTCAACACGACGCTGGCCCGCTCGACGGCAGACGGGCGCTTCCTCGGCGAAGTGTCCATTGCGCTGCGCAGCGACTATTTCTCGCGTTTTTACAGCGACCTGACGGGAGGCGACCCATCGCTCGCGCTCGGTCTGTACCGCCAGGACGGCCAGTTGCTGGTGCGTTATCCGGGCTGGCCACCGGGCACCGAGCTGTCGGCGCATACGCCGTTTACCGATGCGTTGCGCGACAAGGAACTGTTCGGCCACGTGCGGATGACTTCGAGCGTCGACGGGGTGGAGCGGCTGCTGGCATTCCGCCGGGTCGCCGACTACCCGCTGTATGTGATGAGCGCCTACGCCACCTCCGCGATCTATGAGCAGTGGTGGCACCACTTCTTCCTGATCGCCACCATCACGGTGGTGCCGTGCATCGCCATCTGGCTGCTGGTGTTCTTCTCGCTGCGCCAGCTCGAGACCGAGCGTCAGGCCTGGGAGCGCTGGCAGGGCGAAGTGGCGATGCGGCTTTCCGCCGAGGCATCGACCCGTCAGTTGCAACGCATGGGTGCGCTCGGCAATCTGGTGGCCAACGTCGCGCACGACTTCAACAATCTGCTGATGGTCGTCTCGTCGAACATGCAGATGGCCCGCCACAAGGGCTTCAACAACATGGAAAACGAGGTGAAGGCGGTAGAGCGCGCCACCTCGACTGCGGAGGCGTTGACGCGCCGCCTCCTGAGCGTGGCGCGCAAGCAGCCGCTCAAACAGGAGCCGGTCCAGCTGGCGAAATGGCTGCCCGGCGCCGCCCCGCTGATCGACGCGGCGGTGGGCGACAAGGTGCAGGTGAAGCTCAATCTGATGGACGAGATCTGGCGCGTACTGGTCGACCCGACCGAGCTCGAGTTCGCCATCATGAACCTCGCGGTCAACGCGCGCGATGCGATGCCGCGCGGCGGGCGCTTCGCGATTCGCTGCCAGAACGTGCGGCTGGTGTCGAGCGACACATTGCTGCCCGATGGCGAATACGTGCTCATCACCTGTTCCGATGACGGCGAGGGCATGGCCGAGGCGGTGGCGCGCCGCGCCTTCGAGCCGCTTTTCACGACCAAGCTGCACGGTTCGGGCACAGGCCTCGGGCTCGCGCAGGTGCTCGCGATGTGCGAACAATCGGGCGGCACCGCGAAAATAGACAGCGTGTTGGGCAGCGGCACGACGGTGCGTCTGTATCTGCCGCGTTACCGCGAAGCGCGGGCGGCGCAGCCGGTAGTCGCCACGGCGACCGGCGACGACCACTCCGCTGCGCAGGGCGTGGTGCTGCTGGTGGAGGACAACGCGGATGTCGCAGCGGGCATCGCGGCCGTGTTGCAAACTTTCGGATGCGAAGTGCATCACGAAGCGACTGCGGACCGGGCACTCGATGTCCTCACCGCCGGGGAGACTTTCGAACTGGTGCTCTCCGATATCCAGATGCCCGGCAAGCTGAACGGCGTCGACCTCGCGGAACGGGTGCGCACTTCCTGGCCCGCCCAGAAGATCGCCTTGATGACCGGCTACGCCGACGAACTGGAACGCGCCAAACATATCGGCGTGGCGATTCTCGCCAAGCCATTCAATATCGACGAACTGCATGCGCTCGTGACTTGCGAGTGACGGTGAACCGGGTGAGTCTGGTGAACTGGCAGGACTGTCGCAGGTAAGGTCAGCCTCTCCGCTTGAATTTTCTACACGGCGTTGCAACTCCCCAAGGCTGCCGGCGTCGCCGACGCGATCCGGCGGACGCGCGTAGACTCGAGCCCTGTTGTTGCAGGATGGAAAATGCGTGGCCATCGGGCGGCGCATTAGCAGCACATGAGCAGTAAGCGAGCAGCAAATGCGAAGCAACCTTACGGAGATTATTCGATGGAACAGAGATATTTGGGCGCGTCCGGCTTCAAGGTTCCGGTGCTCAGCTTCGGCACGGGAACATTTGGCGGCAAGGGCGAATTCTTCGAGGCTTGGGGCGCAACCGATGTCGCCGAAGCGCGCCGTCTGATCGATATCTGTCTCGACGCGGGCGTGACGATGTTCGACAGCGCCGACATCTATTCGAAAGGCTCGTCCGAAGCTGTGCTCGGCGAAGCGATCAAGGGCAAGCGCGACAAGGTCATCATCTCGACCAAGGCCACCTTCCGTTTCGACGATGGGCCCAACAGTGTCGGCTCGTCGCGCTTTCACCTGATCCAGTCTGTCGACGCCGCCTTGAAGCGTCTGCAGACCGACTATATCGACCTGTTCCAGCTACATGGCTTCGATGCCAAGACGCCGGTCGTCGAAGTAATGTCGACGCTCGACGATCTCGTGCGGGCAGGCAAGATCCGCTATACAGGCGTGTCGAATTTTTCCGGCTGGCATCTGATGAAGTCGCAAGACGTGGCCGACCGTTACGGCTATCCGCGTTACGTCGCGAATCAGGCGTATTACTCGCTGGTAGGACGCGACTACGAATGGGAGTTGATGCCGCTCGGACTCGACCAGGGCCTGGGCGCGGTGGTGTGGAGTCCGCTTGGATGGGGCCGTCTGACCGGCAAGCTGAAACGCGGTCAACCGTTGCCGGAAAAGAGCCGCCTGCATAAAACCGCTGACATGGGTCCGCCGGTGCCGGACGAATATCTGTTCCGCGTGCTCGACGCGATCGACGAAGTGGCGGTCGAAACCGGCAAGACCGTGCCGCAGATTGCGCTGAACTGGTTGTTGCAACGTCCCACGGTTTCGACGGTGCTGATCGGTGCGCGTAACGAAGAACAGTTGCGGCAGAATCTCGGCGCCGTCGGCTGGAATCTGACGGCCGAACAGATGGCGAAGCTCGATGCCGCGAGCGCAGTGCGCCCCGTGTATCCGTACTGGCATCAGGAAGGCTTCGCGGAACGCAATCCGTCGCCGGTGTCAGGTGGAGCGTCGTAATCTGTAGTTGATGGCGGGTGGCCGGCCTTCAGTTCGTGGCGAGATGCCACGGGCTGAAGGCCGATGCTGTTATCCCTTCAGCATTTCAATCATGGTCACCATCAGCGTGAACATGCCGATGCAACCACCTAGCGTCACCGCGCCCTGCATGAAGTGCGACATATTTGAGGTCTCCTCGTGCTTAACGAAGGCCTCAATTTAACCTTAATTGAAAGAATAAAGAAAGCAAAAAGAAAGGTTTGGTGGAATTGAAACACCAGGGATAACCCTTGAACAAGGTCCTGTTTCGAGAACCACCCGTTCCGGTAAATGCCTCTCGGCCTGCACGAGCGACGGATATACTCACAAGCGTCGTCAATCTTCCGGGACAGGGCCGCCTCATGCGCTTCTCACCGCAGCGAACGCTCGCCGCGATCGTGTTGCTGATCGCCACCCAGACCGCTCTCGCGCAAGCGCCGAAAACCGTGTTTCTCGAAAACCTCACGTGGACAGAGGTACGCGACGAGGTGGCGGCAGGCAAGACCACCATCATCATTCCCATCGGCGGCACCGAGCAAAGTGGACCCGACGTCGCGCTCGGCAAACACAACGCGCGCGTCGCGGTGCTGTCGCAGCGCATCGCGCAGGGACTCGGCAATGCGCTCGTCGCGCCTATCGTGGCTTATGTGCCGGAGGGTGGTTATGCGCCGCCCACTTCGCACATGCGCTTTCCGGGCACCATCACGATTCCGGACGACGTCTTCGAAAAGATGCTCGAATCCGCCGCCAACAGCTTCGCTGTGCATGGCTTTAAAAACATCGTGTTTCTCGGCGACCACGGCGGTTATCAGAACGATCTCAGGCAAGTCGTCGCGCAGTTGAACAAGTCGTGGGCCGGCACCTCGACGCGTGCCTTCGTGCCGCCGGAGTACTACGGCACAAGTTCGGACGGCTTCAACGCGATTCTGCGCGAGCATGGCTTTCACGACGACGAGATCGGCACCCATGCGGGACTCGCAGACGTGTCGCTGCTGCTCGCGGTGGCGCCGCAAATGGTCCGGCTCGATAAGCTGCGCAGCGGTCCGAAGCCAGGGGCCGCCGATGGCGTGTACGGCGGCGATCCGCGTCGCGCGACCGCCGAGCTCGGTCAGCAGGGCATCGACGCAATCGTGTCGCGCACTGTGGAAGCAATCAGGAAAGATACGGCGGGGCACTGAGGTGCGTGCGTTGTGCATGGCGTTGTCTGTCGCCTCGTCCTCGTTGTGCTTGCTTTGCCCTTATATGCCGCTCGTTCATGGAGTTCATCGCTATGGCTTACCGGTCCGGTCGCTGGATGCAGCTCGTGTCGCTGGTTGGGGTGGTCCTGTCGGGACTATGGATGACTAGCCTCGCGGCGGCGGCAGCGCCCGCCGTCACGACCGTGGCGGGTATGCCGCCGGTGGTCAACGCGGGCAACCTGTACAGCGAGGCGGGCGTCAATCGCATGAGCGCCGCCGTGGCCGGCGCGCTGCCACGCGTCTATGTGCCCAACCTGCGCTCGAACGATGTCTACGTGATCGATCCGGCCACCTTCAAGGTGGTCGACAAATTTGCAGTCGGCCGTAGTCCGCAGCACGTGGTGCCCTCGTGGGATCTGCAGACGCTGTGGGTCGCCAATAACGCCGAGGGCCGGCTCGATGGCAGCCTCACGCCAATCGATCCGAAAACCGGCAAGCCGGGCAAGGAGGACATGGTCGACGATCCCTACAACATGTACTTCACGCCGGACGGCAAGGAAGCGATCGTAGTGGCCGAGGCGCGCGCCCGGCTCGACTTCCGCGACGCTCACACGATGGCGCTCAAGTCGAGCCTCGAAGTGCCGGAGTGCAAGGGCATCAACCACGCGGACTTTTCGATCGACGGCAAATACGCGCTCTTTACCTGCGAATTCGGCGGCAAGCTGGCGAAAATCGACATGGTGAACCGCAAGGTGCTGGGCTATCTGCAGCTCGACGCCAAGGGCATGCCGCAGGACATCCGGATCTCGCCGGACGGCAAGGTGTTCTACGTGGCGGACATGATGGCCGATGGCGTGTTCGTGGTCGACGGCGATACCTTTACCAAGGTCGGCTTCATCCATACCGGTATCGGAACGCATGGGCTGTATCCGAGCCGCGACGGCACGAAGCTGTACATCTCGAACCGCGGCTCAAACCGTGTGCATGGGCCCAGGCATGGCCCGGGCAGCATTTCGGTGCTCGACTTTGCCACGCGCAAGGTGTTGGTCACGTGGCCGATTCCCGGTGGCGGCAGTCCCGACATGGGCAACGTCAGCGCGGACGGCAAGATGCTATGGCTGTCGGGCCGCTTCGACGATGTGGTGTACGCGATCGACACGACCTCGGGCACCATGCATCTGATTCCGGTCGGCATGGAACCGCATGGCTTGACGGTGTGGCCGCAGCCGGGACGTTACTCGCTAGGGCACACGGGGAACATGCGCTGATGCGGGAGAGGGTAAGGGCAACCAGGGCGCCCGTGCCGATGCCGACACCGACGCAAACCGGTCAGGAGGTCTTCTCTTTTACCCAGTTCTTGGTCTTGTGATACCCGTGGCTCGTCGTGTTCGCGACTGCGTGCCCGGCGGTCTTCGCGCCATGCGCCACTGCATGGCCCGTTGCCTTCGCCCCGTGCGCAACCGCATGACCGGCATCACGGAACGCGTGTCCGGTTTCCTTTCCAGCGGTCTTCACGTCGCTCTTGAATTGATGTGCGGCATCGGAGACGTCCGCATGGGCCATCGGAGTGAGCGTGGCAAATGTCACTGCTATAAGCGCGGTCAGCGCGCTGAGCTTCTTCATCACACAGGTCCTGAAGTAACGCCGGGGCTCGACGCGAGCCCGGCCGTTGAAAGACAGATCAAGGGCAAAACAGGGAAACACTAAAGAGCACCGCTCGCATCGAGCATGACGGCGGCGCGGCCTGTCAGCAGCAGGCGCTCGTCACACCGCAATGCGAAGTGGTACAGAATATTATTCTCGTTGCCGCTCAAGCGCTCGGCTTCGACATTCAAGGGGCCATCCAGCGTATCGAGGCGCGCCACCTGCGCATCGACTTCCCGCACGCTGGCCAGAAAACCTGCCCGCGGACGTTGCTGTCCGGCTGCGCCCAGCAGCGCACCATGAACGGCCATTGCCTGGGCAGCGTACTCGATGCCACACACCGCCGCGAGGCGTCCGTGCGCACGCAGCGGATTATGCACGTCAAGATGACTGGTGGCCATACAGCGGATATGGTCGGCGTCCCACTCCGCGACGTGGTCGAGCAGGCACATCGCGCCGCTGTGCGGGATCTTCGTGGCAATCCACGCGCGGTCGAGCGGCGGTGAAGGCGGCAGGGTTGAAGTCATGGCGTTGTCTACTCGCTAGAACCGTTCGGCACAGTGATATCGAGTTGAAGCTGTACGTCCTGCAGATAATCGAGTACCACGCTCGCTGGGCGCTGTTTCGCCAACGCTTCGAGCAAGGGCAGGGCGCGGGCGGCGGGGTTGCTGCGGCGCATCTGTTCGAACTCCGGCACGGCAAGCACGCTGGCGGGCGTGTCGGTGAGCCGTGCGTCGATGCGCGCCAGCGCGCTGGTATCCGTGCCTGCGGCCGTGCCTACATCCGCACCTTGCACCGGCGAGAGCAGCAGCGCAACGCCGAACGCGTCGGGGACCGGCCGGACGTCGCGCATCGGTGCCGGGTACTCGGTGTCGAAGACGATCAGCAGCGTGGGCACCCCGTCGACCGCCACCTGGCAAAGACTCTCGAGGAGGCCCGCGGCGAAACTGCCGTCGTACGCGCACAGCACGTTGGACGGCGCCATCGCCCGTGTTGCGATGCTCCAGTAGCCGGCCGGCGCGTTATGGACCGAGTTGTGGAAACGGGTGGGCGAGAGCTTGCGGTCGTCGCTCGCGAGCGTCTCGCAGATTGCATGGCAGTTCTGACCATCGCCGCCCGATGCCGAAAACACCGTGGCAAGCGAGGCGGCATCGCGGCCGCTTGCCGCCACCGCTTCATGGCCCACCGCGAGGGCGAGTTTAACGCTGGTGCCGGTGCGGCGCCGCTCGGCGGAGGGCAGGCTGGCCGGTGCCGGCACTACCGTGCGCGCAGCCTCGTAAGGCGCGCGGCCGGCAAGGACGGCCTGGGCTTCGACCCAGCTGGCAAGGCCCGGACCTATCAAACCGACGCTTTCAATGACAGCGCTCAAGGGAATCATCACGCTGCCCTCCCGTTGTTTCCGCTAGTCCCGTCAGATGCTTGATCCGCATGGCTGAACCCGCGGGTGAACAGCAGGCTGCAATTGGTGCCGCCAAAGCCGAATGAATTGCTGAGCACACTACGCAGGCTGGCCGGCCGGCTCGTCAGCAGATAGTTGAGACCCAGCGCTGGATCGGCCTCGCTCGTGTTGATGCCGGCGGGCAGCCACTGCTCGCGCAACGTCAGTGCGGCGATGACGGCTTCCAGCGCTCCCGCCGCGCCGAGCGTATGGCCGGTCGCCCCCTTGGTGGAACTGCAGGGCGTGCCGTCGAACAGCGCGTTGACCGCGAGGCTTTCCGCGGCATCGTTGCTGGGCGTCGCCGTGCCGTGCAGGTTGATGTAGTCGATCCCGGCCGCAGCGATCCCGCTACTCGCCAGGGCTTGCTCCATCGCAAGGCGTGCGCCGAGTCCCTCGGGATGCGGCGACGACATATGGTACGCATCGCTCGATTCGCCGATGCCGGCGAGCAGGATCGCATCGTCGGCAAGCGGGGCGCTTGCGCTGTCGTCTCCATCCGGCACGCGCTCGAGCAACGCAAACGCCGCCGCCTCGCCGATCGAGATGCCGCTGCGATGGGTATCGAAAGGCTTGCAGGGACCATTCGAAAGCAGTTCGAGCGAGTTGAAACCATACAGCGTGGTGAGACACAGCGAATCGACGCCGCCCACCACGGCCGCATCGATCAGCCCAGCGGCGAGCATGCGGCGCGCCGAGCCGAACACTTTGGCGCCCGACGAGCATGCCGACGAAACGACCAGCGCTGGACCCTTCAGCGCGAAATAAGTGCGCACGAAGCTGGCGGACGAATAGGGATTGTGCGTCTCGGCATAGTGAAACCCGGCGGGCAATGCGCCGCTTTGCGGATCGCGCTGCCGGTATGCGAGTTCGGTCTCGAGGATGCCAGCCGTGCTGGTGCCGATAAACACACCGACACGCTCTGCGCCATAACGCTGCGCTGCCGCTGCGACAGCCTGCGCAAAACCGTCCTGCGTGAGGCCGAGTTGCGCGAGCCGGTTGTTGCGGCAGTCGAAGTCGCGCAGGTCGGCGCGCACCGGCTCGACATTGACGCCTTCGACCTCGCCGATCCAGGTGTCGAGCGTCGCGCGCTCGAAGCGGCACGGTGCGAGCCCGCCGCGTTGCTCGCGTAGCGCGGCGAGCGTGGCGTCGAGGCCGCGTCCGGCACAACTCGTGGCGGTGAATTGCGTGAGCAGGAGAGGTTTCACGACAGTTCGGTCCTGTTACGGTTCGATGGAACGGTCCGGGCGGATTGTGCCAACCCCGGGCCGGCCGATGACGCCGAAGTCCTTGCGTCAATGGTAGCAAACGGCAGGCTCGTGCTATCCGGCGTCTCAGGCATCTTCAGCTCCCGGTGCGATTGCAGCGCGCAGCGTCGTGCAACGCAACTGCGCAGCCGCGGCGGCTTCGAGCACGCGAGGCAATACGTCAAGCACCACCGGTTGATTGTGCGCATCGCGGGCCGGATTGCCGTCGTGCACGAGCAGGATGTCGCGCGGCGCGAGCCCGCGCAGCAGCCGCTGTGCCACCACCTCGGCGTCGCGCGTGCGGGTATCGAAGCCGCGCCGGGTCCAGCTCGCCAGATGCAGTCCGAGCCCACACAGCACCGGTTCGAGGAACGGATTGCGCAATCCGGCAGGCGCCCGGAAGAAGAGCGGCCTCGTCCCGGTGATGTCAGTCAACGTCTGTTGCGCCGCCGCGATTTCGCGCTCCAGGGCACGCGGCCCCGTCACCGAAAAGTTATGACGATGCCGCTGACTGTGATTCTCCACGGCATGGCCACGGCCGACGATCGCTTCGACGCAGTGCGGATAGCGGCGCGCCATATCGCCGATGCAGAAGAACGTCGCGCGGGCGTCGTAACGGTCGAGCAGGTCGAGGATGCGCGGCGTGACTTCGGGATTGGGGCCGTCGTCGATGGTCAGCGCGATCTGTCTGCCGGCGCTTTCGGGCAGCGCCGTCCAGTTCAGACCCAGCAGCGTGCTGCGCGGCCACAAACCAGCGGCTACCAGCGCCAGATGCGAGGTGACGAGACTCCCCATCGCCCAAGGCCAGAGCGCCGGCTGTGCCAGGAACGCTGCCGCAGCGCCGACATGCAGCGCGGCCGAGCCGGTGACAAAAGGCGACGGCTTCCAGCGTCGTGCGACGCCAGGCGCTGCATACGAGGTACGCGAGGGCGATGACGTGCGAGGTGTCGTCGAATTCATACTCGCTCTCCAGTACGGCGTGCGGCCGCTTCGATTGGCTCGACTGTTTCTGCTGTTTCGGCCGCGTCGCCCCGCGTGATGGCCGGTGCGAGAATCGCCGAGAACAAAAGGGCGAGGATTGCGCCCGGACCCACGGTCAAACCGAACGCCTTGAGCAGGGGCACACGGGCGAGCACCAGCAGTCCGAAGCCCGCCACGGTCGCCAGATTGGCAATCAGCAGTGAAACCAGAGTTTGCGGGGCAATACTTAGGCCCCCTGTCGAACCACGGTTCGGCTTGTTGAAAAAGAGCGCATAGTTCGAGCCCACGGCGACGATCAGCAACATCCCGATCAGATGCAGGATGGTCAGTTGCTCGCCCGCCAGCGCGAGGCCCGCGCTAACCACCAGCACGGAGGCGATGAGCGGCGCGAGCGTGCGGACCACCGCCTGCGGCGAGCGCAGCGCGATCAGCAGCAGCACGACGATCGCGCCGAGCCCGGCGAGCGACAGATGAATATCCTCGCGCACGTAGTTGATGTAGAGGCGATCGGCTTCTGCCTTCATGTCGACGAAGAGCGCGTCCGGCACCTGGGCGCGCGCCACCGCGGCGCCGATCGTGGCGGCGTCGAGGCTCGGTTCGTCGGGGGCGGCGGTATGCCCCGCGTTCTGCGCGCTATCCGGTGCGCGCAGCGACAGCATCGCGCTCCAGCGGCCTGCGCGTTCGGTCAGGAGAGCGTCGACCGCGAGCGCCATCGAAGTGCCGCGCAGATCCGCGCGCTGCAGCACCGGCTGCTGACGGGCCGCCTGGACATCGGCAATAAACGGTGCGAACGCCTCCGGCTTGACGCTGATAGCCTGATTGGCGACGGCCTCGCGCATCCGCGCCGTCAACTCATCCGCGGACGGCAGGCTGGCGAGACGCGCGCGCTGCGCGGCAACGCTTGGCAGATACAGCGCCGGACTTTCGTAGCCCGCCAGCACGCCCTTGTCCACGAGTGGCTGCAATTGCGCGGACACCTTCTCGGCGCCTTCCAGCACCGCTTCCTGGCTCGCACCCGAGATCACCACCAGATAACGCACGTCGGGCGCGCCGACATCGGCCCGCAGGCTTTCGTCGAGCGCCTGGCTTTGTGCCGACACCGGGCTCAACGCGGACAGTTCGTGACTCCAGACATGCTGGCGATGAAAAGCCAGCGTTGCGACCGACGCCACCAGCAACGCGACCAGCAGCCAGCGCAGACGAGGTGCGGCGGCGGTCAGCGTGGCGAGTCTTGGGCCGAGCGGGGCGACGTCGCGAATCGCGAAACGCGCGCCGCGCAGATGCGGCAGGACGAAACGCGTGACGAGCGCTGCCACTACCAGGCCCGCGATCGAATACGCGCCCAGTTGCACGAGGCCCGGGAAGCCTGAAAACAGCATTGAAGCGAACCCGCAGACCGACGTCAGCATGCCGAGGCGGATGGTTGGCCAGTAGACGGCAATCCAGTTGCGCAGCGTCGCATCTTCGCGCAAGGATGCAGAACCAGCAGCAGACAAGGCACCATGAGCCTGCGCGCGCGAAGACTGCACGAACAGATAGATCGAATAATCGACCGCCTCACCGATCAGCGTGGTGCCGAAGCCGAGCGTCATGCCGTGCACCGTGCCGAACGCGAGGCTGACTGCGGCGAGCCCTGCCGCCACGCCCGACAGTACCGGCAGCAGACCCAGCAGGAGCGTGAGTGGCGAACGGTACACCACCAGCAGCAACGCGACGATCAGCAGGAGGCTAACCACGGAGAGGCGGGCAACGTCATGCTTGATGTTGTCGCGCGTCTCGACTGAAAACACGCCCGGCCCGGTCATTACCAGGCGGAATGCGGACGGATTCGGGACGCTTCGCCTGGCCGTATCGAAAGCCTGTTGCAGCGTGGCCATGGCGCGGGCCTGAGCGTCGGTGTCGGAGCCGGCTCCGGTGGTCTGCACGACCATGACCGCACGCTTGCCGTCGCGCGAGGCCCACACGCCGTCCTGCGACCTCGGTTGCGCGCCGCTATCGAGCCGGTTGACGAGCGCGGCAACTTCGCCGGTCGGATCGTGCGGCAGCAGTTCCTTAGTGAACATGCCCGCCGATGAGCCGAGCAGATCGAGGCTGTCACCGAGCGCCTGATGCAGGCCGTCTGCGGAGAAACGCTGCGGCGTCACCGCAGGACTCAGCACATAGCGATGCTGGAAGATGAACTGCTGGTCGCGCGTCTCGCTGACGGGTTCGCCGTTGTTTACCGAGGCAAACTGCGTGTCGCCGCGCAAGCTGGCGGCCATCTTGCGCGAGAGCGCCGCGCGGGTCGCAGGATCGCCACCTTCGATACCCACCAGAATCAGCCGCGACACCAGGCCGTCGCGCAACTGGTCGACCAGCACGCGCTGGCCGGCGCTCGGCGAGCGCGGCAGGAAAGCGGACAGGTCGGCGGTGAACGTCGTACGGCTGATCACCACCGCGCAGGCCAGCAAAAACACGAGCCATATCAGAACGGCGCGTTGTCGCAGCAGCCGCCCCATGCCACCTGGTGATGTACCGCCGACAGACTGCTCGCGCATCAGTTGGCCGCGTCGTTTTGCAGGCGCATCAGCGAATGATCGCCGTCGGCCTGCTGGATCGCGACGGTATGCAGAACGTCGCGCGTACCCGTCAGCGTAATGGTGCTGATCGTCTTCAGCATGCGGGAATCGAGCGGGGTGAGCGTGAGCGTCCAGTCGTCGCCGGTTCCCGTGACCGCCACCTTATACACCTGCTCGAGCGCGAAACGGTTGCCCGATAAAGTCGCGCGAATGCTTTCGATGAAAGCCGACAGGTCCGGGTACTGCGTCAGCGCGAGTGTGTACTTGTGGCCGTTGCGGGCAATCGTCAGCTTGTCGCCGTCGACCACGAGGTCTTCCGGCTTCGGGTTGTCCGTGCGCTTTTCCAGATGGTCCGGTGCCGTGAACGTCAGTTCGCCTGAGGATGTCACGGGCTCGTTGGCGATCGACAGATACTTCGTTTCCACGAAGCTCGCGCGCCCGGATTTTTTCTGTCCCAGTGTGGACATCAGCCGGTCGAGGTTCCAACTGGTGGCGTCGGTGCTGGCCGCGTTGGCGGCGCCGGCGGCACAGCAGGCGCTGGCAAGCGTCAGCAGCGCGGCAAGCGTCAGCAGCGCGGCAAGCGCGCGAAGCCGGCAGCGCAGGGAAACACGGGGCAGTGGGCGGGCTGCAGTCATGCGTCAGGTATTCCTGCTCGTGGTAGTGATCGTCGTATTGATCGCGGTGAGATCGGCGCTGGACGTCAACGGTGTCGCGAGCCTCCGGCTCGCCTGCCGGGCGACGGGTTCGGCCGTGGCTTCACCGCGTGGCTGAGTTTGCACCGTGGCCGCCACTTCGGGCGCGGTCTCGACCTCGACCCTCGTCGCAGCAACGGTCTGCGGTCCACTCGCGGCTGCGCCGTCGGGAATCGGCTCGGCGTGCCAGAAATCGAAGAAGTTGAACCAGTTGTACGGCGCAGCGCGGCAATGTTTTTCGAGCAATGCCGCGTAGCGCGTCAAGGCGGCCTGCACCTCGGCGCCGCGTTTGCCGCGCTCGACCCTGGAGAAATCCGCCAGCGTTTCGAAGTGAATATCGTAGCGGTTGCCGCCGCGATACAGTCCGGTCATAAAGATGACCGGGCGTTTGAGCATGGCCGCCATATGCAGCGGCCCGAGCGGAAACGCCGCGGGCGCGCCGAGAAAATCGACCCAGCGCATCGAATCGCGGGCGTCACCCAGTATGGTGCGGTCGGCGAGAATGCCGATCATGCTGCCGGTGTCGAGATGCTCACGAACCTTGAGCATCGAATCCACCTGTCCCAGACCGATCACGGCCTGCTTCGCCGCCGGGTTGATGGACGCAAGGATCTTGTTAGTCCGGCGCGCGTTGTCCTCATACATCGTGATGGCGACCCGCAGATTCGGCTGGGTACGCCCGAGCGCCCGCATGACTTCGAAGCTGCCCAGATGCGCACCCATCAGGAACGCGCCGCGTCCTTCGGCCAGCGTGTCGCGCATGACTTCTCTGCCGTGCACGCGCAGGTCGAACAGGTCGAAGCGGTCGTTGAGCAGATAGATGCGGTCGTGGATGGTCGCACCGAACACGATCAGGTGCCGCCAGACGTCGAGCCAGGTCGCCGGTCGTCCGAGGGCGCGCGTGAGATAAGCACGCGACGCTTTGCATGCGGCCGGGGAAAACAGCATGAAATAGGCGCTGGCAGGCGAGAGCACGATACGGCTTACGCGCCGGCCGAGGCGTAGCGACAGCCACGTCATGAGGCGCATCAGCGGAATGTTGCTGCGCTCCTTGCGTTGGGTCCAGGCGGGGCGTTTCATGAGCACACCGCCTCGGTTGCTGGAGCTACTGGCGTGGCCGGGGCGGCTGGCTCCATGCCAGCCAGCAGGCCGCTCGCCACGACGCGGGTTGCGGCGTTGATGGTGAAGCGGATGGCACCGCTCGCCGTGATCTCGAAGCTCAGATCGAGCGGTGTGCCCGGTGTAGCCGGGCCTGGAAATTTGGCGGAACGCAGGCGGCAGGCATCGAGCGACCGGTTCAGCGCGGTGCCGATCGCGCTGATGGCGTGGTCGAGCAACACCACGCCGGGGACGATCGGCTGGCCGGGAAAGTGTCCGGCGAGGGCAGGGTGGTCGGGGGCGATGGTGAAGCGAATCGTTGAGGTGGCGGGGCGCGCGCCGGCGGCCGGGCTTGCGGACGACGCAGCGGCTGCCGGTTGCGCGTGCCGAACGTGTTGTGCCTTCCGGGCCTGTTGCATCCCTTGCATCTGTTGCGTCGATTGAGCCTGTTGAGCCACTAGCGCGGTCAGCACATCACGCGGCAACTTGCCCGTTGCGTTGCGCGGCAGCGCATCCACGAAGTACAGCGGGCGCGGCATGAATGCGGCGTCGATGCGTTCGCGCAGCGCACGCTGGAGACCGGCGGGCGCAAGGCCGGGCGCAACCACAAACGCCGTCAGACGCGTCACCTGCTCACTGCGCCCTGCGCCGGTGATGCCCGAAGTGCCCGCGGTGTTGGCGGTGTCCGCAATCGCAGCAGCAGGTTCGTCCGGCATGAAGAACACACCATCGACCACGCCAGGTATTTCGTTTAACTGATGATTCAGATAACCCAGCGAGGTCCGCTTGCCGGCGATATTGATGAGATCGCCCTTGCGGCCATGCAGCAGAAAACGGCCGGCATCGAGCAGTTCGATCGCGTCGCCCAGCGGTAACGGCGCTTCGAGGTGACCGCCGGACGCCCAGACCGTAGCGTCGCCGTCTCGTGGCTCACCTTCACTTTCTCCGCTCGTATCTTGAGCATCGCCGCTGCGCCGTGTCTCCAGGCTGATGCCCGGATAGAGATCCCAGGCGGCCCCCTGCGCGGTACGGCGCGTCGCGATCTGGCCGCTTTCGGTGCTGCCATAGATCTCAAGCAACGGTGCGCCGATACGTGCCTCGGCGGTGCGCGCGAGTTCCTGCGTGAGCGGCGCAGTCGCGGACAACATCAACGAGACCGGTGGCAGTGCCTGGTCGGACAGCATCAACGCGCGCAGGTGAACCGGCGAAGTGACCAGCACCCGCGGCTGCGGGACGGCAGCGAGTTCGGCGGCGACATCGCCCGGATAGAACGGCTGGCGGTTGCTGAACGCAAAGCCGCCGATCAACGCCAGCAGCACGGTGGTTTCGAAACCGTACATGTGCTGCGGCGGCACCGTGCCGACCAACGTGCAGGCACCCATCCCGAACAGGCCGAGACGGTCCGCCGAGGTGCGCAGGCACTGCACCAGGTTACCCCATGTTTTGCCATGCGGGACCGGCACGCCGGTCGAACCGGAGGTGAACAGATAAGCCATGACACGCGTCGCGTCGATTTGCGGCACGACGGTTTCTGCGGCAGTGGGGAAGAGGGTCGCGGAGTCCGCTAAACCAGCAGAGAAATCCTCGCTGGAAGACCCACAGGACTGCGCAGCAATACCTGCCGACGAAAACCGGAAGCGCGGCAATTCCACGGCGCAGTCGGCGGCATCGTGCAGGCAAAAAGTATCGGGAGCAAACGACGCCAGCTGGCGCACCGCTTCCGGCGTATGCGCGGAAGGCAGCAGGCTGATCTTGCCCGCTACCAGGGCCGCGCAAAGGCCGACCGCGAAACGATAGCGGTCCGTGCACATGTTGAACACATGGCCACCGGCCGGCAGTGCCTTCGCGAGGGCCGCCACGTCGGCGAGAAACTCGCGTACGGAGACCGGCGTGCCGTCGCGCCAGGCAATCGTCTGTGCAGACGACGAGTGGAACAACAAAGGAAAGCTCGGCATAACGTCAGTCAGGGCAGTTACCGTGGCTCCGTGCTACGCCATTCAAGGCTGCGCGGAGGTTTAACCGGATTCATTGTGCGCGTCCGGCCCGGCCGTGCATCGTATGCCGGTAGGCGCGCGCCGTGGCGACCATGCTGGGACGCTGCACGTCCGGCAACGCGACGCGCCGCCATGCATGTTCCGCGACGAACATCGCGGCCACCAGCGGCAGCGTCATGTAGTTGGCGAAGGTTGACCACACGACCACCGGCGCCGCAACGAACAGCAGTGTCGAGAGGGCCGCGATGCCCAGAAAGAACGCGGTCCAGGCAACCGTGATCCGGCGGGTGTAATGAGCAATGGCCGGCGTCAGCTTGCCATGCACCAGCGCGGCAAACTGGCTGCACAGGGGGCGTTGGCCGGCTGCGAGCGTGCGCCCGAATGCGAACGCCATGATAAGGGTGACGGCGAGGTGCTCAAAATAAGCGCCCCATTCGAAGTGACGCACGAGCGGCGCGCGCGCAAACCACAACGCCACGCAGCCGCAGACCCAGCCCGGCAGCAACCAGGCACGCTGCGCCGAGCGGGCCGCGGCGGCCAACGTCAGCAACAGAAGCGGTGCGAGGACGACGGCCAGACCGAAGCCTTGCGCGCCCGGCGTGCTAGCCGCGTAGTGCGTGCCAAGCTCGCATGCCGCGATCACGCCGACCGTCGCCGCGCCGCTCACGATACGCTTTAGCTGAGCCACGACGACCTCCCTCGACGAGCCGCCGGCGCGCTCGCCCCGCGATACCAGTCAGGAATAAGGACAATGTGCTGCATAAGTAGGGGTATTTTTAAAGCCAGTTCGTCCGCTGTCTTGCACGACGCCTGGCCGGTTCTTTCATCACATGAATGGTCGCCGTTTGTCCTCGGCATACCCGTCATCACGCATTTTTCATTCCCGCAGGGGACCTCTTAAAGACCCGCCCGGGCACACGGGGTTCGCACCCGCTTTTGTAACTGTTTGTTTGACCCCGGCCGCGCACGCGGCGGGCGCAATTCTAGCGTACCGTCCGTCCCGGGCGAGGTCCGCGACGGGTTTTGCCTTTCATGGCCTTACAAAAGACGCATGCCGGCCCAAAACTTCATGTAACCCTTTGCCCGTATACGACCGGGGATGGCTTCGTCTAGAATCGCCCCACACTTTACAAACTCGAAGACAGCGGGCAGATCGCCGCTGCGACGGGGTTAGAGGGCCTGCCCATGCGCCAGCCAGGAGGAGCGGCGCAGGGACCCGATACGGGCCGTTCTGCACCCCTTCCACTGGCGTTGATCTCCGGCACACCAAGGCAATGAATAAACTGGAAGAAGAGCTGGCCGCGATGATCGTCGGCGAACTGAATCTCGAAGACGTGCAACTCGACACGGTGACGGCCGACACCCCGCTATACGGCGAAGGGTTCGGACTCGACTCGATCGATATCCTCGAAATCGCGCTGCTGATTTCGAAGAAGTACGGCTTCGAACTGCGTTCGGACAACCCGGACAACGAGAAAATCTTCGCGACGCTCGGCGCGCTCGCTGCGTACGTGGCGACCCATCGCATCCGCTAGCCGCACTCAACCTGCTGTTTGCCATGCGCACACTCCGCCCATCGTCGACCCACCTGGTCATGATTCCGAGCTACAACCCCGGCGAAAAGGTCTATGAAACCGTGCGCAGTGCGCGCGAGAACTGGAACCCCGTCTGGGTGATCGTCGACGGCAGCACGGACGACAGCGCCCAACGGTTGCAGGCGATGGCCGAACACGACGAGGGCTTGCGCGTAATCGTGCTGCCGCACAATCAGGGCAAAGGGGCGGCCGTGCTGACCGGACTTGCACAAGCGTCCAGCCTCGGTTTCACGCACGTTCTCACGATGGATTCCGATGGCCAGCACCCGGCCTATCTGATCGCGAGTTTCATGGCCACCTCGCAGGCACACCCCGGCGCCATGGTGCTGGGCTTGCCGAAGTTCGATTCGAAAGCGCCCTGGTTGCGCGTGTATTGGCGGCGTCTGTCCAACGCCTGCGCCAACCTCGAAACCCTGTGGTCAGGCATCGGCGATTCGCTCTACGGTTTTCGCGTGTACCCGGTCGAGCCATTGCGCGAGGTGATGAGCCGCCATGTGTGGATGAGGCGCTTCGACTTCGATCCGGAAGCAGCGGTGCGTCTGTGCTGGGAAGGCGTGCGGCCCATCAGGATCGAAGCGCCGGTGCGCTATTTCCGCGCCGACGAAGGTGGCGTATCGCATTTCAACTACCTGCGCGACAACCTGCTGCTGTCGTGGATGCATCTGCGGCTCTTCTGCGGTTTCCTGTTGCGCTTGCCGGTGCTGGTGCCGCAGCGGCTCAAACAGCGCCTCGACCAGCGTCTCGAGCAGCGCAGCAGTTAGCTGTGCAATCGATCGCGCAATCGACCGCGCCGTTGTCCCTGCGTTGACCTTCCGGCTTGTGCGGATCAGCCAGCACGTTTTCAGCGCCGCTTCCCCGTAGTACCATCCGGCACGGATATCACCGTCGTCAACACCCTGCCGCGAGGAAGCCCGCGTGTCCCAGTTCGAGCGTCTGACCATTGACGACATCGCCCGTCTGGCGAACGTGTCCCGCACCACCGCGAGCATGGTGCTGAACGGCTATGCCGAGCGCTATCGCATCTCGGCGGCCACCGTCGAGCGGGTGCTTCAGGTCGCCAAAGAGCACAATTTCACGCCGTCGAAGTCGGCGCGCGCGCTGCGCTCGCGCCGCAGCAACACGATCGGCCTCGTAATTCCCGACCTCACCAACTCCGTGCACTCCGCGCTGGCCCAGGCGATGGAATGGCGATGCCGCGAGCAATACAGCTATCAGCTGGTCGTGGTGACCAGCGACGAAGATCCGGTCCGCGAAACCGAAGGGATTGCGCACCTGGTTTCGCATCAGGTGGACGGGCTCGTGGTCGTGCCGTGCACCGCCGATCCGGAGCGCTACCAGAAGTGGGTAAAGCGCCTGCCGCTCGTGTTCGCCGATCGCCGGGTGGAGCAGAGCGAAATTCCCTATGTGGTCACCGATGCGACCGAAATCGTCGCCACGCTGGTGGGCGACGCGCTGAAGCAGGGCGCGAGCGAAGTGGTGTACTTCGGCGGCCAGGCGGAACTGTCGGCAAGCTGCGACCGGCTCGCCGGGTACCGTCAGGCGCTGGCGGCGCACGGCCTGAGCGAGCAGCCCGACTGGGTCCACCAGCGCGACTTCCAGCGCGAATCCGGCCGCGCGCTGATGCAGGACTGGTTCACGACGCACGGGCGCTATCCCCAGGCGCTGTTCGCCGGCTCGATTACCCTGCTCGAGGGCGCGCTGTCGTTCATGAGCGAGGCGCACAAGCTGGCGCAGGCGCCGGGCCGGCTGATGTCGTTCGACGATCATCCGCTGCTCGACTGCCTGCCGCTCGCCATCGACGCCATCGTCCAGGACAGCCGGCAACTCGCCGAACACAGCTTGCGCTGCGTGTTTTCGATGCTGGAAGGCAATGCACATCCCGATTCGCTAAAGGTCCCCGCGCATATTCATTACCGGCGTTCGCAGAATGCGGCAGAGTGAGTTTTAAAGCCTGAAAATGGGTTCATAAAAATAACTTACGAACATGCTCTGAGAAATGGATTAAGCGGCTAATTGCAGAGTCATTTTAAATCACCTGAACATTTCAGCCCGCTTTCTTGCTTGAATATGAAAGAATGAACCGGATAACGGGTCATCTATTGCAATCCCGTCAACGATGAATCAATACCCTCCTTTGCATCAAATGAGTATTTCTCCTCCAGCAATAGTCCGGCAAAGCCTTGAAGGGAAAGGCTTTTAGCCCTTGTAGACTTTTTACGACAGAAATTTTTTTCAGTGTCCTGGAAGAGTCCGGCGCGTTATTGTCCTTTTCGCAATAACCAATCGTTCATCTGCACGGAGAAATGATGAAAAGAATAACGCTGTCCACGCTCTCTCTCGCACTGCTGGGCGCTGCTGGTGCGGCCCATGCACAAAGCAGCGTAACCCTTTACGGCACGATCGATACCGCCGTTACTTTCATCCATAACGCCAATGCGGCTGGCCAGAACCAATGGTCGGTCGGCAACGCCAGCAATGGCGACCTGTCCGGCACCCGTTGGGGCCTGAAGGGTTCCGAAGATCTGGGCGGCGGTCTGAAGGCGATTTTCCAGTTGGAAAACGGCTTTAACCCGAGCACGGGCGGCCTCGCACAGGGCGGCCGCGAGTTTGGCCGTCAGGCATTCGTCGGTTTGAGCGCAGACCAGTACGGCACGTTCACGCTGGGTCGCCAGTACGATCCGCTCGTCGACCTCGTACAAGGCATCACGGCTGACAACTATTTCGGCAGCACCTTCGCGACTGCGGGTGACGTCGACAACTACGACAACAGCTCGCGTACCAGCAACGCGATCAAGTACGTGTCGCCGGTGTTCTCGGGCTTCCAGGTCGAAGGTATGTATGCGCTGGGCGGTGTGGCCGGACAGACGGGTTCGGGACAGACCTGGTCGGCAGCGGCGTCGTATAGCAACGGGCCGATTTCGGTGGCCGCAGGTTACTTCGTTGCCGACAATGAAACGACCGACGGTCTCGTGCGCGCCTCGACGGCCACCGGCTCGGGCTGGGCCAGCACGTCTGACGGCACCTTTGACGGTTCGCTGATCAACCTCGGCCTGCAGAGCGCCAAGTCGATCAATATCGCGCGCGTTGCGGCCCAGTATGTGGCCGGTCCGTTCACGTTCGGCGCAGGCTACAGCAATGCGCAGTACAAGGCGGACGGACAGTCGGCATTTGCCTCGACGGAGAAGTTCAACACCGGACAAGGCTTCCTCGACTACCAGTTGACCCCGGCGATGCTGCTGGGCGTGGGCTACAGCTACACGAAGTCGAGCGGCGAGACGGGCGCGACGTACCACCAGGTTTCGGTGGGCGCGGACTACAACCTGTCGAAGCGCACCGATGTGTATCTGGTGGGCGCATGGCAGCACGCCAGCGGCGATACGCTTGACGCAGCAGGTACGGGTATCGTGGCTGCGCAGGCTTCCGTGGGCTCGTATGGCTACGGCGGTACCAACACTCAGGAACTGGTCAGCCTCGGTCTGCGCCACAAGTTCTGAGCGGGGTGCGCGGATAGCGCAAACCGGGCAGTATAAAAAGCCGGTCGCCAGCGAGAGCTGACGGCCGGCTTTTGTTTGCGTGCGACTCCAGCGGCAGTTTGCCTACGCCTTCTTCTTCAGATGCGGCCCCAGCAGCGACAGATCGGCCGCGCCAAGGCGGTCACTGGCGGTCTGCAGCTGATGCCAGTAGGGGTAGAGCAGAGGAGGGGCGCTGACCTGATCGAGCCGCTCGCGCTGCGCATCGCTCAGCTTGACGTCGGCCGCGCCGAGGTTGTCGCGCAACTGCTTCTCGTTGCGCCCGCCGATGATCACCGAAGCGACTGCCGGACGTCCCAGTGTCCACGCCAGCGCGACCTGGGCGGCGGAGATATTGAGCTCGCCGGCAATCTCGACGAGAGCGTCGACGATGTTCCAGAGGCGGTCCTGATCGCGGATCGGCGGTTCGGTCCAGCCCGCGAGTTGGCGCGTGCCTTCCGGCGTCGTGTCGCGGCGATGCTTGCCCGACAACAGACCGCCGGCTAGCGGACTCCAAACCAGAATGCCGAGCCCCTGATCGAGCGCGAGCGGCGCAAGTTCATATTCCGCTTCACGCGCCTCGAGCGTGTAGTGGATCTGCTGGCTGACGAAACGCGGCAGACGGTCCCGCTCGCTCACGTGCAGCGCCTTCATCAGATGCCAGGCGGAGTAGTTCGAGCAGCCGACGTAACGGATCTTGCCGTGCCGCACCAGCATATCGAGCGCCTCGAGCGTCTCCTCGAGCGGCGTGAGACCATCCCACTCGTGTACCTGATAGAGGTCGATCACATCCGTCTTGAGACGCCGCAGGCTCGCCTCGCACGCTTCGATCAGATGATGCCGGGACAGGCCGCGATCGTTCGGGCCGTCGCCCATCGGAAAGCGCGCCTTGGTAGCGATCAGCACGCCACCTTTGCGCTTGCCGCCGAGCGCCGCGCCGACGATCTCCTCCGACGCGCCGTTCGAATAGACATCGGCCGTGTCGATCAGGTTGACGCCGGCTTCGAGGCACATATCGATCTGCCGGCGCGCCTCTTCGAGACCCACTTCACCGACGCTCGCAAATTTTCCTTTGCCACCCATTGTCATCGTGCCGAGCGTGACGGTCGACACCTTGAGGCCGGAACGGCCGAGTTGACGATATTCCATGATCAGACAATCTCCTATGTAGACACGCCGCGACGCAGGACGTGTGCCTGCGTCGCAGCAAAACCCCTCGTTTCATGCAAGAATCGCGGCCGGGGAAGTGGGCGGAAAAGACGCGGCCAACGCAATCCGGCGCAAGATTGAAACCGCCCGTTAAAAATATCATTGGTGACGAGGAGTAGACAGTTGATTCAGCGTATCTCGCGCTTTTTTACTCAGGTGGTGCATCGCGTGCTGCCTGACCCGCTGATCTTTGCGATCTTCCTGACGATTGCAACGTTCGTGCTGGCCTTTGCCTTGACGCCGAAAGCGCCGGCGGAACTGGTGACGATGTGGGGCGGCGGTTTCTGGAACCTGCTGGCCTTCTCGATGCAGATGGCCATGATTCTGGTGACAGGTCATGCGCTCGCCAGTTCTGGCCCGGTGAAGCGGTTGTTGATCGCCCTGGCAAGTTCGGCCCGCACGCCTGCACAAGGCGTCATGCTGGTGGCGTTTTGCGGCGCGATTGCATGCGCCATCAACTGGGGCTTCGGCCTCGTGCTCGGTGCGATGCTGGCGCGCGAAGTCGCGCGGCGCGTGAAGGGCACCGATTACCGTTTGCTCGTGGCATCTGCATATATGGGCTTCCTCACATGGCACGGCGGGCTGTCAGGGTCGGTGCCGCTGGTTGCGGCCACCAAGGGCAATCCGATGGAAAAGACCATTGGACTGATTCCCGTCTCGCACACGATCTTCACCGGCTACAACGCCTTCATCACGTTTGGTCTGATCGTGCTGCTGCCGATCCTGGCGCGGCTGATGATGCCTAAACCCGAGGACGTCGTGGCGGTAGACCCGGCGTTGCTCGAGGACCCGCCATCCGTCGAACGAAAGCTCCCGGCTGATGCGACGCTCGCCGAGCGGCTAGAGGAAAGCCGCGTGCTGGCGTTGCTGGTAGCGCTGGTGTGTGCGGTGTATCTGGTGGTGCGTACGGTGCAAAAGGGGTTTACGCTCGACATCGATACCGTGAACCTGGTGTTCCTCGCCGCCGGCATGGTGCTGCACAAGACGCCGATGGCATACGCGCGCGCGGTGGGCGCGGCAGCGAAGGGCGCTTCCGCGATCATGATCCAGTTTCCGTTTTACGCCGGGATTCAGGCATTGATGGATCACTCGGGACTGGCCGGCATCATCACCACATGGTTCGTGGAGATCGCCAACGTGCATACGTTCCCGTTGCTCGCGTTCCTCAGTTCAGCGGTAATCAATTTTGCCGTGCCGAGCGGCGGCGGCCATTGGGTGGTGCAGGGGCCTTTCGTCATGCCGGCCGCGCAGGCGCTGCATGCCGACCTCGGAAAGTCAGCAATGGCGATCGCCTACGGCGAAGCATGGACCAATATGGCACAGCCGTTCTGGGCGCTTCCTGCGCTGGCGATTGCCGGACTTGGCGTGCGCGACATCATGGGATATTGCGTAACGGCGCTGCTGTTCTCGGGCGTGGTGTTTGTCGCGGGGCTTTATCTCTTCTAGATTTCTGTTGCAACCGGATCGCTGTTGCTGCTGGCCGCTTCACTGGGGAGGCCCAACTTCATGAACGCCGACGAACCCGTTTCGCCGCCGGGACAACCGGGTCGTCGCCGCGTACTTGTGTGGGATGCGCCGACGCGCCTGTTTCACTGGTTGATGGTGGTACTGGTTGCGGCCGCTTATACGACCTTGAAGCTGAATCTGATCGACTGGCATGTGCGGGCCGGCGAAGCGCTGCTCGCGTTGCTGCTGTTCAGGTTACTGTGGGGCTGCTTCGGCAGCGATACGGCGCGCTTCAGAAATTTTGTGGCGTCACCGGCGGCCGCGGTGCGGCATCTGTCGCACCTGTTTCGCCGCGAGCCGGACGATCAGGTGGGCCATAACGCGGCCGGCGGATGGATGGTCTTGTTGCTGCTCGTGCTGCTCCTGCTTGAGACGCTAAGCGGCCTGTACGTGTACAACGAGGTCGCGGACGAGGGTCCATTGAGCGAATGGGTGCCCGCCTGGATCGCCAGTGCAATTTCCACGCTGCACGGGGTGGTGTGGGATGTGTTGCTGGCGGCGGTCGCACTGCATGTGCTGGTGATCGCACTGTACGCCGTGGTGAAGCGGCACAACCTGCTAAGCCCGATGCTGACGGGCTATAAGGCGTTGCCTTCGAATATTGCCGCGCCGCGGCAGCGGCCAGCGGTGCTGGCACTGCTGCCGCTTGCGATTGGCGCTGCGGTGGTGGTGCTGCTTGCGGCTTATCTCTGACCAGGTCTGCTGCGATGGCTGAAGCGCGGTGCGTCAGTTGCCCTTCGGCGGCATGACCTGGCCGCGGATCTCACCGCCCGGGTTGGTCTTGGTGTGGACGTTGATGTACATATTGCCGGCTTCGAAAATCTGGGCGTCATCCGCGGACAAGGTTGCCTGACCGCTGAGCGGACTCGTCACGGACATATTGCCTTTCTGCGAGATCCACACCTTCACGCCGGCGTTTTTACCGGCAGGAGCCGGGCCGTGAAAATGCGCCATGGTGGCTGGGCTCGTCAAACCGCTGAAGGTGATGTTCCACGTCACGACGTGGGTGCTCGAGTCGTACGTGAGATTGGCGGTGCCGCTGCCGGGAGTTTGCACCGGAGGCACCTGCTGGTCGCCCGTGAGCGGTACGGTAAATGAGACCGGCGCCGCTTGCGCGAGCGACAGCGTGCCCGAGAGTGCGAGACCGGCGAACAGCAGAATGGCGCGCCGCGAGATCGATACTGTCATTGGGTTTTCTCCGTTTTAGGTTTTCCCCCTTGCTGGGCTTTGGACGGCTTCGTTTGGCGCGGAAGCGTCGTTGGCGCCGCGAGTGGCCAAGGGGTTAAGGAAGCATAGACATAAGCGGGCGGTAACACCAGGTGGGATGGGTTGGGGAAAAGGGCTTAGGTGAGGGCGCGGCTGCAGCGGAAGGTTTTGAACGCTGATGTTACTAATGGCGCGCAGTTTCCATTGGCTCGGTCAGGTTCACAGGTAGATGTGTTACCTGTCGGCGTTGCCGTCGCTGGCTGCGCGTCGATGTCGCGTCGCGCTCTTCAATCTGCGCTGTCGGCTCGCTTGCCTCAGATTGCGAAAATCAATCACTTCATTTCCGCATGGATACGAAACGTGAGAGACCGGCGGGGTTGTCGGCCGCTTCAAACTGGATGAGGCTCCGAAGCACGTTTTGTGGGTAGCCTACGAAGAAAAGTTAATTTGACATAAGATAAATTATCGAACTTTTGTTTGTCAGAGCTTTTTAGAAATGTCCGGTTCTGGCTCATTAGAAATGTCCGGTTTCCTGCTCCGGTCCGGCTGCTGCGGCGCATGCTGCGGCATCCCAGCCAGACCTCGACCGGACACTCGCTACGCACGATGTCAACGTCCGTTCGGCTCCGAAGTTGCTGTCGATCTTGAGTTCAGTGCGCCGATCCCCGACGATCTGATGCACGCCGAAGCTGCGCCGCTGCCTGCCAGCGGTCCGCGAACCGCCAGCCCGTTCCAAGGCTGGCGTCACTCACCCCAAGGATCAGGGTTGGCGTTTGGCGCGGCCACCAGCGGGTTTGCCAGCCGGCTTACGAGAACCCGCTGCTGGTTTGCTGGCGGGTTTGCTGCGTGGCTTCTGCACGCCGAATGGGTTACCGCTAGACAAGCTCGTGCCTTTACCCGCGGCCACAGCGCGCTGCGCCGCAGGTTTGTGTTCGTTTTCACCACTTTGCGGGCGCGGTTTTTTGCCAAACACTGCCATGCCGCCCGGCGCAGCTTGCGGCGCTTTCGGCTTCTTGGGCTTTTTCGGTTTCTTGATGATCTGGCCCGTCGCGCTAGTTTGCGGCACGCGGTGTTCGGCTTCAAAACCCGGCTCTTCTTCACGAGGCAGCGTTTGGCGGATCAGCGCTTCAATCGCGGCCAGTTGCGGCGCTTCATCGGCGCACACAAGGGACACCGCCACGCCGCTAGCGCCCGCTCGACCGGTACGGCCAATGCGATGCACATAGTCTTGCGCCACGATCGGCAGATCAACGTTGATCACCAGCGGCAGGTCGTCGATATCCAGCCCGCGCGCAGCCACATCGGTGGCGACCAGCATAGGTACTTCGCCCGTCTTGAAGCGCTCCAACGCACGCAGGCGCGCGGATTGCGGCTTGTCGCCGTGGATGGTGTCGACCGCATAGCCCGCTTCGTCCAGCATGGCCGCGAGGTAATCCACGCCATTGCGGGTTTTGACGAACACCAGCGCGTGCTCCCACTTGTTCTCAGCCACAAGGTGCATGAAAAGGTCAGGCTTGTTCTTTTTATCCACCGGCACCACCCACTGCTTGATCCTGGCGGCCGTGGCATTGGGCGGGCTGACGCTGATATTGACCGGGCCGCGCAGAATGTCCGCCGCCATGGCGCGGATGTCATCGGTAAACGTGGCGGAGAACAGCAGTGTCTGGCGCTGAGCGGGCAAGGCAGCAAAGACAGCGTTGAGTTCACGCGCAAAGCCCAGATCCAGCATGCGGTCGGCTTCATCCAGCACCAGCGTTTGTACTTGATCAAACTGCACTGCGTTCTGGCGATTGAGATCTAGCAAACGGCCTGGCGTGGCAACGAGCACGTCCACGCCTTTGCGCAACTTCATCATCTGCGGGTTGATACTGACGCCGCCGTAGGCGGCCAGAAATCGTAAGTCGAGGCCTTTGCCGTAATCGATAAAGCTTTGCAGCACCTGTTCGGCCAGTTCACGCGTGGGCACCAGCACCAGAACACGTGCGCGGTTGCTGGACACCGCCGGGCCGTGTTGCGCTAGCCGTTGCAACAGCGGCAGCGCAAAACCCGCCGTCTTGCCAGTGCCGGTCTGTGCCGCGGCCATGACGTCCTTGCCACTGAGCACAGCAGGAATCGCCTTGGCCTGCACCGGCGTAGGTGTCTGGTAATTGAGGTCCTGTACATTACGCAGCAAGAGATCGATCAGGCCAAGCGAGGCAAAAGACATCGGCGTATTCCGGGCTAAAGCCGCAATTCTAGCGCGACGAAACCCATTCCTTAACCCGCAATTCACATGCAGCGCCAGCCGCCAAGGTATGCGCCGGCCCATGCGATTCAATCTCAAAGTAAGGCAACGCCGGTGCATTGAACACTTCCATCGGCGCGCCATGCAGGTACCGCGCATCAGCAACTACGTCGAAGCTTCGCAGCAGACGCTTGTTACCCTCCGGTAGCATCAGTCGAACGTCCAGAGTACCGCCCGATGCGTTGATACCAAACTTGAACTCAATGGCGTCGTCGCAGTGGGCTGATAGCACGCCGTCGGCGAAACTCAGGAATCTCGAACCGCGTACGTCACCTATCGGTCCTTTTTCTGGAAACGGCACGATTGCCTCACGCCACTGGTCGCCGGTCTGATCGAGTTGCACACTTACCGAGCCAGGGCGCCGGAGCATCAACACATCCCAGATGCCGCACTCACGAATCTCGCCGGAGCGGTTGATCAATCGATGCACCGTCGTCCAGACGCCGTTTGCTGCAAGCTCGATGCGCCGGGTAATCTGCAGCCCGCTTCGCCCGCACACACCACTGCCCAGTTCCACGCCCATCGAATCCATGCCGTTCCATGTGGCTAGCACACCGTAGGGTCCGCTATCGAGATCGCGCTGCGGCGCGCCATCAGGCCAGTTCGACTCCGGCGCAACCCACGTCTTGCCCCCACCCCATAATGGAAAGCCCCATTCACCACATAAGACTCGCCACTGCTCATCACTGCCGTCCGGTATTTTGCCAGCCAGGGCATCGTTGACGTAGGCGAGCTCCACACCTCCGTGGCGTATGCTTATCAGACGCCCACCAATTGACGGCACTACCGTCAATTCGAGTTCATCCTGAGTCAGAACGAGCGCCTGCCAGCCACGAAAGCAGATCCATCGCAGAGACCGTCGCGACCGCCGGCTCTCGTCAGGCGTTGCCAGAAAATGAGAGATATCACCAATCATCAACCGGTCCTAGCTCTTTTCGATTGGCTTGCTGCGCATCAGACCCACCGTCTCCGGCTGCGCAATCTTGCACATCACTGGCGGTAGTCCACGCGCGATCAGTTCGATATCGGCCAGCGCCCTGCGGCCTATCTCGCGAAGCACCGCGTCAAGCGCTCCGGCCTGATGTGGCGATAGCAGCACGTTGTCCAGCGAACGTGCGCGGTGATTTTTCGGCAATGGTTCAACAGGAAATACGTCGGTTGCCACCCGGATGTGGCCCTGCCCGGCGACGTCGAGCATCGCATCGAAATCGACCACACCAGCACGACTCACGAGGACAAATGCGGAGCCAGGTCTCATGGACATGAACTGCTCGCGTGTCAGAAAGCCCTGATTTTGCGACGTTACGCCAGCTACTACGAAAACGACCTGCGACTCACGCAGCACATCCTCGAGCGTCGCTGGTTGGCAACCCAACGACTCGATGTAGGCCGCTGGCAGCCAGGGATCAAATGCGCGCACCGTTCCGCGAAAGGGAGCGACGAGTGGCAAGATCGCGCGTCCCAGATCGCCCATGCCGATGAAACCTATGGGTGCTTCGTAGAGAGAAAACGCGTCACGGTTTGCCTCAAGGCCATACTGCTCGCTATTGTGGCGAAAGCGCCGGTCCGCCTGGCTTATGCCACGCGCCAGGTCGATCGCCATGCCAAGCGCCGCCTCAGCTACCGGCTCAGCGAAGACGGGACTCACGTTCAGGACCCGGACACCCTGCCGGAAACACTGGGCATAGTCGACGTTCGGCAGGAAGTTACCCTCCACGTTGACAATGGCCCGCAGATTCTTCATCCGGTTCAACCGGTCAACAGGAAGATCGAACTGGCCGACGACAATATCGGCCTGCACCACATGTGCGTCGAAGATTGCATCGTCGACGACGCCATCTTCGTGGAGGTAGACCTCACCGAGGTCGCGCAGCCGCGCAAGATCGGAAGCACTAAAGATATCCGCGACCGCGCGCGGCGCCGGTGCAATGAAAAGTCGCATGGACTTGACTGCCTGATTCATGGAAACTCCACAAAAACAACTGTAGTTCGCGTGTATCGCCAATCCGCGTTATCACACGGACAATCTGCAATACTGATCACGCACTCGAACAAAGGCGACGGGCTAGCGCCTGCGGCGCGTGAAAAGCTTATCGGCCGTTACCGCCGCGATGATCAGTACACCCATCACGATCTGCTGGTAATAAGACTCGACATTCATGATGTTCAGGATGTTATTGATAACGCCGATAATCAGCCCGCCAATCACTACGCCTGCGATTTGCCCACGCCCGCCGAAAAAGCTGGTGCCGCCGATGATCGCCGAGGCGATGGCGAAGGTTTCGAACCCTATCCCCGCATTGGGCTCGGCTGCCCCAGTTCGCGCGGTCGTGACAATGCCGGCAATACCCGCGCACGAGCCTGAAATAACGAATACGACGAGCGTGTGCAGTTTGACGCTGATTCCGGAATAGAACGCTGCCTGCGCGTTGCCGCCAAGCGCATAGAGGTTACGCCCGAGTTTCGTATATCGCGTGATGAAGAACAGGAAACCGGCAACTGCAGCGGCGATGATAATCGGCACGGGTACACCGAACGCACGTCCTGCAACGACGTCGCCAAACCCTCGATCAAAACCGAATACTGAACGCGAATCGGAAATGATCAGCGTGACTCCACGATAGATCGCCGCAGTGCCGAGCGTGATGATGAAGGGGTGCAATTGCGTGAGATTGACCAGCGCGCCATTGACAGCGCCCAGCAGTGCGCCCACGCCGACACCTCCGATCAGTACCGCCAGCCAGACAGGCATTCCAGCCATCATCAGCTTGGCCATCACCATGCCGGAGAGCGCCAGTACCGACCCTACCGAAAGATCGATTCCAGCGATCAGAATCGTAAAAAACACGCCGCAAGCGAGCAACACCATCACAGCGCTTTGCAGCAATACCTGCACGAGATTTTCCCGGGCCAGGAAGTACTGCGGTGAGGCAATGCTGCAGAAAATCAGCAGGAGCACCAGAATGCCGAAGGTGCCGTAGCTCTGCCACAGGCTTGCGAAGTCGCGCCGCGACGCGCGTTCGAGCGGCAAGCCCGAGGTGTTCGACTGGTTCATTTTGTCCCCTTCCCGTTTGTTCATGACGTGGCGATCTTCATGATCGATTCCTCAGTAGCGTCGGCATTGACAAGGGTGTCGGCCACCGTGCCGTCGCGATAGACTGCAATGCGATCACACACCGCGATCAATTCCGGCAGCTCCGACGACACCATCAGGATCGCTCTACCCTCGTTGGCGAGCGTGCGCATGATTGCGTAAATCTCGGACTTCGCGCCAATGTCGATCCCACGCGTCGGTTCATCGAAGATAAACAGATCACTTTGCGCCGCGAGCCACTTTGCGATAATCGCTTTCTGCTGATTTCCCCCGGAGAGTTCGGTGATGTTTTGAGTCGGCGTGGCGCAGCGAATCCGTAAGCGATCCTTGTAAATCAGTCCAAGCTCACGCTGCCGCCCAAGGTCGATCCGGCCGAGCGACAACGCACGTCGTGTGCTGCGTAACGCAGGCGCGATGAAGATGTTCTCTTCGATGCTCAGATTGTGAAAGAAGCCCGTCGCGCGGCGGTCTTCCGTAACGAAAGCGAGCCCCTGCTTGACCGCCTGATACGGGGAATCAACCACAATGTCGCGCCCGTTCAGCGCCATGCGACCGCCTGACTTGCTACGCACCCCGAAAATGGTCTCCATCAATTCGCTGCGGCCCGACCCCATCAATCCGGCAAAGCCGAGGATCTCCCCGCGATGTACGTCGAATGAGACGTCGCGTACCCTGCCATCACAAGAGGACAGACTGCGCACAGAGAACACGATTTCAGCGGCTCTCGTTGCGTCGCCCGGCCGTCCATGGACGATTTCGCGCCCCACCATCAGCGAGACAAGACGCTCGGTCGAGGTGGCCCTGGCGTCGTATGTACCCACGTAACGTCCGTCCTTTAGCACCGTCACGCGATCTCCGATTATCGGAATCTCCTTTAGCTTGTGCGAGATATAGACTATGCCAACACCATGGCGCTTCAGTTCAGCAATCACTTCGAAAAGCCGGCCGACCTCAGTGTCGGTCAGTGACGAAGTAGGTTCGTCCATGATGATCAAACGCGCTTCGCTGGCCAGCGCCTTGGCGATTTCCACCTGCTGCTTCTCGGAGATGCTGAGGTCGCCCACGAGCGTATTCGGGTCACGCTCGAGGCCGACGCGTGCCAATACGTCGCGCGCCTTGCGTTGCATCGTTCGACGGTCAACCACCGCAATGCCCAGGCGTCGTATAGTTGGAATTCGCCCGACGAACAGATTTTCCTCGATGCTGAGATAGTCGATAACACTTAGCTCCTGATAGATCAGGCAAATGCCGAGCTCAGTGGACAGCGTCGGCGAAAGCTTCGTGTACTCCACACCGCCTGCGACGATCTTGCCCGACGTCGGCTCGTAGATTCCGCTCAGCAGCTTCATCAAGGTCGACTTGCCCGCACCGTTTTCACCCAGAAGCACATGCACTTCGCCAGCCCTGACGTCGAAGCTGACGTCCTTGAGCGCCACTGTGCCAGGAAATACCTTCGACACACCGCGCACTTCCACCAGAACTTCGTTCATCTTCACTTCGCTCCGCGACTGAAGCGTGGCGCGCGCTGGCGCCACGCGAGACTCATTTGGTCACCAGGTGCGATTCGATCGGGAAAAAGGTCGGTGCGGTATCGGCGCTGATCGCGGGCTTCGTTTTCAAGGCGTCAAGCAGCAGGTCGACTGCCTTCGCACCCATCGCTTCAGAATCCTGGGCAACGGTCGCAGTCAGCTCACCGTGCTTTACCGAATCGATCGCCTCAGGTACGCCATCGGTGCCCACGACAATCACCTTGCCAAGCTTGTCGCCGTTCTTGACTGCCTGCACCGCGCCAAGGGCCATCGTGTCGTTGGCCGCGTAAATCGCCTTCAGGTCCGGATTCCGTTGCAGAATATTGGTCGCCACGTCGAGCGCTTTCGAGCGGTCCCAGTCGGCCGGTTGACTGGCAACTACCGTCACGTTCGCAGCTTTTGCGAAAGCCTGTTTTGCGCCGTCACGACGCGCGTCTCCCGTCACATTGCCGGCCTTACCTTCAACGATTGCAACCTTGCCACCCGCTGCGCCCAGCTTCTGGACAATAAAGTTGCCCGCCTTGTTGCCGAGTGCGACGTTGTCGGTCGCGATGAAGGCCAGGACCGAGCCGCCTGCAGCTTTCAGCTGGCCCGGGTCAATCTTTTCGTCGATATTGACGACATAGATGCCCTTCTTCGTTGCATTGGCAACGGATTGAACCAGACTTACCGCTGTGATCGGTGCCACACCGATGGCTTTGTAGCTCTTGTTCAGCGCGTCTTCGAGAATCCGCTGTTGCCCCTGAATATCGTCCTCGCTATTGCCAGCGAACACGTCCACTGTAACGCCTTTGGATTTCGCTTCCTTGAGCACACCATCGCGCATTGCTACCCAATAGGGGTTCGACAAGGTCTTAAGCACGATAGCGATGTCAGCCGCGTGTGCAGGGGTCCAGGCGGTTAGCGTGATGGCCAGTGCTGCAGCGCCAGCCGTAAGAAGGTTGCGTTTTTTCGTATTCATTCTGCGTCTCCTGATGTGCCGCATAGGCGGTCGTTATTCGGTACAAAAAGCCGTACCGCGTGTTTTGTTGCATGGGTTTCCTGTCTTGCGCGGGAGTTGACGCCTGACGCACTAATGGATGGCCTGCCAATGTCCCTCTCGACTCGACGCGAGCGCTGCTTCGACGATGCGTGCCGAGCGCCAGCCATCCTCAAAAGTTGGCAGACCGATGCACGTCTCGCCACGAATGGTCGCGTAGGTGTCGGCGACGAATGCCTCAAAGCATTGGGCGTAACCTTGTGAGTGACCGGCTGGCAAGGTCGCGAGCCGACGTTGTTCGGCGCTGCCGCGCGAAGGGTCACGTACCAGCAACCGGCTTTCGTCGCGTGCACCGACCCAGAGCCGCTCGGGTTCTTCCTGATCGAAGGTGATGCTCGCGCGTGCCCCGTCGATTTCGAACCAAAGCCGATTCTTGCGTCCGGCTGAGACCTGACTGATGGTCAACGTGGCGAGGACGCCATTCGCCGTACGCAGTAACGCACCCGCCACGTCTTCGGTCACCACTGCTTCGGTCGCGGCAGATTTGCTATCCGTGCTCTCTGAGCCAGATGAGAAAGTACGCGCCGTATGCGTCGGGCGCCTCGCCACAGTGGTTTGCAAGGTCGCAGCGACCGATGCAAAACGCTCTCCGCTCACCCATTCGATCAGATCGCACCAGTGGGATCCGATGTCGGCAAACGCGCGAGACGCACCACCTTGGGCTGAATCGACGCGCCAGTTCGTATCGGATGCGCCAAGAAGCCAGTCCTGCAGATAGCTGCCGTGGATCAGTTGCAATGCGCCGACAGTTCCGTCCTGAACCAGTGCGCGCGCTTCACGCACCATCGGATGGTAACGATAGACAAAGGGAATCGTCGCAACGCGACCGCTTTTGCGCGCCGCAACAACAAGCGCGGATGCATCACGTTCAGTGGTAGCGAGGGGCTTCTCGCAGACCACGTGCTTGCCGGCTTCGAGTGCCGCAAGCGCCAGCTGAAAATGGCTCGCATTCGGCGTGCAGATGTGCACGACATCCACGGCGCGATCTTCGATTGCTTCAACCGCTGACCGATACGCCCGTGGGATAGCATGCCGCGCCGATGCCTCCACTGCACTGGCTTCGCTCGATGCGGCTATACCGCATACGGTGGCTCCGGCGAGCCGCGCCGCGCGCGTATGCACCGCCCCCATCATGCCCGCGCCGATGATCGCGACGTGAAGCGACTCCGTCATTCGATTCTCCGTTTTGTTCACGGAAGCACGATATCGAGTGAAGGGAACAGGCGACAATTTGTATTATTTAATTCGATTGCCGACATAAATACTGCGTCTATGGGGGATGCAACGGGGCCTTGCTGCGTCGGATCGGAGAAAGTAAGCTCGCTGCAAACAGGACCGCTCATGACCGACCGCACACTCTCTTCCCTGCCTTCTCGGCTGGCTACCTTCGATCGCGCCTTCCGGCTCGAGGAGTACGAAGTCCACAGCAAGCTCGCGCAACTCATTGCTTCGTCTCAGGGTGTCAGCCGGGCGGACCTCGCGCGTCTTACGGGGTTTGCGCGATCAACCATTTCGCAACTGGCCCAGCCCTTGATCGATGCGGGACTCGTCAAGGAACAGGCAGCGGGCGCTGCGAGCCGCGGACGGCCCGGCACGATGCTCGTACTCAATCCGCGTGCAGGACTCGTACTGGTTGCCGACATGGGCGCGACACACGGTCGCCTCGTGATCTCCGACCTCGCGCAACGCAGACTCGCCGAAACGGTCTTCAGCGTTGACATCGCGCTAGGTCCGGAGCCGGTACTCGATCTCGTGATCGAAAGGTTCCGGCAGATGCTTGCCGAGCATCATCTCGCCGATCTCGCCATACGTAGCGTAGTGGTGGGGTTGCCAAGCCCGGTCGATTTCGGGCGGGGTGTCTGTGTACGGCCACCTATCATGCCTGGCTGGGACGAATTTCCTGTGTCCGAGTATCTGCAGGCACGCCTTAAGGCGGCGGTGCTGGTGGACAACGACGTGAATCTCATGGCACTCGGCGAGGCGCGCACACGTCCGGCCGGCCAGTCGCCCTTGCTGTTTGCAAAGGTATCGACCGGGATCGGCTGCGGTGTTGTCACAGCGGACGGAAGTCTGCATCGCGGCGCAGACGGATCCGCGGGCGACATCGGCCATATCCGCGTTCCAGGACGAGACGATGTGATCTGCGGATGCGGCAACATCGGTTGTGTAGAAGCGGTTGCTTCTACAACGGCCGTGTTGCGCAGCCTGCGCCAGTTACCCGACGCGGGCGCGGACACTATCGACGATCTGGTGCGGCTCGTACGTGCAGGCGACCGTCACGCGATCAGACTGGTGCGGGAAGCTGCAGCGGAAATTGGCGAGGTCATCGCAATGGTCGTGCATATGTTTAACCCCGCCGCGATCGTACTGGGTGGCCGCATGGCACGCATCAGCGACGATCTGCTGGCCGGTGTGCGCGCAGTCGTCTACCGGCGCGCGTTGCCACTGGCTACACGCAGCCTTCTGATTGAGAATACCGCGCTGAATCAGTATGCAGGTGCCATCGGTGGCACTGTGCTTGGTATCGAACATGCCCTTGCGCCTCAGTGCATCGCGTCCATTCTGGACGGCATAACCAACCGATAGCCCATTCCGGCTTTCGGTGGGCGATCGATGACCGACATAGCAATTTGACGAACTTCAGAGCCTGTACACCCGTTCTGCATTGTCGTGGAACAGCGCGCGCCGCTCGTCGGAAGAGAATTCTTTCGTGATCTCCTCGAATGCATCGAAGACTGCGTCGTAACTGCTAAAAAGCTTGTCGACCGGGAAATTGCTCGCAAACATACAGCGATCCGCACCGAACGCCTCGATCGCATGCAGAACAAATGGGCGGATGCTGTCAACCGTCCATTTCCAGTCGCCCATCCCCAGTCCGGATATCTTGCAGAAAACATTCTGAGCCGATGCGAGCGACCTCATGCCCTGCTTCCAGCCCTCGATCTCTTCCGGCGTCCGGTCAACCGGCATGCCGGTGTGGTTGAGCACCATCGGTGTATCCGGAAAGTCGCGCGCCAGCGCCAGCGCATCTTCCATCTGGGTGTAGTAAAGCTGCAGGTCGAAGGACAAATTGTGACGTTTGAGCAGCGCATACCCTTTACGCCATTGTGGATCGCTCATCAGGCGAGGGTTCTCGATAAACGTCTTCACCGGATCGCGGTGGAAGTTCAGGCATTGGCGAATACCGCGTACGTTCGCATACTGGCAGTGCTCTTCGATCACGGCCTGCGCTTTCGGTGCTGACAGGTCCGCGAATCCGACGATACCGTGCGGATAGCCGTGCACGTCGGCGACGCTCTGAAGCCAACGCGTTTCCGCGACCGGGTCGTTGTGATCGTACTCGACCTGAAGATGAACCGTCTTCACGACGTTCTGATTCCTGATGTCGGCCAGGAAGTCGTCGATCAGATAGTCCTTGCGAATAGCGGTGTAATCACCGAATACGCGCTTGAGCATCGGCCCCTGCAGCCAGGGGTAGGTACCGGTCCTGAGATCGTAAAGATGATGATGTGGGTCGATGATGGGCAGATTGTCCATGGTGTCTTCCGTATGAGGTCGGTCGGCGTTGAAGCGCCGCTCGCGAAATGCGAGCGACGGATCCGCGGCGCGTCCTGCTGAAGCATTAGTATTGACCCGCTGACGGCGGATAGACCCTTTTGACGGTTGCCTGTGCGTCCGGCTGGTCAATCGTCTCCTTCGTCACGAGGGGTTCCTTGAGCGCCAGTTCCTGAGTGGTCGGCTTGTGATTCAGCGCATTGAAGACCTGTGTAGTCGCATCGATCCCCTGTCCTACGGCCTCCTGCAAGTAGATACCCTGGATCTGCCCATCGCGCAGCAGCTTGATCGTCGTCGGGCTGCCGTCTGCCGTGACCACCGCTACCTTGCCGACGCTGCCGCGCGTCTGCAGCGCCTTCGCAGCGCCGGTGGCGGCTTCGTCATACATGCCGTAGATTGCCTTGACATCAGGATGCGCCGTGAGAACGTCGTTGGCCTGCTGGACTGCCTCGTTGACGGTCAGCCCGTGGGTCTCGAGTACCTGCGCAACGTCACAGCCACCGCTCTTGAACGACTCCTGGGCGCCCTTCATGTATTTCTGCGCATTTTCCCGGTCCTGCGGCAACGATAGCACCGCCACCTTGTTGCTGCCTCGATCCTTCGCGAGCTTGCAGACGTACGCACCCTCGGCTTTGCCGGTGTCGTAGTTGTTCGCGGTCACAGCTGACGTGTAGTCAGTTTCACCGGCCTGCGGCCCAATACCCGCAAATGCCACCGGCACGGACTTTGACTTCAGCAGCCGCAGCACGGGAGGCGTACTGGTCGAACTGACCGGTCCCATCACGATTGCGCTGACTCCGCGTGTCAATGCGGTGCGAACATTGTCCATCTGCCTGGCCGGCGAATTCTCGGACGTGAACTCCACGTAGTTCATGCCCAGCTCCTGTGCCCTTTGCTTGACGCCATAGGCAACCCATTGCCAGTACGAAATGTCCAGCGACGGCGCGATATACGCGATGGTTTGCTTGTCCTGCGCGACCGACATCTGCGACGCGAGTCCCGCGGCGAGCGTCAGTGCCGATGCTGCAATAAACCTTGCGAGCGGCTTGCCCGAAAACCCGCTTCCTGATTTTGACACGCGCTTATCCATCATTGTCTCCTTGACTGCTAGCGTGAGTGAACCCGTGCCTAACGCCGGGCTTTGGTTACGCGGTCCACGAGGACCGCAACGAGAATCACGACACCGGTCACGGTGCCTTGCCAGAAGCTGTTGACGCCAATGAGGTTCGCGCCGTTCTGAATGATCGTGATCATCAGCGCACCGAGCAGCGCGCCAATCGCCGAACCGGTGCCGCCAAAGAGACTCGCACCGCCAATGACGACCGCTGCGATCGCCTGCAACATCAGGCTCGACCCTGCTGTGGCTTCCGCGTTGCTGATGTATGACACGCTGACTATGCTTGCGAACGAAGCGAACAGTCCCGAAAGCAGATAGGCACCGAGCCGTACGCGATTGACGGGAATCCCGATGACGCGTGCCGAAGAACTGCTGCTGCCGATGGCATACAGCCACCGGCCCGCGACGATCTTGCGCAGACTGAACTCGATGGCGATGAGCAGTAGCACGCACCACAAAGCGTAATTGGGTAGGCCGGGAATCAGCGTTCCCGAATTCAGCAGCCAGTAGTCGGGGTTGGAGATGGGCAACGAATGGCCATCCGTCACGATGAATGAGAGACTGCCCGCAATCGCATAGGTGCTGAGCGTTACGACGAATGGCGCAAGTCCAACGAATGTAACGAGCGCACCGTTAATGGCGCCGATAAGGAGACCTACCGACAATCCGGCAAGACTACTGACGATCGCACCGTAACCGTGCGCCATGACAAGACCGGTGACCATACCGGTAAGCGAAAACACCGAACCCACTGACAGATCGATGCCGCCCGTAATGATCACGAGCAGCACGCCGAATGCCATGATGACGAGCGGTGCGGCCGCTTGCGTAACATTGGATATATTGCCGCCGGACAGTGCCGCCGGGACGATCATGCCGACCGCGAGTTCGATCACGATGATCGCAATCGCAATAGCAATCTCGGTGCGATACGCCGAGAACAGGCGACGACCCGTGCCGCCTTGCCGCACGTGCCCCTCCGCGATCGAATGAGTGACTGATTTCATGACTGTCTCCAGGTAGATATCGTTCTTTCACCAACCGAGCCTAGGCGGCCATGCCTGTTGCGGTGGCGAGCTGAGTTTCATTGACGTCGGCGTGCCGCAGAACCTCGGTTGGCTTACCGTCGAGATCGAAAGCGAGCACGGTGTCGCATAGTTCGACCAGCTCGATGTATTCGGTGGACCACCAGACGACCGTGGTTCCCTGCTCCGCCATCTTTCGAATCAGCGTGTAGATCTCGCGCTTCGTGCGGATGTCGACGCCGCGCGTCGGCTCCTCGAGCACCAGCAGCTTCGGACTCAGCAACAGCCAGCGGGCAATCAGCAGTTTTTGCTGGGTGCCGCCGCTCAACGTAGCGGGCAGATCCCAAAGCGAGCCCGCGCGGATCTTCAGCGCTTCGAGTAGTTGCGCGCTCTGTGCAATTTCGGCGCGTCCCACGACATTGCGTCGGTTGACGACACGCGCTGCCGCAACGAGGTTGTCCACAATCGGCAGAGTGGCGAGGATGCCCTTGTTCGAGCGATCCCCCGACACGAATCCGACGCCATCGCGCGCACCGGCTGAGGGATGCGAATAACTGACGCGGGTACCATCTCGTGTGATAGTCCATGCGCCCGCGGGTGTGATACCGGTCAGCGCATCGATCAGCGACGACGGACCAACTGGCGCACCCGCAAGGCCGATAATTGCGCCTCCCGGAACTTCAATTGCCACGCCGTCTCGCTCGATGCGAAGCGTGCCGCCGGCAGCAGCATGCGCGACCGGCGCGTTGTCATCGCCATCTTGCGCCAGTGCTTCGTTTGAGCTCCGCTGGTTCGCCACCTCTATGAAATTCGCCGGCGCTTCTTCCACCACGACGTTTTGCCCCATGCATTCGACGATCTCACGGTCTGTGATCGCATCCAGTGCGATGCGGTCGACCGCGGTCTTGCCGTCACGGATAATGGTGCAGACGTCCGCAATCTGGCGAATCTCGCGCATGCGATGGGATACGAACAGCACGGCGAGGCCGGTGTCGGCAATCAGCCGGCGTATCACCGAAAACAGGCGGCCCGTTTCCGCAGCGGTCAGATTCGCAGTGGGCTCGTCGAGCAACAACAGCTTCGCACCAGATTCCAGCGCACGGGCTATCTCCACCAGTTGTCGCTCGTGCAACGTCAAGCCACTGACCGGTCTCGCCGCCGATTCGCGCGCGAAGTGTGGATCGATCAGCGAAAGCGCTTCGATCGCGATGCCCATTGCCGCGCGTTCGCTGTATTTCGCCGTACCACGACGCAGCCGCGGCATGGCGATGTTCTCGGCCACGGACAGATGCGGCAGAAGCGCCAGTTCCTGATTGACCACCGCGATCGTGCCCGCTGCGACGTGACCGCCTACGGATGCACCGATCGCTTGCCCGTCGAATTCAAGCGCACCACCGTCGCGCTCAAACTGACCGGAGATGATCTTGATCAGCGTCGATTTGCCCGCGCCGTTGCCCCCCAGAAACGCGTGAACTTCGCCGGGCGCGATCGAAAGATCGAATCCCTTCAGCACGCTAGTGGGTCCGAAGCTTTTGATGATCGAGCGCGCTGTCAGCAAGTAGTGTTGCTCTGCCATGGGGTGTCTCCTGCGGCGATTGCCCCGCGAGGCTGCACACTTTGTTTGTCTTGCGACGAGTGTTGTCAGCGCAGCGGTAATAAGAGGTACGTATAGCTAACGGACGCGTTAGCGTGATGCTGGCGGAATCGTCGAAGTGGTCAACCAACGGGCGAGTTGCGCGGAGCCAAGGTCCCTTATGTGTGCGTCGACTGATCGCGCTTTCAGCCGGAAAGTCGGATAATTCATTGCTGTCTCCTACGCAGTTGTTGCACTGCGCAATGTCTGTGTATGGTTTGCCGCGTCGCCACCCTGTAAATTGCCGGGTCAGCAGCGGGAGCGCTGTGGCTCCCAGGTTGTGCGGCTTGTTGACAGAATGGCAGCGCAGATGGCGTGCGAACAAGGCGGTTTCATTCAACTGCATCTGAAATAAATTCAATATGCGCATTCCACCGGTGAAAGCCATCATCGCTTTTGAGAGCGTGGCCAGGACGAAGAGCGTCAACCGCGCGTCTGAAGAATTGGGGCTTACCGCATCGGCGGTAAGCCATCAGGTCAGCAATCTCGAGTCGATCATCGGCCAACCTCTCTTCTATCGATCCGGCCGCGGCCTTGTGCTGACGCCTACTGGCGAGCGTTACCTGTCCGATGTGACGGGGTCGCTCGCGGACCTTAGTCGCGCAACCGAGCGCGCATCGAGCCGTGCCGATGTCGAAATTCTGCGAGTGCATTCCAGTCCAAGCTTCGGGCTCATGTGGCTGCTGCCACGGCTCGAGTCGTTTCAGAAAGCCAACGGGGATATCCAGCTGAATCTGGCCTGCTCGTATGAAGACGTATCGTTCACGAGCGGCTATTACGACATCGACTTGCGCCACGGCTATGCCCACTGGCGAGATCTGGAAGTGAAGACGCTACGTGGCGAATTTATCGCGCCACTTGCTTCTCCTCGGTATCTGGAAAGCAACCCCGTGGAAACCCCCGACGATTTGCTGAAGCATCGTCTTATCTACTCAGAGACGCCGCTCGTGCAGTGGAAGCAATGGTTTGGGCGTACCGGTGTGTCTGCCGCTCACAAGACCTTCGACTTTTCGTTCGACAGGTCCTACATGTCGCTGGAGACGGCTGCGCTTGGATTGGGCATCGCGCTGGAAAGCCTGATGCTCGCGTCTGTCCGGATCAAGGAAGGCGCGCTCGTGCCGGTATTCGACAGTACGCATGCAGTTGAAGTGGGCGCGCATCACCTCGTGTACCCACCTCAAAACGCAGAACTGCCGCGTGTCACGCGTTTCATTGCGTGGATCGAGCGGGAGATTGGCCAGATGGAACGTCCCGCCTAGCCCCCGAATTCCTCCTGCAGCACCAGGGTATTCCAGCACCCGGATCGACCGGATGAATGCGGACGCCGTGCGTATGCGGCGTCACGCCAAGGTTCCCGCTCCTCAGCACGTCACCTGAAAATTTCTCACGCACAGTTGAGCAGTACCTCGTTGATGCGACCAGCCGTGCAGTAGACACTTCGGCCATCACATCAACACTCAGGAGACAACGATGCTGCTCGAGAACAAGGTCGTAATCGTTACAGGTGCGGCTTCGCCACGCGGAATCGGCAAAGCAGCCGCCAGGGCCCTCGCTGCACAGGGCGCGCACGTTGTGATCCTCGACCTGCGCGAAGAAGACGCAAAGCAGGCCGCGGCCGATCTCGGCGACCCTCACCTCGGCCTCGCCTGCGACGTCACCGATAAGGCCGCGTGCTTGTCAGCCGCGAAGGCGACGATCGAACGGTATGGCCGCATCGACGGCCTCATCAATAACGCTGGCATCACGCAGCCGGTACGCACACTCGATATCAGTGCCGAAGGCTTCGATGCCATCGTCGACGTCAATCTGCGCGGCACGCTCTATATGTCGCAAGCGGTCCTGCCGGTCATGAAAGAACAGAAAAGCGGCAGCATTGTTTGCATGTCGTCGGTCTCGGCCCAGCGGGGAGGAGGTATTTTTGGCGGGCCGCACTACAGCGCCGCGAAGGCGGGTGTCCTCGGTCTTGCACGCGCGATGGCCCGCGAGTTCGGTCCCGACAGTATCCGCGTCAACTCGATCACACCGGGTCTGATCCAGACAGATATCACCGGTGACAAGCTCACCGCGGAAATGCGGGTCGACATTCTCAAGGGGATTCCCCTTGGCCGGCTCGGCGATGCCGCCGACGTGGCTAACGCATGCCTCTTTCTGGTCAGCGACCTCTCGACCTACCTCACGGGAATCACGCTCGATGTGAACGGCGGCATGCTTATTCATTGATGACGGCGTCCCTTGCGGAAAGGGACGTTGCATCCCAGGCACCCGGGCTAACCCGAGGTCATGGAAGGAGACAAACATGAAATCGAAGTACACCGCTTCGCCCGTCGCAGACGATGTCCTGCCACAGACAAGCTCGACCAGCTTCGAGTCGAGAACCTACGCGAAGGTCAGCCGGAGGCTCATCCCGTTCCTGATGTTGTGCTATCTCGGCGCCTATCTCGACCGGGTCAATGTTGGTTTCGCGAAGCTGCAGATGCTCAATGATCTGCGCTTTAGCGAAACGGTCTACGGCATGGGCGCGGGTATCTTCTTTCTCGGCTATTTCCTGTTCGAGGTGCCGAGCAACCTGGTTCTGCATCGCGTCGGGGCACGCAAGTGGCTCGCCCGGATCATGCTGACGTGGGCGGCGATCTCCGCCTGCTTCATTTTCGTCAAATCGCCGACGGCCTTCTACGTGCTCCGTTTTCTGCTTGGCGTCGCGGAGGCTGGTTTCGCGCCCGGCGTGATCCTCTATTTGACCTACTGGTTTCCGGCCGCACGCCGGGCCAAGGCCCTATCGCTGTTTTTCATGGCGATTCCCCTCGCCGGCATGATCGGTGGTCCGCTATCGGGTTGGATCATGCACTCGCTTCAGGGCACCCTGTCTCTTGCTGGCTGGAAGTGGCTGTTCCTTCTTGAAGCGTTGCCCTCCCTCGTGCTGGGTGTCGCGATCCTGCTGTATCTCGACGACAGCATTGCCAAGGCAAAGTGGCTAAAGGAGTCCGAAAAGAACCTGCTCGCACGCAATGTCGTCAGCGACAACCAGCACAAGATTGCGCACATTTCAGTCAAATCGTTCATAGGCGATCGCCGTTTGTGGTTGATGGCGGCAATCTACTTTTGCGTCGTGCTGGGCCAGTATGGCCTCACCTTCTGGCTGCCGACCATCATCCGGAAGTCAGGCGTGGCCGATCCGCTGTGGGTAGGCTTCTTCACCGCGATTCCCTATCTGTGCGCCATCATCGCGCTGCCACTCGTGGGAATGAGCGCGGATCGGTGCCGCGAACGAAGGCTGCATCTCGCGATACCGATGCTGGTTGCCGCCGCAGGTTTCGCGGTACTGCCTGCACTTGGCAGCGTACCGGCATCCATCGTCTGTCTGAGCATCGCGGCAGCCGGCATCCTGGCGTCGTCCTCTCAGTTCTGGTCGTTACCGACGGCTTTACTCGGCGGCATGTCCGCTGCTGCCGGAATCGCAGCCGTGAACTGCATCGCCAATCTCGCAGGCTTCTTCTCCCCGGCCATCGTTGGCTGGCTGAACGACCTGACAGGGAAATCGACCGCGGGGCTGATCTTCATCTCGCTGGCTATCACACTGGGAGCCTGCCTCGTCTTCCTGGTGCCCGCAAAATCAGTGAACCGCTGAGCCTCTTTCCACCCCTTTCCGACTGATCACAGGAGACCATATGAACAGTCCGTCCAACGTGCCCACGGCGGCTCTTGCCGAACACGCTTATCGTATCCGCAGGAATGCACTGTTGATGGGTGAAGTGCAGGGCCAGGGCTATATCGGGCAAGCGCTCGACATAGCGGATGTGCTGGCCGTCGCTTACTTCGGCGCCATGCGATATCGCCCGGAGGAGCCAGAGTGGGACGACCGCGATCGCTTCCTGCTGTCCAACGGGCACTACGCCATCGCGTTGTATGCCGCGCTGCTCGAGGCAGGTATCCTGCCGCAGGAAGAGCTCGAAACGTACGGTAGCGACGACAGCCGTTTGCCAATGTCCGGCATGGCCAGTTATACGCCCGGCATGGAGATGTCAGGTGGCTCGCTCGGCCACGGCTTGACCATCGCGGTTGGCCGTTGCCTGGGGCTCAAGCGAAAAGGATCGCAATCGTTCGTGTACACGCTGTTTTCGGACGGCGAACTGGACGAAGGTGCGATCTGGGAAGGCATCATGTCCGCAGCGCACTGGAAACTCGACAACCTGATCGCTATCGTCGACGTCAACAACCAGCAGGCCGACGGCCCCTCGACACAGATCATGTCGTTCGAACCCCTCGTCGAAAAACTGCAGGCGTTCGGATGGTTCACGCAGCGTGTCGACGGCAACGACATCGCCGCCGTGGCTGCCGCATTCGAAGCGGCCCGTCAGCACCCTGCTGCACAACCTCGCATGATCATCGCCGATACGCGTATGGGATGTGGCGTGCCGTTCCTGGAACAACGCGAGAAGAACCACTTTATCCGCGTCGATGAGCATGAATGGCAATTGGCGCTTCAGGCACTCGAAGCTGGGAGAAAAGCATGAGCAATGCAACGATGAACAAGCCGCGCCTGAAAACGTCAGCGATGATTGCGTCAATCGCCGGCGAAGGACAGGTCACGCGTTCGGCGCCTTTCGGTCACGCTCTGGTGGAGTTGGCCCGGCAGAAGACAAACGTGATCGGCATGACGGCCGACCTCGGCAAATATACGGACCTGCATATCTTCGGCAAGGCGTTTCCTGAGCGCTACTATCAGATGGGGATGGCGGAGCAGTTGCTGATGGGCGCAGCAGCGGGGCTCGCGCACGAAGGTGCGCAACCGTTTGTTACCACGTACGCGGTATTCGCGACACGCCGCGCCTATGACTTCATTCATCAGGCGATCGCCGAAGACAATCTCGATGTGAAGATTGTCTGCGCATTGCCTGGGCTGACGACGGGCTACGGTCCCAGCCACCAGGCCGCTGAAGATCTCGCGTTGATGCGCGCCATGCCGAACATAACCGTCATCGATCCATGCGATGCACTGGACATCGAGCAAATGGTGCCCGCGATGGCGGCGCACAAAGGACCGGTATATGCGCGCCTGTTACGCGGCAACGTACCCGCAGTACTCGACGAGTACGATTACACCTTCGAGCTAGGCAAGGCCAAGATGCTGCGCGACGGTGCTGAAGTACTGATCATCTCGTCCGGCATCATGACGATGCGCGCACTGGAAGTAGCCAAGGTGCTTGAACGCGATCGGATCGGTGTAGGAGTTCTTCATGTGCCGACGATCAAGCCGCTCGACACAGAGACAATTCTACGTGAAGCTCGGCGCTCCGGCCGGCTCGTCGTCGTAGCGGAGAATCACACCGTGATAGGCGGTCTGGGTGAAGCCGTGGCTGCGGAACTGGTGCGCTCGGGTGTCTCATGCCCATTCAGGCAGGTGGGGCTTCCCGACGCGTTCCTCGCTGCCGGTGCGCTGCCCACGCTCCACGACCGTTACAGGATTTCGACCTCTACAATGGCAGAATCGATCAAAGCCTGGCTGACCTGAGTAACCTTGGCTGAACTGGCGCGCCAGGTACTGGCCACGACGACTTCACCCGTTCTGGATCAGATTGACCGCGCGCTGGCTCTGCTCATGGCAGGAGTGCCTGCTTCGGATGCATAGGTCGCAGGTCATCCGGGCTGTCATCGAGGAGCGACTGATGCCTTGGCGCGCTGCTGAACAGCTTGGGCTGAGCGTGCGTCAGGATCAGCCGCCGCCGGATTATGCTCCGGTCGACGCGACCGGCCGCGCAACCCCAGCGACTCAAGCCAGTTGCTGCGCGAGCGTCCTGGTTAGCGGCGTAGTGACGTTGCCCGTGTGCCGTGTCGTGACCGACTCGATCAGGACGATCCAGCATTCGTCTTCTGCCACGGGATTGTGTAGCACGCCACGCGGCACGACGTGCATGTTCCCTTGCGCCAGGGGCACCACACGCCCATTCTCATACTCCATGCGCAGATTGCCGCGCACGATATAGAACAGTTCGTCCTCGCCGTCGTGGCTGTGCCATGCAAGCTCGCCACGCACCTTCGCGACCTTGACATATTGGTCGTTGACCTGTGCCACGACCTTCGGCGACCAGAACTCGTGTATCGAATCGAAGGCAGAAAGCAGATCAAAGGATTCGGCAAACAACATCGTGTTCATCTTTTTCATCTCCACATTGGAATGATCGATACCGCGAGCAAAATCGCCATCGATACATTCAAAAGCCGCCATTGCGCCGGTGTCTTCAATAGCCGTGCAAGCAGCACACCCGCAGCACACCAAAGACACAACGACACGGACGCGGCCAACACGAACGCGCCGCCGAGCAGTGCCGCGAGATGCAGTGGCCCTTCTGCCAACATGGCGAACGACGCCGCTGCCCCCAGCGCCATCGCCCAAGCCTTGGGGTTGAGCAAAAGTAAGCCGGCACCGCCGATGAAGGTAGTCGGCAGAACAGCGCCGTCATTCGTCACAGGCGCCCCACTACGCGCGATTTTTATCGCCAGCCAGAGCAGATAAGCAGAGCCGATGGTTTTCATGCCGGTCTGCAGGAATGGCGCGGCAAGCAGGATGCCCGCCAGGCCGGCTGCCGCCGCCGCTGCCAACGCGCCGAGCCCTACCGCAATGCCCGCGAGCAGAGGTGTGGAACGGACGAACCCGAAGCGTGCGCCCGACGCAGTCGCGAGCGTTGTCGCGCCGCCCGGTGAAATCGTGGCGACGGTGACGAAGAGGACGAGCGGTGCGATCGATAGAGCAGGCATGGCGATCCCTAAATGAGACCGCAGTGTAGGCAACCGCTGGGCATTAGTGAAACGAAGAATACTGATGCCATTCATTACGGGACATAATGTCTGTATGAACAGGAATCTCGACATCACCCTCGTCCGCACGTTCGTGACGGTGGCCGATACCGGCAGCATGACGGTCGCGGCGAATATCCTTCATCTGACGCAAGGCGCGGTCAGCCAGCAGATCAAGCGGCTGGAGGAAACCTTCGATTGTGTCCTGTTCGAGCGCGACGGGCGCCGGCTCGAACTATCGCCCGTCGGCGAACGTTTTCTCGGCAAGGCGAAGCGCCTGCTCGGCATGAACGACGAGATCTGGGTCGACATGACGGCGCACCCGGTGTACGGCAAGCTCAGGGTCGGCGTTCCGTATGATCTGGTCGGAACGCACTTTCCACCGGTGTTCAAGGCGTTCAGCGAGGCTTATCCGAACGTCGAGGTATCACTGGTGTGCGCAACGTCTCCTGAACTGAGCGACGCGATGGACGTCGGTTCGCTCGATCTCGCGGTCGTAGAGGAAACTGCTGGTGTGGCGAGCGGCGAATGCCTGCGCGTCGAGCAGCTCGTGTGGGTCGGCGCGCGCGGCGGAAACGCGCATCTGAAACGGCCGCTGCCTATCTCGATGGTCGCCGATTCCTGTGGCTTCAGGCCGGTGGTGCTGGCGGCACTTCGCGACCAGGGCATCGAATGGCGCACCGTGTTCGAGAGCGGCACCCTCGAGGCCACCACCGCCACCGTACGCAGCGACCTGGCTGTTACCGCATGGCTCGCCTCGACCATCCCCGCCGACCTCGAGATTCTGAGTGGCGACGATGATCTCCCTGGCTTGCCAAACTTTTCGATTAATCTGCGCCTGCCGTCAGTCGTGCCACCTGCTGCGCAGGAGTTTGCGCGGTATGTGCGCGAGCGGTTGGTGCGGATTTCATAATCGACGAACTGAACTCGGGGACAAGTCTTCGCCGCAGCAAGCGGCTGCTTACGGAAGCACTTCGTTCGGCGTGGCGCTGAACGAGATGAACCGGGCAATGGACCACTTGCCATCGGGCTGCCGTTTGAAAATGTCCATCCCCGCTTCGGTACTCACGCTCGACTTGCCCCCCTTCTGCGCAGTAAGTGTCCAGAACAGCCGGACTATGGCGATATCCCCGGAAACAATGATCTCGCGAAGATCGGGACTGTCGTAGTGAAGTTGCAACTCAGGTTTTGCCAGCACAGCCTTTAGCCGCCCGCAGAGCGCGTCCCGGCTACCATCAGGCGCCTCGGGAACGGTCGAAATCAGATCGGGGGCGAACAGGTCGCAGACCCCTGCAGCATCGCGAGCGTTGAACGCCTCCGTCCAACGCTGCAGCCGATTCGTGATGGCGGCCGTGTCTGAATCCACGTCCGCGCGAGCTGAAGTCGCCGCGCCGACGGCGGTTAACACGATGGCCATCGCCAGCAGCAATCTGCTCATGGGAGGTCTCCAATCAATCGGTCGCGACGCCGGTTCAGAGCCACGCCAAGCCGGCGCGGACCTGCGCGTGAGCATCGTCCGTCAGCGGCTCGCCATGGGCCAGTACGACTTGCTCGAACGGCCAGGCGAGCAGCCGATCCACACAGGCGCGAGCCCGCTTGCGGTCGCGATAGACCAGACGCAGGAGGGGATGCCAGCCGACGTGACCGAGCACGCCACCCAGGCGCAAGTAGTTGCGCGTTAGCCAATGCGGCGACACGCGAAAGTTCTCGATCAGATCGCAGGTGATTAGTGTGCGCGTTGCCGGGTGATAAAACACCGTCTCGCCGAGCATGGAGCCTTCAATCGTCAGCAGTTCGAGATCGTTACGCCACTCGGGATGCGGCTGGTCCGTCAGCGTCGCGCCGAAACGCAGGTCCCGGCGCTTGCGTTGCAAGGCGACTGGACCATGCAGCAGTGCCTGTGGATACGTGGCCACTGCTTCTGACGCGTACATATGGTGAAACAGGTTTGGACAGACGATATGCGCGACTGGCCCGAGCGCGTCGATCTCACTGCGAAGCTGCTCTGGGAGCGCGACGGGCGAATGCAGCAGCAGCTTGCCCGATGACAGGCGAATCACAGTCATTCGCGTGCCGAGGTGCAAACCGATGAAAGAATGATGAACCGAAGCGGTCCAAATATTCTTTGCCAATTCCTGCAGCACCGGCGCCACCCCCGACAATGTGTAAATCTGACCATTCTCGACGGTTACGTTCGCTACCGTCAAACGAGTACTAACCCGAGTGATCAAGAGTCTGCACGCTGCCTTCACTGCGACTATCCGCGTTCGCGAACCTCAGCCTCATCTCTACCGCACACATCCTTGCACACCCTCCCCCTGGTAAATCCTTTATCCCCTTAGGGAAAAGCAACGGTACTGCTGAAGACATTGCGCATATCTTCCGGACAGCATCGCTTCAGATTCAAGGTGCACCCAGTGTGGAGGCACCGTATATATCGGTCAAATCGATCGAAAATATTTCAAGTTATTAGGCCGACAGATATCAGGAATGCGGGAGTGTTGCGTGTCCCTCCCTGCCGCTTAATATCCATCGCACTTATTTAACAACCAATTTTTAATCGATTTGCCTGATTCGCCAGATAGCCCTACGCTTTCCGAACTACCGCATGCAGCGTTGCGTGCGACCTGCTTACTTCTCGCCACAAGCGCCCAGCAAGACCATGGAAACAACCACACTCAGCGTTCGGGTCGACGCCGTTCACGACGAAGCAAGCGACATCCGCTCGTTTAGCGTCTCGCGTATCGACGGCCTGCCGTTCAATCGCTACGAACCCGGCGCGCATATCGATGTGACGAGCCCTGCCGGCGTCACACGCCAGTACTCGCTGTGCGGCGACCCCGCGCGGCACGATGTGCACACTTTTGCGGTCAAGCGCGAGACGCAGTCGCGAGGGGGTTCCCGCTCACTGCACGACGAAGTCAAGGTCGGTAACGAACTGACGATCGGCGCTCCGCGCAATCTTTTCCAGTTATGTCCCGACGCCAGCGACCATGTGTTGATCGCGGCGGGCATCGGTATCACGCCTTTGCTCAGCATGGCGTATCAGCTAGTCCGGCAGCATGCCCCGTTCATCCTGCACTACTTCGCGCGCAGCGAGCAACACGCCGCCTTCCTGCCCCTCCTGTCGAGCGCACCATTTGCGGGTCACGTGCAGTTTCACTTCGGCGTCGAACGTGACAAACTGGATGCGGTGTTGAGCTCATGTATCGCCGACGTCCGCGAAGGCACGCATCTCTACACTTGCGGGCCCGCGCCGTTCATGGACCGCGTGGTCGAGATCGGCTCAACTCGTCTGAGCGAGGACGCGGTTCATCTGGAACGCTTCGCAGCGCCTGTGGCCGCCGGCAATGTCGAAAGCGGCCTTGACACGTTCGAGGTCAGGATTGCGAGCAGCGGCGTTACTGTGCGTGTCGATGCATCCACGTCGATCGTCGACGCGTTGGCGGAAATCGGCATCGAAGTGGAAACGTCGTGCGGTGAAGGCATCTGCGGCACCTGCATGGTCGACGTCGCGAGCGGAGAGCCGGAGCATCATGACCATTGTCTTAGCAAAGCGGAGCGCGCAAGCGGCAAGGTGATTTGCTGCTGCGTATCGCGCTCGAAATCGGCGGTACTGGTGCTCGACCTTTGAGTTTTCGATCGACGTGGCCAATCCACCCAACCAGGCGCGCACCACGAGTAACGCCACGCCGGCCGCCTATGCAAGCGGCAGCGAGAAACGGCATTCGAGACCGCTTTGCGCGACCGGTTTCGTGCATATCTGACCACCATAGTGCGTCACGACGGTGACTTTCGATCTGCGGCCTTACAAGGTGGGCTGGCTGGCATCGGTAAAGCCGTCCTGCTGGTGACGCCCCCTGTCGCCCTGGCGCCGGGGAATGCAGAGGGAAGCGCAGATGCCGTGTTTAGCGCCGCCGCCATAGCTGCGCTGTGGCTGGAGAGGGTCATCTTTTCCATTGCCGTAATGCTCAGACGTTCAATACCCTGGTGGCCTCCTGGTCTGGTTAGCGTTGCTAACTATTTGCGATGCACTTCCGGACCAGGCTCCGCCATGTCGCCAGGAGAAAGGCAACTCACCCTCATTCCTGGCTCGGCTGCCTCTATGTCGCCTAGCGGAATCGCTCGGGACGAAACGGATAGGGATCGGCAACAGGCGTTGCGCCCGTCATCATTTCCGCCAGCAGGCGGCCTGACACGGGGCCGAGTGTCAACCCGTGATGGTTGTGGCCAAACGAGAACCAGAGCCCGCGATGACGAGGTGCAGCTCCGATAACCGGCCGCATATCCGGCGTACAGGGACGCAGGCCAAGCCAGGGCGCGTTGTCCAGCCGCTGGCCGAGGCCGAAGATGGGTCGGGCAATGTGCTCCGCCCGACCCAGTTGAATGCCCGTCGGCGCCGCCTCACGTCGGGCGATCTCCACGCCGGTCGTCAACCGCAGGCGTCCTTGCATGGGCGCGATCACGTAGCCTTTCTCCGTGTCGACAAGCGGCACGGAGAGCATCGCCCGGGTGGGCTCGTAATGCATGTGATAACCGCGCTTCGCCCGCAGCGGTATGCGATAACCGAGCGGTGCGAAAATCTTGTCGGACCATGGTCCGAGGGCTACTACAACCTCCCTGGCGCTGACCATGCCTTGCGATGTCTGCACGGTCCATGCGTCGGCCTGCTGGCGCAGCGTGGTCGCCTCGCCGGTCAAAAGCTGGCCGCCACCTTCCTCGAACAGTCGCGCGTAGCCCTTCGTCAACGCGCCGGGGTTGGCAACGCTCGCCGGATCTTGCCAATGCAACGCGCCACTGAATCCCGGTGCGAGACCGCATTCGCGCGCCTGGAGTGCGGCGGCATCGAGCGGTGTCACGCGCAATCCATGGGTACGCGCTTTCGCTTCGGCTACTTCGGATTGCCGTTCAAATTCTGCCTCCGTGCGGAATGCCTCGAGCCAGCCGCCGTGATGCACGAGGCTGGCAAGGCCTGCGCGTGCGATCAACGCATCGTGTTCGACGACGCTTCGCCGGATCAACGGAAACATGTCACGCGCAGCAGCTTCGAGGCGGCTCGGGGACGACTCCCACCAGAAGCGCGCGAGCCACGACGCAAACGTCGGCAGCGCCTTATAGTCCCAGTAAAGGTCCGTCGATTGATTGCGCAGATAGCGCAGCAGCGTAGCGGGATGGCGTGGAAAGGCATAGGGCACGACGGATGAGCTTTCGATCAGCCCGGCATTGCCGAAGCTGGTCTCCTCACCCGGGCCGCGCCGGTCGACGAGTGCCACGCGGCGTCCGCGATCCTGCAGATGCAGCGCGCTCGACACGCCAACCATTCCGGCTCCCAGCACGATCACATCGAAATCCATCCGCTCGCTCCAATTGCCATGCCACTCACTGCTTCGCGATGATGTCGCGCTTGTGCGTCAACGACAACATCTCCGTATTCGAGGACATGAAGCATCTCATCGATCGCGCGGTTTCAGGCGCCGGAGTGCTGCCAACTACGTTGCCAACGTTCCTGGCATGGAACGGCGACCCGCCCCGCTCATTGACGGCTCGCCGCTCCAACCTCGAGCAGCGCCAGCGCCGGCCGCACGACTCCCTCCAGCAGCGCACGGTCCGGCCTGGTCCGGGCAAGCACCCGTATGCCGAGATGAACGCCCAGCAGCAACCGCGCAAGATCGTCGGCGGACTGTGCAGTCGAAATCTCGCCGGCCTGCTGGCCGGCGTGCACACAGCGCTGGAAAAACGCTTCTACGGCCACCAGCACGTTGGCGATCGTCGCCTGAAAGCCCGCGTCGTGTGGCGCGACCTCGAGCGCCGAATTCACCAGCAGGCATCCCTTACGATCCCTGTCGCTAACCGAGCGTTCGACAATCTCCCGAAAGAACGCCTTGATGGCATCGAGCGGCGGCAGGTTGACCTCGAATCTCGACACCCGGTCGCCGAAGCTTCTTGCAATGTAGTGTGTCAACGCCCGCTCGAACAACGAGCGTTTGTCCCCAAACGCGTTGTAAAGACTTGCCCCCGTTATTCCCATGCACTGCGCGAGATCCCGCACAGTGGTCGCCTCGTAGCCATAGACCCAGAACTGGTGGGCGGCGGCATCGAGGACCTCATTTTCATCGAATTCCCGTGGTCGGACCATGCTCCCTCCAGCCATCGTGTCGCGTCTCGCCGGTCGCGATTGCAACGTCACATACATTGCGATATTCTAAATCATCCGATCTAAAATAACCTGATGTAATGGCAAAGCTCCTTTGCCATCACACCACAGCCATCACGCATCCATCTGGCGGCCTGAGAACGCAAGGCACAGGAACATCATGACCGTGTACTCCGCAGAGGAGCGTCTGAGAACATTGTTTGTCGCGGGCCTTGCAGGCGACGCATCGCAGTACCGCGCATTCCTGTCCGAACTGACGCGTCACCTGCGAGGCTTTCTTCGCAAGCGGATTCCGCAACTTCACGACGACGTCGAGGATCTCGTCCAGGAAATCCTGCTAGCCGTGCATAATGCACGTCATACGTACCGTCCGGATGAGCCGCTGACCGCGTGGGTCCACGCGATCGCGCGTTATAAACTTATGGATTTCTTCAGAACGCGTGCGCGACGGGAGTCGTTGCACACGCCCCTTGACGAGCACGATGACATTTTCGCCGAGGTCGACGACGAACCGGCCGACGCCCGCCGCGATATCGGGAAACTGCTGGACCACCTGCCGGACAAGCAGCGGCTCTCGATCGTGCACGTCAAGCTGCAAGGACTTTCGGTTGCGGAGGCCTCCCGGTTGACGGGGCTATCGGAGTCGGCCGTCAAGGTCAGCATCCACAGGGGGCTCAAGGCTCTGGCCACATACGTCCGGAGAATCGCATGAGAACGGATGATCTCGTCGGACTGCTCTCGACCGGCATCACGCCCGTAAAAGGTGGCACTGCGGGCCGTCGGTTCGGCATCGCCCTGCCGCTCGCCGCTATTGGCGCGACGCTATTGATGGCTACGGTATTTGGCATTCGCCCCGATCTGGGCGCCATCGTCAAAACCCCGATCTTCTGGGAAAAGCTCGCGTTCCCGCTATGCATTGCAATCGGCGCCCTGGTTGCGACCGTGCGGCTGGCGCGCCCCGGCGCCAGGATTGGAGCCGGATGGCCTGTCATGGCGACGCCAGTGGTCATCGTCTGGATTGCCGCAATGGTCGTCGTCGTCAGTATCGCGCCGCAATACCGCTTGCCGGCGATACTCGGGCAGACCTGGCGCACCTGTCCGTTCAATATCCTCCTGCTGTCCGTCCCGGGTTTCATTGCCATCTTCTGGGCGGTCAAGGGACTGGCTCCCACCCGGCTACGATTGGCTGCCGCCATCTCTGGCCTGCTGGCGAGCTCGACCGCCACGGTCGCGTACTGCTTTCATTGCCCCGAGATGAGCCCCGCGTTCTGGAGCGTCTGGTACGTGGCCGGCATGCTGCTTCCAGTCGCGCTCGGGGCCGTTCTGGGCCCCAAACTGCTTCGGTGGTAGGCGACGGTAATCGGCACCTGGAAATGCTCTGCCGGCTCGTTGATCGGGCCGTCTGCTTTCGTCGTACCGTAGCGCCTTGGCGCCGAATGCAAAAAAATAAATTTCCCCTGTAACCGGACATCTCCAGATCACGAATTAGATGACGTATCCAGCACGGGTACTCCTCTATTTCAACTTCTGGAGAATTTCCATGTCCGCCAAAGCCACTGTCAGCTCCACCCTGCTCGCCGGCGTTGTCGCAAGCCTGCTCGCTTCGGCCGCCCATGCAGCACCGCTCACCAGTGCGGAAGCTAGCGCCGCTGTCGCCGCTCACAAGGAAAAGTGCTACGGCGTCGCGCTCAAAGGTCAGAACGACTGCGCCGCCGGTCCCGGTACCACCTGTCAGGGTACGTCCGCGATGGATTTCCAGGGCAACTCTTGGAAGTTCGTTCAGGGCGGCACCTGCACGAATATCCAGGTGCCCGGTGGCGGCCACGGCTCGCTGACTCCGCTGAAGTCCTGATCCTCCCGACCGCAAAAGCCAGAACAGGACAGGAGGCGGCCATGACCGATTTCACCCGAACGACGCAACCCGGACCCGACGGGCGCGGCCGTCCTCCCCATGCACCGGCCGCCGCGCAGCACCTTGTCGGCACCAGTTTCAAGCACGAACATCTTGCCGATATTTTCGCGGACGGACTGAAAGACGGCTTCTTCGAAGTCCACGCAGAAAACTATATGGGGGCTGGCGGTCCGCCGCATCGGCTGCTTGCTGCGATCCGCGAGCACTATCCGCTCTCGATCCACGGTGTCTGCATGTCGATCGGCGGCCCTGGCGCGCTGGATGCGGCTCATCTCGCGCGCTTTCGCGATCTGGTTGCACGCTACGAACCCGCGCTGGTGTCGGAGCACCTCGCATGGTCCTCACATGGCGGCCAGTTTTTTAACGACCTGCTGCCTTTGCCGTACGCAAAAGAAACGCTCGAGCACGTGTGCGAACACATCGAGCAGGTGCAGAACGCGATCAAACGCCCCATCCTTCTTGAGAATCCGTCGACCTATGTCGCTTTCGCGTCCTCGACGATGAGCGAAACCGACTTCATCCGCAGCGTCGTTCAACGCACCGGTTGCGGCTTGCTGCTGGACATCAATAACGTTTTTGTCTCGGCAACCAATCACGGCTTTTCAGCCGCGGCGTATCTCGACGAATTGCCGTTTGATCGGGTGGGCGAAATACATCTGGCCGGACATAGCGAGCAACGCGACGACGAAAACGAACTGCTGCTGATAGATAGCCACGACCGCGCTATTTCTGAGCCCGTCTGGAATCTGTATAGGGATGTCGTATCGCGTACTGGACCAAGGCCGACGCTGATCGAATGGGACAGCAACCTTCCTGCCTGGCCCGTGTTGCGAGATCAGGCCATGACCGTCCGGCAAATCATCGTCGAACACGAGACGTCACTCGCGGAAGCGCCTTGCCATGGAGGTTGAAAATCGTCGGTGCCTCTCGTACGCGTTACCGCCCCCAGTCGGTACGCGGTACATGGGGTATCTGTTGTTCCTCGTACAGCCGGTAGACAAGCTCGAGCATTTCCCGAATGTCACGCGACTCGTCCAGCGCACGCATGCTCATTATGATTGGTGATACAAGCGTGGGGTCGTCCAGTTCCTTGTAGCTCACATCGTCACGCTTGAGGCCATATACGCTGCTGGGAACGACAGCAATTCCTTCCCCCGCGGCTACGAGACCCAGTGCAATTTGTAGCTCCCGTACTTCGTATATCCGGCGCGGCTTGAGCGCACGGTCGTGGAAGGCCGAAAGCACCTGGTCTGCATAGCTGGGTCGCGGCGCCTTGGGGAAAATAATCAGCGTCTCGTTGACCAGATCTCCAAGCGCGAGGGCTGGCTTGACGAGAGAAAGTGGATGCCCCTCGGGCAGCGCCACAATCATTTTCTCCTCACGAAGAATCACCCGGCGGATATTCGCATCCTCATGACGGATACGCCCAAATCCGATATCGATTACGCCGTCTTTCAGCGCTCTGAACTGGTCCATCGTCGACATCTCGTGAAGACTGAGTTCGACGGTCGTGTTCTCGTCGCGGAAGCGACGGATGATTTTCGGCAGCATTCCATACAACGTCGAACCCACAAAACCGACCGAAAGGCTGCGCTCGATGTTGCCCACGCGCCTCGTCATGGATTCCAGTTCGGCTGTCTGAGCCAGCACCTGCACTGCGTGGGAATAGAAGAACTTGCCCGTCTCCGTCAGCTTCAGCGGACGCGAGTTGCGCTCGAATAGCTGCACGCCAAGGATCTCTTCCAGTTGTTGTATCTGACGACTCAATGGCGGCTGGGCGATATGCAGCCGCTGCGCCGCACGCGTGAAATTGCGCTCCTCGGCAACGGCCACGAAATAGCGAAGGTGTCGCAACTCCATCTCTATACCTCCAGGATATAGCCCGATACCCAATCAGTGTTGGACGGTGCCTTTTGGCGTCCATTATTCTGCATTTACAGGGCGTTTCGGAACCCGATTATACCTTTCAGGCATTCTGGGTCACCTTGCATCAAGGGTTAACCCGGCAAAAAAAATTCAGAGCAAGGACAACCAGATTGTCCTTCGCCTGGAGCACGCATAGAGGAGCACACATGTCAGCCATCATTGACAAAGCCAGACAGCTGGATGAGCTGCTGCACACCGCTGTTCAGGAGGACAAAGGAAGTGGCGTATTCCGTTGCCGGCGCGACATCTTCACCAACGCCGATCTGTTCGAGCTCGAGATGAAACACATCTTCGAGAACAATTGGGTGTACCTGGCGCACGAAAGCCAGATTCCCAATCACAACGATTACTACACCACGTGGATTGGCCGTCAGCCCGTGGTTGTCACCCGCGACAAGAGCGGTGAACTGCACGCCGTCATCAACGCCTGCGCGCACAAGGGTGCGATGCTGTGCAGACGAAAGCATGGCAATAAAGGCAGCTTCACCTGTCCGTTCCACGGCTGGAGTTTCTCCAATACAGGCAAGCTGCTGAAGGTGAAGGATGCGAAGACCACCGAATATCCGGTGCAATTCAATACCAATGGCTCGCATGACCTGAAAAAAGTCGCTCGTTTTCAGAACTATCGCGGCTTCCTTTTCGGCAGCCTTAACGCGGACGTTTTGCCGCTGGAGGACTACCTCGGAGAGGCCAGGATCATCATCGACCAGATCGTCGACCAGGCGCCAGACGGACTCGAAGTACTGCGCGGCAACTCCTCGTACATCTACGACGGTAACTGGAAGATGCAAATGGAGAACGGCTGTGACGGCTACCACGTCAGCACGGTGCACTGGAACTACGCCGCGACGATGGACCGGCGCAAGGTCGATGGAACCAAGGCAGTGGATGCGAACGGCTGGAGCAAATCGGTAGCGGGCGTGTACGGGTTCGAACACGGCCACATCCTGCTGTGGACCAACACGATGAATCCCGAAGTGCGCCCCGTCTACCAGCATCGCGAAGAAATCGCGGCGCGCATCGGTGAAGCGAAGGCGAAATTCATCGTCGGCCAGACCCGGAATCTGTGCCTGTATCCGAACGTGTTTCTGATGGACCAGTTCAGTACGCAGATTCGCGTAGTGCGCCCGCTCGCCGTGGACAAGACCGAAGTCACCATCTTCTGTTTTGCGCCGAAGGGTGAAAGTGCTGCCGAACGCGCTACGCGGATCCGCCAGTACGAGGACTTCTTCAACGTCACGGGAATGGGCACCGCAGATGACCTCGAAGAATTTCGCGCGTGCCAGGCCGGTTATGCCGGGACCGCTGCGTTGTGGAACGACCTTTCGCGCGGCGCGCCGTTGTGGGTCGACGGCCCGGACGAGAATGCCCGGAGCATGGGTCTCAAGCCGCTTGTTTCAGGCGAGCGTAGTGAGGACGAGGGGGTCTTTGTGTGCCAGCACGAATACTGGGTGCAAGCGATGAACCAGGCACTGAAGAAGGAGCAAGAGGAGGCGCTGACATGAATTTCGACTACCAGACAATCTGCGCCACCCTGTACCGTGAAGCGCGTCTGCTCGATGACCGTCAGTGGGACGAGTGGCTGGCCTGCTACGCGGAGGACGTTTCCTACTGGATGCCGGCATGGGACGACGACGACCAGCTTACCGATGACCACGAGAGCCAGATCTCACTGATGTATTACCCGGATCGGGGTGGCCTTGAAGACCGCGTGTTCCGCATCAAGACCGAGCGCAGCGGTGCATCGATGCCTGAACCGCGCACCAGCCACAGCGTGACGAATGTGGAAGTGATGGCCGAACGCGGCAATGAAGTCGATGTGCGCTACAACTTCAACACGCTCAATCACCGCTACAAAACTACCGACCATTTTTTCGGCACGATGTTCGTCACCTTGCGAAAGGCCAATGACGACCTGCTGATTTCCAGCAAGAGAATCGTGCTGAAAAACGACTACATCCGCCAGGTGCTCGACATCTATCACGTTTGATTGGCATGTCGGGACGGGTGGGAAATGAAGGAGACAACATGTCCAGCTACAACATTGCCCTGAATTTCGAGGACGGCGTGACCCGTTTCGTGGAATGCAATGCCGGCGAAAAGGTGCTCGATGCGGCCTTTCGCGCGAGGATCAACCTGCCGATGGATTGCTCCGATGGCGTGTGCGGCACCTGCAAGTGCCGCGCCGAAAGCGGCCAATACGATCTGGGCGACGATTATATCGAGGACGCCCTGAGCGACGACGAGAAGAACAGCGGTCTCGTCCTCACCTGCCAGATGGTGCCGCAAGGCGACTGCGTGATTGCGGTGCCAGCGTCGTCCCATGCCTGCAAGACCGGGCAGAGCCGGTTCGCCGCGACGGTATCGAAGGTCGAGCAGCACAACGATGCTGCCGTCGTTCTCGAACTCGAGGTGGAGGCAACGGCACCGGCATTTCTGCCGGGCCAGTACGTCAATATCGATGTTCCCGGCAGCGGCCTCCATCGTTCGTATTCCTTTTCGTCGGCGCCCGGTGAATCAAGAATCAGTTTTCTGATCAAAAAGATCCCCAATGGCGTGATGAGCACCTGGCTCGAATCGGCACAGCCAGGCAACAAGGTGGAGCTGACCGGGCCGCTTGGCAGTTTCTATCTGCGTGCCGTGCAGCGCCCGTTGTTGTTCCTCGCCGGCGGTACGGGCCTGGCGCCGTTTCTGTCGATGCTGGAAGTGCTGGCGCGCGCCGATACGCAACAGAAGGTTCACCTCATTTATGGCGCGACGCGGGATCTCGACCTGGTGCAGGTCGATGCCATTGAATCGTACCTGGAAAAGTTGCCGAATTTCACCTACAGCACCGTCGTGGCCAGCACGGACTCGGCCCATCCCCGCAAGGGCTGGGTGACGCAGCACATCCCGGCAGAGGCCTTGAACGATGGCGATGTCGACGTCTACCTGTGTGGGCCACCGCCGATGGTCGATGCAGTCCGCAAGTATTTCGACGACAACGGGCTGAAGCCCAACAGCTTCCACTACGAGAAGTTCACGCCGAACGCAGCACCGGGGACCCCATGAGCACGCAACGATTTTCCGGCAAGGTCCTGGTGGTCACCGGCGCAGCCCAGGGCATTGGTCGCGCTGTGGCACTTCGTGCGGCCGCCGAGGGCGGCAAGGTGCTGTTCGTCGACCGCGCCGACTTCGTTTGCGAAGTGGCCGCCGAAGCGAACGGCGCTGACACGGCGGGATTCGTTGCCGACCTCGAAACGTATGAGGGCGCCGCATCTGCGATGGCTTTTGCGGCGCGGCAGTTTGGCGGCATCGATATTCTGGTCAACGGTGTCGGTGGTGCGATTCGCATGCGTCCGTTCGCCGAGTTCGAACCCGCACAGATTGACGCGGAAATTCGCCGCTCGCTCATGCCGACGCTGTACGCCTGCCATGCTGTGCTGCCTCACCTGCTTACGCGCGGTAGCGGAACCATTGTCAATGTTTCATCGAACGCCACGCGGGGTATCCGCCGCGTGCCGTATTCGGCGGCCAAGGGTGGTGTCAACGCGATGACGCAGTCGCTGGCAATGGAATACGCGGAGCACAACATCCGCGTCGTCGCCACTGCGCCTGGCGGGACCGACGCGCCTCCCCGGCGCGTTCCTCGCAATCTGGCCGGCGACAGCGAGCAGGAAAAAGTCTGGATGGGCGATGCGGTGAAGCAGGTTACCGACTCGACCTTTTTGAAGCGCTACGGCAGCATCGACGAACAGGTCGCGCCTATTCTGTTTCTCGCTTCGGACGAGGCGAGCTATATCACCGGTACGGTGCTGCCGGTCGCGGGCGGCGATACAGGCTGACCGACAGGTGCACTTCCGTCTTCTCTAACGGCACCGGGAATGCTCTGCCGGCTCGTTGATCGGGCCGCCTGTTTTCGTCGCACCGTAGCGCCGTAGCGCCGTAGCGCCGAATGCAAAAAAATAAATTTTCCCTGTAACCGGACACCTCCAGATCACGAATTAGATGACGTATCCAGCACGGGTACTCCTCTATTTCAACTTCTGGAGAATTTCCATGTCCGCCAAAGCCACTGTCAGCTCCACCCTGCTCGCCGGCGTCGTCGCAAGCCTGCTCGCTTCGGCCGCCCATGCAGCACCGCTCACCAGTGCGGAAGCTAGCGCCGCTGTCGCCGCTCACAAGGAAAAGTGCTACGGCGTCGCCCTGAAAGGTCAGAACGACTGCGCCGCCGGTCCCGGTACCACCTGTCAGGGTACGTCCGCGATGGATTTCCAGGGCAACTCATGGAAGTTCGTTCAGGGCGGCACCTGCACGAATATCCAGGTGCCCGGTGGCGGCCACGGCTCGCTGACTCCGCTGAAGTCCTGATCCTCCAGACCGCAAAAGCCAGCACAGGACAGGAGGCGGCCATGACCGATTTCACCCGAACGACGCATCTCGGACCCGACGGGCGCGGCCGCCGTCCCCGTACGCATGCTACTGCGCAGGAGCTCAGCCATGCAGCCTGAAAACCGTTCGCTCCGGTACGCCGCAGAGTTTGCACCGGGACTGATTGACCCAGCGATCGCGGCGCCTGAAGGCCTGGTCGCCGCAGCGGGGAAGCGTGTGGTCAAGCGCTATAACGTCTATCGCAACAACGTGACGGTCAGCCTTATCGATGCACTGGCCGCCGTCTACCCCGCTGCGCAGAGAATTACCGGCGTCGACTTCTTCAGGGCCATGGCCCGTTTCCATATCCGCGCGACGCCACCCGCTTCGCCGCTACTGTTCGAGTATGGGCGCGACTTTCCTGCGTTCATCGAATCGTACGAATACGCCCGTGACATGCCGTGGCTTGCAGACACGGCGCGCATCGAGCGCGCGTGGCTTGATGCCTATCACGCGGCCGACCTGCCGGCACTCGCTACCGAGGCGTTCGGCAATATCGAACCCGCGGCGTTGGCCGGGTTGCGTTTCAGGCCGCATCCCGCGGCGCAGATCGTGCGTTCGGTCTATCCCGCTGTCGCCATCTTCGCGATGAATCGCACTGAAGGTCCTATTTCTGCGGTGCATTCGAGCGAACCTGAAGATGCGCTCGTGACGCGGCCGGGATACGACGTCATCGTCTCCCGCCTGCCGGCGGGAGGTGCCGCGTTCCTGATCGCTCTTCTCGCGGGCGAGTCACTCGGCGAAGCAGTCACGTCTGCGTTTGAAGAAGCCCCTTCCTTCGATCTCCATGCCAACCTGGCAGGGATGATCTCGGCGGGCGTATTTTCCGCCGTCCAACATGGAGATTGACCCAAATGACGTCCGACACCCAACAGGCAAAACCGCCATTTCCAGGTGCGGTGATATCCGCGATTGTCATGGCGAAGAGGTTCATACAACATCTCGCGCAACCGTGGCTCGTGCAGTTCGTGCTTCGGATTGCGCTCGCCGTTCCTTTCTGGAAGTCAGGCATCCTTAAGTGGCACGGCTTCCTGCAACTGAACGACACGGCAATCGACCTGTTCACGCAGGAGTTCCAGTTGCATCTCCCTGGCGGCCCCTATCCGTTTCCCGCCCCTGCGGTTTTTGCGTTCCTGTCGGGCTGCGGCGAGGTAACGTTCCCGGTATTGCTCGTGCTGGGCTTCGGAACCCGGTTCGCCGCCGCCGGCCTGATACTGATGACATGCATCATCGAACTGACCGTCCCGGAAGGCTGGCCGATCCATCTCACGTGGGTGGCCATGGCACTGGCCATCGCCGCCTGGGGACCCGGCCGCATATCCATCGACTATCTGCTGGGTGACAGGTCGTTCAGGCCCTGACCCGAAGTTTTCATCGAATCGTTGGGCTGTTCTCCATTGGACACCATGAGAACTTCAGATCTGATACTCAGGCTGACCGAGCGTCTGACGACGATCGATCCGGACGCCGTTTCGAAACGGCTCAACCGGTCGCTGAGCGTGGGTCTTGCCGGCAGCACGGCTTTGCTGGTGGTCATTTACGGCATCCGCAGCGACATGCCGCAATTGCTGTTGACGACGATGTTCTGGATAAGACTCGCGTTTCCGGTCGCGATACTCATCACCGCGTTGAAACTCGCCGGGCGTCTTGGACACCCCGGCGTACCCGTCAAGCTGGCGTGGTTCGCGGTTGCGCTACCCTTCGTTGCTGTGCTGCTCGTTGCTTCGTTCATGCTGCTCGCGACTCCGCGCGGCTATCGGCTGGAACTGATGCTGGGCACAACATGGCGAGTCACCACGGCCAATATCGTTCTGCTCTCCTTGCCTCCGCTTGCAGCCGCGATGCACGCCATGAAGGGGCTGGCCCCGACCCGCCTCGCGCTTGCGGGCGCCGGCGCTGGGCTGCTCGCCGGCGCGCAGGGTTCGCTGGTGTATTGCCTTTATTCCTCGGAGATGTCCGTGCCGTTCTGGGGTATCTGGTACGTACTAGGTGTTGTATTAACCGCAGGCATGGGTGCTGTATTTGCTCCGTTCTACTTACGGTGGTAGCCGGGCAAGCCTAAGGGCAGGCCACGCCACAGGAAAGCGGGTCTCGAGATCAATACGGGTTGCACGCGCTGACCGGACAAGGAGTCAACGCCTGTTGCTGCCCATACGCAAAGGATAAATCGTGAAGGCTATTGGTCACCTCAGGATCGGCGTTCGCCTTGGAATCGGATTTGGCGCGACGCTCGCCCTGCTATGCCTCGTAGGCGCGCTTGGACTCGCGCAGGCTTCCCGCATTTACGACGGCACGCAGGAGCTCGCAACCGATCTCCTTCCCAGTGTCCAGCGGCTGGGCGATATCCGGGCGCTCGCCGACGAGGTCCGCCAGGCTTCCCTGAGTTATCTGATCGCCACCAGTTCCGCCGAGCGTCAGTCGCAGCGGTCGAAACACGACACCGCGCTGAAAGAACTTTCGCAGGTGTGGCCCCAGTACGAGGCGGTGGTCGGATCTGCCGAGGAGCTGCAACTCTCGAACCAGATCAAGGCAGCATGGACCTCCTACCTAGCGCTGGACAAACGGTTAAACGAGCTCTCCGACAGCGGAGATGAACATTTCAGCGACGCCCGCTCATTCGCCGGGGGCGAGTCTTCGAGCGCATTCAGCAAGGTCACCGCACTCATCGCGCAGGATATTGCCCTGAACAGTCAGGGCGCAAGCGACTCCAGTGAGCAGGCTGCGGACGCCTTCCACAGCGCCTCGCTGTTTACCGGCGCGCTGACCGGAATAGCGATCCTGTTGAGCCTCGTGATTGCGTTCGTCATTACCCGCTCCATTACGGTTCCCATTGGCTCGTCCGTGAAGATTGCCCAGACGGTCGCGCAAGGCGATCTCACCTCGCAAATCGAAGTGAGCGGCAAGGACGAAACGAGCCAGCTACTGCGAGCGCTCAAACATATGAACGAAAGACTCGCTGAACTGGTAGGCCAGGTGCGTTCGGGCAGTGACAGCATCGCGACGGGCGCTGCGCAAATCGCAGCGGGCAATGCCGATCTGAGCCAGCGGACCGAAGAACAGGCTGCGTCGCTCGAGGAAACCGCGGCAAGCATGGAGGAACTGGCTTCCACCGTCCGGCAAAACACCGAAAGCGCCCGGCAAGGCAACGCGCTCGCGGCAAACGCGTCCGATATCGCGCAGCGTGGTGGCGACGTCATGGGCCGCGTAATCGGCACGATGCAGACGATATCGGAAAGCTCGGCCAGGGTGACCGATATCATCGCGGTGATCGAGGGTATCGCCTTTCAGACCAACATCCTCGCACTCAACGCATCGGTCGAGGCGGCGCGTGCGGGGGACCAGGGGCGCGGTTTTGCCGTCGTCGCTGCAGAAGTGCGGACCCTCGCACAACGAAGTGCCCATGCTGCCAAGGAGATCAAGGAGCTCATTACACACTCGGTCGAGCGTGTGAAGGCCGGTTCGAATCTCGTCAACGAAGCTGGCGCGACCATGGACGAAGTCGTCCAGGCGGTCAAGCGCGTCTCCGACCTGATGGGAGAGATTACGGCGGCATCGCTAGAGCAGGATGCCGGTATCGAACAGGTCAATATCGCCGTGGCTCAGATGGACCAGGTGACGCAGCAGAACGCTGCGCTGGTTGAAGAAGCTTCGGCCGCCGCGCAGTCGGTGTCGGCGCAATCCAGCACACTGCGCGAGGTCGTGTCGATCTTCAGGCTGGGAGCGGAGCCTGCGGTGAACAGCGCGTCGCTCGCGTAGCAGCACTCGTCCTGCGTTTGCGCGGTTGGTCCCGAAACTGTATCTACGCCTTCCAACCTCCACCCAGGGCCTTGTATAGTGTGATCAGATTGCTCAGTTCTGCAAAGCGGTCGTTGACCAGTTGCTGCCTTGCCGTATACAACGTGCGTTCGGCATCCAGCAGGACCAGAAAACTATCGGTCCCCGTGCGATAACGGGCTTGCGCCAGATCGTCGTAGTGCGTCGAAGCCGCCACGTACTCGCGATCCGCCGCCACCTGGTCCACGTAGGTGGCGCGCCCGGCCAGCGCGTTCGCCACTTCCTTGAAGGCAGTCTGAATCGCCTTTTCGTAATTGGCGACTTCGATCTGCGTCTCTATCTTCGCCGCGTCGAGCGTGGCCCGATTGTTCCCGTAATCGAAGATGGGCAGCGTCACCGTAGGTGCGAAGGTCCATGCGCCGGTCGCTGCCTTGAACAGGCCCGACAGCGCGGTGCTGGACGTCCCCGCCGCCGTCGTCAGCTGGATAGATGGAAAGAAAGCCGCGCGGGCCGCGCCTACGTTCGCGTTAGCAGCCTTCAGCGTATGTTCCGCTTCGACGATGTCGGGGCGCCGGGTCAGCAGGTCGGACGGCACACCGGCACTCACCGGCGGCAACTGCGAGGCTTCCAGCGCTTCGCTGTGAAGCAGTCCGTCGGGAATCGGGCAGCCGATCACCGCCACCAGATTGTTGAAGTCCTGCGCCACTGCACGCTGGTCGGCGATCAGGCTCGAACGCACGCTTGCATACTCGGACTCAGCCTGCCGCACATCCTGCATTGAGGCCGTACCGATCCGCTCGCTTTGCAGATTCACCTGATAGGTTTGCCGGTCGGCTTCGGCTGTTGCTGTCGCCACCTCGAGCAGCGATTGATCGGTCAGCCACTGAAAATAATCGGTTGCGACGGTCGCAATCAGGCTGATGCGCGTGCTGGTCTGCGAGGCGTCGGTCGCCAGATATTGTTCGAGCGCCTGATGCTTGAGGCTGCGCAAACGCCCGAAGAAATCGACCTCCCAGGAAGTCTCGCCGAGCGTCACGCTACTTTCTTTCGTGGTAACGCCGATCTCGCGATAGTTGTCCACCGCTCCTGTTGCATCGATTGTCGGCAGGAGTGCCGAACGAGCGATGCGGTATTGTGCCTCGTATTGGGCCACCTTCAGCGCAGCCACCCGCATGTCGCGATTGTTTTCAAGCGCCAGCGCGATCAGATTCTGCAGCGCGGGATCCTGGAAGAAGGTGTGCCAATCCACGTCTGCTGCGAGAGGCGCAGGGGATTGCGCAGCCACGCCGGCCCCGGAGGCTGACGCACTGGCCGCCACGCCCGCCGCATCCGTCCAGGCCGCCGCCACTGGCGAAGGCGGGCGCAGGTAGTCAGGCTCCAGGGTGCAGGAGCACAGGCTGATGACGCATAACACGCTGCCAAGAATATGCCGCTTCATTGCTCGGTCTCCGCCGGGTTCGTCGTGTCGGGATGCAACTTGCGCTCCTTGAATACCTTGCGCACCAGAATAAAGAAGAGCGGCACGTAAAAGACTGCCAGCAGCGTCGCGCCAAGCATGCCGCCCGTCACAGCCGTGCCGATCGCGCGCCGGCTCTCGGCGCCGGCACCGCCACTGAAAACCAGCGGCAATACACCGAACACGAATGCAATCGAGGTCATCAGGATCGGCTTGACCCGCAAGCGCGCCGCTTCGAGTGCCGCATCCATCAGATCGCGGCCCTGTTCGTGCAGCTCCTTGGCGAATTCGATGATCAGAATTGCATTCTTGGTGGCGAGGCCGATCGTCGTGAGCAGTCCTACCTTGAAGTAAATATCGTTGGGCATGCCCCGCAGCGTCACGGCAAGCACTGCGCCCAATGCGCCGAGCGGCACCACCAGCAGGACCGCGAATGGCATGCCCCAGCTTTCATAGAGGCCGGCCAGACACAGGAACACGATCACGATCGAAATGCCGTAGAGATACAGCGACTGCGAGTTGGACAGGACCTCCTGATAGGATTGGCCGGTCCATTCCACGGAAAACCCCTTGGGTAGTTGCGCGGCAATTTTCCCGATCGCCTTCATCGCGTCGCCGGTACTTGCGCCCGGCCCTGTCTGCGCGGTCATTTCCATCGCCAGCATATGGTTGTAGCGCTCGATCTGCGGCGACCCGAAAGTCCAGCGGGTGGTCGAGAAGGCAGAAAACGGCACCATCTGGCCATCGAAATTGCTCGGTCCGGAACCGGACACCAAAACAGCTCCGTCCGCCGCGGCGGTACGCACATACCATTGCCCGATATTGTCCGGCATCATCCGGTACGGTGCATCAGCCTGCACGAACACGCGCTGGATTCGCCCCGTGTCGATGTAGTTGTTCACGTAGGACGAACCGAAGGCGATTTCGAGCGTGTTGTTGATGTCGGCGATCGACAGACCAAGCGCGCTGGCCTTCTCACGATCGATATCGACATGGAACTGCGGCGTGTCATCCAGTCCGGCCGGATGCGTCATCGCCAGTGCGGAATTTTTTGCGGCGAGACCCATCAACATGTTGCGAGCCTGAAGCAGCCGCTCGTGTCCCAGCCCCGCCCGATCCTCGACCTCGAAATCGAGGCCGCTCTGGTTGCCGAGGCTAGGAATCGCCGGCAGGTTCACAGCAAATACCTGTGCGTCGCGCAAAGAGGCGAAATGGGCATTTGCGCGGTTCAGGATTGCATGCGCCTGCTGATCGGCGCCGTCACGCTGACTCCAGTCCTTCAGGCTGACAAACAGGATCGCATTGTTCTGGCCTTGTCCATTGAAGCTGAATCCATCGATCGCCAGTACCTTGTCGGTGCCGGGTTCATGATGCAGAAAGTAGTCCTCAGCGAGCCTGACCGTGCGGTCCGTCACGGACAGCGGCGTGCCGACCGGCGTCGACACCAGCACCACCACGACCCCTTGATCCTCGTCGGGCAGATAGGATGTGGGCAGCCCGCTCATGAGCCAGGCGAGCGCCGCGACGATCACGGCGAAAAGAAACAGGAAGCGCAGCGGGCGCGCGAGAAAAGCAGCCAGCCAGTCGCGGTAACGTTCGATGCCATGCTCGATAAAGCGGGCAATCCGTCCGCTGTGAGCGGCATCGCCGGCGCTGACCGGCTTGAGCAACGTGGCGCATAAGGCGGGCGTCAAGGTGAGCGCCAGCAGCAACGAGAGCACCATCGCCGCCACGATCGTGACGGAGAACTGACGGTAAATGCCTCCGGTCGCCCCGGAGAAAAAGGCCATCGGAATGAACACCGCGGTCAGCACGGTCGTGATCCCAATCAGTGCGCCGGTGATCTGCTTCATGGCCTTGCGTGTGGCTTCGCGCGGCCCCAGACCTTCCTCGCGCATCATCCGGTCGACGTTCTCAACCACCACGATGGCGTCGTCCACCAGCAAGCCGATCGCCAGCACCACGGCGAACATCGAGAGCACGTTGAGCGACATGCCCGCGACCCAAAGCACGATACAGGTGCCAAGCAGCGCAATCGGAATCACCACGGCCGGAATCAGCGTGGTGCGCACACTGCGCAGGAAAACCAGCATGACGAGAAACACGAGGACCACCGATTCGATCAGGGTCTTCATGACGTCCACAATCGAGATCTTCACGAACGGTGTCGTGTCGAACGGGTAGTCGACGTCGACGTCGGCGGGTAGTTGCGGTTTCAGCTCGTCCACGCGTGCGCGCACGGCCGTCGCCACCGCCATCGCGTTGGCGCCTGTGGCCAGCTCGATGGCAAGCGCTGCGGCCGGCCTGCCGCCCATGCGGGACACGATGTCGTAGGTGTCGCCGCCAACCTCGACGCGGGCAACGTCCTTCAACCGCACCTTGGCGCCGCTGCTATTGACGCGCAGCAGGATGTCGCCGAACTGGTCAGCAGTGCGCATCAGGCTGGATGCGGTGATCGTCGCGTTGATCGCCTGGGACGCGGTCGCCGGCGTCCCACCCAGTTCGCCAACCGAGGTCTCGACGTTCTGGTTGGCGATGGCGGTCGTCACATCGCTCGCCGTCAAGCCGAAGCTATGCAGCTTGATCGGGTTCAGCCAGATGCGCATCGCGTGCTGCGGGGAGAACAGGTTCACACCGCCGACGCCGTTAATTTCGGTGATAGGGTCCTGCAACTGACTCGCCAGCAGATTGCCGAGTTCGATCGAGTTTAGCCGTCCACTTCGCGAAGACAGCGACACCACCATCAGGAAACTGCTGCTTGCCTTGGAAATGTTGATGCCCTGCTGCTCGACCACCAGCGGCAACAACGCGGACACCTGGCTTACCTTGTTTTGCACCTGCATCTGCGCGATGTCGGGGTTGGCCCCTGGATCGAGCGTCAGTGAGATCGTGGCCTGGCCCGCATTGCTGCTGGTGGACGACATATAGAGCAGATGGTCGATGCCGCTCAGACTCTGCTCGATCACCTGCGTGACGTTGGCGGCCACCGTATCGGCCGAGGCGCCCGGATAGGTCGCCACGATCTGGATCACGGGAGGAGCGACCGACGGATATTGTTCGATCGGCATCGTGCGCAGCGCCAGCACGCCAGCGATCATGATGACGAGCGCGATGACCCAGGCCAGTACCGGCCTATCGATGAAAAAACGTGCCATTTCGTCCCCGCTTAACTGTGTACGGCTGCACTGCTAGCCGCGGGAGCGTTGGAAGCCTGGGTGTCGGTCACCTTGACCGGCGCGCCATCCTGAAGCTGGCTGGCTCCGCTAATCACCACCCGATCGCCGGCCTTCAGGCCCTGCGAAACGATCCACCGGTCGCCGTAGGCCGTATCGGCCTGGACGGGCGCCTCATAGGCCTTGCCATCGTGACCGGCCACCCACACCGTCGCCCGGCCGTCCGCGGTCCGCGTGACGGCCAGTTGCGGAACCAGCATCGCCTGCTCGTCGACGCCCTCTTCCAGCTCGGCCCGCACGAACATGCCGGGCAACAGTTCATGCTCCGGATTGGGCACAACCACACGCAGAATGACCGAGCCGGTAGTCTGATCGACGGTGATGTCCGAGAAGGCCAGCGTGCCCGGCTGCGGATAGTCGGAACCGTCCTCCATGACGATGTGCACGGTTGCGCCCTGGTTACCCGCCTGCTTCAGACGGCCAGCGTTGAACTCCTTTCGGAGTCTTAACCAGTCGACGCTCGGACGGGTCACGTCGAGATACATGCGGTCGATGGTCTGGACCGTGGCGAGCGCCGTAGTTTGCTCCGCGGTGACGAGGGCGCCGGCGGTCACGCTGGACACGCCGATCTGTCCCGAGATCGGACTCGTGATGCGCGTATAGCCGAGATTGATGCGCGCAGATTCGAGCGACGCGCGATCAGCCAGCACGTCAGCCTGATCTTCGTTGACGACGGCGATGGCGTCGTCGTAATCCTGCTTGCTGACGCCGTTAATCTTGACCAGTTCCGCAAAGCGGCTCGACTTCGCCTTCGCGTCCGACAACGTGGCTTCGGCCTTCGCGAGTACACCTCGGGCCTGATCATAGGTGGCCTGATACATCGCCGGATCGATCTGATAGAGCGGCTGGCCAGCCGTTACCTCAGCGCCTTCGGTAAACAGACGCTTTTGCACGATGCCGGAAATCTGCGGACGCACGTCGGCCACATTGAGGGCAGACAGGCGTCCTGACAACTCGGTCCGTTCGACGATCTTTTGCGGCGTCATGACCAGCACGCCGACTTCGGTTACAGATGCGGCGTCGCCCGCGCCGCCGGCCTGATGTTTGCCGCAGCCGCCGAGCGCCAACAGGAGCAGCATCGCAGCGAGGCATGAAGCTGGGCGCAGCGAAACCCGCCCGTACTTGTCAGAACACGCGAAAAGAACCATATCACCTGCTCGCTTTTACTTTTTTTTGACTAATGAAAAACGACCGGATCCCGATACCCAGGATCCTTTAACCGTTCTCCGCTACCGCGCCGCCTTACTGCCCCAGGACGCCGTGAACCTCGTCGACAAAACTGCGCCATTCCGCCCGCATTTCGAGTAACCGGCGACGGCCGATGCCGGTCAGCGAGTAATACTTGCGCGGCGGTCCCGAGGCCGATTCGACCGTATAGGTCGACACCCACGCCTCGGCCTGCAGACGCCGCATCAACGGATAGATCGTGCCCTCGCCCACCTCCATCGCGAGCGAGAGCGTCGATGCCAGTTCATAGGCGTAACTATCCCCGCGGGCCAGAACAGCCAGCACGCACATATCGAGCGCCCCTTTCTTCAACTGCGTTTTCATCTATGTCCGGAGGAATAATGCATAACAAGGAACCTTGCTATGCATAATACATGAGCCGGGCCAAAACGCCTGTTGCAACTGGGCGTGACAGTATCAGCCTCTATTTGTTTATGCAAGGTACCGATCAAAAATCATGCATACGATGTGCTTACGAAAGATTAACAGGACCTTCGCGCGACGGCGTATCGGCTCATCTTCTTCCGAGGATTGTTGGGGACGCCAACCATCCCATCCGAAAGTTTTTCTATTTCCTAAGGCAAGATTTGCTCGATAGTCGATGAACGGCAGAGGCGTCATACTCCGTCGTCAAAACATGCCCCACTCAAGGACCAGGCAAATGAATCGACGAGCCGTAAGCCTCATGACGATCACCGCTATTGCATGCACGATCGCGACCGCCAGCCACGCAGCGGACGATCAGAAAGACAGAATAAAAACCGCGGTCGACCACGCCATGGCGCCCGTCATCGCGCACAACGGCATTCGCGGCATGGCGGTCGGCATCGTCGATGGCGATGAACACTACGTGTTCAACTATGGCGTGGCCTCGACGGAGACAGGAAAACCGGTGACGAACGAAACCTTGTTCGAGCTCGGTTCGGTCAGCAAGACGTTGACGGCGACATTAGCGTCGTACGCGCAGGTTCGCGGCTATCTGTCTCTGTCTGACCCGACGAGCAGGTTCCTGCCGTCGCTGCAGAACAGCCCCTTCGGCAACGTGACGCTCCTCAATCTGGGCACGCACACTCCCGGCGGCCTCCCCTTGCAGGTGCCCGACAACATCAGCAACAATGAACAGTTGATGCAGTATTTCAAGGCGTGGCAACCGGCCTACGCGCCTGGTACCCATCGGACTTACGCCAATCCCAGCATCGGAACACTCGGTTTGATCGCGGCAAAAAGCATGGGGCAAGATTTTGACGGGCTGATGCAAGGTCAGCTGTTTCCCGCGCTCGGCATGAAAGACACCTACATCAAGGTACCTGCGGCGAAAATGCCCGACTACGCGCAGGGCTACGCAAAAGATGGCGCGCCGATCAGGATGGCGCCAGGCGTGCTGTCTTCTGAGGCATACGGTGTCAAGACGACCGCCGCGGACATGAATCGCTTTGTCGAAGCCAACATGAATCTGATTCGTGTGAACGAAAAACTGCAACACGCGATTGCCAATACGCACATTGGCTACTTCAAAGCAGGGCCCATGACACAGGATCTGATCTGGGAACAGTATCCGTACCCGGTCACGCTCGAGTCGCTTCTGTCCGGCAACTCGCCGGCGATGATCTTTAGCGCAACGCCGGTTACCGAAATAAAGCCACCGCAAGAACCACAAAACAATGTCTGGATCAACAAAACCGGCTCGACGAACGGCTTTGGCGCCTACATTGCCTTCATTCCGCAGAAGCGACTGGGGATCGTGATTCTCGCCAACAAGAACTTCCCGATTGATGAACGAGTCACCGCCGCATACCGGATTCTCACCTCGCTGGAGAACAGCGAACGTTGAGAGCTTTCGCCGCGGCCTTCTCATCCTGACGAGATACCATGAATTCACCCATAGCATTCAAGGCGGCTGAGCAAACCATGTGGCGACTAGTGCAGCGCTACACAGGTCGGGTGGGATATCGGCGCGGTGTGAAATCCGAAGGGCTATCGCTGAGTCCGCCGGTCATTGACTGCTCGGGATGGACCACCCTGCTCCTGACGCAGGCCATGCAGGCGGAAAACGAAGCGACCGGCCGGGCAGTGTTCAGCGCAGACGACATGCTGGCGTTGCATGCCTGGTCGGATCGGATCATCGAGGAGATTGGGACACGCACGGGGTTCATTCTTGAGGCGAGCAAGATCACAGCCGACACCTTCCCTCGATACGCCACGATTGGGCTGAAAATGGGTGAGCCCGCGTGGGCGAACAACCATCCCCGCTCGCGCGGAATCACTCACATCGTTCAGGTGGTGTGCGGCCCGGAGGACGGTGCGCAGTTCGTTTCGGAGTCCTACGGCGGATCCGTCTCTCCGGGGATAAGCCTCACGCCGCTGACGGAGTGGCTTGCTTTATCAGAAAACCATCTCCGGGCTGGCGAAATGTGGGTTGTCGACCCTTTCCGGCTGGCCTCGAAAGCTCAAGGCTGAAAGACAGCGATGTTGTCCTTCAACCACTCCGTCAACGATCGCGGCGCTTTTCCCGTGAGTTCCTCGACCGTCGACGTCGTCTCTCCCAGCACAGACTCGCGGAACATCTGATCAAGGCCCAGCAGCAGATCGACCGCGAAAGGAGGATGCCCCGCGGCGAGCAAGACCTCTCGTTGTTGTGCAGGAGTGCGATTAATGTAGGTAACCGATCTATCGAGCAGGCGCGACAACTCCTCGGCAACCTGCGCCATCGTCCATGCCCGAGGACCGGTCATGTGGTACGCCCGCTGCGATTCGGGTTCGATATCTTCCAGCAGGGCAACGCGCGCGACGTCGGCTATGTCGCGCGTATCGATGAAATTCGCACGCCCTTCCTTTGCCGCGCCGCCCCACGAACCGGCGGCCACACCCGCGCCCGCATACTTGAGAAGATAAGCAAAAGCACTGGGGCGCAAAACAGTAGACGCTACCGGTTGATGCGCCAGGTGCGCCTCGATCTGCATGTGCCAGGCAAACGGGATCAGTCGGCTGGCGGGCCCAAGGGCGGACAGCTTGACGATATGCCGGACACCCGCGGCAACGGCGGCATCGATCAATGCAATCTCGTTGTCGACCTGCCGGCCCGAGGTGCCTTGCGAGATGAACAACCGGTCGACACCACGCAACGCTTCCCGCAGGGTGTCCGGGCGTTCAAAGTCGACACCAACCGCCGTCGCACCGGCAGGCAATCGTGCGCCATCGGGCTGGCGCGTGAGCGCCACGAGTTCAACCGGATCGGCGGCGAGCAACGTGCTCAACGCCAAACCAACGCGACCTGTGGCCCCGGCAATGGCGATCCGCGGCTTCTGTGTATTCGGGACTGGATGACTGGACATATCGGTGCCTTTTGGAGGTATCATGGAACGAACGATCCAAATATCATGGAACGATCGTTCCCATAATGGAATGATCGTTCCTGATTGTCAACCTGTTTTGTCAACGAGGACCGAGTGAGCGGAAAACCGCAATATGACGAAGCCGCAGTCATCGACGCGGCACTGGAAGTTTTCTGGCGCCACGGCTATGCGGCTGCGTCGATCAATGATCTTTCGGAAGCCACGGGTCTGTCCCGATCGAGCCTTTATCAACGCTTCCAGGACAAGGACGGCCTGTTCCAGGTGGTACTTGCGACCTACACAGACCGGGTGCTAAGGAGGATGAATTCGACCGAGGGCAGCACAGGACGCGCTCGCCTCGAAGCATTGCTGCGTGGACTTCTGCCGGGTGTCCGGCAACGCCCTCCGGGCTGCCTGCTGGCGAGGAGTTGTGCCGAACTCGTCGACCTGTCCGAAGCAGGACAACAGGCAGCCGTCGTCGGGATGAACGCGCAGCGCGAGATGTTGGCGAATCTGTTGCGCGAAGCGATCGCGAATGGCGAATTGCAAGCCGACGCGGATGTCGATGCCCTGGCCTGGCACTTTCTCGGTGTTTCCCAGGCAGTGCTTAACCTGCCTCAGGCGGGCGCAAATGCAGACACCCTGGACCGTATGATCGACCTCGCCATGCTGGCGTGGCCGAGCGCGCGCGTAGCCAGAAAGCGAGCCGCAGCTCAAGGCAAAAACAAACCTCGAACAGCGCCTCGCCGACCTAGTTGAACGCAGGGCAATCCAGCGTAAAAGGCGACCACCAGTGTGCCTCACAGCACACCGGTGGCCTTCGTCTTTACTACGGCTACGCTAGTTCACGATCGGACATGGCACCCAGCGCCGGATCGCTAGTGCCTGCGGCGGCGCTCTGGTGAGCGAGACCGCTGCCCATCGCCGGATCGCTGATGCTCGGCCGGCCGGTTTCGACGCGGCCCGCGAAGCGCCGCGTGAAACCGCTCGCGGTGGCCGTGAAGTCGTACCAGCCGCCGAGTGCCGCCATTTCCCAACGCTGCACGGTCGACCGGCGGGGCGGCACGAATAGCGTCTGCGGACGCAGGAACGCGCTCGCATAGGCATTGGCCGCCAGCGTCACCTGCACGTCTTTCGAACCGTTGTTGGTAAAAGTCGCCGACACCGCGCCGGTCAGCGCCTCGTAGCCAACCTCGATTTCCACCTGTGCGCCCGTGAGCGCGTTGCCGCTGAACTGGCGCACGAAGCCGTTCGGCCCATACACCCACAGGTTGTAGTTGCCGCTCGTGCTGGCGGTCCATGCGCTGTCGTGCAACTGCTTGCCGGCTTCGACGGTATAGCGCCGCGGGATCGTACTGAGATTGTTCTGGTCATAGACATGGAATACCGCGCCCTGCTTGCCGGTATTGCTGAACAACAGCTCGATCGTGCCGTTCGGCGACACGCGTGCGTTGGTGTGCAACTCATAGGGCAGCGCACGCGACGGCCGGAATCCGGGTTCCTGGAACAGCGGCTCGGGCGAGCTCGGCGGCGTGACCGCCGGCAGCGCCTGCTGCGCAGCGTCGAAGGCCGCGGTGTTGGCGGTGCTCGGCAGCCGCGAATAGGTAGAAGCATTCGCGTCCGGACGCCGGAAGTCGAAGCAGCCGGTCAGATCGCCTGTGATCGCGCGGTTCCACGGGCTCACGCTCGATACCGTAATACCGAAGCGCTTCTCCAGGAACATCGCCATCGACGTGTGCGAGAACACTTGCGAATTGACCCAGCCGCCGGCGCTCCACGGGGAGATGACGAACATCGGTACGCGTCCACCGAGGCCCCACGGGCGCACCGAACCGCTGATCGTGTCGGCGGATTCCAGATAGGTCGAATACAGTGCGGGTGTCGTTGCAAAATACTCACCGGCTAGCGGCAGCGTCGAGCCACCCATGACGTTGCCGCTCGCGTCGTAAGACGGCACGGCGGGGCGCAGCGCGTGATCGAAGACGCCGTCTTCCTCGTCGTAGGTGATGAAGAACGCGGTCTGGCTCCAGACGGCCGGATTGGCCGTCAGCGCGTCCAGCACCTGCGAGATGAAATTCGCGCCGTCGCTCGGGAAGTAGCTCGGGTGCTCGGAGACGTTCGGCGTCGGCAGGATCCACGAGACCTGCGGCAGCGAGCCGCTCTTCACGTCGTTCGCGAACGACGTCACAAAATCAGGGCTACCGGTCATGCCATTGTTGTAGATGGTCGAGCCCGGCTGTGCAGTACGGAAGCTTTCGAATGCGAGGCAGCCGTGCAGCAGCCCGCCCCAGTTGTTGTTCGGATCCTGATAGATCTTCCAGGTCACGCCGGCCTGCTGCAACAGTTCCGGTAGCGTCGGCCACGTGAATGCCGTGCCGCCATAGGTGTACTGATACGGCGGGGTCGTGGCCGAAATCGTGCCGCCGACCGAGCAGCGCACGTTGGTCGCTTCGGCGTTGGCATCGGTCGAATTGACGCCGCTGCTGCCAAGCTGCGGATTGAAGTTCGAGCCAGAGAAAAACGCGATGCGGTTCGGATCGGTCGGCGCAGTCAACTGGCAGTGATACGCGTCGCACAGCGTGAAGGCTTCGGCCAACGCAAAGTGAAACGGAATATCGGCGCGCTCGTAGTAGCCCATCGAGTACTGCGACTTCCAGTACGGCCAGTGGCCAAATTGCCCCTGGCTCCACGCCGCCTGCCCGGTGCCATAGTCGTGCGGACAATCGGCCACACCCATCGCGTTCATCGTCGCCGTGTTGAGGTGAAACGGCGGGATGACGGTGGTCGTGCTTGCACCAGGCGCTGACGACGCCTCTTGCCACACCGTCTGGCCGTTCGGCAGCGTGACCGGGAAGCGATCGCCAAAACCGCGCACGCCCTTGAGCGTGCCGAAGTAGTGATCGAAGGAGCGGTTCTCCTGCATCAGGATCACCACATGCTTGATGTCCTCGATCGTGCCGGAACCATAGTTGGCCGGAATCGCAAGCGCCTTGCGAATCGATGCCGGCAGGATCGTGGTGGCCGCCAGTGCGCCAGCGGTGTTCACCGAGCGGCGCAGAAAGTTGCGGCGGGAGTCGTTGTGCTGGGTGGACGGGGTCGGGGTGTCGTCGTTCTGTTCGATTTCGCTCATCACGTGTCTCGACGTAGTAGGGACGGGCAGCACCCGGCACTCTGGGCCAGCGTGGCTTGCCGGCGGATTACGGGGCGCAGTCAGGACCGGGAGCGCTGTCGTGCTCGACGCTGGGTGGAAAGGCTGCCGCGCCCGATCTCCTGTTCAGGTTACGAGGCCTTCGTGACAGACGAGTGAAGTTTATTTATCGAATATGTTTCCACTTTTGAACATTATTCAATTTTGCTTCCACCGCCCTTCCCGTCAGTAACGCTTCAGCGAGAGGACATCGAAGGTGTGGCGAATGGTATCCACGGAGCGCTCGTAATCCGCTAGCGCGAGACAGGCAATCAGCGTGTCGACGATCGCGAGTTGCGCGATCCGGCTTGCCATCGCCTCGGTGCGAAAGTGCGTCTCGCGCGCCATGGTCGTGAGCACGATGTCGGAATACGCGTGGATGGGCGAGCGCCCGAAGTTGGTGATGCAGATCGTGCGCGCGCCCGCTTCCTTCGCCAGCCGGGTGCTGGCGACCGTCTCGTGGGTGGCGCCTGAATGCGAGATGGTCAGCGTGGCAACACTCGAATCGCATAGCGACGCACTCACCGCCTGGATATGCGGGTCGACCGCGACGCGCGCATCGAGACCGATGCGCAGCAGCCGGTAATGCGCGTCCTCGGCGATCGGCGCCGAGCTGCCGACACCGTAGATTTCGACGCGCTTCGCACTGCGAATCGCCATGACGGCCTGCTCGAGCGCATGCACGTCGAGAGTCGCTTCGGTTTCGTGCAATGCCTGGACATTCGAACTGAAGATCTTCGCAACCACGGCCGCCGTGCTATCGCCGCGCGCCACGTCCTCGTGAATCAGCTGCACCGGCTGCACGATTTCCTGCGCGAGCACGATTTTCAGCTGCAGGAAACCCTTTGCACCGAGCGTCTTGCAGAAACCTACCACGCTGCCTTCGCTCGCGCCGACGCGCTCGGCCACTTCGCTGACCGACATATGCACGACTTCGTGCGGGTATTCGCGGATGAAATCCGCGATGCGCCGGCTCGCGGCGCCATAGGTCGGATAAAGCTGTTCAATGCGCGACAGGATGGCCGACACGGTGATCGCGTCGGCCCGCGCTGCTGGGTTGTTTGCCACACGGTTTCCTTGCAGGGGGCGTCGATAGTGCAAGTATGCCCCCGACAATACAACGCATCACTTCGGGTGGTAGCCGTCGTTTAACGTGCCGATAAACGCGATGATGTCCTGGATATCCTGATCCGTCATCGCAGGCTTATCGGTCGGCTTGACGTCGAACGGCGCGTCGGCGAAGTCGATGTTGGGCTGGTATTGCTTGGGCACATCGTCGAACATCACCACCTTGCCCGACGCATCGTGCGAGTAAATCTTCTCGGGATTGGTATTGCGCAGGTTGTAGAAGTCCATCACGTGCTTCAGGTCGTGATAGACACCGTTGTGAAAGTAGATGTGCCGCGCTGCACTATTGCGTAGCGTCGGCGTGAGGAACATCGAGCAGTACTGCGTTTGCTGCGCCAGATCCTTGCGGATCGGACCGCACAAGCCGATGTCGAAAGCCTTCGGATCGCGGTTCTGCGCCAGCTCAGGGTTGCGCGGTACAGCAAGCGCTTCGTATTGCGTGTCGGTGAAAAGCGGCGGCAGGTTGTCCGCAGTCGGCGCACTCAGGTGGCAGCCGGCGCAGTTGGCCTTCTTCGGATCGTTGAACAGATGCAGGCCTCGCAGTTCCGTTTGCGTCAGACGTGCCTTGCCTTGCAGCCAGTAGTCATACTTGCTGGTGAACGCGTGGAACGACGGTTCCTCGAACTGATAGCGGCCCACTGCGAACATGGCTTCTGCCGTGAAGCGTTGCGGATCCTTGAGGATCTGCGGACCGAAAAGCTTCTCGAACGTTTTGACGTAAGGGGCCTTGGCAAGTTTGGCAGCCACGTCTTCTACGTTTGTATTGGCCATTTCGTTCGGATCGAGCAGCGGTCCGATGGCCTGTTTTTGCAACGTATCGGCACGGCCATCCCAGAACAGGCCGCCCTGCGGCACCATCGCCGGAGCAGCGGGCGCGAGGCCCGCGACCTTGTCCGCACGCTGCACGCCCTTCGCGGCCGAGGCAAGCGCAGCGAAATCGGGCGGCGCCTCGGCATCCGCCGCATCAGGCCCGATGCTGAAAACCGCCTGACGGTACAGGTAGGCTAGCGAAGGCGGCGGACGGTAGCCCGGCCGGTCCAGATGCGGACCGCCCAGCTGCACGGACAGATCGTTTGGCGGTCCGTACGAATGCGCCGGGCTGTGGCACGACGCACACGACTGCTTGCCGGACGCGGACAACGACGTGTCGTAGAAAATCTGCTGGCCCAGTTGGGCGACAGCACTCAGAGGAGCAGACGGCGGCAAAACCAGTTGCACCGGATGCGGGTTCGCGCCGGTGATACCTCCCACGAATTCACCTACGGTGTCGGGCATCTGCTCGGGGTAGGCGAACGCGTAGCCGACCAGGCCCGCGACGGCTAGCAGCACGACCACACATCCTGCCAACAGGGGCCCGCGGCCGCGTGGCCTGCTTTGTCCGGGTGGCTGGGGGGCAATGGTTGATCCGGCTGATGGCGAAGTGGGCTGTGGACTCGTAGACATGTGAATGTAGTGAGAAACGCAGAGGTATCAAAAACGCATAGGGCCCGGCCTAAGCCGGGCCTCTCCAAAAACACTCGTCCCGGTAGCGTGAGCTACCGGGACGTGAACCGGCTATGAAGCGTGCCGGCTGATGCTGCTTAGACTGCCGGTGCCACTGAGGATGCGGCCGCCGGCGGCGTGGCAACCTTCGTACCCAGGTTCTGATCGAGGAACAGCGTCGGATTCGGCGTCGTCGTCGAGAAGTTGAACAGGCTCATGATGCTGCCTGCGCTGGCATCGTTCGAACCCTGGCCGATACGCGTACCATTCAACCAGTTGTCTTCGATGAAGCGCACCACCGATGCCTGTGTGATCAGCGTATGGTCGACGTAGTTCGGCTTGGCATACGGCGAGATCACGAGCAACGGAATGCGCGTACCCGGGCCGCAGCGGCCGTTCACTGCACCACCGTTGACACCCACGCCCTGCACCGCGCCCGTCGCGTTACATACACCGGCGCTGACGATCTGGTCGGCACCCGTCACACTACGTTCGTTGTCCGAGCTATTACCGGCGCTTTCCACCGTGGTGCTGTCGAACGACGAGGTCGTCGGCGTAGCGAACTGGTGGTCGTACCAGCCGTCCGAATCGTCATAGGTCACGATAACGGCGGTGTTCTTCCAGTCCGGCTGCTGCTCGAGGAAGTTCACCACGCTGGTCACGAAAGCCTGCTCGTCGAGCGGATCGGAATTACCCGGGTGCGCATCGGCAATCGAAGGTGCCTTCAGGAAGCTGACCGACGGATAGTTGCCGGCGTTCACAGCGGCAAAGAAGTCGTCCACGTCGTACTGGTGGTGCACCGGCGTCGCCGTGCTATCCAGCGGATCGGTATGACCGATCACCGAAACCGAACTCGGACGCGTGTGCGCCAAGTTCTGCGTGCTCGCGTAGTACTGGAACCACGCATGATGCTGAACGTAATCGGCTTCGTTCGCGCCTAACACGCTCGAGAAGGTCGTCCGCTTGCAGCCCGTCGTACCGTTCGGGTTGACCGTGGTCAGGTTGAACCCGCCCATGAAGCCGCCCCAGGTGATGTTGGCCGAATTCAACAGATCGCCAATGTTCTTCGAGGTCATCGTTGCCGTCGCCGTCGAAGCCGAATCGGCCGCAACTGTACAGGCATCGCCAGTCGGATCCAGGTCACCGATCAGCGTCCAGCCGCCCTGCAGGTCATAGACCACGTTGGACGACGGATTGGCCGACGCGCTGGCCGCTACCACCGCGCCGTTTTTCGTAACCACGGCACCATTGTGCTGGCCCGACACCACGGCGATCGCGCCCGGCGTCGAAGGACCGTACGTGTCCGTGTACATGTTGTCGCTCATCGCGAAGTTCTGAGCGTAGTTCCACAGAGCCGTCACGGTGTTGCCGTCGAAGTAACCCATCACGAGGCCGAGCGTGCCGAACTCGCCAGTCGTGCCCGTCGCGTTGTTACCCGTGTTGAGCGGGAACAGGTCCATCTTGCCGTTGTCGGAAGCGAGCTGTTCCGCCGTGTAGCCGTGGTTCTGACCTTCCGTGCCGGCCTGGGTACGGTCGAGGCGGAACGGATTGATATTGGTGCCAGCCGGGTTCGCCGTGTTGGAGACCGTCGGATTCGCAGTGAGTAGCGCCGTCGTCAGACCGTTGACCGTCGGCGTGCCGGCTGCCGCGGTGAACGTCGGTTCGCCCGAGGGGTTCGTTGCGTTCGGGTAAGTGCCGAAGTAGTGGTCGAAGGATTCGTTCTCACCGAAGATCACGACGACGTGCTTGATCGGCGTCGCGGTAGTCAGTGCATCCTCTGCCGACGGCGCTGGCGTGTTGTGGCTGCTGCTGCCGCAAGCTGCCAGCGTCAGCATCGTCACCGCCAACGAAATCGGCAACAGGGGTTTTCTACGTAACATATGGGGCGCTCCGGATATTCTGCGACGGATCCATCGTTTGGGGATAGGAAGCCGCTTTGTTAAAGGAGTACAGCGTGTTATCAGCTCGATTACGCCGACGCATTGGAGCATTCGAATATGAACGTTTTATAAACGCACTGAAAGATACGGACTTGAAGCGGACGATTGGCTGAAATCACAGGTAATCGGAAGTTCATCGAAAGCATTTTGTATTATTTCGGTTGTGCGAACCGGCTGGGCCTTGATTCACCTGCGTCGCACGCACAAGCTGCGTGCACTCGCAAAGGCAACCGGATAGGGGTCAGCGGCCCGCTCTTTTTAAGGCGCGTTTTAGCCTGGTTTATTACGAAATTGTGATCGACAGATCCGGATTAATCGAAGACTGTATTTCGTCAATTCCGTGAATCGCCGGCGCTGGCCGGTCAACGAACGCGCCGCCGCGCGACATGGCATACCGCAGATGAACAACGACCGCTTTCCGGTATCAGTTAAAGGCGTGGCATTCAGCGCGCCCGGCCAGGTCATCCTGCTGCTGAACGAGCGGCAGGAGTGGGAGCTGCCCGGCGGCCGGCTTGAAGTGGGCGAAACTCCCGAGCAGGCCGTTGCCCGGGAGTTCGAAGAAGAGCTGGCGGCAACCGTCACGCCCTGCAGGATTCTCGATAGCTACCTGTTCGAAGTGATCCCCGAGCGCTTTGTATTTATCGTGACGTATGGATGCCGGATCGACGGGACGTTCTCGCCTTCGATCAGCGAAGAGCATTTGCAGGTGGGGACATTCGACGTGGATGCATTGCCGGAGCCGCTTCCCTCGGGATACCGCCGCTCGATTCTTGCGTGGCACGCGCAAATCTAGTTTCAGATCACGTCGACCGGCGCGCGCCACGTTTGCGGACTGCTCCACGACAGACGTTTCAGACGAGCGTGATCCGGGTTCGCGGCACGATGTTTGAACGCATCGCCAATTGCACCACGCGGCGACACTGTCCGGCCGCCGGCATTGAGCCGTCTGACGATTTCGGCAAGCGTGCCGTCGGCCTGCCACTCGTCAAAGCGACGCACGCAGGTCGGGCGTGATGGATACCGGCCGGGCAACCTGGACCAGCCATGCCCGGTCGACAGTCCCCACAGCACCGCATTGACCACGGTGCGCGGCTCCACTCGCCGTCTTCCTGAGCGCTCGGGCGGCGCCACTTCGTTGCAGAACAATCCCTCGATCAGGGCCCATTCGCTGTCGGTCAACTCCTCAAACTGGCTCATGTCGTTTACTCCAGCCAGACGCCGTCGAACCGGTGACTTCCGAGCGGCGAAAATACGAGCCCTTTCACGCGCTTCGATGCAGGCAACGACACGATCGAATGTGCGATCGGCGTATAAGGCACCTGCTGCTTGAAGATTACCTGGGCCTGCTCATAAAGCGTCGTGCGTACTGCGGTGTCGGAGCTCGAGCGTGCCTTGACGATCAAGGCATCGAAGCTGGGATCGCACCACTTCGACACGTTGCTGCCATGCACCGCATCGCAACCGAGCAAGGTGCCGAGCCAGTTGTCGGGGTCGCCATTGTCGCCCGACCAGCCGTAGAGGATCGCGTCGTGCTCACCGCCCTGCTTCGCGCGGCGATTGTATTCACCCCACTCGTAGCTGACGATTCTGGCGCGCACGCCGATGTTCGCCCAATCCTGCTGGATGAGTTGCGCCATCAACTGCGCATTCGGGTTGTAGGGACGCTGCACCGGCATCGCCCACAGCGAGATGTCGAAACCGTTCGGGAAGCCCGCCTGCGCCAGCAATGTCTTCGCCTTCGCGGGATCGTACGGCGCATCCTTTAACTGTTTGTCGTACGACCATTGGGACGGCGGCATCGGATTGGTCGCGATGGTCGCGTTGCCTGCGAAAACGGCCTTGATAATGGCGGGCTTATCGATCGCCATATCGAGCGCGCGCCGCACTTCGACGCGGTCCAGCGGCGTGTGCTGCGTGTTGTACGCAACAAAGCCTACATTGAAGCCCACGCCTGTAATCAAGGTCAGGTCGGGGTTGCGTTTGATCACCTCCAGATCCGCGGGACGTGGGTACACCGACACCTGGCATTCGCCGCTCGCGAGCTTCTGGGCCCGCACACCTGGGTCGGGCGTAATGGCAAAGATCAGGTGCGCGAGTTTCACGTCTTCCGGGCGCCAATAGTCGGGATTGGCGTCGTAACGGATCAGGGCATCCTTCTGATAGGAACGGAACACGAACGGACCAGTGCCGACCGGCAACTGGTTGATATCGGCCTCGCGATGCGCAGCGCTCAGTTGTGCTGCGTATTGCGCGGACAGGATCGATGCAAAGCTCATCGCGACATTGCGCACGAAGATCACGTCCGGCTGTTTTAGCTGGAAGCGCACCGTGTAGTCGTCCACTTTGTCGATCCGCTCGAGGTTCTTGTCGAAGCCCAGATCGCTGAAATACGGGAAACTCGTCGGATAAGCCCGGCGAAACGGATCGTCGGGATTGAGCATGCGGTTGAAAGTGAACAGCACGTCATCCGCGTCGAAATCGCGAGTGGGCTTGAACCACGCCGTCGTATGAAACTTCACACCATGCCGCAGATGAAACGTGTACGTCCGCTGATCTTCGGACACCTCCCAGCTCGTCGCGAGCGCTGGCTCGAGGTCGAGCGTGCCGGGGCGAAATTCCACCAGTTCGTTGTAGACCGCGCTGCTGCTGGCGTCGAAATCGGTACCGGTTGTGTGCTGACCCGGGTCGAACCCGGCCGGACTGCCCTCAGTGCAGAACACCAGGGTCTTGCCGCTGGCTGCATACGCCGGCGTGGCAACCGGCAGTGTAGCCGTCAACAGGCTGAACGATGCGACGCAGAGGGATATGGACGCAAGCGCAACGCGCCGCACAGCAAGCGCTGATTTTTTCAAGGAACGGTTGATCATTGATAGGTTGGGTAGAAAACGCTACAGGTACTTCTCGAACAGATATCCCGGCGGCTGGTCCTCACCGAAGTCGTGTGCGGACATCAAGGTATAGCCATTGGTCTGATACAGGGCAATGGCCTCTGGCTGACGCGGTCCGGTACTGAGGAACACGCGCGTATAACCCAGACGAACCGCATGCGCCTCCAGTTCGATGAGAATGCGCCGTGCGAGACCCTGACGCCGATGCTTGCGGCTCGCCCAGATGCGTTTGAACTCGGTAGTGCCCGGGTCGGCATGGCGCATGAACGCGCCACCCGCTATGGCCTGCCCGTCTCGCAGCAAAAGCAGGAACGCACCGTGCGGCGGCGCGAAAGCCTCCACCGGATAGCGCCGCATCTCTCTCGCGATCTCGTCGGTGTCGATCAGGCCCGCGTAACGACTGCTGTATTCGTAGGCGAGCTCTTCAAAAAGAGGACGCGCCAACGGGTCGTTCCCCAAAACATAAATGAGGCGGTCGTCGGGCACGGTGTGAATCTGTGTCGGAACAGTGGAAACGGATGTGGCTTCGGCTTGTGTCATAAGGTCAATCAATCGATACGGCAATATGTGTGGCTGCTACGCCGCGACAGGTTCTCGTGCGGCCTCGGGCCGCCAGCCCAGTTCAGGTGCGATGCGTATCACGAAGTCCTCGAGGATCTGCTGATAGTTGTCAAACGGAAGGTCGTAGGGCAGTTCGAGGCGCAGTTCGCGAACCTGTCCAACGACCGGATCTTCAAGCAGGCGCGCGACGATCTCGTCTGCAGTACCAACCAGATCGGGCGCAAACAAGGTACGGCGCTCGCCATGCGCAGTCAAAGTACGTGCGTGGCGTCCCTCGGCGAACTCTCGATATCGTTGCCGCGTCCTGGCATCGGCGCCATCGGTCGGCACGATCACGCGGCCCAGCGCGATACGCGGCGAGCGCGCTTCGCGCCAGTGCGAGTGGAACAGTTCGAGCTGGCGTAGCTGCGCTTGGCGGTAATCGTCGGTTCCCTCACCGGTTGTGATGTTGCCGATCAGCAGATTGAAGCCATTGCGGCCGGCCCATTCGATCGAGCGTCGCGAACCGCCGCCATACCAGAGCCGCTCGGTGAGACCCGCCGCATAGGGCGTCACACGAGGCCGCACGCGGCCCGCCGCCGATTCGATGAAGGTGTCTTCCGCGCCGAGCCATTCACCGGCGAGATTGTGGCGCAGACGCTCGACTCGCGCATGTGAGAAGTCGATCAGTTCGGGATTCGCATCGAAAAGCCGTTCACCGAGCAGGATGCCGTGCGCCGGGGCACCTGCGCTGAGCCCGATGTTGAGGCGGCCGCGCGACAGCACATCGACGGTGGCAAGGTCCTCGGCAAGACGAAATGGATTCTCGTAGCCCATCTGGATGACCGCGGTGCCGAGGCCGATCCGCGTCGTACGCTGGCTGGCAGCCGCGAGGAACGTCGCCGACGAGGAGACCGCTCGTTCCAGGTGGCGCTGACGCACCCACGCGCTGTCGTAGCCAAGCGCCTCGCCGACGCCAAACAGTTCAAGCGTCCGCTCGAAACCGGCGAGCGGCGCATCGTCGGCATAGTTGCCCGGCGTGAGGAAAGCAAGGTGATCAATGCGGACCGCACACATAAATGCCCTCTCTGGTTGTTCTGGCTCGTAAGCGCCTTCGATCACGCATCCGGAAAGCCGGCAGGATTGGTCTCCGAGTGCTCGACGGCCTCTGTTTGCAGGCCCCAGCGCGCGAGCGCCGCGCGATACTGGCCGCCGCGGATCAGCCCATTGGTCGCCGCCGTCAGCGCCGGCGCGATGCCACTGCCCTTGCGGCTCGCGATCGCGACGTCCGCGTTGTTCGGCCAGCCCGCGTTGACCGTGCCTACCTGGCGGATCTGTCCTTGCGTCGCGGCCTCATAGGCGAGCGTCGGATCTGGATTGAAGATGGCATCGGCGCGGCCCGACAGCAGCGCCAGCCGGTTAGCGGCGCTGTCGTCGTAGTACTGCAGGCTCGCCTCTTTCAGCCCATGTGCGGTGTTCCTCTGATTCCATTCGAGCAGGATCCGCTCCTGGATCGTCCCGGAACTGGTGATGATGCGCAGCCCCGCGATATCCTTCGGTTCGCGGATCGACCTGATGGCGCTGTCCGACTTCACATAGAACCCATGCAGACCCAGCCTGTACGTCGTAAAGTCGAACTTCTGCTTGCGTTTCTCGGTGACGCCGACGTTCGAGATCACCGCGTCGTATTTACCTGACGCGAGACCCAGCGGCCAGTCGGGCCACGCGACAGGCACCAGCAGCAGACGCAGGCCGAGCGCATCGGCGACGAGCTGCGCGTAATCGGGATCGGAGCCCACGATGCTACGGGCGTCGGTCGCGTACGTCGCGATGGGCGGATCGAACGGCGCTATCGCCACCGTGAGCACGCCTGGCGTCACGAAGCGATAGCCTGCGAGCAGGCGCTGCGCGTCCAGATCCCTGGGCGCGCGGATACGCTCTTTCTGCTCCGGGCTGAAGTCGTAAACCTGTGTTGCCGCATACGCTGGTTCGGCAGACCATGCAAACGGCAACGCAGCCAGCGCGGCCATCTCCATCATGAACGTCCGTCGGCCGGTCATCAGGGATCCTAAGCCGTTGTGTTTCATTCGTCGCATACGCTCACAGCACCTTCGAGAGGAATTCACGCGTGCGAGCCTGCGCCGGATCGCCAAGCACGCGCGACGGCGGCCCCGCTTCGACTATGCGTCCACCGTCCATGAATACGATCGTGTCGGCGACCTCGCGCGCGAAACCGATTTCATGCGTGACAATGATCAGCGTCGTGCCCGAACGTGCAAGCTGGCGGATCACGTCAAGTACCTCGTTGACCAGCTCCGGATCGAGTGCGGACGTCGGCTCGTCAAACAGTAGTACTTTCGGTTTCAGTGCAAGCGCACGCGCAATCGCCACACGTTGTTGCTGACCGCCCGATAGCTGGCGCGGCCATGCATCGGCCTTGTCGCCGAGTCCTACGCGCGCGAGCAGTGTGCGCGCCTCAGCCTGGGCCTGCGCGCGCGGCACACCTGAGGCCAGCGGCGCCTCGATGACGTTGTCGAGCACGCTCAGGTGCGGAAACAGGTTGAAGCTCTGAAACACCATGCCGACATCCGCGCGTCGCCGCTGCAGGATGTCCTTCTCCTTGAGCTCGTAGAGCGTGCGTCCGTCGCGGCGATAGCCGATCAGCTCGCCGTCGATATCAATGAAGCCATCGTCCACGCGTTCGAGGTGGTTGATCGAGCGCAGCAGCGTCGACTTGCCCGAGCCCGACTGACCGAGAATCACGGTGACGCTGCCCGAAGGAAACGCCAGCGAAATGTTATCGAGAACCTTTAGGGTGCCGAAGCTCTTCGAGACGTTATGGATGCCCACCTTGCCGCCGATCCGTCGCTGCGCCCAGCCGACTTTGCCCGCTTCGCTGCTGGATTCGCTGCTGGTTTCTGCCCCCACGCCAGATCGGCTCCCAAGCTCGCCTGCGCTTTCACCAGGTGCAGCGCGCGCATTACGCCACCGGCCGAACAATGCAGTCAACGGCGACAACGCCACCTGCTCGCGCGTCGCACCGCGGGCATAGTACCGTTCGATGTGAACCTGAATCGCCGACAACACCGTGAGGATGATCAGATACCAGATCGTCGCGACCATCAGCAGCGGAATGACTTCCAGATTGCGGTGATAAATGATCTGCACCGTATAGAACAGATCCGGCATCGCGAGGATGTAGACGACGGAGGTGCCTTTCGCGAGACCGATTACATCGTTGAACGCTGTCGGCAGAATGGCGCGCATCGCCTGTGGCAACACGATACGACGCACCTGGCGGCCACCCGGCAGACCCAGCGCCGCACCGGCCTCACGCTGCCCGTGGTCGACGGAGAGAATCCCACCACGGATAGCCTCGGCCGAAAACGCCGCGTGGTTCAGCGTGAGTCCAAGCACGGCCGCGAAAAACGGACTGATCAGATCGGTGGTCGATTCATTCAGTAGTGCAATATGCGTAAACGGAACCCCGATCCAGATCGTCTCGTACAGATAGCCAAGGTTGTTTAACAGTAGCAACAGCACGATCGGCGGGATCGAACGGAATAGCCAGATAAACGCCCACGCACAGCCGGCCAGTAACGGCGAACGCGATACTCTCGCCAGTGCAAGCGGTACCGCGAGCGTGAAGCCGAACAACGCGCCGAGCCCCGTCAGCACCAGCGTACGCCCTAGCCCCTCGAGCACGGGCCCAGCAAAAAACCACTGCGCGAAGACGCCCCAGCCCCAACGCGGATTGCCGAGTACCGAATTCGCCACGATCGCGATCAGCGCGATCGCCAGCACGGTTCCTGCCGTGCGCGCATGGTGCCTTGCGGGAACGATCCGATAGTGCGCGTATTCGGGACCTGCTGCGTCGTCGCTTGCGTGGCCTGCGTGAGCCGTGCCGGGAAACCGCTGGGTGGTGTCGCTCATGATTCTGCTCTCCTGCCTCGCGCTACGTCAGTCATGCCGTTTCCGCGGCAGCGTAGCGGCTTTCGCGTCGCGGCAACCCAAGATGATCACGCAGCGTTTGGCCGGCGAGCGTGCGGCTATAGCGGCCGCGCGCCTCCAGCGCCGGGATCACGTAGCGCACAAAGTCGTCGAAACCCTCGGCCTGCACCGGGAAACCCAGGATGAAACCATCGGACGCACCGGCGTCGAACCAGCGAATCAGTTCGTCCGCGATCTGCTCGCCTGTGCCGATGAATTGAGGCTTCGGTGTCGTCACTTCCAATGCGACCTCGCGCAAGGTCGAGCCATTCTTCTTCGCCTCGGCCTTGATGCGGTCGGTGGTCGAACGGAAGCTGTTTTTGCCGAGGTCACCGAGTTCGGGGAACGGCTCGTCAAGCGGGTATTGCGTGAAGTCGTGGTGTTCGAAGAAACGGCCCAGATAGGCGAGCGCCTCCTCTATCGAGATCAGGTCGCGGATCACGCGGTACTTCGCTTCCGCCTCCTCTGCGCTCGCGCCGACGATCGGCCCAATGCCCGGGAATATCTTGACATCGCTCGCCGCGCGCCCGTGATCGACTGCGCTCTGCCTCACGCTCTCGGCGAACGCCCGCGTTTCTTCGAGCGATGGCGAATGGGTAAACACCGCATCCGCATACTTGCCGGCAAGCGCAATGCCGGAATCCGATGAGCCTGCCTGGAAAATCACCGGCTGTCCCTGAGGTGAACGCTGGATATTGATCGGGCCCGCCACCTCGAAGAAACGGCCCTTATGGTTGAGCGTATGCAACTTCTCGCGATCGAAGAAACGTCCGCTCTCGCGGTCGCGCACGAATGCATCGTCATCCCAACTGTCCCATAGTCCCTGCACCGCCTCCAGATATTCGTCGGCGATCTGATAACGCAGTTCGTGATCGGGATGCTCGCCGCCATAGTTCTTCGCGGAGCCTTCGAGCGGCGAGGTCACGACGTTCCATCCCGCGCGTCCGCCGCTAATCAGGTCAAGCGAAGCGAACTGCCGTGCTACCGTAAACGGATGGCTGTACGAAGTCGAGAGCGTGCCCGCCAAACCGATCTTCGAGGTGGCGGTCGCCAGCGCCGACAGGATCGAAATCGGCTCGAAACGGTTCAGGAAATGGGGAATCGACTTCTCGTTGATATAAAGGCCATCGGCTACGAAAGCAAATGCAACGCCGTTGGCCTCCGCCTTCTGCGCGATACCCGTGATGAAATCGAGGTTGACGCTGGCATCGGCGGGGCCAGCCGGATGCTTCCAGGAATTCATATGGCCGCCTGCGCCATGCAGCATGATGCCGAAAGTGAGATTTCGCTGGGTCATGATTGGATCCGGTAAACGAAAATGAGCGTGAATGTAGGCGCGGTCAGACGCGCGCGGCCTGTTCTACAGGGGATAGTGCTTCGAACGAAGCGAGTCGCAGCGCATAGTCCGCTACAGGGGTGTCGATCACGAATTCCTCGATGCCGAAGCGCTCGTGCAATGCGTCGAGTTCCTGATGCACGTCGTCTGCGGTACCGGTAACGACGTGCGGATGCAGTTCGTCGAGGCGGTAGTCGCTCACGCCGGTTTGCCGCGCGAACTCCGCTGCGGCCTCGGGGCTGGGAAGATTCACGCTCTGCCCGGTGGCGAGCCGCAGTTTGAAAATACGCAATGGACCAACATGACGTTGAGCCTCTGCTTTGGACTCCGCAGCAAACGCGTAGAGCGCAAGCAGCGGCGTACGTCCTGTCGCATCGCGGTACGTATCAATGGAGCGGCCGATGCTGTCGCTATCGCCGTTAAAGTGACCGGCATAGCAGAATTGCCAGCCGTGTTTCGCGGCAAGCGCAGCACTTTCCGGGCTGCCGCCTAGCAGGATGCCTTGCGGCGCTTCGGGCGGCTGGGGCAACGCGATTGCTCCAGCCAAAGGATGATCGACGTCCACGCCCGCTTTGAGGAACGCGTCCAGTTCGGCGAGCTGATGGGCGAAGTCAGGCTTCTTTGTCTTGTCGTGAGACCATTGAAGCGCGCGCGTCGTCAGCGGCAAGCCGCCCGGCGCCTTGCCGACGCCCAGGTCGACGCGGCCCGGCGCCAGAGACGCGAGCACGCGGAACGCTTCGGCCACCTTAAAAGGGCTGTAATGCTGCAGCATCACGCCACCGGAACCCACGCGGATGTGCGACGTATGCGCGAGCAGATGGGACACCACAATCTCAGGCGCGGAACTGGCGAGCCCTGGCGCGCCATGATGCTCTGCAATCCAGTAACGCTTGTAACCCAACGCTTCCGCACGTTGCGCGAGCCGGACGGTAAAGCGCAGCGCGTCGTGAGCATTCGTTCCGTCGGCAATCGGACTTTTGTCGAGAATCGAAAGGGAATAGGACATATCGATACCTCCCCGCACACTAAAACTCGCGCGGGAACAGAGTTACGGGAAACTTGCCGGGTGACATCCGCTTGTTCCATTATCGCCATCGCAAGCCGATGTCGTTCGAGCAAATTTTGCTATGCATATGACGAATTACGTCAGAACGTGTAGCGGGCACGCAGATAGTAGAAACCGCCGTCCTCGCCGATCGTCGAAGCAAACGCGTCGTATTGCGCGCCTTCGAGCTGAGCCTGGTACGGGAGCTTCGACGGATAGACGTTGAACAGGTTGTTGGCCCCCGCCGCTATCTGGAATCGCTTCGTCACGTCGTACCGGACCTCGAGGTCGGTGACGTATCGCGCTGCGTTCTCGAAGTGGATGAACTGCGTCGTCGAGAACGCATTAGGCCCCACGATGTAGGTTTCCTCGCTCGAGGTCGAACCAAAGCGCGTCTCGTGCAGACTCACGCCCCACTTGTCGAGATGCCAGGTGCCGCCGATGATGATCTTGTTCTTCGGCGTCGCCGTGGTCAGCCAGGCGATCTGCTGCGCGTTGAGTTCTGGTTGACCATTCGCCCCGTTCGCCACGTGCGTGACCGACGTTGTATTCAGATTCACACCGAGATCCCAGTCCACCTGCCCATAAGCACCAAAGCTGGTGTGCCAGGTGCCGGACAGGTCGAGGCCACGGGTACGCGTACTCGCACCGTTCGTGAAGTAGCTCGCAGACACGGCTGACGCTGGCACCGAACTTGGCACCGACAACCCTGCGGCCTCCATTGCTGCGATCGCCGCCGCGCCAGAGGCCGTGCCGCCTTCGACGATCCGGTTGCGAATATCGATCTGGTAAGCGTCGATCGTCACATTGAGGTTCTTGACGGGCGTCAGCACGAGGCCGATGTTGTAGTTGGTCGACTCCTCTGGCTTCAACGGCTGCGCGCCGATCAGCTTCGCCGCTGCCGAATTGGCCGCCAGAAGGCCGCTAACCGATGCCGGCGATTCGTTGACGTTGCTGTAGTACTCCTCAGCGAGAGACGGCGCCCTAAATCCGGTACTGACACTGCCGCGCACTGCAATCTGCGGCGTGAAGTCGTAACGCGTCGAGATCTTGCCATTCGTCGTGTCGCCGACATCGCTGTAATGCTCGAAGCGTCCCGCCAGATCGACCGTCCATTTCTGCGTCAGGTGGGTAGAGAGGTCGATATACGTGCCGAGCACGTTGCGCGAGTTGTCGCTGGCGCTAACGGGCGCAAGCCCCGGCAACGCCTGTGCCCCACCTAACAGATAGGAATACTCATCGCCGGGCCCCACGCTGTAGGTCTCACGCCGCTGTTCAAGACCAAACGACACGTTGACCGGCGCCGGCAGCAGCGGCAGTTGGAATGCCCGCGAGAAATCCAGGTTGTTCGTCAGTTGCGTGTTGCTGACGGTGGCAAGGTGGAAACTGGTCGGCGTAAAGCCATCCGCCGCGTACAGTGCGGTGTTGGCCGAGTTGACCAGGCCTATGCCTTCATTGTCGCCACCATAGGTCGTGCTCAGATCCCAGGACCAGCCGAACAGATTCTGGCCTTTGGCGCCCGCGGTGACTGAATAGTCGTTTTCGTTGACCGTCTCAGTGGGCACGAAGCCGCCGGGATACACCTGCGGCAACACCGAAGGCGGACGATAGTTCTGGTAAGCCTCGGCATCGCGGTGAGCGTAGGTGCCAAAGCCATACAGTTCGACGTCGTCGCCGAGGTAATACCCCGCATTGAAGCCCACTGACTCCCGTGTGCTGGCCGGGTCGCCCTCGATCGGGTTGTAGTAGCCATGCCCGGGCTGGAAGGTTCCGAAATAATCGTCGGGACCGGTGCGGACCGTGTGATTCTGGCGGTCATATTCTGCTGCGAGGTCGAGAAAGCCATGATCGCCGAGATTCAGGCCGATATTGGCGGACTCGCCGTTCTTGAAGCCGTCGCCGTCGTAAGTCTGGCCGCTTGTCGTCTGCAGCGAGCCCCCGTGCGAGGCCGACTTCAGGATGATGTTGATCACACCGGCAATCGCGTCCGATCCGTACTGCGCCGAAGCACCGTCACGCAGGATTTCGATGTGATCGATCAGCGCGACCGGGATCATGTCAATGTCGACGCCCGTCGAACCCTGGTTGAGACCACCGTCGAGTGCGATATTGGCTGTCGTATGGCGACGTTTGCCGTTCACCAGCACGAGCACGTGGTCCGGCGTCAGGCCGTGCAGCGACAGCGCATCGGTCAACTGCGCCGTATCCCCAGCGTAGGTTTCCCGTGTAATCGACGGCGACAGTTTGACGAGTGCGTCCCGCAGGTTGCTCTGCCCGGTAGACTGCAACTGCGCACCGCTGATCACGTCGATCGGGGTCAGGCTCTGGCTCGCCTTCGTACTCGTGCGTGTGCCGGTCACGACGACGGTGTCCTGCTGCACGGTACCGTTAGCGACAGCGTGTTTCGCTGCCGGAGCTGTTTTCTCGGACTGCGCCGCGTTAGGGACTGTTGCCGCGGGCTGAGCTCCGGCCGCGGTCGCTGCGGCATCGCTCGCCGGCGCCGGCACGGTTGCGCCCTGTGCCCATGCCGCGCCGTTGCATGTAATCGCCAGAACGGCGGCCGAGAGCAACTTTATGCGAACTCCGGCGGCGGCCGGGGCAGCCTCATTTTTCCTGTTTTTCTTGCGCATCGAACTGTCCGTTGGTCGTAGGCGAAGACAACGCTCCGCCACACCGGCTGATTTCGGCAGTGCGAGGAGCAATCTATTAGTTCTTAGTAATACTGATGAAATACGGTGAAGAGATAAAGCAGAGCTTCATCCGGGCAGCTCGCGCTGCCCGTCCAAGCTAGCTTTTCGGCAGACCTGGCGGATTTGTCCGGGCCTTGTCGATCGCTTCGGAGCCCAGACTCCAGCGGTCGAGAGCCTGAGTGTATTTCCCGCTGCTAATGAGGTCGTTCAGCAGCAGCGTGAGCGGCGCAGCGAGACCGCTACCCTTGCGGGTGGTAATCGCGACATCGGCGAGAGTCGGCCAGCCGCCGCTGATAGTACCCACCGCCCGTATGCCGCCCTTCTGCGCGGCCTCGTAGGCGAGTGCCGAGTTGACGCTCAGAATCACATCGGCACGTCCCGAGCGCAGCGCCACATCGCGCACGGCGATGTCGTCGTAGTACTGAACCTGAACCGGCTTCAGACCATGCGCGACATTTTCCTTGTCCCACGCGAGCAGGATCTTTTCCTGGTTTGTTCCAGAATCGGTAATGACACGCAGTCCTGCGACGTCCTTCGGTTCACGGATCACCTTGATCGGGCTCGAATCCGCTACGTAGAACCCGAGCACATCGCGACGATAGGTCGAGAAATCAAACTTCTCCTTACGCTCTTCGGTAACGGTCACGTTCGATAAAACCGCATCGACCTTGCCCGACTGCAAGGCGAGCGGCCAGTCTTCCCAGGCAAGCACGACGATTTTCAGCTTGCGGCCGAGGCCGTCAGCCACCAGTTGCGCGAGGTCCGGGTCGAATCCGACCACCGTCTTTTCGTCCGTTGCGTACGCGCCAAGCGGCGGCCACGCGACTGCCATACCGATCACCAGTTCGTCCTTCGAGGCGAACTGAAACGAGGGCGGCACGGCCTTGATCGCCGCCGCATCAGGCGTGGCCCGGACACGATCGTGCTGATCCGGGCTCAGATTGAACGCGCTCGCGGCCCACGCCGTACCGGCCACGCCCAGTGCCAAAGCGAAGAACGTTCCGGCCACTGCCAATAAGACTTTCCGACTTTGCTTCATGACTTGATATGCCTTGTTGAAATAGACGATCTGATCGACGGGTAATACGCGTGCTTTCCTACCGGCGGCCGAGCGGCCCAGGGTGGATCAGATCGCGTAATGAATCGGTACGGCCCGGCTCCAGCAAATCCTTACCGAACGGAAGACGAAAATGGATCTCCGGTGCGATCGAACGATCGAACAGGGGTTCGTAGCCGGCATGGGTATAGAGTCCAGCAGCCTCCGGCTGCCGGAAACCGGTCGTCAGATACACGCGGCGATAACCCTGGCGTATCGCACGTGTTTCGAGCTCCTGAACGACGCGGCGCGCGAGGCCCTGACGCCGCTGACTCGCATGGGTCCAGATACGCTTGAGTTCCGCTGTCGTCGCGTCATAGCGCTTGAAAGCGCCGCCACCGACCGTCTCTCCGTTGTGCAGGATCACAATGAACGCCCCTTCGGGCGGCACGAACAGTTCGGCTGGATAGCGCGCGAGCTCTTCGCTCACCGTGGCAGATCCGGCGGGCCGAAACTCGCTATAGCGGGTGGTGTACTCGACATTCAGCGCATCCAGCAGAGGCTGCGCAACGGGATCCAGCAATGTGGTATCGATGATTTCGTATGTCATAGCAGACAGGGGAATCGTGTTTCCCCTTTTTTGTTGAATCTTTTTTCCGTCCGACCTTGATGTCCGTCGAATTAAAAAGAAGATAACAGGCTGCTATTGAGGATCGAACCAAACAATTTACGTATGGTTATTCCAGGGAGTCCATATATATAATTCGCGCTGCATTAACGGATTATTCGATCGAGAATAAAGCGTTAGAATTGCCGCAATATTGGCGGACTATTTATTTCGGATTGCTTTCAAACGGGTTCGGCGAGATGGAATAGACAGTCGCCACGCTCTACTGCGGCCGGCACGCGCTTGCAGACAACCTCGCCCGCTGCCGCGAAGAACGTCGTGACCGGCTCACGCAGCGGCGTATCCGGGAAATGAATGCGTGCCGCGGGCTGGCCGGTCACGACCTGGTCGCCGAGTTCGACGAGCGGCTCGTACACGCCGCGATCGTAGGCATACACGTAATGACGTGAGCCGGACACAGTAAAGAAGCGTGTTTGTGCGGGTGGCCCGTCGGGCACGAGCGGGCCGCTCAGCAGTCCGATGAAACCCAGCAGATTCAGCAGGCCTTGCCGCGCATCGCGCAGCAGCCTGGCCTGCACGGTACCGCCGCCTCCGAGTTCAGTGAGAATGGAGATGGCGCCCTGGCGGCGCGCTGCGCTCGCTGCATGGACGGGATTCGGCCGATGCAAAAACGCTCGCGGTAAGCCGAACGCGGCGAGCAACGCTTTGAGCCGCTCCTCTTCCTCAGGATCGCGCGGCTCGATGGCCAGCATATTGGCGCCGTCGTAGAGCAGCGAACTGCCGCCCGAATGCACGTCGATCAGATATTGCGAGCGCGCCAGCAGCGTGTGCTCGATGTAATCGGCGATCGCCGCCGTTGGCGAACCTTGGGCATCACCTGGAAAACTGCGGTTCAGATTGCCGCCATCGAGCGGCGAAGTCCTGAGCCCCGCCGCAGCCGCCGGAAAATTCGCCATCGGCAGGAAAATCAGTTGACCGCGCACCCACTGAGGCTCGATCTCGCGGATCAGGCTGGAAACGAGTACCTGTCCTTCATATTCGTCACCGTGGTTGCCACCCATGAGCAGCACGACGGGGCCATCGCCATTGCGCACCGATGCGATCGGAATCGGCACCCATCCGTACGCGGAGCGATGCACCGAATAAGGCAGGCGCAGATAACCGACATGACGTCCATCGGCATCGAGATCGACTTCATTGTGGATGGTGCTCATCGGGTTCCCTCGTTGCCTCACGCGGCTCGAGCATAGCGGTTGACCGGTCGTCGAAGTCCCAGATTGTCGCGCAACGTGCGGCCCTCGTATTCGCTGCGGAACAGGCCGCGTCGTCTAAGCTCGGGGATCACGAGTTCGACAAAATCGTCCAGCCCGGCCGGCAGGACCGGCGGCATGACGTTGTAACCGTCGGCACCGCCTTTCACGAAGCGCTCCTCGAGCTGATCGACAATCTGCGCCGGCGTACCGACGAGTTGCCAGTGCCCTCGGGCACCTGCTACCCGCAGATACAACTGCCGGATCGTCAGATTCTCGCGCCTCGCCAACTCAAGCGTCAACAACTGACGGCTCTTGCTCGCATTCGTCTCGGGCAATTCGGGGATCGGACCGTCGAGCGGATAGCCGGATAGATCAAAGCCGCCAGTCAGCCCTGACACCAGTGCAAGGCCCACCTTTGGATCGATCAGCGCCTGCAACTGCTCGAATTTCTCCCGCGCCTCGCTTTCACTGCGGCCCACGATGGGAAACACGCCAGGCATGATTTTCAGGTCGTCCGGGTGCCGGCCATATTGTGCGAGGCGTCCCTTAACGTCCGAATAGAAATCGATGGCGTCCTCGAGCGTCTGCTGCGCTGTGAAGATAACCTCCGCCGTGCGGGCTGCAAGGTCGCGCCCCGCCTCCGACGATCCAGCCTGCACGACGACCGGATGCCCCTGCGGCGAACGGGCTACATTCAGCGGGCCCCTGACCTGGAAAAAGCGCCCCTTGTGATCAAGGACATGCCGCCGCTCCGGATCGAAGAAGCGTCCTTGATCCTTGTCGCGCAGGAATGCATCGTCCTCCCAACTGTCCCACAGACCCTCTACTACCTCGGCAAATTCGATTGCGCGCTCATAGCGCTCCGCGTGTTCGAAATGCTTGTCGCGGTTGAAGTTCTTTGCCTCATGCTCATTGGACGAAGTGACCAGGTTCCATCCCGCGCGCCCGCCGCTGATGTGGTCGAGCGACGCGAATTTGCGGGCGATGTGGTACGGCTCGTTGAAGCTGGTGGAGGCCGTTGCGACCAGACCCACATGTTCCGTGACGGCCGCCAGCGCGGATAGCAACGTAATCGGTTCGAACTGCGCGACGTAGCTGTGCGCCGTGCGGCTGAGAAACTCCACATTGTCGCCACGCGTACCGGCACCATCCGCGAGAAACACCAGATCGAATTTTGCCGCTTCCGCCGCCTGGGCCAGCTTCACGTAGTGCCTGAAATTGACGCCAGCATCGGCCTGCGCTTCGGGATGACGCCATGCTGCGATATGGTGTCCTGAGGGATAAAGAAAAGCGCCGAGGCGCAGTTGGCCAGTGCGTTGGGGCATGGTGATAAGCGTTGAAGATGAGGAGTCGACGCGCGGGCTTAGGCGCTCTTTTGCCAGACGCGTCCGTTATCGGGGCGCGCGAGGCCGAGGTGCTCGCGCAACGTGCGGCCTTCATAAGCGGTGCGAAAAATGCCACGCTGCTGCAGGAGCGGCACGACGCCATCGGCAAAATCCTGCAGGCCGCCCGGCAGAACGTCGGGCATCAGGTTAAAGCCATCGGCGGCGCCGGCGTTGAACCAATGCTCGATGTCATCGGCGATCTGCTCGGGAGTCCCGACGATCACGCGATGCCCACCGCCACCCGCAAGCGAACGGATCAGCTCTCGCACCGTATAGCCATGCCGCCGGGCCTGCGCGATGGTTGCGTGAAAGAAGGTATGGTTACCATTGCCGCCACCCGGTAGCGTGAGATTGTCGGGTAGTTGCTCGTCGAGCTTGAGTTTGTCCGCAGGAATACCTAGTGTGCCTGCGAGGCGCGTCACACTGTAGCTCCAGGGAATCAGATCGACCAGTTCGTCGCGTCGCCGCAAGGCTTCGCTTTCCGTGGCGCCGATAATGGTCGTCAGGCCTGCCAACACCTTCACTGCATTGCGCCCGTAGCTTGCTGCGCGGGCCTTTAGCTCGCGGCCATAGGCGAGCGACTCTTCAAACGACTGTGAGGCAGAGAATACTGCTTCAGCATGGCGTGCCGCGAGATCGCGGCCATCCGGCGATGCTCCGGCCTGCACGAGTACCGGATGCCCCTGCGGCGAGCGCGGCAGGTTCAACGGCCCCTGCACATCGAAATATTTTCCGCGGTGGGCGACGGGATGAACCTTGCCGGTATCGACGAAATGTCCACTGGTTTTATCGCCGATGAACGCGTCGTCTTCCCAGCTATCCCAGAGCGCCTTGACCACCTCGGTGAACTCGGCCGCGCGCGCGTAGCGCTCGGTGTGGTCGGGCACCGCCTCGCGGCCGAAATTGCGCGCCGAGGCCAGGTCGGCGGTCGTGACGACGTTCCAGCCGGCGCGCCCTGCGCTGACGTGATCGAGCGTCGCGAAACGCCGCGCAATGTTATACGGCTCGTTGTAGCTAGTCGATGCCGTCCCGATCACACCAATGCGCGAAGTAACAGCCGCGATGCTCGCCAGCAGCACCGTCGGTTCGAGCGCGGTGATCGTACGAAAGTTAATCTGATCGGCAATCGACGCGTTATCGGCGAGGAACACGGCATCGAATTTCGCTGCCTCGGCCATCTGCGCGACACGGACGTAATGACCGACATCGATGAACGCGTGCGGATCCGCCTCTGCGATTCGCCACGCTGACGGGACGAAACCAGAGTGCAGGATATTGATGTTCAGATGCAACTGGCGCGGCGCTTGCCGGCCGGCAGCGTGGCTCATGAGAAAGTCTCCGTAGCGGGATCGTCTTCGCTCGCCTCGCGAGCGCAAGTGCAAGCGGCGTGTAACGCAGCCCCGCAACCGGCTCGACTGCGCGAACCGGTGGAGGGCCCGCCAGACAGCGTCAATGGACCTTCGGGAAGCCGTGACGTTCGGCGAGCAGCGCAAGAATGCGGTTGGTGTCGGTGACGAAACGCTTGCTGCCTAGCGTCTGCGCGTCGTCGGGCACCGGCGCCTCGTCGCCGAGGATCAGCACGGGCAGGCCCTGATGATCCGCATCGAGCGCCTGGATCGCCACCTCGCGTGGACGCGCAAACGGCAAACGCTGGATGTCGAGGCTGGCGCTCTTCGATGGGTCGCTTGCAAGAAGCCCTTCGATGGGCGCGCCATGGGGGCAAATGAAGCGCTCGCCAGGATGCTTCGGATCGGTAAAGCCCGGTTCGAGGAGTAAGAGAAGGTCTCGGCTCATGATGTGCGGCGGATCCATAGGGGATGAGTCGAACGATTCTCAACCCTCGAACGGCATCACGCCACGAATAAATCTGCACAAGGATATGCGGCCAGCAACTTAAGGAAATCAAAACCGATTCGCAAGCAGCTAAAACACCCGTCCCTCGGTCAGATGTGTGGTCACGCCGTTCAGTTCGTAATCGCCGATCACCCGCGCCTTATGCAGCAGCGGGTTATGACTGAAGATCGTGCGCAGATTGCGCCAGTGGCGATCGAAGTTGTGCGAGCGCGCCGTGGCCGACGCTCCGCCCACCTCGAACAGACGTTCGCCTGCATAGAGTGCCAGCTTGCTCACGACCAGTTGGGTCTTGGCCGTGGCGAGCGCACCTTCGAGCACCAGTTCTTCGGCATTGCTCACGCCTTTGCGGATCGCGTTCGCCGAGCGGTCCAGCGTGCGCGCATTTTGCTGCACCAGGGCGTCGATTGACAGACTATGCGCTGCGAGGTCGCCGATCACCTGTTGCACGAAACCATCCTCGCGCGCCGAGGGCGCAGGGCTATGCAACACGGGCCGGCCGAACTGCGTCACGTAGCGTCGCGCATCGGCCACGATGTTGCGCACAATCCCGGCAGCCACTGCCACCAGATGCAACTGCCGCAACGCGCCGCCGTGCCGTCCTGCCAGCGTGGTGCTCCCACGTGCGGCGATTTCATGCGTATAGACGCGCACATTGTCGAGCACGAGGCCGCCGCTTGCCGTCATGCGCTGGCCCATGCCGTCCCAGTCATCGAGAACCTGCAGACCTTCACGTGTCACCGGAATCACGATCTGCATGGTCTCGTCATTCTCATCCTGCACGTTGATGCGCGCATAGTCGGAAAACGCGGTTCCCGTCGAATAGTATTTGCGACCCGACACGCGATAATGTCCGCCGTCGCGTACCAGTCTGGTGGTGATTTCGCCAGGACGTGCGGTTCCGAGTTCAGTAGATGCTCCGCCAAAGATCGCACCCTTCTGCAGGCGTTCGATCTGAATATCGTTGAACGTAGAGCGCGGCGAGAGCACCAGCGACTCGGTCAGGTCGTAATGAATCCGCAAGGCGTGCGCCACATTGGACTCATGCGCAGCCAGAGTGGTGACGACATGAAACAGGTCTTCCAGCGTCCCACCTAAACCGCCCCACTCCAGCGGAAGACGCAAGACACCCAGCCCCGACTCGCGAAACAGCGTGAATGCGTCAAACGGCAACTCACGCCTGGTTTCGCGCTGCGCGGCGTCTTCGCCGATCGCTTCAGCCAAAGCCGGCAACGCGGATAAAGCCGCGTGGAGCCGCGACTGTGCGGCGGTGTCGTTGGAGACCTGCATGCCTTCATTCCTTTTTGAAAACGCACGGACCGGGCGTGTCCGGCTGCAAGGCGGCGATCGAAACGATCGAGCCGCGGATTCAGTTTGCCGAAGCAACGGGTCAGTATAGGAATGTGATGCGCAGCGCAGAACCACAGATTTGAGCTATGGATATGCGTGAGTATGGATTGGAGGGCGTTGCAGGTGCCGTCAGCTCGCGTTCGGCGCTTTGGCGTGATCGTCGCCCATGCGTTCAATGAACCGCTCGGCCGCTAACGTGAACGAGTGTTGCCAGATCTGCTCAGCCAAAACGAAATCCTTGTCCTTGATTGCCTTTGCGAGCGCCTCGATCCTCTCGAGCGCGTCCTTCTCGCGATCTGTATAGGTCATGCTCAACAGATTGTTGAAGCGCACCACCTCGGCCGTCAACTCCTCGAAATAGCGCGCGGTCTTCTCCAACTGGCTCGCCTTGACAATAGCGTCCTGAAACTCAAGGTGATTGTTGATCGAGGCGTTCTGGTCCGGCTCCTTGGCAAAGCGCAATGCGTTGCGCGTGAGCCGCTCGAGATCGCGGATGACGCTGCCCGTGAGCAGTTCAGGTTTCGATGCCAGCGCGCGCAGTGCAATCGTCCCTAACGCCGAGCGGATTGCATACACCTCGAGAATGTTTTCCGGATTGATCTCGGCGACGATTGCACCACGGTTGGGCCGTACTTCGACGAAGCCCTCCCGGCTAAGACGCTTCAGCGCCTCCCGCACCGGGTGCCGCGAAACGTTTAGCTGGTCTGTCAACCGGCTTTCAATCAGCCGGGTGCCTGGCGCAAAACGCCCCGAGACGATCGCGTCCCTGATCTGCATCGCGGCATACTCGACGCTATCGAGCGCCACTTTCGGAGCGAGGCCGCCCACCTGTGCCTTTGTTTTCAGAACCACCGCGAGATGCCTTTAAAAAATGTCGATAATCGACATTGTACGGCAGTTCGGCAACAGCGCAGATAGCGAGATTCAACACCTTCAGGCGCCATGTGGGACGCCAAAAATCAGATCCGACACCGGCGGCCGTATCAACTCCAGCCGCCATCCACCACAAAGCTCTGGGCGCTGCACATGCGGCTGTCGTCGGAGGCGAGCCAAAGCGCCATCCGCGCGATATCGTCCGGCATGACCAGATCCTTGAGGCACTGACGCCGTTGGATTTCGGCCTTGCCTTCGTCTGTGACCCATAGTTCGAGTTGCCGCTTCGTCATCACCCAGCCGGGCACGAGCGTATTCACGCGGATTCCGCGCAGACCGAGATCCCGTGCGAGGCCGCGCGTCAAACCTTCGATAGCCGCTTTGGCCGCAATGTAGATCGGCATCCCGCCAAGTCCTACGCGCCAGCTGAAGGAGCCGACATTGACGATCGACCCGCCGCCGGAGCGGACCATGCCGGGCACGACCGACTGCGCGCAAAAGAACAGGTGCCGCAGATTCAGCGCGATGCGTTCGTCGAAATATTCGACGGAGACGCTTTCCAGGTCGTGCCGCTCATCGTGCGCGGCGTTGTTGACCAGCGCCTCGATATCGCCATGCTGTGCGCAATGACCGGCGATCGCGCTCTGCACTGCGGCTATATCGCAAAGATCAACGTGCAAAAACACCGGTTTCCTGTTTTCAGGCGCGTCCAGCTTGTCGAGCAGCCAGCGTGCCGCCGCTTCATCACGTTCGATAAACACAACCCGTGCGCCCTGGCGCCAGAACTGCTCGACGTGCGAGGCACCGATGCCTCCACCGCCGCCTGTCACCAGCACATGGCGATCTACAAGACTGGGATATTGCGCGAATTTCATTGGAAACCCTCCTGTTCAAGCAACACGCCAGGATCAGGCCTTGACGAGCACCTGCCCTTCAAGCCGCTCCTGGCCGATCCGCTCGATCGGACCCAATTCCTTTTCGACCAGCGGTAAAACCTCAGAAACAAACCGTTCCAACGAACGACGGGCCCGTTCGAGCGGCATGCACCCAAACTGGAAATTGCAGGCGTAGTGCGTCGGATTCAGGCGGCGCAGATCCTGGACGATCCGCTCGGCTACCTGTTCTGGAGTGCCAACGACTGTGTTCGCCGCATACTGTTCAATCGTCTGCTCCCCGTCGAATGGCTCGTCGCTAATGAAGCTGCCGTCCATCGGGAGATCGTTAAAACGAAGGTGGTTGGCCATGCGACCCACATAGCGCGCACGCTCACCGGCCTCGAGTGCTTCCGCGCGGCTGTCCGTGACATGCACGTACTGCATGATGGCCAACGGCTTCGTTTTCGGATCGACACCGACCGCCTGCCAGTTCTGATCGAGCTGATCGACCATCTTGTACAGCACCGGCGAACCGAGCGTACTGGCGGCAAGAAACGGTGTGGCGTTGCTGTTGCGGATTCGCTCCAGCAGCGGAATCTGGCTGCTCGTGACATACACCGGCGGTATCGGGCTCTGCAGAGTCCGCACGGCAAAGGTCGACCTGGGCACCGTGATGTATTTACCTTCGAATTCGACCTCGCCATTGAGCAGCGCGCTCTCGACGACGTTCCAGTACTCCAGGAACATCTCCACTTTTTCCTCGATAGGCAGGCGGAAACGCTCGAATTCGAACTGCTGGTAGCCCGTGCCGACTCCGATTACCGCGCGCCCTTCCGACTGGATGTCGAGCAGCGCGATCTCCTGGGCAACCCGCACGGGGTTGTAGAGCGGCAATACGATCACCCCCGTACCGAGCTTGATGCGTTTGGTCCAGCCCGCGGCGTAGGACGCCATCATCAGCGGCGACGCACACATGGAATAGTTGCAGAAGTGATGCTCCGCGAACCATGCCGTGTCGAAGCCCAGATGTTCCGCGGCCTGCACCATCGTTTTCGTATCGCTCATCACACCAGCGGCCCCTTGCGGATGATCACGCAGGGTCATGAGGCTGAAAATTCCGAATTTCATCCAACTCTCCAGATTACGTTCCAATCAAAACCGCTACCGTTCATGCTGCTGCGGCTGCGAGCGCCGCCGTAGTGACGTAGGTCCCGTCCTGGTAAATGAGGGGACTGACCTCTTCGGCAAACCGGACCTCTTCGACCTTGCCGATCACGACCACATGGGTCCCATATCTGATGGTCTCTCCGACGCTGCAGAGCAGATTGGCCTGCGCGTCGGTGAGGTAGGGGATACCCAGAGTGTCGCCTTCCCAATGGCCCGCGCCAAAACGCTCCGAACCCTTGAGCTTTCCCCCAAACGCACTCGACACATCCGCATGCGAGCGTTTGAGGACGTTCACATAGAAGCGCCCTTCGGCCATCAGCGGTCCGATCACCGACGACGACGTATTCAGGCACACCACCATCGAGCAAGGCTCCAGGGAGAGCGAGGTAACGGCCGTGGCCGCCATGCCGAACCACCCACCGTCGCGAGCGCAACTGATCACGCTGACGCTGGCAGCCAGTCTGCGCATGCATTGACGGAATCCATCGTTAAGCTCGCCGGTACTCATGACATCTCTCCACAGTGGATCGGTTGCCTTAAATATTGCAGATTATCTACAATCCGTCAACGTGATTCTGGGCCTTGTTGCGGGGCCCGATCGCGAAGTTAGAGGGAAATTCCGCCGTCGATAATGACCGTTTGACCCGTCATCATCCGTGCGCCGAAGCCCAGGTAGGCAATCGTTTCGGCGACGTCCGCCGTGGTTGCCCAGCGCTTGAGCGGCGTCTTTTCGATCGATTCCTTCCTGTGTTCCTCAGTCCAGCCGATCCCCCACGAACTTTCCACTACGCCCGGCGCAACGGCATTCACCCGAACATTGGGCGCAAGCGAACGGGAGAGGTTTTTGGTCAGATTGATCACCGCCGCCTTGGACGCGCTGTAACAGATGCTGCTGCTCACCGAGCCGAACCCGGCAATCGAAGCCGTGTTGACGATCGCACCTTTCGCTTCGGCCAAAGCCTTGGCAGCGAACTTCGAGCAGCGAAACACGCTCATGAGGTTGGTATTCATGATGACCGTCCAGAGATCCTCGGTGACAGAGTCGAGATCGGCGATCGGAATCGGTTTGCTCACGCCCGGTACGCCGGCGTTATTCACGAGAAGATCGAGACGTCCCAATTGTTCGATGGCCGTTCGGACCATCTCTTCCGCGCTACCCGGGTTGCCTACGTCGCCCGGCGCCGCAAACGCCGTGCCGCCGCTTGCCTGAATGCTTTTCACGGCCTCCGGACCACGCGGATCGTTCGGTAGAAAGTTGATAGCCACGGCGGCACCGGAGCGTGCGAGCAGCCTCGCCGTTTCCAGGCCTATGCCCGACGCGGCGCCGGTGACCAGTGCCGCGCGATTTTTAAGGTCAAACGAAATCATGGCGCTCCTTGGTTGTGCAGATGGATGTTGCCGGGCGAATGCACGCCCTTCGTACTTCTGATTGATTACCTTTCGACTGTCGTCACGCTCTCGAATCGCGCTGCAAAAACCGCTGGGTTCTCTCATCGCGAGGACTGCCGAGCACTTCCGCCACCGTGCCAACCTCGCAGACCTGTCCCGAATGGAGAAAGGCGACGCGGTCGCCGGACTGGCGCGCAAACGAAATGTCGTGAGTCACGACGACCATGGTCATGCCTTCGGATTTCAGCAGACGCATCGTGTCGAGCACTTCGCCAACCAGTTCTGGATCCAGTGCCGACGTCACCTCGTCGAACAGCATGTACGCCGGTTCCATGGCCAGTGCGCGGGCAATTGCCAGACGTTGCTGCTGACCGCCCGACAGCCGCGTCGGCAACAGATCCGCCTTGTCGCCGAGACCCACGTGCTCCAGATGCTTCTTCGCGATCGCGCGGGCGTCGCTACGGCTGCGTTTGGCGACCAGCCGTAGCGCAAGCATGACGTTCTCCAGTGCAGTCAGGTGCGGAAACGCGTTGTACTGCTGAAAGACAATTCCAAGCTTCTGTCGCAGGCGATTCAGGTTGGTGTCCTTCGCATGAACATTGATACCGTCGACCGTGATCGATCCCCCCTGAATCGGCTCCAGCCCATTGATGCACTGAAGCAAGGTCGACTTGCCCGAGCCACTGGCGCCCAACAGGCACAGCAGCTCGCCTTTTTTCACGTCCAGATCGATCCCTTTCAGGATCTCGACCTCGCCGAACTTCTTATGGACCGAACGGATTTCGATCATGATGCGATGCCTCTTTGCAAATGAGCGCTGTAACGCGACACGGGATAGCAGATCACGAAATAGAACAGCCCGACCCCAAGCAGCAGCGGCAAGGTTTCATTGGTACGCGAGATGAGTATCTGCGCCGACTTCATAAACTCGACGTATCCGACGACGCTCACCAGCGCCGTATCTCTCGTCAATCCAAGCAGAAGCCCAATCCATGCACTCAGCCCCGTGCGCAGTGCCAGGGGCGCGGAGATATGGAAGAGCGTCTGGAAATAGCCCATGCCGAGCGAGCGTGCCGCACGGATGTATGCGTACGGCACCGATCCGAGCGAGCCCCGCACCACTTCGGAGGTCACCACGGTCATGGACGAACTCAGGACAATGATGCTCAACCAGAACGTGCTGAACGCGTTGCCAGACATCGAAAGCGCGCTGTTGACAAGAATCAGCTGGATGAGCAACGGAACGCTGCGCGTGATATCGACGTAAGGAGTGGTGACGACACGGATTCCCGGCGACACATGCCGAAGCCAGCCGAGGACGATGCCTCCGCACGTTCCGATCCCCCCCGCAAGGACCGATACGAGCAGGGTATGGAGCGCCCCGATGAGCAGAAACTGCGCGTCGCTCCAATGAAAGCCCTGATCCGCCAGAATGAACTGCATACGCTAGGTCCTCAAGGCACGACGAAACACGATCTTCGAGCCGAACTCGATGGCCTTGGCAAGCACGTAGTAGATACCCGCGGTCACCAGGAAGAATTCGAAACTCCGGAACGAGACTGACTGTGCCGCGTTGGCCGCACCGGTCAACTCCCTCAAACCTATCAGCATGCCTAAGGATGAATTCAGCAGTGCCCACACAGCCTGATTGATGAACGCCGGAAACACGTGGCTGAAAACCTGCGGGAAGATCACCTTGCGGTATGCCTGCCACTGGCTCATGCCCAGTGAGCGAGCGGCTCTCAGTTGTTGCGGAGGAACGGCAACCAGGCCCCCGCGGAAGATCTCGGCGAGGTAGCCCGCGTTGTTGAAAGTCAGCGCAATCAGCACCGAGGCGAAACTCGAGATGTTGATGCCGAGGGCGCCGACGCCGAAGTACATCATGTACACCTGAAACAGCGTTGGTGTGTTTCTCGCCACCTCGATCCATGCCGACGAAAATTTTCCGGCGACGCCCCGCCCATTCTGTCTTGCAACCGACAGCGGCATGGCCAGCAGCGTTCCGAACAAGACTGAGAGACACGTGATCTCGACTGTCAGCCGCACTCCGCTCAACAGTTCGGGCCATGCATCCCACACGAGAGACCAGTAAAAGGTATAACCAGACACATGTACTCCCAATCAGACGCAGTCCCGACGTGCCGCAATCGCGGGTTCAGTAGTCGACGCCCTTGAGATTGAGCGGTGCCGGCTCGCCCGGCGCGATGTACTTGTTATACAGTTCCTTGTACCGGCCCGATGCCACCTGATTCCAGACAAACAGCTTCACCCACTGCAGAAACTGATAGTCGTCACGCTTGACGGCGATCGAATCCATGTCGGACAGGTCTGCCGTTCCGCCCACGACGAACGTCGGAAACTTTCCGCTCTTCACCAGCAGGTCGGCGGTGGACGCCGAGACCAGGATCGCATCGACCTTCCCCTGCTGGAGCGCCAGATAGGCCTCGGTATCGGAGGCGAAGCCGGTATAGGTCGTCTTCGGGTTCTTCCACTGGGCGATGGACTTGTTCAGAAACTGCTCGGTCGAGGTGCCATTGACGCCGCCCAGAGCGTGTCCCTTCATACTGTCATACGACTGGATGCCTGCGCCTTTCCGGGCCAGCACGACGGTCACGTAATTGATGTACGGCTGGCTGAAGGCCACGCTGATGCCGCGCTGCGCGGTATTCGTGGTCGACGCAATCAGCACGTCGATCCGGTTCGACACCAGCGCCGGGATACGGTCAGGCGACGGCGTTTCGACAATCTCGGCCTCGGCGCCGAGCGCCTTCGCCATATCCTGGCAATACGCCACGTCGAAGCCATCGGGCTTGTTATCGGGCGTCCGGAAACCCGCGGGCGGCGAGTCGAGCATGACGCCGCAGCGCAGTTTCTTCGCCTGGATGACAGAATCCAGCGTCGATCCATAGCCCGGCATCATGAGCGCCGCAAGGCCAAGCGCGACCACCGCGCGGACAACCATACTAACTTTTGACATGTCCTATCCTTTGCTGGGTAAGCAAACCGCTAGTGATCGCGGCGCACTTCACTGGGATTGAGAGGCAAACGCACGACCCGCCACCGCCCGTCCAGACGGTCAACCAGTCAGGCGACACATCTAAATTAAGTAGATTGTCTACAATTGTCAACCAGACAAAAACCCCATGCAGGGGTTCGCCGCGCCTCAGGGCTTTTTAGTTTCAGCCGTTTTCGCCCGAGGCCTCGTAGGCGCGTTCTTCTTCAATTTGGTCTGGTTATATTCGATCGCGGCGCGTACAAGGGCTTTCAAGGCACGGTCATTGACCTTATCGCCCTCGAGAAAGTCGATCGCCCGTCTCATGTTGCCTTCGAGCCCCGCGTTGAACAGCTTGTCCGGATCCGCCAGACTCGCCCCGTGGGCAAAGGTGACCTTCACCTTCCCTTTGTGGGCATTGGCCACCGCGATCATTCCGTCGCGCGACCACACCGGGCTGCCCATCCACTTCCATTCCTCGATGATCTCCGGATCCGCCCCAAGGATGCTCTTGCGAACGCTGGCAAAAGTCTTACCGCGCCAATCCGTCAGCCCTGCGATCAGTTCGTCAATGCGTTCCGATGGATTCATTGGCTCTCCATGCCTCCAGTTCCGGTGTCGTCCCGTTCAATCACAATCGTAAATGTAGCGGCTGCACTGGAAGATTGTAAGCGAACGCTGGTACGACACCCGTCGCGGCGGCCTGGTCAGATCTGTTCGCTCAGACGAAACACACTCTCCATCGGCTGCCAAGCGGTTTTCTCGGCATGAGGCAAGGGCTGCTGGAAGCTCGCCATCAGCGTCTCCCATTCTTTCACTCGCGGATGCGTGCCCGGCCCGATGACCAGCTGCTCCGGCGCAAATCCGGGATCGGCGTCGATTAGCATGACCAGGCGGTTCTCGCGCCGCCAGATGGTCATGTCATGAATACCCGAAGCCCGAAGATGTTCGAGCACCTCGGGCCATACTTCCCGGTGATAGCGGTCGTACTCTGCCATCATGGCCGGGTCGTCGCGAAGATCGAGGGCGAGACAGAAGCGCATGCGACACTCCATGACAGGGGCAAACGGCAGGCTACGCGTGTACTCAGGCGTCGACCGGCGTGTCGAGCTCTACGTGCAGACGCTGTTGCGCGCGAATCGCGTCCCAGTCCCAGTCGATACCGATTCCTGGTGACGCCGGCGGTGTGGCATACCCCTGCTCCACCACGATCGAAGTGCCAGTCAACGAGTCCAGCTGAGGAATGTACTCGAGCCAGCTTGCATTGGGTACGGCCGCGCACAAGCTTACGTGCAGCTCCATCAGGAAGTGCGGACAGATCTCTATGTTCATCGCCTCGGCAATATGCGCAACCTTTAGCCACGGCGTAATGCCGCCCACGCGGGCAACATCCGCCTGAACGATCGAGCATGCATCCGCCTTCACATACTCGGCGAACTGCGCCGGGTGGTAAAGCGATTCGCCAACCGCAACCGGCACCGTCGTCGCAGCACACAGACGCCGATGCGCGTCGAGGCTTTCGGCGGGCATCGGCTCCTCCAGCCATGCGAGCCGTAGTGGTTCAAACGCGTGCGCCCGTCGCAGCGCTTCGGCCAGCGTGAATCCCTGATTGGCATCGACCATCAGTTCGAAGCCGTCGCCCACAGCCGAGCGCACGGCAGTCAGGCGGGCGGCGTCCTCCGACACATGCGGGCGCCCTACTTTCAGTTTCGCGCCACGGAACCCCTCGGCTTGTGCCCGCAGCGTCTGCTCGACCAGTTCGTCTTGCGACAGATGCAGCCAGCCACCCTCGGTCGTGTAGGTGCGCACACGCTGTTGCGCGCCGCCGGCGGCAATCCACAGCGGCAGGCCCGCCACGCGCGTATTGCGATCCCATAGCGCCGTATCGACGGCGGCCAGTGCGAGGCCGGTGATCGCGCCCACCGCGGTTGCATGCGTATGGAAGAACAGATCGCGCCAGATTGCTTCGTACTCCGCGGGATTGCGGCCTATCAGCCGCGGCACGAGATGATCGTGCAGCAGCGCGACGATCGACGAGCCGCCGGTGCCGATCGTGTACGTATAGCCGGTTCCGCTACTGCCGTCGCTGCAGCGAATCGTCACCAGAATGGTTTCCTGCACGACGAACGACTGGATGGCGTCCGTGCGCCGCACTTTCGGCTGCAGGTCGACCTGCCGGATTTCGACGTTTTCGATAACGGTCATGGTAGTTTTATCCTTTGACGCCGCCGAGCGTAAGCCCCGCAATCAGGTGTTTCTGAACAATGAAAGTCAGCACGATGGCCGGAACGATGATGATCACCGCCATCGCGCACATGCCGGCCCAGTCCACCGTGAACTGCGCGGTGAAGTCCATCAGGCCGACGGGGAGTGTTTTGGTATCGGGACTGCGGCACAGTTGCGAGGCCAGCGCGAATTCGTTCCAGCTCGTCAGGAAGGCGAAAATCGCCGCCGACGCCACGCCCGATCGCGCGAGCGGCAGCTCGATATGCCAGAACGCCTGCCAGCGGGTGCAACCGTCTATCTGGGCGGCCTCGGCGAGTTCCGCCGGCACTTCGCGAAAGAAACCGTCGATCAGCCAGACGGTAAACGGCACGTTCATCGCGAGATACACGATGATGACGCCGATGCGCGTATCGAGCAGACCTGTCCACGCCCACAACATGAAGATCGGCAACGAAAGCGCGATGCCGGGAATGGCGCGTGTGAGCATCAGGACCACGAACAGTGTCTTCTTGTGGCGGAACTCGAAGCGTGCAAACGCATAGCCGCCTAACACGCCGACCACGATCGCGGCGCAGGTGCTCGCCAACGAGATCAGCATCGAATTCACAAAGTACTGACGAATCGGCAGCGAGGCCATTGCACCGAAGCCGAACATGTTGCGGAAGTTGTCGAGCGTATAGCTGCTGGCATCGGAGAGCGGCTGGTTCGACAGGATCGCCACGTTCGAGCGAAATGCGTTGAGCACAACCCACAGGCCGGGCAGGCAGATCACCGCCATCACGATGAAGACGGCGAACCACAACGCGGCCCGCCTGAGCGGCGCCCCTGGCGAGGAAACCCGGTAATCGCGTTCAATAGTCGTGCTCATGATGTTCAGGCGGGTCCCATATGTCTGCGTGCGGCATTTAGCTTGCGGAAGAAGTACAGCGTGAACAGCACGGAAACGAGCACCGACACATAGCCGATTGCATTCGCGTAGCCCATATGCGAGTCGTCGTAGGCGATACGGCCCACCATCGTCCACAGTAGTTCGGTGCGCCCGCCGGGACCACCGTTCGTCATGATGCGCACAATGTCGTAGGCCCGGCCGACATCGAGCGAGCGGATCGTCATTGCGATGTAGACGAAAGGCATCAGATACGGCAGCGTCACATAACGGAAGGTTTGCAGCGGCGTGCAACCGTCGACTTTGGATGCTTCGATCGGATCTTTCGGCAACGCCATCAGCCCGGCAAGCAGGATCACCGCGAAAACGGGTGTCGAGTTCCAGACCTCGGCTGCGACCAGCGAGGCCAGCGCCGAATTCGCATTGACCAGAAAGGGAATCGTGCTTTTCAGGCCGAACAGTGTTTGCAGAAGATGATTGACCACGCCGGTGCTATCGTTGAGCATGAACTTGAACTGAAAGCCGACCAGCACCGGCGAAAACATCATCGGGAACATCATGACGGTGCGCAAAATACGCTGGCCTTTGGTGACCTCGTTGAGCAGGAGCGCGATGCCGAGGCCCAGCACGAGTTCCAGATTCAAGGCAATCGTCAGGAACAGCACCGTGCGGCCGAATGCGGCCCAGAAATCTTCGTTGGCAAAGGCACGCAGATAGTTGCGCAGACCAATGAAATGCCAGATCGTCTCAGGCTCGATCAGGCGGTAAGCGGTGAAGCTCGTGTAGAGCGAAAACAGCAACGGCAGCACGACAACGACCGCCACGGAGAAAAACGCCGGCAGCAGCAGCTTGAGCGGCAAAGCAATACCCTCATGAGAAACCGGCACGAGAGCGGGTACGGCAGACGAATCTTGAAGGTTGGATCGCATGGTGTCGTGGAGCTGGAAGCAGATCGCCCCGCACGGCGCAGCGTGCATCGTGCGGGGCGTGCGGTACCTTTATCGCTAGTCGGAGGCGTCCTGCATGATGTCGGAGACCTTCTTCGCCGCGTCGTCGAGCGCCTGCTGGGACGACTTGTCGCCAATCAGCGCCTTCTGCAGTTCGGGCCACAAGGCATTCGAGATTTCGTCCCACTGCTGGATGCGCGGCGGTGTAAAGGCATCCTGACGTGCCGCCGTGCTAAACACGGCGATGGCATTCGCCATGTAGGCATCGTTCTTCGCCTGGAACTCCTTCACAACGGCCTGCTGCGCATCGACGCGCGACGGAATCGTGCCGAGGCGCGCCTCCACCATCTGCGAATCGAAACTGGTCAGGAATTGGACGAAGCTCGCGGCGACCTCCGGACGATCGCAGCTCTTCGTGATCGAGAAGCTATGCGATCCGGACCAGCCAGGCCGCTTGTTGGCGGCACCGAGCGGCGCCGGCACGACGCCCACATTGCCCGCGATTTTGGAGGTCTTCGGATCGTTGTAGAACGACGCGAAGCCTGGCCAGTCGAGATCCAGCGCTACCTTGCCGGCGGCAAAGTTATTGCCGAGGTCGTCCCAGACGTAGCTCGGCACGCCCTTGGGCACCGCACCGGCCTTGTAGAGATCCACAAACCAGTTGAGCGTCTTGACGCCAATCGGCGAGTTGAACGCGGCACGGTTCTTTGCATCGAGCAACTGTCCGCCATTGGCGATCAGCAGTGAATAGAACGTACCCGTAATCGCTTCGTCCTTGCCGGGAAACTGCGTGCCGTAGAAATTTGGCGCCTTGGTAAAGAACTTGGCCTGCTGGGTGAATTCCGCGTAGGTTTTCGGTGGCGCGAGCGTCTCTCCGAACTGCTTGCTATAGGCGGCCTGGTTGGCCGGATCGCCGTACGCAGTCTTGTCGTAGTACAGCGCTTCGATATCGACCGAGCGCGGAATCTGCACCAGATGTCCATTGATCTCCGAGGCCTTCAGCAGGCTCGGCGAAAACGCGGCCAGATAACTCGCAGGAAAGAGTCCCTTCAGATCACGGAAGATCGGGTACTGGGCGGAAAAATTGGTGTGATTCGACGACACGCAATAGTCGATATGGCCAGATGCGATGTCCTGCTTCAGTTCGCGATCCAGCTCGAAGTGACTCTTGCGCGAGATGATCTCGACTTTCGCACCAGTCTGCTTTTCCCACAGCGGAATGCGCGTATAGAGCGCCTCGTACTGCACACCGCCGATCAGCTTGACCCGCAGTGTGTAGCCTTTGTATTCGTCGTCGGCATGAGCGAGGCCGGACGCAACGATGCCCGCGAGCGCGAGCACCGAAGCGGCGAGCCTGAACATGGTCGGCATGGTTGGATAGCGCATCATTGTCTCCTCTTTTATGAGTTCCGCCGTGAGACCGCGCGGCTTGCCGGCGGCCAATACTTCATGCGAGCCCCGCGGCGGGACGGCTCGCACTCCTGTTCATCGCAAGCGCCTGCCGCTGGCGCGATCGAATACGAGTACCTTGCCGAGGTCGGCGCGCAGCGCAATCTGGCTGCCGGCGCGCAGATCGGTACGACCGTTGAGCATCACGCAACAGGTCTGCCCAGCAACCGTGCCGAACAACTCGGTTGCGGCACCCGTGGGCTCGACCACGTCGAGCGCGAACGGCATGCCGTCCTCGCCTGCGAGGCCGAGATGTTCGGGCCGCACGCCGTACACCACCTGCTGGCCGTGCGCGGCATTGACAGGCGGCACCGGCAATGCGAGTTCGCCGACGCGAACGCATGCGCCATCGCCATGCTGTTCATACACACCGTTGAAGATATTCATCGCCGGCGAGCCGATAAAACCCGCCACGAAGAGATTGTCAGGATCGTCATAGAGCGCGAGCGGCGTGCCGATCTGTTCGATTTCGCCACCGTTGAGCACGACAATGCGATCAGCCATTGTCATGGCCTCGATCTGGTCGTGAGTCACGTAGACCGTGGTGGCGCGCAAGCGCTGGTGCAGCGCCTTGATCTCCGCGCGCATCTGCACGCGCAGCCGCGCATCGAGATTCGACAGCGGCTCGTCGAACAGAAAGACCTTCGGGTCGCGCACGATGGCACGGCCCATCGCCACCCGCTGGCGCTGGCCGCCTGACAGGTGGCGAGGATGTCTGCCGAGCAGCTCCTGCAAACCCAGCAGCGCCGCCGCCTTTTGCGCGCGCGCCGCAATCTCCTTGGCGTCGTGGTTACGCAGCTTGAGCGCAAACGTCAGGTTTTCGAGCACCGTCATGTGCGGATAAAGCGCGTAGTTCTGGAACACCATCGCGACATCGCGATCACGCGGCGGCAGCGCGTTGACGATCTGCCCGTCGATCAGGATGCGCCCGTGCGTAACGCCCTCGAGCCCCGCCAACGCGCGCAGCAAGGTGGATTTGCCGCAGCCGCTCGGCCCGACGAGCACCAGAAACTCGCCGTCCGGTACAGCCAGGTCGATCTGCTTGAGAACCTGAACGGCGCCGAACGACTTGCGCACCTGTTCGAATGCAACGGCTGCCATTCCCCTCGCCTCCACGTGATTGCCATGTCCGCGGCCTGCTGACTGGTGGCCCGGAACACGCTCGTTCCGCGACTCGTTAAATTTTAGGTATGAAAACATATTTCATGTATGAAATTTACTAGGTGTTTTCCCCGTCTGCGGAATGGCCGCCAGGATCGCTCATTTCGCCTTCTCCGGCCCTACAATCCCTCTGGTTATCATGTGCGCCATCTGATCGGGCATCCGTTGGCATTGCGGGAGGAAAATTGAACGACAACGCGACACGCTACTCGGCGCCGGCCCTGGAAAAGGGCCTCGACATCATCGAACTGCTGGTGGGCCACCCCGAGGGCTTATCGCTTGCGGAACTCGCCAAGGAACTGGGCCGCACCACCGCGGAGATCTTCCGCATGGTGGTCACGCTGGAAACGCGCGGTTATCTGCAGGCTGCCGGCGACCGCTACGTGCTGTCGCTGCTGCTGTTTCAATTGGCGCACCGGCATCAACCGGTGCGCTCGCTCGTGTCGACCGCGCTGCCGCTGATGACGCAACTCGCCAAGCAGGCCGGGCAGTCGTTTCATCTGTGCGTGTATCAGAAGGGCCGCGTGTTGATCGTGGCCGGCGTCGAAAGTCCCGAGCGCTGGGGTTTCTCATTGAAGGTGGGAACCTTGATCGGTCTCACCGATACCGCATCGGGGCAGGTTCTGCTGGCGTTCCAGGAAGAGCCGCAGCGCCTCGAGATGCTCGAACTGCATGTGCCGGTGGAAGGCGAGCAGGCCGTGGATCCCCAGCAGTTGACGAAGGACCTGGCGCAGATCCGCAAACACGGTAACGCGCGGATGCCGAGCCGCCAGGTCAAAGGCGTGAAGAACCTCGCCTATCCGGTATTCGGCCGGGATGGGCACGCCATTGCAACGCTAACCTCGCCGTATATCGAGCGGATCGACAACGCCCCTGTACCGTCGATGAGCGAGGTGGGAGAAATGATGAAGCAGGCGGCGCAGACGCTGACCGCGCTGATGGGGTTCAACGTGTACTGGGACGCGTCGACGCAGTAACGTGCATGCGTCAAACGCGGCCCCTGGCACACCCAGCGCCAACTGACCTCAGGGCGTCGCGCCCTGCTGCGCAAGCGTACTGTCCACCATCGCCTGCGCTTCCTCGACGATGCGCGTCAGATGCTCCTCGCCGAGGAAACTCTCCGCGTAAATCTTGTAGATATCCTCAGTACCTGAAGGACGCGCGGCAAACCAGCCGCTCTGCGTGATCACCTTGATGCCGCCTATGGCTGCGTCGTTACCCGGCGCACGGTCGAGCACCTGCAGGATCTTTTCGCCAGCCAGTTCGGTATGCGGAAACTGCGAGGGCGACAACCGTCCCAACAGCGCTCGCTGTGGCGCCGTAGCGGCCGCCTGCACGCGGCGTTCGACCGGCTCACCCAGGCGCTGGGTCAGATCCCGGTAGATTTCAGCAGGGTCGCGGCCGGTGCGTGTCGTGATTTCGGCCGAGAGCAGCGCGGGCACGATGCCGTCCTTGTCAGTGGACCACGCTGTGCCGTCGAGCCGCAGGCAACTCGCTCCCGCGCTCTCCTCGCCACCGAACCCCAATGAACCATCGAGCAGGCCGCTAACGAACCATTTGAAGCCAACAGGCACTTCGTAAAGCGTGCGCCCAAGCTTCTCGCTGACCCGATCGATCATCTGACTGCTGACGATGGTTTTGCCCACCGCTGCACGAGTTGGCCAGTGCGGTCGATGCGCGAACAGGTAATCGACGAGCACGGTGAGATATTGATTGGGCGGCATCAGGCCCGCTGCGCGCGTGACGATGCCGTGCCGGTCATGATCCGTGTCGCACGCGAAGGCCACATCGAAGCGGTCCTTCTGGGCGAGCAGCGGCTGCATCGCGTAAGGCGAAGACGGGTCCATGCGAATCCGCCCGTCCCAATCGAGACTCATGAAGCGAAAGGTCGGATCCACTTCATCGTTGAGCACGGTGAGGTTCAGGTGATAGCGATCCGCAATCGGCCCCCAGTAGTGCACGCCGGCGCCGCCGAGCGGATCGACGCCGAGGCGGATCGGTGCACCGCGGATCACATCCATGTCGAGCACGTTGACGAGGTCGGCGACGTACGTGTTCAGATAGTCGTGCCGGTGCGTGTGCGACGAGGCCAGTGCCTTCGCCAACGGCACACGCAGCAGGCCATCGAGACCGGCCTCGAGCAAGCCGTTCGCGGCCTTTTCGATCCAGCCGGTGACACTGCCGTCAGCGGGGCCGCCATTCGGCGGGTTGTATTTGAAGCCGCCGCTATCGGGCGGGTTGTGCGAAGGCGTCACCACGATGCCATCAGCGAGGCCCGCGGTGCGGCCACGGTTATACGTGAGGATTGCGTGGGAAACCGCGGGCGTAGGCGTGTATTCGCCGTTCTGCGCGATCATGACGTCGACGCCATTGGCGGCCAGCACCTCTAGCGCGCTGACGTTGGCGGGTTCGGAGAGCGCATGCGTATCGATGCCGAGAAACAGCGGCCCATCGATCCCCTGCTGCTTGCGGTAATGACAGATAGCCTGCGTGATGGCGAGCACATGCCATTCATTGAAGCTGCGTTCGAACGGCGAGCCGCGGTGCCCCGAGGTGCCGAACGAAACGCGTTGTGCGGGGATCTGCGGGTCCGGCGTTTCTGAATAGTACGACGTGACAAGCCGGGGGACATTGACAAGCATTTCATGCGGTGCGAGCTTGCCGGCGAGCGGATTGATGTTCATGGATGCCCTCCCGTTCTTTTGAGTATCTCAGCATACTCTGCCTGGGCGGGAACGGACAACGCTACGCGCTCGCGGCGCGTGCCACCTGCGCGCTGGCACGGCGCTCAGCCAGCACCGGACGCACCAGACTCCAGATCAGCGCCACGCCCACCAGATCGCCGAGGCCCAGCGCCACGAAGAACGGTGCATAGCCGATGGTCATGACGAGCGCGCCCATCACCAGGGTAAAGCCGAGGTTGCCGATACCGGCGCTGAGCGCCGCGAAGCCCGTCACGGTCGCCACCTCATGACGCGGAAACAGATCCGCGGACATTGAAATCACTGTCACCGATAGCGTCTGATGTGCGAAGCCGCCGAGGCACAGCAGGAAGATCGCCATGGCCGGATCCTTCACATAGCCGACGCCTGCCATGGCCGTCATCAGCAGCGCGCCGAACGTGAAGACAACGCGCTTGCCGTTGATGATCGAGAGATTGAAGTGACGATTCAGAAAGAAAGACACGGAGCCGCCCATCAGGCAGCCGACATCGGCTGCAACGAACGGCAGCCACGCGGTCATCGCAATCGCTTTCAGATCGAAGCCGCGCGCCTGATGCAGATACAGTGGCATCCAGAACACCAGGGTGCCCCACACGGGATCGGCAAAGAAACGCGGCAGCGCGATGCCCCAGAAATTACGCGAGCGGAAGATTTCGCGCAGATTCGGTTTCGAACCGTCTTCGGCAAGACCAAGCGCCTTGCCGTCGACGATATATGCGGCTTCTCGCTCGCTTAGCGCAGAGTGCGCGCTCGGGTGACGATAGAAGGCGATCCACAACACGGCCCAGATAAAGCCGATGCCGCCTGCGATCACGAAGGCAGCTTGCCAGTTGTAGCGCAGGATCGACCACGCGATCAGCGGTGGCGCGGCAATCGCGCCAATCGACGTGCCGATGTTGAACACGCCCGCGGCAATCGCACGTTCGCGCAGCGGGAACCAGAACGCTGCGAGCCGCATGCCGGCCGGAATGAACGACGCCTCGACGAGGCCGAGCATGCCGCGCAAAACAAACAGACCGACCCAGCCAGTGGCAAAGCCGTGCGCCATGCAGATAACGGACCACGCGAGGCCGCACAGCAGAAAGCCAAAACGCAGGCCAATGCGATCCATCAGGTAACCGGTGAGCGGGCCACCCAAGGGGTACATGACGAGAAACGCGCCGGTAATCCAGCCGTACTGACTGGTGGTGATGTGCAGGCTTTGCATGACCGTCGGCGCGGCGATGGCGAGCGAACTGCGCGCCAGATAGTTCATGACCGTGCCCAGTGCCAGCAAGGCGATCATCCACCAGCGTAGCCCTCGTACCTTGATTCCCATGATGGCGTCTCTCTCCACTCGATATGGTTTTTAAAAGCGGCCAACGCACGTCGGTACCGCTCGCCTCGCGGTAGACATCGTATGTCCGTCAACCTGTCGGGATCAAGGAGGAGATCACGGGTGTTTACCCGGTGTTCGGCGCAAAGCCATGATACGACTAGGAAATAAGGCTAGGCATGAGGTCGGGGACGCGCTGAAGCCTATCAGACGCCGCACTCAGTTGTACGACAACTAACAGCATAGGATTGCATTCGCGGCCTGCTCCACTCCGTCTCCCGATGTCAAAACCATAAAAAATGCTTAATCGGTCTGGCGATGCCGCGTTACGTCGCCTCACCCATCATGCGTTCAAGGCCCCAGCGTCGCCCACGGGCTGCCCACGACTCGACTCCCTTGCATTTTGAACGGCACCCAATGAACGCCATTGTCCTTGTCGCGTTACGCAGACCTTTGACTTTTGTAGTGATGAGCATCCTGATCGTGCTGTTCGGCGGTATGGCGGTGCTCAGGACCCCGACCGATATTTTCCCGAACATCCGTATTCCGGTGGTGGCTGTGGTCTGGACGTACAACGGTCTGACGCCACAGGACATGTCCGGCCGCGTGATCTACTACTACGAGCGCTCGCTCACCTCGACCGTCGAGAACATCGAGCATATCGAGAGCCAGTCGCTCTACGGGCGCGGCATCGTCAAGGTGTTTCTGCAACCGGGCACCAACGTCGCCGCAGCGCAGGCGCAGATCACCGCGGCCTCGCAGACCGTACTCAAGCAGATGCCCGCCGGCATCACGCCACCGCAGATCCTTTCGTATAACGCCTCCTCGGTGCCGGTGCTGGACCTGCAGGTGTCGGCGGCCGGCATGACTGCGGCGCAGGTCTACGACATGGCATCCAATCTGATCCGCCCGCAACTGGTCGCGGTGCCCGGTGCTGCGATTCCAACGCCGTATGGCGGCGCCTCGCTGAACGTCGAAATCGATCTCGATCAGACCAGGCTGCTCGCGCACGGCCTGTCGGCAGTCGACGTGGCGCACGCGCTCAGCTCGCAAAACGTCGTGCTGCCCGCCGGTGATCAGAAGATCGGCGCACTCGACTTCATGGTCGAAACCAACGCAAGTCCAATCGCCGTTTCCACCTTCAACAACCTGCCGATCAAGACCGTCGACGGCGCCACCGTTTATCTGCGCGACGTGGCCTATGTGCACCGCGGCTCGCCACCGCAGATCAACGCCGTGCTGGTGAAAGGCAAGCAGGCGGTACTGATCCAGATCCTGAAGAGCGGCGATGCCTCGACGCTCGCAGTGGTCGACGGCATCAAGAAAGCACTGCCAGGCATTATCCGCACGCTGCCGCCCGGCGTGAAAATCACCACGCTCAACGATGCCTCGGGATTTGTGCGCGACTCGGTGGATGAGGTGGTGCAGGAGATGATCACCGCTGCCATCCTGACCGGCCTGACGGTGCTGCTGTTTCTCGGCAGCTGGCGCTCGACGCTGATTGTCGCCACCTCGATCCCGCTCGCCATTTTGTGCTCGGTGCTGGTGCTCTCGTGGCTCGGTCAGACCATCAACGTGATGACGCTCGGTGGTCTGGCGCTAGCCGTGGGGATTCTCGTGGACGACGCGACCGTCATGATCGAGAACATCGACTCGCATCTGGAGGCCGGCGCGGAGCTTGAACCCGGCATCATCGACGCGGCTAACCAGATCGTCGTGCCCACGTTCGTCGCGACACTGTGTATCTGCATCGTCTGGCTGCCGTTGTTCCAGTTGAGCGGCGTGGCCGGTTATCTGTTCCTGCCGCTTGCTGAAGCCATCATCTTCGCGATGATCGCCTCGTTCATCCTCTCGCGTACGCTCGTGCCGACCATGGCAGCCTATCTGCTGCGCGGCCAGGTGGAAGCGCACAAGCACGGACATGCCCCCAACCCGGGACCGTTCACGCGCTTTCAAAGAGGCTTCGAGCACCGCTTCACCCGCTTTCGCAACCAGTACAAGGTGTTGCTGACCGGCATCGTGGCGCACCGCGGCCGCTTCATCTCGATCTTCGTGGCGGGCTCGTTCGCTTCGCTCGGCCTGCTCGGCTTTCTCGGCCGCGATTTCTTTCCGAGCATCAAGTCGGGCGAGATCGACATGCATATGCGTGCGCCGGTCGGCACCCGTCTCGAGGAAGCGTCGCGGCTTGCGGTACTCGTGAATGCCTCGATCCGCCAGATCCTGCCCGGCGAAGTCACCAACGTCCTCGACAATTGCGGCCTGCCCGCCAGCGGCATCAACGAGGCCTACAACTCGACGGGGACCATCGGTCCGCAGGATTGCGACATCACGATCAGCCTGAAGAACGACCGCTCGCCCGTCGACGATTACCGGTTCAAGCTGCGGCGTCAGTTGCCGCTGCTGTATCCGGGTACCGCTTTCACATTCCTGCCCGGCGACATCACCGCGAAGATTCTCAACTTCGGCTTGCCCGCGCCGATCGACGTACAGGTTGCCGGCCGCGGGCAAGCTGCGAACTTCGCCTACGCGCAGGAACTGGCCGCGCGCATCCGGCGCATTCCTGGCAGCGCGGACGTCAACATCCAGCAGGCGTTCGACGAACCCACGCTGAAGATCGCGGCATCGCGCTCATTCGCTTCGGGGATCGGGCTGACGGAAGCAGATATCGCCAACAACACGCTCGCCACCTTGTCGGGTAGCGGTCAGACGGCGCCGACGTATTGGCTCGACACCTCGAGCGGCGTCTCGCACCTCGTCAACCTGCAGACGCCACAGGATCAGCTGAGCTCGATGAACGATCTGGAGACCATACCAATCGACAAAGGCGATGGCGATCCTAACGACCACGGCGTGCAACTGCTCGGCGCACTCAGTACCATCAGCCAGACCGGCACGCCGTTGCTCGCCTCGCACTTCAGCATCCTGCCCGCCATCGACATCTTCGTGAGCAACCAGCGGCGCGACCTCGGTGCGGTTCACGATGCGGTCGAGAAAGTGGTCGCCGATATGGCCGACCAGGTGCCGCACGGCGCGTCAGTCCACTTGCGTGGCCAGGCCCAAACCATGAGCAGCGCCTATTCGCAGTTGCTGGAAGGACTCGCGCTGTCGATCCTGCTCGTGTATCTCGTCATCGTCGTCAACTTCCAGTCCTGGCTCGACCCGTTCATCATCATCACCGCGTTGCCCGCTGCGCTCGCGGGAATCGTCTGGAGCCTGTTCCTGACGCACACCACGCTGTCGGTGCCGGCGCTCACCGGCGCCATCATGTGCATGGGCACAGCGACGGCCAATTCGATTCTGGTGGTGTCGTTCGCCCGCGAACATTTCGCAGTCCACGGCGACCCTGTCGCGGCCGCCATCGAAGCCGGCTTTGCCCGTATCCGTCCGGTACTGATGACGGCGCTCGCCATGATTATCGGCATGCTGCCGATGTCCTTCAGCAATACCCAGAACGCCCCGCTTGGACGCGCCGTGATCGGCGGCCTGCTGGTCGCCACCTTCGCCACCTTGCTATTCGTACCTTGCGTGTTCGCGCTGCTGCATCGCGACCGGAAGACCCAGACAGACAGGGAACTGCACGCATGAACACCCTTCGAGATCTCTCCCTCCCCGGCCGTCCGAAAGTGCGGCTGCTGACCGGCGTGGGCCTGCTGGTCGCGCTCGCCCTCGTGGCGCTCGGCATCGTCCAGCGGCACGACAACCTCGCCGATCTGCGCGACGTCGCCAACGAAGATTCGGTCCCGCCCGTGCAGGTAATGTCGCCGATGCCCGGACCCGCCTCGCGCACCATGACGCTGCCCGGCAACATCCACGCCTGGTACTCGGCGCCGATCTATGCGCAGGTGTCCGGCTATGTGTCGAAGTGGTACAAGGACTACGGTGCGGTGGTCAAGGCGGGCGATCTGCTCGCCACCATCGACGCGCCCGCTGTCGATGAACAATACGAAAGCGCCCAGGCGAATCTCGATGTCGCCCGCACCAACTACAACCTCGCGGCGGTGACGGCCAAACGCTGGACCGCCCTGCAGGGAACGGAGGCCGTCTCGCAGCAGGAAGTGGATGTGCAGGTGGCGAATGCCGCCGCACAGAAGGCCCAGGCACGCGCAGCAGAGCACCAGGTCGCGCGTTTCAAGGTGCTCGAAGGCTTCAAGGCAATCGTTGCCCCGTTTGACGGTGTGGTGACGTCGCGCAACACGGACGTCGGCAACTACGTCAATGCAGCCGGCGGCGACGTCAGCTCACAAGGCGCGGCCGACGAGCTATTCAGCGTCTCCGATATCCACGAGATGCGCGTGTTCGTCTCGGTGCCGCAGGACTATTCCTCGATCCTCAAGCCTGGCCTGACCGCCACGCTCTCGCTGCCGCAGTATCCGGGCCGCAGGTTCGAGGCCACCTTCGACACCACCGCGAATGCCTTCAACCCGCAGACGCGCACGGTCGTAACCGAGTTGCTGGTGAAGAACCCCGATCATCTGATCTGGCCTGGCACGTATGCCGACGTACATTTCGTCATACCATCCGATCCCAACGTGCTGATCATCCCCGAACAGGCCTTGCTGTTTCGCGCGGAAGGCATGCAGGTCGCGCTGGTTGGGGCCGACGACAAGGTTCATCTGCAGGACGTCAAGCTCGGCCTCAACCTCGGGCAGACCGTGCAGGTGGTCTCCGGTCTGACGCGCAGCGACCGCTTGATCGTCAATCCCTCAGCCGGGATTCTCGAAGGCGAAAAGGTGCGAATCGTCACCGGTGCGCCTGGCGTCGCGCTCTCTCCGCAGTTCCAGGCCGCCGCCCCTGTCCCCGCCAACCTGAGCGCTGCGCAGCGCGCCAAGATTGAAGCCGCACGTAACGATTCGGGGAAATGATGCGCTGTACCAACCGGCAACCTGGCCGCCAATTTACCCGCCTGTTTGGCCATCGGATTTTCCGCGTGAGGCCGATTGCCTGCCTGGCAATGCTCACCGTTCTTTCGGGCTGCGATCTCGCACCCACCTATACGCCGCCTAAAATGATCCTGCCGGCCGACTACCGCGGCTCGGGACCGTTCGTCGAAGCGACTCCGCAGGATCAGCTCGCCCGCGGCCCATGGTGGCAGATGTTCAACGACCCCGAGCTCGATCGCCTCGAAGCTCAACTCGATGCGGCTAATCCCGATCTGCTGGCCGCGCAGGAAACCTATACCCAGGCGCGGGACGTCGTCGGCGAAGCTCAATCGGGCCTGTTTCCGCAATTGACCTCGCAGGCGTTCGTCAGCCAGAACGGAGAATCCGCGCACACGCTGTTTCATAGCGGCACCGGCCTCAATCACGAGCAGTCGAACGGCTACGGCGCCGCAGCCACCTGGGAGCCCGACTTCTGGGACGAGATCCGCAATAGCGCGAAGTCGGCGAAGGCAAGCGCCCAGGCCACGGCGGCGCAAGTCGCTTCAGCCCGGCTTAGCCTCGAGATGGAACTGGCCAGCGATTACATGGCCGCTCATGGCCTCGATACCGAGCATGCGGCGTATCAGCAGGCCATCGCTTCGTATCTCGACGCGGTCAAGATTACGCAGATGCGCTATGCCGGCAAGATTTCCTCAGGCCTTGACGTCGAACGTGCCCAGAATCAGCTCGCTTCGGCGCAAGCCATGGATACGGACGTTGAAGCACAACGCGCCGTTCTCGAACATGCGATCGCAGTGTTGAGCGGCGCGAACCCCACCACGTTCAGCTTGCCGGTGCGCACCGACGCTCATATCGCGCTACCGGAAGTGCCGGCCGGCGTGCCCTCGGCTCTGCTGCAACGGCGCCCCGATATCGCTCAGGCCGAGCGCGCCATGGCGGCTGCCAATGCAGCGATCGGCGTCTCTCGAGCGGCTTTCTATCCGAACATTCGCCTCAACGCGATGGGCGGCTTCGAGGACACGGGCTTCGCCCTGGCCTCGCTGCCCAATACGCTGTGGGCAGTGGGTGCGTCCGCCATGCTGCCGCTATTCGAAGGGGGTTTGCGCAAGGCTGAGGTGCAGGCGAGCTGGTCCAGGTTTGCCCAGACCGGCGACAACTACCGGTCGACGGTGCTCACCGCGTTCCGGCAGGTCGAAGACAATCTCGTGCTGACCAGCAAGCTCGCCACCGAGGCGGCCCAACAGCAGGCCGCCCTGCAGGCCGCCCTCAAGGTGCAGAACATCTCCATGAGCCTGTACCGGGATGGTCTGGACAACTACCTGAATGTCACCGTGGCGCAGATCGCGGCACTCACCGCGCAGATTACGGAAGTGCAGGTGCAGACGCGACGTCTGCAGACCGCGGTGGCGCTCACGGGCGCTTTGGGGGGTGGCTGGAGCACGGCTGAGCTCCCCACTGCGGACCAGACCCGGCCGTTCAATCCAGTGAGCCTGAGCACCGCGCCTGGCGATGTGCACGAGCCGCAATAGTCATGGATTTTCCTGGCCAGACCGAGACGATGTGATTTAAATATCTCTTCATTTTCATGCACCCGCTGCGATAAATCGCCCGCTTTATTCTGTATCTAACCGGCAAACGCAGCGGCAAATGCAGCGGCAAATACAGCAGCAAACGCAGCAACAGGCGCAGCACACCTACGTTGTATCGCCGGGCCGCTTAAAGCCATATACGCATGGAGATGAAACGATGAAACTCATGACGCTCGCCGCATTAGCCGGCGTATTCCTAACCAGCGCAGCGTTTGCGCAAACGACCTCCTCGCCAAACGGCGCTCACGCTAGCGATTCCAGCAGCGCCATGACGGTCGCTCAGCAACAGCCGCAAGACGGTCAATGGGTGGCGCCGTACGGTCAGCCGGTCGCCGGCAAGACGCGCGCCGAGGTTTATCAGGAACTCGTGCATGCCGAGCAGGATGGGCAACTCGCCTACCTCAACAAGACGGTCTACGCACACCATTAACGACGCTGATGTCCTCTCGCGGTTACGCATCGCGCTGCATCCAACGGGTGCGCCGGTGCGCGCGCACCTCTCTGTAAAACTGGCGGAACCATGAAACTACGAAGCTTGACCATCAAGATCGTGCGGCTAGCTGTTTTTGTCGCGGCTGGCGCGACGCTGTGCGGATGCGCATCGCTGCATCCATCGCCTAACGGACCCGGCGACTGCATGGGACCACCTGACTTCTGCCAGCCGTTCTTTGGCTCATAGACGGCTTGCAGGCGACGCATAGGGCCGCGTAGCGCGGCCCCGGCGACGCATCAACCGTTGATGTTGCCACTACAATTACCGTGCATGCAATCGCGACGGTATTCGACCTGCAGCTTCTTCTCCGCCCGCTCGATTCTGCGCGGATAGTACGGATCGGCCGGGGCGGGCCGATAGCCGACGTCCTCGAGCTCCTTGAGGTTCTGCATGACTTGCGCGTGGGTGAGATCACCCGCCGGTTGCACGAACGGATAATCGTTGCATTCCTGGGGCGTGAGTGTGGGTGCCGCCATTGCAGCGACGCTTGCGGTCATCAGAATGGTGGATGCGATGGCATGAAGATGCAGTTTCATGGTGCCTCCGGACAAGACGGACTATTAAAAGATTCAGGCTTCCCGATTGATAGAGGAGTCTTAACGATCCAGATGCTTCGACTCGTCCATCCACGATTGCCCGATGTCTTCAGAATAGCCCGGTGCCGCGTAAACGCGGACTCATCACCATGAAGATTGCTTCATGCAAACGTCACATTCCCCATCAGTCATTCACTGACAGCACAAGCGTGGGCGCAGGAATATCCTTTGCATCGATTTCCACATTTAACGGCGCCACAGCCGTTCCGATGGCGAAGAACTCGATCACATGGCTCTCCCAGCGATACGACTTCTCGTGGATCATCGTGCCAATCACCCCTTCGGCCTTGGCAGTTTGCGCTTCGATCTGCATGCGCTCGATCGCCAGTTCGCGTGCGCTATAAATAGCCTGGGTGAACTGCTCCAGTTCGACGTTGCGGCCGGCCTGGTTGAACGCTTTCAGCATGCCGCGATGCGCGACGTGATACACGCAACTGCCCATGACGAGCTCGATGGGCCGGTAGCCGGAATTCAGAAGCGTGTAGAAGTCCTGACCTGACAGGTCCGAGGTGAACGGACCGCCGTCGTGAGCGCGAAAGCCTTTGGTGTCGTGATTGTGGACAACGCCTGTGCCGATCGCCACGAACTCCAGGATGTCCGCATCCCACTCGACATGCTTGATCTCGAGGCGCACGCCCACAATGCCGTCTGCGCCCATGCCACGGGCTTCCTCACGCATGCGCGACATCGCCAGCTCGCGAGCGTGGTACATCGCCTGGGACAGCACTTCCAGTTCCTGGTTCTTGTTCCACGAGCCGTACTGGATCCCGACGTGATAGATGCTGCTGCCCACGCACAGGCCGATCGGCTCGAAGCCGGCCTTGCGAACCAGCAGGAACTCGTTGACCGACAGGTCGGAGGTGAACACCGAGGTCGGATGGGCCGCGCTGCGCAGCCCCTGAAGGCGCGCCTTGGCGTTCGCGGGAAGCTGGGCGGTGACGTCTTGCATCGTGTTTTCAGGCATGTTTTCCCTGAGGAGAAGAAGGTTCAGATACCGTCGCTATAGGCGTTGTGGTGCTCGGAAGTGGAACGCAGGTTGTCGCGCTTGTCGCTCAAGTCGAGCACGAATTCGATTTCGTGAGGTACGGGAACGCCGCGCGGGCAATCGACCACCGTGCCCATCACAATGTGCCGGCCCAGCAGCGGGTTATTCCTCGACTCGCTTTCCAGACGGATCAGCTGGCTAAACTGCAGTTGCGCAAGCACGCCCGAACCCTGGCGAGCCGCGTCTGCGCGAAGATCGGCGTGAGCGTGGCGGCGGATCCGCTCCCAGAACGCCGTGGTCTGCAGCAAAGGCTGGTTGCCCCACCAGCCGCCACCGGTGTCGAGCGGACCGTTGCTCCACTCGAAACGCGCGCCGACGGCAAGGCCCACCGGGATGATGCCCGCCTCCAGCAACTGCATGAATTCCAGCGCCGGTACGGTCGAGATGACGGGCTCGGTGCTCGGCGACAAGCCTTCGATACGCACCGCCGTGCCGACCAGCGAGTAATCCATGCTGTTTTCAAGGTACAGGTCGACGGTCACCATCCTGACGTCGATCACCGCGTTGGCGCCCAGCGCAACTGCTTCCGCCTGCAGGCGCTTGATGGCAGTGCGCCAACCCTGCGCGTGCCCTTCCGTCCACGAAAATCCGTAATGCATCCAGCACGTTGCCGCGATCGGCGCGAGCATTCTCAGGCCATGGCTGCGTGCCAAGGCCATCTCTGGCGCGGTCAGGGTGGATACCCACGGTAGCGTGCCGCTTTTCGAATCCGCGAGACGCTGGTGCACCATGTTCGGCACGCCGTCAGCGTCGAAGAAATCCGGCGCCGGGCCGCGCGGCGTATTGGAGCTATTGCTGGAACCAAACAGCGAAGTCAGCCAACCCATCGGCATCTCCTGCGTAATTGTTCGAGTGGATCAGAGTGCGGCCAGCAGCTCGGCCATTGCGCGCGCCTTCTCGGTGCGTTCGTGGACCTGCGTCATCAAGCCAGCCATCCACGTGTGAGGATCGATTTCGCGGGTCGACAGCACAACCCCTTTGACCTTCTTTTCGATCTCGGTCGCGAGGTGCCGGCCGTCTCTGAGGCGCATGGTATAGGTCTCGTTGTCGAACGCCACTGAGACGCCGACAATTTCCTCAGTTTTCCGAAACAAACCATGCCGGACGCGATGAACCTGCGAATGGTTCGGCAACGCCTCGGAGATAATCAACGCGAAGCGCGAGAGGAAGCCGGCGCGATCGGCTTCGGCGTGGCGCAGCCATGCGGCAGCAAGGTCGAAGCTCAAGGGCGACGAGCCCGCGGCGAGGCCGCCGTCAAGGTCGGATCTGGATTCGGACACGTCACGCTCCCGGCGGCGCGGCGAGCGCCTGGGCCTGCACCCCGCGCATGCCTTCTACGAGCTTGTTACGCACTTCGATCAGCTTTTGCTCGCGCTCGCGATCTTGCGCGAGAACCTGCTGCTCGATCGCGAGCACTTCTTTCATCGTTTCGATCGACTGGGTTGCCGCTGCCGCCAACGATTCCAGGTTGCGCGGGTCGCCGCCCAGGCTGTGCGCGGCATCGACCGCCGCATCATGTGCGCCCTGCACCGCGAGCTCGGTGATCCGGCGGGCCGCCTCGTCGAGCTTTTCGCTTTCTTCACCAGCGCGACGCGTGTCGGCCTGCACCACGGCCTGCGCCGCCACGGCCATCAGGCGCGGAATCGTCACCATGATGCCGGTCGTGAGCTTGCTCACTCGCGTCTCGGCCGCCTTGCGGTTGGACGCAATCAACGGAATCAGCGTCGCCGCGGAAATCATCGCTTCGCGAAGATCGCTGATCCTGCCGCGGAAATTGCCCAGCGTGTTGCGGTAGTCCATGGCGATGGCGGCGTCGCCTGCCGTATTGGTGCGCAAGGCCACCTGGCGCAGCTGTTCCGCTTCGCTGACGCCACGCTCCAATGCCAGTTGCATCGCGGCAATGCCGATAGACAGACTGCTGACACCCTGCCGCACTGCTTTCGACTGTTCGTCGAGCTGTTGAATCGTGATCATCAGATCAGCCTTGGCGCGCCGTGCGCGAGCCTCCTCCGCGTCCATCAGACCGAGAAACTGCTTGCGGTTCTCCTGGAACGTTTTGGCCGCGCTGTGCGCCACCTTGCCCAGGCGCCCCAGCTTGCTGAGGAAGCCGACGGCTTTGGGCGCAACTTCACGCGCCTCTTCCTGAAGCTCCTCGATACGCAGGATCTTGATGCCGTCGATCACAGCGGCAGCAATGCGACCGATCTCGCCCGCTTCTCCCACGGTGGTATCGGCGAGCAGGCGACGTGACGCGAGCGCGAGCGGCTGCAAGGCCGTGTCGACGAAGCTCAGCGTGGTCGTGGTGTCGTCGAAGCGGATGCCGTCGGCCAGTGTCTGGGCGATCGCACGTTGTTCCGGCGCCAGCGAGGAGAGGTCGACCAGCCGCTCTGCGGGCGCCATCGGCGTCAGCACCTCGACGGGAAGATTGGAAGTGGCTGTAGCGGGCCCGGGCGTGACCTGCAATGCACCGGCTTCAGCGGGCTCGTCTGCTGCGTTCAGGAAGGCCGCCAGATCCAGGGGCTGCTCGGTGGGTCTGGACGGATCTTTTGAATTGGGATCGCTCATGGGAAGCCGGACGGTAATTAGGGTGGCGAATGAAGAAGCGCATAAAGAGGCAAATAACGTCCCCGATGGCCCAACAGCATAAACCTGAACCGGTCTGTCGAGAACAGGCTGTCGTGCAATAAATCGCCGGTGACGTGGGCTCTTCGCGGACTTGTCATGCCCGGGGGTGCAGGCCGTCGCGCCCCGTCCGCGGTGCCAGCGACAGCCAGGTGTGGTTGTCCGTGCCCTGGTACGCGTCACGCGTGCTGTGCGCTACGCATCGTGGATGTAAGCCTTGCAGATCCATTGCGCATCGGTACGATGTACGCGCATGTCTGGGAGCCAGTTCACGGCAGGGGTGGACAGGGGATCGTTAAGCGCGGGTTGCGGCATCGTCTCGTCTTTCCTGAAACGGCGCATAGTCTCGAGGCTATACATATCGAATGCCTCCGCACACCAGACGCCGTCCTGCGGACAGACATTGCCTCGGCTGACAAGCGTGCCCAACGGCACGCGCTCAGCCTTCGCACTTTTGACGGGTGCCACGGGAAGCCCTGTCGCTGGGTCGAGGTTCTTCTCGCGGGCCAGCTTTTCAACCAGCGCATCGGAGGGTTTCTGCGGCGGCACGGCTGCGGCCTGTTCCTTCTCCCACCGGAACGTGCCGTCCCACGGCGGTAGCGGTGCCGGCGGCAGTGGCACGATCTGGTCGACGTCGGGGA
>NZ_JBNDMP010000008.1:0-385526 GCF_050436645.1 Paraburkholderia sp. GAS33
CAAACCGGCACCGCGTTGCATCACCTTCACAACCCTTCGGTACCGCTTCGTTCTGCGTCGCTGCATCAGCAGCAGAGAAACGAGATTATGAAGAACTTCCGCTACGTCGTCAACAGGTTTTTTGCACCAGCCTGACCTGCCCGACTCGCCGAAAGCCTTGCCACTGCTGGCTCTCCCGCTCCCCGCGCTCCGCTGTCCGAAGCGCGAAAGAACGAGATTCTAGCGACACAGCACATGGCTTGCAAGCGCTATTTGCACACTAGGAAAGGGACGTGAAAACGCAGCCGCGAACGTAAGCGACGCTTACATCACAGGGCCACCATAACCACAGAAATGAAGTACCCCGATCACGCCGTAGCGTGCGTCTCCATCACCCGTTCCACGACATCCAGGTAATGATCCACATCAGGGGTCGCGCGGTTCGCCTCTTTGGCGAGATCGTCCCAGCGGCGCACGCGTAGCGCGTCTTCCGCAAAGGGTTTGTTGAGGAATTCATCCGCTTCCTGCCTGCTGAAGATGCCGCCCTGCAATTCAAGACTGCGCACAGAATCAGCCGAGAGGCGTCCAAAGTACGTATCGTCGATTGCGCACAGGCAACGCTTCGCGTCGACGTGCAGACGAATCGGCTCCAACACCGCATCCGGCAATACAGGACGCAGAAACGGCAACGCAAAATACTGATGCAGATCGTCGATACCGCGTGCGGTAGGCGTCTCGCCGAAGCGGTTCAGCAAATGCCCAAGATCATGCAGGAAAGCAGCAGCGACCAGTTCATCGCTTGCGCCCTCCTTTTCAGCCAGCGCCCCACTCTGCAGCGCGTGCTCCAGCTGCGTCACCGGTTCGCCGCTATAGGCGACGTTGCCGTACTGCTCAAACAATGTACGAATATCATGAAGACTCAAAGCCACAACATCACTCCCAAGGTAATGAAAACGTCTTGAGGTTGGTAAAGCTCTTCATGGCTTCCTGTACCCCTTCCTTGTAACCCAGGCCCGAATCCTTGATGCCGCCGAACGGCGTCAACTCGATCCGGTATCCCGGTACTTCCCACACATTCACCGTACCGACCCGCAATTCGTTGATGAATCGTGTGATCGCATCCTGACGGTTCGTACACACGCCCGACGACAGACCGAACACCGTGTCATTGCTGATCCGGATCGCGTCGTCGAGCGTGTCAAAGGTAATGATTGGCGACACCGGCCCGAAGGTCTCTTCGCGAACCAGAGACATAGCCGGGTCCACCCGGTCGATAACAGTCGGCGCATAAAGCGCACCCGAGCGTTGGTTGCCCGTTAGCAAACGCGCGCCTTGGGCCACCGCCGCGTTGACGCGCGCTTCGAAAAGCTGCGCTGCGGCCTCATCGATAACGGTACCCATCTGATTCGCAAGATCGAACGGGTCACCGTAGGACCATGCACGCGTCATTTCCACCACGCGTTCGGTAAATTCCGCGGCCACGCTCTTTTGCACGAGCATGCGCTTGACAGCCGTGCAGCGTTGACCCGAATTTTTGTAGGATCCCTGAACAGCCAGCGTAGCCGCGCGGTCGAGGTCAGCGTCTTCCAGCACGATCAACGGATCGTTGCCACCCAGCTCTAGCACAACGCGCCGATATGCTGCTTTCGCAGCAATATATTTGCCAATCGCCACGCCGCCCGTAAACGTCACCAGTTCCGCAAGCGGATGCGTAATCAGTTCATCGGCGATTTCGTGCGGGTCACCGGTCAACACCTGCAGCATAGGCTCTGGCAAACCCGCTTCATAAAGAATATCGGCCAGGTAGAAAGCCGATAGCGGCACCTTTTCCGAAGGCTTCAACAAAACACGGTTATTGGTCGCAATGGCCGGTGCAATCTTGTGCGCCACCTGGTTCATCGGGTGATTGAATGGCGTAATCGCGACGATCACGCCCGCCAGCGGTTCACGCTGCGCGAACACCCGACGCTTTTTACCGTGCGGCGTCAGATCGCATGAAAAACTCTGGGCATCGTCACGCAACGCTTCGATCGCCGCGAACTTGAACACATCGGCCACACGTCCGATCTCGTACCGCGTGTCCTGCTTCGACAGGCCCGATTCGAGCGAGATCAGATCCGAAGCCGCCTCGGCGCGCTCACGCAGCAAAGCCGCCGCACGCTCGAGAATCTGTGAGCGCTCGTAGCGCGTGAGCTTCGACTGATATGCGCCGGCGTACTGAAACGCCGCGCGCACATCATCGACACTTGCCAACGGCACCGTGCCGACGCGCAATCCGGTGTACGGATCGAACACGTCGAGCGTGCGTTCGCGCAAACAACGCTCGCCTTCAAGGCGCAGCGCTTCGACGCGAAACGCGGGATGGTCCGTCAGCACCGCGTTCATGATGCCGCCACGTGGTTCAACGCTAGGTCGAACACGTCGAAGTTTCGCAAGCGCTTGCCATCCGTAAGACCCTGAAGATGCCGGTTAAAAATCAACGGCACTTCCTGCTCGGAGATGCCACCGTGTGAACGAAGCGGCACGGTGAGGCCCGAAAGATCATGCTCGTCGCGCCTCGTGCCGAGCACCACATCGCGCTTGCTGACCACGACAATGTCGCCGACGCGGTCATTCGGCAACTCGAAGCGCTCACACGCCGCGCGGTTGTCCAGCACGACCTCCACGCCATCCAGACCGCCAATCCGTTCGATCACCTGCCTCACGTTCACATCATGCGGCAGATAGATGGTTGCGAACGAGCCCAGCGCGCCGTGGTGGACCACATAGGGATCCGTGATGGGCAGAATCACCCGAGCCTTGCGTGCGCCGAGCCATTCGTCCATCACGTCCTGCAGATAGATCACATTCGGCTCGCCAGTCTGCGGATTGTGCTTCGCGTTCATGCCGTGATCGGCCGTCAAACCGATCACCCAGCCAAGCGCATCAAGCTGTGCAAGATAGCGATCCATCATCGCGTAGAAATCGTTCGCGCCCTGGGTACCCGGCGCCCACTTGTGCTGAATGTAGTCGGTGGTGGACAGATACATCAGATCGAGCTTGCGCGTTTCCGCAAGACGCACGCCCGCGGCGAAGACGAACTCGGACAACCCCGCGCTGTACACATCGGGCACTGGCAAACCGACCAGATCGAGCACATCCGCGATGCCGTTGTCTGCCAGCGTCACCGTATCCGCCTTCTCTGCCGAGAAACAGATGCCCTTCAGTTGCCAGCCAAGCAGACGACGCAACTTGTCCTTAGCCGTCACTACAGCAACCGCAGCAACCGCTTGCGCCGCCTCTGCCAGCAGCGTTCCGGCGCGTAGGTAAGCGGGATCGTTCATCATCACCTCCGCGCCCTCGCCGCCGTTGGCCTGCGGGTCCCAGAAGTAGTTGCCGCATATGCCGTGCACCGAAGGCGGCACGCCGCAAACGATCGACAGGTTATTCGGGTTGGTGAACGAAGGAATCACGCAATCGCCCTTGAGCGCGGTGCCCTCTTTCATCATCTTGCCAATAAAGGGAGCGACGCCCGCGGCAACCGCCGCCTCGAGGTAGTCGTACTCGCAACCGTCGACGCACACCACGACCACCGGTTGCGACGACGACAGCCGGTAAGCACGGCCATTCACCTCGATGCTGCGCTCGCTCTGCTCGGACTGAATAGACATCGTTTCCTTCCTTGCGCGTCGATTACGCGCGTTCTGCGTCGATTGGAACTGACGACGGCACCAGCACACTGCGTTGTCCAGCCGACTCACAGGCTTCGTGCGCGCGCTGCAACCCACCGTTGACATGCGCATGCATCAGCGCAGCAGCGCGATCGGCATCGCGCGATGCCAGCGCCTTCAGGATGGCGCGGTGCTCGGCCAGCGAGCGCTCCATCGCGTCGGCATGCACCACCAGCGCGGCGCGCCGGAACAGACTCAACTCACCCACGAGACGCCGGTACGTCTCATACAGCTTGCCATTACCCGCCGCCGCCACGATGCCGTCGTGAAACGCCACATTGGCCCGTGCGTAGGCGTCGTGATCCTGCGCGTCGAGCGCGCTGCGCATGGCGTCGATCTGCGTGCGCAAACCCGCCAGTTGCGCCGCGTCGATGCTCGACGCCAGCATCCGGCACGCCGCCTCTTCAAGCACGGCCCGCACGGCATAAATCTCGTCAGCTTCCGCGAGCGACACCACTCGCACGAACACGCCACGATTTTTTTCGGTCGTGACGAGTCCGGCCTGCTCGAGCGCGCGAAACGCTTCGCGCACCGGCCCTCGCGAAACCTGTAGCCGCGCGGCCCAGTCGGCCTCGTTGAGCTTCGCGCCGGGCGCCAACACGCCTTCAACGATGTTGCGCTCGATCTCGTCGCGCACCAACGCGGTGAGCGAATGCCGGCGTACGACGTCAATCGGATCGGCGGCTGCTGTTTCCATATTTTCGGTCATTTCGACATTTTTTGCCACATCAACGTGTGTTGACCGCCGACTTGACGTTCAACACCGGAAGTCAGGGCAATCCGCGGGTCAGTCGGCCCGGCGGCGCGGAACCCGTGCGGCGATCAACAGCAGCGCCGCGAGCGAGACAAGCAGCAGAATCAGCGAGAGGGCCGAGGCCGGCAGGTAATAGCCGCGCTCGACCTGACCGACCACGACGATCGGCACCGTCGCAAATCCCGGCGGATACACGGTCAGCGTGGCGCCCAGTTCGCCGAGCGAAAGCGCGAAACCGAGCGCGAGACTCGCGCGGATGGCCGGCACCAGTTGCGGCAGGACGACCCGGCGCAGCACCATCGACGGCGGCGCGCCGAGGCTGGCAGCCGCCTCGCGCAGGATGGTCAGTTCCGGGCGCAACGCCGCGGCGGCACACCGGTAGCAGAACGGCAGGACTAGCGCGAGCTGCACCAGCACCACAATCGCGGCCGAGCTCGACAGATCGAGCGGACGTTTGTGATATGCAATCAGCACCGCCAGCCCGAGCACCACGCTCGGCACCCCGTTGGGCATCATCGCGATCGTATCGACGAACGCACCGAGTCCGCGCCGATCGCGCCCTTCGAGCGCCAGCGCCAGCCAGAGCCCGAGGATGGTGCCAAGCACCGCCACGCCGAAGCCGATCTCGAGACTCGTACTGAGCGCATCGAAATCGCTCGAACCGAGGCGCTCGAACCAGCGCATGCTGAAACCGTCGGGCAAGATCGTGCCGGACCAGTGAGCGGCCACGCTCGATAGCGCCACCACCACCACCGGCAATACGAACAGCCAGAAGCACAGCAACGCGGCGAACGCCATGAAGGCACCGCCAGCGACCCGCGTGGCAAGGCTACGCTGCACCGGACGCGCACGCTTGTGCATGACCGGCAAGACAGTGGGATCCAGTTCGACGGCCATTACCGTGCTCCTCTAACCTTGCGGCGGTTGACCTGGCGGTACAACGCATACAGCGACAGAGACATCATCAGCATCACCACAGCGCCGGCCGCGGCGGTCGGCAGATCCAGGTCGACGGTCGCGGAACTGTAGATGGCAACCGGCAGCGTGATCAGATGCGCGCTGCCGAGCACCAGCAAAATGCCGAACTCGTTGAGCGTCAGCAGAAAGCACAGGATCGTGCCGGCTGCAATGCCCGGCCATGCGAGTGGCAGGATCACCCTGAACGCCACCATCAAGCCATTCGCGCCGAGACTGCGGGCGGCTTCGATCAGGCGCATGTCGAGGGTCGCGAACGAGGCGAGCGTCGGGCGCACCACGAATGGCGCGTAGAACACCACTTCCGCGAGAATCACGCCGCCCACGCCGAACAGGAAATCGAGCGGCGGCGCCTGCAGATGAAAGAGCCGCTGCAAGCCGATGCTGACCGAGCCTTGCGAGCCGTACAAAAAGATCAACGTGAAGGCGACGAGGAACGACGGAAAGGCAACGAACAGTTCAAGGAAACGCGTGACGAGCCGCGCGCCGGGAAACGGCTTGAAGAACAGCATCGACGCGAGCGCTACACCGAGCAGCGACGCCAGACCCGCGCTTGCGAACAGGATCCACAGCGTCGTGCCGACCACGCCGCGCGTATCAGGATTGCTGAAAAACGCCGCGTACGCCTGAAAACCGAAGCCGCCATGCGGCCCGGTCAGACTCAATAAAAGCAGTCGCACCAGCGGATAGATCACCAGCGGTCCGAGCACCACCACGGTGAGGAACACCAGTTGCCACTGCGCCGCACGTTCTCGACGACGTACCGCAGCCGCGTGCGAAGCGAAGGTGGCCGCGCGCCGCGCGTCGCCGAGCGCGTCGGGACTATCAGGGGTTGATAAGGACGACATCGTCTGCCTCATAGCGCAAGGAGATACGCGCGCCCTTCTCGGGCAGCATGCCGTGGCCGCGTTGCATCGTGACGAGCACGGGCTCGCTGGGCATCGCGTCGAGCACGACGGACACCGACAGCACCGCGCCATACCACTCGACCGAGCTGATCATGCCGTGCAGGTGCCCTTCGCCGAGCGGCACGATCCGCAGCGCTTCGGGACGCAGGCAGGCCACCCGCTCACGTTCGTTGTAGCGCGAATCGCCGAGCGGAAACGCGACGTGCGGCGGCAGCAGATTGGCTGCGCCGAGATAACGCGCCACAAAGCCGTCGTTCGGTTGATCATAAAGTTGCTGCGGTGTGCCGAGCTGCGCAATGTGACCTTCGCGCATCAGCAGCGTACGGTCGGATAACACCAGCGCGTCGTCCTGATCGTGCGTCACGCAAACAATGGTGAGATTCGGCAGACGCTCATGCAGCGCCTTCAGTTCGGAACGCACCGAGGCGCGCAGATTGGCGTCGAGTGCGGACAGCGGTTCGTCGAGCAACAGCACATCCGGCTCGATCACGAGCGCACGCGCGAGCGCCACGCGCTGCTGCATACCGCCCGACAATTGCGCCGGCATCACATGGCCCGAATCGCCAAGCTGCACGAGCTTCAACGCATCCGCCACACGGCGGGCGATCTCCTTGGACGATTCACGCCGCGCGCGCAAACCGAACGCCACATTCTCGAACACCGACAGATGAGGAAACAGCGCATAGCTCTGGAACAACAGGCCGAGATTGCGCTTGTGCGGCGGTACATGCGTGAGATCGTGACCGGCCACCGTCAAGGTGCCGGCGAGACCATCCGCTTCGATGAATCCGGCGATGAAACGCAACAACGTCGTCTTGCCGCACCCGCTACGGCCGAGCACAGTCAGCAATTCGCCGCGCTCGATGTTCAACGACAGGTCATCGAGCACCGTGCGGGTACCGAAACGCACGGTCAGATGCTCGATCTGCACGCCGCCCGGCGTGCCCGGTTGCGCCGCAGCGAGCGCCTCCGGTGAGGCGCCGAGCGCGCCAGGGGCAAGAGTTGCGGTATTCACCGGATTCATCCTCCAACTAGGGTCTTGCGGGTGAAGGCCTCGCGGCGCGCGCGGCGGGTCAGCTCAACAGCATGGGCCGGCCGTCACGCGTCCTGCGAGGCGTACTACAAGCGATTTACTGCGCCGGCTTGACGACTTCAACCTGCTTGCCGGAATCGCCGATCACGTCGTTCTTCCAACGTGCGGTCCAGTCAGCCTTCTTCGCCATGACCTGGGTCCAGTCCACCGGAATCAGCTTCACGCCGGCAATCGCCTGCTTCACCGCTTCGCCGTTCTTGCCGGCCAGCGGCACGTCAGTGCGGCCCGGGATACCGAAGATATCCGGCACCTTGGCCTGCACGTCCTTCGACATCAGGTAGTCGATCAGCTTCTTGCCCTCAGCCTGGTTCGGGCCGTTCTTGATCAGACCGATCGCGTACGGCAACTGGAACGTCGTCGGCTTGCCGCCAGGCGCTGCTGCCAGGAAGATCGGCTTGAGCGACAGACCGCCATTGGCCTGGTCGTCCAGATCCATCTGCAAGTCGCCGTTGGCGAGCGAGATTTCGTTGCGCGAGAGCAGCACGTCGAGGTAGCCGGTGCCCTTGGTGTGGAACTTGGCGCTCGCCTCGAGCTTCTTCAGATAGTCGAACGCCTTGTCTTCACCCATCAGCGAAGTCGTGAGGATGATCACGGCCATGCCGTCGCCGGCGGTCGCCGGGTTCGAGTAAGCGATCTTGCCCGTGTAATCCGGGTGCAGCAGATCGGCGAACGTCTTCGGTTCGGTCTTCACGACATCCGGATTGATCGCGAACGAGAAGTAGTTGTTCACAAAGGTCGCCCACGTACCATTCGGCGCCTTGGCGATGGCCGGCACGTTCTTGTAGTTGGCGCTCTGGTATGCCTGCAGCAGACCAGCCTGATCCGCCTGCTGGATGAACGGCGGCAACGTGACGAGCACGTCGGCCTTCGGCGCATCCTTTTCGATGGTCGCGCGATTCACCACTTCACCGCTACCCGCCGTGACGATATTGACCTTGACGCCTTCCTGCTTTTCAAAGCCCGGCAGCACGTCCTTATAGAGGTTCTCGAGGCCATCGGCCGTGTACAGCACGACTGCGTCGGCGGCATGGGCCGGCAGCGCAGCGCCGCCGAATGCAGCAGCCGCAACCAGTGCCGGCAGGGCTTTGCGGACAATGCTGGCCGTCGCGCGAAGGTGATTCGTCTTTTTCATGTCGCTCTCTCCGAAAGGCAAAAAACCAGACGGTCGGGATAACCCGATACCTGTTGTGATTTGACGGCGGTAGCGCCGCGCCGATTGAATTCGCCCGCAGCGGCTGTCAGGTTCGTGCGATTGCAGATTGCTGACAACCTTGCTGCTTCTTTCCAGCCAGACTTACAGCCAACCTGACACTTTGGCGCTGCCTGCCTTGCCTGAACGGGCACGGCAAGGATTGCAGGTTTGCGTGACAGCGCCGTGACCATTCTGGCAATTTCCAACAAACGACACAATTCGCCAATAATATGCAAACGGAGATTATTCAATGCAGTGCGTCGGGAAGCCCTGCCCGATCCATTCGACGATATCGCCGCAGTATGTCAGCGGCACGGCAAGCACCTGATTGCCGACGCGACGCATTCGCCCCTCGCATTGCCGCAAACCGGCGGGCGCACGGGGCTCCAGTGAGGCGCCCAGGCGCGCGTTTTTGAGTTTGAACGTCAGACGAAAGCGCAGCGCCCGAGTAAGTGGCACGCTGATACCGTGCGTCGCGATCAGACAAACGACGTCACGCAATCAGCAGTTCCGGCCCGCGCGTGGCGATAGCCTTGGCAAGCGTGCGGTCCGGTGCGAGTTCGGTCACCAGATAACGGGTGCTTTCGAACCCGTTGATCCGCACCGGCGTGACACGCCCGAACTTCGAATTGTCCGCCACCACCACCGCCAGGTTGGCGGCAGCGATCATCCGGCTGCGCACTTCGGCGGCCATGCGCGTGTAGTCGGTCAGCCAGGCATCTGCGGAGATGCCGCCTGCTCCGACAAAGGCGAAGTCCGCGTGATACTGCGTCAGCTGATAAACCGTGTCGAGGCCGAAAGTGGCGTCCTCGTTCTCCGAGAGCTCGCCGCCCAGCAGGGTGACCCGGTTCTCGTTGCGACGGCCAAGTAGCAGCGCGATACGCCAGTCGTTCGTATAGACGGTGAGACGGTGACGCCCCGTCAGCGCCCGCGCGACGGCCTGGGTGGTACTGCCCGAATCGATGATGAGCGATGCACCGTCCGGCACCAGATCGGCCGCGCGCTCGCCGATCGCCCGCTTCGCGCCGGCGTTGGCCGCTTCGCGTACATCGAGATCGGGTTCGCGCCGGTCGCCCGACAGCGCGCCGCCGTGGGTGGTCACCACCAGGCCGCGGGCGGCCAGCGTATTCAGATCGCGGCGGATCGTTTCGCGCGACACATTCAGTTCGCGTACCAGCTCAGCCACCGACAGCGCGCCGTTCTTGGTCACTTGCGCGAGGATGTACTGATGACGTTGTTCTGCGAGCATCGATAGACGGCCGGCGAGCGGCACATATAGGTTCAGGAGGCCGCGGTATTGTAGTACGCGATCGCCCTGGGCGCTCCCCTATTCCCGCGCTTCCCTGCTAACCTGACGGTCCAGGTAGCGCGTCGCCCGATGCGCGCCGTGTCTTACGATCTACTCATGCCGCCATTGCTTCGCCGGTCACTGCTGCTTTTCCATGCGCTGCGCTTCGGCGCACGCCTGTTCTGGCTCGCAGCGCCGCGTGAGCACAAGCTTCACTGGATGATCACGCTCGTGAAGCGTGTGCATGCAACCGAGGGGGGCCGCGATAGCCTGCACAGTTTGCTGCCCACGCTCGGGCCGCTCGCCAGCACGTTCATGCAGTCACTGGCCGAACGCCCGGAACTCGCCACCGGCACCCTGCACGATGCCTTCGACGCGATCGGCCGCATGGAAGCTCCGCTGCCGCCGCATGAGGTCGAGCCGGCGCTGGCCGGCGCGCTCGGACGACCGCTCACCGGGCTCTTCACACGCGTCGATCTGCTGCCGGCACGCAGCGGCTTCGCCGAACAGACCCACCTCGCCCGCCTCGCCGAACCGGTGAACGGCCACCGCGATATCGCGATCAAGTTCGTGCGCGCAGCGCAGGTCGAACAGATCGGCGACGAGTTGGCGCTGCTGCGCTGGGTGGCGCGCTGGCTGGAAAAGTTTTCCCGCGACGCGCGTCGCCTGCAGGTCCGCGCGCTCGCCCAGTCGTTCACCGAAGATGTGCTGCGGCGCTTCGACCTGCGTGCCGAGGCCGCCAATCTGAGCCAGACCGGTCATCATTTCGACGGTGACAAGCGGCTGGTGGTGCCGGACGTGATCTGGGACCTGTGCACCGCGCAGACCCTGTCGGTGCAGCATCTCGACACGGTGAGCGCGACCAATCTGCCAGGGTTGCTCCAGCATCGCATCAAGCTCGCGCCGCTTGCCACCCACATCGTCGAAGTCGTCACCGAGCAGGCATTCGAGCACGGCTTCTTTCATGCGACTTTCGATGCCGAGCATGTGCGCGTCAGCGTCGAACCCGAGACGCTCGGGCGGATCGTGCTGGCGCAGTTTGCGGTGATGTCGAGCCTGTCCTCGCACGAACGGGAATTTTTCGTGCATGGCGCCACCGCCATGTTCGAGCAGGACTACGGCCGCCTTGCCGACCTGCATCGCGAGGCCGGCCACGTCGAGTCGACGACGCGCACGGAAGTGCTGGAAGCCGAGCTGCGGCGGCGCAGCGAGGCGCATTTCGCCGCGGAACCCGAAGACCGCACGGCAGGGGCGCTGTTTCATCATCTGCTGCATGCGGTGCTGCCCTTCGAAGGCGGCACCGTCTCACCCCGGCTGGCCACCGCCCAGCGCTCGTTCCAACAGGCCGAAGCGCTGGCACGCGCGCTGCATCCCGGCGTCGATACGTGGAATGTCGCGCGCACGGTGCTGGCCGGCATCGCGCAGCGCGACATCGACCATCGCGGCTGGATCAAGCGCATCGCGCAGGAAGTGCCGCATCTCGCTCACATGCTGCCGCGCCTGCCACAGCTCGCGGTGCGCTATCTGCAACGTCAGCACGATGCGGCGGGCTCCCGGCAGCATACGCAATTGCTGCGCGAGATCGGCATCGAGTACCGGCGTACGAGGTTTTTGCTGTGGGCATGCGCCGTGTGCGGAGGCCTGCTGGGAGCGGGAGCGGTATTGCTGACGCGGTAGAGCCATGCGACGGTGAGGCGGCAAAGCGCGGGTGAAACCCTCGTTGCGGCCGGAGTGCAGCCTCGAACAAGACACGCCTGACGCACCGCGCAATACTGCGAGCCTTTTACGCCGCTGCTCACGCCGTCCATGCTCGCTACCCTCATCGCTGCTGTCTTTGTCGTGCTCTGGTCGACCGGCTTCGTGGTCGCCCGCGCAATCACGCCGTTCGCCGATCCCAACCTGTTCCTGCTCGCCCGCTTTGGCGGCACTGCCCTGCTGTTCGCGCTGGCCGCGGTTCTCGCGCGCGCCGCCTGGCCGACGGGACGCGACCTCGGCAAACATCTGTTGGCCGGCGCATTGCTGCAGGGAGTCTATCTCGGCGCCGGATACTGGGCCGTCGCGCAAGGTCTGAGCGCCGGCGTGATGGCCTTGCTCGGCGCACTGCAGCCGCTACTGACTGCGGCCGTGGCGGTCCCGCTTTTCGGTGAGCGTCTGTCGCGGCGCGGCTGGGCCGGCATGGGGCTTGGACTCGCCGGCGTCGTGCTCGTGCTGCAGCCCAAACTCGGCGCGGCTGCGCCGCATGCCTCTCACGTAGCGCACGGCAACGCACCGAGCTGGCTGGTGGTCGCCGTGTCGATTCTGGCGATTGGGGCAATCACGGCAGGTACGCTGTTTCAGAAGACTTCGCTCGCGCGGGCCGACATTCGCAGCGCCAGCGCCGTACAGAACTTCGGCGCCGCCGCCGTGGCGGCAGTCCTCGCGCTGGCGCTGGGCGAGCATCGCTGGGTCGCCTCGCCCACTCTCTGGGGGTCGCTTGCCTGGGGCATCGTGATGCTTTCCGGCATCAGCGTGACGCTACTCGTGTGGATGGTCCGGCGCGGCGACGCCGCGCGGGCCACCGCACTGATGTTTCTGGCGCCGCCTCTTGCGGCGATCGAAGGATATATCGGCTTCGGCGAAACACTGCTGACGGTGCAGATCGCCGGGTTCGTGGTCGCGCTGCTGGGGGTGTTGCTGGCCCGTTCGTAGAGCAGTTTGCGGAGCGGAGTGTGGCCCGTCTTCTGGCCACATACCTCAGTCAGCGGTGTCCCCCGCGGCCGGCACTTTCGCACGGGCTTTACTGCCCGGCGCCGGCGACCATGCAGGGCGCGCTTTGCGCTCCGAATCGACGACGACAATGTAACGGCCCGCCCACGGCGTCACCTGACGGTCTGAATGCAGCACCCAGAGCGGCTTGCCCGACTCGACCAGCGCCTCGTATTCCGCATCGAGAATACCGTAGTGGTCGAGAAACACATTGAGCGACGCGGGAATCCGCACACAACCTTTCGAATGACGGACACCCAGCAACGGTTCAAGCCTGTCTGGATCGGTCGCATGCATCTGGAATCGCATCTGCGACATGCCGCCCTTGCCCCAGCCGCGTTCGCCCTGCGCCCAGCCGAGATCGAAGATCCGCATGTCGCGTTTGCCGTAGCCGCGAATGCCGTTCTCGTTCATCGTGCCTTCAGCGCGAAAATCCATATTGTCGGGGGTGTGCTCGAACACGCCCAGCGGCGTAATGAAGTGATCGAACTCGCCCGGCCGGCCGGTCGCGACCGGTGACGCACCGATCATCAGCCATTTGTCGGATGGCGTCGCACGGAAATAGATGAAGAGCGCCTGAACGTTGGCGTTCCGATCGACCAGCACGACATACTCGCCCGACAGATTGCCAAGCTGATTCTGTTCGAGCGCGGCCTGAAGACGTTGGCCGTATTCCTGTTGCGCTGCTGCGGGCACGTTCAAACGACGCGTGACATCGCGCGCGAACATTGCACGCAGCAGCAGCGCCCGATGGGGATCCACCACGCCTGCCGCGTCCGGTGCCGCGACTGCGGAGGCTGTGATATCCGCCGGCGCAGCAGGCTCGCTCTTTTGCTCGCCGGCCCCGAAAGAGAAACTGTAAGTTAAAACAAATAATGCGCTGACTAATGCGGCAGCCCGCAATATGGCATTTGTCGCGACAACCAGTTTGCCACCTGATTTGGTAACCGCTGCACGGCATGTATCCCTGACATGTAACGCCCTCTCAGCGGCGTTTCGATTAATTTCTACCCAATGGATCGTGTCACTTTCCGCGGGCTGGTCGAGCCGTTTTTTTTCGTTCATCGCGTGTTTGAGCAAACCTGCTTATCATTACCCGCCAAGCGGCTCATGCAGCGTACAGATTAACAGGATACTACTCAGCACATCCGTTACTGTCGATAACAGCGCTACCCAATTTCAACAGGTGATCCATTGAATAGGCGACATTGGCGCAGCGACGCGTGAGCGTATTTAAATCCACGGTCGAAGTGAGTTTAAACGGAAAATCCGCCGTTAAACTGGTAACGGGAAGTGCGCGCGCCCGCATACTTCGAGCAATCCATTTGCAGAGGAAGAAACATGACGCAACACGATCCGGTCGAACGGCAACGGCTTATCGCCAGGGAGATGCATGTCACGGACAGTTTCGTGGCCGAAGAGGAAATCGAGCGGCGTATCGCCTTTCTCGTGCGCTACCTGCGAACAAGCGGTCTGAAGACGTATGTGCTCGGCATTAGCGGCGGCGTCGATTCGACGACGGCCGGGCGTCTCGCGCAGCTTGCCGTCGAGCGCCTGCGCACAGAGCAGTACGCCGCACATTTCGTTGCGATCCGGCTGCCTTATGGTGTGCAGCAAGACGAAGCGGATGCGCAGCAGGCACTCGCCTTCATTCGCGCCGACGAAACACTGACGATCGATGTCAAGCCGGCGGCCGACGCCATGCTCGCGTCGCTGGGCACAGCTGGCATCCCGTTCACGGACGATGCCCACAAGGATTTCGTGCATGGCAACATCAAGGCGCGGCAACGCATGATTGCGCAGTATGCAGTGGCGGGGGCACGTGGAGGCGTCGTGATCGGCACTGACCATGCGGCTGAGTCGGTGATGGGCTTCTTCACCAAGTTCGGTGATGGCGGCGCGGATATCCTGCCTCTCGCCGGCCTCAACAAACGCCGGGTGCGCGCAGTGGCCCGCGCGTTAGGCGCCCCTGATTCGCTCGCGCACAAGGTGCCGACGGCCGATCTGGAAATGTTGCGTCCGCAACGTCCTGACGAAGATGCCTATGGCATTCCGTACAACGACATTGATGATTTTCTGGAAGGCAAGCCGGTCAGCGCTGCGGCTCGCGAGACGGTGCTGCGCTTCTATGAAAACACGCGTCACAAACGCGCGTTGCCTTATACGCCGTTCGACTGGCCTGGCCAGGCGTGAACGGACGGGGTGCGCGTGCGATGCGGCGCGCCGCAACCGGGTGACGGTTGCGGACCTCTGGACTATCCGCCGCACACAAGCGAAGCCGCAGACGTTCCCGACACCCCAGGCGCTGGCGAAGGCCGCAACGGGTTCAAGGATCGAACCGCTCAGCCTGCGGGCGGTTCCTCTTCCCGGAACAACTCGCTGCTCACTTCCAGCGGCACCCCCGCCAGATGCTTGCCGTGCAGTTCCCGAGCGATGACCTCGCCGACGTACGGTCCATCCGTCTCCAACTCGACGGTCGCGTTCGCTTCAGGCGTCCCGATCTCATGAACCGTTACGCTTTTCGCGTAGTGCCCTAGTTCATGCTCGAGAAACTCGCGAACTTGCTGCTCGGAGCATGATTCGGCGATATTCCGGACGAACAGGTTCATGGCGGCGTTACCTCAGCGCCCGCGGCGCTCCGTGCGACGTATGCGTACCGGCTGAAGGCTCGCGCGTTTCCTGGTTTGCGCGGCAGCACTCATGATGAGGGCTGTCCCAAGTACAGCCAATGACAGATAAAAGGCAATCATTTGAAATCTCCCCTTCGAGTTTCGTCCTGTTACCAGGATAGACAGAAGCGCTCGCAAATCCAATACCACACGTTGCTATGAGCAAGTTCGATTCCCGCTATCGCGCCAGCAGTCATGCTGACCGGATCACGCTGGAAAGCGAAATAAACTGTTGACGGGTATCGGTCATTACGGACGTTGTCAAAAGCCACCAATGCACTGTACCTGAATAAACGCAAACAAAAATACCTATACACGCGCTGTTTGGCCCAACCGCAACGTTTTTGGGCCAAGCGCACAGAAGAACGGGGGTAAGCGGGAGGGAGAAGTAGCCGGCCTGACGCATCGTGCGAGCGGTGCGTCAGGGCTCGCTATCGCGGGTGCCGGTCGCGACGTTGAGACCGGTCACGTCGCACGAGTCCCGGCCGAATCCCGCATACGCGGCAGACCAGTTGCCGACAATGGCAGCCTGCGCGACGCTCAGGCTCATCTTGCCTTCGCACACGCACCGTTTGAGATGCACGACGAAACGTGCCTTGCGACGCTCGCCACTCGTCCCGGCCCACGGCAGCAGATCGAGATTGGCGGGCGCATCGGGCGAACCGCCAAGCAGGACCGGCACACGCCGGTCGATCGCATAGTCGGCCCCGGCGTCCGTATCGATACCGCGCTCGGCGAGCAGATGGGCCTTGTGCTGCATCATCACATCGAACGGAGGCGACACGGCGTCCGCATAGTCCGGGCGGCAGATCGTATCGGCAATCGATTGCTGGGTGACGCGCTCATCCAGCATGGTGGCGTCCTGCGCGGCCGCCTCGCCCGTGCGCAGTCCCGCAAGCGCACCGAACACCACCACCGCGCCCAGACGCAATACCCAGGCGGCACGACTGTCATAGGCGCCTTTCAGCGCGCGCAAAATATGAAATTGTCTACTGCGCAGCGATCCGCCACGTCTGCCTGCCTTTCCTTGATTCATTCGGTGGCGCGCCAGGCCTTGGCGCGGAATGGTTAAATTCGCAGGGCAATTAAAGCACACTCGGTATCGCGGTGGAAAATCGGCGCTGACCGGCAAGCACCTGGTCAGCGCCGAAACCGCCTAGCTCGGCCTGCGAGCCTGCAAGTCGCGAATCCTAGCCACCGCGGCTGTGTTCGACACCGTTGCCTCATACATCCTGGCCAGATCCGCTTTCAGCGCCGTACGCGAAGCGCCGTCGAGATAGACCATATGCCCAGAGGGATAGAAACGCGCGGACAGGTTCTGACGCACCTGCGGGCTGACGAGCGGCATCTTCTGCAGATCGATCACGGTCTGGTAAAACGGCGTGACGAAATCGAAGAAGCCGTTCGCCGACAACACCTTCAGGTCCACATTGAGCGCCATGACCGCAGCAAGATCGCCCGCGGTGTACAGAATCACGTTGCCCTTCGCGTCCACGCCCTTTTGCGCGCCGGTCGGATCGATATGGCTGAAGTCCCAGTACTGGAACGCCTGGTCGTTCAGATCCGTGAACGCCGAATTCGACGTATAGAGCAACTGCTCGTTGAGATAGACGTTCCACATGCTTGTGTAGACGCCTGTCACTGCCGTCATGGTCGGGTCGTTGCCGCCCGAGTTCGGGTCGATTTTCCCCGCGATGCCGGTTTCGATCGCGGTCACCCGGCCGTCATATTCCCCGAGCGCAAGCCCCTTCGATTTCAGCAGCGTGGTCAGAAACAGCGAGTTGCCACGGCTGTCATAAGCCGCAATGTCGAGGCTCCATGCGAGCAGCGTCGCCTTGTCGATGCCGGTGTATTCGCTCAGCTTCTCGACTGTCGCCGCATCCGTGGCGGGCACCTTGCGCAAGGCGGCGAGATAGTCCGTGCGCGAGAACTGGGCGACCTCCTCGGCGAACGCGCCGAGATCGGTCGAAGTGGGCGCAACGCCGAGCTTCTTGTGATACCACGCATCCGCGGCGGCCGTCGGCAAGGCGCCGACCGGATTGCCGGACTGCGTGTAGTCGAGTATCGACGACTGCAGCGTAATGCCGTTCAGATCGACGCCATCTTCGTGCAGCATATAGGCCAGCACGCAGCTGCGAGCCGTGCCGTACGATTCGCCGTACAGATACTTCGGCGAATTCCAGCGGTTGTTCTTCGTCAGAAAGCGCTTGATGAACTGCTTGATCGAGGTGGCATCCTGATCGACGCCCCAGAAATTGCGGTTCGTGCTGGGCGCGATTGCCGCCGAATACCCCGTGCCGATGGGATTGATAAAAACCAGATCGCTTTTGTCGAGCAGGCTATCGGGATTGTCTTCCAGCGTATAGGGTGCGGGCGGCGTGAAACTCGGCATTGCCGTCTTGATACGGCGCGGCGCAAACGAGCCGAGCAGCACGAATACCGATGACGACCCCGGGCCGCCATTGTAGAAAAAGGTAACCGGGCGCGTTTCTTCCTTCTGGTTGTCCTCCGTGAAAGCCACGTAGAACATCTTGGCGTTGGGTACCGAGCTGCTCGGATCCACTGTCACCAGGTGACCTGCCGTCGCGGTGTAGGCAATCTTGCGACCGCCGATCACAATCGAATGCTTCGTGATCGCAGCATTCTCGGTGGTATCGGTGACGGAATCGTTGGGTCCGTTGCCATAGGCAACAGGATCGAAAAACGGTTGATCTCCTGACTTCTGCGCCGCGGTCGCGGCCGCCTTGGCGGGAGCAGCATGAGAATTGTGGGACGACTGCGGACTGCCGGAAGCTGACTCGGTGTTGGTCATGATCGCTCCATCTCGTTTTACGTCATTTTCGTCATCTAGGCGTCATACGGACGCTGTCTCGAACCACGCACCATCTTCTTTGAAATAACCTTCGCAACGACAACATCGCAAGCACACGCCACGTTCATCGGGCGCGTGCTTGCGAGACTACAGACTATAGTGCCGCAGCGATCTTCTGACCATTGGGGCTGCCAAGTCCGGTACACGCATCCCAACCCGCCGAAGCAGCGTACGAGCCGTTGTTGCCTTGCGTGATGTCGTTAAACGCGCTCGTCGCGGCATACAGCTTCGGATTGACGAAGCCGACTGGCGAACCGTTAGCCGCGTTGATGCGGGCAATCAGCGCGGCCCACAGCGGCGCCACCGCGCTCGTGCCACCAACTACCGTTTGGGACCCATCGATCAGCACGTCATAGCCGGTCTCCGGCGACGCGTCTCCCGCTACGTCGGGCACGCCACGCCCTGTCAATGCCGTCTTCGCACCGGATGCGTTTGTGGAAGACAAACCCTCCTGCCACGTCGGGACGGGGAATGCAGCGCTCACGCCGCCGCCGCTCGCGCCGCCCTGGCTACCGTCGTTCCACACCACCTCCTGGGAGATCTTTGTTCCCGAAGCGGTGAGCTTGGTCCCACCGCATGCCAGCACGTACGGACTCGAAGCGGGAAAATCGACCACATTGCCGCTCGTGCCGTCGCTCGAGCCGCTATCGCCGGAGGCCACGCAAACCGTCACACCCATGGTTGCAGCGGCTTGCAGCACGCTGTTGAACGCCTGCTGCGACTGCGCTGTCCATGACGACTCCGGACCGCCCCAACTGATCGAGATGACCGACGGTTTGTTGGTCGTGTCGTGAACCGCGTTGCTCACGGCGTCGATAAAACCGGTGTCGGTATTGGGCGTGAAATAGACCGCGATTTTCGCGCCTGGCGCGATTGCACCGACCACCTCGATATCGAGCGACACCTCGCCGTCCGGACCGCTCGCGTCGCCGGTGGGCTTGTTCTTGCCTTTGTCGACACTCACCGCGACCACGGTAGGCGCAGTCACGCCGAGATTCGAAAAATAGGTGCTCAGATCGGACGTCTCATAGCCGCCGCCAAGCTCGATGATGCCGACGCACTGGCCGCTACCGTCGCCTTGCGGGTATTGATACAGCGCCGCGACCTGCAGCGGTGTGAACGCGCCCGAGGCTTGTGCATTGGCGGAACGGATCGGCGGCCGGATGCGGAAATGCGGACGCGCCTGCGGCCGGTTATCGAGCCCGAGCACGGCTGTCACGACGTTCGCAAGGTTGCCGGGCACGCTGATGACGCCGGTTCGGCCGCGATACTGGCCGATTGATTGATGCTCGTAATGATGCAACTCGACGTCGAAGGCGGCCTGAAACTGCGCAATGGTGCCGGAAAGCACAATAGTGCGGGCAGCGGGATTCTCACGCTCCACGGTCAGGCCCGATTGTGCTGCGAAGGCCTTGACCTTCTCGATATCTTCCGCCGCGGCACCGAACTCTTTGGCGAAGGCCTCGCGTGACAAAGGCTTGACACTGGAATCGCCCGCTTCGATCCTGGCGATCAACGCGTCGAATTGCTCCTGCGCGTGACGGCGCAGGACGACGTGGACTTCGATCCGTTCAGCCGGATCGCATTGCCCGATGAGTTTTGAACCTTCCGCTACCGTGCGCTCACTTCCTTGCAGGGGATGCTTGGCCATAGTTTCGATACTCCTCGGTGCGCCGCCGTGCGGCTGCGCGTTGGTCCCGGCGGGCATGCGCCTCGTGACACATTCAGGTTGCAGCGCAACCCGCGCAGGGTTCTGGTTGCATGGACATCATCAAGCCGTCCGACAGATCCATTCGAACACAGTTCCAGCGCGCGCAACAGTTGTCCGGATGGCTATGTCCTGGATGCGTCACGCGGGCCGCGCTATGATGCTGCAGCGGCGAACCAGTCGTTACGTTGTCTCGTGCGGCAATCCCGCACGTGCGTCAGAGAATCTGAGCGAATCAGGGGAAAGTTCCATGTCAATTTCGATGTATCAAGCCTCCGTGCCCGTGCTGGTGCGCGGTCTGACCTGCCTGCAAAGCATTCTCGGCAAGGCCGAGGCGCACGCGGCAGAAAAGCAGATCGACCCGTCAATTTTTGTCAGCGCCCGGCTCTTCCCGGACATGCTGCCGCTCGTGCGTCAGGTCTATATCGCGACCGACACAGCCAAGGGCTGCGCCGCACGTCTCGCCGGCGTGGAGCCGCCGAAGTACGACGACGTCGAGGTGACGTTCGAAGAGTTGCAGGCTCGTATCCAGAAAACGATTGATTACCTGAAGGAATTCAATGCGGCGCAGATCGACGGCTCGGAAGAACGCACCGTCACGCTGAAAATGCGCAATGGGCCGGTCGAGTTCACAGGCCTCAACTATCTGCTGCAGTTCGTGTTACCGAATTTCTATTTTCACGTCACGACGACGTATGACATCCTGCGTCACAACGGCGTCGAACTCGGCAAACTCGACTATCTCGGCGCTCGGTAACGCCCGTTGTTAGAGTCAGCCGGTGAAGGGGCTGCCTGGGCGGAGCGCCTGGAGCGTCAGGCAGCTACTCACACGGCATAGAAAGTCGTGCCGGCCGCGAACTCAAACACGCGGCTGGAATGCGATGATCCCCATCCCAGCCAGCGTGAACGCGACACCGGCCAGATCCCAGAGTGTTGGCCGCACCTGCTCGACGCACCACAGCCACAAGATCGCCACTGCGACGTACACACCGCCGTAAGCGGCATACACACGACCGGCGGCCGCGCCATGCAACGTCAACAGCCACGCAAACACGGCAAGACTGAGCGCGCCGGGTATGAGCAGCCATGCGGAGCCGCCCTCTTTCAGCCAGCGCCACGGCAGATAGCAGCCGAGAATCTCGGCGACGGCGGTCAGGACGTACAGCAGAAAGGTCTTCATTCAACGGCGAGGTTTTGATGGTGATTGGTTATGGACAGACCACGGCGCGCGAGGCGCGCTCGAGTCTATCGCCTTTATTAACATAATCACCTCACTCACGGCACCCCGGCCATGTGCAATCAATGGCGTACGCGCGGCTAGTCAAGCGACAGACGCAACGCGAAACCGATCAAGGCAGCGGAGAACGTCCAGCGCTGCAGTGTTTGCGCGAGAGGATGCGAGCGCATCCAGCCTGCAATACGCGCAGCACCAATCGCACAGGCTATGTCGAAACATGCGCCGATAGCGACCAGGATCACGCCAAGTTCGATCATCTGCAACGCGACCGGCCCTGCTTCCGGCCGCACGAACTGCGGCAGCAGCACCGAGCAGAACAGCAGCGCTTTAGGATTCAGCAGATTGGTGAGCAGGCCTTTGACGAAGGCGGTCCGCAGCGGCCGCGGCCCACCCGCCGCGATTCCGCCCTCGGGCAACGCGAATACCGGCGAGCGGAAAATCTGTACGGCGATCCATGCGAGATAGACGGCACCGCCGTACCTCACCACCTCATAGAGCCATGGCGCGCTACGCAGCAGCGCCGCGACCCCGCACGCCGACAGGGTCACATGGGTCGCCCGTGCGAGACCGAGGCCGCCCGCGGTAGCAAATCCGGTGCGTGCGCCGCGTCCGATGCTTGTCTGTAGCAAGAGCGCCATGTCCGGCCCTGGCACCGCGTAGACGATAAGCAATGCAGCGACGAAGACGATCAGAAGGTGCGCGGAAATCATAGGAGCCTCACGTTTATCAAGGCTCTATCTTGCTGTCGAAGTACGAGGTTTTTCTGGCGATTTACATAGACAAATCTCAGTACGCTGGGGGAATACGCTAACATAGTGGAATCCAGTAGATCTTTCCCCTCTCCATGGACGACCTCGATAAAACCGACCGCGCGATCCTGGCCGCGCTGCAAAATGACGGCCGCATATCCAACGCCCGGCTGGCCGAGGTTGTCGGCCTCAGCGAGACCCCTTGCGCTCGTCGGCTAAAGCGTCTCGAGAGCGCCGGCTATATCGAGCGGTACCGGGCCATGCTGTCGCGTTCGGCGCTCGGCTTCGGCGTAGTCGCGTTCGTTTATGTTCGCTTCGCGGTGCACGATCGCGCGGTGGCGACCCGCTTCGAGCACGAAGTGCAGGCGATTCCCCGCATCCTCACGTGTCATAACGTGTCGGGCAGCGCAGATTACGTGCTGCAGGTGGTGGCGCGCGATCTCGACGACTACGGCGCGTTCATGCGTGACGAACTGCGCAGCCTGCCGGGTGTGACATCTGTGGAATCTTCGCTGTCGCTACGCGAAATCAAGTCCAATGGCGGCCTGCCATTCGCCTGATCCGTGGCATGGTGCGCGCCGCCCAACAGTCGTGGCATAGTCGCCGGTACGGCACGGCATGACGTTCTCGCCGGATGAACCACGGAGTTTTCTCGATGAATCACGAACAGGCGCGAGCCGAAGAATCGCGCGCGATGGAGCGCGTACTGACTGCCACACAACGCGTGCAGTCGGCTTTCACTTCCCTGCAGTCGCAATTTCCGCCCACCGGCGAAGGGCGCCCCTCGCAATTTGCGCTGCAGACCTTCGACGCGGCACTGCAGGAACTGGAAGATGCGCAAGCAGCGTTCGACGAATTGCTCGGAGATCTGCTTGACGGCAACCGGTGAGTGGCTTAGCTGTCGCAATCTTGCGTAGCCGCTGAGATTCGCGCGGTGGAGGAGGCTTTGGATCGCGTCCCCGCCCGCCGCGAATTCGGGTGGCGCCGGCGGGCTTGACCGTTAGTTGCGTTCATGCGCCTGCCCTGCTCCCTCTAATCCGTGCTTGACGACCCGGCCATCACCTACTTGCGCGCTCGCCCTCCGTGCGCGTCATGCCGAGCGCCCGCAAGAAAAAGGGCGATTGATGAACGTGCTAAAACAGGCGTCGTTGTGAAGCACAAGTGAAGCACAACGCGCCCGCCCTTACCCGCTTTTACTGACTCGCAGCCTGACCGGCCCCCGCCTTCTTCTCTGCGTTCTGCAGGTCTGTCGGATAGTTCGGATCATTGCGCGATGGGTTATAGCCGTTCGCCTCCAGTTTCTTCAATTCGGCGTTTTTCTTCGCCCGCGCCTGCTTGCGCGCCGCCTTTCGCTGAGCCTTGGTGGTTGCCGATGCCGGGGTCGCCGGCGCAGCGGCTGCGTCGCCGCCTGAAGCACCCCCGCTGCTTTGGGCGAATACAGGTGCAGCCGATCCAATCATGAGTGCGGCCGATGCGAGGAGGACAGCCATTTTCTTCGAAGGTGAAAAGCTCATTGATTATCTCCAGTCGAATGCAGGATCTAAAAGACATCTCTCGTCGATGCTTCATACGATTCCCAATCAAACCTCAGCATGGGAACCGTCAATGTATCCGAATACGTGGCATCGCGCCCCTGATCTGCGGGCGTCAATCAACCTCATCAACAGTAGTGGTTTGACGTATATCGCAAATATCCGATATATAATTCGCCCCGTTGCGATGCAGATGCCGGGCCGCTTCGGCCCCTGTACCGCTGTTCATGACTGAAACCTCACTGATGACCATCGACATCGACGCGATCCACAAGGCGCTAGCCAATCCCATCCGCCGCGAGATTCTGGCGCGGCTGCGGGACCCGCAAGCGCACTTCGCCGATCAGGAGTTGCCGCTCGATCACGGCGTGTGCGCCGGCAAGATCGACGCGAGTTGTGGACTGTCGCAGTCCACCGTGTCGGCGCACCTGGCCGCATTGCAGCGCGCCGGGCTCGTCACGTCGAAGCGGGTCGGCCAGTGGGTGTTTTTCAAACGCAACGAGCCCGTCATCCAGGCGTTTCTCGAGCACATGAACACGGATCTCTGACACGTGCGTCTGCCTCGCCGCGCTTCTTTCATCACGCTGTTCTTATTGTCCCGGGCCGCTGCCCGCCAGGAAAGGTGAATACTTATGCCGACGCTTTTTGACCCGCTGCAAATTGGCGATCTCACGCTGCAAAACCGCATCATCATGGCGCCGCTGACGCGTCAACGCGCGGGCGACGTCCGCGTGCCGAACGCACTGATGGCGAAGTACTACGCCGAGCGCGCCTCGGCCGGCCTGATCATCAGCGAGGCCACCTCGGTCACGCCACAGGGCGTGGGTTACGCAGCAACGCCGGGTATCTGGTCGCAGGAACAGGTTGAAGGCTGGAAGCTTGTCACCAGCGCGGTTCACGCGGCAGGCGGCAAGATCTTCCTGCAGTTGTGGCACGTCGGCCGCGTGTCGGACCCGATCTTCCTGAACGGCGACCTGCCTGTTGCGCCGAGCGCCATCGCGCCACAAGGCCATGTGAGCCACGTGCGTCCGCAGCGTCCGTTTGTGACGCCGCGCGCGCTCGATCTGGCCGAGATTCCCGCCATCGTCGAGGCGTACCGCAAGGGTGCTGAAAATGCCAAGGCCGCTGGTTTCGACGGCGTTCAGGTGCATGGCGCGAACGGCTATCTGCTCGACCAGTTCCTGCAGGACAGCACGAATCAGCGCACCGACGCATACGGTGGCCCGATCGAAAATCGCGCTCGCCTGATGCTCGAAGTGGTGGATGCGTGTATCGAAGTCTGGGGCGCGAATCGCGTCGGCATGCACCTCGCGCCGCGCGGCGACGCACACACGATGGGCGACTCGAACGCCGCAGCGACGTTCGGCTATGTCGCGCGTGAACTCGGCAAGCGCAAGATCGCGTTTATCGCCGCACGTGAAGCGCTCGGCGAGAACCGCCTCGGCCCGCAACTGAAGGCGGCGTTCGGCGGCCCGTACATTGCCAACGAAAGATTCACCAAGGAGTCCGCACAACAGGTACTCGACGCAGGCGAAGCGGATGCCGTGGCGTGGGGTCAACTGTTCATCGCCAATCCGGATCTGCCGCGCCGCTTCGAACTGAATGCGCCGCTGAACCAGCCGAATCCGGCGACGTTCTACGCCGAAGGCGAAGAGGGTTACACGGATTATCCGGCGCTGGAAACGGTGGAGTAAGCGCAGGAACACGTGCTGCAACAGGCACTGCATCGCGCGTTGCAATGAGCGCAAGTCACGCCTGAACGTGCGGCGGACGCAACCGGAATGTGTTACCCGGTTGCGTCCGCCGCAGTCACATCGCGGTACATAAAAACCCGTTTTGTTTCGTCAAGCCCGCGCGCTACGTGCGCGGCGCGGATTGCCCGCAATTTCGCATCAAGGCGCTCGCTTTCGATCACGCTAAAACCCAGTCGCCGGTAGTACGGCGCATTCCACGGCACATCGCGAAACGTCGATAGCACCAGCTGCGGCACACCCGCTTGACGGGCGAGCACGGCCACCTCGTCGATCAGCCTGGCCCCGATGCGCCGCCCCGCCCATGTGGTCAGGACATCGAGCTCCTCGATATAAAAACGCGTCGCCAATCGCGCGAACATCACAAAAGCGACACAGTTCCCCGTATCGTTCACCGCTACGATGATTTCCGACGCCTCGATCTTCCGGCGCACAAAGTCCGCATTCATCGGCCGGGCGTCCGCAATGCCGGTCAAGCCAACCATAGCAAAACGCTGCGCGGCTTCGTACTCGATCGCCCGCACCACCTCTGCCTCATCAGGCACAGCGAAACGATAACTCATGGCAAACGGATCCAGCATAAGCGTCCGCTACAGATGACTAACAGAAGGCAGTGTCGCACACTCCAAAACCCGGGTTCACTGCAGATCAGTTACCCAACGACAACGCCGGCCAGGCGCTCCACGCGCACACAGGTTACGCCCACGCGCGCAAAAGCGGTGCTACTGTTAGATGCGCAGGCCGTTCAAACGCATCACTTCCCGTCAGGCGCGGCCGCTCACCCCAGGAGACATCATGGCGAAAGTATTGGTTCTCTACTACTCGATGTATGGCCACATTGAAACCATGTCGGAAGCGGTGGCCGAAGGCGCCCGCTCGGTGCCAGGCACCGAGGTCACGGTCATGCGCGTGCCCGAAACCATTCCGGCCGATCAGGCGGCGGCTCACGGCGTCAAGCTCGACCAGAAGGCGCCCGTAGCCAAACCCGACGATCTGGCGAATTTCGACGCCATTATCTTCGGCACGCCGACGCGCTTCGGCAATATGGCCGGCCAGATGCGGACGTTCCTCGATCAAACCGGCGGCCTGTGGATGAAAGGAGCGCTGGTCGGCAAGGTGGGCAGCGTGTTTGCTTCGACCGGCACGCAGCACGGCGGCCAGGAGACCACCATCACCTCGTTCCATAACACGTTGATGCACCACGGCATGGTGGTCGTGGGCGTGCCGTACGCATGTGCAGGACTCGTGAAAATGGACGAGATCACGGGCGGCACACCTTATGGCGCGACAACGATGGCAGGTGCAGACGGTAGCCGCCACCCAACGCAGAACGAACTGGAAATCGCACGCTACCAGGGAAAACACGTTGCCGGAATCGCGGCGAAGTTGGCTAGTTAAGCGCACTGGCACGAGCGCGGCCTGAACGCAGAGGGCCGTGAATGCCAACGCGGCGCGCGACACGTGAGCAACGCGCGCGCCGACTAGTCACACTAAATGAGTGCTTCGTTGTGTCACCGCGCTGACACAGAACGTTCACCTGAGACCGCGACATAAGCCCAAAACAAAAAAACCTCCATAAAATTGGGGGGTTTAACAAAATTTAATTTGGGTTGCCGTCTTATATCAAGCAGACTGCGTAAACAGCACGGTCCGTTGACGGAGAAACTCATGAACGTTGAAGATACATGGGACGGTCACATGCGCCGCGCGCACATCGACGCCGCACACGAGCAACACGTACGGGCGTCGCATGCACAGGCCGCCCCGCTCGCGCGACGCGCGATGCTGGTTTGCATCGCATTGGTGTGTGCATGGTCGATCGTCGAAACACCCTGGGAACTGAACCCCACTGATGGCCTCACGCGCTTCCTCGCGCTGATGCTCGCCAAATGCCTGCTACTGGCAGTGGGTGCCGCGGCATTTTTCGGGGTTCGGTATGCACGCACCCTGTTTGTTTTCCTCTGCGCATCGAGCGTGTTCGCGGTCGCCTCTACGCTACCGTTCGAATACACGATCTCGCACGAGCTGTTCACGCTCTCGTTAGTCGAATGCGTGTGCAAGGTCGCGCTCGTCGTCAGCTATGCAACCTGGTATATAAAAAGCCATTGAGCGAGCGGCGCGTAGTACCACGCGCCGCGGCAGCACGATCGGGACTGCTTAGTGCGCAGCGGCAGCCGCTGCATCCGCACTGCCCTTACCCGGTTTCGTCAACCAGATCAGCGGAATGATGGCGATAAAGATCACCGCTGAGAGCCAGAAGATGTCATTGAGGCCAAGCATGGCCGCCTGCGCGTCGAGCGAACGTTCGAAGAATGCGAGCGCCTGATGCGAACCACCGCCGAGTGTCGTTTGCACTGCATCGAGCCCGGAAACAAAGGTTGGATTGTCGACGCTCGATTGTTCCGCGAGGCGCGCGTGATGCAGGATCTGGCGATTGTTCCAGCCTGTGCTCGCTAGCGAAGTCCCTACGGCGCCGGCAAACACGCGCACGAAATTCGACAGACCAGCCGCAGAGGGAATCTTCTCGGCAGGTAGTCCCGAGAGAATGATCGCGGTCAACGGCACAAAGAAAAAGCCGGTCGGGAAGCCCTGCAGCAAAGTCGGAAGCACGAGCGTGCGAGTATCGACGCCCGTCGTATAACCCGAGCGCATGAAGAACACGGCCGCAAAACCGAGGAACGCCAGGGTCGCAAGCACGCGGGCATCGGAACGCGGCAGGAGCTTCGCGATGACCGGCGAGAGCAGCACGGCGAAGATGCCGAGTGGCGCCATGACGAGACCGGCATCGACGGCGCGGTAGTTCAGATACTCTTGCATCCATTGCGGCAACAGCACGAGGTTCGAGAAAAACACGGCATACGCCACCGAAATCGCCGCGGTTCCGCCAAGAAAATTTCGTCCTGCGAACAACCGCAGGTTGACGATCGGATTTTTCTCCGTCAACTCCCAGATCAGAAAGAAAGCGAAACTGATCAACGCGAACACCGTTAGCGCGACGATGACCGGCGAGTTGAACCAGTCGAGATCCTTGCCTTTGTCGAGCATCACCTGCAGCGAGCCCACCCAGGCGATCAGCGACAGCAGACCTACCTTGTCGATGGGCAGACGTTTGGTCGGCGTTTCGCGCTCGCGATAGATGGCCCACGTCACCGCCGCGGCAAAGATGCCTACAGGAATGTTGATATAGAAGATCCATGACCATGAATAGCTGTCGGTGATCCAGCCTCCTAACACCGGGCCGGCAATCGGACCGACAGTCGCAGTCATCGCCCACAGCGCCAACGCAAGCGAGCTCCTTTCCTTTGGATAGGAACCGAGCAGAATCGCTTGCGACAGCGGGATCAGCGGACCGGCCACCGCGCCCTGCACGATCCGCGCTGCAAGCAGCACCGGCAGGTTCGGCGCGAGGCCGCACAGCCACGACGACACCACAAACAGCAGGATCGCCCAGACAAACAGTTTGATCTGTCCGACCCGCTGCGTCAGCCACCCGGTGAGCGGAATCGAGATCGCATTGGCGGCCGAGAACAGCGTGATCACCCAGGTGCCCTCGTCCACCGATACGCCGAGGTTACCGGCGATGGTCGGAATCGCGACGTTCGCGATCGACGAGTCCAGCACGTTCATGAAAGTGGCCAGCGCCACGGCGAGAGTCGCCAGCACGAGCTTGCCGCCGGAGAGCGGCGCGAGTGCAGCGGGATTGGTCGATTGATTCATTTCATCACCCGTCGGAAGGATCGACGGTCAGAGAGCGTGCACGTCTATCTGACCTGTCAGCTAATACGGCAAAAAAATTGGCGTCTGCGTGGGCTGTTGAAGGTCAACCGGCGTTCCGCGATGTCGCGTGACGTACGGCGATCTTCTGCGGAGTACCCTTCGATGCGCCCTGGCTGAGCGGTATGTTCTGGGCGATGATCTGCTCGATCTGGGCCTCGGCTGCCGCGCCGTACTGGGCGAATACATCCGTGCGGTACGTCGTGTTGACTGCAGCGGCCAACTGGGTGCCGGACTCGTCATGTGTATTCACTTCGACCTGCATCGACAGACCGATCCGCAACGGATGCGCATCAAGTTCGTGCTGGTCCAGTTGTACGCGCACCGGCAGCCGCTGCACGACCTTGATCCAGTTGCCGGTGGCGTTCTGCGCCGGCAATACATCGAAAGCCGCGCCGGTGCCGGCCGAAAAGCCCACCACCTTGCCGTGATACTGGACATTCGATCCGTAGACATCAGCCGTCAACGTGACGGGTTGACCGATGCGCATGTGCCGCAGTTGCCCTTCCTTGAAGTTCGCATCAACCCACACCCCGTCGAGCGGTACGATCGCCATCAGCGGTGTGCCTGGGGCAACACGTTGGCCGACCTGCACCGAGCGACGCGCGACATAGCCGGTCACCGGCGCGGGCAAGGTATTGCGTGCGTAGTCGAGGTAAGCATTGCGCACCTTCGACGCCGCGGCCTGGACATCCGGATGCTGGCCAATCGTGGTACGGTCGGTCAGCGCGTGATTTGCTTCGGCTTGCTGACGCGCTGCCTCGAGCGACGCCTCTGCGGACCTGACGGAGTCCTGAGCATGCGAAATATCCTCTCCCGACACGGCCCCCGTTCCGGCCACGGCTTCACGACGCTTCAGATCGTCATTCGCGCGCGCCAGGTCAGACTCGCGCTGGGCGATGTTTGCCGCGTAGAAGTCGTTGTTCACATAGAGACCGCTGACTTGCCGCACGGTCTGGCCGAGCGTCGCTTCAGCGTTCAGGAGTGCGACCCTTGCGTCGGCGCCGTCCAGCGTGACCACCGGATCACCCTGCTTGACGATCTGCGTGTCGTCCGCGTTGACGGCAACCACAGTACCGCTGACCTGCGGGGTCAACTGCACGAGATTGCCGCTTACATAGGCGTCGTCGGTAGACTGCTCGAAGCGCCCAATCGTGTAGTAGTACCCACCGTAGGCAGCGCCGGCCACCGCGACAGTGGCGGCCAGCAGTATCAGCATAAGCTTGCGCTTGCCGGGATTCTGCGTGTCGCCCTGGCCAGCCTGCTCGGGCTGTCCGGTCTGCTCGGGTTGTCCGGCTTGGGCCGGCGCGCGCTCGATAGTGGTTGTATCGCTCATTTCAATGACTCCAGGCAAAGAATGAAGGTGTCGCAAAACGCGCCTTAGCGTGCGGCGACGACAGGGTTGGGTCGAGCCGCGGATGCATCCGGCTGGCTGCTTGTGTTGGACCGCTCGCCAGTGCCTGCGTTGGCCTCTGCACTGGCACCGGTGTCCTCCGTGTAACCGCCGCCGAGCGCTTGCGCGAGCGCAATCTGCTGATCGCGGCGATTCATCTTCAGATTGGCGACCGACTCGTCGGCAGCGAGTGCATTGGTGTCGGCATTCAGCACCGTGAGCTGATTCGTCAGCCCCGCCTTGTATTGGGTTAGCGCCAACTGGTAAGCGCTGCGCGCGGCGTCCTGGGCAGCCTCGGCGTCGCCGAGCTGGGTGTCGGTGGAACGGATCTGCGCGAGCTGCGTGGCGACTTCCGAGAGCGCCGTAACGAGCGTCTGGTTGTAGCCCGCGACGGCATCGTCAAAATCGGCGTAGCGCCCTTTCAGTTGCGCGCGCAGTTCGCCGCCGTCGAAAATCGGCAGATGGACCGCCGGCCCCGCGTTGGCGGTGCGGCTTGCTGCGGTCAGGAAACGGCCGAAGCCGAACGCATCCAGACCGATAGCCGCGCTCAGGTTGATGTCGGGGTAAAACTCAGCCTTGGCTTCCTTGACGTCGTGCGTCAGCGCATCGACGCGCCAGCGGGCCGCCACCAGATCCGGGCGACGGCTGACGAGATCGGCCGGGAGGTTATCGGGCAAACGCACCTCATCGCCAATGCCGAGCGTGGGCCTCGCAATCGACAGGCCGCGATCGGGACCTGCGCCGAGTAAAGCAGCCAGTTGATAGCGTGTGGTGACGATGCTGCCGTCGAACGAGGCCAGCGTGGCGCGACTGGTGGCGAGATTGGCCTGCGCCGTTTTGCGCTCGACTTCGGTATCCAGTCCGTTGGCAATGCGACCCGCCGTGATGCGGTCGATCTGCTCGCGCTGCTCGACCTCCTGTTGCGCGATGTCGTGCAATGCGTACAGCCGGGCCAGCTGGTTGTAGTTGCGCGCGATCGCCGAGGTCAAGGTCAGCTTGACGACCTCCGCATCCGCTTCGCTTGCCTGGAGTTGCGACATCGAAGCCTTGAGCGCCTCGCGATTCTTGCCCCACAGATCGAGGTCGTACGAAGCCGTCAGCAAGCCCTCGTTTTCCGATTGCCAGCTGCCGGCATAAGGTGGCGGGATCAACGCGGTACCCGAGTACTGCTCGCGAGTGAACGAGTAGCTCGCGCCTACCTTGGGCAGCGTGCTCGACTTCGCCGTTTCGGTATATGCCGCGGCAGCGGCGATACGGGCGCGAGCCTGCGCGAGTGTCGGACTACCCTGCAGTGCTTCGGCCAGCAGTGCCTTGAGTTGCGCGTCGCCGAACTGGTTGGCCCAATCCGTTGCCGGCCAGCGGCCCTGATCCGACGGGATGCTCTGCTGGGTCGCGAAGCTCTGCGGCTGCGCCATCTGCTTGTCGCTCGAGATGCCCGCATAGTTGGCGCACGCCGACAGCACCGCCGCGCAGATCACGGTTACGCTGGCCTTCGCGAGCCGCAAACCCGCGATCTTTCCATTTAACTGTGACTTCATTCTCTGACCTGTCAGATATATGGGTAAAAAAAATGCCTCTCAGCTTTCAAGGAATTTCTTGAGCAGGCGGCCGAACTCTTTGAACTCTTCTTTGGTAAAGCTTTTGACGCGCCGATTCAGTACCGTTGGTGCGATGTCGGGAATCTGATTCGCGACATCGAGCCCCTTCTTCGTGAGTGTCAGGTTGACCACCCGCCGGTCTTCGAGGCTACGCGAGCGCTCCAGCAGGCCTTTGGACTCGAGCTTGTCGAGCATTCGGGTCATCAGGCCGGTGTCGATACCGAGGAACTTCGACAACTCGAACGGCGTGGTCGCAACGCCGCGCTGCATAGACAGCAGAATACCCATTTGCTGGCTGGTGATCTCCAGGTCCTTCAGCGCGTTGTCCAACTCCGCGATCAGGAGGTTGCGGGCCTTGTTGATGAAAAAGCCGATGCTTTCCTCCGACTGAAACCGTTCTTTCGTGTAGTGATCCATCGCTGACTCCGTGATCGTTGCAATGCATATTATCTGACATGTCAAATATTGTCAAGCGAGATTTTAGGGGGTGAGGAGCCCCCCCTCGCCGTATCAGACGATTCTCGTTGCGCCGCAGGCTGAGTTCCCTTGACCAGAAAGCTCATCGCGGATAGCATGAACGCCTGAAAACTACGTACAAGCGGGTGCGAAAAACGTAGCGCCGCCCGGGCAACCGGGTCCCACCAGGAGTGGGAGTTTTGTCGAAAGACAGATAGAGAACCCCGCATGCGGCGGCCACCGAAAGGTGGCCGTTTGTCTTTGTATCCGCAGCCGCGAGCCCTCTTGCCGAGGTAGGTAGAGCGTAACAGCGTCTCAAACGCAATCTTCCCACCTTTCACCTGGCGGTTCGTCAGCCCGCTGTCCAGCAGATATGCTGACTGTACGCGCAGTACAAGACGACACCTGCGACTCTTATCCTTTTTCACCTCGAAAAAGACGGCATAGAGCGAGGCCGTTCCGTCCGCATTCACATTCTCGATAGTGACAAAGTTCGGCATCTTCTCGTTGGCGATCGTGATCCGCCGGTTAGAAAGATTGGAGACCATGTCCGGCAGGAACCGGCGGGAGAGTTCGTATCGCTGCGGGTTCAAAATCCGATGCTCCCTGCCATCGAAGTAGACCTCGTGAGCAGGTATCGCATCACGCGGACGTTTATCCCACTGGATGCTATGCGAGAAGCAATGGCACGAGTAGAGCACGAGGACCGTAATGTCAGTACCGAGTCCGAGATCCACCCTGAACGCAAACGGATCGAGATGACTCAAGTCCCACTGGATTCCGCGATAGGCAATGTCAGAAAAGCGGTGGGCGACTTCTGTTGGTGAATCGATGGTCGGAAGTTCGAGTTGCAACGTTGCCTGAATTTTTTCGAAGAACTGACCATTCTATGTAGCGCGTTCATCCATAGCCATATCGTCCAAATGGCTAACGCCAACAGCGAGCGTGGGACAGGTTCCCACTGCGTCGCGCAAAAAAAAGCCCGCATCAGCGGGCAACCCTCTCGGAGGAGAACACGGAACATCGCTTCGAACTCAGCGCATCACATTACCTCGGCCGTCACCCTTTCGTCGCGCCAAACGTCAGCCCCGCGACGAAATGCTTTTGCATCGCAAAGAACATCGCCACGGACGGCAACGCCGCCAGAATCGACCCCGCCGATACCAGGTTCCACGCCGTCGTCCACTGCCCCTTCAGCGCGGCCACGCCGACGGTGATCGGCGCCGCCTCATCGCCCTGCGTCAGACACAGCGCCCAGAAGTAGTCGTTCCACACGAACGTGAACACGAGAATGGCGAGCGCCGCGAGCGCTGGGCGGATCAGCGGCAGGACGATCCTGAAGAACACGGTCCATTCGTTGGCGCCTTCAATCCGCGCCGCCTCAACCAGCTCGAACGGCAACTGCTTGATGAAATTGCGCAGGAACAGCGCACAAAAGCCCGTCTGGAACGACACATGAAACAGGATCAACGCGCCGACGGTATTGAACAGCCCAAGCTTCAAGGACAGATCCCGCACCGGAATCATCAACACCTGCACCGGCACGAAATTGCCCGCCACGAAAGTGGCGAACAATGTGCTGTTGCCGCGAAAACGGTAGATAGCCAGTGCAAAACCCGCCATCGCCGCCAGCGTGATAGACCCGGCCACCGCGGGCACCGTAATCAGCACGCTGTTCCAGAAGTAATGCAGCATCGGCGAGGTGGTCAGCGCGTCGCGATAGTTGTCCCACATCGCAAAGTGCTTCGGCCAGCCCCAATAGTTGCCTTCGCTTAGCTCATCGGATGAGCGCACCGAGGTGACCAGTACAGCGATCATCGGCAGCAGCCAGATCAGCAGCGCCACCGGCAGCGAGAGCTTGTATAACCGCCGTGAAGTCGGCCGCCATTTGTCGATCGGCATCGGATACATATCGGGCTCCTTATTGCTCGGCGCGCAGCATCCGCCGCAGGTGATAAACGATGTAGACCAGCATGATCGCGAACAACACTACGGCGACGGCCGCGGAATACCCTACCCGGTAATACTTGATTGCCTGGTCGTACATGTAATACGCCAGCACGGTGGAGCTCTCGAACGGCCCACCGCCCGTCATCACCGAGATCAGGTCGAAGCTGCGCAACGCGCCGATCACCGTGACCACAATCGCCATGAAGGTGGTAGGCCGCAGTTGTGGCAGGATCACATGCCACAGCATCGACCAGCCCTGAGCGCCTTCCATGCGAGCCGCCTCCACCTGCTCGCTGTTCAGCGAGGTCAGTCCCGTCAGATACAGAATCATGCAGTAGGCGGTTTGCGGCCACAGCGCCGCGAAGATGATGCCCGGCGTCGCATAACGCGCATCGCCGAGCACCGGTACGCCGTGCCCGAGTATCAGCGCGAGCAGGCCGAAGGTGGGATCGTAGAACCACGAGAAAATCAGCCCGACCACCACGCCTGAAAGCACGAATGGCGCAAAGAACAGTGACTTGACGACGCGAATGCCGGCCACAGCCTGGTTCAGATACAGCGCGACAGCAAGCCCCATGGGCGGCGCCAGCAGAAACATCAATAACCAGATCAGATTGTTCTTTAGCGCGGTGTAGAAAGCGCGCGTGTGGAACAGCTCCAGATAGTTCGCTATCCCGACGAAACTGGGATCGGTCATCCCATCCCAGTTGAAAAAGCTGATGCGGATCGTCGAGAGAATCGGCCAGATGACGTAGATCGCCACCATCACGCAAGCGGGCGCGAGGAAAACAAACGCCGCACGCTGTTGCCGGCGCGCCGTAGGCGATGGGCCGCGCTGCTGCTTCGCCGCACGCGGCAAGGCGCTGCCAGAGGAGCCCGAAGCTCCCGGCCCGGCATTGCCGGTAATGGATTGACGGCTGACGGAGTGAACCACGGCGAGTCTCCTGCTCGGTCTCGATCAAGCGCAGGCAGCGCGAAGCCGCCCACGCTCACTTCTCGTACTTCTCTTACTTCTTGTAGATGCGCTGCCGCGTCTGCTCAAGCTGCGCCAGCACGTCGTCGAGCTTCGAAGGATCGGAGATAAACTGCTGCATCCCCTTCATGCCCTCGTCGGCCATCTCCTTGGTCATGTCACGATCGTAGAACTGCGCAATGCCGCCCTTCGTGTTGGCGAGAATCTGGAAGCCGATTTTCGAAATCGGATCTTCCGGTTCCGGCGACTTGCTGTTCGCGGACAACGACCCGAGCCCCGTCGCAAGCTGTGCGCCGATTTCCGGCGTTTCGACGAAGGCCAGGAATGCATGCGCATCCGCCTTGTTCTTCGCCTTCGACGGAATATGCAGCGACTCGACCGGGCCATCCTCGGCGGTCGGCACCTTCGAATCGATGATCGGGAACTGGAAGTAGCCCATTTCCGGCTTCACGTTTGCCGGAAAACCGCCGGTGATGAACGTCCCCATCAGCATCATCGCGGCCTTGCCCTGGAACAGGAACGGCTGCGCCGCGTCCAGATCGTAGGAGAGCGAATTGTCGATAAAGTAGCCGTCGTCGATCAGTTGCTTCCACGTCGTGTACACCTTCTTCACGCGCGGATCGGTGTACGGCACTTCACCGGCCATCAGCTTCTGATGGAATGCGTTTCCATTCAGGCGCAGATCCAGATAGTCGAACCAGCCGGCCAGCGTCCAGGCATCGCGGCCACCCACGGCGATCGGCGTAATCCCGGCCGCTTTCAACTTCTTGCAGGCGTCGAGAAACTCGTCCCACGTTTTCGGCTCGCTCGCGATCCCCACCTTCTGGAACAGATCCTTGCGATAGAACATGCCCCACGAGTAGTAGACGGTCGGTGCCGCGTACTGCTTGCCCTTATACGACGAGGCTTCCTTCGTCGAGGCGTAGGTATTGTTCCAGCCGTTCTTGCTCCAGTCTCCGCTCAGGTCTTCGAACAGGCCGCGCTGTGCGTAATACGCCATCCGTTCACCGTCGTGCCAGTTCACGATGTCGGGTGAGACCGTCGACAGCCAGCCAGGCAATTGCACCTTGTAGGCTTCCTCATCGATAAACGACACGTTGACGTCCGTGCCCGGATGGGCCTTCTTGAACTCATCGATCACCTGCTGCCAGACCGCCCGTTGACTGGCGCCCTTGAACGCAATGTTGATCGCGAGCGTGCCTGCCTGCGCGCTGCCGGCCATCGATGCCGCTGCGGTGGCCGCCGTCAGCGCGACGGCAACCAGAACCTTCCGAAGTTTGAATTGCATGCCTGTCTCCTTGGTTTTTACGTCGTTTTAAGCTCTAACTGGTCCGATAAACTGCCACGCCCTGCGGCCCGATTTCACGCGAGCCGATTACAAATGCATCGTCCGCGACATCCGCGAGCGTATGAGACTGCTCGCCGTAATTCAACACGTACGCCAACCCACCGCGCCGGCTGATACGCAAACCGTCGCCGAGCGCCGTCACATCAAGTCCTGCTTCCCGCGCGACGCCTGCAAACAGTCGCGTCGTCAGGACGTCGTCGAAGATGCTCGCCAGGTAGTGAATCGAACCGCTCCGAACATACGCGGGATGACCGTCGGCGAAACGGCCGCGAATCTCGAGCGCTGCCGCGCTGGCCGACTCCGACGTTTCGATCAGATCGCGCCAATGCCGCCCTACCCCGTCCTCGAGGCTTGGGCTACCCGCGAGCCTGACCGGTTCAGTCACATTGGGCCGCAGCGACTCGACGCGCCACACGCGCATCGGCAATACCGAGGCCAGCGACCCCGGCGGCAACCCCGCGGGAATCTGCAGATCGTCTGTCTTCGAGCCGGTGCGCGGCCCGAGCACGACTTGTGCGCCCGAACGGGCCAGACGCTGCGCGAAGTCCGCGGGCACCACCGGCAACGGCGGCACGACAATCATCCTGTAGCCATCGAGCGGCGCATCGACCGGCACCACGTCGACATCGAGACCCAATCCACGCAGTGTCGAGTAATACTCGAACGCAAAGCGCGGATAGTGGAAGTCCGCACCCTGCGGATGAATTTCGAACAACCACTTCGCCTCGTAGTCGTAGACGAGCGCGACCTTCGAGCGCACGTTCGCATTCGCGTCGGCGTCCGCGGCCAGCACCTTGTGAATCTCCTTGGCCACCTGGGCTGCCTCACTGCCGCCAAGATCCAGCAGGTTATCGGGCGTATTCAAACCCGCGTGCATCTGCTCCTGGGCAAACGGCGCCTGACGCCAGCGGAAATACGACACGCAGCCCGCCCCGTGCGCAAACGCCTCCCAGCTCCACAGACGCACCATGCCAGGCAGCGGCGCCGGATTCCAGTGCGCCCAGTTGACCGGCCCCGGCTGCTGCTCCATCACCCAGAACGGCAGCTTCGACATGCCACGATAGACATCGTGATTGAACGATGCGAAATCCGGATGACCGGTGCGCAGCCATTTCGCCTTGAGTTCGGGCGCAAACCACTGCTCTTCGAGTGCGCCGAGCGGATAGCTATCCCATGTGGCGACATCCAGATCGGCAGCGACCTTGTAGTGATCGAATTCGGTAAACAACTGCATGAAGTTGTGCGCAACCGGCCGGCCTGGCGAGTGCGCACGGATGATCTCGACCTGCATGCGGTTGTAGCGCGCGACTTCATCCGATGCGAAGCGCCGGTAGTCGAGCCGGTGCGACGGATGCGCCTCGGTGACGGTCGCCACCGGCGCGTCGATCTCGTCGAAGCTGCGGTACTCCATGCTCCAGAACACCGTGCCCCACGCGCGGTTCAGCGCATCGATCGTCTGATAGCGCGCCTTCAGCCATTCGCGAAACCGCAGCACCGCCGCCCGCGAATAGCTGACCACCGTCTGATGGCAACCGAACTCGTTATCGGTCTGCCAGTACGCAACGGCCGGATGCTTGCCGTAACGTTCGGCCACTGCGGTGCAGATACGTTCTGAAGCAGCAAAATACGAAGGCGACGAGAAATCGTAGTGACGACGCGAACCGAAGGCCCGCGGACGGCCGTCGACGCCAACCGGCAGGATGTCTGGATGACGGTCGATCAGCCATTTCGGCGGCGTCGCGGTCGGCGTGCACATCACCACTTGCAGGCCAGCCGCACCGAGCACGTCGACGGCGCGATCAAGCCAGGCCCAGTCGTATTCGCCAGGCGTTGGCTCCATCCGGCTCCAGGCAAATTCAGCAATCCGAACCTGTTCGATGCCGAGCGCTTTCATGCGGCGGGCGTCGTCTTCCCACATCGACTCCGGCCAGTGTTCCGGGTAGTAACAGACTCCAAGGCGCATCCGAGTGCCCTTCCTTTATGCGTAGTGTTCGACGGATTCGAGCGAAGCAACGGCGAAGCCGTCTTCGGTGAACAAATGACAGACCGGTGCAGGCGCCCGAAAGGTAGCCTGATCGCCCTGCTTCAGGCGCGTGTCTCCAGGCGCCTTGGCGATCAATACGACGCCCTCGCCTTCTTCAAGGTGGACATAGCTGTGCTCACCGAGCTGCTCGACGAGCGAGACCGCGCGGGTCAGCAACGAAGATTCATGAGCGGTGTCGGCAGGGGCTTCCTGAACCCCTTCGACCATTTCCAGATGCTCAGGCCGCACGCCGAACGTCACAGGCTGCCCGACCCCAAGCGCTACCCCGTCGACGCTCACACGCACGGTCTCGCCGCTGCCATCGAGCTTCACGCTCACGCCGCGGGCGTCGATCGAGGCAACCTTCCCCGGCAAAAAATTCATCCGGGGCGAACCGATAAAGCCGGCCACAAAGCGGCTCTTCGGACGGTGATACAGCTCGAGCGGCGCGCCGATCTGGGCAATGCTGCCGTAGCGCTCGGTGTCCTTGCCGGCGTGCAGCAGCACGATCTTGTCGGCGAGCGTCATGGCTTCGATCTGGTCGTGCGTCACGTAGACGACGCTCGCCTTGGCAAACTGCTTGTGCAGCCGGGCGATTTCGACGCGGGTCTGACCGCGCAAGGTGGCATCGAGATTGGAGAGCGGTTCGTCGAACAGAAACACGCCGGGTTGGCGCACGATGGCGCGGCCGATCGCCACGCGCTGCCGCTGCCCACCCGACAGAGCCTTGGGACGCCGGTCCAGCAGCGCTTCGAGTTGCAGGACGCGCGCCGCTTCCCGCACCTTGCGGTCGATTTCGTCCTTGGGCGTTTTGGCGAGCTTCAGGCCGAAGGCCATGTTCTCGAACACGGTCATATGCGGGAACAGCGCGTAGCTCTGGAACACCATCGCTACGCCACGCTGGGCCGAAGGCACGGCGTTGACGAGCTGACCGCCGATAAAGAGATCGCCGTCGCTCACGTCTTCGAGACCGGCGATCATGCGCAACAAGGTGGACTTGCCGCAACCGGACGGGCCGAGAAACACGCAGAACTCGTTCTCGCCGATCTCAAGATCGACATCGCGAATGACAGGTGCACCGTCACCGTACGATTTTTGGACGCCTCTTAACGAAATGCTCGCCATTGCTCCGTCTCCGTGATTTAATCGGCTCGAAGTCGGAGATTAAGCGCTTAATCTGTTCGGCCGAAAAAAATTGACCGCGTGCGATCAATGGCCTGCAGCGTCTCCGAAATCTTGCTGTCTGTGCGATTAATGGTGCCGTGCCTTCATGCCGGACGCAAATTTTGAGAAACAGTCCCACATACTGAACAACCATGCCAACACTGAGCGAAGTCGCACGCCGCGCCGGTTGCACCCCCGCCACGGTGTCGAACGTGCTGCGCAATCGCGGCCGGGTCGGCGCGCAGACCCGGCAACGGGTGCTCGATGCCGTCGAAGCGCTCGGCTATCAGCCGCATCTCGCGGCACGAGCACTTGCCGAGGGCCGTGCGCCAACCATTGCATTGATGGTCTCGAGCATCGCCAACCCGTTCTATCCCGAGTTTGCGCTGGCGGTCGAGCGTGCGGCGCGCAGCAGCGGCCACTTTCTGATCATCTGCAATACGAACGAAGATCCGCTGGCAGGCCGCGCGTATCTGGAACAGATCGCCGGCACGCTCTCCGAAGGCGTGCTGGTCATGAACGCGAATCTCGACTTCGCCGATCTGCACAAGACCGAGGCGCGCGGCGCGCCGGTCGTGCTGTGCATGTGGGAACGTCCGAACGAGCCGCCCGGCCTGCCCTGCGTGGCGGTCGATTTCAGGCTCGCCGGGCAACTCGCTGGGCAGCATCTGCTTGAACTGGGGCATCGGCGCATCGGCGCCATCGTCGGCAGCAAGGTGGCCGGCATCCATGCAGCACGTTACGAAGGATTCCTCGACGCGCTGCGCACTGCCGGTCTCGATGTCGCGGATTCGCCCGTGCGCTACGCGCCGGACACGACCCAGGGCGGTTATCGCGCGACCCGCGAATTGCTCGAAGCGGATCCCCGCCTGACCGCGATCCTCGCAACCAACGACCTGCCCGCACTCGGCGCCCTGCATGCGGCCGCCGATCTCGGCTTGCAGGTGCCGCATGATCTCTCCGTGGTCGGCATCACCGACATCCGGCTCGCCCAGGAATCGCGGCCTGCGCTGACCACTGTCGCCGTGCCGACTGTCGAAGCGGCCGAACTGGCGGTGTCCTTGCTGCGTGAACTGATCGAGGCATCGCCGCGTGGCGTGCGCGCTAACGGCGACGCGCCGCGGATATGTGTCACGTCGGAGCCAAAGCTCGTCGTGCGCGGCTCGACTCGCGCGCCTCGCACCGCTCAGGGTTCCTGACTATTCGCTGGCCGGCCAGGGCAGATGCGGCGCGGACCAGTCGAGTTCCGTGCCGACCACCGAGCGCATTTGCGGCGACTGGATCGCCACCGTCACCGCGACGCACGGCCGTCCGCTCGCGAGCGACAGGTAAGGATTACTGGCTACCGGCACGCCCGGCAGCAGCACCGCGTTGCGGAAATACGGGCGATGGTCCCAGCGCGCATCGCGCGGATCGGAGACCGGCTGCAATGTGCCGGCAAGGCTCGTGCTCGCGACGCCAGCCACTTCGGGTCCGATCTGACGCCCCCGGTCATCGAGGATGAAGCAGCTGATGCAGAGGTCTTGCTGCGACAGATCGGCAAACGCATCCTCCATGGCGATGCCGCTCAGCAACGCATCGGCGGCGCTGCGCAAAGCGAACCGGTACGGCTCGACCTTGTTCTCGAACAGCGCATGCAGATGTGCGCGGCCCTGCGCAATCACATCGAACGAGCGGTCGATCATCCGGTTGACCGCGTCGGGCGGCGCGATTCTGGCAGCCGGCCGGCCCAGCAGATAACCCTGCGCGAAATCGACATTCGACTCGACGGCCAGAATCAGTTCCTCGGTCGTCTCGACACCCTCGACCACCACCAGCATGCCCGCCTGATGCAGCAAGGAAACGAGTTTGGGCAGGATCGAATGCTGGGTGTCCGGAATCGTCGCGCGAATCAGCTCGCCGTCCAGCTTGACGAAGTCCGGACGGATGCGGAACAGCCGGTCCAGGTTCGATTGACCCGCGCCGAAGTCGTCCACGGCAATCAGAAAGCCGTGCTGACGATAACGCGCCGCGGCACGCGACATCTCGTCGACGCTGCCGCCATGCGACTCGAGAATTTCGAGGACGATCTTCTCTGGCTCGAGTGCGGCCGAGCGCACGATCGCCGCAAGCTGGTCGGCGTACCCATCTGCGACGAAAGTGGCCGGCAGGATGTTGAGAAAGATCCACGCTTCGTCGGGTATCAGCCGTTGCGCGTTGCCAAGGTGCACCACGTGGCTGGCGCGATCGAGCTCGCCTTCGTCGCTGAGCGGCCGGGGCGCAAACAGCACCGCGGGCGGCACCAGTGAACCATCGCTCTGCTCGCCGCGCAGCAGCGCCTCGAAGCCGACCTGCTTCTGATGCGACAAGCTATAGAGCGGCTGAAAGTGCGACGTCAGGTAGTAGTCTTCCCATTTGGGCCGTGCGCTTCCCGACGGGTCGGCCGGGTCGCCGACAAACAGTAGCTGCAGCGGATCGAACGGACTCGAACGCTCGGCACAGACGCGATTTCTGCCGGACTGTTTGGCGCGCAACAGCGCTTCGTCGGCGCGGTCGAGCAAGGCCATGATGCTCTCTCCCGTGCGATGCTCGGCCACCCCGAAGCTTGCAGTCACGTAACCATCCGGGCGAGCGATACGGGAGACCGCGCCGCGCAAACGTTCAGCCAGTTCAAGCGCGGACGCCAGCCCCTCGCGCCGCAAGATCGCGAACTCCTCCCCGCCGATACGGCTCACGCTGTCCTGCGCGATGGTCTGATCCATCAGCACCTGGGCGACTTCATAAAGTGTCTGGTCGCCGGCAGCGTGGCCGAACTGGTCGTTCAACGACTTGAAATAGTCGATGTCGACAAAAATCGCGCAGACCTTGACGCCTTCAGCGAGCGTCGAGAGGCGCCGCTCGGCCTGCTCCATGAAGGAGCGGCGGTTTTGCAGGCCGGTCAGCGGATCGGTCGCAGCCAGCTCGGCAAGGCGGTTCTCCAGCAGGAAGTGATCGCGCCGGAACCAGTAGAAGCCGAAATGGAACACCGACGCAGTCGGCACGCCAATCGCCACCCATAGCAACGTGACGACGTTCACATCGTGCGCATACCCTTGCCTGAACAGTAGCGGTAAACCGCTTGCGTAGAACACGACTGTGCCGACAAAGAAGTGCGTCGGCGTGAGCCAGAGCGGCGCCGCGCAGATCGGAATCACCAGCAAGGCCGGCAGCGCCCACAGTAACGGCTCATTCAGGCCATTGACGTTCAGCGCGATCAGGATCACCAGCACCAGCGTAAACCCAACCCCGAGAGCGCCAAAGATTCCGGTGGTGCGCGCCTTGCGCACGCCCGCCACCAGCAGCGCCAGCATCGCGACACAGGCGAGCCGGTAAGAAATGGAAATGGTGGGGCCGGCTACGAGGCTGCGTGCCAGCACGAACAACAGGGCAGCCACGACCGTAGACGCCATCGTGATCGTCGAAAGCGGGCGCTGCTGGTCAAGCGAACGTCGATGAAAGCGGTCACGCAAATGGGCATCGGTCATGTGTTGCGCGTGGATGGGGAGCATGTTGATAGAAGTCAGCCTGGTTCCGTCACTCTGCCGCTGGTTAACGGCATATGTCTGACAAATATTAATGCCCTCATCAAAAACAAATTTCCGCCGGCGAGCGGCGCCGCTCCGGCCACGCCGTTGGGCGGCGCGCAGGTCACTCTTACCGCAAGCAAAGCGTCGGCTAGCAGAGCACTTATTCGCGGCGCGGCAGGTGCGTCAATGATGCAACCGCACAACAGTCCTATGCGTCGATCAACGGGCTCAAACCGTTTCAATTCGAGGTCGTGCGTTTTCGTCCTCACGCTGTGCGCCTTCATGCGTAACGGATCGGAAAAAAATTCGCGCAAAGTTTGCTTCTGTTATTGCGCAGTGTGCGTAAGGCCATATAACTTCACGCCGGACGGTGGTAGCGAAATATTTATCTCTTAAGTAGACTGCAGATAAAGAGGCGCCGATCAACATACAGCACGCAGCACAGGTAAAAACAACCGTCGGCACGTGCCACGCACGCCTTACCAAAAATCACTTTCAGATGTCCGGCTTCAGACACCCGTTTTAACGACGGATAAACAGCAGACGGTCATCCTTTTCGGAAAACATGGTCCCTATTCTCGACTACCTGCTCGACCGCCAGATCTCCCCTCAATGGCGCGGCTTGCTCACTGCATTGGCAGAAGAGTTCGAAGCGCAGATCGGGCAAGGCGAACTGCGTCAGTTGATGTATCGCGTCGGTTGCCGTTTTGCAGCGGCCCATCCCTTGCCGCCCTGCGGCTCGACTGCCGATCTCGCCGAGGCATTCAACGCGCGCTGGCAGGAAGCGGATTGGGGTTACGTGGATCTTTCCGACGAACCGGATTACCTGCGCATCGCTCACTCGTGCGCGCCGTTGCATGCTTTCGGCTCCGCCGCGCTCGGCTGGACGCCCGCCTTCCTCGAAGGCGTCTATCAGACCTGGCTCAGTGCACTCGGTGCAGAGGGTCTGTCGGTCGCGCAAGCGAGCGAGTTCGATGAGCACGCAACGATCGAATTCAGGCTTGGCCGCCAGCCGGCATGAGCCCAGTCAGGGGATGGACTTCTACTGGCTGTGACGGCCAGTGGAAACGGGCAACGCAAGACAACACAGACATGAACAACATGGCGGCGACATGAGTCCTTCGAGCGATATCGAAACCCTCTTCGGGCATTTCGGCGGGAATGCCCGCGACTATCAGGAGATCGGTCGCGAGAACGAGGCCAGCACGGCGCGCACGCGCTGGCCGCTGCTCGTCACGCTGGATCTGACGCAACCGTCGATTCCGGCGATCGTGCAACGGCGCGATGCTGCTTCGAAACAGGCCGACGACGCCGCGCAGGCGCAGGCGCAGGCCGCTGCAGACGACAAGCCCGAGGCGTCCGTCTCCGCCGACACGCCGCTGACCGGGCCGGCGCTGATGCGCAGCAAGGCGCCGTTGTTTGCGCGGCCGCATCGTCGCAACATTCCGCCGGTTGCCAATGTCGTGAAAGCGGACGGACCGCGCGGTGCAGAACGCTTTTCGGCGTTGCCGCAGGTTGCCGATCCGCAGGTCGCCGCAAGCCAGACCGCCGCGCCGGTAGCAGCGGCAGCGGCCGCGGCCATTGCACCGGCTGCGTCGAATCCGACGGTCCCGCCCATCCCGCCGGTCGTGGCATCGACAGCTCCCGGTTTTGCTTCTATCGCTCATATGGCCAACGTGCCGCCGGTAGTGGCTCCGGCTACTGTGCATGCTGTCTCCCCGCAACCGTCGGTTGCGCCCGCTCTGCGCGCGTTCGCACCACCCGCCGCGCCACTGTTTTCTGCAAAGTTCGCGGGAGCCGGTGTCTCGCGCGTCCCGACCACCTCGTCCAGCTTTACCGCCGGGACGCCGCGCGCAGCTGTAGCGGCACCCGCACCCACACCCGCCCCGGCAGTCGCCACAGCACAGCCTGGGTCGATCCTCGGCAAGCTGTTCAAGCCGGCCGCGCAAAACCCGGCTTCAGCCACCGCAACACCCGCGCCTCAAAACACAGCGGCACCGCTCGCTTCAGTATTCGATCGTTTGCGCGGTGAGGCACCCGCCGCGGCAACGCCTGCTCCTCACTCGTGGCTGACCAACGGCCCACGTCGCTCATGAAAGTCATTGCGGTCGTATCGGCGAAGGGTGGGGTCGGCAAGACCACCCTTGCTGCCAACCTGGCTTCCGTTCTCGCCACCAGTGGCCGGCGTGTGATCGCGCTCGACCTCGACCCGCAAAACGCGCTGCGCCTGCATTTCGGTGTGCCGCTCGACAGCATCGACGGCCTCTCGCGCGCCACCCTGAGCGGCGACGCGTGGCAGAGCATCATGTTCGACGGCGTCGATGGCGTCACGGTGCTGCCCTACGGCGCCGTTCTCGAAGACGACCGCCGCCGCTTCGAAGCGCACATCGATCACGATCCGCTGTGGCTCGCGCATGCGCTCGCCACGCTACGGCTCGAAGCCTCCGACATCGTGGTCATCGACACACCGCCAGGCTCGTCGGTGTATACGCGCACAGCCCTGTGCGCGGCGACCTTCGCGCTGAACGTGGTGCTGGCGGACGCCGCCTCCTACGCGGCGATTCCGCAGATGGAGCGGATGATCGAAACCTATGCCTCGCCGCGTCCGGAGTTCGGCGGAGTCGGCTACGTGATCAATCAGGTCGACCAGTCGCGCCAGTTGACCAAAGACGTCCTCAAGGTGCTGCGCCATCTGCTCGGCGACAAGCTCTTCCCTGGAGTCATCCATCAGGACGAAGGCGTCAGCGAGTCGCTTGCCTGCGACACCACGCTGATTCACTACGATCCGCTTAGCCAGGCAGCCGTCGATTTTCGCTCCTGCGGCCAGTGGCTGATGTCGCGAATCGACGCGATCGCTGTTTCGCCGAGGAGTGTTGCATGAGCACACCGCAATCAGAGGGCATCGATACCGCCGCGCCACCTTCGCGGCTCGAGCGCATCGTCGACGCGCGCCTGTGGGGCAGCACGGTCGTCTCCGTTTGCCTGACGCTGTTTGCGCTGGTGATCCTGTACTTCGTGTTCACCGTGCCGCTGGCGTTCTACGAGCAACTGACCTTCGCGACCTGCTGCTTTATCTGCGCGCTGCTGTTTCGCCGCCTGCAGGGACGCTATGCGACGCTCGTCATGATCATGCTGTCGGTGGTCGCGTCGGGCCGTTACATGTTCTGGCGGCTGACGGCCACCACCTACTGGGAGCATCCGCTCGACGCCGTCTGGGGTCTGCTGCTGGTATCGGCCGAGGTCTATTCGACCATCGTGATGATGCTCGGCTACTTCCAGACCGCCTGGCCGCTCAAGCGCGAGCCGATGCCCTTGCCGGCCGACCGCAACGCATGGCCGACCGTCGACGTGTTCATCCCCACGTACAACGAGCCGCTCTCGGTCGTCAAACCGACCATCTACGCAGCGCTCGCACTCGACTACCCGGCCGACAAGCTGTCCATCCACGTACTTGACGACGGCCGCCGTCCCGAGTTCAAGGCGTTCTGCGAGGAAGTCGGCGTGCACTGGACGATCCGCACGCACAACCGCCACGCGAAGGCCGGCAACATCAACGAAGCACTGAAGATCACCAGCGGCGAGTACCTCGCGATCTTCGACTGCGATCACATCCCCACCCGCTCGTTCCTGCAGATCGGCCTCGGCTGGTTCCTGCGCGACAAGCTGCTGTCGATGCTGCAGACGCCGCACCATTTCTTCTCGGCCGACCCGTTCGAGCGCAACCTCGGCACCTTCCGCAAGGTGCCGAACGAAGGCGAACTGTTCTACGGCCTCGTGCAGGACGGCAACGACCTGTGGAATGCGACCTTCTTCTGCGGTTCGTGTGCGTTGCTGCGCCGCTCGATGGTGGAAGAGATCGGCGGCATCGCGGTCGAGACCGTTACCGAAGATGCGCACACTGCGTTGAAGCTGCACCGCCTCGGCTACACCACCGCGTATCTGGCGATTGCCCAGGCGGCGGGGCTCGCTACAGAAAGTCTCTCGGGCCACATCGGCCAGCGGATCCGCTGGGCGCGCGGCATGACGCAGATCTTCCGGATCGACAATCCGTTGACCGGCAAAGGCCTGAAAATCGGCCAGCGGCTGTGCTACCTGAACGCGATGATGCACTTCTTCTACGGTGTGCCGCGCCTCGTGTTCCTGACTGCACCGCTGTCGTTCCTGTTCTTCGGCGCCCACGTGATCGAAGCCGCGGCCGGCACGATCGCGATCTACGCGCTGCCGCACATGATGCATGCGAGCATCACCAACTCGCGCATGCAGCGTCTGTTCCGCCATTCGTTCTGGGCGGAAGTCTATGAATCGGTGCTGGCCTCGTACATCACCGCGCCGACGCTGCTCGCGCTGATCAACCCGAAGCTCGGCAAATTCAACGTGACGGCCAAGGGCGGCCAGATCGAAAAGAACTATTTCGACTGGGCGATCTCGCGTCCCTACCTGTTCCTGCTGCTGCTGAACCTGCTCGGCTTTATCGTCGGACTCGTGCATATCTACCTGCGGTGGGACGTGTCCAGCGAAGTCAAAACCACCGTGCTCAATCTGGGGTGGACCGGCTATAACATGCTGATCCTCGGCGCGAGCGTGGCCGCGGCAAGCGAGCGCCGGCAGATTCGCGCCGTGCACCGCGTCGCCATGAAGATGCCGGTGATGCTGAAGTTTTCGACCGGCCGCACGCTGGCTTGCCAGACTATCGACTACTCCGAAGGCGGCGTCGGCGTCGAGTTGCCGAACGGCATCCAGGTGCCGATGCACGAACGCGTCACCGTGTCGCTGTTCCGCGGCGATGAGGAATACGCGTTCCCGGCCACGGTCGGCTTCACGGCACCCGGCCGGGTCGGCTTGCGCTTCGATGCCATGTCGCGCGAGCAGGAATACGAGTTCGTGAAGTCGACGTTCGCGCGCGCCGATGCCTGGATGGGCTGGGCCGAAGGCCGTCCAACGGACACCCCGTTGCGTGGACTCTCACACGTCCTGCTGGTCGGCGTACGCGGCATCGCCGGCCTGTTCGAACACCTCTATGAAGATCTGCGCGGCTCGATGCGAAGCCGCCCTATCGATGTCAAAAAGCTGGAAACGAAAAAAGACTGACTTATGGGCCATGGGATTGCGCGGACAGACCAACAACACTTGCAAGGCGAGCACGGCATGACAGGATGGGCATTGCGCTTGCGCTCTAGCCGCCTCGTTCGCGGACTTGCCTTATGGCTGGCTTTTCAGACCGCGTTCGCGGTGCCGCTGGCGTCGGCTGCGGAGCTCGTCGCCGGTGCGCCGCATGGCGCCACCGCGCCGCCCGGCACGCCCGACGCCACTGGCGTGGGAAACGTGCCCGCGCCAAGCGCCGCAGTACCGCTCGATCCGAATGCGATCACCCAGCCCGCGCTGGCAACGCCGACTCCGGCGCTCGCGGCGTCCTCGGTGAAAGCGCTCGGCATCAAGACGCCGACCACCGCGGAACCCGGCACGCTGGTATCGGGCGGACGTCGCCAGACGCTCACCTTTGCCGACTTCGGCGCGCTCGATCCCCTACAGTTGCGCGGCACCGAAGGCCAGAACGGTATCGCCTTCTCGGTGCGTAACGACGAAGTGGTGACCGGCGCGATCCTGCATCTGATCTACAGCTACTCGCCGGCTCTGCTGCCGAGCATCTCGCAACTGAAGGTGCTGATCAACGGCGAAGTCGCGGCAACGCTGCCGGTGCCGCACGAGCAGGCCGGCCTGCTGGTGGCGCGCGACGTGTCGATCGATCCGCGCTTCATCACCGAGTTCAACCACCTCAACGTGCAGTTGATCGGCCACTACACCGAACGGTGCGAGGACCCGGCGAACTCGTCGCTGTGGGCCACCGTCAGCAATGCGAGCTCGCTCGATCTGACCTACGCGTCGCTCACCAGCAAGCCCGATCTCGCAGCGCTGCCGCAGCCGTTCTTCGATCGCCGCGATGTGCGGCGCCTCGAGCTGCCGTTCGTGTTCCCGGCCAAGCCTGGCGACGAAACGCTGGAAGCGGCGGGTATCGTGGCGTCGTGGTTCGGTGCGCTGGCTGGCTATCGCGGCGCGCTGTTCCCTGCCCAGGTCGACGAAGTGCCGCTGTCGGGCAATGCCGTGATATTCGCCACTGCCGACCAACGGCCCGCCGGCGTGACGATTCCCGCGATCTCCGGACCGACCATTGCGGTGGTGGACCGCGAAGCTCCAGCGCGCGGCAAACTGCTGCTGGTGCTCGGGCGTAACGAAGCCGAACTGAAAACCGCCGCGAAAGCACTCGGTGTCGGCCAGAGCGTGCTCTCGGGAGAAAGCGCGACGATCACACAACTGAACGAACTCGCCCCACGCGCTCCGTACGACGCGCCGAACTGGCTGCCCACCAACCGGCCGGTGCGTTTTGGCGAACTGGCCGATGCCCGCGATCTGACCGTCTCCGGCTACGATGCCGACGCCGTGCGCGTCAACCTGCGCGTGCCGCCCGATCTGTTCATGTGGCACACCAAGGGCGCGCCGATCGACTTGCGCTACCGCTATACCGTGCGGCCGACGCCGGACCGCTCGTCGCTGAACATCAGCATCAACGACGGCTTCGTCCAGGCGCTGCCGATTCCGGCGCGGCCCGCCTCGGTGTTCGAGCTCGGCCACTATTTCAACAACATCCTGCCGGATAACACCGCTGACGCGCGGCGCACTGTCTATATTCCGCCGCTGCTGCTGACGCCGCGGGCACAGTTGCGGCTGCATTTCTACTACGACATTCCGAACACCGGCGAATGTCACGGCCGCTTGCTCGACAACGTGGTGGGCTCGATCGATCCGAACTCGAGCATCGACCTGTCGTCGTTCCCGCATTACATGGCGTTGCCCGATCTGGCGGCGTTCGCCAATAGCGGCTTCCCGTTCACACGGATGGCCGACCTCTCTGAAACCGCCGTGGTCCTGCCAAACGATGCCGACTCGAGCGACTACAGCCTGTACCTGCTCGAGATGGGCCGCATGGGCGCCTCGACCGGCTACCCCTCTACGGGCGTGACCGTCACGAGCGCCGACCAGGTCGACCAGAACGCCAACAAGGACCTGCTGATTTTCGGCTCTCCCGACCGTCAGCCGCTATTGCAGCGCTGGGCCAAATCGATGCCGTTCTCGAGCGATGGCGACTCGCGCACGTTCGAGCTCTCCGACATCGTCTTCAAGCTGGAAGACTGGTGGCATGGCGAACGCGGCGTGGAACGCGCGCCGGCGCGTGCGGACCTGTCGCTCGTCAGCTCGAACGGCGCGGCCCTGCTGACCGGCTTCGAATCGCCGTTGCAGAAGGACCGTAGCGCCGTCGCGTTTGTTAGCGCCGCGGGCCAGTCGGATGCGGACCTGAGCTCGGCCCTGCTCGACGCCGACGTGTTGCCGCAGATCCAGGGCGCGATGGCCGTGATCCATGGCCGCAGCGTCACGATCACCTCGAACGGCGTGGCTTACTACATCGGCCATCTGTCGCCGCAGGAATACATGCGCTGGGCGCTGTCGTCGCACCCGCTGCTGCTGCTGCTCGGCGGCGTCCTCGCCGCGCTGATCATCGCCGCGCTGTTCTACCGTGCGTTGCGCTCGATCGCCGCGCGCCGCCTGAAGGATTGATATGGCGGTCAAACTCAACACGGCGCCCGTGGCACTTGCATTCGGTCTCGTTGCGTCCATGACGTCAGCGGCCGTCCCGGCTGCGGCCGCCGCGGCTACGGCCCCGGCTTCGACTTCCGCGCAGTGCGACTGGCCAGCGTATCGCACCTTCGTCGAACACTTCGTGCAGGCCGACGGGCGCGTGATCGACTATTCGACGCCGACCCAGCAAACCACCTCCGAAGGCCAGTCGTACGGCATGTTCTTCGCGCTGGTCGCGAACGATCGCGCCACCTTCGACCGGCTGCTCGACTGGACTCGCACCAACCTCGCCGGCAACCAGTTCGACGCGCAAAACCTGCGTCTGCCTGCATGGCAATGGGGCAGGAAGCCGGATGGCTCGTTCGGCGTGCTCGATCCGAATTCTGCTTCGGACTCCGATCTGTGGATCGCCTACGATCTGCTGCAAGCGGGCCGTTTGTGGCGCGACACGGACTATACGAAACTCGGTGAAGCACTCGCCGCGCAGATCGTGAGCAAGGAAGTAACCAGCCTGCCCGGCCTCGGCCCCATGTTACTGCCCGGCCCGCAGGGCTTCCAGGCCGGCGGCGTGACACGCCTGAATCCCAGCTACCTGCCGTTGCCGGTACTGCGTGCGCTCGCCAAGGCGCAGCCGGGCGGCCCGTGGAACAAACTCGCCGACAACGCGTACCAGCTCGTCAAAACAACGTCGCCGCAAGGTTTCGTGCCCGACTGGGCTGCATGGCGCGCCGGCCAGTTCGTGGTCGATCCGAAGAACGGCGACACCGGCAGCTACGACGCGATCCGCGTGTATCTCTGGGCCGGCATGACGGCTTCTGCCGATCCGCTCGCCAAGCCCTGGCTCGCCGCCCTCGGCGGCATGCGCAATCAGGTCGCCCAGGCGGGCTTCCCGCCCGAGAAGGTCGCGGCGACCACCGGCAGCGTCAGCGGCGAAGGACCGCTCAGCTATTGGGGCGCACTTGCGCCTTACTTCAAGGCGCTCGGCGACGAGCGCGGCCTCGGACTCGCGCGCACCCACCTGGCTGCGCTCGACAACCCCGTCGCAGGTCACGAACCAGTCTATTACGATCGTGTGCTGGGCTTGTTCGGCACCGGATTCATCGACGGCCGCTATCGCTTCGACGATGCCGGCCGCCTCGTGCCGAGTTGGAGAAACGCATGCGATTGAGCGCCCTCGCGCTGGCGCTGAGCCTCGCTAGCGTCGCTGCGGCGACGCTGCCCACCACCGCTTTTGCCCAGGCTTCGTCTGATCCGCTCAACGTGCTGATCGATCAGGGCAAGTACTGGCAAGCGCACCACCGCGGCGACCTCGCCGAGCAGGCGTGGCAGAAAGTGCTGCGCATCGATCCCAAGCAGCCCGACGCCCTGTTCGGCATGGGCATGGTGCTCGCCGACCGCAAGGACGGCAGCGGCGCGCAGCAATATCTGGCGCGCCTGCGGGCAGTCGCGCCGAACTATCCGACCATCGACGATCTCGGCCGGCGCCTTGGCGAAAGCAGCGTGCGCGACCAGACCGTCAACGACGCACGGCGCCTGCAGCAAAGCGGCCAGGCGGCGAGCGCCGTGCAGGAATATCAGCGCGCGCTGCAAGGCAAACCCGCTACGCCCGAGCTGCAGCTCGAGTACTACCAGGCACTCGCGGCCACGCCGCAGGGCTGGGACCAGGCACGCCGCGGACTGCAGCAGCTCGCACAACAGAATCCGGACGATCCGCGCTACGCGCTCGCATACGCCCAGCATCTGACGTATCGCGACGTCACGCGTCGGGAAGGTATCGGCCAGCTCGAAAAGCTCTCCGGTGACAACACGGTGGGCCCAGCCGCACGCAAGAGCTGGCGACAAGCGTTGCTATGGCTCGATGCACGCGCCCCCGACGCCCCGCTCTATCAGAGCTACCTGCAACTTACACCCGATGATGCCGCGGTCAAGGCGCGCTTCGATTCGATGGTGCAACAGGACAGCGCTGCGCGCGAACGCGCCCAGCAGAACGCTGCCGTCGATGCACGCGGCCGCACGATCGCCGAAGGCTTCGCTGCGCTCGACCGCAGCGACCTTGCCACGGCGCGCGCCAAATTCTCTTCAGTGCTGGCGAGTAGTCCGAACGATAGCGACGCGCTCGGCGGCATGGGTATCGCCGCACTCAAGCAGGAACACTTCTCCGAGGCGCGCGACGACCTGGAGCGGGCCTCGCGCAGCGGCAACCCGGCACGCTGGAAAGACGCGTTGCTGAGCGCGACCTACTGGACCTATACCAGCGACGCGATCGGCGCCCGCAGCAACGGGGAATTCGCCAAGGCCAAGTCGCTATTCGAGCGCGCCATTGCGATCAACCCGTCCGATGTCACCGCGCAGGTGCTGCTCGGCGAAATGCTGCTGAACAACAGCGATCCGGCCGGTGCGGAACAGGCATACCGGATGGCGCTGCGTCGCCAGGCGGACAACCCTGACGCGATTCGCGGCCTCGTCGGCGCACTTGCTGCGCAGGGACGCGGCGACGAAGCGCTGCAGTTTGCCAATCAGCTCAACGCCGAACAGCAATCGAAGGCAGGCGGTATCGATCGGCTGCGCGGCGAAGCGCAGGCCGCCCAGGCGCGCGCCGCTGAAGCGCGCGGCGATCTGGGCGCGGCACGCAGCCTGTTCGAAGACGCGCTGCTCAGCAATCCTGACGATCCGTGGATGCGCCTCGACCTCGCGCGCATTTACGTGCGCCAGGGTGCGATCGGCAACGCGCGCAGCATGATGGACGGACTTCTGGCGGCCCATCCCGACATGACCGATGCGCTCTATGCGAGTGCGTTGCTGTCGGCGGAAACCGAGGACTGGTCCACCGGCCTCTCGCAACTGGACCGGATTCCGCCGGCCCAGCGCACCGACGCCATGACGACGTTGCAGCACCGCCTGTGGGTACATCAACAGGCGAGCCTCGCGATCCAGATGGCGAAGCACGGCCAGACCCAGCAGGCCTTCGCGACACTCGCCGCCGCGGAACCCGTGGCAGCCGGCAATCCGGAACTGATCGGCGTGGTGGCGTCGGCCTATCAGCAGGCAGGCGATTCGAACCGCGCGCTGTGGCTCGTGCGCAGCGCCATGAGCGCCGCGCCCGGCAATACGGATCTGCTGTTGCAATACGCCGGCATCCTGCTCGCGACTCATCAGGATGCCGAACTGGGCACGGTGATGCGCCAGCTCGCCGGGATGCAGTTGACGCCGCAGCAACGCACCGATTTCGGCAACCTGAATCTGACGATCGTCGTACGGCAATGCGATGCCGTGCGGCAGCGTGGCGACCTCGCAAGCGCTTACGACGTGATCGCGCCGTGGCTCGCGGCGATGCCTGACAATCCGGATCTGCAGGCTGCGCTTGGACGCCTTTATGGGTCGGCAGGCGATGACCGAAATGCGCTCGCCAGTTACCGTGTGGCACTCACGCGCCGCCCCGATGATCTGAGCCTGATGCTGGCGGCCATCCCTGCCGCTACAGGCGCGAAGGATTTCCGTTATGCAGAGGCGCTTGCCACCCAGGCACTGAATGCTGCGCCGGACGACCCCGGCGTGCTGGCAGCCGTTGGCCGCATGTATCGCGCCGAGGGCAAGCTGACGCTTGCGGCCACGTATCTGCAACGCTCGCTGGTCGCGGCCAACACCCCGGTGGGTTTGGCCGCGCCGCGCGCCGGCTCGGCGAGCAATGTGCCGCGCGGCTGGGAAGTGGCCATGCGCCGGATCGGCGCGACGCCGCTGCCCGGCACCAATCCGTTCGAAGGAAAAACCGCCGTCGATGTGCCGGCCGATGCCGCCGGCTCGAGTGGTACATCCAGCGCGGGCGCTGGCTTCAACGTCGGCGCACGGGCACCGGCGTATGCCGCGCCCAGCGCGTCCCCGTATTCGCAGTCTTCCTATCAGACGCAGACCGTGCCGACCTATCCGCCGCCTTCACAGCCCGCGCCGTACGTAGCGCCCTATGTGGCGCCCACGGCGCCTGTCGCGCCTGTGGCCCCGTACACGACGCCTTATGGCGCGCCGTCCAGTGCGCCGAGTTCGAGTAATGCAGCGGGCGGCTACGGTCCCGATGACTCCGGTTCGTCCCAGGCGGGCGCACCGGGCGCCGTGCCCTTGCAACCGTATCCGGGCCAGGGACAGGCGCCGATGCAACAGGCGCCGCTGCCGTATAACGCGCCTTATCCTGCGCAAGCGGCGACGCCGTATGGGGCGCCTGCGCCCTACGTGTCGACGCCGTGGCCGATGTCGCCTGCGGCACGCGAGGCGCAGGCCAATGCAACGGCACAGCAGACTCAGGGCGGCTATGCGCCGCTGCCTGCGAATCAGAGCAAGTCTAGCAAGAAGCAGAAGACGGCCCGCAATCAGGCCACCACGCGCAAGGCGAGCGGCGCGGGACAGGCGTATGCGCAAGCGCCGTATGGCCAGCAACAGGGTTATGGGCAGCAGCCGTATTACGGTCAGCAACCGTATCCGCAGCAGCAGGGATATGCGCAGCCTTACCCGCAACAACAAGGGTACGCGCCGCAGCCGTATCCGCAACAGGGGCATGGGCAACCGGCGTATCCTCAGCAGCCCTATGCGAATCAGGGAGCCTACGCGCAGCAGCAGCCGTATATTCCGCAGCCGCCGGCGGGTTATGCGCAGCCGTATTATCCGCAGGCTCCCGCTGCGCAAGCTGCGCCGGCTAGCGGCGGCAGCTATGCGCCGTCGCCGGTCAATGCTGCTAATTCGCAGACACTTGGTGTTGCCGAGGAACTGGCGCAGGTCAATCGAGAGCAGACTAGTACGGTTTCCGGCGGAATTGTGTTCCGCAATCGTGCAGGCGAAAATGGTCTGTCGGACGTGACCGATATCGAAGCGCCGGTCCAGGGGCGCATTCAGGCAGGCAACGGTCATATCGTCGTTACCGCGACGCCGGTGACTCTGGATGCTGGGACGGCGGACAACGCGGCAACGACGCTCTCACGCTTCGGTTCGGGTATCGCTAGCAATTCCAGCGAATACGGTTCGCAGACTGCAAACGGCGTAGGCCTGTCTGTGGGCTATGAGAGCAGCAGCCTGAACGGTGACGTTGGCGTAACCCCTCTTGGCTTTCGCGAGACCAATATCGTTGGTGGCCTGCAATACAACGGCACCGTAACCGACAAGGTATCGTATTCGCTCGCTGTCGCCCGGCGTGCCGTCACCGACAGCCTGCTGTCGTACGCCGGCACACGCGATCAGCTTGGAAACCTGGAATGGGGGGGCGTGACTTCCAGTGGAGCGCTCGCGACGCTTGCCTGGGACGACGGCACGAGCGGTCTATATGCAAACGCGGAGTATCAGTTTCTAGACGGCTACAACGTCGCGGCCAATAGCGCCATCAAAGGTGGCGGGGGCGTTTACACGCGTTTGCTGAAAGACGCGGACCAGACGCTCACGATCGGCCTTAATACAACGCTAATGGGCTATAACCGGAACCTCTCCTACTTTACGTACGGTCAGGGCGGTTACTTCAGTCCGCAGCAATATGTGATTTTGAATCTGCCTGTGGAATGGACTGGGCGCAACGGTCCCTTTACTTATGACGTGAAGGGGTCGATTGGTGTTCAGCACTACCGCCAGGATGCATCGGACTACTTCCCTCTTGGCGACAATACTTCCGCCGCGTTGAGAAGCGCACTGATTACGGCAGGCACTGCACCGGATTCGGGGGCCATCTATCCGGCCCAGAGCAAGACGGGCGTTGCCTATTCATTTAGCGCGGTGGGCGAATATCAACTCGCACCGCAACTCGCGGTGGGTGCTACGGCGTCGCTTGGCAATGCGTATCAGTATCGTGAATGGCTGGGGGCGGTCTACGTGCGTTATAGCTTTACCAAGCAGATGGGGCTGCAACCGTTCCCGCCGACGCCTTTGACTTCGCCTTATGTTTCGTTGTCTAACTAGCAGATGAAGTGGCGAGGGGTGACGGGGGGATATGGATTTCCCGTGACGGACGTCGCATGTGCCGGCCGGATAACAGATGTCGGTCGAACATGCTACCCGTCTGCTCATTCCAAGCGGGGGTGCCGGCCGGACACGTTGCGCCAGCTACAGTTAACGGAGAGTGCGTGACTTCTTTCACCTGGTCGGTATGCTTGCTCATCAAACAATTCCTCCTTGAGCAACACCGTTGCCCCCGGTAGTACGGGAGAAAGGAAAAACAGGGCTGTCGCCCCGGTTCTCACGATTTCTCTCAGGTGGCACAACGCCTTGCGTCGCGTCGTAGCGGACCGAAGCCCAATGCTTGCCGCACCACACACCACCCCGTGGGCAGACTTCACCCGTACGCGCGACAGTACCCAAAGGCGCGCGCTCATCCTTCGCGCTTTTGGCGGGAGCTAGAGGAAGCCCTGTTGCGGGGTCAAGGTTCTTCTCACGCGCAAGACGCTCAACAAGCTTCTCCTCGGGTCTCTGCGGTGGGTTCGCGGCGTCCTGCTCCTTCTGCCACTGGAACGTGCCATCCCACTCCGGTAGCTGCGCGGGAGGCAGCGGTACGATCTGGTCGATGTCCGGCACCTTCGGATTGAGGCCGTCGCGGTCGTCGATAAACCTGCCGATCAGTTCATAGCGGCGTGAGCGCTCTGGATCATGAGTAAGTGCCAGAAAGAAAAGCTTATTACTTGGTGGTGGTCCACTAAACCCTTCTTGAAGGGCTAGTGCGGATTGCGTATCACCAGCTTTCACACCCTTCTGAAATGCCACGACTGCTTCGGGATACAGATTGTTGGTCGAGAAGTCTATACCAAGATAATTTGCAGCTTTGCCATATCCTTGGTCAGTTGCGCACTCCATCATCTGCCGCGAAATGTCCGGCGCGCGATCCTTTGGGGAAAGCAGGTCCGCGACATGATATTGCCCTTCGGGGCTACCGAGATCTGCGGCCTTGCGGAAATAGATCCTCGCCTTCCTCTCGTCCTGCTTCACGCCGTAACCGAGTTCGAGGTAGTGGCCCATGTCGTAGTAGCCGCCCGGGATGCCCGCAGCAATCAACTGTTCGGCCAGATCAATCGTTTCCGTGGCCGCGTGCGGAGACGATGCCTGTCCGGTGGACACGAGTAGTTGGAGGTCGTGGTTAGCCTTGTAATGACCATACGCGGCGGCAATCCGATAATAGCGGGCGGCCGCATCGTAGTCTTTCGGGCCGGGTTTCTTTTCGAGGAACAGGGCATATTTGAACAGCGTATCAGCCTGCGGGTTGAGCGGCGGCAGGTGGTCCGCCTCGTGGACGCAGGTGAAGGCCAGTTTCGCACGCACGCCGCTCCATTCGGCTTGCGTGGGCATCGGATCATCCTTGTTCGAACAGGCGCTGAGCGTAAGCGCCAGGCAGATCGCAATTGATGTGCTTCGTTTCTTCATCGTTCAGTCCAACCGCAAATGGCTCGCGGCCGTCCACATTAAGCCGACGTGCGACGCAAGCGGCGTCTCATAGCTGTTCTGCTTTCCGGCGTTCCGACTGATGACGTACTCCCACGCTGCGGCCGCGCGCTTCGGGTCGTCCGACGCGCCGTCTTCAATGCTATTGATATGGATATCCCACAGGTGCCTGCGTAGCGACTGCGTCACGTCCATGCGCTCATGACAGATGTTCGGTTCGCTGTCCACCTCCATGCTGCACCGGTTGACGTTGGTCGAACCGGGTGTCCTACGCCTCGTCGCTGTAGGCAACCAGGCTCCACGTCACATCGGTATGGTGCTGGCGCATCCCAAGCAACGCGTCGAGTCCCGGTATGGCACGTGGCTGGGTTATGGTGAGGCGCGGCATGATTTCTCCCTTACCGATACGCTGTGTCGCGTCCGGACTGAAACCCGCCCATTGTTTCGCGCGCCAGACGCCATCCTGCGGGCAGAACTCGTTGGTGCGAGCCGTGGCGCCAAGCGGCAAACGGTTGTCCTTTTTGGTCGGCGGGAGAGGCAGGCCCGTCGCAGGGTCGAGGTTTTTCTCACGGGCCAGCTTTGCAACCAGCGCCTCGGCAGGCTTCTGTGGTGGCTGGGCGGCGTCCTGCTCCTTCTGCCACTGGAACGTACCATCCCACTCCGGTAGCTTCGCGGGAGGCAGCGGCACGATCTGGTCGATGTCCGGGACCTTCGGATTCAGGCCATCGTGGTCGCTGAGAAACTTCCATATCAGTCCGTAACGGCGTGAACGCTCAGGGTCTTGATTCTCCCCGATGAAGTACAGCTTATCCGATGGCTTTGCGTCGAAGCCGTATTGCAGAAATGAAGCAGACGTAGCATCACCTGCGGCCGCGCCCTTCTGAAACACATTAAGAGCCTCGGGATAGAGTTGGTCCGTCATCAGATCAATGCCCAGCTCATTCGCTGCATCACGATTACCCTGATCGACCGCACAATATCGCATCTGACGCGCAACTTCGGGGGCACGATCTTTAGGCTCCAGCAGCTTTCCGACGTAGGCCTGAGCCTCCGGACTTCCCAGGTCCGCGGCCTTGCGGAAATAAATCCGCGCCTTCCTCTCGTCCTGCTTCACGCCGTAACCGAGTTCGAGATAGTGGCCCATGTCGTAATAGCCGCCCGGGATGCCCGCAGCGATCAACTGTTCGGCCAGGTCAATCGTTTCCGTGGCCGCATGGGGCGACGATGCCTGTCCAGTGGAGACCAGCAGTTGCAGGTTGTGGTTGGCCTTGTAATGACCATACGCGGCGGCGATCCGGTAGTAGCGCGCAGCAGCATTGAAGTCCTTCGGGCCGGGTTTCTTTTCGAGGAACAGGGCATATTTGAACAGCGTATCAGCCCGCGGATCGAGCGGCGGTAGGTGGTCGGCTTCGTGGACACAGGTAAAAACCAGTTTCGCGCGCACGGCGCTCCATTCGGCTTGGGTGGGCATCGGATTATCCTTGTTCGAACAGGCGCTGAGCGCAAGCGCCAGGCAGATCGCAATTGATGTGCTTCGTTTCTTCATCGTTCAGTCCAGCCGCAAACGGCTCTTGCCCGTCCACATGAAACCGACGAGTGAAGCGATGGGCGATAGACTGCCGGACTGGTTTCGTGAATTCCGCTTGATAATGTTTTCCCAGGCCGTAGCCGCATCGCCGGGAACGTCCGACGCACCGTTCCTCTCGCCTCCCGTATGGATACTCCACAGGTGCCTGCGCAGCGGCTGCGTCACATCCATCCGTTCGTGGCAGATGTTCAGTTCGCTGTCCACTTCCATGCTGCGCCGGTTGATGTTGGCCGAGCCGTGGGTGAGGAACACGTCGTCAATAATCATGATCTTGCTGTGAACGTAAACGGGTGTCCATGTGCGGCCAGGCGGCGAGTCGGGCGCAACCAGCGAGCAGACGTGAACCTGGAGACCCGGAATCGGCTGCGGCAAAACCGCCTTGCCCGTGTTGAGGTTGTCGTCGTACTCGTGTTGCAGCTTCGCCTGCCTGGCCTGCGCTGTGTCAATCGCGCGTTGTGCGTCGGCCCGTTCCCGCAGGCTGCTCGCGTTTCGCATCTGCGTGTTCGCCGCCGTAACCTCTTTCCGGACATCCTGCAATGCGCTGCCGAGCGCGTCACTGCGCTCTTCCTTCGCGATGACCGGAATGGTGTCCGCGCGGCCAAGGCTATTGAGCATGTCATAGGTCGTTCCCGGACCCTGCCCGATACCGTCCTTGTTCGCGTTGGTCACAACAAAAAGATGAACCGGCTTTGCCGGATCACGTCCGGCGCAGATCTGCGCCTGTACCGCGCTCTTGATCTTTTCCGCAAGAGCCGGCCAGCGAAAATACTGGTTCTCGATATAGATGAATTTCGTTGCGTTATTGACCGCCTGAAGGTAAAGCGCCCTGATGTTACGCACCCCCTCCTGCGACTGCGTGCGGCTGATCTGCGCCATGACGCGTGTACCGATCCCGTCGCGCGGTTCTAACCGCGCCGCAAATCCACTACGCTTTGCGAGCAGGTCTTCCTTCGCATCACGTTGCCACGCCCAGCAGAAATTGTCGTTCAGATGTTCGAGAATCGGCCCCGCGACGATGGCCGACATGTCCTGCCGTGGCGTATCACCATTGCGCCCCTGGCCCGGCGCTTTCTTCGCGTAGCTGTGACGGTCATCGTCCCAATAGGCATCCAGCGTGTTATGTCCCATCACGAAGCCCACAGCCACTTCTGGCGCTTCATAGTCGATCAGCACCATTTTCTGGTGATGGGAGGGTTCCGCACCGTATGCGCCAATAGTCCCGGATGTTGGGCCATCGCCGCTTCCCCGCATGAGTTTTTCCCGATACATGATCTCCTCGCGGTCGTGCAGCGAGAAGTCACGCGTCACCAGTTCGATGCCGATATCCCTGAAGGACTGCGAACCGAACATCTGGTACGGATCCTGTCTGAGTGCGGTATACATCTGCGATCCGGCAGGCGCTGCACCCGAAGGTTTGCCGCCTGCCGGCAACCGGGCATTGTGATACCAGTTCCGGTCGTAGGCGATCTGATATGCATCCTCGTTCTGTGTCATGAACCGCGCACCCTCGGTCCACCCCGGCACCTCCTGTTCGCCGATCTGCGCGATCCAGGCGGAGTCGAGCCAGCACAGGATGCGAACCTTGACACCCGCTTTGGCTTTCCTGATGAGCAGATCGCCAATACGCAGCGATTTGCCACCGTCCCGTTTGAAATACATCGACGGCTGGAAACCCCAGCAGATGTAATCAATGGTACGCGTCGCCTTGTCAATGGCGTCATAGAGTGCTCCGAACGCCTCGTGGCCGTTTACAAGCGGCGTGTAGTTGGCAGCCTTTGGGCGATATTCCGTCTTCTGCACGAACCACGGCAGGGTTATCACCGCGCTCCGCGTGCACGACAGCGCGATGGGTACGGTAATCGGTGGTTGCTGGGTCATGGTCAGGCGTCCGTATCAAGCAGTTCGTCATAGTCGGCGCGGTGTTGGGCGCGATCAACCGCGCCAGCATTCGTACCGCTTTGCCCCTCGTAGAAGTGAAAGCCTCCATTGGCGAGCGCACCGTTATCCGCGTTGCCCCGATATTGATCGGCCACGGGAATCGTGTAGCTCGCGCCATTGGCAAGCTTGAGCGTGTATTGCTGAGTGGTGGGATGGTGTTCGACCTGAAGCAGACCGGTTTCGTCCATGACGCTCTGCTTGACCAGCGTACCGCCCGCGAACAGGCTGTAGGGCATGTTCGCGGGAATCGCCGCGCGAGAGGCCGGCGACCCACCCGCATAGAACGTCAATGGCGTGGTCGGCATGCCGGCGAGCGCCGGGTGGTTCAGGTCCAGCGGCATGTTCAGTGTCGCCTTACCCTGCTTCTGCACCGTGATCGTCTTGATGAACAGGTCGAACGGGCCACCGAGCGTGATGCTGCCGTCCTTCATCTGGATGAACGCGCCACCCGACTCAAGCGTCAGTTCCTTCTTCGCACAGATGCGCACCGTGCCGTTGACGCTCGACACCGTCAGATCCTGATCCGCGATCAGCGACATGGCATCGGTCTGCGCCTGAATTTCGACCGGACCTTTGGCTGCAAAAATCCTGATGCCAAGTTTCTGCGCGAACAGAGACAGCTTTTCGCCCGCCGCCACCGTAAAGCGTTTGAGCACGCTCCAGTCGACGTTCTTCCCGGCAACCGCCGAGATGTCGCCCTGCGCCGCAAACTGCACGTCCTGGGCCGCCACGAGCGCCGCCGAAGCGGGTGTGCTCATGAGCAGTCCCGGCTTCTTCAGGCCATCCAGATCCTCTTTCATCTGCTGCTGCGCATCAGTATCGGCAGGCTCGGCCTTGGCGCTGCTGGCCGATGCCGCCAACGCCTTCGCCGTCGCCAATGCGCTCTCAAGCTGGGCGATGGTCTCCTGCATGTCGAGCTGCCTGCCGGTCGCGGCCGGGCGGTCGTAGGTCGTGACCATCACCCCCTTGCCTGCGCGAAGCGCCCCCCAGCCAGCGGTCCTCAGCTCGTAGCCTTCGCCCCGGTACTCCAGCCTGCTGTTGACGAGATAGCCGAGATTCAGTTGCGACTTGCCCGAGTGTTCCGTGCTGACCTTGATGCCTTCCTGGCCTGCCCAGTCCTCCATGCGCACCTTGTTATTCGACTGCGTGCGGATCATGTTGCGCGAGAGCCATCGGCGGTCGTTCGTGACGAGGTCGCGGGCCTGGCTGTGGTGATGGAAGGCGACGATTTCGGGCTTGTCCGGGTCGCCGTCACGACAAACGATCACGGCTTCGGCATCGTCCATCGCGGGGAAGTGGAAACCGGTCTGCAACTTTCCGGCGAACGGCTTCGCCAGGCGTAGCGGTACGCTCTCGCCGCCATTGGGCCACGTTTCGAAGTCCGCATCGAAGCGAACCGTATAGTGTCCGCTTGCGGTTATGTAGGCATATTTGTAGGAGTCCGGGCTGGTGACGCGCGCTGAAAGTGTGCCGGTCACTTTGGCCCAGGTTTCCGGTTCGAGTCTGAGACGGAAACGGCGGTCGGCAGGAATCGCCTTGTAGCTATTCGCATAGGGCTTGTCGCATGCGCCGCTGTGCGTCGCCTCGACAATCATCTGGCCTTTCGGCGCATCGGGCAAGGTGGTGTCCATCTCAAGCACGCTCGCGCACTGCAAAGCCAGCACGTTGCTTTCGCCCTCATACACAACCTGCCAGGCGATGGCGGCTTCGTGCCGAAGCTGCGCCTCCCACTTCGCGCCCGCCTGGTCGAGGTGGTGCGTGCCGTAGATATACGTCTGGCCATAGGTAGTTTCGTCTTGCGGCGCGACGTTGGCTTCATCCCTGAATCGCTCCCAGGCCTGGGCCGGGTTGTAATCCGCTACGACGAACGATTGCGGCACCGTCTCGGTATGGGTTTTGATCGCCGTCACTGCCTCGACGCCGCCCGCTTCAAGTCCCGCCGCCTCGCGGTACGGCACAATCCGTTGCGGCTCGTCGTAAATGTAATGGTCTACGTCGTCTCCAAAGACCACCTGATCGCCGTATTCCGTCTCCACAATGAAGTAGTAGATTCCGGCCTTTTCCGCCAGCATGTGGATATAGGCACTGTCGCTCATCTGGTGCTGCATGCGGAACAGATGCTTGCGGTATTGCCCGCGCAACCTGAATGAAAACTGGTGCTCCCTGAGCCCATGGCTGCGCAGGATCGCCGCGATAATGTCGGGCGTGCTGGCATGCTGGAAGACTTTCCTGCGGGTCACGGCCTCCAGCCGCGCCAGATGCGACTTCAGCACGACCTCGTACTTGACATGGTCCTTCGTGGTCTGGATCGTGGAGAAGCGCGCGATGAAGCCCGAGAATTTGCGTGGCGGCCCACCGTCAGGCACGATAGAGAACTTCGCATCGAGGTTCAGGTAATCAGCGCGCGCGAGCTGCAACGGATGGGTCAGCACAATGCGCACCTCGGTGGGCTCGCCCATCTTTTCGGTCGCTTCGAACGATACGACCGAGAGCGCCGCTGCGCTGTCCGTGCCAGGTACATCGAGGAAATACGCCTGCCGTCCTGTTAGCAGGTTTGCAACCGGATCGAATTCCGCCATACACGAGTCCCTGTTTTCTTGTTGTTGTTCCGCGCTGCGCCGGCCGCTGCACACCCGGCGATCGGACTCATCTGGAAACCGCCCATGCCAGTAAGTGCCAATGCGATCTTTAGCGCGTTCTGAAAATCAAACGCGCTAATGTTCGACAAAACGGGGCCTCGGAAAGACACCCTTCCGGATAAATGTGTGGCGAACGACGAGCAACGTCCGGCATGGTAAAACGGTTTGTCATCCTAAAAAAGGGAGGAAAACCGGGGAATGAAACGAGGGGGACTCAAGCTCGGAAAAATGCTTCGGCTTCGAAGACAAAGCGGGGGGGTCATCAGCATGACCGATACGCGCCGGTGGCCCGGCTTCCTGAGTCTGTTGCCAGAACGGGTCTCAGCGCCTATAACCAGGTCGCCAAACTCAAACAGACCGGGTGCCTGCTCGACTGCCATACCTTCAGAAAAACTTGTCCACAGAAACCGTTCATAAGGCTGTGGACAACCCGTCTGAACGCGTCGCAAGTATCTGACGCATAACACTTAACGCTCTGCGTCCTCCGCGCGGGCAGAACGCTCGCTAAGCAGCGGCGGCGGGAAAAAAACCGAGATATTCAAAGGCCTCAGGACGATCGGCGTCAACCCAGGCACTGAGCGCCCCCACCGACTCAAGCGTGTTCACGGTTGCCCTGCGATTCGACACAAATCGCCAACTCGGCAACGCGCCAGACTCCGACTCAGCAGCAACTGCCTCCACGCCCTGCGCAACACCCAAACCATCCGCCTGCGCCCCAACCCGCTCAAGCGCCGCAAGCAACGCCTCACGCTTCGGCGTATGCACCACAAACCCCTCATTAGCCAACGCAGCCACATCGACACCAAGCAACGCACACAGCCTTTGCTTCGCCACCGCATCCCGAGCATCAGCCGCCCGCGATTTCTGAATCAGTTCAACCGTCGTCGCATCCACCAGTTGCCCCCCACGCATCAGCGGCGCAAGCCCAGGCGTCCACGCCTCCGGCGGACAGCCCTTGGCCGCCGGCTCCAACTGGATAAACGGATTGATTTCAGCCGGATAGATGCGGCAGACCAGCGGCCGCTCCTCATAGATACCGCAGCGCATATCAGCCTGCAGGTTCGGACACGGCCCGGCAAACGCGCCAGTCAGGATCACCACGATCCGTGTGGGCAAGCTGCCGCTCATCGCCGCAAACGAACGACGGCGCTTATGAGCCGCCTGCAGATTGTCCGCGGCGGGCTCTTCGGGCCAGGGCAAAGCCTCGCAGAGAATCTGCACTTCGTTGCCGCGCCCAAGCCAGGCGAGTGCTTCTGCGACTGTCAACGGCAAACGCAGATCGTGGCAGCACTTCCCGCACATCGTGCATTCGAAATCGATATCCATGCTCATGCTCAATCAGCGTTCCATCGCGCGTTGCGGGGCCGGCCGGCGGCAGGCTGGCCGCACTCTATCACGCGCCGGCTTCGAGCGAGTAACGCCGGCAGTGTTCAAGATAGCCCGCCTCGTGACCGCTCATCAGTTCCACAATACTCTTCCAGAGCCACGGCGGCGCGTCGATGGTTTTGCTGCGGCTGCGCCGCAGTTCACCCAGCCACGCCTTGCGCTCCGTGTCGTCCATCTGGCTCGCATGGGCCTTGCCGACAACAAGCGCGAGAAAGCGCGCCGCCTTCATCGCTTCATCGCGCGTCAGTTGTTCAATCGTAAGCTTCATGTCTTGCGGCAACAGTTCACGAATCACCACCGCGCGCTCGGCGAGACGAGCAGCGCGCATCCGGTCGCCAAGAAACGGCGCGAGATGGCGTGCGCCCTCCACCACCCGTTGCGCATTGTCACGTGGCATGCGCGCGCCGGCGTAGCGCGGCGCCGCCGCTTGCGTCGCCTCCTTGATGTCGATCAGGCAAAGATCGTCACCGTCGATCGAGGCGCCGTCGACGTCGAGCAGCACGGCATAGCGCAGGCGTCCCAATGAACTGCAGCCCTTGACCCAATAGGCTGCATCGAGCACGGTGACTTTCGCCGCTTCGTTCTCCGAACGTAACTCTGTGGCCAGACGCGCAAGCGTGCGCTTTTCGAACAGTGCCGCAATCTCGCTGCGCTCGCTTTTCGACAGCGGCCAGAAACGCTTGCCGAGTGGAATTTCCGGCTCGACATCTTCGATGCGCTCTTCGGCGAGGTGCTGCCACGAGCGACGCAGCGCTTCCCTCATGACCACCCGCACCGCCTCGGGTTTTTCGGCCTGGATGTCCGTGTGATCCGAGGCGTCGTCGAAGGCGCGTTCGTAACCGTCCGCGAGCGCTTCCATCATGCGCACGGTGATGACGCCGGACAGATCCGAGCCGCGTGCTGCCGTGGCGAGCGACAAGCCGAGCCGGATCAGATCGTGTGCCGGATTGCCGATCACCGTCTGATCCAGATCGCGAATCTGAATTTCCACACGGCCCTGCGCATTCGCCACCGGCCCGATATTGCCGGCGTGGCAATCGCCGCAGATCCACACGGCAGGGCCTTGAGGCAATGCGTCACTTTCCATGCCGTCGAGCCACTCGTAAAACTTGCTGGTGCTGCCTCGCACATAGGCGTCGGCTGAACGCGCCATTTTGGCGTTGCGGCGGGCGGCCAGCAGTTCCATTCGGGCATCGGGCTTGGGAAGCGCAGCGCGGGCGGGATTTTTCTTTGGCATTGTGGAGACGTCCAGAGGCTGTCGATCGATTTGTCAGTCGTCCACCATGCCACAGCGCGACCGCGCGAACAACCCGACGAGGTGCTCCTGTCAGGGCTGCCGCCGCACGCAGCCTTTCGGAAACATTTCGGGAACGCGGATTGCTACCCGCATTCTGGATGCACTCGTCTGGCAAGTGCCCCGATCCAGTCCGCCGAACCCGCGACGCGGCACCTGCCGGTGTGAACGCGCGCATCTATGTGACAACTGTGGAGCAGAACAATGCCACTCACGGCAGACGACCATGGCTGCCCCGGCTGGAAAGGGGAAATGGCCGAACGGATCCGCGGATTCGACTGGACGGCAACCGAACTGGGTCCCATCGACCAGTGGCAGCAAAGTCTCGTCGCTGCCGTGCAATTTGTACTTGGCTCGCCGCTGCCGATCGTGATGCTATGGGGCAAGCAGGGCTACATGGTCTACAACGATGCCTACGCGGTGTTCGCCGGCGGTCGTCATCCATACCTGCTCGGCTGTCCCGTCGAGCTGGGCTGGCCGGAAGTGGCGTCGTTCAACCGCAATGTGATGGCCACCTGTCTCGCGGGCGGCACACTGTCGTACGTGGACAAGGAACTCGTGCTGCTACGCAATGGCCAGCCCGAAGACGTATGGATGGATCTGTACTACAGCCCGGTGGCCGACGACAGCGGTGCGCCGGCGGGCGTGATCGCGGTGGTCGTGGAAACAACGGGGCGCGTGCTCACCGAACGCTCGCGGCAGCACGCCGAAACTGCGCTACGCCTGCTCACCGAGACGCTCGAGCAACGCGTCACCGACGCTGTCGCCGCGCGAGCGCTGGCCGAAGAGCAATTGCGCCAGGCTCAGAAGATGGAGGCAATCGGCAGCCTCACGGGCGGCGTCGCGCACGACTTCAACAACGTGCTGCAAGTGATCAACGGCAACCTGCAGATGCTGGCCGCCGACGCGAGCGACCATCCGGCCAGCCAGCGCCGTATCGCCGCCGCCACGCAAGCCGTCAAACGAGGCGCACAACTGGCCGCTCATCTGCTTGCCTTCGCACGCCGCCAGCCACTCTCCCCCGCAGTACTGAATCCGCGGCGGCTGCTCGACGGCATGAGCGAGATGCTGCACCGCGCGCTCGGCGAAACGATCCGGGTCGACACCGTGCTCGGCCCCGATCTGTGGAACGTGCTGGCCGATCGCAACCAGCTCGAAAACGCCCTGCTCAATCTGTCGATCAACAGCCGCGATGCCATGCATGGCGAAGGCACGCTCACGATTCGCGCCGAGAATCTCGTCGTCGCCGAGCGCGACGACCCAGGCTACGCCGATCTGACTGCTGGGGAGTACCTGGTATTTTCGATCGCCGACACCGGCATCGGCATGCCCGCCGAAGTGCTCGCGCGTGCAGTCGAACCGTTTTTCACAACCAAGCCCAATGGGCACGGCACCGGTCTGGGCCTCAGCATGGTGTTCGGCTTCGTCAAGCAAAGCGGCGGCCACACCGTGATCGACAGCGTGGTCGGCAAAGGCACCACGGTGCAGCTCTTTTTCCCGCGCTGCCGCGAACCCGAGACCGCCGAGATCGCAGAGCAGAACGAGGCGCCGGTCGGCGGGCGCGAGACGATTCTCGTGGTCGAAGACGACGCCGAGGTGCGCCTGACCGCGGTCGAAATGCTGATGCAACTCGGCTACAAGGTATTGACCGCCGCAGACGGCGACGCGGCGCTCGAATTCGTCGACAGCGACCTGCAAATCGATCTGCTCTTTACCGATGTAGTGATGCCCGGCACCGTCAAAAGCGTCGAGCTGGCGCAGCGCGCCGCGTTGCGCTCGCCTGCCATTCCAGTACTCTTCACCTCCGGCTACACGCGCGACGAAATCTTTCACCACGGCAAGCTCGACGCCGGCGTGACGCTGCTGAGCAAGCCGTACCGACGCGACGACCTTGCCAGCAAGGTGCGCGGCGTGCTGAATGCGCACCGCGCGAAGCTTGCAAATGCCGTGACAGACACACCGTATGCTGTGGCGTCGCCCTGTGTACTACTGGTCGAAGACGATCTGCCTTCGCGTGAAGCGATGGGTGAGCTGCTCGAATCGTTCGGACTGCAATACACTGCGGTCGCCAATGCCGAAGAAGCCCTCAAGCTTGCATCGACGCAACGATACGATATCCTGTTGAGCGACATCAGCCTGCCGGGACTATCCGGGGACACGCTGGCGCGAGCGCTGCGAAGCGCGCAGCCGGACCTGCGGATTCTGCTAATGTCGGGCTACGGCGAAAGTGCTGAAATCGGTCAGGCGATACCCGGCGCACGAATGCTCGCCAAGCCCGTAGATATCGAACTGTTGCGGCATGAACTGGCTGCGTGCACCGCGCACGCCGAGCCGGCAGCGTAGGAAGACTGCGCTCCTGCGCGGCGCAGCAAATCAAAGCGAAGCAACCGGGGCGGCCCGGGCAAAGCACTCAAAGCGACAGAATGGAGACCATGAACATCCAATGCGGCACCGCCGGCTGGACCGACAAAACACTGATCGCCTGCAAGCGTTTCTATCCGCGCGGCTGCAGTACGGCCGAAGCGCGGCTGCGTTTTTACGCAAGCCAGTTTCCCCTCGTCGAAGTCGACTCCGCGTACTACGGGATGCCGTCGGCGTCCAATTCGCAGCTGTGGGCCGAACGCACCCCCGACGGCTTTACCTTCAACTTCAAGGCTTTCCGTATCTTCACGGGACACCAGACCTCGCCCGACGTGCTGCCGAAGGACATCGCGATGGCCTTGAGCACACCCGCCCTAAGCGCGCGCAAGAAAAATCTTTACTACCGCGATTTACCGCCGGAGATTCGCGACGAGCTGTGGCGGCGCTACCTCGAAGCGCTAGAACCGTTACGGCAAACACAACGGCTCGGCGCGGTGCTGTTCCAGTTTGCGCCATGGATCACGAGCGCGCCGCAGGACGTCGCCCACGTCGACGAATGCGCCGCTCGCATGGCCGGTTATACGATGGCGGTCGAGTTTCGCAACCAGTCCTGGCTGGACGAAAACCACGCGCCCAACACGCTCGCGTTTCTACGTGAGCGGGCCCTCGTGCACGTGATCGTCGATGCGCCCCCGGATGTGAAAAACCGCGTGCATACCGTGTGGGACGTCACGAATCCGCAACTTGCGATGGTACGTATGCATGGCCGCAACACAGAGAGCTGGAGCCCCGGCGCCGGCGCGTCGGCGTCGGACCGTTTCAACTACGACTACAACGACGCCGAGCTGGGCGAGCTGGCCGCTTCGATTCGGGCGATTTCCACGCGGGCGGCGAAAACCCACGTGATTTTCAATAACTGCTTCGAAGACCAAGGGCAGCGCAACGCGCTGACCATGACCGCGATACTCGTCGATGCATAGAAAAATGTCGAAAGGCGGCACCCGCACAAGCCCCAGCGCTGTTTCGCCCGTCACGTATAAAGTTTTTGCGCCCAGCGGCCGATAACGACAATAGGACCGGACTCCTCGTCCGGACGTCAAATCTGCTGGAGCCCCCTCCTCGTCATGTTTTCCCGACTCTCGATCAAACTCCGTATCTGGGTGACGGTGGGATGCCTCGTCGTACTTTTGCTGCTCCTCGGCCTGGTGGGCCAATTCAGCACCGGATCCGGCCAGACCGCCTTGCGTGAGACCTACTCCGTGCAACTTGCCTCCGCGGTGGCGATGGGCGACAGCAAATACAATCTCGCCATTGCCCGCGTGACCATGGACCGCGCGATCCTGCACCCCGAATCACCCGATCTGCCGACGCTGATCGGCAAGACGCACGGCTATCTCAACACCTCGAAGCAGGCGCTCGCCCGCTACCTCGCCCAGCCGCACGACGCCGATGAGCAACGCCTCGCCGATGTCGTCTCAAGCAACTTCGACAAGCTGCTCAACGAAGCGATCGAACCGGCATTGCAGGCACTGCAGCACGGCGATGCAAAGAGCGCCGACAAGATCGTGATGACGACGATGCCGGTCCTCTCGCTCGCACTGACCAAAAGCACCGATCAGTTGAACGCTTACCTGCTCAAACGCGGCGCCGACAACTACGACGGCTTTCAGCAGACGCTCAAAACCATGAGCATAGTGTCGGCCGCGCTGATGCTGCTGGGTATCGCCATCGCCGCACTGTGCGCGATGGGCTTGCAAAAAGCGATTTCGCGGCCGCTTGCGAACGCATTGCGGGCCTGCTCGGCCATCTCGAAGGGGGATCTTACCGACCCGATTGAAGTGGGCGGACACGATGAAATGGGCAAACTGATTGGCGCACTCTCGGCGATGCGCGACGGCCTGTCAGGCACCGTCTCGTCGGTACGTGACGGCAGCGCGACCATGGCGACCGCCACCCAGGAAATTGCCGCCGGCAATGCAGACCTGTCGCGGCGCACCGAATCGCAAGCTGCGGCCCTCCAGCAGACCGCCGCCAGCATGGAGCAACTGACGGCAACCGTGCGGCAGAACAACGCCAACGCGAGCCATGCGAGCCAGCTCGCGAAAGAGGCCTCCGAGATCGCAGCAAACGGCGGCGGTGTGATGGACCGCGTCGTGGGCACGATGGCCGATATCAACGAGCAATCGGAAAAGATGTCGGCAATCATCGGCGCCATCGAAAGCATTGCATTCCAGACCAACATCCTTGCCTTGAACGCCGCAGTCGAAGCCGCGCGCGCCGGCGAAGAAGGCCGGGGCTTTGCCGTGGTCGCGGGCGAAGTGCGCACCCTGGCGCAACGTTCGGCCGCGGCAGCCAAGGAGATCAAGGGATTGATCCAGACCGCGGCGAGCCGCGTCGGCGATGGCACGGGTCTGGTCCAGACCGCAGGCAACACGATGGCGCAGATCGTGGAATCGATCCGGCGTGTCAGCGAGATCATGACCGAAGTCGCCGCGGCATCCGGCGAGCAGAGCGATGGCATCGAACAGGTAAACCGGGCCGTGGCGCAAATGGACGAGGTCACGCAGCAAAATGCGGCACTCGTCGAACAGACGACGGCCGCGGCGCTGTCGCTCGACGAACAGGCGAAGGCCTTGCAACTCGCGGTATCGCGGTTCAGGGTTTAACGGAAGTCTTGCCGCGCCCAGGCGCTCGCCTGCGCCATGTAGAATCGCTGGAAGGACAAGGCGCCTGCCCCCGGGTCGCCTTGTCCACCGGAAGCAAAACTCAAGCTCCAGCGACCGCGTTTCTGCCCGACCTCCCCTTCCGGGGCTACGTCAGCCCTGCCTGGTCGCATCCTCCCAAAACACTCAACGCCCTGATCGATGCCGAATCAAACCCTGCTCCAACTTCTCAACGCGCGTGTACAGGATGCCCTCGCGGCCGCAGGCTGCGCGGATTCCAGTGCCAACGTCCAACCTGCCGGCCGTCCCGAGCATGGGGACTATCAGGCGAACGGGATCATGGCGGCAGCGAAATCGCGCAAACTCAATCCGCGCCAGTTGGCCCAGACGGTGGTGGAGCACCTTGATCTCGACGGCATTGTCAGCCATGTCGAGATCGCCGGACCCGGCTTTATCAACATGACGATCGCACCGGAGTATCTCGCGCGCTGGGTGACGCAGGCGCTAAACGACAACGGTGGCCTCGCAGTGCCGCGCATGACCGGGAACGCCGTGCGATGTGTCGTGATCGACTACTCGTCGCCGAATCTCGCCAAGGAAATGCACGTGGGCCATCTGCGCTCTACCGTGATCGGCGACGCGTTGGCGCGGGTTTTGCGTTTCGTCGGTCACAAGGTGGTCGCGCAGAATCACGTCGGCGATTGGGGCACGCAATTCGGCATGCTAACCGCATCCATGGACGAAGCCGGCACAGATGACGCTTCGAACGTCGCCCTTGCCGATCTCGAAGTGTTCTATCGGAATGCGAAGAAACGCTTCGACGAAGATCCGGCATTCGCCAATCGGGCGCGCGACTACGTGGTCAAACTGCAAGGCGGCGACCCGCGCGTGCTCGAACTTTGGAAGCGCTTTCTCGATGTTTCGATGACTCATTGCGAGGAGATTTATCGTCAGCTGAACGTGGGCCTGACACGGGCCGATGTTCACGGCGAAAGCGCCTATAACGACGACTTACCGGTGGTCGTCGCCGACCTCCAGGCCAAGGGCCTCGCCGTCACGAGCGACGGTGCGCAGGTGGTCTTTCTCAGCGAATTCAGCGGCAAGGACGGCGAGCCCGCGGCCTATATCGTGCAAAAACAGGACGGCGGCTATCTCTACTCCACCACCGATCTCGCCGCGACCCGCTATCGCGTCGGCACGCTAAAGGCGGACCGTGCGCTCTACGTGGTCGACGCCCGGCAGAAGCTGCATTTCCAGCAGGTGTTTTCCGTGGCGCGCCAGGCCGGTTACGTACCGCCCGAGGTCCAGCTGGAACACGTTGGATTCGGCGTGGTGCTCGGCGACGACGGCAAGCCGTTCAAAACGCGCAGCGGCGACACGGTCAAACTCGCGGAGCTGCTGGCGGAAGCGACACAACGGGCCTTCAATCTGGTCAGCGAAAAAAGTCCCGAGTTGCCGGAAGCCGACCGGCGTGCGATTGCGCAGGTCGTCGGCATTGGCGCCATCAAGTACTTCGACCTGGCCAGGAACCGCAGCACGGATTACGTTTTCGATTGGGCCAGCATGCTGTCCTTCGAAGGCAACACTGCGCCGTACCTTCAATATGCCTACACGCGTGTCCAGAGCGTGTTGCGCCGCGCAAATGCATCGGACGTGGACGCCACCGTGAGCCTCGTGGAACCGGCCGAGCGGCAACTTGCGCTGCAGCTGGCGCGCTTTTCCGATGCCGTGCTGGCCGTGGCGCAAGACGCGTTGCCGAATTATCTGTGCGCCTACCTGTACGATCTGGCTGCAGTCCTGATGCGCTTTTACGAAGCGTGCCCGGTGCTCAGCGCAACCGGCGAGACACGAACCAGCCGTCTGCAGTTATGCCGTTTGACTGCCGACACGCTGCGCACAGGCCTCGGGCTACTCGGGATCGATGTGCTTGAGGCGATGTGAAAAAGCCAACTCGCGGAGCGGCACGCCACCGGCACACTCCGGCAGCGGGCCGCAACGGTCCGCACAATTACAAATCGTAATTTCACAGATCGAGCGCTCGGGCGCTGCTCGGGGTCGGCGTGCGCCGCGCGCTCGACGGCGCTTCAGAACGATTCAGTCACGCCTCGGGCGTCAGCACTTCCGACCGGCTAAGGGCACTCGCCTGGCGACGGCGGGCAAGTCGGCCATGATTAGACGAAGCACTCTAGATGCCCCGGCTGGGCATGCAGACCGGCACAGCAAACAAATCGGCGAGAAAACAACAAGATTTATTTGTATCAAACTAATTTTGACTAGGCGATTGTGTCTTGGTAGTGTTTTGCAACCGTTCGTAAGACATGTGTCAACACAGCCCGTCGACCGGTAAAAATGGCCTTGGCAACACCTTGCGAATGCAAGCAACAGGCCCGCTTTGAGTTCTCGACAAGTGAGATGTGAAACGCATTAACCAGCGATCATGTAAAGCATTTAGTAAGGAATGCATAAGGTTAATGTGTGCTTGATTTAAAGGTGTCAGCAGCAGGAAATCAGAGGAGCTGACCGACACCCGCCTGGCAAGACAAAAACGCTGCGCAATCCGGCAATAGAACATTAGTGCTACTAAATACAAAGTAGCCCCCCACCGGTTTGGCCGTGCCTCGTGCATGGCAAATCGTGGTGCGTGACGACACACGTGGGGCGGCTTGTGACGGAATACGGCGAATCTTTGCCGTGCAGAGGGTGGAGAGGTCCAAAAGGCCTCTCTTCGCACAACAGCGTCTGGCCTTACTGACAAGTGTGAGGGGAATGATGAAACAAAGGGCATTAGCAATCGCCATCAGAAGAATAATCTGGGCTGAGCTGGCATTCTCAGCCGCGATCGCCGTTCCGGCGCTTGCGCAAAGCCAGCCGGCTGCGACGGGGGCAACACCCGCAACACCTATAACAACAGCACAAAACGATGCGACGCCGGGCACGACGCCAGCGCCAACTCCGGCACCCAGCGGCACATCAGGCACCACCGGCACGGGCAGCGGCCAGGTGAAGCAGTTGCAAACCTTCCAGGTGACCGGTTCGCTGATCCGCAGTTCGGACAAGGTCGGTTTCAACCAGGTTCAGACGGTTACCCAGAAAGACATCCAGGACAGCGGGGCGACGACCGTTTCCGACTTCCTGCGGCAGACGTCGGCGAACTCAGCCGATAGCTGGAGCGAAGGCCAAACCTCGAATTTCGCTGCGGGCGCCGCCGGTATTGCCCTGCGTGGTCTCAGCGAAAAATACACCCTCGTCCTGCTCGACGGCCAGCGTGTCGCGCCGTTTGCGTTCTTTTCGAACAGCGTCGACTCGTTCTTCGACCTGAACTCGCTTCCGCTGAACGACATCGACCGCATCGAAATCGTGAAGACCGGGGCCGTTTCGCAATACGGCTCGGACGCCGTCGCCGGCGTGGTCAACATCATCACGAAGCACGACTTTCAGGGCCTGCAACTCGACGGCAGCCTGGGCACTTCGGTGAGCAACAGCGCGGGCAATGGTACGTACAAGTTTGGCGTGCTGGCTGGCTTTGGCGATCTGAATTCGGACCGCTTCAACGTCACCGTAGCGGCGAGCGCTTACAAGGACAACGGTTCCACGCTGGCCGACCGCGACTCGACGCGTAACCAGGACTTCACCGGTCAGCCGGGCGGTTATTCGTTGCTCGCGCCGTCATACTGGAACATGGCCGATGGCAGCGCGCAGGCTGTGGGCGGATGCCTCGGCGGCGGCACAACCCATCCGGCGTCCACCAACTCGCTGAGCGCGGGCTCGGCAGGAACGGTTTGCAGTTTCAACACGGCGAACGACACGTCCATCGCGCCGATGATGGAGCGCTACAACGCCAAGATTCACGCTGACTTCAAGATCAACGACACCACGACGGCGTACGCGGACTTGCTGGAAAGCTACAACCAGACCACGCAGAATGACGGTGTGCCGGTTGTCGGGAATCCGCAGGCCCCTACGCTGATCTGGAATCCGGCGACGAAGCTGCTCACGCCATTCAACTTCACGGTGCCGGCGAGCAACCCCTATAACCCGTTTGGAGTGGACACGCCGCTTACGTATGCTTTCCCGAGGGCTGTAGCGGAAACAACGGATGCCAACTATTACCGCGCATCGACAGGCATCAAGGGTTCGTTCAGCCTGCCGTACGGTGACTGGGACTGGGCAACGTCGATCAGCCATTCGCAAAGCACGGTGTCGAACACGTACAGCAACCAGTTGAACGCGAGCGCGCTGGCCAACATCTACCAGAACGGCGTGTTCAACTTCGGCAATCCCGCGTCAACGCCGAACGGACTGAACGGTCTGTTCCAGAACGCGAACAATCTGGGTATCTCGAAGCTCGATACGGTTGACGCGACGATTTCGACGCCAAACCTGTTCCATTTGCCTGCCGGCGACGTGGGTGTGGGTTTCGGCGCGCAGTTTACGCACCAGAGCGAAACCCTCACGCCGGGTTACGAGTATGAGCAGGGCATCGTCACCAGTCCGGACCTCCAGACGGTGGATGGCCAGCGTAACGTGGCGGCCGTGTACTACCAGATCGACATTCCGATCGTGAAGAACCTGACGTTCAGCCAGTCGGGACGTTACGACCACTACAGCGATGTCGGCGGCGCGTTCTCGCCACGCTTTGCCTTGCGTTATCAACCGGTGCAGGCACTGACGATGTATACGTCGTACAGCCGCGGCTTCCGTGCACCGACGTTCGTTGAGAACAGCGCATCGCAAACGCTGGGGCTTCAGGTGAATCAGGCGACCGGCCAGAACTACACCTCGATTACAGAGGGCAATCCGAATCTGGCGCCTGAGCATACGAAGAACTTCAACATCGGCTTCGAACTGTCGCCAACGCGGACCACCGACGTCGGCCTCGACTGGTACAAGATCCGCGTCGACAACGTGATCGGCCAGGGTGCGCCTTCGCAGGTTGTTACCGACGCCAACGGCAACCTCCTGTACGAAGTCATCCCCTATCAGAACCTGGGCTACCTCGACACGAACGGCTTTGAAGGCACGCTGCGTCAGGCGCTGCCGACGAAGGTCGGTACCTTCACTCTCGCGGCTGACTGGGCTTACGTGAACAGCTTCAAGCTCGGCACCCCAGGTCAGGCGCCGATCAATGGTGCAGGCAACAACTACACCATCACGCAACCGTTCGGCGGCAGCTTCCCGCGCTGGAAGGGCAACACCTCGATCGACTGGAATTACCAGAAGTGGGACGCTCAGTTGACGTGGGAGTTTACGGGCCCGTACGCGCAGAATCTCTTGCCGGCTCCCGCTCCGGGCAAGGTTGGCTCGTATAGCCAGTTCAACCTGATGGTGCAGTACACGGGCTTCAAGCACTGGACGCTCTACGGCGGCGTCGACAACATCTTCAACCGCACGCCTCCGTACGATCCGATCTTTGCGAACGGCACGCTGGACCAGAGCGGTTACGACACGTCGATTTATAACTACCTGGGCGTATTCGCGCAGATCGGCGCAACGTACAAGTTCTAAGGACGTAGCGCGACTAGTAGTAGCTCTTCAGACCGCTCCGGCTCTCCTTGCGAGAACCGGAGCGCTAGTATCAGCAGGACACCTGATCTCTTTTGCGGTTACCCACACTAACGCTCAGATTTCGTCCGCGAATTCGTCGAGAAAGCGCTGCAGGCGTTCATGGCGGAGCTGTGCCAAACGGGCGCCCGTTTCAGTCTGGAAACCCGAAGCGAGTTTAAGAAGCTTCGCGCGGAAATGATCGAGCGCGAATCTTCGGTCATCCAGAGGCCGCTCCGATGCATGCGGATCGACCGGGTCATACAGCGCGCTGCCCATGCGGCCGGCGACATAAAAACACCGCGCCACGCCGAGCATGCCGATTGCATCCAAACGATCCGCGTCTTGCAGCGTCTTCGCCTCAACCGTCAGCGGCGCAACGCCAGCTGAAAAACTGTGTGCAGCGACGGCGTGCGCGACGGCTTCAACCTTGGCGGGTGGCCAGTCGAGCGCGAGCAGCACATGTGCGGCCTTGTCGGCGGAAAGACGCGACGCCTGACTGCGCAGCGGCGAGTCTTTCTCGGTCGGGACACAGTCGTGCAGCAGCGTCGCGGCGAACAGCACTTGCGCATCGCCGCCTTCCTTCGCCTGAATCGCCGCCGCATTTTTCCACACACGCTGCAAATGCGAGGTGTCATGCGAGCCGTCGCCGCCCGTGTCGCCCGTGTGCGGCAGCAAGGTGTTGGCCAGATTGTGGAAGGGGAAAAATGCAGGGTGCGTCATGAGGGTGATGGCAATCGCCAGTTGGGTAAGCCTGCGATTATCGCCTGGGACACCCTGACCCGCGGACTATTCAGTTCGCCTCGACCATCGACCGCAGCGCTGCATCGCGGATCTCCAGCACCTCGAAAATCCCTAAAGCCCGCAGTGCCGGCAGGGCGTCGACGATATCGCGCTCTGCGTCAGCCCTTCCCTGCGCAGACGAACGGCGGTCCGTCCAGATTCTCGCGTTGGCGAGAAACGCACCCACGGTTCCCTTGCGCACCACAACGCCATTGATATCCGCCTGATTCAGATGGTCGGGTAACAGATCTTGTGCTTTCATCTTTAGCTTCCTTCATTGTGTGGTGATTTGACCGGCCGCAGGTAGGCCACGCATCCGCCCATCACGCCATGCCGCCGGAAAGATTCCACTGTAGATGGACGAGTCCAGCACGTCTCCGGTATAAAGGCCATTCAATACGTCGTTCCGGCCATGTCAGATCCTTTGATTTCCGTGCACGAGGCGGACTCCGCCAGCGGGCCCTTCCTGATCGCTGTCGAACGCAGCGGTGCTGAAACGCGCATCACGCCCACGCATCAGCACGCCCGCGGCCAGTTGCTCGGCGCGTTGCACGGCCTGCTGTCGGTCGGGGTCGCTGACCAGCAGTGGGTCGTGCCCGCCGTGCACGCGGTCTGGATTCCACCGCATCGGACGCATTCGCTGCGCTCGCACGGATCGTATTCTGGCTGGAGCGTCTATATCGACGAAGCGGCGTGTGCGGAGCTGCCCGCTGAACCCTGCACGATCAGGATGTCGGCGCTGCTGCGGGAAGCCGTCAAGCGTGCTGCGAGCTGGCGCACGGCGGTGCTCGATACGGCGCAGTTGCGCGTGGCAGGCGTGATCGTCGACGAAATCCAGAGCTTGCCGCGCGAGCGTCTGGGCTTGCCGATGCCCCTCGACAGCCGCTTGCAGCGCGTCGCCCATGCGCTCACCGAGGACCTCGCGGACAACCGCCGGCTGGAACAGTGGGCCGAGTGGGCGGCGATGTCGCCGCGTACCTTGAGCCGCCGCTTTGTCGACGAGACCGGTTTCAGCTTTGCCGAATGGCGGCAACAAGCGCGCCTCTTGCGCGCACTCGAAATGCTGGCCACGCAGACGCCGGTCACGAGCGTGGCGCTCGAGCTCGGCTACGACAACGTGAGCGCTTTCATTGCGATGTTCAAGCGCGCCATGGGCACCACGCCAAGCCGCTATTTCCATTCATACGACGGAATTTCCGCGCGAGCGGCCTCTTCTGCAGGCAGCGAAGAAGAAGCGGCCACGTAGCGCTCTCGATTGCCGTTGGCCTGGCACCACGAGGCTGGCGCGACTACAGGCTTCTCACCGGTGGACACAGTTAAAGTGCAGTGGTACGTGTTGAAAGGTATGATGGTTCCCCGCGCGCCCTGCCACGCCGGCAGTGCGCGACCCGCGGTTACGGCGAAGCCTGGCCGGCGTCGCAACCGCGCGCACGAAGTACGTGCCCGAAACCGAATCTAACCACGGAGTGAACGATATGGCTTTGCACAAGGCAGTTTTGGTAGCAGTGGCACTCGCAGCATGTATCGACGCGCACGCACAGGTCGCCGGCACGCAGCCTCTGAGCGTCACGGTCGAGCAATCGCAGGCGCTTCTGCAAGGCTGGAGCGTGAAGAAGAGCGTGCTTGGCAAATCGGTCTATAACGACCAGAACGAAAAAATCGGCTTAGTCAAAGACCTGATCGTGGCACCGGACGGCTCCGTTTCGGCGGCTATCCTCGCAGCAGGCGGATTCCTCGGCGTCGCCACGCATGACGTCGCGGTGCCCATCGCCGCGCTCGACATTCGCGGCGGCAATCTGTATCTGCCGGGCGCCACCAAGGACGCCCTGAAGGCAACGCCTGAGTTCCAGTACGCAAAGGTGCAAACACCGCCCAAGCCCAAGAAGGTTCAGGCGCAGTGACCCCGCAGTAGACCGCAGTGATCTGTTATCAGCAGTCCTGAGCTGAGGTTGTTGCGGCTGGCAGGGTCAGCCGCAACTCAACCGCAAGCGCCGCTCACCGGTTCGAGCCTCGCGCTCAAATGAAAAGGATTCTCGCGATCGGCAAAGCTGTCGTGGCGGATCCACGCAAAATGCGCGACGTCGATAAAACCTTCTGTCTGGCGTCCCGCTGGATCACGATGCTTGCGTGCATCGCTACTTTGCCGCGGCACGCCCCCACGCGAGTTCGACGAACACCCGGCACAACGCCTCCATTCCCCTAGCGTCCTCGTCGTCGAAGCGCGCAATCAGCGGACTGTCGACGTCCCAGACGCCGATCAACGAGCCGTCGGCGGCAATCAGCGGTACGACGATTTCCGACTGCGATGCCGAATCGCAGGCAATATGCCCGGGAAACTCATGAACGTCACGCACGACCTGGGTCGCACGGGTCTGCGCCGCAGTCCCGCACACGCCCTTGCCGAGCGCGATACGCACACAGGCCGGCTTGCCCTGAAACGGCCCGACCACCAGTTCGACGCCGTCGAAGAAATAAAACCCCGCCCAGTTCAAGCCTTCGAGCGAGTTGAACACGAGCGACGAGAAATTCGCCGCGTTGGCGATACGATCGGTCTCGTCGGCGAGCAGCGAGCGCGCCTGGGCGACCAGCTCTTCATACTGGGCAGCCCTGGAAAGTTCGGTTGAAGCGGTAGAAACCTGAAACATGATGCCGTCCGTAGCGGATACCAAAGAAGCGGAGCGGCCACCGGCCTTGCGCGCCGGCCAGGCCGCTCCTGCGTTATGCGAACGCGTATCTTACGCCCGTCACGTCGGCTCGGCATGGGTGCCGGCATCGGTGGCCGGGTTCGTGTCGTCATGACAGCACGACCCAGCCCGGCCGGCGACCGCCGCCGGCGCGTCGTACTCCAGCTTCGGGTACCAGTCCTTGCCACGGCCAGCCGGCGTCATGTCGAGCAAGGTCCAAAGCGGCATGATATCGGGGGCGCCGCGCGGATCCTGACCGGGATCGGCGGTCTGCGGTCCCATCTCCTCGCCCCAGAAATGCCGCAGCACGCCACCGGTGCGCGTGAAGACGTTGAACGCCGGGGTGTCGTCGCCGTCCGGGTCCTCATTGGCGTAATCGCGATTGAAGCTGTTGCCGCCCGACGAATACAGCCTCAGGTGGCGCCAGCCCCGCTCATTTTTGAACGCTACCAACCGCTCGATAGGTGATCGCGCAACCACCGCGAACGCCACTCGCTGCAGAATATCGGGCATCTGGCCGTCGAGGGCGCTCAGACACGACGTGCACATCGGACATGAGCGTGCAGTCTTCGGACCGTACATCCAGTTGTAGACGATCAGGGTGTCGTGGGTACCGAACATCTCCGCGAGCGTCACCGGCCCGTGTTCGCCGTCGAAGCGGTACTCCTGCGGCACCTTCCCGCCTGTCGGCAGCGCGCGACGCAGGGCGGCCACCCGCTCGATATGGCGACGCAGTTCGATTTCTTCCGCCAGCAGCGCATTGCGGGCCTCGCGATAGCGCGCGTCTTCGCCCGGGAATCGCCGCGGCGACTGCGCCAGCACCCGGGCCGGCTTCAGGCCTTGGGCAAATCCATCCGTGTAAATCATCCGTTACCTCCTGCCTGGTTTCGAGGAAATAAGGGCGCAAAAAACGGTCTGATGCGCGGCCTGGCTTTGCCGCATGACCGTCGATACCGCCCTACCTTCACGACGAACGGGAGATCGAAGAATCGACAGCGTCACCTCACAAACCCTTGGCGCCGCAACGTAATCGCGCATTACGGGTTGCCGGCCGCTACGCGCAGGGATATTGTCCATATAATCTAAAAAATGCACCGCAACGGTCGGCAATGGTGGGGGACAAGGTTTTCGCCATGCCGGCCGCAGACTGAAAACTGACTCCGGGGTCAAACCGTGCGCCGTCCGCCGAAGCTGACATACCTCGCGCTGATCGCCGTTTCGCTCGTGTGCCTGCACGTCATATGTCTACTGGCGTTTCGTGCGCAGGCAACGGTCGTCACCTACCCGTTCATGGTGCTGGCGCCCTCGCTTGCCTGCGCCAGTTGCTGCTGGCGGGCCGCGACCGAGCTTCCCGCGTCGCGGTCGCCCTGGATTCTGCTGAGCGCCGGGATGTTTTTGTGGACGTGCGGCATCTTCCTGAGTGCCTGGGAAGATATTTTCCAGCACATTCCGCAAAGCGCCGCGTGGTTCTCCGATTTCTCGTTCTTCCTGTATGGCGTGCCGGTTCTGCTCGCCGTTTCGTCGGTATCGGACAAGCAACGCATCCCCTTCTTCATCTGGATGGACGCGGCCCAGGCGCTGCTGACCGGCTTTCTCCTGTACGTGAGCATTTTCTCCGTGGTGCCGTTTTCCGACGCCCCGCTCGAGCCAGTCTCGGCTACGACCCTGGTTCTGACCTACAACGCCGAGAACGTCATTCTCGCGATCGCCGCGAGCCTGCGTCTGCTTGCCCAGCCGCGTGGACAGGAGCGCAGATTCTATGCGCTGCTGTTCTGCTTCCTGTGGATCTACGCCGTCGCGGCCTACGTCTATAACAACTGGGCCGCCTCGACCGATGGGCACGCGCCGATGGACATCCTCGTCGATCTGCCGTTCCTGTTCCTCGCCGTGGCAGCGGTGGCGTCGCGGCCGTCGCGCCCGCTGCTCGAGGAGGTGAAGCACAAGCAGGCACTCGCGCTGTTCATCGAGAACGTCAGCCCGATCTTCTATACGGTGGCCCTGCTCGCGCTCAGCATCTCACTGATACACGAGCATTTTTATGCAGGAACGGTGGGGATTTTCACGGCTCTCGTGGTCTATGCCACGCGCTCGACCACGCTGCAGGCCCGGTATATCCGCGTGCAACGCGAGCTGCACGAGGCACGCGACCGGCTCGAACAGATGGCGCTCACCGATGCGCTGACCAATACCGCCAATCGCCGGCGTTTCGACGACGCGCTGACGCTCGAGTGGAATCGCGCCGTGCGCAACCGGCATCCGCTCGCGCTGCTGCTGATCGATATCGACTACTTCAAGATGCTCAACGACCGCTATGGTCATCCTGCAGGAGACAGGTGTCTCGTATCCGTCGCGCTCGCGCTGCAGTCGGCGTTGCCGCGCAGCGGCGATCTGCTCGCGCGCTACGGTGGCGAGGAGTTTGCGGCCATTCTGCCCTCAACCGATGAAGCCGGCGCACGCCTGGTAGCCCTAACGATGCAGGACGCAATCCGCGCACTGAAGATCCGCAACGAGACCTCCACGGGGCTCTTTGTCACCGTCAGCGTCGGCATTGCGGTGTTCGAATCGGCACATGCCGGCACCGCTGAAATCATCGAGGCCGCCGATCAGGCGCTCTACCGGGCCAAGCAGCTTGGCCGCAATCGCATAGAAGCGACTGCGCAGCACGATTTTCTGCGCAATGGCACGCAGTAGGCTGGCGGTCAGCACGCGGCAAGTCGTGGCTCGAAGCGCCCTCGCCGCGCCAGTTCAGCTTCGGCCTCATCAAAGCGATTCAGCCTGAATGTCCACCTCTTCGAACCGCTTCCACCGGTAGATAGCCGCCGAAAGCAGCCAGCTGACGATAAACACGCCGACGATCCCATAGCCAATCAGGCCGAAATTGTCGTTCAGGCTGCCGATGAAACCCCAGAACGCGCCCGACAGATGCAGCTGGTCGGCGAGCAACCCAAGCCCTTCGATCCCACCCACCAGCAGCGCCACGACGACCGAGATCGTGGTGATGGTGATGTTGTAGTAGAGCTTGCGGATCGGCTTGACGAAGGCCCAGCCATAGGCGCCCAGCATCAGGATGCTGTCGGTCGAATCGATCAGCGTCATGCCCGCAGTGAACAGCACCGGAAACACCAGGATCGACCAGATCGGCAGCCCTTGCGCCGCGCTCGCCGCGGAAATGCCCAGCAAACCGACTTCAGTCGCGGTGTCGAAGCCAAGCCCGAACAGGAAACCCAGCAAATACATATGCCAGCTTTTCGTGATCAGACGGAACAGCGGGCGGAAAATGCGTGCAAGAAAACCGCGGTTGTTCAGCAGCAGATCGAAGTCTTCGTCGTTGTAGGGCTCCCCGTTGCGCACGCGGCGAAACGCGCGGATCACCGAGCGCAGGATCACCAGGTTCATCAGCGCAATCGCGAACAGGAACAGCGTGGAGACGATCGTGCCGATCACCGCACCGATTTCCTTGAGCCCATCCATCCGGCTTTGCAGCGCCAGGGCCGTGGCGGCGATGCCGGCCGAGGCCAGCACCACGATCGTGGAATGCCCGAGCGAAAACATCAGCCCGATGCTGACCGGCCGCTTGCCGGCCTGCATCAGCTTGCGCGTCACGTTGTCGATGGCGGCGATGTGGTCGGCATCCACCGCATGCCGCAAGCCGAACGAATAGGCCAGCAGGCTCGTACCCATCAGCAGCGGATAGTGGTGAAACGCGATGAACGCCCATAGCCAGGCGGCGATGTTGAACACCACCAGGAAGCCGTATAGCCCGACGATTTTCCGCCTCAATTGACCGCCGCCGCCCAACAACGCTTTCATCAGATCCGTCACTGCCTGCCTCCCTGCATGCCCGGGTCGACAGCCTGCCGCCATGGCTCACTGTCGCGCTCTTGAAGTTGTCCGCCACAATAGTACTTTTTTCAAAAAAGATCATATCGATCCTGTTCCGTTTAGCATGCGGGACGGCCACTAACCGCCCAGCAAGCGCGGCACGTGCGGCGAGTGCGATAATCGAGGGCTACGACCGTGCCTTCAGGAGAGCATTTTGAGCAGCATCGACAATCCTTTACATGACCGCGAAGTCGGTGTGGCCGACCCGACCCAGGACACGACCCGTATCGACGACGTGCGGATCGGCGCGGTACGCCCGCTCATTTCACCGGCACTGCTGCAGGACGAGCTGCCGGTACCGCTGGGCGTGCAAACGCTCGTCGAGCAAAGCCGCGTGGCCATTGCCGACATCCTGCACGGCCGCGACGACCGGCTGGTGGTGGTGGTCGGCCCGTGTTCGATCCACGACCACGACCAGGCGCTCGACTACGCGCGCCGCCTCAAGCACGCCGCGGATGCGCTGAGCGAAGACCTGCTGATCGTGATGCGCGTGTACTTCGAAAAACCGCGCACCACAGTGGGCTGGAAAGGCTATATCAACGACCCGCGCCTGGACGGCAGTTTCCGCATCAACGAGGGGCTGCGCCGGGCGCGTCAACTGCTGCTGGAAATCAGCGAACTCGGTTTGCCCACCGCGACCGAATTCCTCGATCTGCTGAGCCCGCAATACATCGCCGATCTCGTGGCGTGGGGCGCAATTGGCGCACGCACTACCGAGAGCCCGAGCCACCGTCAGCTTGCTTCGGGCATGAGCTGCCCGATCGGCTTCAAGAACGGCACCGATGGCGGCGTGCAGATCGCCGCAGACGCGATCGTGGCGGCACGAGCCAGCCACGCGTTCATGGGCATGACCAAAATGGGCATGGCGGCGATCTTCGAAACGCGCGGCAACGACGACGCGCACGTGATTCTGCGTGGCGGCAAGAAAGGGCCGAACTACGACAGCGCCTCAGTGGAAGAGAGTTGCGCGGCGCTCAGAAAGGCGGGCTTGCGCGAGCAGGTCATGATCGACTGCTCGCATGCCAATTCGGGCAAGTCGCATCTGCGACAGATCGAAGTGGCGCAAGACCTGGCGCAGCAGCTCAGTCAAGGCGAAAAGCGCATCATCGGCGTGATGATCGAGAGCAATCTGGAGGAAGGCCGCCAGGATCTGAAGCCGGGCGTGCCGCTGCGCTGCGGCGTGTCGATCACCGATGCGTGTCTGAGCTGGGTGCAGACCGAGCCCGTACTGGACACTCTGGCCAAGGCGGCACGCGAGCGCCGCGCACGCTGAAGCCAGCGCGCTGGTGTTTCCAGTGATGGCCATGGTGGCGCTGATTGCAGTGAAGACGTTGCCGCGAATCGAAAAGCCATAGCGCACGCGGGCGCGACCGACAACTCACGGCCTGACGCTATCGCGCAGGCCTTCTCATCCGAGTCACCTGCCGCCTGTCAACGCCCAGCCGGGGCCGGCTCAGGCTTCACGCCATTGCCACCACCGATGCTGCCACGCTCGACGGTCATAACGGGCTCGCGTACCGTTTGCACTTCCTGCGCCACCTGTGCATCGACCCACGGCGCATCGACCGAAAACGCGAACATGTTGACGCCGTTCGCGCTCTCGACCGACACCTTGCCGCGGTGCATCTCGGCGATTGCCTTGACGATCGCGAGACCCAGGCCGTGATTCTCGCGGCTATTCGTGCGCGACTCTTCCGCCCGGTAGAAGCGGTCGAACAGATGATCCAGCCTCGACGGATCGATCGCCTGACCTGGATTCGCCACCGCGATGCGCACCTGATCGTCCTGGCGCGAAATCGTCACCGTGACCGTGTCGCCGGGCGCGCAGTGCTGGATCGCATTCATCAGCAGATTGGTACAGGCGCGGCCGAACAGCGAACGGTTGACCGGCGCAAACGCATCGCCGCGCGACACGGCGCGCACCTGTGCCTCGTCGAACGGAATCTCGAGAAACTCCAGCGTGCGCGCCACTTCCGCGGCCAGCGACACTTCGACGAGCCCCGTGGCGCGCTCGCCCTGATCGGCCCGCGCAAGAAACAGCATGTCGTTGATGATCCCGCGCATGCGTTCGAACTCTTCCAGATTCGACTGCAGCGTATGACGCAGATCTTCCACGGAGCGGTTGCGTGTCAACGCAACCTCGGTTTGACCGATCAGAATCGTCACCGGCGTGCGCAGTTCATGGGCCACGTCGGCATTGAACGACTCGAGCCTCCCGTAAGCGCCGTCGAGCCGTTCCAGTGCGCCGTTGAAGGAATGGGCCAGATCGTTCAGTTCATGCGGCAGCGCCGCCGTATTCAGGCGCTGCGAACGGTTGTTCGGACTGACCTCTGAGGCGTCCTTGGTCAGACGCCTGAGCGGCGCGAGACCGATACGCGTGACCGAGTAACTGAGGAGCAGCACCGCAAGACTGCCCAAGGTAGACAGCGCGGTGAGCGCGGCGCCGAAGGCCCGCATGGTGCGCACATTCGGCTGACAACTTGCCGCCACCTGCAGTTGCACCGCTGGTCGCACGCCCGCTGGCGGCACCACCAGCGTGCGCGTCAGCATGGCCGGCCCGCCCGCCACGGGCTCGACCCGCGTGTAGCCGCCTGCCCAGCTATCGGTGACGCGCCCCTGAACCGGCGCACCGTAGTGGAAATTCGGATCGTCGCTGGAAACCGAGTACATCGTCGCACCGTCGCGCGGCGACATGTCGGTCAGCTTCTCGCGCGCCATCCGCCATTTATCCAGCGTAACCGAGTGATACACGATGATCTTTGCGATCTCCATGCGGTCGTCGAGCGACTCGCGCAAATGGTGATCCAGCTGCGAACGCATCACGAGAAACAGGCCCGAGCCGACCAGCGTGAACACCGACAATGCGACCAGCGCAAACATCATCGCAAGGCGGCGCGCAATCGAGCGGTTAATTGAGCGGGTCATAGCAATTCCGCCTCCTCCCGTACCTCGAGCACATAACCCATGCCGCGCACCGTATGCAGAAGCTTGGTGCGAAATGGACCGTCCAGTTTGGCGCGCAGGCGCTTGATGGCGGTTTCGACAACGTTCGTATGACTATCGAAGTTGACGTCCCAGACCAGTTCGGTAATCGCCGTCTTCGACAGGATATCCCCCTGGCGGCGCGCCAGCACGCTAAGCAGCTGGAATTCCTTGGCGGTGAGGTCGAGGCGCACGCCGTCGCGCGTGGCGCGCCGGCCAATCAGATCGACAAACAGATCGCCGACCGAAATCAGCGTCGATTCCTGCGAACGGGTGCGGCGCGCGAGAGCATGCAGGCGCTCCACCAGTTCAAGAAACGAAAACGGTTTGGTCAGATAGTCGTCCGCTCCTTCGCGCAGACCGCGCACGCGGTCGTTGATGTGGTCGCGAGCGGTCAGCATGATGACCGGTGTGGACTTGCGCATGCGCAGCGCCTTGAGCACGCTGAAGCCGTCGCGCTTGGGCAGCATCACATCGAGGACGATCACGTCGTAGTCGAACTCGGTGGCCAGATGCATGCCCTCTTCGCCATCGAGCGCAATGTCGACCACCCAGCCCTGCTCGGTCAAACCCGAGCGCAGGTAGTCCACCACCTTGTGTTCATCTTCGACGATGAGCAGTTTCATTCACGCCCCCTAATTCCTTACATTATACGAAACGCCCCGTTTTCCCGTGCGCGAGACGGGCACTCCCCCTTTTTCCTGGTCATGCCCGGTCCATGCCGGGTACGTACCTGGCGATTGTCAGTTCGGATGGTTGTTCATTGCCTGCTTGTCCGTGACTGGCTGGCTGACATCCCAGCCACCGCCCAATGCCTTTACCAGCGAGACCGACATGGTCATCTGCTGGCCGTGAATCTGCACATCCTGACGCTCGCTCGTCAGCAGCGACTGCTGCGCGGTGATGACGTCCAGATAGGCGACGAGGCCGCCCGAATAGCGGTCGTTGGCGAGCGACAGCAGGCTCTGCGCATCGACCACGGCCTGATGCGACTGTCTGGACGCGCCATCCAGCACCGACAGGCCGGTCACCCCATCCTGCACCTGCTGGAACGCGGTCAACACGGTCTGACGGTAATTCGCCTCGGCCTGCTGATAGCCTTCGCTCGCGAACTTGACGTTCGCCGAGCGGCGCCCGCCGTCGAATACCACCTGCGAGACGGCCGCGCCGAGCGTCCACATCAGACTGGGCGCGCTCAGCAGATCGGCGAAATTAGTGCTCTGCCAGCCGATACTCGGCGTGAGCGTCAGCGTCGGGAAAAACGCCGCCTTGGCGACGCCGATCTGCGCATTCGCCGCAGCCATCGCACGCTCCGCCGAGGCCACGTCCGGGCGCCGTTGCAGCACATCGCTTGGCACACCTAGCGGAATTTCGGGCACCTTCGTCTCGATCACCTTGGGCTCGATCGAGAATTGCGGCGCCGGCACGCCGACCAGCGCGGCAATCGCATGCTCGAACTGCGCCCGTTGCACGAGCAGCAGTTGCGCCTGCACCTGGGTTGAATCCAGCTCCGACTTCTGCTGCAGCACGTCGAGCCCGGACACCGAGCCCAGATCGTGTTCCGCAGTCACGTAGTCGAGCGCTTTCTGCTGCAGGACCACGGAGCGGTTCAACACGTCGATCTCGGCGTCGAGTTCGCGCAACGAGTAGTAGTCGCTGGCGAGATCAGTCGTCAGCACGAGTCGCGCATTGGCGAGATCGTCGGCTGACTGCTCGGCGGAGGCCTTGGCCCCTTCCACCTCGCGACGGATCCGGCCGAACAGGTCCGTGTCGTAGTCGATTTGCGGTCCGACAATCAGGCCGTTCTGCACAGTCGACTGGTTCGGCGTCGAATAGGTAGTGACCGGACGGTTCTTCGAGATCTTCAACCGCTCCGCCTGGCCGCCGAGATCGACCTCGGGTATTTCCTGCGCCGCGGTATTCGCGAGCGTCGCCTTGGCTTGCTCGTAATGCGCGACCGCAGCGGCGAGTGTCTGGTTCTGGTCGAGCGCCTGGCCTTCCAGCGTATTGAGCGCGGTGTCGTTAAAGCTCATCCACCAGGTCAGATCCATCGGCGCGTGCGACGGCTCCGCCACGTGCCAGTACGAGTCGGTGCGCCACTCAGGCGGTGCATCGGCATGCGGCTGATGATAATCGGGGCCCACTGTGCAGGCTGCCAGCAGCGCAGCCCCCACAGCCGCAGCCATCATGCGCAGCGGCGGCACGGCGATCGGGCACCCGCGCATCACGCCGCCCCCTTGTTGGTGGCCGACGGCTGCTGGACTTGCACGTGATCGCCATCGGCAATCGAATCGCTCGGGTTGATGATGATCTTGTCGGTCGGCTCGATGCCGCTTTCGACTTCGAGCGTGTTGCCGAGATCCTGCGCAATCACGACCTTGCGCAGATGCACGATACCGTTACTGTCGACGACGGCCATCTGCGTACCTTGTGCGCGGAACAGCAACGCATTGCCCGGCACGAGGATATTGGCGTGCGTCGTCGACGGCACTGCGACCTGCACATAGGCTCCCGGGCGCAGCGCGCCGTCCGCATTCGGCAGACGCACTTCGATCTGCAACGAACGGGTCGGCACGTCGATCGCACCGGCGATGTGTGTGATGGTGCCGTGGAACTGCTTACCCGGCAATTCGGCCTGGGTCACCACGACCTCCTGACCAACTTTCACGTTCTGCGAGTAGGCCTGCGGCATCTGCACATAGACGCGCAGCGGATCGGACTGTGCCAGCGCGAACAATGCGCGGCTCGTGCCGCTGCCGGCATCGATCAGGTCGCCGACATCCACGTTGCGCTGCGTCACCACGCCGTCGAACGGCGCCACGATCCGCTTGAACGATTCGAGCTGGTTCAGGCGCCGCACGTTGGCGTCCGCCGCGGCGAGATTCGCCAGGTCCTGCGTATAAGTGCTCTGCCGCTCGTCCAGTTCCTGTTGCGAGACCGCATCGCGCGTGCGCAGCTGCTGCCAGCGCTCGTATGAACTCTTGGCGAGGCCAAGGCTCGAGTTGATCTGATCGCGCTGTGCCTTGGCCTGCTGCAGTTCCTGGTCGATTTCCGGCGTGTCGAGATCGGCCAGCAACTGCCCCGCCTTCACGTGCGCGCCGATATCGACGTACCAGTGCAGCAGATAACCGGTGGCGCGCGCGAAGATCGGCGATTCGACATAGCCGCGCAGCGTACCCGGCAGCAGCGTATTACCGCTGCCGTCGGCCTGTTTGGGCGTCACCACGTTCACGTATTGCAACGCGTTCTGCTGGGTCGTTTCGGCCACCGAACGGTTTTGCAGAATGTCCGCCACCACGGTGCGCAAGGCACCGAGCGCAAGCAGCACGAGCACGATCCAGATCGCGATCTTGGCGCGTTTCCATTCCTGGTGGCGGGGCGGCAAAGCGTGCCCATCCTCAGTGTCCCGCGCGGGGATTGCTAGCGAAGCATGAGTTTTTTCGGTCATCTCAGTCAGCCGTCATTTAACGTTACGCGTGCTTGCCATCGCCGGCGCTAGCGCCGTCGTCGGGGCCCTGCTCGCCATGCGCGCCACCGTTACGGCGAGCGAGGCGCGTATGGATCGCCGCAAAAACCAGCGGCACAAAAAAGAGCGTTGAAATCGTTGCAAACAGCAGGCCGCCGATCACCGCACGGCCAAGCGGCGCATTCTGCTCCGCCCCTTCGCCGAGACCCAGCGCCATCGGAATCATGCCGATAATCATGGCGAACGCCGTCATCAGCACCGGACGGATCCGGCTCGCGCCTGCCTCGAGCGCCGCGGTCAGCGGCGGCGCACCGGCGTGCAGACGCTGCCGCGCGAACGACACCATCAGAATACTGTTCGCGGTCGCCACGCCCATGGTCATGATGGCGCCGGTCAACGCCGGCACGCTCAGGTGCGTGCCGGTGAGGAACAGCATCCACATGATCCCGGCCAAAGCCGCCGGCAACGCGCTAATGATAATCAGCGGATCGACCCACGACTGGAAGTTCACGACGATCAGCAGATACACCAGCACGATGGCCATCGCAACGCCCACGCCCAAACCGAAGAACGACGTGCGCATGGTCTGCACCTGGCCGCGCACCACGATCTGGCTGCCGCGCGGCAGCGTCGCACGGGCCTGCTCCACCAGCTTGTTCACCTGCGCCGCGACGCTGCCCAGGTCGCGTTTTTCGACACTCACATACAGGTCGATCACCGGTCGGATGTTGTAGTGCGACACGAGTGCGAACTGCGTTTGCGGCCCGACCCGCACCAGGTTGCCGAGCAGTTGCGTCGGCCCGTTGGCCGTCGCCGACACCGGCGTGCGCAACAACTGGTCGATCGACGAGATGTCGTACTGCGGCGTCTGTATCGCCACGCTGTACTCGACGCCGTTCTTGTTGTTGAACCAGAAGCTCGGCGATGTCTGCGTGCTGCCCGACAATGAGATGAGCACGTTCTGCGCCACATTGTTGGCGTTGAGGTTCAACTGCTGCAAGCGGGTGCGATCCATGTCCAGATTGATCACCGGCTCGTCGACCAGTTGCTGGATGTGCGTGTCCACCGTGCCGGGAATCAGCCTCACCTGCTTGTAGAGCTTACGCGCCACGTCGAAGTTGCCTTGCTGGTCGTTGCCGACAACCTGCACATCGATGGCGGCAGGCAACCCGAAGTTCAGGATCTGCGTCACGATGTCGGCCGGCTGGAAGAAAAATTCCACGCCCGGAAAGCGCTGCGGCAGGATCTGGCGCAGCTTGTCGACATAGGTCTGGGTAGGCTTGTGGTCCTCGTTAAGCGCCACCTGAATCTCGCCGTCCAGCGTGCCGATCGTGCCGGAATTGCTATAGGATAGGTTGATACCGCTATACGGCAACCCCAGGTTGTCGAGAATCGTCACCAGTTCTTTCTGCGGCACCACTTCACGTACAACCTTTTCCACTTCATCGGCAAGACGCGCGGTTTCTTCAATCCGCGTGCCGGTCGGTGCGCGCATGTGCAGACGGATGTCGCCGGCATCGACCGCCGGGAAGAAATCTTCGCCGAGCACGAACACCAGGCCCATCGAAACTATGCAGAAACCGAGGAAGATGGTGCCGAACCTGCCGCGACGTACCAGCACGGTACTCAGGATGACGATATAAGCTGCACGCATGCGCTCGAAGCCGGCGTCGAAGCGATGGTAAAGCCGCATGAACAGATTCGGCTTGCTGCCCGCTTTCGGCGCGTGCGCGTGACCCATCAGCAGCATGGCGAGCGTCGGCACCAGTGTACGCGAGAGGATGTACGACGCGATCATCGCGAACACAACGGCTTCGGCAAGCGGCACGAACAGGTATTTCGCCACGCCCGTCAGGAAGAACATCGGCACGAACACGATACAGATACACAGCGTGGAGACGAGCGCAGGCACCGCGATTTCGCCGGCACCTTCGAGAATCGCCTCGTGCAGATCCGTGCCCATATGCAGGTGCCGTTCGATGTTCTCGATTGTCACCGTGGCGTCGTCCACCAGAATCCCGACCGCCAGCGCAAGGCCGCCCAGCGTCATGATGTTGATCGTCTGACCTAACGCATGCAGGACGATCAGCGAGGTGAGAATCGACAGAGGAATCGACACTGCAATAATGCAGGTGCTTCGCCAGTTGCCGAGAAACAGCAGAATCATCGCTGCGGTCAGCGCGGCCGCAACGAGCGCTTCGCGGATCACGCCCTGCACCGCCGCCTTCACGAACACCGACTGGTCGAACAGCGCCTTGACGTCGAGGTCAGGCGGCAAGGCGGCGCGCGCGGTGGGCAGCAAAGCCTTCAACGAATCGACGATCGCCAGTGTCGAGGCACTGCCGGTCTTGAGCACCGACATCAGCACGCCGCGATGGCCATCCTGGCGCACGATATTGGTCTGAGGAGAGTAGCCGTCGCGCACATGCGCGACCTCTCGCAGATAGGTGGTCGCGCCATTGAGCGTGCGCACCGGCATGTCGTTGAGGCCCGCGATCGTGGCGGGCGACCCGTTCATGTTGACGGTGTATTCCTTGGGCCCGATCTTGGCCGTGCCGGTCGGCAAAATCAGGTTCTGCGCGTTAAAGGCATTCACCACATCGGAAGGCGTCATGCCTTTTGCGAGCAAGGCGCGCGTGTCCAGGTCGACTGAAACGAGCCGTGTTTTACCGCCGTAGGGGTAAGGCACGGCTGCCCCTGGGATCGTCACGAGTTGCGGACGCAGGAAGTTGAGCGCGACGTCGTTGAGATCCTGCTCCGACTCTTTCGGACTCGACAGGCCGAGCTGGATCACCGGAATACTCGAGGCCGAATAGCTGATCACCAGCGGCGGCGTGGCGCCCGGCGGCATCTGCTTCAACTGCGCCTGTTCGACCGCAACCGTCTGGGCGATGGCGGTTTGAATGTTGGCGTTCGGCTGCAGGAACAGCTTGATGATCGTGATGCCGGCGAGCGATTGCGACTCGATGTGCTCGATGTCGTTCACCGTCGTCGTCAGACTCCGCTCATTGACGGAGGTGATCCGGTTGGCCATGTCTTCGGCCGACAGACCCGTGTAGCTCCAGATGATGCTGACGACCGGAATATTGATTTCCGGCAACACGTCGACTGGCGTCGTCAACAGCACGAACGGCGTCGCCAGCAGGATCAGAATAGCCATCACGATGAACGTGTATGGCCGCTTTAGCGCAACGTTGACAATCCACATTGAAACGCGCCCGAAAGAATTCTGGAAAGGATGAGAAGTCGCCGTGACCTGAACGTACGCGTCGTACGCGTTACGTTCACGCCGGATCAACGGTGACGTGCACGCATGACATCCGGGCGAATCACAAACGGATGAACGCCGCGTGCCGCAACGCTAGCGGACGCAAAGCCAAACCGGTCGCCCCCGCTGACCGGCGAAGCCACACATGTCCCACGGTAAATCTGAGCCTATGCTAGTTGGTTGGCACCAACGTCTGCATGGCGCCAAAATGGCAAATCTGTCAGGAAGGAGAATGTAAGCTGACGGGTGTCGACGGCTGATTCTGCCGGCCTGACGGGCGAGCAAAAACGTGGTCAGCATAGCCTGTCCGTGTGACGGGGAGCATCGGGTGTGCTCCCACCCGGGCGGTCTGCGCGGGGTTGCGAACGGTGTGCATCCGTGGTGGCTGTGATTTGCTCTATGGCTTCTAAACTCGCCTTGTATTATTGAACGATCAGTCATAATATTCGGACCAGTGTTGGGCCGATGGGCTTATTGGTGCATGCGGTTCAGAACGTGGCCGCTTGCGGGGTTTTCTAAGTAAAACGCCACGAAATAACAGCGTTCAGATAAGACGTATGGACACGGACAGTTCCACGGCGAAGACGCCACGGCGGCTCGTCTTTATCTATTTTTGACCATTCATTCATGAATAAAGCACTTGAACCGTCCGTCGCCGTGAATCATGAATCCAGCGCTGCAGCCGCGCCAGGCCCACTCGTCGCCGCATATGGCAGCTATGCGAAAGGCCTGTTTTGCTGTCTCGTCGCAACGGTGTCCTTCGGACTGATGTTCCCGGTGATGACGAGTGCGCTCACTCGCATCGATCCGTTCTCCTTCACGTCGCTGCGCTATCTGGTTGCGGGAGCAGCGTTTCTGATGCTGCTGCACCGCAAGGAAGGCAGCGCCGCTTTTCGTCTGCAAGGCGAACCGGTCGTGCTCGCGTGGCTGCTCGGTTCGATCGGCTTCGCTGGTTTTGGGGCATTCGTCTTTCTCGGCCAGCAACTGGCAGGACGCGATGGCGCGCTCACCGCGTCGATCATGATGGCCACCCAGCCCATGCTCGGGCTGCTCGTCAATTCGGTAGTCCGGCGCGTGTTGCCGCCGGTCTATTCCTTTCTGTTCATTCTGCTGTCGTTTTGCGGTGTCGCACTGGTGGTGACCAAGGGGGATATCGGCGGGCTGCTGCACGAACCACAGCATTACGCGGCCAACGCACTTATCGTGGCCGGCGCGCTCTGCTGGGTGATCTACACGTTCGGTGCGACGTTTTTCAAGCAGTGGTCGCCGCTCAGATACACGACGCTGACGATCTGGCTTGGCCTCACCACGATCATCGCGCTCAACCTCGCGCTCTTTGCAGTGCACGCGATCGCGGTGCCGCGGCTCGCGGCGGTGGGCGCGATCACACCGCATCTGCTGTATATGGGACTTGGCGCGGGCTTTATCGGCATCCTCAGCTGGAATCTCGGCAACCGGATCCTGACGCCATTGAACGGGGTGCTTTTCATGGACGTCGTGCCGCTCACGACGTTTATCGTCTCGGCGTTGGCCGGCGTGATCGCCACGCCAGTGCAGATTGCCGGTGCCTGCATGACCGGCGCCGCGCTGGTTCTCAACAATCTGTATTTGCGGCGCCGGGCGCGGCGGACTGAGACTCGGGGGTGATGTTCCTACTTCACCACACTCCACTTCCCATACTTCGCCACCGCCTTTTCATCGAAGTCGAAGCCTAGCCCAGGCGTCTGATGCAAGATGATCCTGCCGTTCTTGTGCTCGAGTTGCCGGTCGATCAAACGACGGAAGTTAAGCACCTGATCGTCCCAGAAGTACTCCACGTACCGGGCATTCGGCGTGGCCGCCACAAGCGGCGCATGCGCATCGTGGAACCAGTGAGGGCACATCACAACCCCATAGCTCGCCGCAGTCGCCGCGATGCGACGCCACTCGGTAATGCCGCCGCACACGAGCGCATCCGACTGCAGGATCGCCGCACCGCCCTTGTCGAGCAGTTCCTTGTGGTACCAGCGGCCGTAACCGATCTCGCCAGTGGCAACCGGCACACGCGTGAGCCTGGCGAGACGCGCATGATTATCGATGTCGTCCGGTGAAAACGGCTCTTCAATAAAGTACGGATCGAACTGCTCGATACGGCGCACGTGCTGCAGCGCTTGCGTGACATCGGCCCAGCCATTGTTGATGTCGATCATCAGTTCGACGTCCGGACCAACCGCCTCGCGTGCCGCCCTCACCCGTGCCTCCTCTTCACGCGGCGAGAGACGCCCGCCCTTCATCTTGACGGCCTTGAAGCCCAGTTCGACGTAGCCCGCCATCTCCTCACCGAGCATTTCCGGCGTCTTGCCCTCCAGATAATAGCCACCGCTCGCGTAGGCCGGCACGGTCTCGAGTTCGTTGGCGCCGAGGTACTTGTGCAGCGGCACGCCGTGCGTGCGCGCATTCAGATCCCACAGCGCCGTATCGAGAATACTGATGGCACGCATCACCGTCCCGGCGCGCCCCTGCAGCAGCGCTTCCTGGTACATCGCCTGCCACAGGCCCTCCACTGCATAAGAGTCCTTACCGATCAGTACCGGTGCCAGCAACTGCTCCACCGCGATACGCAGCAGCTCACCGCCCGCACTGCCCACGTAGCAAAAGCCAATGCCCTCGACGCCGTCGCTCGAACGCACCTTTACGAGGCCATAGTGGCGGGTGGACACAGTACGGGTGGCAAACGACGTGACGCGATCGAGCGGGACGCCGGCTGCGCAGACCGACACTGATTCAATTCTGGGCATTTCAACACTCCTCCATTTTTTGGGTACCAGTCCACGTGCTGCGCGGATCTGGCATGAACGCAGTGTGATAGCCGTGAGGCATCAAAAACAGTATGCTTTGGCTTCTTCAAAAGATAAAAGTTTTATTCGATGGACTCGCGCTATCTGCAAAGCTTTGTCTACGTGGTCGAGTTGGGCTCGATTGCGGAAGCCGCCCGCAGGCTCGATCTGACGCCTGCCGCGGTGGCGCAACGCGTCAAGATGCTCGAAGAAGAGCTGGGGGCCAAACTCGTGCGCCGCTCGGGACGCACGGTGGGAACGACCGAAGCCGGCGAGCGCATTCTCGAGCGGGCGCGCGCCGTCCTGCACGACATCCGCGATCTGAAGTCGGATCTGAACGACGCTTCGGAGCTGGCCGGCGAACTCCGCCTGGGCGGCACGCCCACCATGATGACGAGCCTGATCCCTGACGTGCTCGGCAAACTGCTCGCGCGGCATCCGCAGATGGATATCTATCTGGAGCCGGGCACCTCGGTCGATCTGTACCGCAAGGTCGTCAATGGCGATCTGGATGCCGCAGTGCTGGTTCAGCCGCTCTTCGATCTGCCCAAAAGCTGCGACTGGCATACGTTTCGTGAAGAACCGCTGGTGTTGCTCACGCCAGCTTCGATGCAGGTGAGCGATGTGCACGAAGCACTGCGCAGCCAGCCATTCCTGCGCTACGACCGCAACGTGGTGGGCGGTCAGCTCGCCGACGGCTATCTGCATCAGCATGGCATCAAGCCGCATCAGCGCTGCGAACTGGATGGGCTCGATGCGATTGCGGTGATGGTCGACCGTGGCCTTGGCGTGTCGCTGGTGCCGGACTGGCTGATGACCCGTTTTGGCGGCCTGGCGCTCGCCAAATGGCCGCTGCCGCATGCGTTCCCGAAACGCGTGGTGGGTCTGCTGTGGGGACGTTCGTCGGCGCGCATGCGGCTGGTACAGGCGTTCCTGCAGACGGCGATGGATCTGGGACTCGAAGCACCGGGAGCGCCGGCCGCGAGCCAACCCAAGGCTTAGGCAACGCCGGGGCCCGTATCCGGCCGTTTACGGCGAACACATAAGCCAGAACACGAGAAAACGAAGGCAAACACAAAAATAATTAACGTTTGAAGCAACCGCGCCACTCTTCTTCGTCGTTTGCGGGCACGCAATACTGCATTGGCACCTGAATGCCCGGCATGGGTGCCACAGCCAGCCTGTCGCAGCCCGGCCCATCACGGGCCTATCGCGCCGAGACAAACGAGGTCCGGCCAGGCAGGCCGGCCAAACGGAAACCGAAGGAGACACGTCCCATGAGCATCCCCACTGATGTCCTGCCAGCCACGCAAACGCCGCCGGCCACCCAGGGCCAGGCTTCGCATGGCGCAGGCCTGCGTGGCGTCCTGGCGCCGGTCCTGACACCGTTCATCGCGGACGGCTCAGCCTCGGTGGGACGCTTCGTCAAACACTGCCGCGCGCTGCTCAGTCAGGGCCTGGGCCTGGCTGCATTCGGCACGAACTCGGAAGCCAACTCGCTCAGCGTGCCGGAAAAGCGCCAGTTGCTCGACGCCCTGCTCGACGCCGGCTTGCCGGCAGCGCGCATGATGCCGGGCACCGGCGCCTGCGCGCTGCCCGACACCATCGAACTGACGCGCCATGCAGTGGAGAGCGGCTGCGCCGGCGTGCTGATGCTGCCGCCCTTCTACTACAAAGGCGTGAGCGACGAAGGCCTGTTTCGCAGCTTCGCTCAGGTGATCGATACGGTGGCCGATGCGCGCTTGCGTGTCTACCTGTATCACATCCCACAGGTCTCTCAGGTGGGGCTCAGCTTCGGCCTGATCGAGCGCCTGCTCAAGCGTTATCCGGGCGTAGTGGCGGGCATCAAGGACAGTTCGGGCGACTGGAACAACACCGCCGGCATGCTGAGCGAATTCCAGCCGGAAGGCTTCGACGTGTTCGCCGGCAGCGAGACCTTCCTGCTCGCCACGCTGAAAGGCGGCGGCGCGGGCTGCATCACGGCGACCGGCAACGTCAATTCCACGGCAATCGCACACCTCGCCTCCCACTGGCGCGACGCCGACGCTCCGCAGCAACAGCAACGACTCGACACCACCCGCGCCGTGTTTCAGCGCTTTCCGATGATCGCCGCCATGAAGGCCGCGATTGCGTGGCAATCGGGCGACGAAGGATGGGCCGCGATGCGGCCGCCGCTCGTCGAACTCGACGCCGGGCAGCGCCACGACCTGCAGACGGGGCTGTCGCAGATCGGCTTTGAGATCCCAGGCGCGGCCTCGCTCGCCGAGCGTTAGAAGCCGGGAGACCGCTGCGCCGGACAGCTAACGGGGCTGCGCAGATTGGCGCAGCGCCACACAATAATTCGCCCGCACGCTCACTAAAACAACCCGCGTGACGGGTCAGGAGACACGCTTTGTTCACCCGTACCTCGCTTTCCCCCGCGCTCGAGGCCGACCCGGCCGATCTGCTGTTCCGGCGCGTCGCCTTCCGCTTCATGCCGCTGCTGTTTATCGGCTACGTGGTTGCTTATCTGGACCGCGTCAACGTCGGCTTTGCGAAGCTGCAGATGCTCAACAGCCTGCATCTGAGCGAGGCAGCGTATGGACTCGGCGCCGGCCTCTTCTTCATTGGCTATTTTCTGTTCGAAGTGCCAAGCAATCTGTTGCTGCACAAGCTCGGCGCGAGACGCTGGATTGCCCGCATCATGGTCACGTGGGCGCTGCTGTCGATGGCCAATGCATGGGTCAGCACACCGCTTGAATTCTACGTGGTGCGCTTCTTTCTGGGCGTGGCCGAAGCAGGCTTCTTCCCCGGCATGGTGCTCTATCTGACCTACTGGTTCCCGTCGCACCGCCGCGGCAAGATGGTCGCGCTGCTGATGGCCGGCAATCCAGTATCGGGGCTGCTAGGCGGTCCGTTGTCTGGCTATCTGATGCACGCGTTGCAAGGCACGTGGGGGCTGGATGGCTGGCAATGGCTCTTCGTTGTCGAAGCGCTGCCTTCGATTGTCCTTGGCATCGTCATCCTTCGCTACCTTGACGATCGCGTCGCGGATGCGACATGGCTCAGCGCCGCCGAGAAGAGCCAGATCCAGCGCGAAATCGACGCCGACGCGGCCGTCCGCACGCATGGTTCGGTGCGCGCGGTGTTCACCTCGGCGCGCGTCTGGCTGCTCTGCCTGATCCTGTTCGGCGTCGTGATGGGCTCGTACGCACTGGGCTTCTGGCAACCCACTATCATTCGCGCCACAGGCGTCAGCGACCCGCTCACGATCGGCCTTCTGACGACGATTCCCTATTCCGTTGCCCTGATCTCGATGATCGCGGTTGGCCGCAACGCCGACCGCACCCGCGAGCGGCGCTGGCATATCGTGCTGCCCGCGCTGATCGCTGCCACCGGCTTCTGCATCTGCGCGACGAACGGCGATAGCTCCGCGCTCTCCATGCTCGGACTCACACTCGCCGCAGCGGGCGTGGTGACCGCGCTGCCGATGTTCTGGGCGCTGCCCACCGCATTTCTGGGCGGAACCGGTGCCGCCGCGGGGATCGCCTTGATCAACTGCACCGGCAATCTCGCAGGGTTCATCAGCCCGGCCGTGATCGGCTGGCTGAAGACGCTCACCCACACGTTGTCTTCGGGACTGTTCGTCGTGGCCGGTACGCTGACACTGTCCGCAGTATTGATTCTGGCGTTTATCCCCGCGCGGCTCGTCAACCGGTAGACAGGGTACGAGCGCGGCCGGCTTGCCAGTGATGGCCCCGGACTGATTGTGCTGCTCGCACTGGCCCCAACTGTATCTGTGAGAACAGAGGCGGCGTCGTGCAGAATAGCCAGGCATACTGACCGGCCACGTGGAGGACTAATCCGTCCAGGCTAGCCACACCGCGTCGCCGCCGCGAACCTATCCCTGGATAACCGTCCCATGACTGCCAGCGCCTTCCTGTCGGCCAATGTCCTGCTCGCCTACACCGCCTACTTTGTCGGCACCGCGAGCCCCGGCCCGAGCAACCTCGCCATCATGTCGCTCGCCATGGGTTCAGGCCGCAAGTCGGCTTTCGCCTTCGCGCTCGGCGTCATGTCGGGTTCGTTCTCGTGGGCGCTGCTGGCGTCGCTTGGCCTGTCTGCGGTCCTTGCCACCTATTCGCAACTGCTGGTAGCAATCCGCGTCGTGGGCGGCGTGTACCTGCTCTGGCTCGCGTGGAAATCGGCCCGCTCGGCCCTCACGCCGCAGGTGCCGATCACCCGCACTACCCGTGCGCCCGAATCTTCACGACGGCTCTACGTGCGCGGCCTGTTGCTGCATCTCACCAACCCCAAGGCGATTCTGGTCTGGCTGTCGATTGTCTCGCTCGCCGTTCCTGCAGCAGGCGGCGCTGGCCGCACGGCTCCCGTCGTGCTCGGTTGCATGGCGATTGGCGTGTTTGTATTCAGCAGTTACGCCGTGCTGTTTTCAACTGAAACCGCACGCCGCGTGTACGGTTCGATCCGGCGCTGGCTAGACGGCTCACTCGCCGTCGTGTTTAGCGTGGCTGGTCTCAAACTTCTGACTTCGCGCAGCTAGACGAACGAAGCGCGGCCTGCGCGTGCAACGCATGTTAGCCTTGCGCTACTGTGGCGGATGCCACATGAGCGCAGCGCTACGGACATGAGATGAGCAGTCGGCAAACACAGGACGGGCAGAACACAGCGCAACAGCACACGCCGCTGCAGATTCGCCTTTATGTGGCAAGTGCGGTCATTCTTGTGGTGGGCCTGATCGGTGCCGCCATCATTTATGTCGCGGCCCCAGCCAGGGACAGCGCAGAACTGATCTACGGCGTCGCCAACAACCAGCAATATCTGCTCGAACTGCAGCGCATCGGCGGCACAGCCGAGGTGGCGTTGGCTGAGTTTCATCAATGGTTCGACAGCCTGTGGCATGGCAAGCCGCTTGCGTATACGGTGGCGTTTTTATGTGTTGTGCTTGCTGGCGCCTGTATTCTGGCGGCCCGTAGCCGGTTCTTCGAACCGGCATATGAAGAGACTGACGATCAGGACTAGCCCATCTGGATCGCGAGAACATGGCTAGTCATGCAGGCAGGGAGCGCAACGCACGGACGGTTCGTCCCTCGTGCGCCCCGTCACCTGAGTCGATCGCTAGATCACGCGGTGGTTGCCGATCCGCTCCACCTCGCCCAGTCCGTTGATCACACACGCCTGACCGATCAGTTCCTCCCAGCTCAGTCCGGCATCTCCAAGTTGTTGCGCCGTCAAACTACCGCTGGCCACACCGATAAACACCCAGTACTGTAGCGGCCGGCTGCCAACGCCGAGCCCACCGGCATCCACGACCACGCCGAAATGCTTCTGCGCCCGATAATGTTCGGGCCTGGCGTTCTTGTCGTCATCCGACTTCCATTCCTCGATAAAGCTGTCGTAGCGATTCGCGCGCAACGCCACGAAATCATAGGTCCACGCGTCGTTGAACACCGATTCGAGGAATGCCCGCCGCGCGCCCTCTGCACCCATCGCTTTGCACATCACGCCTAGCAACCCGCTATTGAGGTTCGATGTCGCATCGTTGAAGTGGGGCGGCAGGCCTACGACGATCCAGCTTGCGACAGCGTCTGCGTACCCGGTGACCGGTTGATCGAACTCCATGCGAATGCCGCGTGCGTCCCAATCCAGGAACTCCCGCATCAGGCATTCGACGTCATCCGCAAACACCCATTCATCGAGCTCGGCCCGGGCCCCGCCTGGATCGTCGCCTCCGCAACTGATGGCAAAGCGCGGTCGGCCGATCGCGTTGACGTATTCTTCGAATTGGGCACCACTTGTAATGACGGATCTAAAGACCGTGGTAGCGTGCGATGCGACTTTCATTGAAGATCTCCCGGGGGAACGTTCCTGGTGACAGACAGCACCGGAAAGAAAGTCCACGATACTCAATTTTTTATGCGCAGGGAAGCCATTAAATATAAATAAGTTTTACTAACCATTTTTTCCGGTTTCGACAACCGAATTAATTTAATCAATATTTTCATTCGACGAAACGCCACGCCACGCAAGCCTCTCCGCCAAATGAATATGAAAGAAAGTCGTAAACGTAAACAAGACTTTTAAAATCTTCGTCCGAATAAATTTGTCTTTTATCGACTCTTTTTCCAGCCAGCCGTGAAAATTTGAACTAGACTTGTCACACAGTCCGTTAGCATTCCTTGATGGTTCCCCGCACGTTACGACCATCTCTCGGTCGTGGCCGATGAAACGCCCGCACGTTGCGGGCGTCTTTTTTAAAGGAATGCGACTTAACTCAAGACCATGTCGACGATCACCCCTTTCGTCTGGGTCGAAGGCAGCATCGGCCAGCCGCGTCTGGGTGCAGCGGGTCATCTGCCGCTGCCCTTCGGCGGCGAATGGACTTTGCTTGTTCCGGAAGGCGGCTTGCGTGCCGGTCTGAGGGCATTGCTGCGAACCTTCTGTCTACGCGAAGAGACCATCTGGTCAATGTGTCACTGGGCATCGACGCGGCCTGGGCAGCCGTCTGCCGCCCCGGCCGCGTCAGGGCAACTCTGCGTGACGGCGCTTGATGAGCGTGTGCCAGCGGCCTCGTCTGCGGTACGCGTGGCGGCGGATCTTCCCGCGGTACATCAGTCGTTTGCAAACCGTTCCGCCACGCGCGCAGCCAGCTTGTGCGCGATCGGCGGTGTAGCGATTCTGGCGTGCATCGGCATCGCCTATCTGTCGCATCAACATGCGAAACGGGACACTGCAGCGATGCCGCAACCCGGGCTCGCCAAAGGCGGTCGCATATCCGCACCCCTGCAAGTACCACGACATGGCGACACCAGCCAGGCCACCGCACAAAAACTCGTGCCAACGGCTTCGCAACCGCGCCTGGAAGAAACAGACCACACACGTCACGGCTTGCGCGAAACGAAACACGCACGACGGCATATCGCTCATGCATCCGCTAAGCGGGCTGTGAAAAACAGGCAACATGCTGGTCACGCAGTATCGTCGGGCACGTCACACCGACTCGCCCATGCAAGCCACACGCACCGGTCGTTGGCGCGGGCATCGGCAGCCGGCAACTACTCGCCATTCGCGCCCGCAAGACTGGGCCACGATGAATATGCCACCATCACGATGCCAACGGATGCGCGTGCGAGCCATGAAACACTCGCACCGCCGCCAGCGCGTCGCGACAACGTGAGCGATACGGAATGGATGAACCACATTTCGCAGCGGCGCGTCACCGAAGTACCCGACGAATTCTCGAAGTAGCGCTCGCACATCGAGAACCGGCGTCAAACACACGCTGCGGCCAAACCCGAACCAGCGCTATATCACTCCCGGCGTCGACACCTGTGGCGTCACGCCCACCGCAGCCAGTGCCTCATGCATCGTGCTGAAGACGCACGATGCCTTGACCGCTTCCGTAATGCCATGCCGGTCCATGTCCGAGCGCAGATAGCGGTTCACGCGCGCGAACACCACCTCGACATCCTGCTGCTTCAGGAGGTCGAGCAGATCGTTCAACGAGCGTGCTGCCGAATAATCGAGGTCTGTGATCGCACTCGCGTCCACGACGAACCAGCGCACCTTGCTCGGTGCCTGGCCGATCAGCGCGCGCACATCTTCGACGAAGAAATGGTCGTTGGCATAGAACAGGTCCGCACCGAAGCGATAGACGATCAACCCCGGCGCGGTCTGCGTGCCCGGCCTCGCCGGCACCGGTTGCCAGCGTCCACCGGCGCCGGGTGCCAGCATCATCGTATGCGGTCTGTAGCTGTGCCGCACGTGTCGCAGCAACGAAAGCACGACCGCCAACAGAATCCCATGCTCGACACCGAGCACCACCACAGCAAGCGCCGTGATCACGGCCAGCGTGAACTCCCCTGGCGTTTCGCGGCGGATCGCCCTCAGGCTTTGCACATTGATGAGCCCGATCGCAATCGTGAACACGATGCTGGCGAGGATGCAGTGCGGCAGATATTGCAGATACCGGCTGAAAAACAGCAGCACCACGACGACCACGCCCGCAAACGCCAGTTGTCCGAACTGACTGCGCGTGCCGGCACGCTCGGCCATGGCGGTCTGGGTCGGGCTGCCGTTCACCACGAATGCGCCGGAAAAAGCAGCCACAGTATTGGCCGCCGCCAGCCCGAGAATGTCGGCATTCAGATCGACTTCCTCATGATAGCGCTGCGCAAACACGCGCCCGGCGGCCGCGCTTTGGGCGACGATCATCACGAAGCAGGAGGCCGCCACCGGCAGCAGTTCGACCATCTGGTGCCAGCTCGCAACCGGCAGCCGGAACGGCGGAAGACCACCAGCGACTGGGCCGAGAATCGAAATCCCGTGTCCGGCGAAGTCGTAGAGGTCGCTGGCGGCGATGCCACCCACCACCGCCAGCAAAGGCACCGGCAAACGCGGCGAGAAGCGCTTTGCCAACAGAATGCAGACCACCACGCCTGCTGAAACCGCGAGGGTCGGGAAGCTGACCTGCCCCAGATGACTCGCGATCTGCGCTAACTGGGCCGTACTGTGCGACGACGTGAAGGCGATGCCGAGCATATCGCCCAGCATCGCGATGCCCACCTGCACGCCTACGCCCGCGAGAAAGCCGACCAGTACGGTACGCGACAGAAAGTCGGCGAGAAAGCCGAGTTTGAAGATCCGAGCCACCAGCAACAGCACGGCAGTCAGCAACGCAACCATGCCGGCCAGTGCAACGTATTGAGCGCTCGCGAGCGGCGCCATGGTGGAGAGCTGGCTGGAGAAAATGGTCGCAGTCGCCGAGTCTGCAGCAACCACCAGGTGCCGTGACGCGCCGAAGAACGCGAATGCCACCAGCGGCAGGAACACGGTATAGAGGCCAGTCACAGCCGGCATGCCGGCGATGCGCGCGTACCCGAGTACCTGGGGAATATCCATCGACGCCAGCGTGATGCCGGCAAAAGCGTCGCGCAACGCAGACGCACGATCAAGAGGGAGGATGCCTTTTAGCAGGCCAAAGCGCCTGGCCAGTTTTTCTGGGGTCTCTTGCATGCAGGAATGGGGTCTTAATCAGGTGGCAATCCCGCATCGTGCCGCGAGTGGGCACTTCAACGCAAGACTCGATTGCCAATCCATCAAGACAGCGGCCAGTCCCGGCTAGCGCCTGAGCTGCCCGGTACGCGGGTCGGCGATCCTGGCAAAGCCGAACAGTGCCGCGATCAGGAGCGGACATGCAATGAGGAAAGTGACCAGCATCTTTCACCCCGTAACAAATAATTTTACGCGAGTGTAAAGGATCGACCGTGCTTTTAAATCAGGTAAACCCCGCAAAACAAGGGTCCAGGCAACATTCGGCCCACATTTGGCACACGCCCTCTACCTGACGCGGCCGAAAGCTCTCTTTACCGCCATCAACAGGACGCCTACGAATCTTACGGTGCCGAAAGCCATGACTTGGCACTCGAATAGCAGCCAGACAGACCCACCAGGCAATGCGCAAGATGTCTCGGACGAACAGCCACGCAACCCCGGTCAAACGTCGTTATGCCCCATGAATTCTGCCGATTGCCCGGTACACCTTATAATCGGGCATGACTTTATCTCCGCTCCAAGCCCCCTTTTCACAGGCGGCCATGCTTACCCGCCCCGCCGTCCTCCGTCGCGCCGCCGTTGCCGTCCCGTGCACAGTGCAGGCGGTGGCCGCATGAAAACACCCAAACGCCTGCTCCCGCTCGTTGAAGAAGGCCTGATCGACGAAGTCATCAGCCAGTTGATGAGCGGCAAGGAAGCCACCGTCTACGTCGTACGCAGTGGCGATTCGACCCGTTGCGCGAAGGTCTACAAGGACGCAAAGCAGCGCAGTTTCCGCCAGGCCGCTTCGTATCGCGAGGGCCGCAAGGTCAAGAACAGCCGTGAAGCGCGCGCCATTGAAAAAGGCAGCCGTTACGGCCGCGAAGTGCAGGAACAGCACTGGCAGAACGCCGAGGTCGACGCGCTGTTCCGTTTAGCCAACGCCGGCGTGCGCGTGCCGCAACCGTATATCTGCACAGACGGCGTCCTGTTGATGGAACTGGTGACCGACGAAGACGGCAACGTCGCGCCGCGTCTGAACGATGTGGAGATGAGCGAAACGCGTGCGGTCGAACTGCACACGCGGCTGCTCAACGAAGTGGTGCGTATGCTATGCGCCGGTGTGATTCACGGCGACCTGTCCGAGTACAACATTTTGCTCGCCGCGGACGGCCCGGTGATCATCGACCTGCCGCAGGCCGTCGACGCCGCCGGCAATCTCGAAGCGCCCGCCATGCTCGAGCGCGACGTGGACAACCTCGCGACGTACTTTGGCCGCTTCGCGCCGCATCTGCTAACTGCGAAGTACGGCAAGGAGATCTGGGCGCTATTCGAAGGCGGCGGCCTGCACCCTGAGGTGCAATTGACCGGGCGTGTCGAACTCGACACCACGCCGGTCGACCTCGATGCGGTGCTGCAGGAACTCGAAGACACGCGTCTCGAGGAAGAAGCTCGCGTGCGGCATGAGCAATCGCTGCGCGAGGGCAGCTAAGCGCACCTACCGGGCCACCACGCGCTGCCGTGGCGCGCCCACCGAGGCGCGCATCGTCACCGTCACGGGAAACTCGCGGAAGATCTCCCACGAGGTTCCATAGCATTGATTCACCAGCCAGCGTACCGCGTTCTGCGTCAGGTCCGCAGTCGGAATATGCACTGAGGTCAGCGCGGGCGCTGCATACGCTGCCGAGTAGTCGTCGTCGTAGCCGATCACGGAGACGTCGTTCGGCACCGAAACACCTGCCTGCTGAAAGCGCGCCAATACGCTGATCGCCATGGTGTCGTTGGCGCAGAACACCGCGGTAAAGGACCGCTTCGAGTCGAGCAGCGTTTGCGCGGCTGCATAGCCGCCCTCCGGCGAGAAGTCCGATTCGATCAAGGTCACGTCCGCCCGTTCGATGCCGTGGCGCGCCAGTTCCGCAAAGAAACCGTCCACACGCGCCTGATTGTCCGAAGCACTAAAGGGCCCCGAGATCACCGCAAGCTCGCGATGCCCATGCTCGAGCAAGGTGCGTGCGGCCAGTTCGCCGCCGCGCCTATGATCCGCGCAGAACGACGCCTCCGGCAGCTGACCGAAAGAGCGATTGAGAAACACCATCTTCGGGTGCATGCGATGCAGACGGTTGAGGTCGTCGTCATGCAGGTCATGGCTGATCACGATCACGCCATCGCAGTCGCGGCCAATCAGAAACTCCACCGCTTCGAGCGCCTGCTCGCGCGGCGACGACTCGCCGCAACCCGTCGCTACGACGACGTGCCGGTGCACCGCGCGCAACTCGGTATCGGTCTGCTTGAGGATCGTGCCGTAGTACGAGCCGAAGAAAGTCGGCACGAACAGGCCGATCATGCCGAGCGACTGCGTCGCCATGGCGCGGCCGATCGAGGATGGCCGGAAATTCAGCGCCTCGATGGCGGCCCTGACGCGGCGCTCGGCGTCGGCCGAGACCGGTCCTTTGCCGGAAATCACCCGCGATGCCGTCGACATGCCGACTCCGGCTAACTCCGCCACGTCTTTCAGGGTTGCCACACGCGCTCCATCAAACCGTGCCGTTCACAGACGGGCGCCACCAGCCTCGTCGAACAGCGAAATATGTGCGCTGTCGAGCGAAAAGGCGCGCGCCTCCCCTACCTCGATGGGCGCTTTGTCCTGATCGATCGACGCGATCTGGGCGCCATGATAATCGAGCCAAATAACCCGGTGGTTGCCCATCGGTTCGATCAGCGAAACGGTGCCGCGCTCTGTGAAGTCGCCGCCGACGCGCACATCCTCGGGGCGCACGCCCAGCACGCAGGGCCGCGTCGTATCGGGGAGCGCCTTGAACGGATAGCGCGACACGTCGAGATCGAGATGGTCTGTGCGAAAGCGCATGCCCTCCTCGCGCCGCTCCAGCCGTCCTTGCAGCATATTCATCGCGGGCGCGCCGAGAAAGCCGGCCACGAACAGATTATCCGGCCGCGCATAGACTTCGGCAGGCGTGCCGATCTGCTGGATCACGCCACCCCGCATCACAGCCATGCGGGTAGCGAGCGTCATCGCCTCCACCTGGTCGTGCGTGACGTAGATCATCGTCGCGCCGAGCCGTTGATGCAGTTGTTTCAATTCGCGGCGCAACTCGGTGCGCAGCTTGGCGTCGAGATTCGAGAGCGGTTCGTCGAACAGGAACACATCCGCTTCACGTACGATTGCGCGGCCAATCGCCACGCGCTGACGCTGGCCGCCGGACAGTTGTGCCGGCTTGCGTTTGAGCAGCGGCCCGAGTTGCAGCATCTCGGACGCACGCGTCACGCGCCGTTCGATCTCCGCCTTCGGCGTGCCGTTGATACGCAGTGCAAACGACAGATTGCGCTCTACGCTCATGGTCGGATACAGCGCATACGACTGGAACACCAGTGAGATGCGGCGATCTTTTGGATCGGCCCAGGTCATATCCTCGCCGCCTATTTCGATGCTGCCGTCGGTGACATCGATCAGGCCTGCAATGCTATGCAGCAAGGTGGACTTGCCGCAGCCCGACGGCCCGAGCAGCACGACGAATTCGCCCGCATTCACATCGAGATCGAGCGACTCGATGACCGTGTTCGCGCCCAGCTCGATGCGCAGATTGCGGACCGATACATTCGATACGTTGGTCATGCCCCTATCCCTTGGCCTACCCTTTGACTGCGCCCGAAGCGATGCCGCGCACAAACCAGCGGCCCGAAATGAAGTAGATCGCGAGCGGCACCATCGAAGTGAGGATGGTCGCCGCCATGTTGACGTTGTAGAGACGCTCGCCCGTAGTGGTATTGATGATGTTGTTCAGCTGCACTGTCATCGGCAGGTTCCTGGTTCCCGCGAACACCAGCCCGAGAATGAAGTCGTTCCAGATGCCGGTGACCTGCATGATCACCGCAACCACGATGATCGGCGTGGACATCGGCAACATCAACTGCAGGAAGATGCGCCAGAAACCGCCGCCGTCGACACGGGCCGCCTTGAACAGTTCAAGCGGGATCGATGCGTAGTAGTTGCGAAACAGCAGCGTCATGATCGGCATACCGAAGATTGTATGGATCACCACGATGCCTGGCAGCGAACTGAACAGGTGCACGCTCGCCAGCACGCGCACAAGCGGATAGACCATCACCTGCACGGGGATAAAGGCACCCATCAGCAGAACGGCGAACAGGATCCCTGCGCCGCGTGGCCGCCAGAACGACAGCGCATAGCCATTCACCGCGCCGATCGCGATAGAGAGAATGGTGCTAGGCACCACAATGCGCACGGAGTTCCAGAAACCGACCTGAATCCCGTTACAGTCGAGGCCCGTGCAGGCCGATGCCCACGCATCACGCCACGGCGCGAGCGTGAAATGCAGCGGCAGCGCCAGAATGTTGCCTACGCGGATCTCGCTCATCGGCTTGACCGAGGTGACGAGCATCACATATAGCGGCAACAGGAAGAACAAGGCCGCAGTAATCAGGAATGCGTAAATGCCGAAACGCGCGGGCGTGAAGCGCGAGCGGCGTTTCGGCCGAGGTTTGGGCGTAGTTGCGATTGCGGGTTTGCCAACTGAAGTTACACCGGAAGGGAGCGTATTCATCAAACGTCCTTTCGGAAGGCGGCGCGACTGCGCACATAGAAGAACGGCGCGAGAATTGCCAGCACAGTGGTCAACAATACGACCGACGCCGCGGAGGCAAGTCCGATATTGGCGCGGCCAAACAGGTAATCCATGATGAACTTGGCCGGCACTTCGCTCGCCGTGCCAGGGCCGCCCAGGGTCATCGCCACCACTGCGTCGTATAGCTTCACCACCATCACGAACAGCAGCACGAATGCGGTGGACATCGAGGTCTTGAGCATCGGCACCACGATACTCGCATAGACCCGCCAGCGTGGAATGCCGTCGATGCGTGCCGCCTTCCAGATCTCGTCGTCGATGCCGCGCAGGCCGGCCAGCAACAACGCCATCACGAGCCCGGAGGCCTGCCAGACCGTGGCGATCACGAGCGTATAGATCACCCAGTCCTGATCGACGATCCAGTCGAAGCGTGCGTGCGCAAAGCCGATGCGATGCAATACCTCCTGTATGCCCAGTTGGGGATTGAGAATCCACTGCCAGACGAGACCGGTGGCGACAAACGACATCGCATACGGATACAGAAATACCGTACGCAATGCACCCTCTGCCACCACTCTCTGATCGATAAAGATCGCCAACAGCAAACCGATCACCATGCACGCGATGATAAACAACACGCCATAGATCACGATGTGCTGCAGCGACACCATCCAGCGATCGTTCTGAAACAGCCGCACGTATTGCGACACCCCGGCGAAGCGATCGGACGGGAACGTGCGCGACAAGGTAAACGATACCTTAGCCGTCCATAGCATCGTGCCAAGGTAGGCAAAGACGACCGTCACCACCATCGGCAACAGCGCAATCCAGGCGGCGAGCGGCCAGCGCCGCCCAAGCGGCTTCGATCGCCTCGCCGGTCGTCGAGATGCCGAGGCCAGGCCGAGTGCGCGCATCGCGGTGCTCAGCTCTTCAGCGCGCTGGCAAATGCCTTTTGCGCATCTTCAGCCGACTCGTTCTTGTTCCAGAAGTTGGTGATGACGTCGGTCAGCGCACCCTGCACGTCCGGCGAAATCAGCATTTCCGGATTCGGCAACTGGCGCGACTTGTCCTTCATGATCGCAATGCCCTCTTTCGCGCAGATATCGAGGCTCGAGGTATCCACGTCCGGACGGATCGGGATCGAGCCTTTCTTCGCGCTAAAGGCCACCTGCGCCTCAGGAGAAGTCATGACAGTCGCGAGCAGGTTCTGCGCCTTGATCGCGTTGGCGTTGTCTGTCTTCGGGAATACGAAGACGTCGCCCGCCACCATATACGGCGAATGCGGACCAAAACCCGGGAAGCAGCCGAAGTCCTTGCCCGCCACCTGGTTGGCCGCCGAGAACTCGCCCTTTGCCCAGTCGCCCATGATCTGCATGCCCGCCTTGCCCGAAATCACCAGCGCCGTCGCATCATTCCAGTTGCGGCCGGGCGAGCCCGGATCCACGTAGTTGTGCAGGCGCTTGAAGGTGGTCAGCACATTCTTGAACGCAGCCGAATTCACCGCATTCTGGTCGCGGTCGCGATACACCTTCATATAGAGGTCCGTGCCGCCGACATCGGCAAACACCGCATCGAAGGTGATTTTTTCCTGCCATGCCTGGCCGCCCAGCGCGAGCGGAATGTAGCCGGCGGCTTTCAGCTTGTCGAGATCGGTGAACAGTTCATCGAAGGTCTGCGGCTCCGCTGCAATGCCCGCCTTCTTGAACGCAGGCTTCGAATAGAAGAACCAGTCCTGCATGTGAATGTCGACGGGCGCGGCATAGAAGTGCCCGTTGACCTTGATAGACTCGAGAATCGACTGCGGGAAAATGGCGTTCCAGTTTTCCTTGGCGGCTACCGTGTCGACATTGTTGAGCATGCCCTGATCGATCAGGTCATGAAACTGCTTGGACGTATTGAACTGCGCTGCTGTGGGTGGATCCCCGCCTACGATCCGGTTGATGGCCGTGGAGCGTGCCTGATCGGCGCCGGCCACGGCGTTATCGACCCACAGGCCACCGGCCTTGTTGTACGCATCCGCGAACTGCTTGATCGCGGCAGATTCGCCGCCCGAGGTCCACCAGTGGATCACGTTGGCCTTCAACGGATCGGCATGGGCAACCACGCCGTTGAGAGCGAGGGCCAAGGCAATGCCGCTCAAGAGTTTCCTTCTGCAGTTCATTCCGTCTCCTTGAGGCTTTGCGCCTTTTTGTTTCCGGTCGACATACAAACCAGCTCAGCTTGTTCAGTTACGTGCCTCAGTTACGTGCCTCAGTTGAGTGACTCAGTTGCGTGCCTTACGTTCTGCCAGGAACTTTGCGATCAGCTCGGCACTGTGTTTGACGGTGCGCTTTTGCGTATCGTAGTCGACGTGCACCACGCCAAAGCGCCGTTCATAACCGAAGGCCCATTCGAAGTTGTCCATCAGCGACCAGACGAAATAACCACGAATATCGACGCCAGCCTTGACCGCGCTGTCCACCGCTGCAAGGTGGCGCTTGAGGAACGAGATCCGTTGCGGATCGTCGACGCGGCCTTCGATCACCTGGTCATCTGAAGCCATACCGTTCTCAGTGATATAGATCGGTGGCAGGTTCGCGTAGTTCTTGTTAAAACCGATCAGGAGATCGCGCAGCCCATCAGGGTGCACCTCCCAGCCCATCTGCGTGCGCTCGACACCTTCCAGCGGGACCTCGGTAAAGCCATGCGCGCCGTCGCTCTTCACGTTGGTGCGGAAGTAGTAGTTGATACCCAGGAAGTCGAGCGGTGCGGAAATAGTCTTCAGATCGCCGTCGAGCACCAGCGGCTCGGTACCCGGCCAGAGTTCGAACAGATCGTCCGGATACGCGCCCTTCAATAGCGGGTCGAGAATCCACGCATTGTGCTGAACTTCGAACAGATGCGCGGCGCGGCGATCAACAGCACTTTCCGAATTTGCGGTGCCTCTGCCCACGTTGGCGACGATCCCTTTCAGCGACGGCGGATCATTGGCGCGCAACACCGGAATCGCCAAGCCGTGTGCAAGCAGCAGATGATGCATGGCCTGGGTGGCAAAGCGCGCATTAGACAGACCCGGCGCATGATGACCGTTACCGTAGCCGAGATATGCCGAGCACCACGGCTCGTTGAGGGTCATCCATGCATCGACCTGGCCCGCGAGTTCGCGGCTCATCAGGTCTGCGTAGTCGGTGAAGCGGTACGCGGTGTCGCGGTTGAGCCAGCCACCGCGATCTTCCAGATGCTGCGGCAAGTCCCAGTGGTACAGCGTGACAAAGGTCTTGAGGCCCTTCTCCTTGAGACGGCCGAGCAGGCGCTTGTAGAAGTCGAGGCCCTTCTGGTTCGGTTTGCCGTGTTCGTCCATGACGCGCGGCCATGCAATCGAGAGACGATAGGCCTCGAAATTGAGCGCGCTCAGAAGGTCGAAATCGGCTTCCCAGCGATGATAGTGATCGCAGGCCACCTCGCCTGTATCGCCGGCCAGCACTTTGCCTGGAGTGGCTGAGAAGGTGTCCCAGATCGACGGCAGACGCCCGTCTTCATGAACGGCTCCCTCGATCTGATACGACGCGGTAGCCGCGCCGAGCAGGAACTGCTTGCGCCAGAGCACCGAATCGGCCGATGGCGAGAACGGATCGCCGTTCAGGTCCTGGGACAGCGCGGATACGTCGTTTGCCACAGATTCTCCTTTATCGACCAGAGCCTGCGCTCGAGCGCGCTACTCTAATCCCATGCAATTCGTTACGCAGAACCGCTGAAACCGGTTGGGTGGAAGCTGGGTGGAAGCGCTTCCACAAGACCTGCGAACGATAGCAGCGGCCAATTCCATGCAGCAATCAGGGTTTGTCTGGATGGGGGTGTTCTGCAATGATGTGGCTACTGGCTGGCATGGCGGAATTGCGCTCGCGGAACTCAACGCTTCGCAGAAACTCAGCACTGAAAGCACGATCCCAACGCGCCGGCCACCACCGCATTTTTCCACCAAGCGATCGGATTTTTGCGCGATGTTTACACCGCGGGGTCTACTCTAGTCACTGTGTTGAACAACCACAGCAGCGAATCCGATCTCATGGCACTTCCGCAAACACTCCAGGTCTACGACGCCGGAACTCACCGCGCGCAACCCGCCTCACACCACAACGTCATCCCCTTTCCTTCGCCACGCGTACTGTTGCCGGTGACGCTGCTCGGCGACTCCGAGCGCGACGCTCGTGCACAACTCAGGTCGCTATTGCACTCGCCGCTAGGCGTGTATGTGGTCAGCACCGAGGTCGTGCACGACCATGTTCACCTCGACCTCGATATTGCTCCAGACGACCTCGACTTCACGATGCACGCATTGATTACCTCGCTGCCCTACGCGATGATCGGACCGCTCAGGCGCCGCAACGCCAGCAAGGAGGCGCGCTAATCATGTATTCAGGCATCTGGTTGCCGCTCGTTACGCCGATGCGCAACGGCGAGGTCGACATCGACGCGCTACAGCATCTGGCGGAGTACTACTCGCGCACCGAGATCAGCGGCATGGTGGCGCTGGGCACAACCGGCGAAGCCGCGCTACTGTCCGAGACCGAACGTGTCACGGTGCTGCAGGCTATCACCGACGCAGTTGGCAGCCGCTTGCCGGTACTGGTCGGCGTCGGCGGGTCGGACACACGCGAAGTGATCCGCGAGCTACGCCGCTATGAACATTGGGACTGCAGCGGCTATCTGGTCTCACCCCCTTCGTATATCTGTCCCGATCAGGCCGGCGTGCAATGGCACTTCGAACAGATTGCGCTCGCAACCGACCGCTCGATCGTGCTGTACGACGTACCGCATCGAAGCGGCGTCGCCATCGCGCCTGAGACGGTCGCGCGCCTGACCGAACTGGACAACGTCGTGGCGATCAAGGAGTGCGTAAAAGATCACTTCGACAAACTGCGTAGCGCGCCCATCAGTCTGCTCTGCGGCACGGACGATGCGTTCCTCGATTGCCTGCGTTCAGGCGGCGCGGGTGGGATTCTCGCCAGTGCGCATGTCTGCGCCGATCTGCTGATCGAAGTGCAGGCGCTCGTCGAATCGGACCATGTAGCAGAAGCGCAAACGCTCTTCACGAGCCTGCTGCCTGTCATCAAGCTGCTGTTCTCCGCGCCTAACCCGTCTGCGATCAAGGCCATGCTGGCATTCGATCACCCCATGACGGACGAGACGCGCATGCCGATCACGCGAGCCTCCGCGCAACTGGTGGCGAGCCTGGGTACCGCTCGCGAGGCTTTGCAGGATTTGCGCGCGGAGTTCGCTGGAGCGGCTCACTAAGCCGACTCAGTGAGTCGACTCGATGAGTTGACTCACAAAACGGGCTCGCCAGGCTGATTAGTGTTACTAACCGGCTCAATAGATAAGGGCCGCGCTTTCTAAAAGCGCGGCCCTTATCGTTTCCCGTCAACCAGCTCAATCAAGCTCAAGCCGCCTCGTACTCGACAAACAGCTGGCAGACGGCATGCTCATCTTCGCAGGCGTGAAGCTGTTCACGGAACTGCTGGTCGCAAAATCGCTCCGCCACTTCCGCCAGCAGACGCAAATGCGCGGTATTGGCCCATTTCGGCACGAGCAGCACCACGATATCGCCAACCGGTTTTCCGTCCGGTGCATCGAAGGCGATCGGCGTGGCCGGCCTGACGTACAGCACCATCGCCTCGCGCAGACCCTTGATCTGGCCATGCGGAACCGCCACGCCCTGACCCAGTCCCGTCGAGCCCATCGCTTCTCGCGCGGCAAGGCCGGCGGTCACAGCGTCCGCCGGCAACCCATAGCGTTGCTGGAAAAAGCGGCCGAGTTCGTCGAACAGAGCTTGCCGGTCCGTGACGTCCAGACCGAGCAGCACGTGATCCCGCGACATCAGTTGTGCAATTGCGCTACCTGCAACCGCATTCTCATCCTCCTGCGACACCTCCACTTCAGACTCGCTGGACACGTTGATACGTGGCGGGGTCTCGGCGTGCATCAAGCCACGCCAGCTATCGGTAACCGTATCGGGGACTTCGAACAGTTGGCCCAATTGCGCCGTGGGCGCCAGAACGGCCACCCGCTGGATCGCTCCATCGACTGCGGTCTTGGGCAGATAGAGAGAGAGCCGCACGCGGCCCGTTCCGGGCAGTGGCGCAACCCGGATGGTCCAAGGCTGGTCGCCGCAGTCGCGGGTCAGCGCCTGGCGTAAAGGTGTGGCGTGTTGTGCGTCGAGCGTGACGTGCATCATCACGTTGCGGCCCGCGGGGGCGTGGGAGCGGGGTTGTACCCGGCTCTTGCCAGTTCCGAGAAGAGCCCGCAGGCTTGTCATTGGGTGCGCCATGTCGCGCCTCGTTTCAATTGCCTGATCTCAGGCTACACGAATTGGCGTTAAGCTCGCGTAAAAATTTCTCGGCATGGCCCAACCGCTTTTCCCGTCGCGCTCAGCGCGTGCGAACGCGACCGGAAAAAAGGTCGGAATATCATGCCGCCTGTCTCAGAGGCCGAGAATGCGCCGGGCTTCGAGTTCCGCCAACTCGAGCGCAGCATCGGAGCTGCGCATCGGCCGGCCACAGCCACGTCCAGTGATCTGTTGCAGCGTCTTTTCGTTACGCGTAGTGGTCACGCGAAGCGCGCCTTTGAACATCTGTCCCGGAGCGGGAAACACGCAGGCCTCTACGGTCATGTTTCCCCTGGATTGTTTGAACGCCATACGATTCCCCATACTGTCGGGCGCATCGCCAGCGGGCGGCACGCCTTGCTGCTTCGCCTCAGTGCGCCGCGCCGTTGATGGCGAGACCTGCCGGGCGTGCTTCGAAGCGGTACTGAAGATGCGTCGGATAATGCGGATCCACTTCGCGCACCAGCCGGTCGATTTCCCGGCCGAGTTCACTGCAGCCTTCCACCCCGAGCAGCTGGGTGGCTTTCGCGATTCCCTCGCCGAATTTCTCGACCATCAGTGCCGCCAGCGCCGGCGTTTCCACGCCTCGGGCGACGTCGCTGAGACGATGCGCCGCATAGCGCCGGATCTCCACGATCAACGCCTTGATCTCGTCATTTGTCATTTTCCAGCCTCGACTGTCGGCAGCCGCGCCGAAGTGCGGCCCGTACGACGTCACCGCCCTGTTCACCGGCAATAACGCTCCCTACACTTAGAACTCCGAATGCTCTAACGAGTCCATCATGCTGCTTGTATTTCAGCACATGCCGCGTCAAGAACCCGCAAAACCGGACGGGGTAGCTGCAAAGATTGTGTAATGGGGCGCGGCGTTGTAGTGGCAGCGGGAAGATGAAAGGCTTATGTACGCTGTTTCGGCACATCTGAAAGACATATGTACGGGACTTCAAACTATCTTTGCTCTGCCTGGCGAATCATGTTGACTTCCGTTTGTGCGCGCGCCTAAAATCCGGGCGTCTTTACAAAAGGGGCTAATGCCTTGGACTCCAGTAGTTGTCGATCTTCGAATAGTTTCGCTGCCTGACCGGCAGGACGTCCGCGCTCTCTTCTATTAGCCGCCGTCTTGCCAGCAGGCAGACGGTGCGCGCCGTAGCAATACTCCCCGTGCACCTTATAGCGTCATATGAACGCAGCGGCTTCGTGCGTCCGTATGGCACCGTGTCGCGAGCATCAACTCGCGGCACGGTGGCAACGCGTCGAGGCGTTCTTTGCTTGAGAAACGCATGCCGTTTTCGCCTCGCGCGGAGGCAGCACGCCGCTCAGGACATCCAACCCGAGACTGCGCCAACGATAGCGGCGGCGCTAACCAGTGCCGCCACGCCTGACACAAGCCAAAGGTAAAGACCACGCGGACGGTGTTGTCTGGAAAGCGAGGGCACGCTAAGGGCGATAAGCAGGCCGACCACCAGAGGCAACATCAAGGCATTGACCACCTGAGCGGCGACGTTCAACGACACGAGGTTCGGCGCAAGCCAGACAAGATACGCACTGCCGGCGACGGACACGATGTACACGCCGTAAAACCATGGCGCACCGGTGGGACGGTCTTCGAGCGAGCGCTTGTAGCCCGCCACTTCACCGAGCCCCCAGGCGAGCGACAGCGAACAGACGATGGCCGCCACCATCGACGCACCGAGCACACCCGCGCTAAACAGGAAGCGTCCGGCGTGCGGACCGACGACCGTGGCGAGCGCGTCGCTGATCTCGCCGACGCTCCCGAGCGCATGCGGTTTGCCGTCACCCGACAGCGTGGCGGCAGCGGCGACCAGCACCGCTGCTGTCAGCAACTGGGTAAGGACGGCGCCCAACGCTGTTTCTGCGCGAGCCGCGCCGTAGTCTTGTGCCGTGAGTTTTTTATCGGCGACCGCAGCCTGTTGATAGAACACCATCCACGGATTGAAGGTCGCTCCGATCAGCGCAGCTGCCATATAACCAAACTGGCGATTGCCGAACGGGAGGCTTTTTATTTGTTGGAAAGCGTTACGGATATCGGGGTGGGCTTTCCAGGCCACCACGAAGAACGTCAACTCGAAGGCGCCGATCAGGATGGCCGCCTTGTCGACGCGCTTGTGCGAGCCGGTCAGCACCACGGCTATCAAGGCAAACACGGCAAGGGGTAAAGTCAGGGAGCGCGACACACCATACATTTCACCGATGCCCGCTACGCCTGTGAACTCCGTGACCAGCGAGCCGAGTACCGCAATCACGAGGCCAGCGGCAGAGATCCATGCCCACACGGGACCGAAGTTCGAGCGGATCAGTTCGCCATGGCCGCGGCCCGCGAATATGCCGAGCCTCACCGTGAGTTCCTGGACCATGTAAAGCAACGGGATCAGGACAAGCAGCACCACCAGTAACTGCAGTCCCCATTGAGCGCCCGCTTGCGCAGCGGTGACGACATTGCCGGCATCGCAATCGGCCAGCATGACGAGCAGGCCGGGGCCCCAGAGGGCAAGCCAACGCAGATTGCGGGAGGTCTTCGGTTTGGGCAGAGATGCACCGGACATGCGTTATGAAAAGAAGCAAAGGTTGAGTTGAACGAGCGTGGCCGCGCATCGCCATGCGGCCTGATTTCCACGCATGGGGACATGCGTGACACCGTACGATAGCAGGAGTGTGGCGAGAGTACCGGGAACGCCCCCGGTCGTAGCCGCTCGGGCAGGCGCTGCGCGCACCCACACACAAGATGAACAGGGAACCATGACACTCGATTTTGTTATCCGCCTGCTTGCCGCATTTGCGTGCGGCATTGCCATCGGCCTCGAGCGCCAGATGCGGCAACGCACCGCCGGGCTGCGCACCATTACGCTCGTCGCGAGCGGCGCGTGTCTGTTCGTCACACTTGGCGTGTTGACCGGAAACGGCACCGGGGTCACGCAAATTGCCTCGTATGTGGTGTCCGGCGTCGGCTTTCTCGGTGGCGGCGTCATCATGCGCGACAAGGGTTCGATTCAGGGCATCAATACGGCAGCGACGCTTTGGTGCGCGGCGGCCGTCGGCGTACTATGCGGCGCGGGACACTACGGTCCCGCCCTCGCCGGGACCGCGATCGTGCTTATCACCAACACCGTGCTGCGCGAAGTGAGCCGTGCCATCAACACCGCGCCAGTGTCGGCGGCTGACCTCGTGCGCGACTACACGCTGACTGTAGTGTGCCGCGAGGAGGACGAAATCCATATCCGCGCAGCACTGTCCAATTCGATGTCGTCGACGCCGTTATCGTTTCAGAGTCTCACGAGCCGCGACTACGAGAACGATCCACGACGTATCGAAGTCACCGCGACCCTTAAGCTGCATCCGAAGGATCAACCCAAGCTCGAGCACATCGCCAGCCGGCTGAGCATGGAAAAAGGCGTGTCGAGCGTGAGCTGGCTGGGGCTTGAAGCGCAGCCGACGCCGGAATAAGCGCGGAGACACGCAAAAGCACAGATGCGCCGTATCACGCCATCTGCACTTTTCCAGCGCTGATGTGCCCTCTATACTCGGACACAGAGCGGCACCTCTGCCGTACCGGAGTTCCGATGCACAACCCAAAACTCGCCTGTTCCAATGGAGGCATGGTTACCAGTCCACATGCGCTGGCCAGCGCCGCGGGGCTCGATGTGCTGCGCACAGGCGGCAATGCAATCGAGGCGGCGATCGCCATCGGCGCAGCGCTAAGCGTGACCTACCCGCATTTCACCGGCCTCGGTGGTGACGCATTCTGGGTGATCGGCGATCGCAACGGCCTGTTGCGCACCGTGTCGGGCATCGGCCAGGCGGCGGCCGCACTGCCTGCGTTCTCCGGCGCCATCCCTGTGCGCGGCGCAGCAGCCGCGCTAACCACAGCGGCAACCGTCGACACATGGGATCAGGTGTATGCGATCAGCCAGTCTGCATGGCAAGGCCAAACGCCCTGGTCGACGCTGTTCGCAAAGGCGATCGATTACGCTTCCAACGGCTTTCCCATCACGCCCTCGCAGCACTTCTGGCAAAGTCTGCGTGCGGGCGAACTGCAGGCACTGCCGGGCTTCTCGAAGACGTTTGCACCAGACGGCCGGATTCCTGCCATCGGCGATCGCTTCGTTCAACCCGCGCTGGCACGTAGCCTCGAGCACATCGCGCGCTTCGGTGCGCGCGAGTTTTATGAGGGCGAACTGGCCGGGCGAATCGCGCGCGGCTTGCAGGAAGCCGGCTCGCCACTGACACAAGCCGACCTCGCGAAAACCCGCGCACGCGACGAGCCTCCCGTGCGCGTCGCCTATCGTGGCGGCGAGCTGGTGAGCATGCGTCCGCCCACGCAAGGTGTCACGACCTTGCAGATCATGGGCATCCTCGAACGCTTCGATCTCGGATCCATCGCAGAAGGCAGCGCCGACTATTACCATCTGCTTGTGGAAGCGGTGAAGTGCGCGTTCATCGACCGGGACCGCTTCGTCTGCGATCCGGATTTCCGGACTGTACCGGTCGACACGATGCTCACGGATGCCACGCTCGACGCTCATGCCCGCTCCATCAGCATGCAGACCGCGCGTCCCTGGCCGCATGTGTTTCGCCCCGGCGACACGGTGTTCATCGGCGCCACGGATCGCGACGGCCGCAGCGTCAGCGTCCTGCAGACGGTCTACTTCGACTGGGGCAGTGGCGTCGTCGCAGGCGACACCGGGATTCTGTGGCACAACCGCGGCGCATCGTTCAGCACCGATCCCACGCATCACAATGCATTGCAGCCTGGCAAGCGGCCATTTCACACGCTTAACCCCGGCATGTATCTGAAGGATGGACGTCCGCACCTGCTGTTCGGCACGCAAGGAGCAGATGGTCAACCGCAAACGCTCGCGGCCGTGCTCACGCGCGTGATCGACTACGGCATGGACCCGCTCAGCGCCCTCGCCCGTCCGCGCTTTCTACTCGGCAAGACCTTCTCGGACACACGCGATGCGCTCAAACTCGAAGAGGATGCCGGCCCCGACGTATTCGCGGCGCTGGCCGCACGCGGTCATGATGTGAGCGCGATCCCGGCACAAAGTCCGCTTGCGGGCCATCCCGGCGCGATACGAATCGATGCGGACGGCACCGCCTACGGTGCGCACGACCCGCGCAGCGATGGCCGGGCCATGAGCGTTGAAGACGTAGACGCTGCGCCCTGAACGCGATCTGGCGACGGGCCACCGCGAGTAGTCAGGCCTCGGTCATCCCCAGCAATTGCGCGAGGCTCTTCTCACCCGGCATGCGCGATGTTTCGATACGCTCTTCCAGCTCGCGCAGATGCGAGGTCATGCGGGCGACCGCACCCGCTGCATCGCGCGCCTCGATGCAATCGACGATCGCCGCATGTTCGTCGTGCTCGCACGGCGCATTGCCCGGTGCTTCGTACACCCCAACAATCAGCGAAGTACGCGAAATCAGCTCCGTCAAATAGTTTTGCAGGATCGAGTTGCCGGCCAGCGCACCGATGCGCAAATGAAAGCAGCTCGTCAGGCGGGCCCACGCCGGTTGGTCGAAGCGGTGCATTGCCTTGTGCTCCTCGGCAAGCTGCTGCCGCAGTGCTTCGATATCGCGGGCACTGGCCTTCTCCACAGCCAGTTCCACGAGCGTGCGCTCCAGCGCGCGGCGTGCCTCGAAAATCTCGCGGGTTTCCTCGGGAGTGGGCGCTGCGATCACCGCACCCTTGTTAGGCCGCAGGACGACGATACCGTCATAGGCCAGCTTCTCGAGCACCCGCCGCACGACCGCGCGCCCTACTCCGAACAGCTGGCATAGCTGCGGCTCCGGCAGCTTCGTGCCCGGCGTCAGACGATGGTCGAGCACACCGTCGAAGATCGACTGATAGATGCGGGCTTCCACCGCAGTGTCGTCTTCGGCATCATGGTCTTTGGTCTTCTGCCCGGTGGCGGCCGCCTTGGATTTCACGGTCATAGTGTTCTCTGATGTGTGCCCGCGTTGCGCTCCACTTCATCCATGTGTGCCACGATGCCCCCTGGCGTGGTCACCCACACGTCACCGCTCGAACGTGCCGCGGCAATATGCTGGAGCGCACGGCGCAGATGACGGAGCCGGTAAGGCTGCCCCACCAGATAGGGGTGCAGGGCAATCCCCATCACCAGCGCCTGGGGCGTGCTGCCGCGGTTGGCCTGCTCGAGCATTTCGTCGAACTGATCGACGATCATGTCGGCAAACGCGCACGCGTCCATCTGCCGGCCCACCAGCATCGGCAAGTCGTTCAGTTCCTGCGGATAAGGAATCGACCATAGCGGTGCACCACGGGTCGCCATGCGCACAGGCCGGTCGTCGTGGCACCAGTTCAGTGTGTAGCGATAGCCGGTCTGCGCGAGCAGATCAGGCGTCAGGTGCGATTCGGAGATCCACGGCGAGAGCCAGCCCGAAGGCGCCGTGCCGCTTTGCGCCGCAATCCGTTCGCGGCAATGCACGAGCAGCTCGCGCTCGGCGTCTTCGTCGAGATCGCTCTGCCGGTGCGCGTTGGTGTGTCCATGGCCGATCAGTTCGTCGCCACGTGCAACGCAGGCGGCAATCAACTCCGGGCAGTGATCGTAGAGCGCTGTATTGATGAGCGTACCCGCCGGCATCTCGAGCTGGTCGAACAGTTCGAGGCAACGCCATGCGCCCACCCGGTTGCCGTATTCGCGCCAGCTGTAATTGAGCACATCCGGCTGCGGCGAAATGGGTCCGAGCGCCGCGCCGAGCCCCTCGCCAAAAGCAAAGTGTTCGATATTGAAGCCCAGATACACCGCAAGTCCGGTGTCTCCCGGCCAGCGAAAGCCGTCGGTATCCGTAATAGGCCGATAAGGAAAGCGCCCATGCGTTGCGATCGGGTCGCGGGCGCGATCGCGCGCTTCAGGCATGTTCCGTGAGTCTGTCATTTCAAATGAGCCATGAGTAACGGTTTGCGCTCCACATGAACCGGTTTGGCGTTGCCATGCCCCGCAACGGACCGAAGACGCACCGCTATTGCGCAAGAACGGGGCTTCAGATCGTTAGCGATTCGAGCTTCCGATCGTTTGCAATATGTGAGCCAACTTGCAGACATTAGACAGCGCAACGCGTTGGCGATTGTCAGGGCCGAGTCGAAGCGCATGGCATATGTCTTGCATTTGAGAGGTTCGCACGCGATCCGCCTGTACCGTTCACGAGGACCTCTTCTTCATGATCCAGCCTGCTTCAACCGTGCTCCACACGGAGGCCGCCGATATCGAGCTGGTGCACGTCTCGAAGCAATACGGCGATGCACTCGCCGTCGACGCGATCGACCTGCGCATACCGGGCGGCCAGTACTGTTGTCTGCTCGGCCCGTCCGGATGCGGCAAGACATCGACGCTCAGGATGATCGCGGGACATGAATCGGTCACCGAGGGCGACATACTGCTTGGCGGGCGCAACGTCACCCGCGAAGAACCCGCGGCGCGCGGCACGGCGATGGTATTTCAGAGCTATGCCCTGTTTCCCCACCTGAGCGCGCTCGACAACGTCGCGTTCAGCCTGAAGATGCGCGGCGTCGCGAAAGAAGCACGCCGCAAGCGTGCCGGCGAACTGCTGGAACTGGTCGCCATGTCCGCGTACGCCGAACGCAAGCCCGCGCAATTGTCCGGTGGCCAGCAACAACGCGTCGCGCTCGCGCGGGCACTGCTGAACCAGCCGCGCTGCCTGTTGCTCGACGAACCGCTCTCGGCGCTCGACCCGTTCCTGCGCGTACAGATGCGCGCCGAGCTCAAGCGCTGGCAGAAGGAGCTCGGCATCACCTTCGTGCATGTCACGCACTCCCAGGAAGAGGCGATGGCGCTGGCCGATCTGGTCGTCGTGATGAGCCATGGTCATATTGAACAAAGCGGCACCCCGCACGAAGTCTTCAACCGTCCGCGTACCGAGTTCGTGGCGCGTTTTCTCGGCGGCCACAACGTATTCAGTACCAATGGGCGCCTGTTTACCGTGCGTGCGGACCATTTGCGCGTGGTGCCGCATGGCGTCACACCTGTTCAGGCGGCCGCAGGCGACGGCGGTCTCGCGCGGATCGGCGGCGTGCCCTGCACCGTACGCGAAGCCGAATACCAGGGGACCCATCTGCGCATGACACTCGTGCCACTCGACGGCTCACCGGAACTCGTCTCACTCGTGAGCGACGCCGACTACGACCCCGCGCGGCTCGGACCCGAGGCACGGGTGGTCGTGTGGTGGAACGAGCAGGATGCTCATCCGCTGGCCGCCTAAGCCGTCTCTTTTGGGTTACCCAGACCAGCCTTTACCGTTTTTTGTCACACCCCACCAGAACGTCATATGAGCAGAACGTCACCTGAGGAGAATGCAATGAGTGAGCAGAACGAGCGCCCGGCCGCGGCCGAATCCGAGCTGACGGACAAAGGCCAGAAGCGCCGCACGCTCATCAAGGGCGCGGTTGCAGCGGCCGGCATTGCCGGCTTCCCGTACGTGCATGCGCAAGAGAAAATCGTATTGCGCTATCTGGGCACGGCCGTCAACCAGAGCTCCGACATCGCGAAGAAGTTCAAGGAAGATACCGGCATCGAGATTCAATATATTCCGGTCACGACCGACGACGTCGCCAAACGCATCATCACGCAGCCCAATTCGTTCGATATCGTCGATACCGAATATTTCTCGCTGAAGAAGCTGATTCCCGCGGGCACGCTCGCAGGTATGGACGCAAAGAAGATCAAGCTCGCCGACAAGATCACGCCGGTGCTTACCAAGGGCGAAGTGAACGGCAAGAAGATCGGCGACCAGGGCACTGCGCCGAAGAAGGTGATGTTCCTGACGGGTCCGCGCTCCACCGAGTTCTCGGCCACACCAACCGAGTGGATGACGCTGATTCCGACCACCTATAACGCGGACACGCTCGGTATTCGGCCTGACCTGATCAAGCGCCCTATCAACAGCTGGGCCGAATTGCTGAACCCCGAGTTCAAGGGCAAGGCAGCGCTGCTCAACATTCCCGCGATCGGCATCATGGATTCGGCGATGGCCATCGAAGCGATGGGCCACGTCAAGTACGGCGACAAGGGCAACATGACCAAGGCCGAGATCGATCAGACCATCAAGATCCTGATCGACGCCAAGCGTTCCGGCCAGTTTCGCGCTTTCTGGAAGGACTTCAACGAGAGCGTCAACCTGATGGCCTCCGGCGAAGTGGTGATCCAGTCGATGTGGTCACCGGCCGTGACGAAGGTGCGCACGATGGGCGTTGCCTGCAAGTTCCAGCCCCTCAAGGAAGGTTATCGCTCGTGGGCCTCGGGCTTCGCCTTCCCGCGCTCGCTGACAGGCCGCAAGCTCGATGCCGGCTACGAGTTCGTCAACTGGTTCCAGGACGGCTGGGCGGGTGCCTATCTGATGCGTCAGGGCTATTACTCAGGTGTGCTCGAGACCGCGAAGACGCACATGCAACCGTACGAGTGGGACTACTGGATCGAAGGCAAGCCGGCCGCGCAGGACATCCATGCGCCGGACGGGCAGTTGCTGGAGAAAGCGGGCACCGTGCGCGACGGCGGCTCGTACGACGAGCGCATGGGTGCGATTGCGTGCTGGAACGCCGTGATGGACGAGAACATCTATATGGTCCAGAAGTGGAACGAGTTCATCGCCGCATAGTTCTTCGCACACCTGTATAAGACAGGCCGCGGTTGCTGCTGCATAACGCGGTAGCAACCGCAGTTTTCCCGACGACGGATATCCCGCCATGGCATCGATCGAGCTTTCCACCCACGCGCAGGATCAACCGGTGCGGCACCGCCGCACGCCGGCCTGGCTGCAGGCGACGCCGCTGACGCTGACCTTCCTGCTGTTCTTCATCGTGCCGCTCGTCATTACGTTGATCGTCAGCTTCTGGGACTACAACGAATATCAGATCATCCCCGCCTTCACGCTGAAAAACTACCGGGCGATTTTCGACGGCTGTTCGTCGATGACGGATATGTGCGTCACCTTCAAGACGTACCTGTCCACCATCAAATTCTGCGTGATCGTCTGGGCGGTGACGCTCGTACTGGGTTTCTCGATTGCCTACTTTCTGGCCTTCCACGTGCGCACGACGGCGATGCAGACCATCCTGTTCCTGATCTGCACGATTCCGTTCTGGACGTCGAACGTTATCCGCATGATCTCGTGGATCCCGCTGCTCGGCCGCAATGGCCTCGTCAACCAGGCGCTGCTTGGCGCGCATCTGATCGACGCGCCACTCGAATGGCTGCTGTACTCGAATTTCTCGGTGGTGCTCGCCTTCGTCCACCTTTTCACATTCTTCATGATCGTGCCGATCTTCAACGCGATGATGCGGATCGACCGTTCGCTCCTCGAAGCGGCGCGCGACGCTGGCGCCAGCGGCTGGCAGGTGATCCGCGACGTGGTGCTGCCGTTATCCAAAACCGGCATTGTGATCGGCTCGATCTTCGTGATCACCATCGTGATGGGCGACTTCCTGACCGTCGGCGTGATGGGCGGCCAGCAGATCGCTTCGGTCGGCAAGATCATTCAGGTGCAAACCGGTTATCTGCAGTTTCCGGCGGCGGCGGCCAACGCGATCATCCTGCTCGCCGTGGTGTTGATGATCGTGTGGGGTTTGACGCGGGTGGTCGACATCCGCAAGGAGCTTTGACATGCAGATCGCCCGCCGCAAGCATCGCGAGCGCCGCCCGGCCAGTTTCTACTGGCTGGCGCTGCTGTTCGGGCTATTCGTGCTGTTTCTGTATGGCCCCGTCATCACCATCTTCATTCTCTCGTTCCAGGGACCGGAAGGCGGCCTCACGTTCCCGATGCGCGGCGTCTCGCTGCACTGGTTCTCGGTGCTGCGCGACGGCGTCGGCGATATCGATATCTGGGCAGCGTTTTTGCGCTCGGTGCGCCTCGCGCTGGCCGTGACGGTGTTGACCGTGCTGTTCTCAGTGGCAGCGGGACTCGCGTTCCGCAAGCGGTTTCGCGGCGATACGGCGGTGTTTTATGTGTCGGTGGCGAGCCTGATCATGCCTTCGATCATCGTGTCGCTTGGCATCGGCCTGACGTTTCGTCTGCTCGATAGCGGTATCAAGTATCTGGCCACTGCTTTGGGCAACCAGGCATTCGTCGACAACTATTCCACCACGATGGGGCTGTTCACCTCGGCACTCGGTGCGCATCTGACGTGGACCTTGCCGTTCGGTCTGCTCGTGATGTTCGCCGTATTCAACCGCTTCAATCCGGCCTACGAAGAAGCGGGACGCGATCTTGGCGCGACGCCATGGCAAAACTTCAGGCATATCGTGCTGCCGATCATCGGGCCTTCCGTGATCGGTGTGGCCATGTTTGGCTTCACGCTTTCGTGGGACGAGATTGCCCGGACCTCGCAGGCTATCGGCGATCAGAACACGTTGCCGTTGGAATTGCAGGGACTTACTACGTCGGTGACGACACCGGTGATCTACGCGCTCGGCACGATGACCACCGTGTTGTCGCTCACGGTAATGGTGAGCTGTCTTCTCGCTGTGCGCTGGCTTACGCGCAAGCGGCTGGCTGCGGCACTGCGATAGCAGGCACGGGACACCGCCGCTCACGCGTCCCGGGCGCCGTTGACGTCACCCCAGTTTCGCCTGCAACTCGGCCGCGCCGCCGCGGCGATACAGCACCAGCGTCGCCACGAAACCGCAAAGGGCCGCAAAGATCAGCCAATAGGCGGGCGCGGCCTTGTCGCCGGTCATCTCGATCAGGAAAGTCGAAACGGCCGGGGTGAATCCGCCAAAAATTGCGGTTGCCAGACTGAACGCGAGCGAGAAGCCGGCCACCCGCACCTCGACTGGCATCACCTCGGTCAAGGCCGGCACCATCGCACCGTTGTAGGCACCGAAGAAGAACGAGAAATACAGCAGCACGGTCAGCATGCGCAGGAAGCTCGGCGCATGCGCGAGCCATTCCAATGCCGGATACGCCGTCACGATGGCCAGCGCGGAAATGAACAGCAGCAGAGGACGCCGGCCGATACGATCCGAGATCGCCCCGCCGATAGGCAGCCAGATAAAGTTCGATACGCCCACCAGCAGCGTGACGACGAGCGCGTCCGATGTGCTCAGATGCAGCACGGCGCGACCGAAGGTCGGCGTATAGACGGTGATCAGGTAGAACGTGGTCGTGGTCATCGCGACCATCATCATCCCGGCAATGACGGTCTTCCAGTTGGTCAGCATCGAGCGGAACACTTCAGCCGTCGCCGGATGATGGCGGCGTGCCTGGAACTCAGCGGTTTCCTGCAGCGAGCGGCGCAGCACGTACAGGAACGGCACGATCATGCAACCGATCAGGAACGGCAGGCGCCAGCCCCAGGCACCGATCTGCGCAGACGTCAGCAGCAGGTTCAGCGCATAGCCGAGCGCCGCCGCCACGACGATCGCTACCTGCTGGCTGGCCGACTGCCATGACGTGTAAAAGCCTTTCTTGCCGGGTGTCGCCATTTCGGCCAGATAGACCGAGACGCCGCCCAGCTCCGCTCCCGCGGAAAAGCCCTGCAGCAGACGGCCCAGAAGGACCAATGCCGGCGCCAGCAGACCGATCGTGGCGAAGCCCGGCACAATCGCGATCAGGATCGTGCCGCTCGCCATGATCGCCAGTGTGACGATCAGGCCGCGGCGGCGCCCCACCTTGTCGATATATGCGCCGAGAACGATCGCCCCTAACGGCCGCATCAGGAAACCGGCCCCGAAGACAGCGAAGGTCTGCATCAGCGAGGCGAACTCGCTGGCGGCCGGAAAAAACGTCTTCGCGATGTACGTGGCGTAGAAGCCGAACAGGAAGAAGTCGAATTGTTCGAGGAAATTGCCGCTCGTCACGCGCAGTACCGCGCCGAACTTCGAAAGACGCGGAGCGGTACCGCCAGGCGCCTCGGTGGGTTGAACGGATTCCATGTCGTCTCCTGAATCGTTAAATGCGCAATTAATCATTATTCTGCTAGCGCAAGTGTACGACGTCAGGTGTCCTGCCGCCAGCCGGGGGCAGCCCCTGGTGTCCTGCGTGACGCCCTACTGCCTTGTTGGCGGGGCGATCCGGTCAACCGTCGGCCAGACCATCTCCAGCTCCAGCGCAATCGAGCGCGCAAGCCCCTCCATATCCGGAAACAACGACGCGTTGGTAATGTTCATCCGGTAGAGTGCACGCATCGCATCGTCCCGGACCGCGCGCGGCAGGACGATCTTGCGCAGCAGTTCGTCATCGCTTGAGTAATTGTTAAGGATTTCATCAAGCGGCTTTTGCAGCAAACCGGGCAAGACGAAGGTGCCGGCCTGGGCAATCAGCCGCTGATCCATCTCCGACGGCTCGCCAAACCAGATCACCGGATTCTTGTCGGTCAGAAAGAATTTTTCGAAGTTGCCTTTGCGGCGCGGATCGATCATGTCGCGCGTGAGATGCGGCGTGCTCGCCGGAATGGCGCGGTTGGTCCATAGGGCCGGCGTATTCACCGCGAAAATCGCGGCGTCCGAAACCGCGCGCTCCAGCGCAAAGAAAGCCGCAACGAAGGGCGACTTCGTGAAATCGAGCATCCGGGTTGGTGCGCCATGGTGCTGCATCAGGCCGAGGCAGCGCAGATCGTCCGAGAGCGCGCGCACATCGGAGAGATAGTTGTGGGCCTTGCGGCGAAAGATACGAATGGCGCGCTGTTCCTGAATGCGCCATGTCGAGCGGTCGGGCACAAAGGCCGCAAGGTAACGTGACAGCGAACTCTGCAACAACCAGTTGGCATCCTGCTGACCACGAAATGCCCAGCCATCGAGCTCAGCAGTCAAACTCATGAACTGCTGCCAACTCGAAACCACCGTCGTCTTCACCTTGCTCCCCCTCATCTGGTTGCGTCATTCAGTTCGAACCCACCCGATTGGGTCACTCGATCCTGCAGGCCGAATCGCGCGCCGCCATACGCATTGCGCGCTCGAGCGCGCCCGCGTCGTTGCCGTGAACCCGATACAGCGGCTCGCCTGCCGCCACTGTCTGGCCGATCCTGCACAGCAGATCGATGCCAGCGCCGGCGTCTGCGGGCGCGCCCGCTTCGCGCGCGATCTCCGCGATCAGCCAGCCATCGATCGACGTGACGATGCCTGCATGCGTCGCCATGACATCACGGACCTCTCGTGCAGGTAACGCCGGCGGTGCATGCCGCCCCTGCGAATCGACGATCCGTTCGAACGCCGCGCGCGCTGCACCGCTTGCCAGCAGCTCTGCGGCAATCCGCTTGCCGTCGGCTACGTCCTGCACATCCGGTGCCCATGCCAGAATATGCGCGGCAAATGTCAATGCCTTGTCACGCAGGTCGACGGGCGCGTCGGGATGGTTATCGAGCACCAGACCCACGTCGCGGACCTCGAGTGCAGGGCCGATACCGCGGCCGATCGGCGCCGTGCCATCGGTCACCAGCGCCTTGACCGTCAACCCCAGCCCATTGCCGACGTATTCGAACAGATCGCCAAGCGAGCGCGCTTCCTCGCTGGTTTTCAGCTTGGCGCGCGGCCCGCACGGAAGATCGACCATTACGTGCGTCGATCCAGCAGAGCACTTTTTCGACAGGATCGACGCCACCGACCAACGGTTGGACGCCAGCCCAAGCGGCCGCGTGAATGCGTTGATCCGCTCGTCGACCAGCGAATGATTCAGACGGCCATTCCACGCAATGCAGGCCCGCGCTTCATGGACGCAGCGCCGCACGTCCTCCGCCGTCAGGTCGACGCGCGCGAGCGTCTCCATCGCATCGGCGGTGCCGGCCGCGGAGGTAATGGCGCGCGAGGAAGTCTTCGGCATCGCCAGGCCGTAGGCCGCGACAATCGGCACCACGATCAGCGTGATCCGGCTGCCGGGAATGCCGCCCATCGAATGCTTGTCGACGACAATCGGTTCGTTCCACTCTATGCGCGGCATCAGCCTGGTGCGGGTTTTGGCAAGCGCCAACACCTCCGCGTCGCTCAGATGCTCGCACGCATGCAGCAGAAAGCGGTTGATGTCGCTCTCGGCGTAGCGCAACGCCAGCATGTCGTCGAACAACGCATCGTATTGAGCCTCATTGAGCGCGTCGCCCGCCAGCTTGGCACGCAGAAACGGGGCACTCGCAGGTGGTGGAAGAATGGCGCGTTCGAGCGCTGCAATGAAACGCGCGATGCCTTGCTGCAACGTGCCGTCATTGAAAACCTGCACGGTGGGCACATCCGCCGTATGCGCTTCAACCTGGCGTTGCACTCTCAGGCGCACCTGCTCGGGTGTTTCCCGGCCACGCGCCAGAATCCGCGCGGCCAGCATTTCATGCGGCGCACTCACTTCGATCACCACCATGCCCGGCACCCGCGCCGCCAACTCCGCAATCATGCCGCGCGAGCCGTTTGCAATCACATGCCGGCCTTCGGCCAATACGTCGAGCAATTCACGCCGCAGGCCATAGCGTAGACCGTGTGCCGACCAGGTGATCAGGAAAGCACCGGTACGCTCGAGTTCGGCGAATGCCGCTTCATCGAGCGCTTCGTGATTCTCGCCAGGCGACCCCGCAGGCCGGGTAATCACGCGACGGGCAAAGCAGAACCGGTCTGCGAGATGACGCGCGCCCTCGATCAGCGCATCCTTGCCGGCGCCGCTCGGACCCACCACGAAGAAGAGAATGCCGGAGGCCATGAGCCGCTTATCCGACCTGCCCGATCCATTGGCTCATCACTCGGCCTCGTCGAGACCAATGTCGACGCACGCCGCCGCCTGATTGATCTTGCTGGTGGAGATGTAATCCACGCCGGTCTTCGCCACCGCACCGATGGTCGCGAGGCTGATGCCCCCGGACGCTTCCAGCAACACGCGTCCGCCGACCAGTTCCACCGCGCGGGTCATGTCCTCGACGGACATGTTATCGAGCATGATCACATCGACACCGGCATCCAGCGCCTCCTTGACCTGCTCAAGGCGGTCGCATTCGACTTCCAGCTTGGTCAGCACCGGCAATTGCCGGCGCGCACGCTGCACGGCCTTGGCGATGCCGCCGCACACGGCAATATGGTTGTCCTTGATCATCACACCGTTATCGAGCCCGAGACGGTGATTCAGGCCGCCACCGCAGGTCACCGCGTGCTTTTCCAGCATGCGCAGACCCGGCGTGGTTTTGCGTGTATCGATCAGACGCGCCCGCGTGCCGGCCACCGCCGCAACATATTGCTCGGTGAGATTGGCAATCCCCGACAGCCGTTGCACGATATTGAGCGCAGTGCGCTCAGCCGTCAGTACGCTGCGCGCCGTGCCGCTCACATTGAGCATCACCGTGCCCCGCTCCACCTTTTGCCCGTCTTTCACACGCACCGACACTTCGAGCGTCGGGTCATAGCGTTTGAAGATGCGCGCCGCCACGTCGATGCCGGCCACGATCAGTGTCTCGCGCGCGTTCATGAAGAAAGCGCCGGTCTCGTCCGCTTCGATCATCAGTTGCGCAGTGAGGTCGCAATAGCCGATATCTTCGGTTAGCCAAAGATCGATCAGGCGATCCGTCTGGAATACGTCGTACATTTTGTCTTCCTTTCCAGGTGAAATGGAATTTGGTTGTTCATAACCGGTGAAGCGCCGTTCATCGGTGCTTCATGCGCCGGTCGGCCATCATCAGGAGGCCGTTACATGCGAGGGCAAACACGGTAAGAAACAGGGCAACTGCCATGATCGTGCGGATATCCCCAAGGTTCATCGCACTGGTCAGCATATAACCTAGCCCGCGCTGCGAGGCGAACATCTCGCCGATCAGCACGCCCAGTAAAGTCAACGAGAAGCCGAGCCGCAGGCCGGCAACCACCTCCGGAAAGATCGCCGGCAGCACGACATGCACAATCGTACGGAAAAACGACAGACGCATGGTCTTCGACGCACGCAGATAGCCCGGCCGCATCTGGCGGATCGCATTCATCGTGAACATCAGGATCGGAATCAGGCCGTGCATCACGCCAAAAGCCACCTTCGCCGACAGGCCGAGGCCAAATACGAGCAACACCAGGGGATACAACGTCACCTTCGGCAGCGAATACAGGTTCAACAGAATCGGCTCCGCGACGCGGCCCGACATGCGGTTGATGCCGAACAGCACGCCGAGCGCCACCCCGCCTATGAGCGCTATCACGAGTGCATAGACAAGGGCACGGGCGGTCTCCGCGACGTTGCCCCAGAACGCTTCAGTGCCGAGCATCTGGGCCAGCGCCTCGAGCGTGCTCCATGGCGAACTCAACGAATGCTCGCCGATCGCCCAATGCAGGCATTGCCAGCACACGACAATGGCCAGCGCAACCAGCAGCGGATCGAGGAATTTTTTCATGGTGGCGTCTCCGCTATACGCAGCGCTAGCGTTGCCGGCGCGACTGAAACCGTTGATCGATCCGGTTCAGCACAGCGTTGACGAGCGTCACCAGCACGAGCACGAACAGCATCAGCGAATACATGTCGTCGTTCTGGAAGTTGTTGTACGCGTAACCGATTGCATAGCCGATACCCGAACCGGACAGGATGAATTCCGATGCGATCACGCCGATGAACGCATAGGCCACCGCAAGCTTCACGCCGGTGAACAGATACGGCAGCGTGGCAGGCAGCTTGATATGAAGCGCGCAACGCCACGGCGAAAGACGCATCACCTGAGCGCTTTTATGCAAGGCGCGCGGAATGCGGTCGAGTCCGTTTAGCGTCGCGGTAATCATCGTCACCACCGAAAGCATCACGGCAATGGCAATGATCGGCAGCGAGCCAACGCCGAGCACGACGATAAAGATGGGATAGAAAATGAAGGTCGGGATGGCGTAGTAGCTCGATAGCAGCGGTTCGATCGAGCGGCGCAGCGACGGTAACGCGTGAATGCCGAGACCCAGGACGAAACCGAGCAGCACGGAGACAACCGACGCGGCGACGATCTCGATCAGACTCGTAACAATGTCATGATCGAATTTGCCGCCGCGCAGCAGCTCGATGCCATGCGTGAACATCGCGGACGGCGCAATCAGCACGCTCGGCGCAATGATGCCGCTGCGGCACAGCAGCTCGATCAGTACGATGAAGCCAACCACTACAGCGATACGGATCAGACTTTCCGTCTTCACTTCGAACTCCCAGGTTCGCATAGAAATACTGCGAAAAACACTGCGCACCTAGTGCGCGCCCATCACCTTCAATGATTCGACACGCAGCTTCTCCCACAGGCGGGCATTGATCTCGCCGAAGCGCGGTGTCGAGACGACGCGGCTATCGCGCGAACGCTCCCAGCCGGTCTCGACGATATCGATGAAGAGCCCGGGCCGCGCCGACATCACGCCGACCCGGTCGGACAGCATCGCCGCTTCGTCGAGTGCGTGGGTGATCAGCAGCACCGTGGCAGACGTTTCGCGCCACAGGCGCAGCAACTCGTCGCCCATCAGCAGGCGTGTTTGCTGATCGAGCGCGCCGAACGGCTCATCGAGCAAAATCAGGCGAGGCTGCAACACCAGCGTTCGGGCGATGCACACGCGTTGCCGCATGCCGCCCGACAACTGCGAAGGATACGCCTTGGCGAAATCCTTCAGGCCCATGAAACCCATCGCATAGTCAACCCGCCGCTGAATCTCGGCGCCATCCACGCCCGCCATGCGCAGTCCGAACGAAATGTTGTCGCGCAGATTCAGCCAAGGAAAAGACGCGTCTTCCTGGAACACGACGCCTACTCCATCGGGCACGCCCGTCACAGGTTGTCCTTCGAACATTACCGTGCCGGAGCTGGGTCTGGAGAGTCCCGCAAGCGCATCGAGCAGAGTGGACTTGCCACATCCGGACGGACCGACCACCGAGAAGAACTCGCCCTTGGTCAGCGTGAGATCGATCGGGCCGAGCGCATGAAACAGTTCCTTCGAATCGCTGCGCGTGAAATAGCGGGTAACGCCGGTTAGCTCGACATGCGCCTCGGGCGAGGCCGGCGCCTGTTGCGCAGGCGACTCGACAACCTGCAGTGTCGGATGACCGTTGCGTGCCTTCATAGCGTACTCTTCGCTTTCAGATCGGGGGGCAGAAAGCTCGTGTCGACTAGCTTCGACCAGTCGACATCGCCGTTCAGCTCGCCTACAAGCTTCAGGCCGTCCGTCATGCGGTCAAGTTCACCGCGGTTGAATTCACCGTCGCTCCACATGCGTGACTTGACCATGTTGTCGACGGCTTCGCGTGCGACGTCTGGCGTGAGTTTGAAGCTTGTCTCCAGTAGTTTCGCGGCGCCGGCCGGATCCGCGTACAACGCATCCACACCCGCACGCCGCCCGGCAATGATCGCGCGCAACTCATCCGGATGGGACCTGGCGAACTCGCGGGTGGTAATGCCGACCGAGGTGGTCATGGGCTGCAGAATGTCGCCCGCCCGATACACGGTGCGGTAATTGGCTTTGCGCACAATTGAAAGCGGTTCAATCAGCACTGCACCGGAGACGGCCCCCTGCTCAAGCATCGTCAGACCGTTAACGTAGCCACCCGAGGCGACGCGGGTCACCTTGCCTGCGTCGACGCCCTTTTGCTTGAGCACCATCAGCAACAGCATTTCGGACACGCCTCGGGGCGACGTAATCGCGACCTTCTTGCCGGCCAGATCGGCAACGGTTTGCACGTTGCCGTTGGGCATGGCAACCATCGACGCCTCCGCGACGCTGCGCGTGCCGACATTCACGATGACGAGATCCATCCCCTGGCGCTGCGCGGCGAGCGCGGCCGCGACTGCGACTTCGCCGTACGGCGTCTTGCTGGCGAGGATATTGCGCACGGTCGTGCCGCCGCCGCTCGAGGTGAGAATGCCGGTGATGTCGACGCCGGCCTTCTTGAACAGGCCTCTGTCCATCGCGACGGCATACGGAAGGCCGTAGAGGCTGCTGCCCCACTGCGTGACGGAGATTTCATCCGCCTGCGTGACGCTGACGGACCCGCAGAACACACCGGCCACCGATAGCAGGAACGACGCGCCGAGCACTGCGCCGATCTGCCTGACGAACCACTTCATATAGAGCACTCCCGATCACGAAATCAGACGGCTATAGAAGCTGGGTACCGCCAAAGCGCTCGATCTATAAGTGTCAAATGAGCGTACACGCGGTAATTCCAAGCTTAGTTGCAACCTCTATGCCACTGTTAGCGGTGTTTACCCGATCCGGTTCAATGGCCGGAAAAAATGCGCCAACCCCTTTAAATTCAACGTTCTGCATTTCGAACGATCGTGCTTGAGGCGCTCAAAGCAAGCGCCGCCGCAGAAACAGGCCGCACCATCAAACAACATGTACACACTATAAATGCGCACTTTTCAGATTCGGCCCACGCTTGGTGCACTACCAGGCGCAGGCACACCGGCGCTCGCAAACGTCTGCGCTATTCCAGCTCGGGGCCGCAAAGCTTGCGCAGCAGATACAACACCGCCACCCGCTCGACAGCGTTGAGATCGCTCATCGTGAGTTCGCTGATACGCGCAGCGGTCGGCGTGGTCAGTTCGAGCAACTGGCGCCCGCGCTCCGTGAGTTCTACCACGCTCTTGCGCCGATCGTCCTGATTGGCTTGCAACTCCACAAGCCCGCGTGCCTGCAGACGTTCGATGATGCCGCGCACGGTCGCCCCATCGATGGCCGTCGCCTTGCCGAGATCGCTCATTGACGAAGGCCCGAGCCGCCGGTTCGCACTGAGCACCGCGAACTGCACCGCCGTCAATTGCGGATCGTCGATGGTCTGAGCGAAGATCGCGAGGTGGCGCTGGTAGGCCCGGCGCAGCAGATGACCGATCTGCTCCGAGAACTCATACGTGGATATATCGACCTGCGTGGGTGGCGTCGGCTCGGAAGGGGACTTGGGCGGCGCCATGATCGATGGATCTCTTGAAAGTGTTGTCGTGAATCGAAGCGGGGTCGGACAACGCCATTCTACAAAGATTTCGCGTAAGCACGTTGCGGAGCCGTCCAGCAAAAGCCTCAGCCACAGTGGCCTCGAGCAGCATTCCGCATGTCAAACAGCACTTTTGACCAAGACCGACCCCGCGCCCTGGCGTCTATACTGTCCCCATCGAAATCAGTCTCCCGTCACCCGGTTTGCTGCGATGCCTCATTATCTTTGCCACGAGCAGCCCGATCTGCTCGAGTTCGACGCCAGCGTGGTCGACGCCCGTCCTGGTGCCGTGCTGCTGTCACGCTCGGCACTTCATCCCGGTGGCGGCGGCCAGGTCTGCGACACCGCAACACTCCAACATGCCCATGGCATGGCGCGCATTGTTGGTGTTTCCGTGGAAGACGGCCAGTACTGGCATCAGCTCGATACGTCGATTGAACTGGCGGGCGAGCTGCACGTCTCGATCGACGCGCCGCGGCGCGCCACGCTTGCACAACTCCATACTGCGACCCACATCCTGAACGCGCTCGTGTACCAGCAGTTCGCCGGCGCACTGGTGACCGGTGCGCAGATCAACGCAGACGGCAGCGCGCGCATGGACTTCGATCTGCCTGAAGCGGATAACGACGCCTTGCGATCGCTCGAAGGGCCGCTCAACGACGTGATTCGCCAGGCTCTGGAGGTTCGCGCCAGCTATGTCGGCCTGCGCGACGCCCAGGCAACGCCTGGACTGATCCGCAGCCTCTCGGTCGCGCCTCCGCCCACGCCGGACGGAACGATCCGGATCGTCGAGATTGATGGGCTCGACCGGCAGGCGTGTGGAGGGACGCATCTGACGAACACCGGGCAGTCGCGTCCGATACGGATGACGAAGATCGAGAACAAAGGCCGCCGGAATCGCCGTGTCCGGATCGAACTTACAGAGGATAACCTGGTATTTTAAGGAAGCAGTCATGCCAGACGGTAGCTTGGGCAAGGAAGTCGTTTACTGGCGAGATGGTGCGCTCGAGGGCGCGGCACTCGCTACCGCGCGTTACGGCGCACACGAGTTCGAGCGCCATATGCACGACGAGCTCGTGATCGTGATGACCGAGTTCGGCGCAGGCCAATGCCGCACGCGCACCGGCAGCGACGTATCCGGGGCCGGCACCGTGTGGGTGTTCGGCCCCGGCGAATACCATTGCGGTGTGGTCTGGGAGAACAAGGCGTGGCACTACCGCGCGATTTACCTCGATATGCAGGGGCTCGCGGCACTAAGCGCCGTCTTTAGCGACGACTCACGCAGCGACCGGCCCTTGACCATCCCGCCAGGACTTTACTGCGACCCGCAGTTGTGCCGGCTGCTGTTGAAAGCGCATGCAAGTCTCGACGAGAACTGCCCTGCGCCGCTAATGGAACGTCAAGCGAACTGGTGGGCGGCAATGGGCATGCTGTTTGGCCGCTATGGTCAGCCGAAACCCGTCGTCACCGAACTGGGCCGCGACACGCAGAAAATGGCACGCGTGCGCGATTACATCAGCGCTGAATATGCGCGCGATATCCCGATCGACGAACTGGCGGAAGTGGCCAACCTTAGCCGCTATCACCTGATACGCGCGTTTTGTAAGGAATACGGGCTGCCACCTCACGCGTACGCGAACCAGGTGCGGTTGATGGCCGCCAAGCAATTGCTCGTGGCCGGAAGCAGCGCGGCGGAGGCAGCTGTGAGCGCGGGCTTTTACGATCAAAGTCACCTTAACCGCGTCTTTAAGCGCGCTTACGGCATCACGCCTGGCGCCTATGCGGCGCTAAAGCCTGCGCTTTAGCCACGCTTTGGGCGCGCATTTGCGGAAAAAGCCAGTACAACAGTGTGGACATAGTCAGCTATTGAAGGTAACCGGCTCTACAACGCAAGCTTATAGCCCACATGGCTCGCCACGAAACCGAGTCTCTCGTAAAAACGATGCGCATCCGCACGGCTCTTGTCGGTCGTGAGCTGAACAAGGTTGCAACCGCGCGCACGGCACGCGGCGATTGCCCATTCGAACACTTTCTGCCCTAGCCCGGCGTCGCGACGATGGGCCGCTATGCGAACCGCCTCGATCTGGCCGCGCCATGCGCCCAAGCGCGCAATCCCCGGAATGAACGACAGTTGCAGCGTGCCGATGACCTCGTCGCCATCCACGACGACCACCAGTTGCTGATTGGCATCGGCCTCTAGCGCACGAAAGGCCACGACGTATCGCTCGTCAAGCGGCAACGTGGTGTTTTCCCTCTGACTTCCGAGCTTGTCGTCGGCCAGCAATGCAACGATGGCCGGCACGTCGGAGAGAAGAGCCGAGCGAAAGACGATCTGTTCCATGTGAGAGCCCTGGGTGATCTGAAGTTTAAGGCTACCTCCACCGCAGGTCAGCCCGAGTGGCGCTGGACCTTCCATTTCGCCACACCGCCGCTGCCTGCCCAAGGCCGCATTCTAGCAAGGCTCTCCTGGTAGACCACCTCGGTTCGGTCAGCGAAATCCTGCAGCGAGAATTGCGCCACGCTTCTCGCACGCGCCGCCATGCCCGCAAGCGTGACCTCAAGCCGGTTGTCGAGCAGGCGCATCAACAGTTGCGCAATCCGTTCATGCTCGTGAGGTCCGACGATCCACCCGCTTACGCCCGCTTCGACGTTTTCCGGCAGGCCGCCCGAGTCCGACACGATCACGGGCTTGCCCATCGCCATCATCTCCCGGCACGCGAACGATAAGGTTTCGCGCCGTGACAGCACAAAACCCACATCGAATGCTGCCACCAGGGGCCGCACGTCGCGCAGTAAGCCCGTGCAGATCAACTGGCCCGCCATGCCTAATGCACGGACCCTGGCACGTTGTTGTGCATTGGGCGTCCGCCCTCCCAAGACCACGCGAATCCGTTCGCGTTGCGCTGGAGGCAGCAACGCAACTGCCTCGACCATATGCAGCCAGCCCTTGTTATCGTCCGTGCCCGCGATACTGCCGACCACCAGCGCTCCGTCTGGGATCGCCGTACCCCATCGTCTGCGAAGCCGCTCGCTTACGCCGCTTGCGACCGGCGCAAAGCGGCGCAGATCGATACCGTGATGCACGACCGACACCGCCTTCGTGTCATACACGGTTTTCGCGAGGTGCCGGCGCGTGTAGTCGGATACACAGATCACCGAATCGGTCGCCAGCTTCCCTTTAATCCAGGTGCTCAAGCCGCTCACAGGCAAATCGTTGTGCTTGGTGAAGACGATGCAAGGCCGGGTGCGTTTCAATCCCAGCGTCGCCAGCATCGCGATCCGGTGATCCGCTGAGCCGTTGACGTGAATGATGTCGAAGCCGCTCTTTTCGATCAGTTGCCGCAAGCGCCAGCCCGTTCCGACCATGGCGCCCAGTCGGTTACGAAACTCGAGCGCAATCGCTTCGACGCCGGGGATCTCTTTCGCACTTGAATAGAGGCGGCTCGAACCCGGCGCCGCAACAGTCACGTGGTGGCGCTCCGCAAGCGCCGCCGCCAAGGTGAGGATGTAGGTGGTGTGTCCGCCACCGTCGCCTGCGTGAAAATTGGTGTAGAGGATTTTCATGACCACGCTTCGCCCCGGAATTGTCTGGCGCGTTTGAACCAGTAATACGCCCCGCCCCACAATGGATCCTGGTAACGCCGCAGTTTCTTTGCGAGCCAATCCGCGCCCTTGCCGTTATCGGCCAGGCGGTGAATCCGCAAGGTGTCGCTACCCGCTACGTTGCGTCGCAGATTCCGTGTCGTGTAGAGGTATTCGAATCCCGCTGCTTTAGCGGCGTCGATATAGTCGGCGTCGAAATAGCCTTCGGGCCAGCACAGGTGTTGCGAACCTGCGCCGAGACGCTTTGTCAGGATCGCTTTCGATTGTTCGATATCCGCCCTGATTTGCTGATACTTTCCGATAGCGTCATCGCACAGCACGTCCCAGCGAAGATGGCTATGCGTATGACTATGAAATTCGAACGTGCCTGCTGCGCGCATTATCTCCACCTCGCTCCAGCGTACGGTCATCTCGTCCGGGCGGCCGTTGCGAACCAGGTGCTCGCACGCCTGATGCGTGTGCGCCGGTTCCGCACGCAGCGCGTCGATGCTGCGAAACACGCCGTCATGCACGCGGCCCGTCACCAGAAACATGACCGCGTTGAATCCGTAACGCAAAAGGATGGGATGGGCGTGAATGTAGTTGTCCAGATAGCCGTCATCGAACGTCAGCAAGATCGATCTCCGAGGCATCGGCGCCCCACGCAGGAAGCGCGCAAATTCATCAGCGGTCAGCGTGATATAGCCATGGTTCGCCAGCCACTTTATCTGCGACTCGAAGTTCTCCGGCGATAGGGTGAGCGGTCCGCCAGACGATGAAACGTGGTGATACATCACTACCGGTACCGAATTCGCAAACGATTCAGCGGTTTGTATCATTTGCTCTGCATGCCGAAAGGTTTCTACATGGAAATTTGAATTAATATTAGATTGAACAAACTCCGCGATCTATCGGTCGTTTGTGGAGATTTGTGTCGCATTGTCGAAAGCTTCCATCATTCTCGACAAAGGATTGATCCACGCGATGCTGAAGATCGCGTAGCGGCGCTGATGCGCCTGAGAGGCTTACGGATGGAATGGGTCGACACCAGCGTGTCAGACGCTAGTGTCGTTCCGTGGCAAGAGCACAAGGCCCCTGCCTTATCAACGCCGTATGGCGAGCCGGCGCAACTGCGAGACCACCTCGGCCGCGCTTCCAATCACTACCTTGTTGCGGAAGGCCCGCGTCACGACGATGCTTTCCATCGCGTCGTAGTACCAGACGCCGACTTTGCGTCCGCCGAGTTCGACAATACCGCCAACGCTATCTAGCGGCCCTTCCTCTATTGAAACGATCAGCCTTACCGATGGCCCTTGGCGCATACGTAGTTATCCTCAGTTCGCCGCGCCGTGTTTCGAAGAAACTCACTTCGTCGCCGGGTTCGCGCCCTGGGCGGTCGCCACGATCGACTCATTCTTCAACTGCCTGACGGCGTCCGCCGCGGAGGGGACCAGCTTCTGGTCAACCAGCGCCGCTTCAAAGGCATCGTGCTGAGCCTGTTTGCCTTGCTCGTAGTCTGCATCCAGTTCGGCGATGCGACGCTGATACCAGTTCAGCACGCATGCCTTGTCGGTACAGTTGTGCTGACGCCAGAGCCATTGCTGGATCCGCGCAGTCTCCACGGAACGCGGGTCGGGACTCGCATCCCGTGCGCGTTGATAGCTCACCGTGAGGCGATCATCGAGGCTGGATAGCTCCGGGTCGGCGCAGACGATCTTCTCGGAAGCCGAAGACCTGGTGCTGCAATGAAAGCTCGCAGCCGACGCGTTGCCAGCCAGCGTCGCGCAGACCGCCAGCACGCAGAGCGACAGCGTCGGCGAGGAATCTGCAAGGAGTCGGGTAACAAATGGAAAAGCAGTTTTCGATGTAGACATGACTAACCCTGTACGAGGAAAGTGTCGGATTGGGGCGCGCGGCATGCGTTCCCTGGCGCAAGCTGGCATAAACAGAACGATGCAGGTCGCGTGAGGGCAGAATAGTCGGCTTGGGCGCTATCTATGCACGAAGAAAAGGCCGTAGGGCGCGAGTGCTTACGAAAGGTTTCCGCAGGAAATAAGCCGTTACCCGACCCCTACGTGCGGTGGGCTGCGGCACGGCGCCGCGTGCTGCGCCACAAACGAAAACGCGCCCGCGCCAGTCCCATTGCAAGGGACCGGCGCGGGCGCCTGAACAACTGTGCTACTCAGGCATCAGAACTTGTACGTCGCACCAACCTGGCCATATAGGCCAACATACGTGTAAAGCGACGTGTCATAGTAGCCCCGGGATTCGTACTGCCACACCGGGTCGTACGGCGGCTTGTGGTTGAAAATGTTGTCGATGCCCGCGTACAGCGTCCAGTGCTTGAAGCCACTGTAGCTCGTGTAGATATTGAACTGGCTATACGATCCCACAGCAGGCGATCCGGCAACAATCGCTTGTGCGTACGGACCGGTGAACTGCCAACTCAGCGTGGTCGTCCACTTGTGGAAAGCCCAGCTCAACTGCGTGTTTCCTCTCCACCGCGGGAACGACGCACCGAACACCGTGTCGATTGCGCCATTGTTGCCGGCATAGTCGTCCGCGACGCCGTCGTTAGGCATAACGAAGTGCCACACGTACGCCCAGTCGCCGGACAGCGTGAACGTACCGATACTTGTCGGCAACGCCTGCTTGAACGTCCCTTCGAAACCATCCGTATGCAGATAGGCAAGGTTTTCGTAGGTTACGTTGTAGACCGTCGCGTTCGGATCAGCAGCAACCAGCGCCGCGATGCTCTCCTGACCGATCACATTGGTCACGTCGATCTTGTACCAGTCGAAGCCAATGTCGGTATTGCGGGCCGGCGACAACTCAAAGCCGATGTTGTAGTTCTTCGTGCGTTCAGGTTGCAGGTTCGGATTGCCGACTGAATTTTCGTAGACATCCTTGCCGTCGACGGTCTGGTAGCCGAGGCTCGCCTTTTCAGACGTTTCTACCAGCGTCGGTGCACGGAAGCCGCGATTGTAAGACGTATACATCGTCAGGGCCGAAACCGGCTGGTAACGCAGTGCAAAGCGTGGCGAGAAGGCGCCGCCGAAATCGTTGTAATGGTCGTAGCGTCCCGACTGGCTGAAGGTCAGGCCACGCAGCAACGGAATGTCAATCTGGTAGTAGACCGCCGCAACATTGCGTTCGCCATCCACCGCCTGCGTGAGCGGGTTCAGATATTCCGTAGAGCCCGCGCCGATATATTCGCTCTGATGCTGAAACTGCGCGCCGAAGCCGAGACCCACATCGCCTGCCGGCAGCGAGAACAGATTCGCCGTAGAGATCGTCGCATCGAGCACATCGAGCTTCGAAATAGCCTGATCGTAAGACGTGCCAAACAGGCCCGGCAACGAATTGAGGGTCGACGAACTAAACGTGCTCTGCGTTACGCTGCTGAGATAGCTTGACAGCACGGAGGCGTTGATCTGATTGCCGTACGCGTTGGACACTTCGCTTTGCGAGTGGCCGTATGACGTATTCCAATCCCAGTCGCCGAACTTGTCTGTGCTGATGGTGCCCTTCACCCCGGTCGAGAGACGGTAGAAGTTCGAGACCGTCGTCACCGATTGCTCGGTCGGGAAGACATAGGTTAGCCCCGTTCCGCCCACTGTAGCGGGAAACGGCGAGACAACTCCATTTACCTCGTAGAGTGAAGTACCCAGGTTATCTCCATCACTGAACCCGGCGAGACCCAGATCCGTTTTGGTGGTGTTGTAGCTCTCCCACACGTCGGCATACGCCTGCGTGGTGTCGTTGATCTTGAAGTCGGCATGGACCTTGACACTGCTGCGCTGGGTTTCGGGCTCGATGGACTCAGCACTTGCACCATTGCGCGAACACACCGTGCCGGACCCTTGGGTCGCGAGGTTGTTTGCCGCCGACGTCACGGTGCCACCCGATGCCGCGCAATCGCTCAGCGCCTGGGTGCCGGTTGCCGTATTCCAGAAGGAGGCGGGCTGCGAGAAGAAGCCGCCGTTCTTGCTGGAGTAATCCTGGTCGCTGGTGATGTCCCGCTCGGCCATGGTGATGCCGCTCGAGCGGTAGTAGCTCGCCGCGGCTGTCACGTTGAAGCCGTCCGACGTCAGATTGCCGAAGCCACCGAGCACGCTAAAGTTCGTGGTGCCTGCACCGCCGTGCTGCGCACCGCCAATGCTGCCGTCGAGCTGCAGCCCCTGGAAATCCTTCTTCGTGATGATGTTGACCACGCCGGCGATTGCGTCCGAGCCGTATTGCGAAACTGCGCCGGTCTTGACGATCTCGATGCGGTCGATCATGTTCGTCGGCAACGTGTTCAGATCGAAGAAAGTATCGGTGCCGTTGACTGCAAACGCGAAGGGCGCAACACGCTGGCCGTCGATCAGCACCAGCGTGTATTTTTCGCTCATGCCGCGCAGCGCGATCCCCGCGCCGCCCGGGGCAAAGCTCGCGGACGTGCCCTCGCTCCAGCTGCTTGCCGAGTTGGCGGTTGTCGTACGCAGGTAGTCGGCGACCGTCGTGGAGCCGCTGTCCTCGATGTCTTTCTGCGAAATCGTCTGGACCTGATTGAAGCCCGTCTTGTCCGAGCTGCGGATCAGCGAACCGGTAACCTCGAACTTTTGCAGCTGCTTCACATTGCCGGACGTGGCCGCCGGCGAAGATGCCGAAGTCGCAGTTGCCGGTTTCGCCGCCGTTGCGGATGCCGCATCTGCGGTAGCGGCCGCCGGTTGGCTCTGCGCGTATGCCGGTACACCACATGCAGCTGTTAGCGCCACTTCAGCCCAAACGATTCGTTGGATGGCGAGCGTCAAACCCCGTAGTTTCATTGCCCTTCTCTCTTGTCAGTAGGGACCCAATTCATAGTGAGAAGTCTTTTGGACCCATCACCCCGATCTGCAAACACGAAGGCCTCACTCGACCTTCGTCCGTTCTGAAGCGAACCCGTTAATTCCATTCCATACGAATCGCAGTACTAATCGTATGAACTTTCAGATCGTCTTACCCTGTGACCGGCTAGCACGGCACGGCATATCAACTGCAACAGACATCGATGGGCACACGCGTGCAGCGTCCTTCGCCTGAACGAATAGCGAATTACATTGCATTGATGAGTGGTATCGATCCAGATGCCGCCAAAGCGGTCCCGGACCAGCCGAACTCAGGCAAGACCAACCAGGAGCAAGTCACCCAGACCGGTTACAAGCCGCAACCAGCCTGTCTTTTGAAAATAATTCGGTATACGAACCAAACTCAATCACGTTCTGTCCAAGCTGGCTTCGTCACGCGGCAAACGAAAGTTAGCAAGACATTAACGCTGCATCAAACTTTTTTTGACAAACGTGGCATCTCAATCACAGTATTTACCTTTCGTCACCTTACCCGGTAAGCCCAACAGTTCCCGCCCCGGGCGACGAAGCGAACGATGCATCTGGCAGCAGCCAAATTCGCTTACTCAACGTTACTTGTCTACACCACGGCATATTCGTCAGCATACGATGCGCTCACACTGCTTCTTACTCGTCGCAGTGGTCGTAAATACCTGTTTAGGTCCGCCTTATTGACCGTGGGGCGGACCCTTTTTCGTCTGGTGTTTTTTTCGCCATTTCCACCTGCTCTCTTTCTCGCCGCTATCGTCTACGGATCGGCGCGAGGCCCTCTTCCCTGCGTGAACAATCTCCCGCTCGACACCTCGGCGCGTGTCATGGTGCTGTCACGCACATCGGTTCCAATGAAAGCCTTACTGTGCATTTCAGCGCGCGAGCAGCGATGCAGGGTGAAGGCACGCCTTGTCGGGGCGATTGAGCGTCGTCCAAAACGTCTAGACGATTAGATGTATTGGTCCTCCTCGATTCCCTCGGAGGCGGCCGCGCCCGCAGAACGTCATTGCGCGATATCCGGCACCAAACGGAGCATGTCCATGCTGATCAGGAACGCTCGCGTCGTCACGCGAGACGAAGAATTTCTCGGAACCGTGCGCATCGAAGACGGTTTCATCCGCGATGTGGAGCGCGGCAACACGTCCGCGCCGAATGCCGAGGACTGGGACGGCGACTATCTGCTGCCCGGTCTGATCGAACTGCACACCGACAACCTCGAGAAGCATCTCGCGCCCCGCCCAGGCGTGCGCTGGAATATCGACGCCGCATTCGTGATCCACGATGCCCAGGTGGCCGCAGCCGGAATCACGACGGTTTTCGATTCGCTCAGAATCGGCGCGCGTTCGGACGTCGACATGCACAACCGCGACTTGCAGACGCGTTGCACGCAAGCGCTAGCGCGCCTGTCCGAGTGCCAGTTGTTGCGTGCCGACCATTTCCTGCATTTGCGCTGTGAAATCGCCGCCCCCGATGTCGTAGAGGTGTTCGACTCGCTCTACACCCACCCCCTTCTGCGGCTCGCTTCAGTGATGGATCACACCCCCGGCCAGCGGCAATGGCAGGACCGCGACCAGTGGCGCCGCTTTCAGGAGCGCCACGGCAAGCTGACTGACGAACACTTTGCCGCTGTGGTGGCCGAGCTTTCAGAAGGCCAGGAGCGTTACGCAGATCAACACCGCCGCCAGATCGTCGCCCGTTGCGCAGCGCTCGGCGTGCCGGTGGCGAGCCACGACGACACAGTGGTCGAGCACGTCGAACAGGCCGCTGCCGAAGGCATCGTTCTGGCGGAATTTCCCACTACGCACGATGCCGCCCGGGCTGCACATCAACACGGTATCTCGACGATCATGGGCGCTCCGAACATCGTGCGCGGCGGTTCGCATTCCGGCAACGTGTCCGCGCTTGAACTCGCGAAATCCGGTCTGCTGGATATCCTTTCGTCAGACTACGTGCCCTCGAGCCTGCTGAGCGCAGCGTTCGAACTGGTCGACAAGGCGGGCTGGACGCTGCCGCGCGCCATGAGGACCGTCTCAAGCGAACCCGCGCGCGTGGTGGGGTTGCACGACCGCGGCTCGATTACAGCGGGCCTGCGCGCGGATTTCGTGCGGGTGCGGATGCACGATCAGCTCCCCATTCCCCGCGCCACGTGGCGCGCGGGTGAACGGATCGTCTAGGCGCGCGGGCCGAAACCATGCTGGTGCCGTCAAATTCATCTAGACGTCTCTATCCGTACACCGATGTGTCATATGAGATTTCTAGAATGGTCCAGATTGAATTTTCGGACCGCGTTTGGAACGCTCCTGCCCTAAAAGGCGGGAGACCGATGCGGGGTTCACAAGTCGTCGAATGTTCGCTGCGGTTCAAAACTAACTTGAGGAATTTATGAAGTTGTCCAAAGTTTTTGCCGCTTCGGCACTGGCAGTCAGTTTCATTTCCGGCGCTGCCCATGCGGCCGGCACCTGTCCGAACGACGGCGTGGTCCGTTTCGGCGTCGAACCGTACGAATCGGCGCAGCGCATGCTGCCCGTGTACAACGATCTCGCCAAGCTGATCGGCGACAAGCTCGGCTGCAAGGTTGATATCTACGTTGCGACCAGCTACAACGCCGAGATCGAGGCAATGCGCAACAACAAGCTCGAGTTTGGTCAGTTCGGCCCGCTGGGCTATGTGCTCGCCCATCAGGTTGCGCACGCCGAAGCGGTCGCGACGTTTGCCGGCGAAGGCGACAAGCCGGCCACCTACTACGCTTCTATCGTCACGTGGCCGGGCTCGGGCGTGAAAACGCTTGCCGATACCAACGGTCATTCATTCGCTTACGCCGATCCGGCCTCCACCTCCGGGCATCTGTTCCCTGCGTATGGTCTCAGCAAGAACGGCGTCGATCCGGACAAGGGCGTCAAGGCAATCTACGCGGGTAGTCACACCGCATCGTTCGAAGCGCTGCGCAACCACAAGGTGGATGCGGGTGAGCTGAACAGCGAAGAGATCGCGAGCGCCAAACTGCATAACGAGTACGATCCCGCCGGCTACATCACGCTCTGGAAATCCGAGCCCATTCCGCTCGATCCTCTGGCAGTGCGTGCCGACCTGCCCGCCGATTTCAAGGCGCGTCTGGCAGCCGTGCTGAGTTCACTCGATTTCCGCGAGTTGCCGGAAGCCGACCAGAAATTCCTCGCAGCAAACGAGAATCCCCAGTTGAAGACGGTCCCGCAAACGGATGCCGCCTATAACCAGATTCGCGACCTGGTTTCCACGCTTCATATCGACCTGGCAAAACTGTGAATACCCTCTCCAGCACCTCCGGCGCATTGCCGCTGGACCCGGCCGGCGACCGTGCGGCCGCTGCCTCCAGCGTGCCGGCAACGGCACCGCGTGCCAAGCTCGCTCCCGGCGTGAAGCTCGCCGTGCGCGATCTGTCGATGCGCTATGCAAATGGTCACGCCGCGTTGCGCAATTTCAATCTCGCGGTGAAGGCCGGTGAAATGGTCGTGGTGCTGGGCAGCAACGGCAGCGGCAAGTCGACGTTCATGAAGTGCGTGGTCGGCTTGAACCGGCCGACGGGCGGCGCGGTCGAACTGGCCGGCCGCGATCTGGCCGCGCTTTCGGGCAAGGCGCTCCGGCAGGCCCGTCTGCCGCTCGCACTGATCTCGCAGAACGCCAATCTCGTGAAGCGCCGCAGTGTGCTGGCGAACGTCTGCTGCGGCACGCTGGGTCGCCACAAGACGCTCAGCACCGCGCTGGGACGCGTGCCACGCGAGGAAATCGAACCGGCCCGCGCTTACCTCGACGAAGTCGGCCTGCTGCATCTGGCCGGGCAACGCGCCGGTACGCTTTCCGGTGGACAGGCGCAGCGTGTGGCTGTGGCCCGTGCGCTTGCGCAGCATCCACACGTCCTGCTAGCTGACGAACCGGTCGCCAGCCTCGACCCCGAAGCGGCAGACGAAGTCATGCGCCTGCTGCGCCGCCTTGCTACGGAAGACGGTCTCGCAGTGGTCTGCGTACTGCATCAGCCCGAACTGGCCACCCGCTATGCCGACCGGCTGGTCGGCCTGCGCAGCGGACAACTGGAATTCGACCGCCCCGCTTCGGCAGTTTCCAGCCAGCAGATTGCAAGTCTCTATCTGGCCGAGGCGGCATGAACAAGGTGCTCGACATGCGCACGCCGGTTGCGTCATCCGGAGTGCGAACTTTCTGGTCGGTCGCTGTCATCGTCGTCATCCTCGCGCTGTTCGTCCAGGCGTGGATCGTCGTACAGGCTCGTCCGCAAGATCTGGTGACCGGCGCTCACGGTATGGCCGATATCATTTCGCGCGCCATGCCGCCGGCCTTCGATCAGTTCGTGCCGAATCTATGGCCAGTGCTCGAAACGATTGACCTCGCCATTTTCGGCACTGTGTTCGGCGTGCTGCTCGCGTTCCCGCTGGCAATCCTCGCCGCCGCCAATGTCACGCCCGCGAAGCCTCTCTACTATGCTGCGCGTGCGGTGATCGGCGTCACGCGGGCCGTGCCCGATCTGGTGTGGGCGCTGCTGTTCGTGACCGCGGTCGGATTGGGGCCGTTTCCGGGTGCGCTGGCGCTGGCGGTGCATTCGATCGGCATGCTGGGGCGGCTCTTCGCCGAGGTGATCGAAGACATGGACATGGGTCCGGTCGAAGCGCTCACGCTGACCGGCGCCGGCCGCTTGCAAATCCTGAGCCATGCTGTGGTGCCGGGCGTGTTGCCCTCGCTACTCGGCATCGGCCTGTTCCGCTTCGACGAAAACCTGCGCTCGTCGCTGGTGCTCGGCTTCGTGGGCGCAGGTGGCATCGGCTTCCAGTTGTTGACCGCCATGAACCTGTTCCAGTACCAGACGGTGTCGTTCCTGCTGATCGCTACGTTTGTGCTGGTCGCATGCGCCGAACGCGCATCGGCCTATCTGCGCGGTCTGGTCGCCTAGCCTGCGACGGCTTCCCCTCCTTATCGAATCACGAGAATTCGCATGCTGATCAATCATGGCGTCGGAGCCGACCCGTGGACGCTCGGCCGTCCCTTGACGGAAGAGCCGGACATCCACCCTACGGCGCTGGTGCGCGCCAGCGACTTCGGCCGCTACACCTATCTCGGACCGCGTAGCCATGTGGCGCAATCGGTGCTGGGCGACTACGGTTATGCGATGGGCGACAACCAGATCGCCCATGCCCATATCGGCAAGTTCGCAAATATCGCTACGGGCGTGCGTATCAACCCGCCGAACCACCCGGCATGGCGCGCGACGCTCCATCACTTCACGTATCGCTCACGCTCCTACGGCTTGTCGCTTGACGACGACGCCAGCATTTTTGAATGGCGCGCACAGGACTGCGTGGAAATCGGTCATGACGTGTGGATCGGCCACGATGCCATCGTCATGCCGGGCGTGAAGATCGGCACCGGTGCGGCAATCGGCTCGGGCGCCGTCGTCACCAAAGACGTGCCGCCGTTCGCGATCGTCGTAGGCGTACCGGCGCGCGTACTGCGCTTTCGCGTGGACGAGCAGACTGCGGAGCGCTTGCAGCAGATCGCCTGGTGGGACTGGAGTGCGGCGCAGATCGACGGCGCACTGGCCGATTTCCGCGAACTCAGCGCGGTCGAATTCGCGGAAAAATACTATAAGTAGGGGATGCCGGGCACGACGTCAGCGGAAAGCGTACTCGGGATTGTGCCGGTCGAAAGTGGCATCGCTCCAGTGGCGAGGCACGACGTTTTCGAAACGGATCATCTCCAGCAGGTTGCCGTGCGCGTCCCACGCGGCTTCGCCGCTGGGCCACGGGTGCTGAAGATCGAACAGCAGCCGCACACGTGGCGCATAGTGGGCCGGCGGCCCTGAGCGGGCAACCCATGTCCACGCAAGCAGGCGCGTCCCCTGCGCGTTCATGAGCTCGATGCGGGTCGGCTTTTCGCTAAGGCCCTCGTCGCGAAAGCTGCGCGCGTCATGTTCGACAGTACGGGCAATGAACTGCAGACCCAGATCGCGCACGCTATGGCGCGACTGGGCATGTGCGAACGACCCATCCACCGCCACCTTGCCTGACACGAGACGCAGCAGGCCGCCAGCGTGACCGTAGAGGCTGTCCGGATCCGTCGTTTCGTCGTACAGGATCTCCTGTCCCGCATGGGCGCCGTCTGGCAGCCACTTTGCGTAGACCTTTCGCGGCGTGTCCTGGTAACGGATGATCATGTGATCGGGCCGCTCGGACCATCGGCCGGAAATACGCTCCTGCCGGAACATGCTGTACTCGTAGCCGTTGTCGAGCGCCATGTCGAACTTCGCGTACTCGACGAAGGCCTCCGGCTTCATTGCGTTCATCAGGGAAAGGATCTGATCGTCGGAGAGCGACAGCAGCGAATGATTTTCGATTCGTGCGCGCAAGGACTTCGCCTGTTCTTCGGCTGTGAGACAGCGGAACCGTTCGATGTCCGCGCTCACGGCATCCTCTGTCGCGGCATGGCTGCATGCCATCGACGCGCCGGACATGGCCGCCGATACCGCACCGGTCGATTGGGCGAAAGCGCCCGCTGAAACCGTCAGGCAAGTCAATGCGAACGCGAGCACGCGCCGCCAGGTCCGCGCGCTTGCCTGCGGGCCCACAGCAGACAGCCTTCTCCAGCGTCGTGAACCATTGGAACTCATGAACAGCATCCCGGCACCGGGTGGGCTCGACACATCAAGCGTCAACGCACGGTAAACGCCGGCTGATGCCCATGTATTCCAGACGGCCGGCATAAAAATTTGCAAGACCATGGAATAAATCCCTCGGCCCTCTCGTTTGCACATGGTTAATGCGAATCACTTTGATTTGCGTTAGCAAATTCAGCCCACGGAATTGTGACACCGAGCGCGTACCCGCGTCGTCTCCGTGGAAAACGAAAGCAACATGTAATAAAAACGAGAAGGGGATTTACGATGAGTGCAAAGGGGAGCCGAGAGACGATCTGCACGGCCCAGGTATGCAGGCATATCGGCAACACCGTGTTTTCTCTGGCGGCATTGGCCTTGTCGGAAGCGGCGCTGGCGCAGCAGAGCGCGCAACCGGCGCCGCCCTCGCCAACCGAGGCGGCGGTTACTACGCTGCCAGCGGTCAAGGTCGAAGGCAAAGCGCCCGCTGACTATAGTCCATACGGCGGCAACGACAATGTCGACGACCCGACACAGGCCGCCAGCGCCAGCAAGACAGGCACGAAGCTTCAGGACCTCCCTTCGAACGTCCAGGTCATCCCGCGCGCCCTGCTGTCCGAACAGGGTGCGACGATGTTGCGGGAGAGCGTCAGCAACGCGAGCGGGATCAACGTAGGCGGTCAGGACAGCAAAGGCTACTACGACCACTTTCTGATTCGCGGCCTGAATGCGCAGATCTACGAAGACGGCTTCTCCGATGGCGATCTGCTCGGCGGCATCTCGCATTCGCTCAACGGCGTCGAGAGGATCGAGATTCTCGAGGGGCCAGGCTCGGCGCTATTCGGCAGCGGCCCTCCGGGCGGCACCATCAACATCGTCCACTACACGCCGTCGCCGGAACTTCACTACGGGGGAAGCCTGGAAGCCGGCTCGTTCGGCACGGTCTCGAACAGCGACTACATCACCGGCCCAACCGGCATTGCCGGCCTGAACTACCGGGTGGACGCCACCTTCTCGCGCGCCGACGGCTTTCGCGATCTGTATAGCCGCGACGACGAAATCAGGCCGCAGCTGCAATGGCAACTGGGCAGCCATACGATCAACTTCACGCTCGATCTCCGGCAGACCCACGAAACACCGGATTCGTACGGGCTGATCTATTTCCACGGGACGCCCATCAGCGGTGTTTCAATCAATTCGAAGTACTCGACACCGTTTGCCTTCGCGAATGAGAACTTCGTCCGCCCGACCATCACGGACGCCTGGCGAGTCAATGACTTTCTGACGATCAACAACCGCTTCTCCTATTTGCACCGTACGCTTGACGTGCTGGGCAACGGCGACAGCACGAACACGAAGGTCGTGGGCGATGAAGTCGTGGGGCGGCAGCTTCGTCAGCAGGACGACAACGACAGCAGCTTCGACTATCAACTCGAGCCGGTCTGGCGATTCGGCACCGGAAGCGTCGCGCACACGTTGGTCACAGGCTTCGAATTCCAGCACCAGACTATCGACACGAACCGTAGCACCGCCGATCTCCCGAACATCCCCGATGCTTTCGCGCCGGTGCCGCCGGAAACGTCTCTCGCGGGCCTGACGTTCCTGTGCGATGCCAAGCATTCCTGCGACAACGATGATCTGGCCGCGAACTACTACAGCCTGTACGCCACCGATCAGATCGATGTAACGGACAAGCTGAAGATTCGCGCGGGCGTCCGGCAGGACTGGTGGGATACCTCGCTCACACCGCTGATTTCGGTGCCCGGCGCTTTCAATTCCAACGGCCAGCCGATACTCGCAGGCGTCAAGGAGACGCAAGACAATGCACCTGTCAGCTGGAACATCGGCGCGCTGTACAAGGTGCTGCCGTGGATGTCGCCATATGTCGGCGTGTCGAAGAGCTACCTTGCCAACTTCAATTCGGAAAACGCTCAGGCCGGCATCGGTGCGCCGGAGTCGGCGCTGCAATACGAAGCGGGTATCAAGTTTTCGTTTCTCGATGACCGGATTGTGCTGAACACGGCTTTGTTCGATGTATCGCGGAACAACGTCGCAGCGGCTGTCACGCTCAACGAGGTGGAATCGGTCGTGTTCGACAGTCAGAGGACCAAAGGCGCGGAAGCATCGTTCGATGCCGCCGTGACGGATCATCTGCATGTCCTCGCGAACGTGACAGCGCAGCACGCGGTGATCACCGACAATCCGCAAGGCATCACATCAGTGGGCAACCATCCGCAAGGCGCACCGGCCTACATGGCCAACTTCTGGACAACTTACGATTTTTCGATTGGGGGAATTCCGGGGTTTCACGTTGGAGCAGGCGTGAATTACGTGGGTAAGAGCTATAGCGACATTACCAACGTCAATACGATTCCGTCTTATGTGATTGCAAACGCGGCGTTTGGCTATGAAGCGCGTACGTGGGGTGTCGACGTCAACGTCCACAACATCACGGACCGGCGCTATTTCGTGGCGGCTAACGCGGCGGGTGCCTATGTCGGCCAACCGCTGAGCGCGTTTGTGAACCTGCACGGAAACTTCTGACCGGGGAGGCGGCGCGCGTCTGGCGCCGTATTGTTCAAGGGGAGACGCTCGCCATTCCGGCCAGCGCCTCCCCCTCCGATACTTCGATGCGTCGACCGTGGCGGCAAGACCGCCGCGACCACGCAACGCATCGCCTTCTTTCAGACTTACTTCGCCGTCGGCATGGCGAACTCGGCACCCTTCTCGGTGCTCTCGGGCCAACGCTGCATGATCGACTTCTGCTTCGTGTAGAAGCGCACGCCCTCCTCACCATATGCATGCATGTCGCCGAACAGGCTGCGCTTCCAGCCGCCGAAGCCGTGCCATGCCATCGGCACAGGAATCGGCACGTTGATGCCGACCATGCCGACTTCGATCCGGCGTCCGAATTCGCGCGCCACGTGGCCATCACGCGTATAACACGCGACGCCGTTGCCGAATTCGTGGGCATTGATCAGGTCCACCGCCTCGGTGAAGTCCTTGACGCGAACGCACGCGAGCACCGGCCCGAAAATCTCTTCCTTGTAGATGCGCATTTCCGGCGTCACGTTATCGAACAGCGTGCCTCCGGTGAAGAAACCATCTTCATGGCCGGCAACCTTCAAACCGCGGCCGTCGACGACGAGTTTTGCGCCCTCTTCGACCCCAAGCTTGATATAGCCTTCGATGCGCTCCAGCGCCTGGCGCGTCACGATCGGGCCCATTTCCGCATCGGGCTCCATGCCGTTCTTCACCACCAGATTGCGGGCACGTTCGGCGAGGCGCGGGATGATCTTGTCGGCCACATCGCCCACCAGCACCGCCACGGAAATCGCCATGCAACGCTCGCCAGCAGAGCCGTAACCGGCACCGACCAGCGCGTCGATAGCCTGGTCGAGATCGGCATCGGGCATCACCACCATGTGGTTCTTCGCGCCGCCCAGCGCCTGCACGCGCTTGCCGTTTTTCGCGCCGGTCTCGTAGATATAGTTGGCGATCGGCGTCGAACCGACAAAGCTCACCGCCTTCACGTCCGGATGTGCCAGCAGCGCGTCGACCACGACCTTGTCGCCCTGCACGACATTGAACACGCCATCCGGCAGCCCAGCCTGCTGCAAAAGCTCGGCCATGAACAGCGACGCCGACGGATCGCGTTCGCTAGGCTTGAGAATGAACGTATTGCCGGCCGCGATGGCAACCGGGAACATCCAGCACGGCACCATGCACGGGAAGTTGAACGGCGTGATGCCTGCCACCACGCCCAGTGCCTGACGCGTGGTCCAGTTGTCGATGCCCGTCGAAACCTGTTCGGTGTAGTCGCCCTTGAGCAGTTGCGGAATACCGCAGGCAAATTCGATCACGTCGATGCCGCGCGAGACTTCGCCCTGCGCATCGGAGAACACCTTGCCGTGCTCGGCCGTGATGATGGCCGCGAGCTCGTCTTTATGCTTGTTCATCAATTCGAGGAAACGCAGCATGACCCGCGCGCGGCGGATCGGCGGCGTGTCGCTCCACGCCGGAAATGCGGCTTTCGCGCTCGCAACCGCTGCTTCGACGTCCGCAGCCTCGCCCAGCAACAGCGTGCGGGGCCGCGCACCGGTGGCCGGATTGAACACAGGCTGGCTACGGGTGCCCGCACTTTTGACACGCTTGCCCTGAATGAAATGTCCTACGTCTGCACTATCGTTGAAGGCTTGCATGTCGACTCCTGGTCGTGGATTGGCGATCTATATAGTCTAGGGGCGCACGCCCCTCGCTGCAAAGGCGCTATCATTGAACTCATTGTTTTCTATAGTGAACAATGAATGTATGGAAAGCGGAAAAATTGAAGGCCTCTGGACCCATCTGCACTGGCTGACGGTACTCGCGGAACAGGGGAGCTATACGGCCGCCGCCTCGCGCCTGGGGGTCAGCAAGGCCGCGATGAGTCAACGTATCTCGGAACTGGAGCGCTCGGCAGGTATTTCTCTGGTGCAGCGCACCACGCGCAGCGTGCGCCTGACCGAAGCCGGCCAGCGGCTCGTCGAGAATACGCGCAGCCAGTATGAACAGATCGCCACCAGCTTCGCCAGCGTGCGGGAACTGGCCGGCGTGGCACGCGGAGTCATCAGGATCACCGCGCCGGTGGCCTTCGCCCGGCAGCAGCTGGTGCCCAGATTACCCGCGTTTTTGCAGGCCCACGCCGAAGTCAGAGTGCAGCTCGAAGTTTCCGACCGGCTTGCCTCGCTCGCCACGGAAGGCTTCGATCTGGCAATTCGCCACAGTGCGGAAGCCCCGGATACACACGTGGCCTGGAAGCTCTGCGGCACGCAGTCCGTGATCGTGGCGTCGCGTGGTTATCTGCGACGGCGCGGCACACCCGGCACACCCGAAGAGTTGTCCGCCCACGATTGTCTGTTCTATCCGCGCGCAACTGGTCCTGCGATGTGGTCCTTCGAGCGCAAGACAGCGCGCAAAACCGCTACCGCGCCCGTCACGCTGCCGGTGAGCGGACCGTTTTCCGCCAACAACAGCGAGGACCTGCGCGATGCGGCGCTCGAAGATCTGGGCATCGCGCTGCTACCCGATTTCACCGCCCAGGCGGCCGTACGCGCCGGCAAGCTCGTTGTGCTGTTGCCCGAGTGGCGCGTCACCGGCGCATTTGCAGACCAGCTTTACGTGCTGCGGCCCTACGCGTCCCATGTGCCGCGCGCCGTGAGCCTGTTCGTCAGCTATCTGCGCGAGAGCTTTGCCGGCGGATTCCCGCTTTAGGAGGGTTTGGCGCGGAACCCACCGCGCCGCATTTATTCCTCGGAGTCACAAGTGTTTGACCATGGCGGGTATTCGAACTTTGCGCCAATGCGCCTAGATTTAGCACCTATCGGAGCCACCGGCCCGACCGGCGCAAGAGCCGGGTCAAACACACACTGAGGATTATCATGAGCACATCACAAAAGGTCGTTGTCGTTACAGGTGCGTCGCAAGGCATTGGCGCAGAAGTGGTTAAAGCATTCCGTCAACTCGGCTATCGCGTGGCCGCCACGGCGCGCAGCATCAAGCCGTCGGACGATCCGGATCTTCTGACCGTCGCAGGCGACATCGCCGATCCCGAAACCGGCCGCCGTCTGATCAGCGAAGCCGTGGCGCGCTTCGGCCGCATCGATACGCTGGTCAACAACGCCGGCATCTTTATCGCCAAGCCCTTCACCAGCTACACCCCGGAAGACTATGCAGCGATCACCGGCGTGAATCTGGGCGGCTTCTTCTACATCACGCAACTGGCCATCGCCGAGATGGAGAAAAACTCGAGCGGCCATATCGTCAACCTCAGCACTACGCTGGCCGACCAGGCGATTGAAGGTGTGCCTTCGGTGCTCGCTTCGCTGACCAAGGGCGGTCTGAATGCGGCAACCCGCTCGCTTGCGATCGAATATGCAAAACGCGGCATTCGCGCCAATGCGGTTGCGCCCGGCATCATCAAGTCGCCGATGCACGCGCCCGAAACGCATGCTGCGCTCGGCGCGCTCCATCCGGTCGGGCATATGGGCGAAATGAGCGATATCGTGAACGCCATCCTGTATCTGGATTCCGCTCCGTTCGTCACAGGCGAAATCCTGCACGTCGACGGTGGCCAGAGCGCCGGCCACTAAGCGCAAACGGTCGTCTGCGGCCGGGTATATCCCGGCCGCAGACGACCAGCCGTCCGATACTTCAAGGAGAACAGCATGCCAATCGTCACGATCCAGGTCACCCGCGAAGGCAGCAAGCCGGGCAACGACTCCGTCACCGCAGAAGAGAAGGCGCAACTGATCAAGGGCGCGAGCCAGCTCCTGCTCGACGTGCTGAACAAGCCGCTCGAAGCGACCTTCGTGGTCATCGAAGAGGTGCAAACCGAGAACTGGGGCTGGGGGGGACTGCCGGTCGAGGCGTATCGAAAGCAGCTCAGCCGGAAGTAGCAGGAGCACCCGCGTCGCACGGTACACTTGGGGAGGCAATTTCGCCGCCGCCCCTCTGATGCAACATGGACCGTATCGACGCGATGAAAGTGTTTATCGCCACGCTCGACGAAGGCAGTCTGGCGGGCGCGGCGCGCCGCCTTGGCCGCTCTCCGGCCGCCGTGAGCCGGGCGATTGCCTTTCTCGAGGAACACACCGGCGCGGCCCTGCTGCACCGGACCACCCGAACGATCAAGTTGAGCGAAGCGGGCGAACGCTATGCGTCCGCCTGCCGGCGCGTCCTCACCGAACTCGAGGAAGCCGATCTGCTGGTTGCAGATGAGCGCTCGGCGCCGCGCGGCCTGCTGACGATAACCGCGCCGGTTGCGGCGGGTCAGGACGTGCTGCGCGGCATCGTCGACGATTTCATCGACCGCTACCCAGACGTCTCGGTTCGCCTGCAACTGCTCGACCGTCCGGTGAGTCTGATCGACGAGGGTGTCGACGTGGCGCTGCGCATCGCGCATCTGGCGGACTCGACGCTGATCGCGATCCCGATTGGCGAAGTCCGGCGAGTGGTGGCGGCCTCTCCGCGGTATCTCGCCAAACATCCGCGCATTAATGAGCCGGCCGACCTCGCGCACCATCAGATCATTTCGATGACCCATTTCGGACTGGATTCGTGGAGTTTCCCGCCGGCGGGCCGCTCCACCGTTCCGCTCGTGGTGGACTTCACGCCGCGTTTTATCGTCAACACCATCCAGGCGGCGGTCGACTCGGCGGTAGCCGGTCGCGGCGTCACGCGCATGTTCTCCTACCACGTAGCGCAGGAAGTCAAGGAAGGCACGCTCAAGCTCGTCCTGCGCGATGCCGAACACGCCCCTCTCCCCATTCATCTTCTGACGCCGCAGGGTCGCCTCTCGGTCCCCAAAGTGCGAGCGTTTGTCGACTTCGCGACGCCGCGGCTACGCCGTCATTTCAAGCAGATGCAGCTGGTTACAGACGCCGATTGAACCATGCGGCGGAAGAATGTCTTCCGTGTCGAATGGATTCTCTCCTTATCCGGTTCAATCTAGACTGCTTCCATGAGTGACAGAAGGGTGCCGCATCACTGGCGCTCACATCCTGGTTGCCGCCTTGAGGACGAGATGAATCAACCTGCCCAATCACTGTTGCATCCGGTTCAGCAACCGGCGTCGCGCGGTTATGCCGAGCGCAACGAGAATCACTGGAAACGCAATCTTGCGGTCTGCGTATTCGGTTCATTCACCACGCTCGTCAGCCTGAGCATGCTGCTGCCGTTTCTGCCGCTCTATGTGCGGCAGCTCGGCGTCGAATCGACGTCGGCCGTGATCCAATGGTCGGGCATTGCTTTCGGCGCAACGTTTCTCGGCACCGCCGTGACCGCGCCGCTGTGGGGACGCCTTGCCGATCGCTACGGCCGCAAGCCGATGCTGGTGCGCGCGGCGATCGGCATGGCCATCGTGATGTCGCTGATAGGGGTGGTCCATTCGGTCCACCAGTTAGTGGCGCTGCGTCTGATCGCCGGTCTGGTGGGCGGTTACTCTTCGGCCTCCACCGTGATGGTGGGCTCGCAGGCGCCCAAGGCGCGCGCTGGCTGGGCGTTGGGAATACTGTCGACAGGAGCGCTGGCGGGCAATCTGGTTGGGCCGCTGGTCGGCGGCCTGTTGCCCGAATGGATCGGGATTCGCGGCACCTTCTTCGCCGGCGGAGCGATGATCGCAGTGGCGGCGCTGCTGACGATCTTTCTGGTGAAAGAGGACTTCAATGCGGCCGACCACCTGGGCAACCGTGCTGCCAGCAAGACCGTGACGCCGGGCCGCCGGACCAACCATGTCGTGGTGGCCGCGCTCCTCGTCACGGCGATGATGGTGCTGCTTGCGAACATGTCCATCGAGCCGATCATCACCGTGTATATCGGCGGTCTGGGTGTGCAGGCGGATCATCTGGCCCGTATCGCGGGCCTGGTCATGGCGTGTTCCGCGTTGGGCAGCATGTTGACGGCGGCCCGCCTTGGCGCACTGGCTGACCGCATCGGCGGCTGGAATGTGATCGTGGGGTGTCTCGTGCTCACCGGTCTCGTGATGATCCCGCAGGCCTTCGTCACCGAATGGTGGCAGCTGGCCGGATTGCGCATGCTGATGGGCATGACGCTCGCCGGTCTGCTGCCGTCTATCGCCAAGCTGGCCAGACACTCGGTCGACGAGAGCAAGACGGGGCAAATGCTCGGTTATCTGCAATCCGCGCAGTTTAGCGGGCAAGTGATCGGCCCGGTGATTGGCGGCCAGATCGGTGTGGCGCTTGGCCTGCACTCGGTGTTTTTCGTTACCGGCTCCTTGCTGGTGGCATGTGCCGGGCTCGCGCTTTGGGCGCGTAAGTCATAGGAAGTGGCGGTTGGCCAGAATACAGGCTTACAGCTGTATTTTGCATTAACAGTCTTTAGCTTGTATTTGCAAAATACAGAGGATAGACTGTTAGTTCGATTTACAGTCTTTAACCTGTATGAACGTTCAGATATGGAACGGAGCCACCCGTGAATTATCCCGTCAAAACCGTTGCCCAGTTGCGGCCCCTCCTGCAGGGATTCCGCAAGGCCGCCGGGCTCACCCAGGCCATGCTTGCCAGCCGCCTCGGCGTGACGCAGCAAACCTACGCGCAACTCGAGGCTGATCCGTCGGCCGTCAGCGTTGAACGGCTGTTCAAGGTGCTGCGCGTGCTCGAAGTCGAAGTGGTGCTGGCCCAAACGGCCGCCAGCGCAGCGGAGCCCGCCGTCAGCGAAAAAAGTACGGTTCCATCCCGGCCCACGAAGGCTAAAACACCGGGAACGCCCGCGCGTGGAATGAGTCTCGCCCGGCAGCGCGGTACAGCCGGGCCCGCTAAAGCGGTCCCGAAGGCCTCGCCACGCCCCCAGCAAGACACCGGGCCGAAGCGCCAGGCCAGTAAAACCAGCAAGGCAAAGGAAAACTGGTAACCATGCCGCGCGGCACGCAACCGAACCGGTTGAACCTGTGGATGAACGGGTTGCCAGTTGGCTATTGGGAGACAACCCGCAGCGGCGAGCGTCTCGCGTATCGGGACGACTGGATCGACCATCCGCAGGGTCGCCCGCTTTCGCTGTCGCTTCCGTTTACGCCGGGAAATCAGGCCTATCGGGGCGAAGTCGTCGCGGACTATTTCGACAATCTGCTCCCCGATAGCGAGCCCATTCGCCGCCGCATCGCCCGGCGTTATCAGACCGGCGGCACCGCACCGTTCCAGCTTCTCGCCACGCTCGGCCGTGACTGCGTTGGAGCCATCCAGATGCTGCCGCCGGACGAAGAGCCCGTCGGGCTCCAGAGCATCAGGGGGCGCCCACTCAACGACGCCGAGATCGCCCGCTTTCTACGCGACACAACCTCGGCACCTCAACTGGGTCAGCACGAACCCGTGGACGATCTGCGCCTGTCGATTGCCGGCGCGCAGGAAAAAACCGCACTTCTCTGGCACAACGGCCAATGGCTGCTACCCGAGGACAGCACGCCGACAACGCATATTTTCAAGTTGCCGCTGGGGCTCGTCGGCAACATGCGCGCCGACATGCGGATCTCCGTGGAAAACGAGTGGCTCTGCGCGAAAATCGTCGCGGCCTATGGGTTGCCGGTCGCCCAATGTGAAATCGCCACGTTCGAAGAACAGAAGGTCCTCATCGTCGAACGCTTCGACCGCAGACCATCAGCGGACGCACGCTGGATCTTGCGCTTACCCCAGGAGGATATGTGTCAGGCAACCGGCACGCCCGCGCTTCGCAAGTACCAGGCGGACGGCGGGCCGGGTATAGAGGAAATCATGGAAGTGCTCGCCGGTTCCGAGCGCTCGATGCAAGACCGGCGCAACTTCTTCACGACGCAGGTCCTGTTCTGGCTGCTCGCCGCCACCGACGGCCACGCCAAGAACTTCAGCATCGCGCACCTGCCGGGCAACCGTTACGAGTCCACGCCTCTCTACGACGTCCTCTCGGCCCACCCGATCATCGGCCGCGGCGCGAATCACATTGCCGCACAGCGGGTGAGACTGGCGATGGCCGTGCGCAGCAAGAACGTCCACTATCTGATCAACCAGATCCAGCGCCGCCAGTGGATCGCTCAGGGGCAACGCGTCGGATTTTCGCCGGCAGAGGTCGAGGAGATGCTCGGCGAGCTCGCAGCGCGAACGCCTGGCGTGATCGACGAGGTAGCCGCCCTGCTACCCCGGGATTTCCCGCTGGACCTTGCCGAGGCGGTTTTCAATGGCATGCGGCGGCTGGGCAAAAAGCTGGGCTAGCGCTAACCTGGCGACAGCTTGCGCAACCGGCTACGATCCAACGTCACCGAAGCGAACCAGAGAGCGAGGCCGCATAGGGCGAGCAGACTGCCCACCCATCCCGGCGAAGTCCATCCATACCCTGCCGCGATAGCGAGGCCGCCAAGAAACGGTCCGAGCGCGTTAGCCGTGTTGAATGCCGAGTGATTCAACGCAGCTGCGAGACCTTGAGCGTCTTCCGCGACGTCCATCAGGCGGGTCTGCAGCACCGTGCCGAGCGCGCCGCCCAGCCCGATCAGAAACACATCCAGCGTGAGCAGCCAGACATTGCCGGCGACCAGCGGAAATATCGCGAGCGCGAGCGCGCTCCACACCAGGATCCCACCGGCCGTGCGCATCAGGGCGCGATCGGCAAGAATCGGCACCAGCAGATTGCCTATCGTCAGCCCCACGCCGAAGATACTCAGCACGATCGGCACGACATGCGCCGAGACGCCAGTGACCTCGCCCAGCACGTCGGCCAGGTACGTGTACACCGCGAACATGCCGCCAAAGCCGATCGCGCTGATGCCCAGCGTCAACCACACCTGCGTGTGCCTGAGCGCGCCGAGTTCACGCAGCGGGCTCGATTCCGGATGCGCCGGCTCGTACGGCGCCAGCCGCCATACAAAGGTCATCGTCACGACGCCCATCAAGGCAACGAGGCCAAAACTCCAGCGCCAGCCAATCGCCTGGCCCAGCCAGTTCGCCATCGGCACACCAACGATGGTCGCGAGCGTCAGGCCGAGGAACATGCGCCCGAGCGCGGTTGTGCGGCGGTTTTCCGGCACCAGCGAGGTTGCGACAAGCGCCGCGACGCCGAAATAGGCGCCATGGGGCAGCCCGCTCAGGAAGCGGAACACGAGCATCCAGTGGTAGTTGGGGGCCACCGCGCTCAGGCCGTTGCCAAGCGCAAAGATACCCATCAGCGAAATCAGCAGCGTGCGGCGCGGCAGCCGCGCTCCCAGCACCGCAAACACCGGCGCGCCAATGACCACGCCCAGTGCGTAGGCGCTGATCACGTGCCCTGCCGTGGGCGCATCGATCCCCAGACCGCGAGAGAAGAACGGCAACAGGCTCATCGTCGCGAACTCGGTCGTGCCGATCGCAAATCCCCCCATGGCAAGCGCGAAGATAACCCACCCTGGATGGAGTTTTTTGTTGCCGATATTGCTCATTACCTGTCCTTAAATCGACCGCGTCGCTTCGAGGCTCACATATAGGGAAAGAGCATCGAAAGCGGACCGCGCCGCATGCTGCTGCGCACAATTCGGCCTGCACTTTAGCGCATTCCGGGAAATAGCGCTGAACGCTCAAAAAGCGTTGCGAGGCGCGGCATCAAACGCCCAGCCGATACTCGCTTTTGACGAGCCCGCTCGCGTACTGATGTGTCGCGATATGCGTGAGAGCAATGTCACGCAGCAGCTCGCCAAACAGGGGGATTCCTGTTCCGATAAGAACGGGCACGCGCGTGACAGTCAGATGCTGTATGAGACCCGCGCGCAGAAACGCCTGAATGGTGATCCCGCCATCCACGTAAATATGCTGGACACCACGACGCTCGAGCAGAGACACCACGTCCGCCGGCGATCCTTCGATATGCTCGACGAGTGCGCCGGCGGGCGCTTTCGCCAGCGAGCGAGTACTCAGGACGAATACCGGCTTGCGGGCATAGGGCCACGTATCGAAACCCAGTACCGTTTCGTATGTGTTGCGGCCAATGACGAGCGCATCCACCGTCGCCATGAATTCATCGTAACCGTGGGGCTCGCCGCCGCCCTCGGGAAGAAAATCAAGCGAGCCATCGACCCTGGCGATGAAGCCATCAAGACTGGTTCCGACAAAGACGGAAGCTTTCATGGCAGAGCCCTCGATGTGCAGTGCGTCATCGCAAAGTCTGCGCTGCCAGTTTTACGCGAAGCTTACGCAACCAGCGAGCCACGGTGTCATCGACAGTTATGCAAATTATTATTGGTCAGACAATTCTCGCGATAAAATCGCGAGCGAAATACAGGCGGGGGACGCTGCTGTATGCCTGCAACTCATTCAAACAATATCGACCCACATCCGCAGATGAGTGGAAGCCCGACACGTGCTCCAATCCCATCGAACCGCGTGACCAGCAAGAGGCGCAAACGTTTGGCGAGCCCCTGCTGGACACCCCCACGCGATCGCATAGATCAACTGAATAATCGCGCTCAAGTTTTCTTCACATGTGCCGTAAGTTTGCCTATGCGGAATGCGGCGATTGTGCAGGGTAGAACCGCATCGAGCCGCGTCCGCCTGCCTGGGGACTTTCGCCTGCTTTCCTCAGCCCTTGAGGTTCAACCTTGCGCCGCCCGTCGCCGTTACTGAAAGTTCTCTTGCCGCTCGCGTGTGCATTCGTCTGTCTGCACGCGCTGGTGCTGCTCGTCTTTCGCTCCCAGGCGGCGGTTCTGACCTACCCCTTTCTGCTGCTCTGCCCAACGCTCGTGATCGCGGCCTGCGGCTGGCGCGTGGCCACGGTCGAGCGCCAATCCCGTTCGGCGTGGATTCTGCTCGCCGCCGGCATGTTCCTCTGGTTGTGCGGCATGCTGCTCAGCGCCTGGGAAGACATCTTCCAGCACATTCCGGTCAGCGTCGCCTACTTTTCGGATGTCTGCTTCTTCCTCTTCGACGTGCCAATCCTGCTGGCGATTTCATCCGTCTCGACAGAACAGTCGATTCCCTTCTTCGTCTGGCTGGACGGATTCCAGGCACTGCTGACCGGTTACCTGACTTACGTCACCATCTTTTCCGTGACACCGCTGTCCGGCGCCCAGTTGCAGCCTGTTTCGATCTCGGTGCTGCTTTTGACCTACAAGGCCGAGAATGTCATTCTCATCGTGGCATCCACGTTGCGCCTGGTCGCTCAGCCGCGCGGACACGAACGGCGCTTCTACGAAGTCCTCTGCGCCTTTCTCTGGATCTATGGCGTCATGGCGTGGATCTATAACGACCTGGCCGTGTCGACCGACACGCACAATCTGATCGACCTGATGGCCGATCTGCCGTTTCTGTTTCTGGCTGTGGTGGCCGTGATACCCACCTCGCCGCGATTTCAGTTGGTACAGCCCGCGCAGAGAAAGCGGCTTGCGCTGTTCATCGAAAACGTCAGCCCCATTTTCTATACCGTCGCGCTGCTGGCGCTCAGCATGTCCGTGATACGCCGGCATTTCTACGAAGGCATGGTCGGGGTGTTCACTGCGCTGGTTGTCTACGGCATCCGCATGACGACCTTGCAAGGCCGTCATTTACGGGTGCAACACGAGTTGCACGAGGCCCGCGACCGGCTCGAAGCGATGGCGTTGACCGATGGCCTCACCAATGCGGCCAATCGCCGCCATTTCGATCAGACGCTCATCGTCGAATGGAACCGCGCGGTCCGCAATCAGGAGCCGCTTGCGTTGCTCCTCGTGGATATCGACTACTTCAAGAGACTCAACGACCGCTACGGTCATCCGGCCGGCGACCGATGCCTCATTTCGATCGCGGCCGCCCTGCAATCGATGTTGCCGCGCGGCGGCGACCTGCTCGCACGCTATGGCGGCGAAGAGTTCGCTGCTATCCTTCCGTCGACCGATGAAGACGGCGCACGCCTCGTGGCGAAAAGGATGCAGGAAGCGGTCCGCTCGCTTAATATTCACAACGAGACACCGACGGGTGAGCTCGTCACGGTCAGCATAGGCATTACCGTATTCGAATCGTCGTACGCCGAAGCCGCCGAGATCGTCGAGGCGGCCGACCAGGCGCTGTATCGCGCGAAAGAAAGTGGCCGCAACCGGGTCGAGGCAATGCCACAACGCGAGTACTTACGAGAAAGGATTGGTTAGATTGGACATAGTGTGCTTGTCATGCTGGCGCGGTACAGGCGGCTGATGCCACCGCAAATCGAATTCACCATGGGTACCGCTATACGATGAGCGAAGCGTATTCTTATCTTCTACCCAGCGTAAACAGCGCGTTTCAGCCCATTGTGTCTCTTGCCCATCTGACGCCCCTGGGATATGAGGCGTTGCTGCGTTCATCGATTAACGGCAGGCCCTGTTCACCGATCGAAGCGTTTCGCCGCGCAGCGCTCGTCGATCGCACCGGCGAATTCGAACGCGAATGCGTGCGTTGTCACACGGGTCAGTTCGCACGCCGTGCCGACCACGAAAGCGTTCTGTTCATCAATGTACAGCCTGAAGTACTGATTCATCCGGTTCACGGACCGGGCCTCATTGCGGACATCCTCGGCTGCGGCATCCCTTCCTCACGCCTCGCGATCGAAGTGCTCGAAACCCCGCTGCCAAGAAGTCAAACGCTCGTCGATGTGGCCAACCAGTTACGGCAACATGGCCTGCTCATCGCGCTCGACGATTTTGGCGCCGGCGAAACCAATCTGAGCCGGGTCTGGGATCTGCGTCCTGATGTGGTCAAGCTCGATCGCGAACTGATCAGACAGGCGGCGATGAGCCATCGCAATGCACGCAGTCTGCGGCGGCTGGTTGGCCTCTTGCATGAAATTGGCACCCTCGTTGCCATCGAAGGCGTGGAAACGGAAACGGAAGCGCTATTGTGCCTCGATTGCGATGCCGACTTCGCACAAGGCTACTACTTCGGCAGGCCCGCGCCGTTGCCCGAGAACGGCGAGTTGGTCGTGACCGGCACCGAACACCTGCTGGAAGACTTTCACAGCGCCGAGCGGATCAAGCCGATTGCCGACCTGGTGGCCTTGCAGCCCTACCGGGAGGCGTTCCGGGATGTCACGCACGCCTTCTGCATGGGCGAAAGTTTCGCCGATATCGCGCCGCGCTTCCTCGCCCTTCCGCTGTCGATTCGCATGTTCCTGCTGGATCAACACGGCGCACAGATCGACAGACAGGTGGAATCGACCGACCACCCGATGCGCAAGCAATCTCGCTTCCCCATGCTCGGAAGAAGCAAGGGTGCCAACTGGTCGAAACGGCCATACTTCAGAGACGCGGTGAGTCATCCAGGCGAGGCCGTCGTCAGCGAGCCTTATGTCACCTCGGGATCGATGAATCTTTGCGTGACGCTCGCTGCATGTGTCGAAAGCGGCGGGGTCAGGTACGTCGTTTGCGGCGACGTCCTCTTCGAGGAACTGGGAAGCTATTGAGGCGCTGCCGGACCTCGCATTCCGCGCTTCGTCAACGCAACGGTTCGACATTGCGCTCCAGATCGCCGACAATCGCACATAATCTGGATCCACCTCTGCTCGCGTCAATCCAATGCTTTCAACTTCAAGTGCCGCATTGCTGGCTTTAGGCAGCGCTATCGTGCTGGTCGTGCCTGGCCCAACCAACACCTTGCTCGCCACTGCGGGGCTGCGACGGGGTATGAGGCGCTCGGCACATCTGACGGGCGGCGAATTCGCCGGCTACCTTGTGTCGATTTCGGCGTGGGGACTTTTTCTTTCACATGCGGCAACGTCGCTCACCTGGCTGCCTACGCTGTTGCGGCTCGCGAGCAGCCTGTATCTTGCGTACCTCTCGGTTCGCATGTGGCAGACGGCGAACTCCTTTTCTTCGTCGACACACGCGACAATCGGCCTGCGTACCCTGTTCGTCGCCACGTTGCTCAATCCGAAAGCCATCCTGTTTGCCGGCACCATCTTTCCGGCGGCGGTGTTCCAGAGCCTCGGCGCCTATCTTGAAGCCATGGTGATCTTCACTGCCCTGCTCGTCCCCATCGGCCTGCTATGGATCACTTTCGGCGCGGGACTCGGCAGCGGCCGCCTGAAGCGGGTTAATCCTGCGCACGTACAACGTTGCGCGTCGATCATTCTGGCTGCGTTCTCTCTGTCACTCGCGTGGGCAGCGTTGCATCAGGTGGTGCGGTTTTCAGGTTCAGCGTAAGCATGAAGCCGGTCACCTGGGCTCGCGCAGGCGACCGGCTTTTCGCATCCCTCAGTATGGATGCCCGACTGACCCGTTAGAACTTGTGACGGATGCCGATACTGATCAAGTCCTGCGAACTCGTTCCTGCCACACCATACGAACCGATCGAAGCCTCGGCGCTGCTCACAGTGCCGTCGCTGTTCAACTGCTCGCCGCTGGCGTGTTGCCATGCGCCGACCAGATACACGTCAGTGCGCTTCGAGATGTTGTAGTCCGCGCCCAGCGAAATCTGGTTATACGTCGCGCCCGTATCGCCGCTCGCCCTCGTGTAGCTGTAACCGAGGCCTAGCAGCAGCGCCGGCGTTGCCTGGTAGTTCAGGAAGGCTTGCCCCGTGTTGAACTTTTCCGTCACGAGGAACGCCGACTGTGCATCCGCCTTATACATCGAGTTGCTGTAGCTCAGACCGAACGTGTAGGGACCTGCAACATACTGCGCGGCGACGCGTGCGATGTTGATCGACTTCGCCGTGTCATAACCGGTGTTGACGGGACCATCGAACGTGCCATCCGATGTCGAGGACCAGCCCGTTCGCGTCGCGGCGGTCGTGTCTGCATTGTCCGCTACGAAGTAACCGGCCGAGAGCGCCAGCGGGCCGTTGTTGTACGCCGCAGCCACCGACCACGTCTGTCCCGACCCGGTCGCGCCTGCCGTACCGCCCAATGCGTAAAGCCCTTCCACCTGCAGACCGCCGAACACCGGCGACACATACTTCAGCGAATTGTTGGTGCGCGAACTGTTGTCGTAATTGTCTACGTCGCCTGCGGTCGCAAACGCGCTGCCGAAGTAGTTATCGGCCGTTATACCCTGCACCAGGTCCACGAGAGGATCGTACTGACGCCCAGCGGTAAACGTGCCGTAACTGTCGCTCTGCAGACCGACATAGGCCTGGCGGCCGAATTCCGACGTGGTCCCGTTATAGGTGCCCATCTTGCCGTTGTTCAGGTTAAAGCCGTCTTCCAGCTGGAAGATCGCCTTCAGTCCGCCGCCCAGATCTTCCGAGCCCTTAAGACCCCAGCGATCGCCCGACAGGTTGCCGGAATAGAGCCCGACCGCATTGCCGCCGGTCGACGTAGCGTTATGTGTGTACTGGACCGATTCGTCGAGGATCCCGTACAGCGTGATGCTGCTTTGAGCGTAAGCGACCTTGGCGGCGCTCATCAGCAACGCCATTGTCACAACGGACTTTTTCATCTGTGGTTCTCCGAGGATAAACTTGAATAACGCTGTGCACGCTGCGATCGGATCGGTGGCAACCTCCCGATTTTTTCAGCACACACGAGCCTGTGCGTTTCGATATCCCGCCTGCTGGCTATGCAGCGTCTGCCGGACGTCGCTATTAGCTCACAGCGCTTAGCGCGAATCGTTGGCAACGAACCACAGCGGGCTTTCGCTTTCTTTCGTGATCCGAAGTTTGTAATCCGGGACGTATCAGAAGGCATAAAGTCGGCCGGTTTCAGGTTCGCTTCGCATCATCGGAGAACGAACCTGTAAGCGAGTAATGACGTGGAACATACCCGTAACCAGAGCGGAATCTGCGGTTGCTAGCATGAAGACCTTGGCTTCCGGGAAGCGACGTTGCATCGCTTTCCGCAAGCCAGCTAATGCTTTGCCGGCACCAGCAACATGCTTTACGTATCTGGAGGTGTTCTATGTACCAACGTATGTCTTTCGAACCCGTGCAAGTATCCGGAACCGCTGCACTCCGCTTTGTCATCGGAGACAACGCAGCACTGCTGAATGCTCACGAAATTGACGACCTCATTGCGCAACTCGGCGAGATCCGCAGGCAGATGCCCCCGGCCCCTCCACCTCAACCTCTGCGTACCGTGATGTATTCGCTTGAAGTCGACCCGTGCTGGTACGTCGACAAAGGCCCTCTTGTTGACGGCGCAGTCCTTCTGCTAAGGCATACGGGTTTCGGTTGGCTTTGCTTTTCCCTGCCACCGCCGAGCCTCTCCAGACTGGAGAAGGCATTGAGCGTCCAGCTTCCCATGACGGTTGCAATGAGCGCGACCGCCAATTGAGTTTCCGTTCGAGGTGAAGCGCCCGGGCACCCCTCCACGCCACCCCTACTGGTAATCGCTGAAGCGCGAATCCGCAGGCACCGTGGATGGCAGCGCCGTATAGCCCGGGACGCTCGACTGAAACTGCTGAAGCAAGCCGTTGTCGATCCTCGAAAATCCCTTGAGCTGCAGTTGCAGCAACACCCGTGTGCCGCTGGTGGGCTCCCCCGTCGTGTCGTCCTCTTCGCTGTACTTCTGTACCGCCAGACTTAGCGACCAGCACTGCGCGTCATACTGAACGCCAAGCAAACCGGCAATCAGATGATGCGACAGCATGTCGTAATTGAAGCGGCCCACGGTAGAGAGGTTGCGAGTCAACGGCCATTGAGCCGACAGGATCACCTGATTTTCCGGTTCATCGTCGATTGTCGTGTTATCGCGAATGTAGCGATACCCGAAATTCACGACTTCGCGGTCCGCAGGCTTCCATGTAAAACCCACGGTCGCGGCGTCGATGCGGTTATACCGTTCATCGTATTCCATCGACTGCTCTGCCGAGACATCACGCCCCACCTTGAACGAAGTCCCCATCGCCAAGGAAGCGCCACGCAGATCGGTTTCCGGTTCATCCTCCACCAATGTCACCTCGGGATTGGTGAAATAGTATTCCTGCGCGATGGTGAAGCGCGCCCGCTCGTCACCCGTCGAAGGGTCGATAAAGCGGGTCGTCAAACCGCTCGTCAGGCGATTCAGATCGGCCACACGATCGCCGCCCACAAAAGTGTTGCTGGTGAAAATCTCCGCAAGACCAAAGTCCGCCTGGGCGGTATCGAAGATCGGCGCGAATGTCTGATTACGATACGGTGTGTAGACGTAATAGAGCCGCGGCTCCAGGGTCTGGATGTAGCTCGTGCCGAACAGATTGACGCTGCGCTCGAAGACCATTCCGGAATCGAGCGTGAGGGTGGGTACGTTGTAACTAAAGGTTTTGGGTTGACCGGTCGGCGCGGAACTGCTGATCGACGTCAGATCGTACGCCGCAAAATGCCATTGCAGCTTCGGTGTAAAAAACCAACCCGGATGCACGATCGGGTAGCTGACGTACGGGTTGAACACAAGGCGGCTGCCTTCCGTGGCGCCCGCAGTGTCGATGGTGAAGCGCGTCGCGTCGGCCTCCGCGCCGAAATCGAAGCCGGCAACATTGTATTTCGCGTACTTGACGTCGACTTCCGGTTCGCGGTTGTACGACGGACTGGTCGTAAACGATTGCCAGTGCTGATCGCGGAACAGCATCGACCACGGTCCGTCGTTATAGGTCAAACCCGCTTCCTGCTGGAACTCCGTGGTGGCCGCAAGCGGAACTGCACTGCCTTCAGCGAGGTCGGTGGTCACGTTCGAATCCGACACACGGTTGTAATTCACGTACGCTCCAAAACCGTTTCCAAGATTCTGGTTGTGGATGAAGGTGATCGCGTAACGGTTGGTTTTGGTGATCTCATCGTCCGGCAGAAACGAAGCGCTCAGGCTTCCCGAGTAGTCAGGCGAAAGATAGCGAAAGTCCTCGGACAGCATGGCGCCGCGCTTCGAGAGAAAGCGCGGCGTCAGGGTCAAATCGTAGTTCGGTGCCAGGTTGAAATAATATGGAAGCTCGATATCCTCACCGTTCGTCGAACTCACGGAGAAGGTAGGCGGAAGCACGCCGCTGCGGCGATCGCCGTTGAGCGGAAACGACAACCACGGGCTGGCGAAGATGGGCACGCCCTCAAAAAAAATCACGCCGTTTCGTGCTACGCCTACGTTCGTCCCGTTGTCGATATCGAAGCGCGAGGCTTTGACGTACCACGCGGGATCGTCCACGCACTGGCAGCCCGTATAAGTACCGTGGTGAATCACGGAGCGATCGTTGTCGACAATGTCGATACGCGCGGCGCTGCCGGAACCGTTCGTCAGGTTGAAGTGATATTTCGGTGCAGTCATGTAGCCCTCCGACGCATCGATCCTCAGATGCGCCTCGGGGCCGACGAACACGTCGCCATTCCTTACGACATGTACGTTGCCGTATGCATCGGCCACGTCCGTGTCCTCGTCGTAATAGATGGCATCGCCCTTCACGACGGTGGCGTTCACGCGTATTTCGCCATGGCCCTTTAGCGCGATGCCGGTGGCCGACACGCCGTAGACCATATCGCCAAGACCGAATTCGACCGCTGCCTGGCCGAGCCGCAGCAGATGCTCTTCGAGTTGCGGCGCAAAGCGCAGGCCCCATGGGCCGTCGAGCGATTGAGGTTGCGCGGCCGCACCGCTCAACTGGGCGTGCGCTTGAGACCAGGTAAGACTGGCTACCGCCGCGGCGATGGCCGCAAGGCGCGGCGCACGCACCACCCAGACGATCGACGCACGTCGCAGACACTTTCGCAGCAACCGCGCCGCCCTGCCGGGCCGGACACGCGGCCGGTAGATCAACTTCCTGCTATCAGACAATGATTCTGGCTTCGCTCAAGGGTTTATCCGTCGCATACGCGCGGGCCCCCTCGTGGGCCTAAAAATCCGTGGGGGCGCGACGCTCTGCGTAGACAATCACGGTAGCGCGCACCGCCCTTTCGCAGGTTACCGGTTCGATACAGATCCTTATCTGCGCTACAGGGCGCGCTTGAGCCGACCGTTCATCCTGCCTGTCATCTCAGGCGCGCCGGGTAGCCAGTTCAGCGCCCTGACGCAATGCTTCGAGCATGCTGCGTTCGTCTGCGATGCCTTTACCGGCAATATCGAACGCGGTGCCGTGATCGACCGAAGTACGGATCACATCGAGGCCAACCGTTACGTTGACGCCCGCCTCGAGGCCCAGCACCTTCACCGGGCCGTGACCCTGGTCGTGGTACATCGCGACCACCAGATCGAAGTCGCCGCGGCCGGCGCGGTAAAACAGCGTGTCCGCGGGCAACGGTCCTTCGATGTCCCAGCCGCGCTCGCGCAGAAGCTGCACTGCGGGGACGATCTTTTCTTCTTCCTCGCCATAGCCGAACAGGCCGTTCTCACCCGCGTGCGGATTGATGCCGCACACGGCAATGCGCGGATTGGCGATACCCGCCTTGACGAGCGTGGCATGACCCCGCTCGATCGTGCGCTGTACGAGGCCCGGTTCGATCTTGCGAATTGCGTCGATGATGCCGATATGCGTCGTCACGTGAATCACACGCAATTGCGGCGCGACGAGCATCATCGACACTTCGTCGATGCCGGTGAGGTGCGCAAGCATCTCCGTGTGCCCGGGATACTTGTGGCCACCCGCATGCAAGGCTTCCTTGTTCAGCGGCGCCGTGCAGATCGCGTCGATCTCACCGCTTTTGGCCAGCTCGACGGCGCGCGCAATGTAGCGATAGGCAGCGTCGCCGGCAACGGCAGACAACGTGCCAAACGGCAGGCCCGCAGGGATCAGGCCGAGATCGATGCAGTTGATGATGCCAGGCTCATAGCGCGCCTCCGAGGCCTTCTCGATGCGTCGTACGCTTGCCGTGCCGCCGACAATCCGGTTGGCCTCTTCGAGACGCCCCGCGTCGCCGATCACGAGCGGGCGGCACTGCCGGTAGAGCGATTCGTGCGTCAAGCTCTTGACCACGACTTCGGGGCCCACGCCGGCTGCATCGCCCATCGTGATGCCGATGACTGGAAGGTAGTTGCTCATCATGTTCTGCCTGAGTTTCAGTGAGTTCGTTGGTGGGCCATGAGGCCCATGATTCATGAGTCCGTGCGCGTGACTTCCGCGAGGCCTCGAAGATGAACGTAAGCGCCATACAGCGCATGCTCGGTGCCAAACGCGCCGGCTTTAGTGACGACCGTAAGATGCTCATGCCCATGCGGACGCGCAACCGCCACACCCGGCTCGATTTCCGAGAGCAAGCGAAGGCTTTCGATCCCAACCGCACCGAGCATGGCGCGCGCGGTCTCGCCGCCGGTGACGATCAGGCCGCCGAGATGCTCAAAGCACGGAGCGACGAGTGCCGCGAGCGCCGCGGACAATTGGGCGCCTTCGGCCGGATCAAACGCGTCGTCGCGGCCAATTCGCGCCAGCAGATCGGTGCGGCCAGCGAGGTATCCGGCAATGCGGCTCTGCCACGCTGCCCACCGCGGGTGGAGCGCGCCATCGCGCAACACCGCGGGCGGCACGATCACCTCGTCGACACCCGCACGTTCGCGCAGCATCGCACACTGTTGCGCGGACACCGCCGACAGGCTGCCGACCAGAATCAGCACGGCGCCATCACGAGCGTGCGTGGTGGGGTGCGCTTCGGCAGCGTCAACGGGTACAGCGGAGAAGAGCTCGTCCAATGCAGCAAGCTCACGCGCAAGACCACCTGAGCCAACCCAGAAGCACGGCGCTTCCAGCGCGAGCGTCGCTTGTGCAAGCGCTCTCAGGTCCGCTTCGGTGTGCGCGTCGACGATCAGTGCCTTCGTGCCGCTCTGCGCCACACTGGCGATCGCAGCACGCAAGGACTCCTGCTCACCGCGTAGCCCATCGACGCCCAGCAATGCGGTAGTGAGGCCAGCCGACTCCAGCATCGCCCACAGATCGGCTGACTGGCCGGCGTGCTCGAGTTTCCAGGTCTCAGTGTCGCCGAGCGGCACGCCGCGCACGAACACTCTGCCGCCGTCTACCGTGCGGCCGGTGGCCGGAAAAGCGGGCGCCACGATCGCGAGACCGGCGAGCGGCTGCAAGGCCGCGACTTCGGCAGCCCAGTTGCCGCGCAAGGTGGAGTCGATCTTCTTGTACAAACGGCGCCCCGGCGCGCGCTGCGCCTGCCAGGCCGCACCGGCGCAATGCGCGGCCTCGGCTGGCGGCATCCGGCGCGTGTCGGTATCCACGGCGACCACGTCCGCGCCGCTCATCGCGCGCGTGGCCGTCAGCGTGACAGCAGTGTGCCTTCCTGCGCCCGCAAAGGCGATCGCGCAGTCCGCGGCGCCGGACAGGTCATCAGCAAGAATCAGAAGACTCGTATGACTCACCGCCTGGCTCCTGCTGTCGAATGGTTCGTGTCCTTGCTCTCACTCGTGCCTTTTGCTACCCGCTTTGCTACGCGCTTTGCGACGGCCGCGGTCAGGATCGGCGAGAGGATCGCCGTCACCACCACGCAGGCGGCCACCAGCAGCGTTGCGCTTTTCGCAGCCTCCGCATAGACCGGATTGGCCGCGGCGATCAAGGCCGGCACCGCCGCCCCATTGCCGGCCGTATTCGCAGCGGCGACGCCTGCCACCCCCGTGCCGCCTGTCAGGCGATCAGTCAGGTACAGCGGAATACCCGTTACGACCACCACGGCGACGCCCAGACCAATGCCCAGCAAACCGGCCTGCCAGACCTTGTGCAGATCGAGACTGGCGCCGAGTGCGAGCGCAAAGAACGGAATCATGACCGGCACCGCACGCCCGAGAAATTCGCGCATTTCGCGGTCGAGATTGCCGAGCAGCATGCCCGCCACGAGCGGCAGGATGCTGCCCACCAGCGTTTGCCATGGAAACGCCGAGAGTCCCGCCACGCCCAGGGTGACCATGGTGAGGAACGGCCCCGATTCGAGCGACATGATGGTGTACGCGCCCACGTCTTCAGATTTGCCATATTGACCCATTAGCGCCATATAGAGGCCGCCGTTCGTGTCGTTCATTGCCGCCACCACGGCAAGCGTCGACATGCCGGCGAACAGTCCGGACGGCACCGGCTGCTCGCCGAGAAAATGCCCCAGCACCATACCTACCACGATCGCCGACCCCACCTTCGCCACAAATAGCGCACCGCCCTTCTTGAGCAGGTATGGTGTGGCCTTGATGTCGATCGCCGCGCCCATGCAGACGTAGAACACTGCAAGGATAGGCAACGCACCGGTGAACAAGGCACTGGTGAACGAGCCGAAGAACTTCGGCATGCCTGGAAGAAAGGTCGCGACGACTGCGCCAAGCAGCAGTGGGACGATCATCATTCCGCCGGGGACGCGTTCAATTGCGCGCTTGATAGGTATCTGGGCCATGGGTGTCTCCTGTCCGTGTTTGACCGATTCAATCATTTATTTTGACTACATCGATCAGTCAGAGTGTACGGCACAGCGCCATCGTCTGCAATCCGGATGCAAATAACCCTTCAATCCAGTAAGATTTTGCTGATTCGCCCGCATGGCCGGGCAAAGACTAGAATGACCGAATCGATCATTTTTGTGGCGAAGACATGAAAGTTACCAACCGCCGCGAGGCGATGCTGCAGGCTGTCCTGTCCGGCATGACCGATGTCGGCGCGCTGTGCGAACACTTCGGGATGTCCGAAGCAACGGTGCGGCGCGACCTGCGCGCGCTTGCAGAAGAGCGGCGCATCGTGCGCACGTACGGTGGCGCTGCCGCTTCGATCGGCATGCACGAGCCGGAGGAATCGCTCGACAGCCGGCGCGAAAGTTTTCGCGAGCAAAAGGCTGCGATCGCCCAGCTCGCAGCGAACCACGTTCACGACGGCGACACGATTTTTCTCGACGGCGGCACCACCACCGCCGAAGTGGCGCGACTGCTGGCCGGCCGCCGCAACATCCGCGTCGTCACCAATAACCTGCTGGCAGTCAACCTGCTGGCGGCAAGCGAGGTGCCTGTCACGCTGATAGGCGGCGATCTGCGTCCCACCAGCATGAGCACGCTGGGGCCGCTTGCGCAGCTCGCCTTGAGCCGCGTCTCGGTAGACAAGGCGTTTCTCGGGGCCGACGGCGTCGTCGCCGGTCGCGGACTGTGTGAGGCGAGCGCCGAGCAGGCTTATCTGAAGGAGTGCATCATCAGGCAGGCCGCCCATGTCTTCGTGCTGGTGACGTCGAACAAACTGGACCGCGCGAACCAGCAGCACTGGACTCCCCTCGAGCGCGACTGGACGCTCGTCACCGATGCCCGGCCCGACGCGCCGGTGATGGAACAGTTCGCGTTGCGCGGCGAAGTGACTATCGAAACAGCGGCACCGCAAAAAGGCTAAGCGTTTTCTTGCCGTTTCGTGCATGACTGTTTTGCGAAAACCGTCTCTTATATAACGCCTTCTCGCCCGGTACTCTGCGTCGGCTCTCCGGCGCGCAGGGGGAAAGGTGCTGGTCTGCGCCGGTCATCGCGGCATTTTTGCGCGACAGGCCGGCGAGAGCAATGGCCCGGTTAGCGGCGTTCAGAAACCTGCAATGCGTTTTTGACGTTCAGCAGAATTCCCGGGCCTTGTGTACATTCGCGCTTTAGGTTTCATTGCGCAAGCGCTTAATAAATTGCAAACCACCTCTACGTTTTTCCAAGTCCTGGAATTGTCATGCTCGGCCTAGTCCGCATTGCCCTTAGGCGACCCTACACTTTCGTCGTACTCGCGATCTTTATCCTGATCATCGGTCCGTTGTCGGCCGTCAAGACGCCGACCGACATCTTCCCCGACATCAGGATTCCGGTCATCAGCGTGGTGTGGCAATACACGGGCCTGCCGCCGGACCAGATGGTCGGCCGCATCACCTCGCCATTCGAACGCACGTTGACGACCACCGTGAACGACGTCCAGCATATCGAGGCGGAATCGGTCGCAGGCTTCGGGATCATTAAGATCTTCTTCCAGCCGGGCGTCAATATCAGTACGGCCAATGCGCAGGTGACCGCGGTTGCGCAAACGCAGTTGCGGCAGTTGCCGCCAGGCACCACGCCGCCGCTGATCCTGAACTACAACGCCTCGACGGTGCCGATCATCCAGCTAGCGCTGTCGGGTAAAGGACTGACCGAACAGAATCTCGGCGACCTCGGTTTGAACGCAGTGCGCCCGGTCCTCACTACCGTCGCAGGGGCCGCCATCCCCTACCCGTTCGGCGGCAAGACACGTGAAGTGCAGATCGACGTCGACCCGGCCGCGATGCAGGCGCGCGGCCTGTCTGCCCAGGACGTGGCCAATGCACTGGCTGGCCAGAATCTGATCACGCCGGTCGGCACGGAGAAAATCGGCGACTACGAATACACGCTGCAACTGAACGACGCGCCGTCGCAGATCAAGGCCTTGGGCGATCTGCCGATCAAGGCCGTCAACGGCACGACCGTCTATATACGCGATGTGGCGAACGTGCGCGACGGCAGCCCGCCGCAGACCAATATCGTGCACGTAAACGGCAAACGTTCGGTGCTGATGTCGGTGCTCAAGAACGGCTCGGTGTCGACGCTGGGGATCATCTCCGGCATCAAGGCACAGGTCGCCGCAGGCAAGGCCTCGTGGCCCGATAACCTGCAGATCGATGCGATCGGCGACCAGTCGATCTTCGTGCGCGCCGCCATCAGCGGCGTGGCGCGCGAAGGCGTGATTGCCGCCGTGCTGACGAGCCTGATGATTCTGCTGTTTCTCGGCAGCTGGCGCTCGACGATCATCATCGCCACCTCGATTCCGCTCGCCATTCTCGGTTCCATCGCCACCCTGTCCGCGCTCGGCGAGACGCTGAACATCATGACGCTGGGCGGCCTCGCACTCGCGGTGGGGATTCTCGTCGACGATGCGACCGTTACCATTGAAAACATCAACTGGCACCTCGAGCATGGCAAAGAGGTGGAGACCGCGATTCTCGACGGCGCCGCGCAGATCGTGACGCCCGCGTTCGTCTCGCTGCTCTGTATCTGCATTGTGTTCGTGCCGATGTTCTTCCTCGATGGTGTCGCACGCTTCCTGTTCGTGCCGATGGCCGAAGCGGTGATCTTCGCGATGATCTCGTCGTTCATCCTGTCGAGAACGCTGGTGCCGACCATGGCCAAGTACCTGCTCAAGCAGCACGTGCAAGGCGAACATGGCCATGAGGCAAAGAGTCCGGGTCCGCTCGGACGTTTCCAGCGCGGCTTCGAAGCGCGCTTCGAAAAGGTGCGTTCCGGTTATCACGGCCTGCTCGAACTCGCGCTGAACCATCGGCGTCCGTTCGTCATCGGCTTCCTCGGCTTTGTGCTGGTGTCGTTCGCGCTGGTGCCGTTTCTCGGCCGCAATTTTTTCCCGTCGGTGGATGCCGGACAGATCCTCATGCACGTGCGCGCGCCGGTCGGGGTTCGGGTCGAAAAGACTGCGCAGATCTTTGCCAATGTCGAAGGGGCCGTCCGCCAGATCATTCCGCCGGCTGACCTCGGCGCCGTGGTCGACAACATGGGTCTGCCGGTGAGCGGTATCAATACCGCCTACAACAACACCGGCACGGTCGGCTCGCAGGACGGCGACATCCAGATCGCGCTCAACGAAGGCCACGCGCCGACCGCCGAGTACGTCCGCCTCATGCGCGAGCGCTTGCCGCGCGAATTTCCCGGCGTGACGTTCTCGTTCCCGCCGGCCGACATCATCAGCCAGATTCTGAACTTCGGCTCGCCCGCACCTATCGATCTGCAGGTCCGAGGCAATAACCTGGACGCCAACTTCGCGTACGCGGACCATCTGCTGCGCCTCGTGCGCGACGTGCCGGGCGTGGTCGATGCGCGCATTGCGCAGTCGCATGCCAATCCGACCTTCAACGTCGACGTGGACCGTACGCGCGCGCAACTGGTCGGCATCAGCGAGAGCGACGTGACCAACAGCATGGTGGTGAACCTTGCCGGCTCGAGCCAGGTCGCGCCGACGTTCTGGTTGAACAACGCGAACGGGATTTCGTATCCGATCGTGATGCAGACGCCGCAATACAGCCTCGATTCGCTTGCCGCGCTACAAAACCTGCCGATCACCGCGCGCGGCGGCAGCACCTCGCAGATCCTCGGCGGCCTGGCGACGGTGCAACGCACCAGCACCAACGAAGTGGTCAGCCAGTACAACATCCAGCCGATGGTCGAGATCTTCGCGACCACCCAGGACCGCGATCTCGGCGCCGTGGCGGCCGACATCCAGAAGATCGTGCACGACAACGCCAGCACCTTGCCCAAGGGCTCGTCGGTCGCGCTGCTCGGTCAGGTGCAGACCATGAACAGCGCCTTCACCGGCATGCTGTTCGGGCTGCTGGGTGCGGTGGTGCTGATCTATCTGCTGATCGTCATCAACTTCCAGTCGTGGGCCGACCCGTTCGTGATCGTCACGGCATTGCCGGCCGCACTGGCCGGCATTGTCTGGATGCTGTTTGCGACCCACACCACGCTCTCGGTGCCCGCGCTAACCGGCGCCATCATGTGTATGGGGGTGGCCACGGCCAACTCGATTCTCGTGGTCAGTTTCTGCCGCGAACGTCTCGCCGAGCACGGCGATCCGTTCAAGGCCGCGCTCGAAGCGGGCTTCACGCGTTTCCGTCCGGTGCTGATGACCGCACTGTCGATGATCATCGGCATGGCGCCGATGGCACTCGCACTCGGCGAAGGCGGCGAACAGAACGCACCGCTTGGCCGCGCCGTGATCGGTGGGCTGCTGTTCGCTACCACCGCATCGCTGTTCCTCGTCCCCGTCATTTTTTGTATCGTGCACGCGCGCCCAGGGCGTGCGTCCAACCCGGCACCCGCCTCGGGAGATCCTGCTCATGTCGTCTGATTCCGCTTTCCCCGTTAATCCGCCCTCGCGCCGTCCGCTGCGCATAGCCGGCGTGGTCGCGCTGCTGGTTGCGCTCGGCATTGTCGCCGCCGGTCTCGTGCTGAGAGCCGACGACGCTCACAAGCTGAAGACCTGGACCGATGCCCAGGCCGTACCGAGCGTGAGCGTCATCCAGCCGATCCGCGATGCCAACGGTCCGTCGCTGCAACTGCCCTCGCGCCTCGAAGCGTTTACCCGGGCGCCGATTTTCGCGCAGGTAAGCGGGTATCTGAAATCGTGGAATGTGGATATCGGCACACGCGTCAAAGCTGGCCAGCAACTCGCCGAAATCGAAACGCCCGAACTCGATCAGCAGTTGCTGCAGGCGCGCGCGGATCTGCAGAGCGCGCAGGCGAATGCCGTAGTCGCTGGCACTACTGCAAAGCGCTGGGAAGCACTGCGCGGCACGGATTCCGTTGCGCAGCAGGACGTCGATCAACGCACGGCCGACTACACGGCGAAGGCCGCGATTGTCGCCGCGGCGAAGGCCAACGTCGATCGCCTCGTCGCCACCAAGGCCTTCGCGCGCATCGTGGCGCCGTTCGACGGCGTGGTGACCGCGCGCGATACCGACGTCGGCGCACTGATCAATGCAGGCAGCGGCGGCGTGGGCCAGGAGCTGTTCGAGGTTTCCGAAGTCAAGCAGTTGCGCGTGTACGTGCAGGTGCCGCAGAACTATGCACCGGCCATCCACAACGGCACCACCGCAACGCTGACCGTTCCCGAGTATCCGGACCAGCAGTTCACCGCGCACGTGATCGCCGCGGCGGACTCGGTCAACTCGAATTCCGGCACGACGCTGGTTCAGCTGCTGGTGGACAATGCCGACGGCAAGCTGCTGCCGGGCGGCTTCGCCAGCCTCAAGTTCACCTTGCCGGTTGCCTCGGACGCGGTACGCGTGCCGGCCAGCGCAGTGGTCTTCGACAGCCGCGGCGTGGTGATCGCCACGCTCGACCAGGACAATCACGTGCACTTCAAGCCGGTGAAGATCGCCCGCGATCTGGGCGACTCCGTGGAAATCGGTTCAGGTCTCGCTGCGACCGATCGCATCATCGATACCCCGCCCGACGGCCTCAGCGACGGCGACAGCGTGCAGGTCGTAACGGTTGCGGACAAGAAGGCGACAGCACATGGTTAAGGTTCGACGCAGCGTCCGGCTTCCCGCGCTTCCTCCAATGCGTCTTCCGGCGGTACTGGCGAGCGTCGCCGCGCTCGCCGCCTGCTCGCTCGCGCCGAAGTACGATGTTCCGGCCACCCCGGTCGCCGCGCAGTACAAGACGTATGGCCCCTGGACGAGTGCGCAGCCCGCCGACCAGATAGACCGCAACGGCTGGTGGAAGATGTACGACGACACGCAGCTCGACGATCTGGAAACGCGCCTGCTCGCCAACAACACGGATTTGCGCGCGGCCTACGCACACTACGCGCAGGCGCAGGCATTCGTGGCGCAAGTCGAGTCCGGGCTGTACCCGACCGTGAGCGCGAACGCCGTACCGTTGCGCGAACGCCAGTCCGACACCGCACCGTTGCGCGGCAACGGGCCCGCCGACTACAACTCCGTGACGCTCGGTGCGCAGGTCAACTACAACCTCGATCTGTGGGGCCGCGTGCGCGACTCCGTGCTGGCCGGCAAGGACGAGGCGCAAGCAACCAAGGCCGATCTGGCGTCGGTGAAGCTGAGCCTCGAGGTCGAACTGGCGGACAGCTATATCCGCCTGCGTGGTCTCGACCAGCAAACCGACCTGCTGAACGCGACCGAGACGGCCTTCGCGAAGGCCCTGCAACTCACGCAGACCTTGCACAGCCACGGCATCGTCTCGGGTCTGGACGTTTCGCGCGCGCAGACGCAGTTGTCCTCGGCACAGTCGCAGTTGTCGCAGAACCTTGCGCAGCGCGCGCTGATGGAGCATGCGATCGCGGTGCTGGTGGGCACCTCCGCGGCCGAATTCAGCCTGCCACAACAGACCGCCGCCATCGCATTGCCGGCGATTCCGACCGACCTGCCCTCCACACTGCTGCAACGGCGCCCTGACGTGGCCGCAGCGGAACGCCGGGTCGCCGAAGCCAACGCAAAAATTGGCGTCGCGCGTGCCGCTTACTTCCCGAACATCGGGCTGACCTTGCAAGGCGGTGTGCAAAGCGCCGCCTACTCGGGACTGGTTAGTGCACCGAATCTGTTCTGGGCCATCGGGCCGCAGCTCGTGCAATACGTCTTCGACGGCGGCTTGCGCCGTGCGCAACTGGATGCCGCCAAGGCCGCCACCGAAGAGGCCGGCGACCGTTATCGCGGCGTAGTGCTGACCGCCTTCCAGCAGGTCGAGGACAACCTGGCGCTGCTGTCGTATCTGGGAACGGCGCTTGGCCAGCAACGGGACGCCGCGGCCGCCGCGCAGACCTCAGTGGACCTCGCGCTGCAACAGTACAAACAGGGCACCGTGGGCTACCTCGACGTGGTGCAGGCGCAGACGGTTCAACTCGACGCACAGCGCAGCGTGCTCGACATCCAGACGCGCCAGCTAAGCGCCAACGTGCAACTGCTCGATGCGCTCGGCGGCGGGTGGTCGAGCGATGAACTCGCTCAGGTGGCGGCTACGCCGGAACTCGTCGCAACGACAGGGCAACCCGGCAAAACGCAGTAAAAACTGCGGACCAACGGCAGCCCTTGCTGCTCCGATGCCGCGTCGCCCGCTGTGATCAGCCCCGATCCCGCTCGATAGCCTGCGCTTCAGCAGCCAGGCTGTCGATCAGCGCCGCGATCGGCTGCCGGTTCATCGCCGCCAGCCTGACGAGAATGCCGATCTCGCGCGCGAGCGGCCTGCCCGGCAGGGGAATCACCATGATCCCCGCAGTGTGCGCCACGGGGACCAGTTCGCCCGGAATGATCGAACATCCCAATCCTTCGCTCACCATCTTCAGGATTGCGGCCGGTTCATCCACTTCCATGCTGTCCATAGTCCACAAACCTTGACGCTTCAGAAACTGGTCCACCAGATGGCCGCCGTGCGAACGGCGGTCATAGCGGATGAAGGGCCGTTCGCGAAAGAGCTTGGCCAGGTCGTCCGGCGAACCTTCTGGCGCCACGCCCACGTAGCGTTCCTGTATCAACGGAAGCCACTTAAGGTCAGCGGGCAAGCCAAGCCGGGGCTTGACCATCACCGCGACATCCAGTTCGTGCGAGTCGATCCGCGTCAGCAACTGGATCGACGTGCCGGGGATGATATTGATCTGCGCCACCGGTTGCTCCTGCCGGAAGCGCAGCAGCGCCTTCGGCAGGAAGCTGTGTTGAACCGTGGCGATCGCCCCCAGGCTGACAGGCCCTCTTCCCGCACTACGCGGGTTCTGCTTCAGGCCCTCGAACGATTCAAGAATGTGCGCCGCCTGTTCGAGCACTTCGCGGCCCTCATCGCTAAGCGTGACCGACTTGCCCGTGCGATCGAACAGCGCATAGCCCAACTCCTCCTCGAGGCGCCGGATCTGCGTGCTGACAGCCGATTGCGTCAGGCCAAGCTGGTTGCCGGCCGCCGAAAACGATTCGGTTTCCGCCGCAACGACGAAGGTTCGGAGATAGCGAATCATGTATCGAACTTTTCCATGCTCAGGTCAAAAATTCTCGGTTTCATATCGAACTTCTAGTTGCCTATACTAACCCGGCATCGGGCCGTCCGCTATCAAGCCGACCGCTCCATCGTTGCCCCTCTTTTGGAGTCGAATTTTGGATCTGGGAATTGCTGGAAAGACCGCGCTCGTGTTCGGCGCGGCAGGAGGATTGGGCAGCAGCATTGCGCGAGCGCTTGCCGCTGAAGGCGCCCGTATCGCCGTCGCCGATATCAATGCAGACGCGTTGTCGCAAACCGTGGCGGACATCGAGGCGGCAGGCGCCACGGCACTGCCCCTGCAATGGGACCTGTCCGACCTGAGTGTCATCGAGAGCCGGATGCAGGCCATTGACGACACCTTTGGCGGTGTCGACATTCTCGTCAACAACACAGGCGGACCGCCGCCCACGCCGGCGGCCGGACAGTCTGTGGAGTTGTGGAGCAAAAGCTTCGAATCGATGGTGCTGTCGGTGATCGCGATCACCGACAAGGTGTTGCCAGGCATGCGTCATCGCAAATGGGGGCGCGTGATCACCAGTACTTCGTCCGGCGTAGTTGCGCCGATTGCCGGGCTTGGTATTTCGAATGCGCTGCGCATGTCGCTGGTGGGCTGGTCCAAGACGCTGGCACGCGAAGTGGGCCGCGATGGCATCACCACGAACATCGTGCTGCCGGGCCGTATCGCCACGCCGCGCATCACCTTCCTCGACGAGCAGAAAGCGAAGCGCGAAGGCCGAAGCGTCGACGAAGTGAGCGCCGAGAGCGTCGCAACGATCCCCGTTGGACGTTACGGCGATCCCCGCGAATATGCCGCGGTAGTGACGTTTCTCGCGAGCGTGCAAGCCGCTTACGTCACCGGTTCGGTGATTCGCGTCGATGGCGGCCTGATCGCCAGTATCTAACCCGCCTCACGAGCCTGATTACGGATTAATTTTTCATGACTACCGAAACACTCCCTCTGCATCCCGACATTGCCAGCGCCTTAGCCGGCATCACCACCGCGACCCTGTCGACGGTTCTGCTGGAAAAAGGCATACGCAAGATCTGGATGCGCGGTCCCGCACCGCTGACCGGCAACCAGCAGCGCCAGGTGGGACGGGCGTTCACGCTGCGTTTCGTGCCGGCGCGCGAAGACCTCGCGACACCCGCGTCGTGGGCCTCGCCGATTTCGACGCGTGCTGCCATTGAAGCGATGCCGGCGGGGTGCATTACCGTGGTCGACGCAATGGGCGTCACGGATGCGGGAATCTTTGGCGACATCCTGTGCGCCCGGATGCACAAGCGCGGGGTCGCAGCGCTGATCACGGATGGCGTGGTGCGCGACGTGGTCGGCGTGGTCGACACTGGTCTGCCGGTCTGGTGTCGCGGCACGGCGGCCCCCGCGTCGGTGGCCGCGCTGACCTTTGTCGGCTGGCAAGACCCGGTCGCTTGCGGCGGCGTAGCGGTATTTCCCAATGACGTCGTGGTGGCCGATACCGACGGCGCCGTTCTGATTCCCGCGGCATTGCTCGAAGAAGTGGTCGAACTCGCCGCGCGCAAGGAACGCTTTGAGGAATGGGTGCTGCAAGAGGTCAACAGCGGCGCCGCACTACCCGGCCTCTATCCGCCCAACGCCGAAACGAAGGCCCGTTACGAAGCGGAAATTGCCAGATCGAGCGGACAGTGACACGCTGAGATTCAATTAATGGCGCTCTATAGGAATCCTCAATAGAGGCAATCGAAACATCCAACTATACCTGCGCTGGGGACCTCGGAAATAATGAATCTCCCCCGTCTCCAGTGCAAGATATCCCATGCCGTGCATCACCCCCTCGAAGCGGTCCGCCCGCCCGCATGACCGGCAAGGTCACCCGCTCCGTCGCATCGTCAATGTGCTTTCGTACGCCGTCTCGCCGCATGCGGATTCAACGCGCAAGACATCTGCAGTATCCGTTCGCGCGTTTGCTGCAATCACGCTAGTCGCAGGCCTGAATCTGCTCGGTGCCTCACGCGCCTTCGCAGCATCTTCGCCTGCTTCCGATCCCCACAGCGGCCTCGTAGCGACATGTGCCGCGTGCCACGGCACCGCGGGAGAAGGCTCGCCGGCATCTGCAATCCCCAGACTCGCAGGACAGAACGCCGACTACATGGCGCACGCGTTAGCGATGTTCAAGGATGGCACCCGTGCAAGCCCGGTCATGCAAGCCGTCGCGCACAATCTGTCCGACAGCGACATGCACGACCTGGCCCAATACTTTGCTACACAGAAGCCACCGCTCGCGCATGCCGCGGAGCCTCCACAAGCCGCGCAGGCGGAAGCTGGACGGCAACTCGCGCAAATGGGTGGCGGCACTGGCCTCGCCGCCTGTTTCTCTTGCCACGCAGCCGGTGGAACCGGCAATGGCGCGCGCTTTCCCAGCATTGCGGGTCAGCCTGCGAGTTTCACAGTCGCGCGTTTGCATGAGTTTCAGGCGCGCGCGAAGAGCGGCGCCGCCAAGCCTGGGTCAATGACTGCGGTCGCGGCGCATTTGACTGATGCGCAGATCGAAGCCGCAGCTGCGTATCTGTCGACGCTGCCTCGTTAAGCGCAGGTCAATCGCGCAATCAATACGCGTGCAGCACATTGATGACGCGGCTCGCGAGCAGCGAGCGAGTCTTGCCCGCATATTCGGCCATGTGCGGCGCGGCCGCGTGCGCCTTCAACGCTTCCGCGCTTTCCCATCGTTCGACGACAGCAAACGTGTCGTTGCCGAGCGGTGTCTGAAATCCGCCGAAGTCGGGGACGTCGACGACCGCCTCGTAACTGATGCATCCCGCTTCCGCCAGCACCGCCGGACGGTTCGCGTTAAAGAGTGCCAGCACGGCTTCACGCTGGCCGGGGTGGGCGGTGATCGTAGCAAAGACATGGATCATGTGGGTAGTCTCCTGGAGGGTTTCGGCGCCGATCGCCGCATCAAATCATAGCCGCGATTGGGGAGATTTGCCGGCACACGTGCATCTTGCAGAGTGCCTTGGTATCGATTTGCCCCGCCCGTCTTACGCGGGACTTTTTTATTTCCGACTAGTGGTAGTCTCAATGTTGAGTCCCACTACCCTGCGCGGATCGATATGAATACACCGTGGACCACCGCCGACATTGCATCGCAGGCCGGCAAACGCATTCTCATCACTGGAGCGAACAGCGGGATCGGCTACCACGCAGCATTGATGCTGGCTCGCAAAGGTGCGCAGGTGATATTGGCATGCCGCGACCAACAGCGCGGTGAGGATGCGTTAGCCCGTCTGAACGCCGACGCACCCGGAGCGCACGCCGAACTGGCGCTTGTCGATCTCGCCAGCCTCGCGTCAGTGCATCAGTTCGCGCAGCAGGAACTCGCCGCGCAACGCCCGCTTCATATTCTCGTCAACAACGCGGGCGTCATGGCGCCGCCGAAGCGCCTCGAAACCGCCGACGGTTTCGAGCTGCAGTTTGGCACCAACGTGCTTGGCCACTTCGCGTTGACCGCGCTCCTGATGCCCGCGCTGGAACAGGCCGCGACCGGATCGTCCGACCGGCCGCGTGTGGTCACGATCGCTTCGATCGCACACAAACAAGGCCAGATCGACTTCAACGACCTGCAATCCACGAGGCAGTATTCGCCGATGCAAGCCTACCGGCAGTCCAAGCTCGCGGATCTGATGTTTGCTTTTGAACTCGACCGTCGTTTGCGCGCAGCAAACTCGCGCGTGATGTCAGTCGCCGCTCATCCCGGCGTCGCGAAGACGAATCTGTTTCGCGGTGGCGATCGCTCCGCCATCTCGAGAGCGGCGCGAGACCTCCTGGGGGTTGTCATCGGCGCCATGTTCAACACCGATGATGCAGGCGCCCTGCCCACTCTCTATGCGGCCACTGCAGCCAATGTCCGCGACGGCGGCTACTATGGTCCGCAAGGATGGCTGGAGGCACGCGGCAGCAGCGTCGGCGAAGCGAACGTTGCCGCCCAGGCAGGCAATACCGCCAACGCCGCGCGCTTGTGGCAGGTGTGCGAGGATCTCACCCACACTCGCTTCACCCTCTAGTACCCCTACCCCAAGTCATGCCTTTGGCAGCGCATCGGCAAGGGAAATAATGCAATGGTATGGTGGTGCGTCATTCAAGACAGCACCCCGGACGCCTGACGCCAGGCGTTTTCATCAGAACCCGATGATGCGTTGGATTTGCACCGCAAATCCGCATCACTTCAATCAGTGTCCGCAAGGGACAAACAATACTATGTTGGTAGAGAGCAATCTGCCGGCGGGCATGCCCGCGCCGGAGAACGGTGATTCGTCGTCTTTACGCCAATGGCTTTCCGTCGGGGCCGTAGCGCTGGGTGCATTTGCCTTCGTCACCACGGAGTTTCTGCCGGTCGGTTTATTGCCGCACGTCGCCAAAGAACTGGACGTCCTGCCGGGCACCGCTGGACTGATGGTCACCGTACCTGGTGTCATTGCTGCTGTCTCCGCGCCAGGGCTCATGCTGGGAGCGGGACGTATGGACCGCCGTCATGTCTTCCTGTTGCTAACGGGACTGTTGCTGGCGTCCAATCTGTTATCGGCCTTCGCACCCAATTTCGCCGTCATGCTGATAGGTCGCGCGCTGCTGGGGGCCGCATTGGGAGGCTTCTGGACGTTGGCGATTGCCGCTGCTGGGCGGCTCGTACAGCCCAAAGATGCGGCCAGGGCAACCGCGATGATATTGACCGGCGTGACGTGCGCTACGGTGATTGGCGTGCCTCTTGGTACGTTGATCGCCGGCTTCTCATCCTGGCGCTTTTCCTTCATGGCCACCGGTGTGCTGGTTGCTGTCGCGTTCGTCGCGCAACTGTTGCTGGTACCGTCCTTGCCATCGAGTGCGGCGCTGCGGTTTGCCGACCTGGTCTCGCTGATACGGCGCCCTTATCCGCGTAGAAGCATGCTGATGGTGGCGCTCGTGTTCGGCGCTCACTTCTGTTCTTATACCTACATCACGCCGTTTCTGCTGCATAACGCCAGTTTCAGCATGTCGACCATTACCTGGTTGCTGCTGGGGTTCGGCATCATTGGCTTCTTCTCCAACTTCATCGTTTCGAGCACGGTCAACCGAAGTCTGAAGGCATCTCTCGCGACCATGGTGTCGCTGTTGATGTTCGCACTTTTGTCGATGCCTTTGCTAAGGCACTCGCAACTGGCGATCACGGTTGACGTGCTCGCCTGGGGAATTTCATTCGGCGCGCTGCCGCTTTGTTTCAGCGTGTGGATTCAGCGCGCGACCCCCGATCTGCCGGAGGCGGGCTCGGCGCTATTTGTCAGCATCATTCAGGTCGCCATCGCGGTGGGTTCTCTGGTGGGTGGGACCATCGTTGACTCGGTCGGTGTCCCCGACGATTTCCTGCTTGGCAGTGCGCTCGCCCTGCTCGGTCTGGCCGCGCTTGCAAGCTTTGGGCGAAGCACCGCCGATGCCGGCAACGATTGCATCGCAAGTCAGGCGACGCCTGAATGATCCCGCATCGCTGTTCAAGCTTGATCTGAATGGCGCGAACCCCTTTGCGCACAACTGTTTTGCGTAACGGGTAACTTTCGCAATGCTTCGCCAACCCCTACTCTGCTTTGCTTTAGCGCGGTGCATGCCTGGCAATTCGGTCGGAGCATCTATACCTGTCAATGGCATTACTCGGTTCAAGGAAACAGCATGGTACGGGCTAACGGGATACTCGCGTCAGACGCAGCATCTTCGGCCATGGATGACGATTCGATATACGAAAAGGTGACGCGGCGTATCGTACCGTTGCTGTTCATGTGCTACGTGGTTGCCTATCTCGACCGCGTCAACGTCGGCTTTGCGAAGATCCAGATGCTCGCGGATCTGAAGTTTAGCGAAACGGTTTATGGGCTGGGCGCCGGAATCTTCTTTCTCGGATATTTCCTTTTCGAGGTGCCGAGCAACATACTGTTGCATCGCGTCGGGGCGCGACTCTGGATTGCGCGTGTGATGATCACGTGGTCCATCGTCTCGGCAGTGACCCTGTTCGTCAAAACGCCGACGATGTTCTACGCGCTGCGCTTCGTGTTGGGTCTCGCTGAAGCGGGTCTGTTCCCTGGCGTGATCCTGTATTTGACGTACTGGTACCCGGCGCGCCGGCGTGCAAACATTCTCGCGCTATTCATCACCGGAATTCCCATTGCTGGAGTGGTGGGTGCTCCGCTGTCCGGCTGGATCATGAATTCAGTTTCCGGCGCACACAATCTGGCCGGCTGGCAGTGGCTGTTCCTGATAGAAGCAATTCCATCACTGGTGATGGGGATTGTCGTGCTTCTCTTTCTGGATAACAACGTCGAGAGCGCACGCTGGCTCAGCGCTAATGAAAAAGCGCTGCTTGCGCGCAACCTGGCAGACGACCGCCAGGGCGTACGGTCGCACAGGACGCGCGACGGTTTCACCAACCCGCGTGTCTGGTTGATGTGCATGCTGTATTTTTTCAACATGATGGGCCTATACGGTGTGGGTTTCTATTTGCCGACGCTGATCAGGAACACCGGCGTCAGCAATCCACTCAGTGTGGGGCTGCTTACGGCGCTGCCCTATGCCGTTGCGGTGGTTGCCATGCTGCTCGTGAGCCGCCACTCCGATGCACACCAGGAACGGCGTTGGCATATCACGATCCCGGCATTGGCAGGCACGCTAGGCTGGATCGCAAGCGCCGTATTCATGCACGAGGCAATGCTCGCCACAATCGCACTTACGGTAGCGACGGCAGCTGTGTTAGTCACCATGACACAGTTCTGGGTGCTGCCGACCGCAATGCTGACCGGTGCCGCGGCCGCTTCAGGAATCGCAGTGATCAATTCGGTGGGCAATCTTGCCGGGTTTGTCAGTCCGTACCTGATCGGCGGGATCATCGACGCGACCCATTCGACGCTACTGGCCGTGATCTCACTCGCGATCAGCATGTTTTTAGTGGGCGCGCTTGCCCTGACGCTGCCCAAGCGGATGGTCAACCGTTAAGCGCCAGAACAGACGGTTCGATAAAAACGCGTACCCCCGGGCAGCACAGTCAGCCGTGAAGCCGCTAGCAGGCACGCAGCCCACTTAGCCGACATCACACGCTTCTCGCCACGATCGTTTCATTGTCCTAATCACATAGGATTACTTAGCGTTGTTGGTCGACGCCCATTTTCCCCTCGAAACGAAGACGGCTGAGGGCTACACGGCGCTCATTCTCAGCGCCTACGACAATCGTGGCGCACGGTGCGAACGTCAACCACGTCGATGCGCGCGGAGGGACCGCGCTGCAAATGGCCCTCGCGCAACACAACACGTCTGCAGCGGACGCACTACGCCAGGCGGGCGCGATACAATGAGCGCACTTGCCGTCCCGGAGCGCGTCGCGTGGCGCAGTGCCAGCGGACCATGCCCGTTTCATTGAGCCACGCAATGGCGTGCGAACCGGGCCTGTTCCAGCAAGTTCGATTTGCACCCCAAAAAATGGACTATTTTTCAGCGGTACACGCTTTCGTCCGTGCGGCGGAACTGCAGAGCTTCAGCAAAGCTGCGCGTGAAATGACGGTCAAGACCTCGACCATCTCGCGGTATGTGAGCGACCTCGAAAAGGATCTCGGCATCGCCCTCTTCAATCGCTCGACACGGGGTCTGGTGCTGACAGAGGGCGGCAGGGTATTTCGTGAGCGCGCGATCCTGGCACTCGAAGCACTCGACGACGCCCGGCAGGCCACGTCGTCCTTGAATAGCACGCCGCAGGGCCTGCTGCGCGTGACGATGCCATCCGCATTCGGGCGGCGGCATGTCGTGCCGCACCTGCCAGCATTCATGACCCGGTACCCGGACATTGACCTCGACCTCGTGCTGACCGGCGAGACCCTGAACATGATCGATGCCGGGATTGACTTAGCCATTCGCATCGGCGTCTTGTCCGATTCTTCATTAATGGCCAGACGTCTCGCACCCCATCGGCGGATCGTCTGCGGCAGTCCGAAATATTTCGATCGAAACGGTATGCCGTCCGTCCCTGCTGATCTTGAGGCTCACGAATCACTCCGCCTGTCGCTGCCACCCGCTGACAAGTGGTTTCTCACCCGCACGGGAAGTCCCAAAGCTGCCCTGGAGCAGACACTCGTCGGATTGAAAGGCCGGTTGCGCGGAAACGACTCCGAGGCTGTGCTCGACCTCGCGCTTTCGGGATGCGGTATCGCCCTCCTGCCGACCTGGCTCGCGGGCACAGCCGTACGCGAAGGGAGGCTGATCCACGCCCTCCCCGAATGGGAAGCACGCACAGGCAAGGCCGAACCGGCTATCTGGGCGGTCTATCCGCCGAAGAAGATCGTCTCGTCGAAGGTGCGCTCGTTTGTCGACTTCTATGCAGAGGCGATCGGCGAGCCCCCGTACTGGGACGACGGACTCGCACTGGAGCTTCAGCCTTAACGCGCAAAGCGGATGTCGAGCGTGCGCAGCCAGGTCTGCAAGCCGGCATCCTGGATCGGAATCACATAAGCGTTTTCGTTCGTTTCATTGAAATGCGCATGCCAGTATCCCGGCGGCGTGACGAACGCCATCCCGGCTTCCCAATCGACGCGGGTCGGATCCACGATATTGCCGTTCTCGTCCAGTTCGGTACCCACAAGCGTATAGACGCCCGGGGCGCCCCCAGCGATGAAGTCAAGTGCGATCGACTGGTGGCGGTGCGGCTTCTGAATCGAGTTGGGTGGAACTATGCCGAACATGGCCCATAGCACGTGCGTGACCGTTCGCGTTTGCGGGAAGTTGACATTGCCCATCAGCACGCTGATGCGGTTGCGGCGCCCCGCATTGGCTTCTTCCGCGACCTTGCGCAATTCTGCCTGCGCCTGGGCGGCCGGATAGAGCGTCGGCGCAAAGCGCGCCTGGACGCCGGTCGTACCCAGATAGGTGAGCAGCGGCGCGTCGTTGACGTAATAGAGCGTGGCCGTCGCGTTGGCGGACAGCACAGCATCATCGCCGCCCGGCAGGGTAAAGAAATCGCCTTGCGCGAACGGGAAGCGGGTCTCGCCCTGCGTCACGCTGCCGGCCCCGCTGATGACATAGCAAAGCTGCGACGTGGCGTTCGGGGCGAGCGTCAATGCGTCTCTTGCGTTGATGCGCAGGAAATTAACGCTCAAGCCTGGACCGGTCGCGGGGCTGGGGCAACCCAGTTCCGCGGAGAGGTCGAGCGGCACAATCCGAGTGGCGCCCTCTGCGTACAGCGAAGGCGAAAAATTGCGGAATGGCACGCGCGAGATGAGCTTCGCGCCGATCGGATTGGCTGATGACGTGTACTCGAAGTACTCGGCGTCCTGGTTCGCGGTCGCGGTTTCGACAGAGTCCGGTGAGAGCGTTCTGGTCAACATGGTCTGCTCCTGAAAGTGAGGGAAGCTTCGCGCAGGTCCGATCGAAGCGATGTGACGTGCGTTCGAGAGCTGATCTGACTATAGGTGCGGAGCATTGGCGGCAGAAGTGCCCCGCATCGATATCACCTTTGCACAAATGGGTGTGTTCTGCGTCCGCGGTACACGGCAGAAACGGGGAGCCCAATCGCGGGCCGGCACTTCCCCTTTTTTAGAAACGATCTTTTGTGCATCGGGATCTTCATCCCCTGCTTGGGATCCTTTAATGTGATTGGTCATCTATCGGAGTTGACGAATCGGCTTGCCCTGTTCGTCCCGCGACACTCATGACCTCCGCGACAAATCGCTACTCAAGGAAAAGCTCTTCATGGAACCCATCGACCTGAACCGCCGCCTGATTCTGCTAACGTCCATGGTCAGCGCATTCGCACCTGAGATGGCGCATGCCAGTCCGATCGACGCCCATGAGACATTCGTACTGCCGCGAGAACAGATCACTTTCAAGCCTTGGACAGCCGGCCCGCCACACAGCGGCGAGATGGCGCCGCTCTACGGCGATGTCAACAAACCTGGCTTGTATCTCGTGATGATGAAATGGAATCCTGGTTGGTTCAGCGCACCGCATTCGTACGCGACCGATCGGATCCAGGTCGTAGTGTCAGGCACCTGGTGGGTCAACAGCGGTCCTGATTTCGCACCTCAAGACGCGGTGCCGGTCCCGGCTGGTGGCTTTGTCAAACGTGCCGCGCGCACGCCGCACTACGATGGCGTGCCGCGGCATGTGAAAAAGCCGGTCGTCGTCGCGGTGTTCGGGATGGGTCCGGTTGACCTGCAACTTTCAGATCCGGACAAGCCTGCATGGCGCCGGGTCTGATCGGCGCTTCGCAGGCTTGTCCGGCGGCCTCACGCGCCGGGCTGCTGCTTGTTCAAGCCCGCGTCGGACAACGCGCACAGTGCGACCGCGGACCAGTCGCTCTCCGCACCGAGACCTTGCGACCGTAACGTGAGGAATCGGTCGTGGACGAGGCTGGCAAGCGGCAGGGGGACCCCAAGCGACTCGGCGGCCGCCAGCATCAGCCGGTTGTCTTTCTGACCAAGAGGCAACGCAAAGCCGGGCGGCTGGAAGCGCTGCGATGCAATCAGCGGGCCGTAGATCTTGTACGGCGCTGCGTTGAAATTTGCACTGGTCAGCAATTCAACGAGATGCATCGGGTCAAGGCCTGCCTTGCCCGCTACCGCGCACGCTTCGCCCAGCGTTTCGATGATCACGGACAGCATGAAATTGCCGATCAGCTTGACGAGGTTCGCTTGAGAAGGATCCGAGCCGACGATGCCGACCGACTGCCCAAGGCCTTCAAGAAGCGGAACGGCGACCTTGAGATGCTCGTCGGCGCCCGCGGCCATGATAAAGAGTTTGCGTGCCGCGGCGGCGTCGGGTCGGCCAAAAACGGGCGCCGACACGAAGCCCAGACCTGCTTCGCGATACTTCGTTGCGTGGTCCTGCGCCGTTGCGACACTGATCGTGCTCATCGAGATGTGTACCCCGCCCGGCTTCAGCGTCGTGGCGATACCCGCTTCGCCGAACGTCACGGCTGTGTGCGCAGCATCGTCGGCCACCATCGTAAACACGACGTCGGCCGACCGTGCTGCACCCGCGGGACTGGCCGCAACCCTTGCGCCCGCTTCGCGCAACCGTTCAGCGCGTGCCGGGGTACGGTTGAAAACATGTACTTCATGTCCTGACTCGATGAGGTTCGCTGCGATTGCGGCGCCCATGGAGCCAAGGCCAATAAATCCGATCTTCATAGTGACATTCCAAAGTAATGCGCCAGACGGACACGGGCCTGCTCAGACCGCAAGTTGATAGACTCGACGGCTGACCTCGGGCGTCACATCGCCGCGTTCGCCCAACGCCGTCATCCCGTGTTCTTCCAGTTTCACGATCAGCTTGGCGACGGTCTGGCCGCCAATCTTGTAATCACGCAGGCGGGTACCGACGGTCATTCTCTCGAAGAACACGCGGGTCGCTGTGATCGCCGCGCTGATGCGTTCTTCCTCGCTGCCTTCGGTGATGTTCCATACACGCTCGGCATACTGCAGCAACTTCGCGCGTTTCTGCTCCTTGCGCACGGTCAGCATCGCCGGAAGCACGATTGCCAGCGTTTGCGCATGATCGAGGCCATGCAGCGCGGTAATCTCGTGACCGAGCATGTGCGTCGCCCAATCCTGCGGCACACCGGCCCCGATCAAGCCGTTCAACGCCAGCGTCGCGGTCCACATCAGGTTGGCGCGCACGGCATAGTTATTCGGCTCGGCCAGTGCTTGTGGACCCACTTCAGTCAACGTGAGCAACAAGCCCTCGGCAAAACGATCCTGCACCTTTGCATCGACCGGATAGGTCAGGTATTGCTCGACGATATGCACGAACGCGTCGACCACACCGTTGGCGATTTGCCGGACTGGCAGCGAATAGGTCGTCGTCGGATCCAGCACCGAAAATACCGGATACGTCGCTTCACTGCGAAACGGCAACTTGTCGCCTTTCGCGCGGTGGCTGATCACACCGCCATTGTTCATTTCAGAGCCGGTCGCGGGCAGCGTCAGAACACTACCGAACGGCATCGCCTCATGCACTTCGACCTGCCTCGCCAGGATGTCCCACGGCTCGCCATTGAACTTCAGCGCGGCTGCGATGAATTTGGTGCCATCAATCACGGAGCCGCCCCCGACAGCCAGCAGAAAGTCGATGTTCCGTTCGCGTGCGACAGCAACCGCTTGCATCAAGGTTTCGTAAGTGGGATTGGGTTCGATACCTTCGAATACGAACGAGGCACGCTCCCCGAGCGCCGCCTGCACTTGCGCGAGCACACCATTGCTCTTGATGCTGCCGCCGCCACAAGTGATCAGCACGCGCGCTTCGCGCGGTACATGGGCATCAAGCGCAGCAATCTGGCCTTCGCCGAAAATAATGCGGGTGGGGTTATGAAACGTAAAATTTTGCATTGGATCTCTGTTCCTTACATTGATACGGCTTTCGCCGGCTCGACCGAGTTCTCTCTCAAGTTTCATGCGCAACAGGCTTCGTCACGCGCTGACTTTCAGATATCTTCCAGGTGAGTCACAAAAGGTCGAATATGTGCGTCATCGGGATTCACATACACAACATCGGTCGGTACACGACGCGGAGCGTCCACTGTAAAAAAGACCGCTGGCGACTCCAGTATTTCCGTTATTGCGTGTACGGTGTTCCGCTCGAAGGTGACCAGCTGGCCCGCAGTAAGGACGCGAGGCGCCTCGTCCTCGATCGCAAAGGTGACCTTCCCGGTCAGGAGGTACAGATGCTCTTCGCACGTTTCGTGGTAATGGCGAGGGATCGGATAATAAACACGAAAAAGTCTTGAGCTCGCGGATGGTTCGTCGGTGAGATAGGTGTCGACGATTGTGCTATCTGCCTCGTCAGGGAATTGGCTGATAATTTTTTGAAGGTCAAAGAATTTAAACAATTTGCACTCCAGAACAGGATAGAAACAGGCGGCACACCACAGCCCCTGCGCTAAATGACCATGCTTCCTGCGGCGTCAACTGTCCGTTGGGCTTGTGGTAGCCAGTTTCGCCGACGCTTTCCGACAATCATCCTGCGCCGCGATGGAGCATGTCGGGCCCGCTGACCGCCCAACGCTCTTTCCTGCTCGTCCATTACGATGTTCCCGCCTCTTAGATTCGTTGTACCAATTATCGATACTCAAATCTTGCCATGAGGTGAGCAGCGGCAAAATGACCGCCTTCGCAAATGACATTTGCGGAAATGAGGCAGGGCCTCGGATATGCGTTAGTTCATGCCGCGAGTGCGCGCTGAGGCGGCGTCATGAATTCCAGACCAACGGGATCGCGAGCAACTCGCCACCAGTCGGTGTTGCTTCACATACGGTAAGGCCTCGCCGTTGATCTGCGGCAACGACCGCTCAGGCAGCCTTCGTCTGCGTATCTTCCGCAGTGGCCGCCCCTCGCCGGCCGATGACCAGCAGCATTGCCAGCACGCCGACCAGATCGACCGCCGCGCCGAGCACGAAGCCGCTGCTGTAACCGCCGAAGTACTGGACCGCCAGACCCATCATGGTCGGACCGACGATGCCCGAAATATTGCTCATCAGGTGAACAAAGCCGCTTACGCCGCCCAGATGCCTGCCTGGCACAAGCTCGTGCATGGTGGCCCAGCACGCTTGCGACGAAGCCGTCAGGAACAGCACGGCGGACGCTACGAGCAGTACTGCGGGGATCACGGAATCGACCGCGCTAACACCGAGCAGAGCGAGACCCGACAGCGCGAGCGGCACAGTCGCCGAGAGCTTGCGCGCCAGCAGCTTGTTGCTCATACGCTTGAAACACGCATCGGCAAGCAGGCCGCCGCCAAAGTAGCCGATCCCGCCGCATGCCCACGGCACCGCGCTCAGGATACTCATGTGCTTCATGTCCAGATGCAGCGCGTTGGTGAAATAGCTCGGCATCCACGAGATGAACACGAACAGCGTGTAGTTCACCGCGAACAGGCCGACGCCAAGTGCGAGCGTGCTCGGACGAAACAGGTAGCTGCGCAACGGCGTGCTTTCGTCTCCGCCCTCTGCCGGATGCGCCGCGCCGCGGCTCGCTTCGACCATCTCGCGTTCGGCCGCGCCAACCCGCGCGCTTTGCGCCGGCTTGTCGGTCGCGAATATGCGCCATGCGACGATCCACGTCAGCCCGAGCGCCGCGATGATCACAAACGACGTACGCCAACCGTAAGCGATGGCAATCAGCCCGACCACCGGCCCGGCGATCGCACTGCCTACCGTCTGGCCCGAAAACGTAAAGCCGACCATGGTTGCGGTCTCATGCCGGGGAAACCAGTTGGTGATGGTCCGGTTGGTCGTCGAATTCATTGGACCTTCGCCGAAGCCGAACAGCGCCCGGGAAATGAGCAGCGTGCCGAAGCCGGTCGCGGCTGCGGTCAATCCGCAGAGAATCGACCACGTCCCCATCGCCCAGGAGAAAACGCGGCGCGGTCCGTACTTGTCGGCGAGTTGACCGCCGACAAATGCAAAGATGGAATAGCCGAAGAAGAAACTGCTGAACACCACGCCGAGTTGCGACGGAGAAAGGCCCAGCTGCTTGTTGATGATAGGTGCGACCACACCAAGCGCGGCGCGGTCCATGTAATTGATCGCACCCGCAATAAACAGCAGCAAGGCGACAACGTAGCGATACTTCCCAGTCTTCATGTTGTCTCTATTCCGTATAAGTCGGGGTGACGGATTTTGTTATCTGGCACTTCTAACGAATGCCATGGAGGTACGACTTGTTGGCAGGCCTGGCAGGAAGCCGATTGAAAAACTCAACTCATGATGCCGATCTGCCACGGCACGAATTCGTGGTCGCCTAGCCCGAGCATTTCGCTCTTTGTTCGCTCGCCCGACGCGGCGGCAAGAATCGCGTCCAAGATTTTCTGGCCCGTGCTGCGAATCGACGCAACACCATCCAGAATCCCGCCGCAGTTCAGATCCATGTCTTCGGTGAGACGGTCGTACATCGGCGTGTTGGTGGCGAGCTTCAGCGAGGGCACGGGCTTGGCGCCGAACATCGAACCGCGGCCTGTAGTGAAGGCAATCAGATTCGCGCCGCCAGCAATCTGACCCGTCGCCGAGACGGGGTCGAAACCAGGTGTGTCCATGAAAACGAGTCCAGCCTGCTTCACCCGCTCGGCGTATCGATACACTTCCATCAGCGGGCCAGTGCCGCCTTTCATCGCGGATCCAATCGACTTTTCGAAGATGTTCGCGAGTCCGCCCACCTGATTGCCAGGGCTGACCTGGCCGTTGATCTGAACGTCTCGACCGACCGAATACTCGTCTTTCCACCAACGGATCCGCGCAACCAGCTTTTCGCCCACTTCGCGGCTGACCGCGCGCCGCGTGAGCGTATGTTCCACGCCGTAGATTTCAGGTGTTTCGGAGAGGATGGCCGTGCCGCCATGACGGACCAGCAGGTCCATCGCTGCGCCCAGCGAAGGATTGGCCGTGATCGACGAAAAGCCGTCCGAGCCGCCGCATTGCAGGCCGATCTTCAGGTGGCTCGCGGGAACCGTCGTGCGCTTCACGCGATTCGCGTCGGGCAGCAGGGCCTGGACCGCAGCCACGCCGGCCTCGATGGTCCGGCGGGTGCCGCCATTCTCCTGCATGATGAAGGTGTGCAGCCGCGAATCAACCTTCAGCTCTTCCTGATCCATCAGTCCGGCCAGCTGATTGCGCTCGCATCCCAGCCCGACGATCAACGCCGCGGCGAGATTGGGATGCCGCGCGTAACCCGCCATCGTTCGACGCAGCAACGCCATCGGCTCGCCGCTCATCTCCATGCCGCAGCCGATCGAGTGAGTGAACGCGACCACGCCGTCGACATTGGGGTAGTCCGCCAGCCGTTCCGGCGTGAACCATTCGGCGATCCGGTGTGCGACCGTCGCCGAGCAATTGACTGTCGACAACACGCCGATGTAGTTGCGCGTGGCAACCTCGCCGTTGTCACGCACGATGCCCTGGAACGTGGCGCGTTGCGCTTCGGGCACCATCTCCACGGGCTGATAGTCCGCGCCGAATGCGTAGTCCCGGTCGAACTCGCGGAACTCGACGTTATGGCTATGCACCATCGTGCCGGGCACAATATCCATCGCGGCAAAACCGATTACCACGTTGTATTTGCGAACCGGCTCGCCTTTTTTGATGGGCTTCGCTGCGATCTTGTAGCCCGCGCTCACCTGGCTGCGGCAAACAAAGTCTTCGGCTGGAACCGGCGTACCGATTGCCACGTCGATGCGCGCAATTACCACGTTGTCGGCGGGATGCAAGCGGATCACTGGCCCGCTCACGTTTTTGCTCATCGCCTCAGTCATCGGACACTGCCTTCTAAAAAATTTGCGCTCAGCGGCCGGACACGGGCGATACAAGTAATCGCTTTCTTTAAAGGGCCGCTACGAACGATGCTTCGCTGCTTGATATCCTTGGGTATCAGGCATCTTAGGGCACTTCACTTGCGAGTTCAATAGAAAGCGCTTACTTTGACGGGCAAATTTGGGGCCGTGCATTGAGAAAGTGTTTTGCGCAAAACGTCGTACTACAGCCTCTTAACTGTTGCGAGGACGTGCAGTCGTACCGCGCACGATCAGGTCGGTCGGCACGATGTACTGCGAACTTACGGGCCGCCCTTCGATCCGCGCGAGCAGATACTCGGCGCTGCGCGCGCCGATTTCATCGGCGGCGAGCCGCATGGTGGTGAGTGGTGGAGACGTAAAGCTCGAGAATTCGATATCGTTGATGCCCGCGATCGACAGGTCACCCGGCACGTCGATACCCGCCTCGCGCGCTTCCGCCAGCGCGCCGATTGCCAACAGATCGGTGCCGCAAATCACGGCCGTCGGACGCTCGGGGCCGTTCATCAGCGCCTTCATCGCCATCTGGCCTTCAATGATCTTGTGCGGCATCTCGATCAGATGCTCGTGGCGCAACTGCAGCCCGCGCGACTGTAGCGCCGCGCGCACGCCGATGATGCGATCAGCCGCACGATCGCTGTGCTGCGTCATTTGCGTAATCATGCCGAAGCGGGTATGCCCGAGCTCGAGCAGATAGTCGGCGAGGCGCCGCCCGACTGCAACGTTATCGAAACCGACATACGGATGGTCGTGATCGACGGTCCAGCCGTTGACGAGCGGAATCTGTTCCTTTTCGATCAGCTCATACAGCGCGGGCGAGTGGCTACGGCCAACGAGCATCAAGCCGGCGATGCCGTCCGCGATCAGGGCGCGCACCTGCTTGAGTTCGTCTTCCTGATCGTAATACGAGCATCCAAGCAGCAACGTATAGCCGGCTTCGCCGATGCGCTTTTGCAGCGCGAACACGCCGATCGCGAAGTTCTGGTTTTCCAGCGATGGGATCACCGCGCCGATCGTCTTGGACTTCTGCGACGCCAACGCACGCGCAGCCGCATGTGGCGTATAGCCGAGATCGCGCGCGATGTCGCGCACGCGGGTCTGCAGCTCGGCGGCAACCGTTGCGTTGCCATTCAATACGCGCGAAACCGTCGCTGTCGAAACGCCCGCTGCGCGAGCCACATCCATGACGGAAATCGCATTCGATTTGCGACGCGGCGCTCTTTTCTTAGTGTCTGTGGTCAACTTGCACCCTGCCCGGAGTCGAGGCGCACCATCGCGCCATCCCTGTGCCGCATTCTATAACGTGCGGCAGCCAGCAATGACGATAGCCGGGTCAGAGTACCTGGCTAGTCGATCCGCTGCGGATCGCCGTCGAACTCGACGAGACAGCCAAAGCCACCGTGAAACAGCGCCTCACGCGCGTCTTCGGTTTGCCCTGTTGCCGCGATCTGGGCGGCATACTGTTCGGCGTCGTCTTCCGGCGCATAACCGAGCCGCCGCACATTCGCGTTGTCCCAGCGGTTACGCGCATTGCCCGAGACGCCATACACGATCAGGAAATGATAGTCGGGGTAGTCGATGCAACGCCTCGTCAGTTGCACCATGTCACGATGACTGATCCACGTGAACAGGTGCCGCGGCGCCGTCGGCGTGTTGTCTGGACGAAACGAGCCGATCCGCATGCATGCGACCGACATGCCGTGCTTGTCCGCGTACATCCGTCCAAGCGCTTCGCCAAACACCTTCGATACGCCATAGCGGCTGTCCGGCCGCGGCGCGACGGCATTGTCGATCATCCGGTCGCACCGGTGAAAGCCCACTGCATGGTTGGAGCTCGCGAACACCACGCGTTTGACGCCAGCCTGACGCGCGGCTTCGAAGACGTTGTAGCAACCTTCGATGTTCATGTCGCGGATCTTTTCCCAACGGTCCTCGTCCGGAATGCCGGCCAGATGCACGACCACGTCGACACCCTGCATCACCGGCAACAGATCCTCTAGCCGGGTAATGTCGGCCGTGACGATTTCTTCGCCCTCGCCTGCTTCAGCTTGCGGCGCGATGTCCGCGAGACGCAACTGATATTGGCCGCGCAAGCCGGCGCGCAATACCCGGCCAATATGGCCAGCTGCGCCGGTAATCAAAACCCGTTTCATTCGATGTCTCCATTCGGTGTCGATAAGTCAAACGCCGCGGCCGCGGCCGCGGCCGAGCGCTGGTGATACGCGTTGAGATAGGCGTCGCGGGACGGCACGAGATGCGCGCGGCACAGCGCGATCAGATCGTCGCGATCGCCGCGCCGCAACGCATCGATCATCTGATGATGTTCGGCGCGCGCTTTCTCCAGATAGACCGGAAATACGATCGATACGGAGCGGATCGCGTGCGTGCGCCGCTCATATTCATGAATCGCGTCGACGAGCACCTGGTTGCCCGATAACGCGAAAAACGCCCGATGGAACGCCATGTTGACGCGAAACACGCGGCGCAGATCGCCTGCCTGCGCGGCGGCGTCATGTTGCGCCTGCAACGTGTCCAGTTCCGCGAGCTTCGCGGCGCCAACAGGGAAAACAATCCGGCTCGCCGCGTCGGTCTCCAGCAGCTCACGCAACGCGTACAACTGCGTCACTTCGCTTGCGGTGAACGACTTGACCAGCGCGCCGACATGCCTGCGACGTTCGATCAGGCCACGTCGCTCCACTTCTCCCAGCACCTGGCGCGCCACATGACGCTTCAGATTGAAGCGCTCGCACAGGTCGTCTTCAACCAGACGTTCGCGCGGATGCAGCAGGCCGAGCACGATCTCCTCTTCAAGCTGGTCCGCGACACGGCGTATCGTTTCGTCGGTATTGCGGTCGCGCAGCACCGGCGCGACCGCACTGGGCCGCTGTTGCCCCGCACCGTTGCCGATCGGGTCTGACGTCACGGCTTGTTTCCAGGCACCGTGGCCACGGTCTGCGGCGCCTTCAGAAAGTCGAAGTCGCACCCTTCGTCGGCCTGCGTGATCGTGGTCAGAAACAGTTTTCGATAACCGCGCAGGTTCGGTTCGGCTTCGCGCGGCGGCAGCGCCGCCAGACGTGTGGCGATTTCCTCGTCGCTCACCAGCAGCTCAACCGAGCGCTGCGCCACACTCAGGCGAATCCGGTCGCCCGTGCGCACGATCGCGAGCGGACCGCCAATCGCCGACTCCGGCGTCACGTGCAGCACGATGGTGCCCGCCGCGGTGCCGCTCATGCGGCCATCGGAGATGCGCACCATGTCTTTCACGCCAAGCCTTCCGAGCTTGCGCGGAATCGGGATATAGCCCGCTTCCGGCATGCCGGGTGCCCCGACCGGACCAATCTGCTTGAGCACGAGCACGTCATGCGCTTCGACGTCGAGTTCGGGATCGTCGATGCGCAACGCGAGGTCCTCGGCATTCTCGAACACCACGGCTCGGCCTTCGTGTTCCATCAAGTCCGGATTCGCTGCGGACTGCTTGATAATCGCACCGCCCGGCGCCAGATTGCCGTGCAATACGGCGATGCCGCCTTGCGGAAAGATCGGCTTGCTAAACGGCCGCACGACGTCCTGCGCGAAGCTGGCGGGCGCCGCATCGAGTTCTTCGCCCAGCGTGCGGCCCGTGACCGTCAAGGCATCGAGATGCAGCAGGCCCTTCATTTCGCGCATGACGGTAGTGAGTCCGCCCGCGCGATGCAAGTCCTCCATATAGTGCTGCCCCGACGGTTTCAGATCCACCAGCACTGGCGTCTCGCGTGCCATCCGGTCGAGCGCGTCGAGATCGATCTTGATGCCCAGACGCCCGGCAATTGCAGTCAGATGGATGATGCCGTTGGTCGAACCGCCGATAGCCAGCAACACGCGCAGCGCGTTTTCGATTGCTTTCGGCGTGAGGATTTTCGCAGGCGTGAGATTCGCGCCGATCATCGCGACGGCCTGGGCGCCGGTGCGCTCCGCAATGCGGATGCGGTCGGCGCTGACCGCCGGCGGCGAGGCGCCGCCCGGCAACATGATGCCCATCGCCTCAGCAATGCAGGCCATCGTGCTGGCGGTGCCCATTACCGAGCAAGTGCCGACCGTCGCCACCAGCTGGTTGTTGACCGCATCGATTTCGTCCGCGTCGATCTGGTCGCCGCGGAAGCTCGCCCAAAAGCGGCGACAGTCCGTACAGGCACCCACTCGCTCGCCACGATGCGAGCCGGTCAGCATCGCGCCTGTCACGAGCTGGATGGCGGGGACGCCCGCGACGGCGGCACCCATCAGTTGCGCAGGCACAGTCTTGTCGCAGCCGCCGATCAGCACGACCGCATCCATCGGCTGCGCGCGGATCATCTCCTCGGTGTCCATGGACATGAGGTTGCGCAGATACATGCTGGTCGGATGCGAGAAGCTTTCCGCGATCGAAATGGTGGGGAATTCGACCGGCAGGCCCCCCGCCAGCATCACGCCGCGTTTAATGGCCTCGACCAGTTGCGGCGCGTTGCCGTGACACGGGTTGTAGGCGCTGCCGGTGTTGGCAATGGCGACGATGGGCCGCGCCAACGCGTCGTCGGTGTAACCCGCGCCCTTGATAAACGCCTTGCGCAGGAACAGCGAAAAGCCCGCGTCCCCGTAATTGGTCAACCCCTTGCGCAAACCGCGCGGCGCGTCGACGCCCGGCGTATCGTCGCCCGGCTGGGCTTTATCGAGCTTGTCTGCCATCACTATGTCCCTTGATCAAATTATCGATAATCTTGACGATGATTCTAACGAGACTTATAGTGATCCGCAAGTAAGCGCTTTCTCAAAGTTAACATTTTTTGGGCTGCGCGCTCCTTTCTCTTTTCAAACCGGATGTCCCGATGAAAAAAAGTGTTGTCGCCTACCGCAAGCTGCCTGCCGCAGCCCTGCGCATCCTCGAAGCTCAATACGACGTGACCTGCGCCGACGCCGACACCCAGCGCGACGCGTTTCTCGCGGCCCTCGCGAACGCGCATGGCACGATCGGCAACAAGCTCAAGCTGAACGCTGAATTTCTCGATGCTGCGCCCAAACTCGAAGTGGTGTCGACCGTCTCCGCCGGCTACGACGACTTCGACGTGGCGGATCTCACGCGCCGCGGCATCGTGCTGTGCAACACCCCGGACGAAGTCACCGAGACGACGGCCGATCTGATGTTCGCGTTGATCCTCGCCACGGCGCGCCGCATCGCCGAGCTCGACGCCTCCACCCGCCGAGGTGAATGGCAGAGCTCGTCGGGGCCTGCGCAATTCGGCGTCGACGTGCACCACAAGACGCTCGGTATCATCGGCCTCGGCCGCATTGGCGCCGCGGTGGCCCGGCGCGCGGCGCACGGCTTCGGGATGAACGTGCTCTATGCGAACCGCTCGCGCAATGTGGCCGCGGAGGAAGCGTTCGGTGCGAAATGGTGTCCGTTGCCCACGCTGCTGGCCGAAGCGGACTTCGTGTGCGTGCTGGTGCCGCTTTCCGCCGCGACCGAGAAGCTGATCGGCGCGGCCGAATTGCGTTTGATGAAGTCGAGCGCGATTCTCGTCAACTGTGCGCGTGGCCAGGTGGTCGACGAAGCGGCGCTGACGGACGCGCTACGTGAGGGCCGCATTCTCGGCGCGGGGCTCGACGTGTTCGAACGCGAGCCGCTGCCCGCCGATTCGCCGCTATGCGCGCTGCCGAATGTGGTGCTCGTGCCGCATATCGGCTCGGCCACAGCCCAGACACGCGAAGCCATGGCGCGCCGCGCTGCGCAGAATCTGGCCGACGCGCTCGAAGGACGCCTCACGGCGACGTGCGTCAATCCGTCTGCAGTCGATGCCCGTTCCCTGCTGCATACGCCGGGCAACTGACGAGCCGCCGCTGTGCGGTCTCGTTGCGAGGTTCATCTTCGTCAGCAAGCGGCACGCTTCGCTCACAGCCGAAGCGCGCAGCGGAACCACGCACTCGCCTCGCCTGCTCAATTCGGCGAATGAGCCGCCACCGCCGCACTGATCTGCGGCCGGCTGCGGATAAAGACCAGCATCGCGAGCACACCCGCGAAATCGATCAGTGCACCGAACATAAACGCGCTGTGATAACCGCCAAAATACTGGATCAGCATTCCCGTCAACGCCGGCCCGATGATCCCCGACAGGTTGCTCAGAAAGTGAATGAAGCCGCCCACGCCGCCCTGGCGGTGCAGCGGCAGGATTTCGTGCTGGATCGCCCAGATCGACTGGCACGATCCGGTCAGGAACAGCAACGCGGCGGCAATCAATGCAACCGCCGCCGTCAACGACCCGGCCGAGGTAATGCTCAGCACCGCGACGCCCGACAACGCCAGCGGAATCGTGGCGACCAGTTTGCGCGCCTTGATCGGATCGTCCATGCGCTTATAGACGATGTCGCCGATCACCCCGCCGCCGAAATAGCCAATCGCTCCGCAGATCCACGGAATCGACGTGATGATGCTCATCGACTTCAGGTCGAGATGCATCACGTTGGTCAGATAGCTGGGCAGCCACGAGATGAAAACGTACTGCGTGTAGTTCACCGCGAACAGACCGGCACCGAGTGCCAGTGTGCTCGGACGGCGCAGATACGCGCCGAGCGTCATGCCGTCGTCTTCGACGTTACGTGCTTCCGCAATAGCACGGCTATCGTTGATCAGTTTTGCTTCGCCCTCGCCGACGCGGCGGCTCTGGCTGGGCTTGTCGGTGACGAACAGACGCCACAACAGCAGCCACAGGAAACCCAGCACGGCGATCACGATAAACGACGCGCGCCAGCCGAAGCCGATGGCGATCAAACCCACCACCGGCCCTGCAATCGCGTTGCCGAGCGTCTGTCCGGAGAAGGTGAAGCCGATCATCGTCGCGGTTTCATGACGGGGAAACCAGTTCGAGATCGTGCGGTTGGTGTTGGAGCTCATGGGCCCTTCGCCGATACCGAAGAACACCCGATACACCAGCAGCGAAACAAAGCCGGTTGCGCTCGCGGTCAGTCCGCAAAACAGCGACCAGAATCCCATGGCCCACGTGAAGACGCGCAGCGTGCCGAACTTGTCTGCGAAATAGCCGCCCAGGAACGAGAAGATCGAATAGCCGATGAAGAAGCTGCTGAAGATGACGCCGAGTTGCGACGGCGACAGTTCGAGCGTCTTGCTGACGATTGGCGCGACGATGCCGAGTGCCGCCCGATCCATGTAGTTGATCGCGCCGGCCATGAAGAGCAACCCGGCGACCACATACCGATACTTTCCCGTGTCCATATGTCTCCAATAATGTAATCGCTTTCTTTTGACGTATGAGTCGCACCGCCACCCAATCGAAAGCATCTAATATTCAGGCACTTTAGTAGAACCGGGATGGGAAGACAAGAGAAAGCGCTTACTCGTTTTACCGTATACTGAGCCATGATCCGCCATCCACTTACCCCCAACACGGAGACAAACCCATGTGGCAGCAGGCTGAGCGCTATCCCGACCCCCGCGTCATCTCACTCGATCCGTCGTTCGATCAATATCGCGTCGCGTTCTCCGCGGTCGAGCGCCTCGCCACCGGCTACCGCTGGACGGAAGGGCCGGTGTGGTTCGGCGACGGGCGCTATCTGTTATGGAGCGACATCCCGAACAATCAGATGCTGAAATGGGAGGAAGAGACCGGTGTGGTCAGCGTGTTTCGTAAACCGTCGAACTTCGCCAACGGCAATACGCGCGACCGGCAGGGCCGTCTCGTCACCTGCGAACATGGGCGCCGTGTGACACGCACCGAATATGACGGCAGCATTACCGTGCTGATGGATTCGTTCGAAGGCAAGCGGCTGAACTCGCCGAATGACGTGGTGGTCAAGTCGGATGGCTCGATCTGGTTCACGGACCCGCCAATGGGTATCGCGGGTCACTATGAAGGCATCAAGGCCGAGCAGGAACTTCCGCATTCGGTGTACCGGATCGACGGTGTCACGGGAGAAGCTTCCGTTGTCACGCGTGATCTGAAGGGGCCCAACGGTTTGTGTTTTTCACCTGACGAACGCTTGCTGTACATCATCGAATCGCGCGCCGTGCCTGAGCGCCTGATCCACGTCTATGAGATGGAGCCGGATGGGAAAGGAATCGGTAAGGGACGCGTTTTCTACAATGCGGGGCCAGGTACGATCGACGGCATGCGCGCCGATATTGACGGCAACCTGTGGTGCGGCTGGGGTATGGGTAGCGACGAACTGGACGGCGTGGTGATCATCTCGCCGGCTGGAAAGCCGATCGGCCGCATCGCACTGCCTGAGCGTTGTGCGAACCTGTGTTTTGGCGGCCGCGCCCGCAACCGCCTGTTCATGGCTTCGTCACAATCCATTTACGCGGTCCACGTGAACACCCAGGGCGCCGTGGGCGGTTAAGGTGTCTACGCAGGATGACGGCGGCGGGCCGCGAGGGCCCGGCCCGCCGCCGTGTATTTAAGTGCGCACCGCTTCGGGTTCTTGCCGCTTTCTATGCTCGTGACGGATATCGGTGCCACGAACCACATACACGACGGATTCGGCAATGTTGGTGGCATGGTCGCCAATCCGCTCGATCGCCTTGGCGATAGACAGATAGTCCAACGCCGTCGAGATCGTGCGGGGGTTTTCCGTCATCGACGTCACGAGCTTGCGCACAAAGGCCCTGAACTCGTTATCGATCGCCTCGTCGTCCAGAATGATCTGTTCGGCGGCAGCCGTGTCCATGCGCGCAAACGCGTCCAGCGCGCGGCGCAGCACGCTCGCAGCCATGGCCCCCGAGATCTTGATCTCGGCGATGTTGACGTCCTGCGCACTGACCTGCGGCGCAATGCGGCGGATCCGCTTGGCGATCTTGCGCGCCTCGTCGCCCGCACGCTCGAGATTGGTGACGCATTTCGAAGCCGCCATTAGCAGACGCAGGTCGCGAGCGGCCGGCTGTCGACGCGCGATGACATTGCAGATTTCTTCGTCGAGCTCGATTTCCATCGTATTCAGACGGCGCTCGCCTTCGAGGACGAGTTCGACAAAATCGAGCTCGAAGGTATCCAGGGCCTGCATCGCATACGCGATCTGCGACTCCACCAACCCACCCATGGCGAGCAAGCGCGTGGAGAGCAGCGTGAGATCGGCGTCAAACTGGCTGGAGAGATGTTTATCCGGCATATATGCTCCTTAGCCGATAAGGGCCGTTGACGTGTTTCGAAAACAGTATATACCGTATTATCTCTGCGCCAAATCTTACCTGGACAAGTATTCGAACGAGTGTGGTAACTACGCAGCAGGTTGCGCAAACAGCTCCGCGATGTAGCCTGCAGCCTTGATCCCTGTCCCCGTCAACAGCACGACCGTGCGCTCGTTTGCCTTGATGGTGCCGCGACGGCTCAACTCGTCGAGTGCGGCGGCGGCGTGCGCGCAGGTCGGTTCAACAAAGACGCCCTGACGCGCCAGCTTTTTAAGCGCGGCAACAATGTCGTCTTCGGAAACGGCTACCGTCGAACCACCGCTGTCCCGCAGTGCGGTAATCATTTCCCGCAGACGAAGCGGATGCGCAATCGCCGTGCCTTCTGCGACCGTCTTCAGGACCGGCCGGGCCACGGGCGTGTCGACCCCGGCATGGAACGATGCATCGAGCGGCGAGCAGTTCAGCGGCTGCGACGCAAACAGACGTGGCAGCTTTTTGATCTGCCCTGCCGCAAGAAGCTCCTTGAAGCCAATGTCACAACCGAGCAGGTTGCTTCCCGCTCCCACCGGAATGATGATGTTGTCCGGCGCCTCGAAATTGAAGTCTTCCCATAGTTCGTAAGCAATGGACTTGGTGCCCTGCAGAAAGAACGGCTGCCAGTTATGGCTGGAGTAGAAGATCTCGGCGGATTGGCGAATCGCCTCCGCCTGCGACTCTTCGCGCGGCCCCTCAACCAGCTGGATCTCGGCACCGTATGCGCGGACCTGAGCCACCTTGGCTGGAGACGTGTAAGCCGGGGCAAGAATCTTCACGCGCATGCCTGCGGCTGCACCGAACGCAGCAACCGATGCGCCACCGTTGCCCGAACTGTCTTCGAGCACAGCGTTCACGCCGATCTGGCGCAGGAACGACAGCATGACCGCAGTGCCGCGGTCCTTGAAGCTGCATGTCGGATTGAACCACTCCAGTTTAAAAAACGGACGGTGCTCATTCCATTCCTTCTGCACCAATGGGGTACATCCCTCCCCCATCGAAACCGGTTGAGCGATATCGACCGGCAGCGCAGCACGGTAGCGCCATAGCGAACGATTGCTGCGGTCGATATCGTCACGTCCGATGCCTTGCAGTGGCGTGATGAGAAGCGGTGTCTGGTTATCCGAGCACCAGCGCGGTTGCTCGAACGGATACAGCGCTCCAGTGAGCGGGTCGATGTACTGAGCTTTAGACATGTTCGTTCCTGACGTTAATGATGTGGCGATCCGGCGTGTCGCCGACCCAGGCGCCGGACCCGGCTCCGAAAACACCCCAGCGGCGTGCATCACTTCGCATCGCTATACACCGTCGCTCGTGAGACACCCAGATACTGCGCCGTCACTTCCATCGCCCTGCGGATCTCCATTACACCGGAGTCCTTAAGTTCACGCAGGAGCGTACGGCGGTCTTCCGTCTTGAGAGCGCGCGGCGTGGTAGCGAGTCTGGCCGCAAACTGGTCGATGCGCGCGCGGATCAGGTCCGCCCCCGCCGGGTCCAGCGATTCTTTCATGGCCGAGTCCGCATCGACCCGGACAAATTGACCGACGGCGCTCTGCAAGCCGCGGAATAGCGTCAGGTCGATATTCATGCACAACGCGGCAACGTACTGGCCGGATGAATCCTTGATGCCGATCGAGGTGCTTTTTGCCGCACGGCCATCCGCAAACTGATTGGCGTAGTTCGCAATGACCTGGGGATATTCCGGGTCGGCGATGCGCGCCAGTCCGAGTTCGGTTGCCGGGTGGCCGACTTCCCGGCCGGACAGATTGTTGTGGATTGCCAGAACGGCATGTTTGGGGTCGAGCAGATCGTGCACGACCACCTCGCAAAACGGCGCAAAAGTCTCAGCCAATCCTGCCGCGATCTGGCCGACCTGCTCGAGCAGTGCGCGCTGCTCAGGGGTCTGTTTCGTCATAGGGACGGCTCACGGGACATCGATAAAAGACAGATTATCCATTATTGGACAATTCGTCAATTTGAGCTCGATGCCCGCCGCGTCCGGTGCAGCGTCGGGTTTATCACTCCAGCAGATAAACGTATAGCATTTGCTTCGTTGCTCTTGGCTGTACAGGCCGGTAAATTGGGGGCATCGCGCCACCACCGGCGCCTCCGCTGCGACCGACCAAAGAGTTTAGTGTGACGATTGCTACCGACCGCGCTGTGTCCGCGCACCACGCCATTCCCCAAGCCATTGAAATTCGGGCCTTCGACGGCCCTGTGGGCGCCGAAGTCCTCGGGCTCGATCTGAGCCAGCCGCTGGCTGCCGAAGATTTTGCGCGCATTCATCGCGCGCACCTCGACCACCACGTACTGGTGTTTCGCGACCAGCGCATCACGCCTGAGGAGCAGATTGCCTTCAGCCGCCGCTTCGGTCCGCTGCAGATCCACGTGCTGCACCAGTTTCAGCTCTCAGGGCATCCGGAAGTGCTGATCGTCTCGAACATCGTCGAAGACGGCAAGCCGATCGGCCTGGGCGACGCCGGCCATTTCTGGCACTCCGACCTGTCGTACAAGGAAACACCGAGCCTCGGCTCGATGTTGCATGCCCAGGAACTGCCGTCCGAAGGCGGCGATACCCTGTTCGCCAACATGCACCTTGCGTGGGACACGTTACCCGCTCATCTGCGCACTGCTGTAGAAGGGCGCTCGGCGGAGCACACGTATCTCGCGAAGTACGCGGAATTGCAAAAGCGTAGTCCGTGGCGGCCGAATCTGTCTGCCGAGCAGATTGCCCAGGTCAAACCGGTCGTGCATCCGGTGGTCCGCACGCATCCGGAGACGGGCCGCAAGGCGCTTTTCGTCAGCGAGCATTTCACCACCCGCATCATTGGGCTGCCTGAAGACGAAAGCCAGCAACTGCTCGAAGAACTGTTCGCGCATAGCGTGCGCCCTGAGCACCTGTACACGCACAAGTGGGAGGAACACGACATGGTGTTCTGGGACAACCGCTCGCTGATGCATCTCGCCGCTGGCACACCCGACCATCTGCGCCGCAAGATGTACCGCACAACCATCGAAGGCGACGTGCCGTTCTGACGGCCCTGTTCGTCCGTCTGCGCCCGCTTGCGCACGCCCACACGCTGACCGGAGTTTCAATGCAGTCCATTTTTCGCCCGACGGCCGTTGGGCCGTCTTTCGCTCGCCGTTTTGCAGCGAGCATGCTCACGATCTCGATCGGCGCCGCCAGCCTCGCCGCTCCGGCGCTAGCGCATGCCGAAGGGCAGATTCGCGTCGCCGAGCAGTTTGGCGTGGTTTATCTGCTGCTCAACGTGGCGCGCGACCAGCAGTTCATCGAAAAGGAAGGGCACAAGCAGGGCATCGACATCAAGGTGGACTGGCTCAGGCTCTCGGGTGGCGCAGCGGTCAACGACGCGCTGCTCTCCGGCGCGGTGGATATTGCCGGAGCCGGCGTCGGCCCCCTGCTGACGATCTGGGACCGCACGCATGGCAAGCAAAACGTCAAGGGGGTCGCCTCGCTCGGCAATCTGCCCTACTACCTCGTGTCCAACAACCCGAACGTGAAAACGATTGCCGATTTCACCGACAAGGACCGCATCGCCGTACCGGCGGTCAACGTGTCGGTTCAATCGCGGGTACTGCAGTTCGCCGCCGCAAAACAGTGGGGCGACAAGGATTACAACCGTCTTGACAAGTACACCCAGGCAATTCCGCATCCCGATGCGGCTGCTGCGATTATCGCTGGCGGCACGGAAATTACCGGGCATTTTGGCAATCCGCCGTTTCAGGATCAGGAGCTCGCCGGCAATCCCAAGGCGCACATCGTGCTGAATTCGTACGACGTGCTCGGTGGACCGAGCTCGGCCACGGTTCTGTATGCGACTGAAAAATTCCGCGACTCGAACCCGAAAACGTATCGGGCCTTCGTCGATGCGCTTGCCGACGCGGCACGCTTCGTTTCCGCCAATCCGGATGCCGCAGCCGACATCTATATCCGCGTGAACCAGTCGAAAATCGACCGCAACCTGTTGTTGAAGATCATCAAGAATCCGCAGGTGCAGTTCAAGGTCGCCCCGCAGAATACCTTCGGACTGGCGCAGTTCATGTACCGGGTTGGCGCGATCAAAAACGAACCGAAGTCGTGGAAAGACTACTTCTTCGACGACCCAGCGACGGCGGCGGGAAGCTGATGGATACGATTGCCGATACCGCGCCGGTCATCACACGTCCGCAAACCAGTGAAAAACTTCTGACGGTGGACCGCGTAAGCCTCGAATACCGCACGCGCGAACGGATCGTTCGCGCGACCCATCAGGTCAGTTTCGACGTCTACGGCGGCGATCGTTTCGTGCTGCTCGGCCCCTCGGGCTGCGGTAAGTCGACGCTGCTCAAGGCCGTCGCGGGGTTCATACAACCCACCTCCGGCAGTATCTCGCTTGACGGCCAACCCGTGCACGGGCCAGGCCCCGACCGTATCGTGGTGTTTCAGGAATTCGACCAGTTGCCGCCGTGGAAGACCGTGCTGCAAAACGTCGTGTTTCCGTTGCGCGTGGCCAGAAAACTCTCGCGTGCCGAAGCCAATGAAAGGGCACTGCACTACCTCGACAAGGTGGGGCTTGCGTCGTTTGCGAAAGCGTATCCCCATACCTTGTCGGGCGGCATGAAACAACGCGTCGCGATCGCACGGGCGCTGGCGATGCAGCCGCGCGTTCTGCTGATGGATGAGCCGTTCGCCGCGCTCGATGCCTTGACGCGCCGCAAGATGCAGGAGGAGCTGCTGCGTCTTTGGGAAGAGGTCAATTTCACGCTGCTGTTCGTGACCCATTCGATCGAGGAAGCGTTGATTGTCGGCAACCGGATTCTATTGCTGTCCCCGCATCCGGGCCGCGTGCGCGCCGAGCTCAATAGTCATCAATACACGCAGGACAGTACCGGTCGCAGCGATTTTCAGCGTACGGCCGAGCGCATCCATCATCTGCTGTTCGAACAGACGGACTCCGCGCAATGAGCACGCCCCCTACTTTGCTGCCCCCCGTTCGTGAGGAATACGAACGTCCATTGGAGCCGCTCGGCGATATCGCGGTCGAAGCGTCCTTGCCAATCGGCAAACGCATTTTCGCGCAGACATGGCTGCGCAAGACGCTGATCGCGCTGGTCCTCGTGGTCATCTGGGAATTCGCGGCTCGTGTAGTCAACAACGATCTGTTACTGCCGACGTTCAGCGCCACGCTTAGCGCATTCGTGCAGGGCATCTGGTCCGGCGAGTTGCTGCAGAAGACTGCCGTGTCGATGTCGGTGTTGCTGCGCGGCTATCTGCTTGGCGTCGCATGCGCGTTCGTGCTGACTTCGCTGGCCGTTTCGACCCGCATCGGCCGTGACCTGCTCACCATGCTGACCGCGATGTTCAATCCGCTGCCGTCGATCGCGCTGTTGCCGCTTGCGTTGCTGTGGTTTGGCCTTGGCACGGGAAGCCTGCTGTTCGTGCTGGTTCACGCCGTGTTGTGGCCGCTTGCACTGAACACGTATTCAGGCTTTCAGGCAGTGCCCGCGACACTGCGCATGACGGGCCGCAACTACGGTCTCACGGGCTTGCGCCACGTCGTGTCGATTCTGGTGCCGGCGGCGTTGCCGTCGATACTCGCCGGGTTGCGGGTAGGCTGGGCCTTCGCGTGGCGCACACTGATCGCCGCCGAACTGGTGTTCGGCACCAGTTCCGGTAGCGGCGGCCTCGGCTGGTACATCTTCGAGAACCGCAATGAGCTATATACGGACCGGGTCTTCGCGGGCCTTGCGGCCGTCATTGTGATCGGCCTCCTGATCGAGCATCTGGTGTTCGATACGCTCGAGCGCATTACCGTGCGCCGCTGGGGCATACAGCACTGAGGGCCGGCACGGCGCCTGCTCCTCTTGCCTGCCCTGAGCCATAGCAGCAGGCAGGCAAGACGTCGCAACAAGCGCCCGTCCTACGTCGTCAACACATCCGAAAACACCCGCGAAGCGAGACGATTCGAATCGGTGCCGCTGTTGAGCACATTGACGGCTTTCAGATCGTCGGCGTAAAGCGCAATTTCTTTCCTGAACACATCGCCCGCGGGGTGATGATGATCGGTGTGACTCTTCAGCATCGCGGTCAACTGGTTGACGTCCGCGGATGGCGCGTGCACCGAGAAGATCTGCGCGGCCTTCTCCGGATTATTAGCAGTCCATTCGGTTGCTTCCAGCAACGCCTGAGTCAATGCCTGCGCAGTCGCGCGGTCTTTGCGGATCAGCGAACCGCGTACGCCGAGCACGCAGCACGAGCGCGTCTGATACTCGCCGCACAGGTTGTTCGACACTTCATACAGGTGATCCGACTCGCGAATGTTCCAGATGGTCGGATCGCCGTCCGCGATTGCGTGGACCTCGCCTTTCTTCAGCGCTTCGCCCAGCAGGTTGGCCGGATACTGCCGCCACGTGACCTCCGTGTCGGGATCGATGCCCTGCTTCTTCAGCACGATCGCAAAGAAGTTCTTGGTCGGGCTTGCCATGTCGCTCACGCCGACAATGCGCCCTTTCAGCCCGGCCACGTCGACGATGCCCGAACTGCGCGTCGCCAGAAGCCGCATGCAGCCGCCGTGTATACCTGCAGTCAGCTTTACGTCGAAGCCCTGCTCCAGGGGCTTCAGCCAGCGCAGCGCCATGCCGACGCCCGCGTCGGACTTGCCCGTCGCAATCGCCTCGAGGAGTTGATCGGTCGAACCGGCGAAGTTAACCAGTTCCACCTGCAGGCCATGACGGGTGAAAAAACCCTGCTTGTCCGCAACCGCGACTGGCGCCGTGCAGATCGCCCCTGCATTCCACGAAAGATTCAGTGGCTTGAGCGGCGTTTGCGCAGAGGCGAGCGGCACCGCCAGACCCAGCGAAGTGCCGCCAAACGCGGCCGCCCCGGCTGCCCAGGCGGTCTTGCGAAGCCACGCGCGGCGCGCGAGGCTCACGGGAGAAGTGTCGTTGCTGAATGTCATTTTGGGTTTTCGTCGTGTGGTCAATATGGTACGGATGCGTGCTCAGGTTTCCAGACCCAGTTGCGCAAGCACTTCGCGGCGCAGCGCAACCAGCTTCGGATCGTCGCGATGCCGCGGATACGGCGCGTCGTTGCGAACTTCCGCGAGGATGCGTGCCGGCCGCTCGCTCAGCACGATGACCCGGTCGGCAAGCAGCAATGCCTCTTCGACGTCGTGGGTCACGAACAGGACCGAGAAACCTGCGCCCTGCCACAGGCGCGCCAGTTCACCCTGCATGCGGATGCGCGTCAGCGAATCGAGCTTGCCAAACGGTTCGTCGAGCACCAGCAACGCAGGATCGTTGACGAGCGCGCGCGCCAGCGCCACACGCTGCGCCATGCCGCCTGAGAGCTGATGCGGAAACGCGTCGGCGAATTCGCCAAGCCCGACGAGTTGCAGTACGGCATCGATGCGGTCCTGCGTCTGGTCGTGAAGCGCGTTGCGTCGCCAGCCGCGCCGGCGGCGCTGCGCCTCGGGGCCCACACCGACATTGCCGCGCACCGTGCGCCACGGGTACAGCGTGGGATCCTGGAAGACCACGACCCGCGACGGATCGGGCCCGGTGATCTCGGTGCCATCCGCGTGCAGCGTGCCTTGCGCCGGCTTGTCGAGGCCGGCGACAAGCCGCAGCAGCGTCGACTTGCCACAACCGCTGGGTCCCAGCAAGGCAACGAACTCGCCGGGTTCAACAGAGAAGTTGATGTCCTGCAGCACCGGCAAAGTCGCGCCACGCAGCGCGAACTGATGGCTCACACGACGCACATCGATACGCGCGCCGCCACGCAACGCAAGGCCACTGTCGGACCGCGCAAGCACTTCGGGTACGGCTACCATTTGAGCAATCCTTTCTGCCATCCGAGCAGCCGGTCGCGAACGCGGAACAGCAGCGTGATGAGGCCCGAGCACATCAGTGCCATCACGAAGAGCGCCGCATACATGTTTGCGTAAGCTGCCCAGCCTTGCGCCCACTGCAGATACCAGCCGAGCCCGGCCTTCACACCCATCATCTCGGCGACGATCAGTACTGAAAACGATGCGCCGAGTCCCATGAAAAGACCCACGAAAACCGACGGCAACGCCGCGGGAATCGCCACCCTGAGAATCAGAAACCCGGGCCTCGCACCCAGCGTGCGTGCGATGTCGTAATAGGCCGTGTTGACGCTGGCGACGCCCGACCACGTCAATACAGCCACCGGAAACGCGGTGGCAAGCGCGATCAGGAACACGCTAGCGCTGAAACTCGATGGAAAGAAGAAGAAAGCCAGTGGCAACCAGGCGGTCGCCGGCAGCGGGCCGATGAGACGCAGCACCGGATGCACCCAGTAGCCCACCGCCTTCGACCAGCCAATACTGACGCCCACGACAAAACCGGTCGCGGCACCCAGTACGTAGCCATAGGCAAGCAGACCAAACGAATGCGCGATGCTCAAACCGAGTCGCGGATAGTCCTCCGCGTAAACACCGATCAGCGCCTGCGGCGGTGCGAAGAAAGGCCGCGGCAGCCATTCGAGTTGTGCGGTCAGCACTTCCCACGCCGTGATGCCTACGGCCAACGCGAGCAGCCACGGCATCGCGTGTACCCATGCATCGACGCGCGCCTGCGGTTTGACATTATGTTGCGCTGCACGCGCATCGCCCGCTTTGCCGTCTTCACCCGCCCGGCTGCGCCACCCGGCCACGCCGACGGCAACAGCCAATACCGCGAGCACCAGCTTGATGACGAGGTATTGCCGCGTGTAGGGCCAATCATCGGCGGCCGGCCACCATTGGGTCAGCCCCGCGCTGCCGAACCACGCCAGCGCGGCGAGCCACGTAATGGCCGCGCCACGCGAAAACCTGGTACGCGCCGATACAGCCGCCTTCACGCTGACCGCATCGCGCGTCGTAACCGATTCGAGCTGGGTGGACATGATGGTTTCAATCTCCCGCATGGTTTCGCAGGCAAGCCGCGACCGCTGCGCTGTTAAAACGCCTGGATGGCGAAGAGTTCTTGTCCGAAGAAATGGAGCGCTAACGCGAAGCAGAGGCCAACGTCAACCCGCGATAACCTGCGCTCCCTTGGCCCTGCGAAACCAAGTATCGCGGTGGTCCGCGCGAGCCCCAACCAAGAAATTTCGCTTTGCTTATGTGTTGGCGCTGAGGCTCTCTGTTTTAACGTTTGCGCGGCCAGCATGAGAAATGGACCCACGGGCTGGTGACATCAATCCAGGGCAATCCCGTGACAATCGACCGGTTTAAAGCTTGCCGTCACTTACATTGAAAGCATTTTGAAAACATATCAGGTATCGACACCCGCCGTTTCGTGCAGCCGCGATATATGCACATAACAAAGTAATAGGTGCCCCGCTTATGCACGTTGTGAGAACGAGACAGAGCAAAATTTTCCAGCCCTAAACAATTCTGTTTTGGATATATTCACGGCATTCTTACTGGCCACTGACAGCGGTACCCCGAATTGGAGACGGGGAGGTCCTGGCCGAGCAGAAAAAGCGGGAACAGCATTGCTGTCGTCCGTTCTCGCTATCAGCCGGTTGTTCGAGCGCGGGGTTTATATCGTAGTCCATACGATTCGTGCACCGAACAGCTGACATAAATGGGGCTCGCCCGCCTTGCGAGCGATAGCCCTACTCACACAAAGTGAAATCAGATGAAAATGAAAAAGACCTCGGTGGCACTACTCGCTCTTGGCGCGTTTGCCGGCGCCGCACATGCACAAAGCAGCGTGACCCTGTACGGTATCGTCGACGCGGGTATTCTTTTCAATAACAACGTCAAAGGCTTGCACGAATACGCACTCTCGCAGGCAAACTCGTCGCGCTGGGGCTTGAAGGGCACGGAAGACCTGGGTGGCGGTCTGTCGGCAATCTTCACCCTTGAAAGCGGCTACACCACGGGCACGGGCGCACTCGCCCAAGGTGGCCTGGAATTCGGCCGTAAAGCCTTCGTCGGCTTGAGCAGCACCACGTTCGGTACGTTGACGGCTGGCCGTCAATACTCGGCCAGCAACGACCTGACCTCTGTGTTCGCATCCGGCGCCGATTGGGCCGCTTCGGGCCTCGCCTACGGCACTCGCGCCGCCGACGTCGACAACGTCGATACGTCGAACCGCGTCCAGAACTCGCTCAAGTACATAAGCCCGAACTACAACGGTCTGCAAGCAGGCGCGCTGTACAGCCTGGGCGGTCAGGCTGGCGACTTCACGAAGAACTCGGTGATCGACGCGGCAGTCTCGTATGCGAACGGTCCGCTCCACCTCGGCGCAGGCTACACGTTCGTGAAGGATCCGTACTACGCGACCTACGGCAACCAGGGCAATTCGTCGACGCCGACGACTACGGCTTCGGCGAGCGCAACCGACAACATGAACAACAAGATCTACGGCGGCTACGCTTCGGCGGGTTCGCAGCAGATCATCGTGGCAGGCGGTTCGTATGCAATCGGACCGGCAACCGTCGGCCTGCTGTACTCGAACACGCAATTCGGCAACCTGGGTTCGGTCACCGCCATCGGCCAGATCTCGGCTCCGAAGTACACGGGCAATGCAACGTTCAACTCGGGCGAAGTCAACCTGAAGTACCAGGTGAACCCGGCTCTGCTGCTGGCAGCCGCGTATATCTACACGCATAACAGCGGCGCAGACGACGTGGGCAGCGCGAAGTACAACCAGTTCAACCTGGGCGCGATCTACTCGGTATCGAAGCGCACTTCGTTCTACGCGATCGGCTTCTTCGAAACCGCTTCGGGTATCGACTCGACGGGCAAGAAGGCAGTGGCCGATCTGAGCAGCAGCACCTACTCGGCTGACAACCATCAGCTCGCCGCAATCGTCGGCATCACCCACCGCTTCTAAGTGGGTGAACACCGGCCGCTCCCTCGCGGCCGGTTAGTCAGAAGAACCGCAGCGCTCACAGTTCGATACTGCGAGCGCTGCGCGCATCGACGACCAAAGCGCTCATTCCAGAGCGTGCTTCCCCTCAAAACGATTCGCTGAACGGCCGCAGATCGATTTCCTGCGACCATGCGCTGCGCCGCTGCTGATGGAGATGCCAATAGGCCTCGGCGATATCGTCGGGATTGAGCAAACCATCCGCACCGCTTTCGGCAACCCGCTGCGGTGCCGACGTACGCAACCGCTCGCCGTCGATGCCTCCATCGATCACCACGTGCGCAACATGAATATTCTTTGGCCCGAACTCGCGCGCGAGACTCTGCGCGAGTGAGCGCAAAGCGGCCTTGGCAGAGGCAAATGCGGCAAATGGCGGACGGCCGCGCAACGAAGCGGTCGCACCCGTGAACAGCAGCGAACCTCGGCCCGCGGCCAGCAGCGCAGGCAGCGCCGCCCGGGCGAACAGGAAGCCGCCGAGCGTCGTGACGCGCCACGCCGCTTCAAACTGCTCGCCAGTCAATTCGAGCGTCGGCACACGTATCCCGCCAGCGGCATTGAAAATTGCCGCTTCGAGCGTGCCTGTCTCAGCAAGTTGCCTTGCAATTGCGATCAGGTCGCTCTCGCTTGTGACGTCGCCGGGGAATGCCAGAGCATGACCACCCGTACCGCGAATTTCATCGACGAGCGCATCGAGCCGCTCGCGCGAGCGGCCCGTCACGGCAACGCTAAAGCCCTCGCGAGCAAAACGGCGCGCAAGCGCCGCACCGAGTCCAGCGCTCGCTCCCACGCCGGCAATCCACGCGACACGCTTGTGCGCATCGCCTTGCCCGACAGCGTCGGTCATCGCGCCCTCCTTTGCGTTCTGGTCGTGAGCATCATCCCGGCGGGATGTCGAGCGGCACGACAAACATGCCGGCAGTGTATTCCATATGAAAATAGCCGCTGCGCGCGTAGGCGGCAATGCGTTCCAACCGCTCGGACGATTGGCCGCTGCGGGCTGCCGCCGATCTCTCGTCAGGGGATTGATCCAGATTCACGGGTACGCGTTTTGACAATTGCTTTTGCAGGCTTCGCACAGGGTGGCGAAGTCCGCCCCAGAAAAGCGTCGCTGAATGCGTGGCCATACGACCTCCGTCGAGTGAATACCATCCAGTCAAATCTAGTGACCCGCTCGAGCAAGTGCAAACAAGTTTTTGTGGATTGGTTTTCGGAGAACGTAGCAAAAACCGCATTGGCGATAAGGGGAAACGGCCCGCTTCGCCTCGGCTCCGCTCAGAGTCGTCCCGGTCGGGGATCGGCTACGAAGCCGTCGCGGTTCGGCATTTTCACAGCGGGCAAAGAGCGCGCGTCCAGACGGGTATCCGGTGGCACGATGCCGTTCTGGTTGAGCAGGAATGCGCAAACGGCATAGACGTCATCGGCTGAAAGCGACTCGGGCGCGGTAAAGGGCATTGCACGACGAATATAGTCGAACAGCGTGGTCGCATAGGGCCAGTAGCTGCCGACCGTGCGCTTCGGCTTCGCACTTGCCAGCGTACCGCGACCACCCACCAACGCATCTCCGAGCAGCCCTTGGCCCTGCGCGCCATGGCATGCGGCACATTGGGCCGCAAACACGCGCGCACCGGTGGCGACGTCGCCGCTGCCTGCGGGCAAGCCACGGCCGTCGGGCGCGATGTCGATATTCCACGCCGCGAGGTCCTGGTCCGATAACGGAGTGCCGACGCCGTAGCCCGCGTGTGCGCTCGACGCGAGCAAGCTCGCAACGACAAAAGCTGCAGGCGCAAGCGTACGTCTCAAGACATTAAGCATTTCGCACCTCGCCACTCGCGTCGACACGCCATTGCTGAATCGCGTTGTAGTGATACTGCGAGTTCAACCCGCGTGCCGCCACTAGCGCTTCCCGCGTAGGCTGCACATAGCCGGTCGAATCCGTGGCGCGCGACAGGATCACTGCAGGCGCACCTTGCCACAACCAGTCCAGTTGAAAGCGCGTCAGCGCGCGATCGCGCGGGGTTCCGTCGAGGCGCGCGAGTTGCCACGTAGCGCCCGCATCCGTCGATACCTCGACCTTGCGAATCGTGCCGCGCCCCGACCAGGCGAGGCCACTGATCGGGTAATAGCCTTGCGTGCTCAGACGATGCCCCGGTGAAGGCCGGGTGATCACGGACTTCGCATCCATTTCGAATGCGAACTGCCGCGCGGTTCCATTCGCCATCAGGCTCGTGTATCGAGAAGTTTCCTCGCGCGTCTGCAGCGGCGCATCGACGAACTTCAGGCGGCGCAGCCATTTGACGTTCGTATTGCCTTCGAAGCCCGGCACGATCAGGCGCAGCGGATAGCCGTTTTCCGGGCGCAAACGCTCGCCGTTCTGCGCATAGACCACCATGGCGCGCTCGAGGATGCGATCGAGCGGCAAGCTGCGCGTCATTGCCGCGGCATCCGCGCCCTCCGCCAGCACCCAGCCGCCGCGTCCACCTTGCCCATCTTTCGACGTCGACAGGCCCCCCACCTCTTCCAGCAGGGTCGAAAGCCGTACACCCGTCCATTCGCAGCACGACAGCAAACCGTGCGTCAGTTGCACCGGTTGACCGCTCGGTCCATTCCATTCGCCACCGGTATTGCCGGAACATTCGATGAAATGGATCCGCGATTCGGACGGCAGGCGAACCAGGTCGTCCATCGTAAACAGTTTCGGCTCGCGTACAAGACCATGAATCGCGAGGCGGTGCTGATCGGGATCGATATCCGGCACACCGTTGTGATGCCGTTCGTAGACGAGGCCGTTCGGCGTGATCGTGCCGAACAGGTCCGCTAGCGGCGTCATCGACGAAGCGGCCCCGGGCAACGGCCACGCCTTCGCGCTACGACGCACCACATCGGCCTCGTGCGCTGAGGGCACGCCATAGGGATGCTCGAGTATCGGCGCGCCCGGCGTGCGGCTCCATGGTGCGATATCAAGTGGCTTTAGCAGCGGGTCTGCGGCCGCGCCGGCACGTGCGACCACCAGACCGCTCGCGGCGAGTCCGCCCAGCAAACGGCGACGGCCGCGCGAAGTGGGCCTATCGGCTGCATGGGGTGAAGTGTCGCGAACCTTTTTCATCGGTGTCAGTGCGTCATGGGCCAACTGGCCACTGTAGCAACTGAAGCGGCGCCGACAAAACGAGCAATCGTGATATCGATCGAACCCAATGTGTAGAACGCCCCTTGCCCTCGGCTTACCAGGCTCGCAAATAAACTAAACAGAAAAACGCCGATAAGGATTTGAGGATTCGTTATTGGAGCGCCCTGTTGGCGATTCTTATACTCGATCACGGTCAGCACTCGCCAGCGAAGAGTGCCAAATCTCCACAGCAGGAATGTCTAAATGAGCCTACGTCCTTTGCATGACCGCGTGATCGTCAAACGCCTTGATCAGGAAACGAAAACCGCTTCGGGCATCGTCATTCCCGAGAGCGCCGCGGAAAAACCCGATCAGGGCGAAGTGCTCGCCGTCGGCCCCGGCAAGCGCGATAACGACGGCAAGCGTATCGAGCCGGACCTGAAAGTCGGCGAGCGCGTGCTGTTCGGTAAATACGCAGGCCAGCAGGTCAAGGTCGACGGCACGGATCTGCTCGTGCTGCGCGAAGAAGACATCGTCGCCGTAGTCCACCAATAAGGGAGCATCACAAGATGGCAGCCAAAGAAATCGTCTTTAGCGACAGCGCGCGTTCGAAACTGGTCGAAGGCGTCAACATTCTCGCCAATGCAGTGAAAGTCACGCTCGGCCCGAAAGGCCGCAACGTCGTGCTCGAACGTAGTTTCGGTTCGCCGGTTGTGACCAAGGACGGTGTGTCCGTGGCCAAGGAAATCGAGCTGGCCGACAAGTTGCAGAATATCGGCGCGCAGCTGGTGAAGGAAGTCGCCTCGCGTACCAGCGACGCCGCCGGCGACGGTACCACCACCGCCACGGTGCTGGCGCAAGCGATCGTCCGCGAAGGCCAGAAATACGTCGCGGCAGGCCTCAATCCGCTGGATCTGAAGCGTGGTATCGACAAGGCCGTGACTGCGGCAATCGAAGAACTGAAAAAGATCAGCAAGCCAACTACCACGAGCAAGGAAATCGCTCAGGTTGCAACGATCTCGGCGAATGGTGAAGAATCGATCGGTCAGCGTATTGCCGAAGCCATCGACCGCGTCGGCAAGGAAGGCGTGATCACCGTCGAAGACGGCAAATCGCTCGCCGACGAACTGGACGTGGTCGAAGGACTGCAGTTCGATCGTGGCTACCTGTCGCCGTATTTCATCAACAATCCGGACAAGCAGGTCGCCGTTCTCGACAGCCCGTTCATTCTGCTGCACGACAAGAAGATCTCGAATATCCGCGACCTGCTGCCGGTGCTCGAGCAGGTTGCCAAGGCAGGCCGTCCGCTGCTGATCATCGCCGAGGACGTCGAAGGCGAAGCGCTTGCAACACTGGTGGTTAACAACATCCGCGGCATTCTGAAGACGGTGGCGGTCAAGGCGCCGGGCTTCGGCGATCGCCGTAAGGCCTTGCTCGAAGATATCGCGATCCTTACCGGTGGTCAGGTGATTGCCGAGGAGACCGGTCTCACGCTCGAAAAAGCGACGCTGGCGGAACTGGGCCAAGCCAAGCGCATCGAGGTGGGCAAGGAGAACACCACGGTCATCGACGGCGGCGGCGACGCGAAGAACATCGAAGCGCGTGTCAAGCAGATCCGCGTGCAGATCGAAGAAGCCACCTCCGACTACGACCGCGAAAAGCTGCAAGAGCGCGTCGCCAAGCTCGCAGGCGGCGTGGCGGTGATCAAGGTAGGCGGCGCAACCGAGATCGAAGTCAAAGAGAAGAAAGACCGCGTGGACGATGCGTTGCACGCGACTCGTGCGGCCGTGGAAGAAGGCATTGTGCCGGGCGGCGGTGTCGCGCTGATCCGCGTCAGGAACGCAATCAAGGATCTGAAAGGCAGTAATCCCGATCAGGACGCCGGGGTGAAGATCGTGCTGCGCGCGCTTGAAGAACCGCTACGCCAGATCGTGGCCAACGCGGGCGAGGAAGCGAGCGTGGTAGTGGCGAAGGTCGCGGAAGGCAGCGGCAACTTCGGCTACAACGCGCAAACCGGCGAGTACGGCGATCTGGTGGAATCGGGTGTGCTCGATCCGACCAAGGTCACGCGCACGGCATTGCAGAACGCGGCATCGGTTGCGGGCCTGCTGCTCACCACCGATGCGACCGTGTCTGAAGCACCGAAGGACGCGCCGCCGCAGTCGCCGACGGGTGGGCCGGGCGCAGGCGGTCCGGGTTTCGACTTCTGACGATCGATGAGCCCCGCGCGGTTCGCGCGCGTTGATTCTTTGGTCTTAACAACACGCATGCCTGCCTCGCGCAGGCATGCGTGTTTCTGCAATAACGTCCTTAAGCATTTTTTCGCAAATGCTTATCAGCATTTGTCGTTTCGGCCATATTCAGCAGACCATTAACATCCTGTCGTCCCGGCCCGAGCGCGCCGGAGGATTCACAGGAGAGCATCATGGTCGCTCATCACGGCGGAGCGCCAGAGATCGTCATCGTCGGTGGCGGTCTTTCCGGCACGGCGCTCGCCATCAAGCTGCTGCGCGAAGCACAGCAAGCCCTCGCGATCCGCCTCGTCGACCCGTGTGCGCAGCCGGGTCGCGGCCTCGCTTACTCGACCCGGGAGCCGGGACATCTGGTCAACGGCCCCGCCCTCCTTTTCACGCTATATCCAGAGCAACCGGAGCATTTCGTCGACTGGCTTACTTTGCAGCCCGAGTTTGCCGGCCAGCCTCGTGATGCAGTCGCCCAGGCGTACGTGCCGCGCTGGCGTTTTGGCGATTACGTAAGCGAGCAATTGCGGCAGGCACAGCAGCAAGCTGCGCCCGGCGTCACGTTCGAACATGTCCAGGCACGCGTCGAAGATCTCGATGTTTCATCAAACGGCGTCACGCTCGCGCTCGACGCAGGCCGGGTGCTGCTCGCCGATCACGCGGTGCTCGCGCTCGGCGTGTTCCAGTCGCGGCCGCGTTTTGACGCGAACGGCCGGCTCACGCAAGCGGGCCAGTATGTCGCTAACGTGTGGGACTGCTCGCGTCTTGCAGCACTCGTCGACGCAGACGAGCTCGTGCTGGTGGGTGGAAGTCTGACGATGATCGACGCCGTCGTATCGCTCGAAAAGCTGGGTTATCGCGGTACCTATAAGGTGCTGGCGCGGCACGGCCTGACGCCAGTCGAACGGCGTAACCCCGCGCCTGATGAAGCGCCTTTCGGAAGAGTGGGACCGCCGCGCACATTGCGGCAGGTCGTGCGCGAACTACGCGAAAAAGCTCGAACCATCATCGCGCATGGCGGTGACTGGCAATCGCTACCGGGCGCGCTCAGGCCATATCTTGCAGACTGGTGGCATAACGCAGCGTTGATCGACAGGCAGCGGTTCTTCCGGCACGTGAGACCGCATTGGGACGTGTTTCTGCATCGCGCGCCACCCGTCAGCGCAGCGCTGGTCGACGCGCTGCGCACAAGCGGCCGTCTGAGCGTCGAGGCGGCCATCGTCAACGATCTCGCGGAAGCTCTGGAGGGAGGCGTGAACGTGCGTTACCGGCTACGCGGTAGCGAAGAAGAACGCACGATGGTCGCCCAGGGTGTCGTCAACTGCACCGGGCCCGACTATCGCTGGCACGCCGGTTGTGAGCAGCCCCTGGTGCGCAATCTGTTTTCGCGCGGCCTTGTGCAAACGGGACCGGTAGGGCTTGGCATTACGGTCGATCCATCGCTAGCCGCGATCGCAGCGAACGGTGCTGCTTCGCCGCACATTTCGGTGCTCGGCGCAGCATTGCGCGGCACGATCGTCGAACCTGGGACGGTCATCGAAATCGCCAATCAGACCACGAGGCTCAGTGCGCGTCTGCTCGCAGCGTTAAGTGTTGCGCAGGCGCCTGCAGTGCTTCAGGTATCCTGATCAGACACCTGAAGCACCTGGAAGCGCTAAACGCTAACGCCGCGTCGACAAACGCCGCACCACCGCAACCAGCGCATCAACCTCATCGCAGGTGTTGTAGAACGCGAGCGATGGCCGCACGGTAGCTTCGAGGCCGAAACGCCTCAAGATGGGCTGGGCGCAATGATGCCCCGAGCGTACTGCAATGCCCTCTTCGTTCAGCGCCTGCCCAACCTCTTCCGTCTCGTAGCCCTTCAATACGAACGACAACACGCTCGCCTTGTCCTTCGCAGTGCCGACCAGCCGAACACCGGGAACGGGTTGCAAAACGCTCGTCGCATACGCAAGCAGATCGTGCTCATAGCGGGCGATATTCTCGATGCCCACGCGCGTCACGTAGTCAATCGCCGCACCCAGACCCACCGCATCCGCAATGTTGCCAGTGCCCGCTTCGAAGCGGTTGGGCGGCGGCTGGAACACAGTGCGCTCGAAGGTTACGTCGGCGATCATGTTGCCACCACCTTGCCACGGCGGCATGTCGTCGAGAATCGCGCGCTTGCCGTAGACCACGCCAATGCCGGTCGGACCGAACACCTTGTGGCCCGAGAACACGAAGAAGTCCGCATCGATTGCCTGCACATCCACGCGCATATGCGAAACCGACTGCGCGCCATCGATCAGCGCCTTCGCACCGGCACGATGGGCCATCTCGACGATCTCCTTCACCGGCACCACCGTGCCGAGTGCGTTCGAAACCTGGGTTACCGAAACGATCTTCGTGCGATCGTTCAGCAGCTTGCGGTATTCGTCGAGCAGCACCTGGCCGGAGTCATCGACCGGAATCACGCGCAGCTTCGCCCCGGTTTGCGCGGCAAGCTGCTGCCACGGCACGATGTTAGCGTGATGTTCCAGGTGCGACACGATGATCTCGTCGCCCTCGCCCACGTTCTGCACGCCCCACGACTTCGCGATGAGATTGATCGCCTCGGTGGTGCCGCGCACGAAGACGATTTCATCGGGCGAGGCCGCGCCGATAAAGCGCTGCACCTTGCTGCGCGCCGCTTCGTAGGCATCCGTCGCACGGCCCGCCAATGCATGGGCGGCACGATGGATATTCGAGTTCTCGTGGGCGTAGAAATACGCGAGCCGGTCGATCACGGATTGCGGCTTGTGGGTCGTCGCCGCGTTGTCGAACCACACCAGCTGACGACCGTTCACCCGTTCCGAAAGAATCGGAAAGTCGCGCCGGATTGCATTGACGTCGAACGGCGGGTGCGCCGAAGCCGCTGCGTTCGGCACGCCGTGAGCGGTTCTCGCCGGACCGGTAGACGGATGCGCTTCCTCGACGAAATAGCGTGACCCACCGCTATTGAAAGCGGCCGGTTCATACGAGCCGGCATCGTGCGGAAAACGCTGCACCGAGAGCAACGAGCGAAGCTCGTTCTCGCCTGGCAGGCCGAACGATTGGGCGGTGATCGAATCGCTCAACGGTACGACGATGTCCCGGCCACCCGCACCGCTACTGTGACGGTTATCCGCTTGCGGATCGAGAAAGTAATACGGCGACGCAATACCAGGCGAAGTAGCGGACGTACTTGAAGCCCCACCCGCAGACGGACGTTGCGCACCATGTCCCTCGGGCACGGCCAGCGCTGCACCACCGAAGCGCGGCTCGAGCGCCGGAGCGATCGTCACCGCGCTATCCGGCAAGCCATTCTGCGCAGTGGCATGCGGTACGAGCGCCGGTACACGATTGCCGAGCGACAGCACATGAGTCGGCGCCGAGGGCAACAGGTTCGCCCCAGGCACCTTACCTTGCGGCAAAGCGGCACCCGGCACGCCCGTGCCGAAACCACCAGGACCCGCGAGCGGCGAACCCGCCGGCGCCGGATTGCTCGCCGTGGACAGCACCGGCGCAGCGACCGGCAATGCCGAAGCGAACGACGCCGACGACGAGGCGTCGCTCAGGCTATTGCCACCCGGCACCGCGGACGACACCCCGCCACCGGGCAGGGCCGAGAAAAACTCCGTCGCGAGACGTGCGAGCGTTGCCGGATCGGGCAAGCCGGCCGGCAGCGTCTGCGGTACATCGTGCGGCACACCTGCGCCTGGCGGATTACTTGTAGGTGTCTGGATAGTCATGGTACTTACCGATCTCCACGTCATCGAGAACCGCCAGCGCGTCCGGCGAATGCACCGCCAGCGAGCAGTACAGGGAAATCAGATACGACGCGATCGCATGACTGTTGATGCCCATGAAGCGCACCGACAACCCCGGACCCTGCTCGCCCGCGACACCCGGCTGGAACAGGCCCACCACGCCCTGGCGCTTGTCGCCCACACGTAGCAGCAGGATCTTGGTCTTGCCGTCGGCCACCGGCACCTTGTCGGACGGAACCAGCGGAATCCCGCGCCATGTCAGGAACTGCGAGCCGAACAGGCTGACGGTGGGCGGTGGCACACCACGGCGCGTGCACTCGCGGCCAAACGCAGCAATCGCGAGGGGATGGGTCAGGAAAAACGCCGGCTCTTTCCATACCTTGCTCAGCAGTTCGTCCAGATCGTCGGGCGTCGGCGCGCCGGTCAGCGGGAACACGCGCTGCTCGTCCGCCACGTTTGCAAGCAGACCGTAATCCGGATTGTTGATGAGCTGGCTTTCCTGCAGTTCCTTGATCGTTTCGATCGTCAGGCGCAACTGTTCCTTGATCTGATCGTGCGGACTGCTATACAGATCGGAGATACGCGTATGCACGTCGAGCACCGTGCTCACGGCATTCAGGAAGTATTCGCGCGGCTCTTCTTCATACGGCACAAACGTGCGCGGCAGCACCGTTTCGTCTTCGCGCTGTGTGCAGGCAACCTTCACGGCGTCCGGACTCTTGACCTGATTCAGGCGGTAGATACCCGCTTCGACCGGCACCCATTGCAGCAGATGCGTCAACCAGCGCGGCGTGATCGTCGCAAGTTGGGGGACGGTCTTGGTGGCGTTGGCTAGTTGCCGCGCGGCATTATCGCTAAGCGCCGTATGGCCGCTCGCTATGGTCGACATGTGTGGCTCCGGGTTCTATAGATGAAAAACAGGAAAGCTTATGACGAGCAGTGATTATGAGGACCGGATCCACTCTGGCTCAACATGCTATAGACGTCACGAGGACGTCTTCAGCACATTGGTGAGCGTGGGAACCGGCGCGGCGGACGGTGTTGGAGCGACTGCCGCACTGGCACCCGCGAACGACGAACGCAGCAAACTCGAGATCGGTACGCCGAGCGCGCGTGCGAGCTTGTCGACTGTGACGATCGACGCAATCGCGCCGCCGCGCTCGATCTCGCCGACGTAGGACCGGTTTAAACCGGCATGCTCGGCGAGCTGCTCCTGCGACCACGTGCGAGCCTCGCGCAACTCGCGTACTGCAGCGCCGAAGTTTCTGACGATCGTGCTCATGACGTGGCGCTCGCAACAGGGTTCAACTGCGGCGCCTGTGGCACCAGCGTGACCTGCGCCGGCTGCGAAGCCTCGTTGCGCGACACGGCCTGGGTGACGTGACTACCCGGCTCGACATCCTGCGTCAGCCATACATTGCCGCCAATCACCGCCCCTCTTCCAATCGTCACGCGGCCAAGAATCGTGGCACCGGCATAGATCACGACATCGTCCTCGACGATCGGATGACGCGGCAAACCCTTCTCCAGATGACCCGCCGCGTCACGTGGAAAACGCTTGGCGCCGAGCGTCACCGCCTGATAGACGCGCACGCGCTGCCCGATCACTGCAGTTTCGCCAATCACGACACCCGTGCCGTGATCGATGAAGAACCCCGCGCCGATCTGCGCGCCCGGATGGATATCGATGCCGGTCTCGCCATGGGCCTGCTCGGCCACGATGCGCGCCAGCAGCGGCAACTCAAGCCGGTAGAGTTCATGCGCGAGCCGATGATGGATCATCGCCAGGATGCCCGGGTAGCACAGCAGCACTTCGTCCACGCTGCCCGCCGCCGGATCGCCATGAAACGCGGCCAGCACATCACCGTCGAGCAAACCGCGAATCTCCGGCAGCCGCGCGGCGAACTTGTGTACCGCTGCGCTGGCCTGTGCCTCGATCTGCTCGTCGGCGCGCGCGTGATGGCGGGCCTTGTAGTTCAATTCGAGCCGCGCCTGTCCAAGCAGTGCGTGCAGCGCCGAATCGAGCGCATTGGCCACGTAGAAATTTTCGCTTTCCTGACGCAGATCGGGCGGCCCCAGCCGCATGGGAAACAGCACGCCCTTGAGCGTATCGACGATCTGGGCTAGCGCCTCGCGCGCCGGCAAGTCGCGCCCGCCCGGCTCGAGCGAACGCTTTTGCACTTCGCGCCAGCGCTGACGCACGGTCTGGAGCGATTGAACGATATCGTCGATGTCAAATACGGCCACAGTCAATGCTCCCCGTCCTGATGTTGATCTGGCTAGTCCTGCACCCACGGCAAGCCGTGAAAGCGCCAGCCGTTATGGCGGCCGCGCTGCTGCTGCGCGTCCAGTTCGCCTTCAAATCCTTCCAGCACATTGAAGACCTGGGTCAAGCCCGCCTTCGCCGCCGCCTCGGCAGCAAGTGCCGAGCGATTGCCGCTGCGGCACAGCAGCAGCACGACTGCCTCCTTGCCCGTTTTCGCTTCCAGTTCGCGCGCGAAGCGCGGGTTACGGTTCAGGCTCGTGCCGGTCGCCCAGGCGACATGCACGCTATCCGGCACGTAACCGACAAACTTGCGCTCCTCGGGGGAGCGCACATCGACCAACACCGCCTCACCCGCCGAAAACAACGCCCACGCATCTTGCGGAGAAATCCCGCCCGCATAGGGCAAACCCGCAGCTACGGCGGCCTCGCGGGCCGCTACCAGCGCTGCATGTGTAGTGTGTTCTGCCAGTTCAACTGTCATGACATCTCCTTGCTCATTCGTCGTACCTGTCCGGATCTCCCCCGAACGGCGATGCTGGCCGGCCGTTGCCCAACACCTGGGCTTCACCGCCTATAGCCATCAAAACGTACTATGCGAGCGCGTCATCGAAAGCAGAACCAATAAAAAGTGATTTCTAAAGAAGCACGACGATGGACGCTTGAGCAGCGAAGCTTCACGGTGGCCTTTCAACTCCTTGGTGCAGCGTCCGATCGCTCATCAGCATAAATTTTCGGATCTGTGTCGCACAACAAAGAAAACCATCTATCGATATGCGCGCCGCCCGATGCTTCCGCATGCGAATCTTCATCGAGGCAGAAGCAGGCACGCACCTCGTCTACGCCATGCGCCGAACACATAAACACACCCGGCAATATGCATAGCTCAAATCCTTTCTTGTCCTTAACAGTGTCGTCGGCAAAGAATGGCTGTGCTCTGGCGCGGCAGCAGCCTGCAATTCGCGGCTACAACGAATGCGGCCCCGGCGCACCCACTTCCCTATCCCCACTCGAATCGATGCGATATCTACGTTTGCTCAAGTCAGTACTCGCGACCGCTACATTGGCGCTAGCGGCCATGCATGCCTATGCCGACAAACCGACGGTGATCCGCATCGGCGTGGCGGAACAAGGCTCCGGGGACCCGCCGACCTTCGGAGGCTCACCAGCGGCCACGGTACAGATTCAGCAGTTGCTCGAAAAGGAGTTCGCGCCCGACGGCATCAAGGTTGAATGGCTCTTCTTCAAGGGAGCCGGGCCAGCAGTCAATGAGGCGATTGCCGACAAGTCGCTCGACTTTGCCTTCCAGGGCGATCTGCCATCCGTATTGGGGCGCGCCAATGGTTTGAAGACACGTATCCTGCTCGAATCGGGCGTGCGGGTAGGCGTGAAGATTGCCGTGCCAGTCGACTCCAGCATCCACAGCATCAAGGATCTGAAGGACCAGCGCGTGTCGATCTTTCGCGGTACGAATCTGCAACTTGTCGCCGATAACGCCCTCGCCGCCAATCAGCTCAACGAGCGCGATCTGCATGTGATCAACCTCGACACCGCTAGCGCGCTTGCTGCGCTGGCATCCAAAGGCATCGATGCATCGTTCAGCGACTATCACCTGTACAAGCTGCGCGACCAGGGTCTCATCAGGATCATCTACGAGTCGCAAAACGAGGGGCCGCAATTGACGCGTCAATCGCATCTGCTCGTGCTTGACGATTTCGATCACGCGCATCCGGACATCGTGCAGCGTGTCGTGACCACGTTCGTGAAAGGCTCGCAATGGTCGTCCGACGAAGCAAACCGCGACGCCCAGTTCAAGTTGTGGGCAAGAACCGGCGTCCCGTATGCCTCCTGGCAAGCCGAGTTCGCCAACCGGACCTTGAAAGAACGCAATTCGCCACTGATCGATCCGTTCATCGTGGCGCGCTATAGAGCGGTCTCCCAGGATGCTCTCAAGCTCAAGCTGATCCGTCAGCCCGTCGACGTGGATAGCTGGTTCGAGCCCAGCTATCTCGACAATGCGCTGCGCACGCTCAAGCTCGACCACTACTGGACGCGCTACGACGCAGCGGGCAAACCGCTCACCTGACGGACCCCACAATGAGCGAAACCGCAATCAAGCTGCCGGCGAAATCGGCCATCCATTCCGACGCCGCAAACACCGCGCCGCGCAGACACGAGCGTTTGCGTGCCGTTGCGTGGCATCTGGCGCCGTGGTTATTGCCGGCGCTGCTGTTCGCCCTATGGAACACCGGGTGCGAGCACGGCTGGATTGCACCGCAGATTCTGCCGCCGCCTGAACGCGTGTATGAGACCTTCATCGATCTGGCAAAGAGCGGCGACCTTGCGCACAACACGCTGATCAGTCTGCAACGTGTGTTGATCGGCTTCGGCGTGGGGACCTTTCTAGGCTTCGTGATCGGCGCAGCGCTTGGCCTGTCGCGCACGCTGGAAGCCTATGTACTGCCAGGTTTTAACGCGCTGGTCCAGATTCCAGTACTCGGCTGGCTGCCCTTCCTGCTTCTGCTGGTGGGCGTTGGCGAGCCGCTCAAGTACATCCTGATCGCACACGCCGCGCTGGTTCCCGTCACGCTCAGCACCTTGCAGGGCTTTCGGCAAACACCCGTGGCGCTTGAAGAGGTGGCGCGCGTGTTCGCTTACAACCGCTGGCAACGCATTGCCTATGTCGTGCTGCCCGCCGCGGTGCCGACGCTTGCCACCGGCGTACGGCTCGCGTTCACCAAGGCATGGCTCGCGCTCGTTGTGGTGGAACTGGTGGCGTCGTCGGAAGGGCTCGGCTATCTGATCGTCTACGGACGGCAGCTGTTCCAGCTCGATCTGGTGATGGCGTCGGTGGTAATAGTCGGCGCCATTGGCCTGACGATGAACCGTCTGCTCGATGCGCTCGAAGCGCGTCTGCGGCGCGGCCAGCCATCCGCGTTTCGCGAGTGAGCCACCGACATGTCCCGGAGTCAGTTATGAGCCGAATCATCGATTCACTTGCGCGTCGTGCGGGTCTGCTCGAACAGGAAGGGCCGCCGCCGTGCGGTTGCGAATTGCCGGTTGCCGGCAAAGCAGCGGCCAGCAAACCTCCGTTGGCGTCGCGAAAACGCCGCCTCGATTTGCGCGGCGCGGTGCTGCCCATCGTTGCGCTTGCGCTGTGGTGGGCTATTTCAGAGGCTCATCTGGTGAAGAGCGGCTTACTTGTCAGCCCTGCCGACGTGGCGCGAACCGCATGGCAACAGATCGTCAGCGGGGCGCTGGTACGTGCGCTGTCCGCGTCGCTCGCGCGTGAAGCGAGCGGTTTCGTGATCGGCACCGTGGGCGGCCTGCTGCTCGGCAGCGTGCTCGGCCTCTCGCGCATTGCGACCCGGGTGATCGGACCGAGTTTCGACACCTTCAAACAGATCTCGCTGTTCGCGTGGATTCCGCTGATCTCAGTCTGGTTCGGCCTCGGGGATGCCGCGAAAATCGTCTTTTTGTCGCTTGCCGCGCTGCTGCCGGTCACCGCGCATACCTGCGATGGCATCCACACCGTGCCGCGTGCCTACATCGAAGTCGCGCGCGCCTTCCGCTATACGCGGTTGCAAATGATCCGCCACGTGATCTTGCCCGCAGCGTTGCCGTCGATTTTCACCGGCATCTATCTCGCGTTGATCTATTCATGGCTCGCCACGCTCGGCGCCGAATATCTGCTGGTTGCGGGCAGCGGTATCGGCAATACGCTGGTCGACGGCAGCGAGCAGTTCCGCATGGATCTGGTGCTGTTCGGGATCATCGTCGTCGGCATCACCGGGTGGGTGCTCAATGCAATGGCGCGTGCCGTCGAGCGAGCGGTGCTGGCGCGCCGCCAGAGCGCTTCGAATCCGGCGCGAGCCACGTTATAAAGAGGATTGCCGATCATGAGCACCGCCCTTTCCGAATCACTCGACATTCTTCACGTCAGCAAGCACTACGCGCAGCGTGGCGTGCCGCTGGCGGTTCTCGACGACATTACCCTGCGGGTGCGGCCCGGGGAATTCGTCAGCGTGCTCGGCTCGAGCGGCTGCGGCAAGTCGACCTTGCTGCGCCTGATCGCCGGACTCGACAGCGACTACAGCGGCGAGATCCGGGTTGCCGGAGAACGGGTGAAGGATACGTCGCTCGAGCGCGGCATCGTGTTTCAGGACCACCGTCTGTTTCCTTGGCTGACAGCCTCGCAGAATATCCTCGCTGCCTTACGCAATGCGCCATTGTCCGCTAAAGAAAAACGCGAGGCAGTCGCTGAACACATTGCGCTGGTGGGTCTGAACGGCTTCGAGAATGCCTATCCGCATCAACTGTCAGGCGGCATGGCGCAGCGCGTGGCGATTGCACGCGGTCTCGTCAACCGGCCGCGTGTGCTGCTGCTCGACGAACCGTTCGGCGCACTCGATGCGCTGACCCGCGCTCGTCTGCAGAACGAACTGCAACGGATCTGGGAACGCGAGCGCATCACCATGATCCTCGTGACGCACGATGTCGACGAAGCCCTGTACCTGGGCGATCGAGTCGTCACGATGGCGCCGCGCCCTGGGCGAGTCAAACGGATTGTCGACGTCGCGCTGCCGCGGCCACGCCAGCGCAGCGATCCCCGCTTTATCCGCCTGCGCGACGAAGTGCTCGCCGATTTCGCCGAGGATGGCGCCGCAGCTCACAGCGATGGAGGCGGCGCGCCCTCTGGTGGTCAGCACGTATCAGGTGCTCCCGTCGATTCGCCAATCACCGACTGGCGGCTTGCCTGGTGAAACCGCGCGCGCAAAGCAATCACGCCACCATCTCATGGAGCAAAGAATGAGCGAAAACAAGCGGCAAATCCGGTTAGGCGCATTCCTCATGGAGACTGGCCATCACATCGCCGCATGGCGCCATCCGGATACGCATGCGAGCGGCGGCCTCGACTTCGCCCACTACGCCCAAGTCGCGCAAATCGCCGAGCGCGCGAAATTCGACACCATCTTCTTTGCCGACAGCGTCAGCGTGCGCGACACGAATCTGGCTTCGCTCTCGCGCACCGCACGGGCCGATCACTTCGAACCGTTGACGCTACTCTCAGCGCTTTCCGTGGTGACGAAAAATGTCGGGCTGATCGCGACGGTCTCGACCACCTTCAACGAGCCATATAACCTGGCCCGCAAGTTCGCTTCGCTCGATCACTTGAGCGGTGGCCGTTCGGGATGGAACCTCGTCACATCGAGTACCGAATCCGAAGCGCACAACTTCAGTTTCGAACAACATCCCGATCACGCGGTGCGTTATGAACGCGCCCGCGAGTTCTACGACGTTGTGGCAGGCCTCTGGGATAGCTGGGAAGACGACGCGTTTCTGCGCGATAAGGAGAGCGGTGTCTACTTCGATCCGGACAAGCTTCACGTACTCAATCACAAGGGCAAGCACTTCAAGGTGCGTGGGCCGCTTAACGTCGCACGCTCACCCCAGGGCTGGCCGGTGGTTGTACAGGCAGGCGCCTCGGAAGCCGGCAAGGAGCTCGCCGCGCAAACCGCCGAGGTGATCTTCGTCGCGCATCAGACGCTGGAAGAAGCCCAGGTGTTCTATCGCGACGTCAAAGGGCGACTGGCGAAATACGGACGACAGCCCGATCATCTGAAGATCATGCCAGGTATCTTTCCCGTGATCGGCCGCACGCAGGAAGAGGCGCGCGAGAAATTCGACGAGTTGCAGAACCTGATCCATCCTACGGTGGGTCTATCGCTGCTATCGAATATGTCCGGCGGCGTCGACCTCTCGCAGTACCCAGTGGATGGCCCACTGCCCGAGCTTCCCGAAACCAATGGCGGCAAGAGCCGTCAACGGTTGCTGTTCGATCTCGCACGCCGCGAGAATCTGACCATACGTGACCTGTATTTGCGCATCGCCGGTGCGCGTGGTCATCAGCAGGTGGTGGGCACGCCGCAAAGCATCGCAGATCAGCTACAGCAATGGTTCGAGGAAGAAGGTGCCGACGGCTTCAATATCATGTCGCCGTGGCTACCAGGCGGGCTTAGCGAATTTGCGGAACAGGTGGTGCCGGAGTTGCAACGCCGTGGGCTTTTCCGCACCGAGTACGAAGGCCACACGTTGCGTGAGAATCTGGGGCTGCCGCGGCCCCAGAACCGTTATACCCAAGGCACGGCGCAGGCACGGGATGCAGTCCGCTAAACCGGTTTGGCTCGATGTCACGCCGGCCGCTGCGCCGCCGTGACATCAAACGATTATTTCGCCGCGGGCGGAGTCCAGATCCGGATGTCGGTCGCCTTCAACGTGTTCGGGATCAACCCTGCCGCAAAATACGTATTCGCGATCCGCTGTTGTTCGCCAAGCTGGTCGCGCTTCACCGGCACGATGTCATAGCTGCGCCGGCTGTTCGCCAGCTCGACGGTCGGCGCCGGAATATCGCCCCACAACGGTCCAAGGATCTGTGCAGCCTCTTGCGGGTGCGCCTTAACCCACTTGCCTGTTTCGTTCAGCTCATCGAATACGACACGAATCACATCCGGGTGTTTGTCCGCAAACGCCGTAGTCGCCGTGTAAAAGCGGTTGTATTGCGCAACACCGCCAGTGCCGTCGGCGATCACGCGGACATGCGCGTCGCGCTGCTGTGCGGCAAGGAACGGATCCCAGATGGCCCAGGCGTCGATGTTGCCACCTCGAAACGCAGCGAGCGCATCCGGCGCTTCGAGGTAACGTACCTGAATATCCTTGATCGTCAGCCCAGCCTTGGCAAGCGCTGCAATCAGAAGAAAATTGCAGCCGGAGCCTTTCGATACCGCCACGCGCTTGCCCTTCAGATCCGCGATCGAATGGATCGGCGAATCGGGTGGGACGATGATGGCTTGTGCACTCGGCGCAGAGGTCTCTTCGGCGTAATACGTCAGCGGCGCGTTCGCGGCCTGCGTGAAGAGCGCGAATGCATCGGCGACATCCGCATGCAGATCGACGCTCCCAGCGTTCAGCGATTGCAGCAGTCCCGTTGAAAACTCATGCCAGCTGACGTCATAGCCCATTGCGTTGAGCTTCTTTTCCAGCGCGCCGGTGCGCTTCAACAGGATGAATAGCGTCGACGAGCGCTGATAGCTGATCGAAACCGTTTCGTTGGCTTGCGCGGCGTTCGTGCACAGCACGCCGAACAGCACCAGGGCGCAAACGGAAAACCGGCGCAGTCCAGACAGACCGGCCAAAGCGGAAAGAGCGAAGCGCATCGGGGAGATTCAGAAGTAGGCCAAGCTTTCGACTATATAAAGAATCGCGGGGACGCCAAATACGTATTTCAGCAATCGATATCGTCACAAATTGGAACGCGTGGCCACGTCGCGGCGCAATGCGTCAGGCATCATTGACGTTTCCCCGGCACATATACTTGTGGAGGTTCTAGCGCCATGCCGACATCACCTGCCCGTTTCGGTGTCTGGGCACTCGTTCATGGCAGCCGCGCCGCGCTGCAGGATCCCGACGAACCGTACGACGCATCATGGGTGCGCAACAAGGCGCTGGTACTGGAGGCCGAGCGTCTCGGCTACGACTCCGTGCTGGTCGCGCAGCACACGATCAATCCGCACCGCGAGGAGCTGGATCAGCTCGAGGCGTGGACGGCTTCCGCTGCGCTTGCAGCGCTCACCGAGCGTATCGAGATTATCGCTGCCATCAAGCCCTATCTCTATCATCCGGTCGTGCTCGCGAAGATGGCGCAGCAGATCGAACACATCAGCGGCGGCCGCTTCGCCATCAATCTCGTCAATGCGTGGAATCGCCCCGAACTCGAGCGCGCCGGCATCGGTTTCGCCGAGCACGACGCGCGTTATGCATATGGCCGCGAGTGGATTACCGTTGTCGATTCGCTGTTGCGCGGCGAACGAACGAGTTTTAGCGGCGAACACTTTCATGTCGACGACTATTTTCTGCGACCGACCGACCCATTCCGCAATCGCCCGCGCATTTATGTGGGAGGCGAGTCGGATCCGGCGCGCGAGCTGGTGGCCGATAAGGGCGACGTCTGGTTCATCAACGGCCAGCCGCTGGAGGATGTGCAAAAGCTGATCGCCGATGTCGCCGCGCGTCCGCGTCCGGCATCGTTGCCCGCGCCGTTGCGTTTTGGTCTGTCGGCGTTCGTGATTGCGCGCGAAACGGAAGCTGAAGCACAAGAGCATCTTGCGCATCTGTTCGAACTGGCGGCCAAGGATGCGCCGTTACGCGAGCAGCAGAAAGCGAACATCGATCCAAACGTCGTCATGATCAAGACCTTCGCCAAGACGCCACGGGTGGGTTCGAACGGCGGCACCGCGGCAGGTCTTGTCGGCAGCTACGAGACGGTCGCGCAACGCATTGCCGCGTTTCATCGAGCCGGCATCGAACTGTTCATGCTGCAATTTCAGCCGTTTGAGGCGGATATGCGTGGCTTCGCCGAGCGGGTCATCCCGCGTGTGAAGGCGTTGACCACGTGAGGTCAGCGCCTTCTGTTCTTCAGTTCAACGCCACAGCAGCCGCAGCCCCGACCGGCGATCCTTCCAGCGCGATCGATTGCCGGCCGTCCGGGCCAACCGGAATATCGCCAACCAGCGTGGTGCGATATAGCTGACGGTCGAAGTCGAGATCGTAGATATCCGTAGGCGCCAGATGCGCGGTGGCGCGATTGTCCCAGAAGGCAATGCTGCCTGGCTCCCATTTGAAACGAACCGTGAATTCGGGGCGCGTCACGTGTTCCCAGAGCAGTTCCAGCAACACCTGATTTTCTCGCGGCGTGACGCCAACGATGTACTTAAGGAAGCCAGGGCTCACATAGAGCGCACGTTCCCCCGTTTCCGGATGCACACGTACCAGTGGATGCTCGGTCACGAGCGTGTGCTGCGATACGGCCTGCACGAATGAATCAGTGCCCTTCGCGCCCGCTGGCGGCGCAAACCGGTGCACGCCGCGCAAGCCATCGACCAACGCGCGCAACGGTTCGGACAGCTTCAGATAAGCGGTGACGAGATTGGTCCACTGGGTGTCGCCGCCGAATGGCGGGATGGTGACGCCACGCAAAATCGACGCATACGGCGGATTGATCGCGGCGGTGACATCGGTGTGCCATCCCGTCCACGGTCTCAGCAGCGGCTCCCCCTCGAAGCGGGTGGCCTTGCGAAACTTGGAGATCGAGTAGATCTGCGGATGACCGTCCACGTGTCCGAAGACCGGATGCCCCACCGTAAGCTCACCGAACTGCGCGGAAAAGGCGACGTGCTGCTCGTGCGTCAAAAACTGCTCGCGGAAAAACACCACTCGCCATCGCAGCAAGGCCGCGCGAATCTCCGCGACCTGTTGAGCGGATAGCGGCCGGGTGAGATCGACGCCGTGAATTTCTGCGCCGATATGCGCCGAGAGCGGCGCGACCTGGATCGAGCCGATGTCGGCCGAGACGGCTGCACTCATTGAAGACTCCTGATCCTGAAGAAAGGGGGACTGGCGCGATACCTCGCTAACAGTAAAGCCGGCCAGACGCCAGGCCAACCAATCTTTGCGCATATGCAAAACCTCTGGGGTGTGAACGCGCTGCAGAGCTGTGCCCGCCCGCGTCCTCGTCAATGGGAAAGCACCTCCGGCCGCAGTTTGCGCGGTATGCCTCTCAGGCATACCCGCCAACCTACAAAGTCTTTTATCTTTCCACGTGCTGCCACTAGATTACGCATCAGGCGGGACGCAACGACAGCCGCTCCGGCGAAGCGGACCGGCAATCGCACTCCATACCCGCCAGCTATATCGCCGAGGAACTGAAGCACCTGGAATCTGATCATGAGCCCTCTCAGTGGAAAAACCGCGCTCGTCACGGGCGCCTCTCGCGGGATAGGCCGTGCTAGCGCGCTGGCCCTCGCGAAAGCAGGTGCCCAGGTTCTGGTTCACTATTGCCGTGAAGACACAACGGCCAACGAAGTGGTTAAGCAGATTCGCGCAGCCGGTGGCCACGCCGACAGAATTGCTGCGGATCTTAGCGCCCCCGATGGGCCGCACCGGCTGGCAAATCGAGCGCGCGCCGTAATCGGTGCACGTCTGGATGTACTGGTGTGCAGCGCCGACATGACGAAGGGCGCGAGCATTGAAGACACCACCGTCGCCGATTTCGACGAGCTGTTCGCCTTGAACGTGCGCGCGCCCTATTTTCTGGTGCAGCAACTGATGCCGGCGATGTGCAAGGGCAGTAGCGTCTTGCTGGTCTCCTCGCTGGCAGCCCATGGCCAGGTGGGCATCGTCTCGTCACCGGCATCGGCCCATGCGGTAAGCCAAGGCGCCGTCGACACGCTGGTGAAGTACTTTGCGACCACGCTCGGTGCCCGCGGCGTGCGCGTCAATGCGATTGCTGCGGACATGGTGGCAAGCGGAATATCAGACCCAAAAACAAAAAATAGTGGCCGGTTAACGCCAACGGCCCCCGAAATGCAGAGGTTCAAGCGTAGCGCGCAATCCGAGGACATCGGCGGGGCAGTCGTTTTTCTCGCCTCGGATGCGGCACGCTGGATTACCGGCGAGACGCTGTGCGTCGACGGCGGTTCGAGACTTTAATCAGCATACCCAAGGAATAGCCATGGACAACCAACCTGTCGTACTCATCACCGGCGCACTGACCGGCATCGGTCGCGCTACCGCAATCGCTTTTGCTCGTGACCACGCCCGTATCGTCGTTTCGGGGCGCCGCGCGGAAGAAGGCCGGCAACTCGCCGAGGAGCTACGCTCGCTCGGAGCCGAGGCCGAATTCCAGCAGTCCGACGTGCGCTTCGAAGACGAAGTACGCAAGCTCGTCGACGCCACCGTCGCTCGATTCGGACGGCTAGACATCGCAGTCAACTCGGCGGGCACCGAAGGCGAATCGGCCCCGGTGATCGAGCAAACCCCCGAACGCTATGCCGCCGTGTTCGAAACCAATGTGCTCGGCACGTTGCTCGCAATGAAACACGAACTTCGTGTCATGGCGCCGCAAGGTAGCGGTAGTATCGTCAACATCTCGTCGACGATGGGCGCGCGCGGTGCAGCAGGCGCATCGCTATATGTGGCCAGCAAGCACGCCGTGGAAGGCCTCACAAAGTCGGCGGCGCTCGAGGCCGCGGCGTTCGGTGTACGCGTCAATGCGGTCGCACCTGGTCCTGTCGAAACAGCGATGCTCGACCGGCTCACGGTGAATGCGGAACGCAAGGCTGCCTTTCTCGCCGGCGTCCCCCTCAAGCGTGCCGGGACGCCGGAAGAAATGGCCGACGCGATCCTGTTCGTTGCGTCGCCGCGCGCGAGCTTCATGACCGGTGAGGTACTCAGAGTCAATGGTGGAAGAACTGCTGCCTAGAAGTGCCCGATCAACCGAGGCCAACACGCGAATCAGACGCCATCCGGCCCATACGGAGAGCTGTCATGCTTTACGAAATCCGCACTTATACTTTCAGGCCACTGCGTGCAACCGACTTTTCGCCGCTCAAGTAGCCCTTAAGCACCCTCAAACGTTCCCATGACTCTGGTATGACACCCCCATGCCATCAACCGACAAGGTGAAGACGATGTCTACTCCCGCTTTCGAAGACCTGCCCGCCGCGCTCCAGAGCATCCAGACGCGGCCGTTGTTCGTGATGCGACTCGATGTCAAGCCGATCGTCATCGTCGGCGACACGCCGGGAACGTTTCGCCGCATCGGCATCGTGCCGTCCGGCACCTTTGCGGGCGAGCGCCTGAGCGGCAAGGTGCTCGACGGCGGCAGCGACTGGCAAAGCGTGCGCAGCGACGGCAGTACCACGCTCGATGTGCGCCTGATCCTGCAGACCGACGATGGTGTCAACATCACGATAGCCTACCGCGGCATTCGCCACGGCGCGGCCGACGTGATCCAGCGGCTCGAAAAAGGCGAACCGGTCGATCCGGCCAGCTACTACTTTCGCATCAATCCGGTCTTCGAAGCCCCCGCTGGCAAGTATGAATTTCTGAACCGGGTGATCGCGGTGGGCACGGGTCACCGCTTCAAGGACGGGCCGGTCTATAGCGTGTTTGAGGTGCTCTAGGCAAAGGACCGGCAGCCAGGCCTTCCGCGTTGCCATCACCGACAAAAAACCGGAGTATGTCTAAACATGTGCAGCCACCCTTCAACAAAGAACTCAAAGAGTATGTAAGAGCTAAATTCCAGGCCTACAATGCGCTGACAATGGACTCGTCGTCGATAGCCCCAGAGGAGGGAGAAATGACGGAACGGCCCGCATACATCTACACCAGTGGCTCACCGGTGCAGCACACGCCCATGCACCTCAACGCATCCGACATGTACGGCTTTTTTATCAAAGGGGATCTGAAAAAGCTGCAGGCTACCGTCGACGGGACGCTCAATCGGGTGGCTGCCGGCCGGATGACTTTTCAGGTGCTGTCGCCCTACATCATGCTGACATTCACACGCGTGGAGCATGCCCAATCGGGCTTCCCCGCGGATGAAAACAAGGGCTGGGGTAAGGAAACCGACATCATCACGTGGATATCGGTTGGGCAAATCGAAGAGAAAGACGGCGCCACGAAATTGCAGCGCGTCTTTCTTTACCCGGCGTATACATGGGTCGACGTGCCTATGGCCATTTCCATCGGCCGTGAAGTCTTTGGCTATCCAAAGAGCCTGTGTCAATTCAGCATGCCGGAACCAGGCGGGGACCCGCGCGAATTCAAGTTTTCCTCCGAAGGCTGGCAACCCTACAGTCCTCAGACGCAACTAGGCATGCACCCTCTGATCGAGGTCACTGCAACCGATACGCAGAACGCGCATCGGCCCTTGCTTGGATTTATCGATGTGATACGTGAGGGTTTACACATTCTGCGCTCGGAGAAGGATCTGTTTGCACTCGACGAGGCGGGGATAAAAGATGTAGCAACACTCTTTTTGCGAACACGCGTCGATCAGCTATTTCTCAAGCAGTTCCCGGATGCCAGTGGCCTTAAGGCCGTGTACCAGGCCATTGTCGTTGCGCCCGCCACAGTCGACAAAGTGCACAGCGCCAGATTGCTTGGCTATACCTATGCGTGCACATTGCACAAGTTCGATACTTTCCGGCTAGACGAGACCTTGGGCCTCCAGCTCGGAGAACAGCCTGTACTCCTACCTTTCCACCTCAATATGGACTTCACCATCTCAGCGGGTGAAGAATTGCTCCAGACCGCGGAGGCAAGCTCGCAGAAAATCGCCGTTCTCGGCGGCGGCCCCGGCGCGATGGCTGCCGCGTTTTATCTTACCGAGCAGCCCGGCTGGCAAGACCGTTACGACATAACTGTCTATCAGATGGGGTGGCGCCTGGGCGGAAAATGTGCCAGTGGACGCAATGCCGAGTTGGGCCAGCGCATCGAAGAGCACGGACTGCATATGTGGTTCGGCTTTTATGACAATGGCTTTACCGTGATGCAAAAGGTCTACGACGCCCTCAATCGGCCTGCTACTGCTCCGCTTGCGAAGTGGGAAGACGCTTTTAAGCCACAGAACTACATTGTGCTCACCGAGTATATCGACCACAGCTATAAGTTCTGGCCGATCGAGATACCGATCAAACCGGGTGTCCCGGGGGCGCACAACGAGGAAATCACATTTTCGGCAATATTGGAAACCGTAACGGCATGGATTGGGCAATGGCTGGACGATCTCGGCCATCATTTGTTACATGCCGCCAGGGAATCTGGAGGGGTTATCGAGGAAGCAGAAGCCATTCTGGCAAGCGTCATCGGATTCGTGAAGCGCCTGCCCGAAGTGTTCCACTTCCGGGAGAAGCAGCATCACCAGTTTGTACTAACCGAGTTGCAGGCGGTTCAGGCTTCTCTGCCCCAGTACGTCTCCCATCATCTGGGCATTGACGACAAGGTGCGGCATCTCTTCATTTCCATCGATCTGGCCGTCACGAGCCTGATCGGCATGCATGCCGACGGCGTCTTGCACCATGGCTTCGACGTCCTCAACAACATCGAATTCCGCGACTGGTTGCGCAAGTACGGCGCCAACCAAGCCTATACGATTGATTCCGCGCCGGTCCGCGGACTCTATGACCTCGTGTTCGCCTTTATGGATGGCGACACCGCTCGCCCGAACATCGAGGCTGGCACGATGCTGCGCGGCATCTTGCGGTTGGCCATTGGTTATCACGGCGGCTTCATCTGGAAAATGCAGGCCGGCATGGGCGACACCGTCTTTACGCCGCTGTATCAAGTGCTAAAACAGCGTGGCGTGAGCTTCCAGTTCTTCCACAACGTGGACGAACTGATTCCGGACGCCGACGGTGTAGGCGAAATCGTCATGACCCAACAGGTGGCTCTTGCAGAAGGCGTCACCGAATACAACCCGCTGGTCGATATCGCCGATCTGGAGTGTTGGCCGAGCTGTCCGAACTACGAGCAGATCGACCCGGCACAGGCTCGCACACTGCAAGCCAAAGATGTGGACCTCGAATCCCACTGGAGCGACTGGGCGCAAATTTATAACGCTGAGTTTGGCAAGCCATTACCGGTCAAGCGGCTAAAACGCGGAGTGGACTTCGACAAGATTGTCTACGGACTGTCGATCGGCTCCCTGCCGCATGTCTGCCCAAAGCTGCTAGAGAAGAGCGTTCCCCTCAAGGCAGCCAGCGACAACGTGAAGACGGTGGCGACGCAGGCCTATCAGATATGGCTAAACAAGAGCATCCGGGACCTCGGCTGGAATGTGTTCGGCTCTAACGGAGAGGAACCCGAGTTGAGCGCGTTCAGCAAGCCCTTCAACACCACGACGCCGATGAATCAGTTGCTGGCGCGTGAAGTGTGGCCGACTGGTCACGTGCCACAGAGCGTCTCTTACTTTTGCAGTCCGCTGCCTACGCCTGATTCGCCGCCCCGCACCGATGCCAACTACGCCTCGCGTTGCACGGAAGAAGTAAAACTGAGTGCGCTTGGTCAACTGCAGCACGAGGTCTTTAACCTCTGGCCCGCCGTGGCGTCTCCAGGTTTATTCGACTGGCGGATATTGATCGATCCGACTAACGGCAGCGGGCTGGCGCGTTTCGACGCGCAGTATTGGCGCGCGAATGTAAACCCTTCCGACCGCTACGTGCTCTCGACCGTGGGTAGTACGCAGTACCGCATAACGAGCGATGCATCCGGCTTTAGCAACCTGTATCTTGCAGGCGATTGGCTCAAGACAGGCATCAACGCTGGTTGCGTGGAGGGCGCCATCATGGGCGGCATGCAGGCTTCGCGTGCAATTAGCGGATATCCGCCCATCATCAAGGGCGAGAGTGACCACTGAGGGGTAGCGATCTTTCAGTGTCAGGTTTGCGCCAGTTTTCTCACGTCTGCAATGGCGGTGCGCCAATGCGTTCGTGCTGAACACGCGCCTGCTCCAGAAACTCGGTTCTTTCAGAGCTATCGTGCGGACTGTGGTTGCCGAGTTCGTACAGCAACACTGCCTCGTCATAGCCGGCGCCGAGCGCGCGTGCGGCGGCAAGCCCTCTGCGCCAGCATGCGAGAGCGAAACGTCTGTCATGCCGGGTTGCCGCTAACCTGCCCGCAAGCAAGGCGGCACGCGGCGCGGCTACCTTCGTTGCGCGCGCATATTGCGCAAGGATATGACATGCGCGTTGCGCATCGCGTCGACTCGCCAATCCGCACTCCGAAGCATCGATCAGGGTTTGCGCAATGCCCGCAATTCCGTCTGTCACATACCACGCGACAGGCACGCCTGCCGACAGGTTGTCGAGTCCCGCTTGAGCCGACTCGACCGCGCGCACGCGATCGCCTAGCCGCCAATAGGACGCCGCGATCAAGCCCTGGCAGAATATCCGGTCGAACTGCGCCAGCTCGCGTGCGCCAATCACCTTGTCGAGGCGGATCACCAGTTCCTGCAACGGACCTCCTTGCGCCAGCGCGAGCGAGGTATCGAAGCCATGCAGGTAAGCCGCTATTTGCGCCGGCATGTCATGGCGTGCAGGACGCAATTTGTCCAGCCACTCCTTGGCATGGGTCAATTGCCCTCGCGCCAGAGCAACAGCGCACAAACCGGCAATCGATTGTTGCCAGCGCTCGATTGAGCCGAGACGCGCATAGAGCGACGCCGAGTAATTCAAACATTCCACGGCCTGTTCCCAGCTGCCAGCGGCCGCCCAGTACACGCCACTCACCACGTTAGCGTAGGCGATATCATCAATACCGCCCTGCTCCTCCGCCAACGCCAGCGAACGCCGGTTGTAGACCTGCGATAGCCAGCGCAGGTCCGCGCCGGCGAAGCCGATCGCCATGGCGGCGAAGCCTTTCACAGCCTCACGCACGCTGCCGGAGCGTTCGGCAAGATTGAGCGACGTCAGCGTCGCATGCAGAAGCGACAGCTTTCCGCTGTTGAAGTACGCGATTTCGCTGAGTTTCTCGTGAATGTGCGAGATCCGCGGCAGCAGCGGATCTGCGCTCCGTCCTCGCATCAGGCCCGCACGCGCGCTCAATTGCTGGACTAGTTGCCAGGCAAGGTCCGCGACCATCGTACCGGCGAAACGCGGCACCGCCCGGCCGGCGCACACGAGTGCACGATTGAAGTGATCCCTGGCCGCACCGTATTGAAACAGCTCGATATGCGCTTCTCCGAGCATCGCCTCGCAACGCATCTCGCCCTCCCGATCCGCCGGCAGCTTGTATTCGTTAGCAAGCCTGATTGCCCGCTCCGCCTGCCTGATAGCGTCGCGGTTCGCATAGTGTTTCAACGAAAGCTCTGCAGACCTCTCGAGATACGTCACGGCAGCAGGAATGTTCCGCGCGCGTTCCCAATGGGACGCCAGTGCCGCGAAGTGCGGCTCGAGATCGTGCGATTCGTTGCGTTCGACCCAGTCCGCTATGTCGCGATGCAGTTCCCGGCGCAGCGAGTACGGCAGCAGTTCGTACACTGCATCCTGCACCAGGACGTGCTTGAAACGGTAGCAGTCGCTCTCGTCGCCTACGGGGTACACGACGTCTTCGCGCTCGAGCACCCGTGCCAGGGCGATGAGATCGGCCGTGCCTTGCTCGCCAGGAAACAGATCGCGGAGCATCTTGAGCGAAAACTCCTGCCCGATCACAGCCGCGATCTTCAACATGAGCTGTTCGGCGGCGCCGAGCGTATCGAGCCGGCTGACGATCACGCCGCGCAATCCCTCAGGCAGCATGGCATTGGCTTCGCTCTCAGCCTCGGCAGAAAACGCTGCAACACGGTCGGTCATCTCGAGATAACCGGAGACGTGAAGCGCCGAAACAACCTCTTCGGCATACAGCGGATTTCCCTCCGTGCGCTCCACTACGAAATCGACAAGCTCGTGCGTCGCCTCCGCCGCACCCAGACGGTCGGCGATCAATACGCTCAAGGCCGCTCGCGTGAGAGCGGGTAAGTAAATACAGCGCGACTCGCGGACAACCTGATGCGCCTCGACAGCGGCGGAGTCGTCGAGCGGCCGCGTGGCGGCCAGCAGAAGAAGACCCGGCGGTCGCGCGATCGCGAGTTCCAGAAGCATGGCCGCGGATGCGCTGTCGAACCAGTGCAGATCGTCGGCAATCAGCAATATGGGCGTATCGCGCGATGAGCGCGAAACAAGCGCCGTCACGAGCATCCGCAAGCCCTCGGCTCTCGCGTGGCCGACCATCTCCCGCGTGAGCTCCGTATCGGCGAGCTGGAACGGCATAACGTCGTTAAGGAGTGGCAACCATGACGTCAGGTTTTCGTCGTCCACGACAAGATTCGCGGCAGTACGGCTCGCCAGTACCGGGTCGAACTTGCCTGTGCCGCAAAGCAGTTGCGCGAGGATGTGTCGCCAGACGTAGAAAACCGACATCGATTCCAGCGCAAAGCCTGCGCTCCAGATGACTGAAGCGCCCCGCTCACGCGCATTGGCCGCCATATCTGCAATGAGCCGGGTCTTACCGAGGCCCGCCTCACCGCACAAAGCGATAGCGTCGCCGTGCCCTGCAATGACCTCATCGAGCGCAAGCGATAATTGTTGTGTTTCCTTCTCGCGGCCGACCGATACGCCCGCGAACGAATGTCCCTCACTTGCCGCACCTGCCCGCGGCTGCCAGACGGCGACAACTTCAGCGAAGCCCTTGGCCGAGACAGGGTCGCACGCTTCGAACTGAAATTCGCGCGCGGCGCCGTCGCGTGTTGCCCTGTCGCACAGTACGCGGCCATGCGCAGCGGTCATGAGCCGTGCGGCGCGGTTCACCACCCCACCCGTCAGTCCCGCATGGCGGCGCTCGTTGCCGCCGCGGTCGGCGTAAAGAGCCAGTCCCGAAGTGATGCCCATGCTGAGCGGAATTCCGCGCTCGCGCATTGCGGCGGCAAGCGCTCGCCCGGCGGCCACCGCGCGAACTGCGTCATCTTCGTGCGCCATGCCCGGCAAGCCGAATACCGAAAGTAGCGTGAGCCCCTTGTCATCCGCAGAGAGTTCGGTGAGGGCGCCGCCAAAACGTTCGTGTACTTTTTGCGTGCTGGCTACCGCAGCTTGCAGAAGGCTCAATGCATTCTCGCCAGAATAATCGACGATGGACGGCCCGATGAATAGCGTGGTGATATTCCTGAACTCTCCGAACCAACGCCCGCCGCCCATGCGTACGCGTTCAAGAAAGTGATGCCCGAAAAACTTTTCCAGCGTGCCGGATGGTGGACCGGGCTCCTCCAGCGGCGGCGGTAAAGGCGCCAATACGGGACCGTATTGTTCCGTGATGGAAGCAGCGCCGCACGGCAGTGCTCGGGCAACAAAATGCGCCTTCACCATGTCCCACAACGATTCACATACTACGACCTCGTCCGCACTGCCCTTATGATTGGCTGCCGCCGCCTCGGCCACTGGGCCGCCTGCGGTGAGGCTGTACCACTTCCCGCCGACCCCGCCGACAGTCAGATGCGTGAGCGTGCCCTCTGCAAGCGATACCCGTTGACGCATTTGCACACCGGTTTCCGCGATGATTTCCGGTAACGCACGTTGCAGCTGCAGGCCACACTGCACGGCGAGCCGCGCGGTCGCATCCGGTGTCGCGTCGTATTCCCATATCACGCGGATGGCGTCGCCGACGAAATCCAGAACATCACCCCCGTGCGCGATCGAGATGCCGGTCATTCTTCCAAAGTAACGGTCAAGGATCGCCGACAAGCGTTCCGCACCCGCTACCCCTTCGCGCGCAAATGTTTCGGTGAGCTCGGTAAAGCCCGCGATGTCCACCATCATCGCCACGCCCCGGAACTCACGCGCACTCGGGGTCTCACACGTTCCCGCCGTCAACAGGTGTCGCGGTACGTAGCGTGAAAGCCCCGTCGGAATGAATGCGCTGGTCTCGCCCACCTCTCCCCTCCGCAGACAATAAAATACCTACATTTACTTTACATGCAATGGTGGCATTGCGCTGGAAATCTGTATTCGCCCAGCGTTCGCGTTCGCGCGCCGCGAATAGCATGTCTCGGCCTCGTTACGGCCGGGTTAATGGACGAATGCGAATTCGTTAAGTGTGTTGTATAACGAACACCGACGCGTCAATGGGCGCAGCAGGTTCTGTTTCTGTCTTAGTTCATACGAATACAAGTACGAGGCCCGCCAGGCGCAGACGCGGGTAAGGTTAACCGTTCCAAAAAAATCGAGGCTTATGCATATCATTTTCGTTGCGCCTGCCGGTCTGTTTCGCGAGGGCGTTGCGCGTCTGCTCGCCGAACTCGCGCCACGCACTGAAGTGACATGTGTGGACTACCGGACGGGCGCTTTCGACAGCGGCTCGAGCGCCGATCTGCTGGTACTGGATGGCGAGCACAAAAGCGAAGCGCTCGAAGCGCTGGACGCGTTGCGTCGCAACATTCCGCTTTTGCCTGCCCTCGCGCTGCTGAACGAGATTGGTCAGAAGACGATCGACACTTTCATTGCGGCCGGCGTGACAGGGTGTGTGAGCAAATCGGAGTCCGCCAGTGCGCTACTGGGCGCTCTGCGGATCGTGCTGGCGGGCGCCACGTACCTGCCGCCCGCGTTGCTCGCGTTCGCAAACAAGATCGTTTCGCCTACCGCTGCGCAGGCCGCCTCACGCGCCACCACGGCATCCGCCGCCAACGGCGCTGTGCTTACGCCGCGCCAGATCGAAGTGCTGGCGCTCGCGGCGCGCGGGGAGTCGAACAAGTCGATCGCGCGGCAACTCAACATTGCGGAAGGAACCGTGAAAGTGCACCTGTACACGGTGTACAAGGCGTTGAAGGTCGGCAGCCGCGGCCAGGCCAGCATCGCGGCCGCACGGCTGGAAAAGGTTGGCGATGCACAGCTTCATCATGCGCTCGACGCTCAGCTCACCATCAAGCGGTTGCTCTCGCACCTGTCTCCCAGCCACTTCAGACGTGGCGACGTGCTGTTCCACAAGAACGCGCCGAGCGATGCGCTCTACTATATTGTGCGCGGGACAATCGGTCTTCAGGAGATCGGGGTCGAAGTGGGGGCTGGCACCATACTGGGAGAAATTGGGCTGTTTTCCCCTGACCATCGCCGCACCTGCACGGCTGTCTGCAAGAGCGACTGCGAACTGCTGATGGTGTCGGCGACCGACGCCATGCGGATGTACTACCAGGATCCGGAGTTTGCCACCTACCTGGTCCGCCTCATTACGCGCCGGCTGGAGGCCGACAAATCGCGTCCCAAGCTCACCAGCTGAACCGGTAGCCCACCTGCCCGAACTCGGTGCGCCGAGAGTCCCTGCCGATCTTGTGGGCGTACTGCAAATCCGCGTATAGCTCCGAGCGTCGTAATTGGATATTTTTAGACACCAACGGTGGCGCTGGAACGACTCGTATTGGACAGCGTTCCCAGGTAGTCCTGCTTACTTTCCATGGATCACGATGTCGCGTGGGCCGACTGCCAAGCCACGACGCGCTGGGTGTGATTTTTCTCATGGACGTCGATTCGGTTGACGAAGCAAAAGCGGAGCTGGACACGCTGCCGCTCGTAACAGGCGGCTTCGCGCAGTACGAATTCATCCCTGTCGGCCCGCTCGCGCGTCTGGGTCGGCTGATCCAGGGCAAATAGGCGTCTACACCGCCTTTAACCGGCAAGCGCTCAGGCCGCAGTCTGCACTACTGCGTGCCGGTTCGATCTGCTTTCCTCGGTACGCAGCGGCGAAAAATCAGTGGCCTGGAGTTGAAGCGTGTCCGACCCCGCGATCGACCGTTTCGCAGTGGCTCGGGTCAGAATGCGGTTCAGGAATTGATAGAAAAGCTGGAGTTGTCTCGCGTCCGAAGCCCGCGGCTCGAGGTCGAATACATTCTCGAGCACCCGGCGCGACAGGTAGAAACGTTGAAGTCCATGGGCAATGCGAACCTGGAAGACGACGCCGTCGCCATTGTGCGGCACCGCTGCCCAACTGAGTACCTGGCTACTCATGGAGCCCCCGTGAATCATGACATTCAGATTAAAAGCTAGTTGATCCATACTCGCACACAGAAACGCCGGTGGATATTTTTCAAAATTGTGACGCTGGACGTTTTGGCATTTTTACCACGGCTATGTGAATCGACATGGCAAGCTGTCGATAACCGGAGTAAATCAGGCTGTCATCGATTCGGGAGATAAATGTGTCTACAACCCAGGCGCTTCATGTGAACGCACCTAGAGCGCAGGTGAATACGTTTGCGCGTGTGCCTTCGACGTTGCGCACGCTACGGGCCGGCATCGTCGCGCTTTGCCTGCTAGTGGCAGCCACTGGCTTCTTCACGTGGCACGCATTTCATTCCATCGTCCAGACAATCGGCTACGAATCGGAACCGTCGATCGTCGCAGCCGAGAATATCCGCGGTACGTTAAGCGATGCGCATACCGATTTCCTCAGGGCGTTTGTCAGCGCAGAAGGCACAAACGGCAAAAGCATTAGCGATTATCGTGCGGCAATCGAGCTGGCCAATGACTATCTCGTCGCCGCGTCACAGAATATTGCCTACGGCGAGGCGGAACGTCAGCCGATCCTGCGCGCCCTCGACAACCTCTCCCTGTATCAGACGCTCGAAGGTTCGGCACTGGCGGATGGCGGCAATATTTACGACATACGTGCCGCCGACGACGTCATCCGGGAGCACATCATTCCAGCCGTGGATGATCTGGCGGCAGCAAATTTCGCTCATCTGGACAACGCCTACTCCGACGGCCGGACGGCCGCGCGGATATGGCTGATAGCGTTCTGCGCGGTCTCCATTGCCCTCCTGCTTCTGCTCCTCCATACGCAGCGGTATCTGCTTGCCACCTTCCGGCGCGTCATCAACCCGTGGATTGCCGCCGGTACGGTAGCGCTGGTTCTATGCGCGATTGCATTTGGCGCATGCGGAACGAATTTTCTGTCGAACATCCGGATCGCCAAGGAAGATGCGTTTGACTCGGTGTTTGCCCTGTCGCAGGCGAAAGCGCTGGCCTACAACGCCCACTCGCAGGAAAGTATCTACCTGCTCACGCGCGACAAGGACGAAAAGGCCGAACCGGCAGGCGATTTCCAGCGTTCAGCGACGATGCTGCTAACGCCGGAGCGTGCCGATATGAGCCAGTTGTCGCCCCGTGCACCCCGCCCTAAAAGCGTCGGACTGCTCAACGAGGAGCTGGACAATATCACCTTTGACGGCGAGGAACAGGCTGCACGGGCCACCGTTGCCGCATGGCTCGACTATGTCCGGATCGATAGCCGGATTCGGGATCTCGAGTCGTCCGGGCTACACAGCAACGCGGTTGCACTCGATCTGGGCACAACCGCGATGGAGTCCGAAGGCGCATTCGAGCGATTCGTGGCGACGTTAAATAAAACCACGGACATCAATCAGGATCAGTTCGACGCCGCGGTCGCGCGCGCCACGAACGAGGCGCGCCTGCTGTGGATCCTCCTGATTCCGTTGCTGTTTGCGCCGCTTGTGGGATCGATGGCCGGCATCCAGCAACGTCTCGCCGAGTTCCGGGAATGAACGACGTCCAAGATGAACGATCGGATCACCAACCGTAAAACCTCGGCCACTCCTCAACGTTCCCGTCCTCGACGAGCGCCTGATACACAGGATGCTGCGCGCCAGTGGCGCAGGCATGATTGGGCAGAATGCGCAGTCGCGTGCCGATCGGAAAGCGGCGGGCGATCTCGTGATCCGGCTGCCCCGTTCGAGAGATTATTCCGTGCTCCTGATTTGCTCCACTCATCAGATAGTCACCCAATACTTCACCGCTTTCCGCGCAGACAAGGCCGTAGCCAAAATCCCGCTTCTGCTGTTGGGTCCCGCGATCACGGCTCATGGCCATCCAGCCCGCGTCGACGATCGCCCAGCCTTTCTCTTCCTGGTGGCCGATCACAGTCGTCAAGACACTCAGCGCAATCTCGGATGTTTCGTTGACGCCGACGTTATGCATGACCAGATCGAACAGGACATATACGCCAGCGCGGACTTCAGTCACGCCTGCGAGATTTTCAGCGGACAGCGCCGTGGGTGTCGATCCAATGCTCACCACCTCGCACGACATTTCGGCAGCGCGAAGCCGCTCAGCCGCGCGAACCGCTCCAGCACGCTCCTGTTCCGCGATACGCACGAGCGCGTCGTGCGTGTCGTATTCGTAGCTCGATCCGGCGTGGGCCATGACGCCACCAAGGCGCATACCGCTCTCAACCAGAGCTTTGCCGACGTTGATAAGCAGATCGTCGTCCGGAGCGATGCCCGAGCGATGACCGTCGACATCCACTTCGATCCATACCTCAAACGCTTCACCTTGCTCACGGCCGAATGCTCCGATGGCTTCGGCACACGCGACGCTGTCGGCAACGATCTTCAGATCGCAGCCTTTCCGGCGCAGTGCCAGCGCGCGGCCGAGTTTGTCCGGCGCCATGCCGACTGCGTACACGATGTCCCGAATGCCCGCCGCAAAGAACTGCTCCGCTTCCTTGAGCGTCGACACGGTGATGCCTCGTGCACCCGCGGCGATCTGTGCTTCAACCACCTGCAAGCACTTGGTAGTTTTGACGTGCGGCCTGAAACGCACACCGAGCGAATCCAGCCGTTGTTGCATCCGTTGGATGTTGCGTTGCATGCGTGCGACGTCGATCACTGCTGCCGGGGTATTCAGGGACTGCAGGTTCATCCGGGACTCCTTAGGAAAGGCGATTCGAAACTCGCTGCCGGGCTAGCGATAGTTAATCACGTTGATGATGTCATTGAGGAACCACGGCAGAATCAGTTGCGTGTCGGGATAGCTCACGCCGACGCTGAGCCTCGGTGGCCTCGAGGTGGAGTCACCCGGCATCACACGGTCGGGCGTATGCAAAATGTAGCTATCCTTGTCGGCCGGACCCGGCTGGGCGGTCTGACTATCGGCGGGTGCCGACGTCGAGGCACAGCCGGCGATGAACACGACGAGAACCGCTGCGAAGCAAAAGGGCTTCATGATGGTGTGAACTCCAGCAACGTTACTTTCACAGTATGGCCGATGACGACGCCCGCTTCATCCGCCCACACTCACGCTTAATGAATCCCGGCGTTTAGCGCCGGCCACTCGTCACCTCGCACAGGCACTCGGCAAACTCAGCTGCCGCGGCCTGCTCATGACGGCCGCTACGCTCGACCAGCCCGATCTCACGAAAAAACACGTCGTCATCGCCAAGCGGCAATGCGGCCACCGTGTCGGGCATATAGAGTCCGGCCGCCTGCGGCACAATCGCGACACCAACGCCCTGGGCTACCAACCCGACTATGCCTTGCAATTCGTCGAGCTCAACGACGTCGTGCACCGTCACACGGATCCTTCGTAGAAAGCGATCCACCAGCCGGCCGCCGAACGAATTGCGATCGTAGCGAATAAAAGGCTCCGATTTGAGCACCGAGCGCCACGGGCGAGTGGCCAGTTCACGCGGCACGAGCAAGACGAACGGTTCCAGAGTCAGCGTGCGCCACTTCAATTCGGCCGGCAGCGCGAACGGCGGTTTGATGATCACCGCCACGTCCACCTCCCCCGAGTCCACGTGAGCCAGCAGATTCAACGACACGCCCGGAATGACACGAATGCGCCATCCCGGCGAATCCTGCCTGAAGCGTTGAATGGCGCTGACCAGAAACGAACCTTGCGCCGACGCGATCGCCCCGACGCGCAGCAAGCCTGACTGCTCCGCCACACCGCCGCGATCGGCCAGGCGCGCGTACACCGAGAGCAGTTCCTCGGCCACCTCGACCGTATGTTTGCCGGCCGCATTGAGCGTCGCCGAGCGGCCGGTCCGCTCGAACAACGGATAGCCCAGGTCCTCCTCCAGACGCTGGATCTGCGCGCTCACCGCCGATTGCGTCAGCCCGATATGAGAGCCGGCACTCGCGAAAGTGCCGTAACGCACGACAGCCAGAAAGGTTTTGAGCTCTCGCATCATGGTGGGATTGATCGATTTTATTGTTGCTGAGGACAAAAATATATCGCTATTCCACTATTTTTGTCATCCCTAGACTGGTTTGCGTGGCACCACATTGAACTACCTGAGGATCCCAACATGAGCGACACCACGACTGCCGTGCCCCCCTTTCACCTCGCCTTCCCGGTGCACAGCATTGCCGCTGCACGCGAGTTCTACGGCGACCTCCTCGGTTGCCCCGAAGGCCGCAGCTCGGAAGACTGGGTGGATTTCAACTTCTACGGCCACCAGATCGTGGCCCATCTCGCGCCGGAGGAAGTCGGCCATCGCCAGACGAGCGCCGTGGACGACCACGCGGTCCCGGTGCGCCATTTCGGCGTTGTATTGCCCATGGAGCAATGGCACGCCGCAGCGAAAAAACTCACGGACGCGGGCATGCAATTCATCATCGAACCGTACATCCGCTTCAAGGGCGAAGTGGGCGAGCAAGCCACGATGTTCTTCCTTGATCCGTCGGGCAACGCGCTTGAGATGAAGGCCTTCGCGAACATCGAATCGCTGTTTGCCAAGTAAGCCAATATAACCAGGCAGCAGCCCTTCCCCCTTTTACAGGCTCAAGACCCGTTTGCGGCAACGCAAACGGCTGGAGGAGTATTAACGTGAGCGCCGCGATACCCGTCAATGATGAAGTAAAACGCAGCGCGTCCGATGCAGCCGCATGGACGCTCCACGCTTCCGGCGAGCGTCTGCTGATCATCGAACTGCATGCCGGGGACCGCGTCGCCGCAAACCGCAGCGCGCGCGATTTCGCCGCGCGCATCGCGGCGGAAAACCTGCCGTACGTGACCGGTATCGTCCCGGCCATGACGACTGTCGGCATTCACTATGCGCCGCATCGGGTGCCGCTGGACAACACCAGTCTGGCACCCTATGACGCACTCGTCGAAGCGCTGAACAGTCTGTTGAAAACAGTCGACGCCACGCAAGAGGCAGCACGACGCGTGGTCGAGATACCCGTTTGCTACGGCGGCGAACATGGGCCGGATCTCGGCGAAGTGGCTCACGCCTGTGGCCTTTCCGAGCACGAGATCATCGAACTGCACAGCGGAGCGCTCGTGGACGTGATGATGCTCGGCTTCGCTCCAGGGCATCCCTACCTCGGCATGCTCGACACCAGACTGAGTCCCGCGCGGCGCGCAACGCCCCGCACCGCTGTCGCCCCAGGTTCGATCGGTCTCGCTAACCGGCAATCCGTGATCTATCCGCTGACGTTGCCCGGCGGCTGGAATCTGATCGGACGGACCCCGCTTGCACTGTTCGACCCGGCGCGAGAAGCGCCTTGCCTCGTCAATGCGGGAGACCAGGTTCGCTTCGTGCCGGTCACGCCAGAGCAGTTCGAAACCATCAGTCACAACGCAGGAGCGGCGCGATGAGTATCGAAGTCATCAAGCCCGGTGCGTTGAGCACCTTTCAGGATCTCGGTCGGACTGCTTATCGTCACCTCGGCATCCCCGTCAACGGCGTGATGGACGAGCGCGCGCATCGTCTCGCCAATGCACTGGTCGGTAATCTGCCGTCTACCGCGACGCTCGAGATTACGTTGATGGGCCCGACGCTCCGGTTTCACGAAGACGCGGTGATCGCGCTCAGCGGCGCGGACCTCGGCGCTTTGCTGAATGGCGAGCCTCTTTCTGTCGATCATATGGTTGCGGTTGCGAAAGGAAGCGACCTTTCGTTCGGCAAGCGCAGCTTTGGGACGCGTGCATACCTTGCGGTGCGCGGTGGATTCGTCTTCGATCCGGTGATGGGTAGCGCCAGCACCTACACGCGCGGCGCTTATGGCGGCCACGCAGGACGTCCATTGAAAAAAGGCGATGTGCTTTCTTTGAGTCAACTGGCACCGTCCAGCAGGCTGGCAAAGCTGTCGCAAGCGGCACGAAGCCTGAGCCAGGCGTTCGACGATCAGGTTGCATTGCCGCCCGATTCGCCTATACGGGTGATTCGCGGTCGTGAGTGGTCCTGCTTTTCATCGCACGCCCAGCAAGCGCTCGAGGCTGCGCCGTATCGGATCTCGCCGCAGTCGGACCGGATGGGTTATCGACTCGAAGGCGAGAAGCTCGAGCTGACGGCGCCGCGCGAAGTGATATCGGAAGCGGTCGATTTTGGTTCGATCCAGGTTCCCGCCGACGGCCAACCAATCATTTTGATGGCAGACCGCCAGACGACCGGCGGCTATCCGAAGATCGGCCATGTTTGTGCAGTCGATCTGCCACGGCTCGCACAAAAGATGCCCGGCGAGACCATTCGCCTTACGCTCGTCGACCTGGGTACCGCCCAACGACTGATGTTGTCCCAGCAAAGAAGCTTCGCAGCACTAGAGCAGCTTTGTGTGGCGTCAAGCTGACTACCCCCCACTCTGGAACCGATGATCATGCCGAACGCCTCAACTGCACACTTCGAAACAGACGCGACGCCTTCCGCATCGGCGACGAGGAGTGCCGCTCGCAAGGCAGCGCTTGCCGCGGCCGCCGGAACGGCAATCGAGTATTACGAGTTCGGTGTTTATGGATACATGGCATCCATCATCGGCCCGCTGTTCTTTCCAGCAGGCAACGGCACGGCTGCCCTGCTCTCGGTGCTGGCGATCTTCGGCACGGCCTTTCTGATGCGCCCCGTCGGCGGTATCGTACTTGGACGCCTCGGCGACAAGGTAGGACGCCGTAGCGTCCTGATCGTGACGGTGATCGGCATGGGCGTCGCCACCGGAGCGGTGGGTGTGCTGCCCACTGCGTCTCTCGTGGGAGGACTGGCCCCCATCGCACTCCTGATGGTCCGTCTCGCGCAGGGCTTTTTCGCCGGCGCTGAGGTGACCGGTTCCGCAGCGTACGTGGCGGAATGCGCGCCGCGCGGCCGGCGCGGTTTCTATGGCGCGGCGACGCCGGTGGGTGTGGCGATTGGCGGCGCACTCGCCGCAGCCGTCTGCGGCTTGACGAGCGGCTTCATGAGCAGCGCGCAACTGCACGACTGGGGCTGGCGCATTCCGTTTCTGATGGCGCTCCCGCTCGTACTGGTTTCGGCTTACGTGCGCAAACGCATCGAAGAATCGGCCGTGTTCAGGAAGACCCTCGAACAGAGCAAGCCGGTCAAAGCCCCACTGAAAGAAGTCTTCACGCACCACCGTGCGGCGATGCTCAAGGTCTTCCTGATTTCGTTTGGACAGAATGCCGGGTACTGGGTGGGCTTTGTGTTCATGAACATCTACATGATCACCTACCTGAAGTACGACAAGACCAGCGTGTATTGGCTCATGTCCTTGGTCAGCCTCTCGATGGCCGTGCTGATGCCCGTATGGGGCGGCCTGTCCGACCGCATTGGACGCCGCAAAGTGCTGGCCATCGGCTTCGCTGCGTATATCGTGCTGGTCTTTCCGATGATGATGCTGATGAATCACCAGAACATCGGCCTCGCGTTCCTCGCGATGTTTATCGTGGCGCTGCCGATGCCGATCGTGCAATCGGTGGGCTACCCGACCTACGCGGAGCAGTTTCCGACCCGCGTCCGTTATACCGGCACCGCGTTCAGCTTTAACTTCGGCGCGATGCTCGGCGGCGGCGTCACACCCTATATCGCCACCGCGCTGATCGGCTCGACCGGCAACCTGCTGAGCCCGGCGTTCCTGCTGGTCGCGGCCGCATTGATCGGTCTTTTGACGCTCACCAGGACGCGCGAAACTGCGTCGGAGTCGTTGCAGTAGCGCGATCGGATCGGGAGTGAGCTTCATGGAACGTCTCAAGCGCAATTCACCTGAAATCTCGCCGACGCCCGCATGGGCGCTGACTCCGCAAGGCGCACGCGCTGGAATCCGCGCGGGTTTCAATGGCAACACGAGCGGCATGGCGCCGGGCTACGCGCAAGGCAATCTGGTCATCCTGCCGCAATCGTGGGCGGATGACTTCGCGGGCTACTGCCGGGCCAATCCCACGCCTTGCCCGCTGATCGGCATGACACGGGCCGGCACAAGCCTCGTCCCCATGCTCGGTGACGACGTCGACCTGCGCACCGACTTGCCGCGCTACCGGGTATGGCGCGATGGCGTCCTCGCAGCAGAGCTCGATGACATCTCCGCCCTCTGGCAGGACGATTTCGTCGGCTTTGTGCTTGGCTGCTCGCTGTCATTCGAGCACGCGCTGGAAGTGGCCGGTTTGCGCGTACGCCATGTCGACGAGGGCAAGGTCGTCCCGATGTATCGCACCTCTATCCAGACGCAACCGGTTGGACGGTTTCGCGGCCCGATGATCGTGTCGATGCGACCCTACACGCCGCAGGAAGCAGCGATTGCATATGAGGTATGCGGCGGGCTGCCCGGCGCGCATGGTGCCCCCATCCACATGGGCGACCCCGCGGCGATAGGAATCCGCGACGTGGCCGTTCCGGACGAGGGAGAACCCACCGAGATCCTCGACGGTGAGCAGCCCGTGTTCTGGGGCTGTGGTGTGACGCCGCAGGCTGCGACCATCGAGGCGCGGCCCCCCATTTGCATTACGCACGCGCCGGGCTACATGCTGGTCTGCGATGTGCGCGTGGAAGACCTGGTTCTTCTTTAGGATGCCTTTGCTTGAGGCGTGACGTCCAACGAACGCTGTTCTTCGTCCGCGTCGGTCCATTCGTCGCCGAACAGCTCCGGCTTGGCATAAGCCTGCAACGCCGCGTAATGCTCGTCGCAATCGTCACAGAACATGCGTGAAACGATGCCTTGTGCGAGCCGCTCGGCTCCGATGCTCACAGCCGGAATATCGCCCGACAGCTTGCCCTGACTGGCGAGCGCGGAGTAGTTGAAGAGGTGAATGCGGCCCACTGACGGACAGCTTCCCGCGACCTTTTCCTGACACTCGAACGCAGCACCGAGATAAGGCGAATTGGCCAGTTCGTGGTTCGGTCCTTCCTGCGAGGCGTCGAATGCATCCTTCCAGAGCCGGATGTTGCCGGCCACCGTCGCAAGCTCCGGGCGCACCTGCAGGTCTGTCGTGAAGCCCGTGGCGAAGATGATGAAGTCGAGCGTATAGCGGCCACGCGGTGTCTGCACCACCAACTCGTTGCCCTCTTCGACCACATCTTCAACCGGGCTGCCCAGATGGAAATATGCCTGCTCATGGCGTGAGACCCGCAGCGTGCTGCTGCGCGGAGGCGGGGTCTGGGTCGCCATCGCATAGCTATTGAAGCGCCATTTCCAGGCGTCGGGTAGCGACGCGAAGCCGTGCGCGAGACCCGGGCTGGAGACACCGGTCAGCTTGTTGATCCGCGGCAGGTCCTTGCGCCGGATAAACATGTCCAGGCGCGCGGCGCCCGCCTCCAATGCGGTCGCTGCATTGTCCATTGCGGAAGCGCCCGCGCCTACCACGGCCACGCGCTTGTCGCGCAACGCGGCGAAGTCGATTTCGTCAGCGGAGTGTGCCCAACGCTGCCTGCTCAATTTTTTCGCCATCGCCGGGACCTGTGGCTGCCCGCCGCCGTCGCGCCCCGTGGCAAGCACGACATGGCGCGCCAGCACGCGTTCTTCTCCAGTGGGCGTCGCCAATGTCACTTCGAGTGCGCTATTCGCGGGCGTTGCAGGACGAATTGCCAGTACCGTCGTCTCGCTTTCGATTTCAAGGCCCAGTACGCGTCTGTACCAGACCAGATAATCCATCCACTGCACACGCGGAATCTTGTCGAGCGACTGCCAGGCATCTGTGCCGAACTGCGCCTCGTACCACGCCCGAAACGTCAGCGCCGGCAAGCCGAGACACGGGCCAGTCAGATCTTTAGGCGAACGCAGCGTTTCCATGCGTGCGAAAGTAATCCACGGTCCTTCCGTGCCCAACGGCGCCTTGTCGACGATGCGCATGTTGTCGACGCCAAGCAGCTTCAGTGCTCCCGCCGCAGCAAGGCCACACATGCCGCCGCCGACGATCAGGACATCGGTCACGGCAGCACCGTCAATCGTTCTGCGCGGCGACCAGCCTGCCGGCGGCAGGCACAGCCACTGCAGATCTTGTGCTAGCCGCGCCTCCAGGTCATCGAGCGAGGCAAGGCGGGTCAAGGCGGATTCACGCATGACCCGCCCCTGCTTCGCTGCCGTCCCGCCGGTTGGGAAGAATGGGTGCGCCAAGCGTTTGCATCAGACGGTTTGCCCACGCAAAAATAGCCACAGCGTGCGAATAGTCGAGGATCTCGCCGTCGCTCATGCCTAGCGAGCGAAGCCGCGTCACGTCGTGTACACCAAACTCACCGGACTCGAGCGTCAGCCGGCGTGCGTAGCGCATCAGTTCGCGCTCCCGCTCGTTTGCGCCCCCGCTAACGGGATCGGCAAACACGCGTGTGACGAGATCCGACTCCTTCGTCAACTGATTCAGTCTTTGTGCATGCACGGATGCGCAATACGGGCAGCCGTTTAAGGTGGAAACAACTAATGCCCCCAGTTCCCGGTCGGCGCGCGACAGTCCGCCCGGCGCATACATGATGGCGTTATACGTGCCGCTACGTTGCCGCAGTACCGCGGGATTGTGAACGAGCGTCAGGTAGTAAGGTGAAGTGCGGGCCGTCGGGCCGCTTTCGTCGAGGACCGCCAGTTGATCGGGCGTGGCCGTGGCGAGATCCACCGGCGTGAGCCACGATGCCCATTCGATCGGCTCGGCGGTAAAGCCGCTATGAGGAACGAAATTCCTAGAGCCACTCTTCGCGGTTGACGCCGCACGTTCGACGCCGGCAAGCGCACGCACCGTGAGAATCAGACGCGCCTGAAACGATACATAGCCGATCAGTTGCGAAAGCGTGACGATTTCGTACTCCGTCATACCCACTGCGTGCAAGGCGTCGAGCGCAGCTTGATCACACGATGCCGGGGCAGACGTTACGCGCGTGGTGTGTTCAAACACCGCCTTTTCCAACGCATCTTCTTTAGCGTCCGTATCGAGCGGCCCAATACCCTCAAGCGCGTCAAGATAAAAACGCGCCAGCCCTGCTTCCTCGGTCAACGCTGCGACCTTGGCGGCACATAAGAAGCGCAGACGCAAATCGAAGTTGCCGGGTTCGTCGACAAACAAGGCATCAAACGTAGCCTGGATAAAGTCGACGATCTTCGGCCGATGTTGCCGGATGTCCCGCGCGATCTGCGGATTTTCCGGATCAGCAATCTGGTCGACGACATCGCCTTCTGGATGGTTGTTACTCACACTACACTCCTTTTAAGCTTGGTTCTGATCTGACTTTTACGCTGGCCTTCACGACTCAAGCGTCCCAAGCTGAGCCGTCGCGGACTCATCCCGCGATGGGCGTTTCATAAAAATCACCGATATCAGCCCCAGCGTCAGTCCAATCATCACGTAGAACACCGGTGCTAACGGCGAGCCAGTCAGCTTGATCAGGCCGGTCACGAAGAACTGCGCAAAGCCGCCGAAAATCAGCACTGCCACGTTGTTGACGATCGCAAGAGACGTCGCTCTCGTTCGCACCGGGTACAGTTCTGCAAGGGTCGTGCAATAGACGCCGAGAAAGGTGGCACTAAACACGCCCGCAATCACCTGAGTCAGCAGCAGGCGCTCGATTGAGGGAGCGGCCGTCACCCACGCGTACAGCGGATACAAGGTCACGAGATAGGCCCCTAACGACGCCAGCAGAAGCCGTTTCCTGTCGAAGCGGTCGGACGCCGCGCCAGCAATAGGCACCACAATCAGCATGACGATGGCCGCAATCATCTGCACCATAAAACTTTGTGCAAGCGGCAAGTGCAGCACCTGCTTCGCGTAGGTCACCGTATAACCGAACGTGACATAAAACGACACCGCACTGGCGACGACCATGCCCATGCCGATCAGGTACCTCGCGCCATGCTGTTTCAGACCAGCGCTCATGGCCGTCGAGCGCGTTTTGGCGCGGCTCAGCACCTGGGTGAAAACACTCGACTCCATCACACTGCGGCGCATGTACAGCGCAATCGGCACGATCACGAGGCCGACCGCGAAGGGAATGCGCCAGGCTCCGGCCGCCTGTTGTTCCGGTGTAAAAAGCTGCGTGATCAGCATGCCGAGTGCGGCACCCAGAACCTGTGCCATCAATTGCCCGGTGATCTGCCACGAACCGAAGAAGCCGGCCCGGCCTGGCGGCGCGAGTTCGATCAGAAACGCGGTCGAGGTGCCGAACTCACCGCCCACCGAAAATCCCTGCAAAAGGCGTGCAATCAGCACAATCAGCGGTGCGACGACACCTGCGCTGGCATACGTCGGCGCGAAGGTGATCATCAGGACGGAGACGGCCATGATAAACATGCCGAGCGTCATGGCCGCCTTGCGGCCGCGGCGGTCGCCATAAAGCCCAAGCACGATGCCGCCGACCGGCCGCATGAAAAATCCCGCACCGAACAGCGCCGTTGTGAGCAGGATGGCATTGAGCTCGCTTCCCGGTATGGCTGAATTAACCGGGAAAAACAGCTTGCTGATTACCGGCGTCATCACCGCGAACACGGTGAAGTCGTACCACTCCATCGCGTTGCCCAACACCGCAGCGACCACACCGCGTCTACTGCTCGATCGTGATTCCATCGGTTCGATTCCTTGCTGTGATTTGCAGGGCAGGCGCTAGCATGCCGGCCTCAGCGGCTATTTTGCCTTGAAACAAAGCCTTTCAGCGAAAGTCTGTCGACAGCAGGAAGAAAGAAAAAATTGAACGGACAGAAAATCTCCATGCATTGCGCCCGGCGGGTAGACTTGCGTATATCCGCATACACTTCGTATACTTAACATATAACTTCAGTGAGAGCGCGTGAATACTAATTCCACCTCCAGTCCCGAGAAGCTCGGCGAACTGGCCTATCAGACGCTGCGCCGCATGATCCTCGACAAGGCGTTGCGCAGCGGTGGTCCGGTCGTCGAAGGTCGGCTCGCCGAAGAACTCAACATCTCCCGCACCCCGATGCGCGAGGCTCTGCTGCGGCTCGAAGGCGAAGGCCTGTTGGCGCGCGCCGGCGCGCGCTCCTATTCGGTGCGTTTCGTCAGCGCGCAGGAATACTTTCAGGCCATGAAAGTGCGCGAACTGCTCGAAGCGGAAGCCATCGGGCTCGCAATCGGCAAGATCGACAAGAAGCTGGTGCATCAGCTGGTAAAGAAGATCAAGGCGCTCAGCAGCGGCCAACAGGAACAGGCCCACTGGCAGCTCGACGATCAGGTGCATACGATGATGGCGCGCGCAAGCGGCAACGATGTGCTCGCCCATATGATCGACCTGGTGCGCACGAACAGCCGCCTGTTCGAACTGGTCACGCCGTTTAACCGTATCGAGGAAGATCGCGCCGAGCATCTGGCGATCCTTGAAGCGTATCTGGCGGACGACGCGGAAGCGGCGCGTACCGCCGTGCGCACGCATCTGCAGAACCTGCGCCGTTTTGTGCTCGACCGGCTTGCAGAAGGCACGTATAGCTGAGCGGCGCAGCAGCGCATGGGCGCTGCACGCAAGGGATTGTGTGCAACTTCCGTACTGCCTGCGTGCCGCTTCAGTGCCGCAAAATCTTCCCGACAAATTCCCGCGTGCGCGCTTCCTGCGGCGCATCGAATAGCTGCTGGGGCGTGCCGGTCTCAATCACGTGACCGCCGGCCATAAACACAACCTTCGACGACACTTCCCGCACGAAGCTCATTTCGTGCGACACGATGAACATCGTGATGCCATCAGAAGCGAGTTCACGGATCGTGTCGAGCACTTCGTTGACGAGCTCAGGGTCGAGCGCAGCGGTCACCTCATCGAGCAACAGTACCTTGGGCTTCAACGCGAGCGCACGCGCAATCGCCACACGCTGCTGCTGACCGCCCGACAATTCGTCCGGATAGGCATGCAAGCGGTGCGCGAGCCCCACACGCGTCAGCAGATTGATCGCATTCTGCTCGACCTCGGCGCGCGGCCAGCGTTTGATCTTGGTCGGCGTGATCATCACGTTGTCGATCACGGTCATGTTCTGGAACAGGTTGTATTGCTGGAACACAATCGCGATGTCCAGACGCAGCGCACGAACAGCGGTCCTGTCCGCATAATTCACCTCGCTGCCGTTCAGAAGCACGCTGCCGCGCTCGGGCTGCAGCAGCCCCATCAGGACGCGCAGCAAGGTGCTCTTGCCCGACCCTGACGGTCCGATCAGGCTGACAATCTCGCCCTTCTCGACGGACAGGTTGATACGCTCCAGTACCGTGTGCGGACCATAGGAGGCTTTCAGATCAACGATTTCGAGTTGAGGCAAGATTCTTCTCCAGGCGCTTACCTAAGCGCGACAGGGGATACGACATCAGGAAGTACAGCGCCAGGATGCTCCCGTACACGAGCGTGGCGGAAAAACCCTTGTTGCTGAGCACCTTCCCCGCCGATGTGAGTTCCATCACGCCGATCTGCGAGGCAAGCGCCGTGTCCTTGATGAACATGACGAAGAAGCCGAAGGTGGGCGGCAAGATCACACGCCACGCCTGCGGCACGATCACGTAGCGCAGCGTTTGCAGATAACTGAAGTTAAATGTGCTGGCGGCCTCCCACTGATTGACGTGAACCGACTCCAGGCCGCTGCGCACGATCTCGCCGAGATACGCCGCGGCAATCAGGCAGACGCTGATCAGCGCAACCGTGAAAGTCGACAGGTTCGCGTTGAGCGCCTGGCTGGCAAAAAACACCAGCATCAGCGTGACGAGAAACGGTACGCGCCGCAGCAGCAGGCAGTATGCGAACATCAGCGCGCGCACTGGGGCCATCGCCCGCGAGCGCGTCACACGCAGGACTGCCACCGCAAAACCCGCAACGAATCCAGCCAGACAACCGATTACCGACAACACGAAGGTCGCGACCAGCCCTTCGAGCAGCAACAACAGGTTGTAGTACGAAAACAGGCCAGCGAGTTGCATCATCATCGAAGAGCCGGCCATCAAAACACCCTGATCTTCGCGCGGCACACATGGCGGCCGAACATTGCAAGCGCGAAAGTTGCCAGCAGCGTGATGGCGATATACATGACGGCCGCCACGCTAAACGCTTCGACCGACAGGTAGGTCTGCGAGCTGATGTTATAGGTGCGCCCCGTCAGTTCCTCGACGCCGAATATCGAGGCCATCGAGGTACCTAAGGTCATGACAATGAACTGATTCGACAGAGGTGCAAACATCACTTTCACTACGTGTGGAAAAATCACATACCGCACGATCTGCGGCGTCGAAAAGCCCAGTACTTCCGCAGCCTCGATTTCCGTCCACCGTACCGATGCGAAACCGGCGCGCTGGATTTCACACAGGTAAGCGCCTGCATTAAACGTAGCGCCGATCAGAACCGCGGAGTACGGCGACAGCGTAATGCCGATGTCGGGCAACGCGAAAAACAGGAAGAAAATCTGCACGAGCTGCGGGGTATTGGTCGCAAAGCTCACATAGGCGGTGACAACACGGCGCAAAACGGCCGGCCCGTACCGCAGGACCGACGCGCAGACAAGTCCGATCAGCATGCCAAAAGCGAACGCCAGTACCGCGATCTGCAGGCTGAGCCACGCGCCGCCCAGCAGATACGGCCATTGCTCGAGGATGGGCCCGAACTGAAGCGTCATCTAATCAGCACTCCTTGAAACGAAGTTGTGCAGCGCCCGTTGCAGTAAAACCGCAACGCGCGCTGTCAGTGACGCGAAGCCAAGCTTATTGCGCTGCAACCGCAGGCGGCGCAGCGGTCGGATCGTACAGCATCGGGCTGCCAAACCACTTCTTCCAGCTTTCCGCCACAAAACCGTTCTTCTGCAAGACGCCGATTTCCTTGTTCAGACGCTCGGTCAACGCGGTATTCCCCTTCTTGATGCCGATACAGTCGTAGTCCACTTCAATCGGTGCGTCGACGACACGCCATTTCGTCGGATAGCTTTTCGTGAAGCTCAGCATGAAATCGAGCACGTCGATCAGCGCGTCGGAGCGGCCCTGCGCAATCGAGCGTACCGCGTCGGGATAGTTGTCCAGCAACAGCAGTTGCGCCTTCGGCAGCTTGTCCTGAATCAGCTTGACCGGTGTCGTGCCGCGCACCTGCACGAGCCGAACCGACGGATCGTTCAGTTGCGTCCAGTCCTTGTACGGCTTGTCTTGTGTGGTCAGCACGCCCAGTACTTCAGTATTGACCGGGTCAGTGAAGTCGATCACTTTCAGCCGGTCGGCGTTGCGCGTCATACCGCCCATCACCGCGTCGATCTTGTCGGACATCAGAAACGGCACGCGGTCGGCCGAGCCAACCGGCACGATTTCCAGCTTGACGCCCAGCGAATCCGCAATCTTCTTCGCGATGCTCACATCGAAACCGTCGATATTGTTCTTGGCATCATAGACGCCAAGCGGCGGCAGGTTCGGGTTGATACCGAACACAATCGTCTTCGAGGCAAGGATTTCGTCCAGCGTGCGGGCGCTTGCATCGAGTGAGCCGAGCAGCGCGCAGGCCGCGAGGCCAGCGGCGAGCATACGGCTCAGGGTGATCGAGGGTTTCATGCTGTAACTCCGTGAGAGGGGCGGCTAGGTGTGGGAAGGCTCGGTCGAGGCGTTCGCAGCGCCACTTGTTTTTGGCGACTTTGCGTATACGTATCGTATACGTTAGTATCAAAGCATCGCCTAAATTACTTGTCAAGCGAGGTTGGTGCCGATGTCTGCAGCGGATGCCATGCGTATTCACGACTCGAACCGTGTTGCAACCGTCGAGCTGTTTCTCGACGGGCAGCGCTTCACGGCACGCGCGGGCGAAAGCGTCGCGGTCGCCCTCTTTGCGTCTGACATAAAGGCCTTGCGCTCGAGCCCGCGTCTGCGCGAGGCACGTGGCATGTTCTGCCTGATGGGGTCGTGCCAGGAATGTCTGGTGATGGTCGACGGTCGCCGCACACTCGCGTGCCGAACACCGGTGACCGATGGCCTGCATGTCGAAACCGTCCCGGAGACCGGCGCCGATGGCTGAGTTCGACGTGGTGGTGCTTGGAGGCGGACCGGCGGGCGTGCATGCGGCGCTGGCAGCGGCATCGGCTGGGCTGAACGTCGCGCTGTTCGACGAGAACGCCAGCGCGGGAGGACAGGTCTACCGCGCCCCCCTGGAAGGCATGCGCGCCGCGAGCAGCGCCGATCAGCAGGCAGGCGACGTATTGCGGCGTGAGCTGACCGCCAGTACCGTGACTACCTTCTTCGCCCACTCGGTGTGGGCCGTGACCGGCGATTACCGCATCGACGCCACCGGCCCCAACGGCCCTGTGCATTGCATGGCGCGCGCGCTGATCGTGGCATCGGGAACGACTGAACGGGTCGTACCGTTCGAAGGATGGACCACGCCTGGTGTAATCGGCCTCGCCGCTGCGACGATTCTGCTGAAATCGCAAGGAGTACTGCCTGGTCGCTCGACGCTCGTCGCCGGATGCGGGCCGCTGCTCGCGGCCGTGGCGGCGAAGACCATCGAAGGCGGCGGCAAGGTCGAGGCAATTGCCGATCTCGCCGGCACCGCCGACTGGGCACGCACACTGCCGGCGATGCTTGCGCGCCCCGGTCTGCTGCGACAAGGTGTCGACTGGTGGCGCACCATCAACCGTGCCCGGACGCCGCGGTATGGACGTCACACCATCATTCGTGTCGAACCGGCTGACGAACGCTTGCGTGCCACGCTCGCCCCCTGCGACGCGGCTGGACGTCCAATCAGCGGACAGCGAACGACCGTGCTGGCCGATTGCATCGCCGTCGGTCACGGTCTCACGCCAGCCACGGAAATCACCCGTCTGTTGCGCGCGAAGCATCGCTACTCGCGCGCGGCGGGAGGATGGATCGCCGTCGCCGACCAGGACGGACGCACCTCGCGCCCACTGCTTTATGTCGCTGGGGACGGCGTCGGCATCGCCGGTGCGGCGGCGGCCGCCACGCACGGCGCGTTGGCCGGACTGGCCTGCGCGCTCGATCTCGGCGCGGCTAATCCCGTGCGCCTGACGCGCGGCATCGGGCCTGCACGCAGCGCCCATCGGCACGCCGCGCGCTTTGGCCATGCGATGGCCAATCTGATGGCGCTGCGCCCGGGACACGTGGAAAGCATTACGCCTGAGACGATTGTGTGCCGTTGCGAAGACGTGACACGTGCAGAGATCGAGGCCGCCTGCGACGCCGGCGCTCGCGACATCAATCAGCTCAAGGCGTGGACACGCTGCGGAATGGGCCCCTGCCAGGGCCGCACGTGCGGCGACGTAGCCGGCGAACTGCTGATGCGGCGTATGGGCACCGCTTCGCGCGAAACTGTCGGCTGCTTCTCGGCCCGCACGCCGTTGCGGCCGGTGACGGTGGAAGCGTTGACCGGCAATTTCACATATGACGAAATCCCCATTCCGAAGGCGGCTCCGCTATGAGCACGCCGGGCCAGACCGTACACGGACCATTCGACGTTGCCATCGTAGGTGGCGGCGTGATGGGTTGCACCACTGCGCTATTCCTCGCACGCGGCGGCATGCGGGTCGCGCTGATCGAGCGTGATGCCCTGTGCCGCGCCGCCTCGGGCGTGAACGCGGGCACGCTCACGCTTCATATGACGCGTGCCGCGCTGGTTCCGTACGCCAGGCGCGGCTGGCAAATGTGGATGGAATCCGAACAATGGCTTGGTTCCAGCGTCCTTGCGACCGCGGTGCCGGGGCTCTCGCTCGCGTTCACCGAAACCGAGCGCGAACTGCTGCGCGCTCGCGCCGCAGCCCGACGCGAATACGGCGCGCAGATCGACCTGCTCGAGCGCGACGCCGCGCTAGCGGTCGAACCGGGGCTCAATCCCGCGATGCTTGAAGCCGCGTTCTGCCAGACAGACGGCTTCGCCAGTGCTTATTTAACCGGGCGCGCCTTTCACGCGGCGCTGCGGACAGCCGGCGTGCAGATCTTCGAGCAGACCGCTGTCACGCGCATTGATCACGCCAATGGGCACTACCGCGTACATGGCCCCGAACACCAGGGCGCCTCGGTTCGCATCGACGCCACGCGCCTCGTCATGGCAGGCGGTGTCTGGCTCGAACCGCTGCTCGCGATGCTCGATATCCGCATTCCCGTAAAAGCGCTGGTAAACCAGCTCATCATCACCGAACGGATGCCTCCCGTCATGCGCACGGTGCTAAGCATTGCGAACGGCTTGCTGTCGATGAAGCAGTTCGCTAACGGCACCGTACTGATCGGCGGCGGCTGGCAAGGTGTCGGCGATCGCGCGCGCGGCCCGGTCGAAACGATTCCGCAAAACCTCACCGGCAACCTGCGTCTCGCGCAGCACGTGATTCCCGCGCTGGCAAAAGCGCGTGTCGCGCGCATCTGGCTCGGTCTCGAGGCCGAGACCGCCGACGCCATGCCGATGATCGGCGCGCTGCCTGGACTCGCTGACGCATGGGTCATCGGCTGCGTGCATTCCGGTTATACGAGCGGGCCCTACATGGGCAAGCTGCTCGCTCAAACGATGCTCGGCGCGACGCCCGAGCTGCCGTTGTTCGATCCCGCCCGGCTCATCGCCGCCGCGCCCGAACTCCCTCAACGAGAACAGACCCAATGATTCCCTCGCACGACGCTCCCTTCAACGGCATCTACGCCTCCACACTGTGCCCGCTCGATGCGCACGGCCGCCATCTCGACGAGGCTGCGCTCGCGTCCCATCTCGAGGAGGTGACGGCGATCGATGGGATAGTCGGACTCCTGATCAACGGCCACGCGGGCGAGAACTTCGCTCTGTCGCGCGATGAAAAGCGGCGCGTGGTGGAAATCGCGCATAGTGTCTGCGGCGACCGCTCGATCATCGTCGCAGGGATCAATTCGGAGGATAGCTACGAAGCGCAGGCGCATACTGACGATGCCCAGCGGGCGGGCGCCGACGCCTTGCTGCTGTTTCCGCCGTACTCGTGGGCGCTCTCCACCGATCTGGAGACCGTCGTCACGCACCACCGGCTGGCCAACGCGAACGCCGGTCTGCCGATGATGCTCTATCAGGCCGGTGTCAGCACCGGTGGAATGGCCTATACGCCTGAAATGCTAACGGCGCTGGCCAGCTTGCCCGAAGTGGTGGCCATCAAGGAAGGCAGCTGGGAAACCGCCGCGTACGAGGCCAATCGCAGGCTTTTGAAATCGGTGGCGCCGCATATTGCCGTCATGGCGTCGGGCGACGAGCACCTGTTCCCATGCTTTGCCATCGGCACCGAGGGTAGCCTCGTCAGCCTGGCAGCGGTCGTGCCGGAGCTGATCGTCGCGCTGTACCGCGCGGTGCTGAACGGCAGCCTCAGCGAAGCGCAACAGCTCCATGCGCGCGTCTATCCGCTGGCAAAGCTCATCTACGGCACCGCGCCCGGCTCGCACGCGAACGCACGCCTGAAGGCCTGTTTGCACCTGCTTGGCAAATTCCCGCATGCATCGATGCGACCGCCCATCTCGCGCCTGTCCGCTGCAGAAATCGGCCGTCTCGAGGACGCCCTCTCCTTTGCCCTTGCCACTGACCATGAACGGAGCGATTCATGACTCACGACCCGACACGCACGCTGATTCGCGGAGGACGCCTGATTACCGCCATTGACGACTACGTCGCCGATATCGTGATCGAAGGCGGACGCATCGTCTGTATCGGCCAGCAGCTCGAAGCCGGACCCGACACTCACGTAATCGACGCGAGCGGCCTGCTGGTATTTCCAGGCGGCGTCGACGCCCACACGCATATGGAGAATACCTTCGGGCCCTCGGTCACCTGCGACAATTTCGCGTCCGGTACCCGCTCGGCGGCGTTCGGCGGCACCACGACGATCATCGACTTTGCGCTGCAAAACGCCGGCACCAGCCCGCTTGACGCAATTGCGCGCGCGCAATCGAAAGCGGCCTCGGTTGCCAGCATCGACTATGCCTTTCACGTGATCGTCACGCAGGTCGACGACAAGGTCCTCGGCGACATGCAATACGCGATCCGTCACGAAGGCGTGTCGAGCTTCAAGATGTTCATGGCGTACCCCGGCACGGTGATGTCGGACGATGCGGCGATTTTCCAGGCCATGCGCATGGTGGGTCAGCATGGCGGCATGATTGCGTTGCACGCCGAGAACGGCACCGTGATCGATCTGCTGATTCGCGAAGCGATTGCCCAGGGTCATACATCGCCGCGCTATCACGCGCTCACACGTCCGGCCATCATGGAAGGCGAGGCGACGCATCGCGGCATCAAGCTCGCAGAGCTCGCCGAGGCGCCGGTGTACTTCGTGCATCTATCCGCCAAGGAAGCGCTAAAACATGTGATCGAAGCGCGCGACCTCGGCATTCCTGTGTTTGCGGAAACCTGCCCGCATTACCTGTTCTTCGACGAGTCGGCCTACGCCGACGAAAGCTTCGACACCGCACGCTATGTGATGAGCCCGCCGCTGCGTTCTAAAGACGCGCAGAACGCGCTATGGACGGCGCTGAAAACGGACGACCTGCAACTCATCTCCACCGATCATTGCCCCTACTGCATGAAAGAAGGCCATCGCGGCAACGTGAACCAGAAGCCGCTCGGGCAGGACGATTTTTCGAAGATTCCGAACGGCGTGCCCGGTGTGGAAACTCGCATGACCGTTGTTTACGACGGGGGGGTACGCACGGGCCGAATTTCGCTGAACCGCTTTGTCGAACTGACGTCGACCGCGCCTGCGAAACTGTTTGGGCTGTTCCCGAAGAAAGGCACGCTGGCGATAGGCAGCGATGCCGATATCGTGCTGTTCGATCCAGGTGAAGTACATACGATCAGCGCGCATACACAGCACAGCGATTGCGATTTCACGCTATTCGAAGGCCACTCTGTGACGGGACGCGTGAAGAAGGTATTGCTGCGCGGCGAGTTGCTGATCGACGACGGCGAGTGGGTGGGTCAAACCGGACACGGGCAATTCGTGCCGCGCGGCGAGTTGGGCGCGCACTGGTAACAGCGTCAGGCCTTCCTGCAAGGCTTCAACCCGTCACCGCGGTTGACGCTGCACTGTACGGCCCAACGGCCGCCGAGCGCGGGCGCGATGTAACCGATCTTCTCCACTGGTTGCTTCGTTACAGGATGCCGCCCGTTGAATTCGATCCAGCCGCCGCCCTGCTCGACCGCGCGCCAACTGGCCTCGCGGATCGCGCTCTGGTCGTCGCCGGGCAACGCATCTTTTCGCAGCTTGCCGGCCTTGCTCGGGTCGGAGCCGAAGGCACGGAAATAGTCGTCGCGATCCGCCACCACGATATAGAGGTCGCGGTCGCGAAAGCCGCCCTGCGGGTCGTGAAAGTGACGCACGGCAACTTCGGGCCCCTCGCTGTCCACCAGTTGCGCCGCACGCTGCGCCATGGCGCGTGCCTCGTCGGCACAGCCCTGGCGTAGCCGGATATATTTGACGCCGTCGCTGAGCCGGTCGGCACGGGCCTGCAACTGACTTGCCGTTTCCACCGACCCGCCGACCATCTGGCCGTTGCGCTGGGTGATGTCGTCCAGCACCTCGACCGCCTGGGCGATCTCCTGCAAGCCGATGGTCTGCTCGCTGCTCGAGCGTGCGACGTCGCGCAGCAACGCGGCTACCTGGCTGACCGCGTCGACTGCACGCGTCAGCAGATTGCGGCTGCCTTCAATGGCTTGCACGCCGTCCGTCACCTCGTCGCGAGAATGCTGGATCAGCTTTTTGACTTCCGCGGCGGCCTGCGCGCTACGCTGCGCCAGGGCCCGCACTTCGGAGGCGACCACGGCGAAACCGCGGCCGGAATCGCCAGCGCGGGCCGCTTCTACTGCGGCATTGAGCGCGAGGATATTGGTCTGGAAAGCGATGCCGTCGATCACGCTGAGCATCTCGCCCATCTCGTGCGAGCGCTGCTCGATGCGCTCGATGCTTTCGACTGAAGCGCGCACCGCCTCCTGTCCCGCAACCGCATCGGCGTGTGCACGGGCGGAGCGCTCATCGGCTTGCTGTGTCTGATTGGTGTTATAGCGCACGGCTTCCAGCAAGGTCTCGAGCGAGGCACGGGTTTGCTGAAGGCTCGCAGCCTGCGATTCGGTGCGCTGCGACAGCGAGGTGGCGTGTTCGGTCGCCTCGGCGCCGCCCATCGCGATCAGTTCTGCTTCGCTGCGAATGCGAGCCACGATCTGCGAAAACTGGTGGGCCAGCAGACGCCCCTGTTCGCCGAGCGCCGCCAGTTCGTCGCGTCCGGGCAAGAATACGTCCCGCACCAGATCGCCTTCGCACAGCGCCTCGAGTTGGGCCCGCAAGATTGAGATGGCGCGGAACAGGCCTACCCCGAACCAGCCGAACATCACCAGGAACTGCGCAAGGCCAAACGCAGCGCCATAGTAGCCGTACCAGCGGGCCGCGGCGACAGCGCCAATCGCGCTAAGCGCGACAATCGTCCATTGCACGCGCAGGTTCCAGCGGCGCAGTGCCGAGCCAAGCGGGAGAGGCGAGGATGATGAATGCGACGGGCCCGCGGCAACGCGTGGCGTCTGTTGACTGGCTGACATGGATCTCCCCCAAACCGCAGTGGCGTTGCCTCCGATCGCCGCCCAGATGCATAGGAATGCAACCTGGAAGCACGTCGCGGTGGGCATATACGTTCTTCTGGCGATTCTGCCATAGCGGGTGTCGCGCGGTTATCGCAAGTGGCCTCATCTCGCATCTATTCTGTTTATCGGACGAGCGGGAGATAAACGGGACGCGCGCGCGGCAGCGTCGTCAGCGGTGTGCCGCAAGCAGCAGGTCCAGGAATGACTCAGCGCTGCGAGTCAGGGGTCTTGATTCCTCGACGATCGCGCAAAACGGTATGTCGTAGGACGGCGATTGCGGCAGCACCGCGAACTCATAACGCGGCGACAGTTGCGCCGCATAGTGTTCGGGCAGAAGACCGACGTAGCGCCCCGTCGCCACCAACGTTGCGACTGCTTCGAGCCCGCTGGCTTCCGGACCTTGCCGGAAGGCGTGAGTCGCGAGCGCGTCTTCGACGAACGGATGCGGGCGATACACGAGCGGCCACTCGCCCTTCTCGCCGGGTGCATCGCTAACCGCGCCCTGCGCCGGCCGGTAGTAGACGCGATGCGTTTCGGTGAACAACGGATAGTGACGGAAGGCCCGCGCACGTTTATAGACACCTCGAATCGCGATCTGCACGCGTCGCTCGGCGAGCGCCGTGCCAAGATCGCCGAACGTCATCACCTTCAGCGTCGGCGTGACCAGCGGTGCGATGCGGTTCAACTCGCCGAGCGCATCCGCGACCTTGCAGTCCTTGTGCGTCATCACGTGCTCGGACATGCCGAGCACCAGCGGCCCGGACAACAGGCCACGTACCGCATCGACTTCCGGCTTGATCCGCTCGAGTGCTTCGAGCGCCTGCAGCGAGACGCGCAACGCCACCTGGCCGCCTTCGGTCAGTTGGAAACCTCCGGGGCCCCGTTCGCAGAGCTTCAGCCCGAGGCGCGCTTCGACCTCGTTGATATGCCGGCTGATCGATGCTTTAGACATCAGCAACGTGCGTTCGGCGGCAGCGAAACCACTTGCTTGCGCGGCTGCGCAGAAGACCCGCAGCGAACGAAGGTCGCGCTCATCGAGAGGCATCTTTTTCATCGCGGCAACGTCGTCGAAAGGTCTTGGTTTTCGGAACCATATCAGCACAAAAATAGTTATTCAAAACTATTTTGACTGCCTACATTGGCTGCTCAGCAATCGCTTAACCCCTTGCCGGAAAATCCATGACCACGCTCAATCGACGCAAATTCATCACGCTGGCAGGCGGTGTTTCGCTTGCGTTGGCGGCGCCTTCCTTCGCGTTCGCCGAAGGCGGTTCGTTAGCCGACATCCGCAAGCGCGGCAAGCTGACGGTCGGCACCGAAGCCGCTTACGAGCCGTTTGAATTCGTCGAGAACGGCCAGGTGGTGGGCTACGGCCACGACATCCTGGGATACATGGCCGGCAAGCTCGGCGTGCCGCTCAACCAGGTCAATCTGCCGTTTCAGGGCCTGCTGCCGGGCCTGATGGCACACAAGTTCGACTTCGTCGCGACGAGCGTCGGCATCAACCCGGAGCGGGCGAAACGCTTTGCGTTTTCCGAACCCGTGGGCGTCGTCGATACCGTGCTGGTGACGCGCGCCAGCGACGCCGGCATCACCAGGCCCGAAGATGTTGCGGGACACGTGGTGGGCACGCAGATGGGATCGTCGTCGCAGCCTGTCGCGCAAGCCTTCGATACGCAACTGAAAGCCAAGGGCGCCGGCTACTCGGATCTCAAGCTGTTTCAGGCCTATCCCGACGTCATGGTCGCGTTATCCAACAAGACGGTGGACGTGAGCATCATGCCGTCGAATATCGTTGCGGTGCTGATGAAGCGCGAGCCGGGGCAGTATCGCGTGATAGGTAAAATCGGGGATCCGAAAGTGCTAGCGTGGGTCGCCCATCCAGACGACAAGGAAATCCGCGCGTTCATCAACACCTCGCTCGACGAGCTAACCAGGAACGGCCAGCTCGCCGGCCTGCAAAAAAAATGGTTTGGCTACACGATGAATCTGCCGACCAGCGGTTACCTGCCTGAAGGCGCGGTCTGACGCGGGACGCTCAATGCCGTCCTTTGTCAGCGCACAGATCACCGCGCTTGAGCCCTTCCTTCACGACGTGCTGGGTGGCGCGCTGATCACGATCGCCGCGAGTGCACTCGCATTTGCGATCGGCATTGTGTTCGGTTCGATCCTGCTGGTTGCGCGTCTGCTCGGCGGCCGTGCGCTGGCGTGGCTGGTAGTCGGCTACGTCAGCGCGATTCGCGGCACGCCCGCGCTGATCCAGATGATGGTGGCGTACTACGTGCTGCCGGCGGTGCTGAATCTGCCGCTGTCGCCGCTAGAAGCCGGCGTTCTTGCGCTTGCCATGAATACCGGCGCATACGTGTCGGAAATCCTGCGCGGCGCATTCAATTCCCTCAGTGGCGGCCAGTTGCCCGCCGCGCGCGCGCTCGGCATGCGCGCCGCGCAGGCCTGGCGCTACATCGTGTTTCCCCAGTTGTTCTATCGCTCCATCCCGCCGCTCACCAACGAATTCACCATGCTGCTGAAGGCGTCGTCACTGATGTCGATCATCGCGGTCCATGACCTCGCGACCGTGGCGCGCGACGCCACGCTGCAGACGAACTTGCCGCTGCAGGTGTTTTCCGCCACCGCAGTCGTCTATTTTGGAATCCTGTTCGTGGCGTCGTCGGCATCGCGCGGGCTCGAGCGCCGGGTGGCTAAGGTATTGCCCAATGTCCATTGACCCGTCCATCGTCGAGCAATCGGTCGGCCCGCTGCTGAAGGGCCTGAAAGTCACCGCACAGGTCTGCGGGCTCGGCATTCCGCTGGGCATTGCGGCGGGCACCTTGGCCGCGTATCTGTATGGATCCCCAGCACGTCTCGCGCGTTCGGCCGCGTTGACCTATGTCGAGATTGTGCGCAATGTGCCGTTTCTGATTCTTGTCTACCTCAGCTTTTTTGGCCTGCCGAAGCTCGGCATCTCGATGCCGGCGTTTGCGATCGGTGTGGCGGCGACGGCGTTTTATACCGGCGGCTATTTCTGCGAGATCCTGCGCGCCGCATTCGGCAGCCTGCCGCGCGGACAGTTACAGGCGGCGCGCTCGCTCGGCCTGTCGGAATGGGACGTGCAGTGCCACGTAGTCCTGCCGCAGATCTTCGGCTATCTTGCCCCGGCGACGACCAGCCTCACCATCATGATGTTCAAGGACTCTTCGATTTTCTCGGTGATGAGCCTCTCCGAGCTCACGTACCAGAGCAACCTGCTCACCGCCGATACCTTCGCCTACGTCGAGGTGCTCGGCACGACCGCGCTGATCTACTGGGTGTGCAGTGTGCTGCTGGACCTTGCCGGCCAGTGGTCGGAGCGCTACGCAACCCGTTACCGGCGGGCCTGAGAGGCAATGCTTTACGCCCCTTTTTTAATCCAGTTTGATAAGGAATACAGATGATGGAAAAGCCGCTCACCGTCGCACCGAAAACCGGCCATAAAACCCTGCTCTACGCTGACCTCGCGCTGGACCTCGACCACCTGGAAGCAGACATTGCCGTGCTCGGCATGCCCTACGGCGCTGCGTATTCGGCCGCCGATTTCACCAACGACCAGACCAACGCGCCAACAGCGATCCGCCAGGCGACTGATCGCGTCGTGCGTTCGCCCGGTCATTACGACTTCGATATCGACGGCCCGCTGCTCCAGGAGCGCGATGACATCCGCTTCGTCGATTGCGGCGACGTGATCGCGGACCTCGCCGCCCCCGGCAGTCACTATCAGCGCGTCGAAGCGGCCGTCCGCAAGATTCTCGCCGCCGGCGCGCTACCCATTGTGATGGGCGGCGACCACGGCATCACGACACCGGTGCTGCGCGCGTTCGATTCGCTGGGGCCCATCACGCTAGTTCACGTCGACGCTCATCTCGACTGGCGCGACGAGGTCAACGGCGTGCGCGAAGGGTTGTCGAGCCCCATCCGGCGAGCCTCGGAAATGGCCCATGTGGCGAAGATCGTGCAGATCGGTCTGCGCGCACAGGGTAGCGGACGCCCGGAAGAACTTCGCGCGGCAAAGGCGTACGGGTCCGAACTGATAACCGCGTACGAACTGCACGACATCGGCATGGATGCGGTGCTCGCACGCATTCCCGATGGCGGCAACTACTACCTGACGATTGACGCCGACGGCCTCGATCCCTCCGTGATGCCGGCGGTAGCCGGTCCCGCACCCGGCGGCGTAACTTTCGTGCAGGCCCGCAAGCTGATTCATGGCCTCGTGCGCAAGGGTCGCGTGGTCGGCATGGACATCGTCGAAATCCAGCCAGCCAAAGACATCAACCAGATCTCGTGCATGACGGCCGGGCGGTTGATCCTGAATCTGATCGGCAGCGCGATCCGCGCGGGCTACTTCGATCGCCTCAGCTGACAGTGGTAATCAATTGGAGACGCACAGCATGATGGAACATACCCGTATTCGTCCGTTCAATACCCGGGACACTTATCCGGAGCAATCTCTCGACAACGACCTCGCACAAGCTGTCGTCGCCGGCAATATGATTTTCCTGCGTGGCCAGATTGGCCAGAATCTCGACACGCATGAATCGGTGGGCATCGGCGACGCGGCCGCGCAGGCCGAGCAGGCGATGGCCAACATCAAGATGCTGCTCGAAGAAGCCGGCAGCAAGCTGGCAGACATTTGCAAGGTAACGATCTATCTCACCGACGTCAGGTATCGCGAGGCGGTCTACCGCGTGATCGGCCGCTGGCTCAAGGGCGTGCATGCGGTATCGACCGGCTTGACGGTGGTGGCGCTTGCGCGGCCGGAATGGGTCGTCGAAGTGGACGTCATCGCCGTGAAATCATAAGAGGCCTGGTGCTAAAGAACCGCCGCCGCGCCGTCCGGCGGCGCACTCTCGCCCCCTGCCTGACCGGATTGCACCCATCGCCGCCCCAGAGAACCCGAAAACGAAACCCAGGCAGCCTCGCTTCACCCCCGTGCAAGCATTTGTGCGTCCCCGGACAAGTCCGCGAAATTTCCTCCACCTACGCTTGCACTAGTGCGATGCAACAAGGCGTGCATGGGGTACGCCTTTGACATCTGCCGCTCAGGGAGTCTCGGGATGCATACCAATCTTGTCGATCATAGGCATGGCTTGCGGCGTGCCGGCGGCACGCGTCGCCGCTGGCATGAACTGCTCCTCGGCGCCGTCTGCCTGCTGGCGCTGCTGATAACGGGCCACGCCAGGGCAGCCAGCGCGGCCGTGCCTGGCGAATGCAAGGCGCTGCAGGCGAAATATCCGCAATTCAAGGGCAAAACCTTCGTCAATGCGATCAACCCGCACACGCCCGGCTATGAAGCACTAGACCCGAACGATCCGAGTAAATACGTCGGCTTCGATATCGACCTGGGCGAAACCATCGGCAATTGTCTCGGCTTCACGATGACATACAAGCCGGTTACGTTCGCCGCGCTGTTGACGACCCTGCAAAGCGGTCAGGCCGATATCGTGATTTCAGATATTTACGCAACGGAGGAACGTGCCAAGGCTGCGGACTTCATTACCTACTCGAAGGTGTTTGACGGTGTGCTCGTCGCCAAGGGCAATCCGAAGAAGATTACCGGTATCAATCCGTCGCTGTGCGGCACGGCCGCCGCGGAAAACACCGGCTACGTCGAAGTGCCGCTGATCCAGAATCTCGCGCCGGCTTGCAAGGCAGCCAGCAAGCAGGAAGCTGCAGTGCAACTGTACGACAACAACGCGAACTGTATTCAGGCGATCCTTTCGGGCCGCGCCGATACGTACATCAACGACGTGAACACGGTAGATCAGGCGGTGAAGGCGTACCCGGATCAACTCGAAAAGACGACCGCGGTGACACTGCCGTATTCGGTCGGTATCGGTGTACCGAAGGACAAACCGGAGTTCCGCGCAGCCGTGATGGCGGCGCTGGTCGCGATCCAGAAGGCCGGCATCCAGACCGACCTTTTGAAGAAGTGGTCGCTCGGCGCTGAAAATCTCGAAACACCCAAGCTGATCGTCTCGAACTGATGGACCTGTTCCTGCACTATCTCGCGCTGCCGTATCTGCTCAAGGGCATCGGCTTCACGATCGCAGTCACACTCCTTGGGCTCGCCGGAGGGCTCGTCGTGGGGCTGGTGCTCGCCTGCATGCAACTCAGCAGAGTCGGGCCGCTCGCTCTTTTCGCGCGCGGTTATACGGTGATCTTTCGCGGCACACCACTGATCTTGCAACTGGTGTTCGCGTACGATGCATTGCCGCATATCGGGCTGAAGCTAAGCGCGATCGGCGCAGCAGGACTCGCGCTGGCGGCCAACGAAGGGCCGTTCATCGCCGAGATCCTGCGGGCCGGTGTGCTGGGCGTCGAACGGGGACAACTGCTCGCCGGACAGGCGCTCGGCATGACGCCCACCGTGCTGCTGCATCGCGTCATCGCACCGCAGGCAATCCGCATGATCGTGCCGGCGCTTGGCAACGAATCGGTGAGCGCATTGAAGAACTCATCGCTTGCATCGGTGATCGCAGTCGACGAGCTGACACTGCGCAGCACCCAACTCGCCTCGTCGACGTTCGACTTTTTCTCGATCTTCTTCGCCTCCGGATTGATGTACCTGTTGCTGACCGGTGCGATTGCCGCGATCCAGTTGATCGCCGAGGCCGCGCTCGACCTTGACCGCCCAGCGTCTGAACGCTTCGCACGCTTGCTGCCGTGGCGCCGCACGAGTGTCGCGGTGAGCACGTCTCGCGCGAGTATGCCGTCACCGGCCGATGCATCGCTCGAACAGCAGCCGCTCGCCACGCTCCGCAAGCCCGACCCACAGCCGGACCGCTCGAAACGCTACGCAGAACTGACCAGACAACGCGCGGCGGTTCAGGTCAGCAACCTATGCAAACGCTACGGCGACCAGACCGTGCTGGAAGGATTCGACCTGACGGTGCGCGCCGGCGAGGTCGTCGCGCTGCTCGGGCCGAGCGGGTCCGGCAAAAGCACGCTGCTGCGCTGTATCAACCATCTCGAACAATGGAACAGTGGTGAAATCCGCATTGATGGGCAACGGCTCGGCTTTCGTGTCGATGGCCGCCCGATGACCCCGCACGAGATCGCCAACGAGCGGGCAAGCGCCGGCGTCGGCATGGTGTTCCAGCATTTCAACCTGTTCAGTCACCTGACGGCCTGCGAGAACATTGCGGGACCGCTGCGCTGGGTGCACGGCATGGCGCCCGCCGACGCCGAGCGCCGTGCGCGCGAACTGCTCGAAAGTGTCGGTCTCTCGCAGCGCGCCGATGCATTGCCCCGTCATCTGTCCGGCGGTCAGCAGCAGCGCGTCGCGATTGCCCGCGCGCTCGCACCGCGACCGCGCGTGCTGCTGCTCGACGAACCGACCTCGGCGCTCGACCCCGAGCTCGTCGGCGAGGTGCTCGAAGTGATCCAGCGGCTCGCCATCGAAGGCGGTCTGACGATGATTATCTCGACGCACCAGCTGCGTTTCGCCGACGAGGTGGCCGATCGCGTCGTGTTCATGAGCGGCGGCGCGGTGGTTGAAGAAGGTCCCGCGCACGAAATCCTCACGCATCCGCGCCATCCGCTGACCATGCGTTTTCTGAACGTAATGGGCGCCGACAGCCGGCTTGCAGTCCCATCGTGATCGTCGCCGTCAATGCGCTCTTCCAGACCGCGCTCAATGCATGCGTCTTCGCATCGGCTGCGATCACCCACACGATTGTCCACCGCCCGGCTTCGCGCGCGGTGCTCCCAGCGAGGTTCAACCCAATATGAAGCACCACACCCTCCCTGTGTCGCCAGAGACCGTTCATTGGGGCTATTTCAGCAAAGCCGTCGCACCCGCATTGACCGTGCGCTCCGGTGACCGCGTCACGATCGAGACACTCACGCACCATGCCAACGACGACCACGAGCGGATGATCGATGGCGACCCCGGCGCAGAGAGCGTCTTTCACTGGACCCGCGAGCACAAGGCGGTCTCGCGACGCGGTGCCGGCGCAACCGAAGGCCCCTTCACGCTAGGCGCCGGCGAAGGCGTCGGCGTGCATCTGCTGACCGGGCCCATCGCTGTCGAAGGCGCTGAACCCGGCGATGTTCTCGAAGTGCGGATCCTCGACGTGCGGCCACGACCGAGCTGTCATGCATGCTATCGGGGCCGCTGTTTCGGTTCCAATGTCGCGGCTTCGTGGGGCTTTCAATATCACGATCTGATCGAGGAGCCGAAGCCACGCGAGGTGGTCACGATCTTTGAACTCGATACCTCCGGCGAGCCGTTTGCACGCGCCGTCTATAACTACGTGTGGACGCCGCAGACCGATCCGGACGGCATCGTGCACGCGAGCATCGATTATCCCGGCGTGCAGGTCGATCATGCGTTAGTCAAAAAGCGCGAGAACATCATGCCGAATGTGAAGGTGCCGGCCCGGCTGCACTTCGGCACGATGGGACTCGCACCTGCCGAATCCGATTACGTCAGTTCGATTCCACCCAGCTACAGCGGCGGCAATATCGACGACTGGCGAGTCGGCAAGGGAGCGCGGATGTACTACCCGGTCGCCGTCGAGGGTGCATTCTTCTCGGTCGGCGATCCGCATGCGGCACAAGGCGACAGCGAACTCGGTGGCACGGCCATCGAAACATCGCTGACGGGCGATTTCGAGCTCGTACTGCACAAGAAGAGCGACCTGGACGGCACGAGCCTGGAGGGTCTCACCCACCCGATGCTCGAAACGGACGATCAATGGTCCGTGTACGGGTTCACGTTTCCCAACTACCTGGCCGAACTCGGCGCGAACGCACAGCTCGAGGTGGCCCAGCACGCCAGCCTCGACAGGGCGATGCGCGACGCGTTCCGCAAGCTGCGCCGCTTTCTGATGACGGTGCACCGGCTCAGCGAGGACGAGGCCATCGCGCTGATGTCGGTTGCCGCCGACTTCGGCGTCACTCAGGTCGTGGACGGCAACTGGGGCGTACACGGCTCGATCCGCAAGAACGTGTTCGCGTGAGACACGCTCCAGCGTTCGAGGTGCCGATCGACGCAACAGGTCGCGTCAGGGAAATCAGATGCGCCAGCGCGGTGCATATGCGCGAGGCTGGCGCACGCGCGCGCACGACGAAGGTGGACCTTGGCTCGCTGCGCGTCGTGCAGACGCGCCGCAGCACCGTGATGCTCAATGGCGCGAAGGTTGCTTTCAGGTGCACGACATGACGCGCCCGACCCGTCTGATCCAGGCGCAAGGGTACCGGGCGCCGCGCGACGCAGGTGCGTCGTCAGCCACCGCCCTGGAGTCCACGTTGGATCTGCAGCGTTTCACCACCGAGTCCTATCCGGAAGTCGAACGGCCTCGCGCCTGGCGCGAGGCGCTCGACCGCATGGGCCTGCAAACCGGTGCGCTCGCCGCAGGCCGGCCCTTGCATGGGACGATCAAAACGCAGACATCGATTGGCGGCTTCGATCTGAGTCTGCTCGCCTCGGTGGCACAGACCCTGGAACTGAATACGTCCGCGGCTGATAGCCTGCTGATCGTGCTGAATGTCGACGGCGACGCCATGCTCATTGCCGATGGCAGGCGCGAACCCGTCGCGCCGAACGACCTGGTTTACCTGCCTTCGCGCGAACACGCATCGCTCGCTTTCGAAGCCGATTTCCGCGCCTTTGTCGTACGGGTACCGCGCGCGACGATCAGTGCGCGATTGCTCGCGCCGTCGTCGATGCGCGCCGGGCGGATCGCGGCCGACGCCGGTATCGGTCATGTGTTCTCGGCGTTTCTCATGTCGATTGTGGAAAACCTCGATACCTTGTCGGTGAGCGAGTTACGCCCGCTCGAACTGGCGCTCGCCGAGTTCCTGATCGCGAGCCTCGCGGTGCATCAACGCGAGGAAAACATCGGTGGCCTAACTTCGACCCAGGCTGCGATTTTCTCGCGCGTATGCCGCAGCATCGATGCACGCCTCGCCGATCCGGACTTAAGCTTGGCGCCGATCGCGAAAGAGGAGCGTGTTTCGCCACGCTATCTGCAGAAGCTGTTCGAAACGGTCGGCCAAAGCTTCTCGACGTATCTGCGCTCGCGCCGCCTCGAACGCTGCCGTGCCGAACTGATCGACCCACTGTACGAAAAGATGTCGATCTCCGACATCTGTTTCCGCTGGGGCTTTAACGACCCCGCCCATTTCAGCCGCGCGTTCCGCGAGCAATATCACACCACGCCGCGCGCCTTCCGCCACGAAGCCAGCCTTGAACTTGCGCGGCATCTGGTCCAGCGCATTTCACGCGGCCTGCCGTTCAACGCCGAGGCGTTGCTGATTCACGCGCAAGCCGGTGCACAGGCCGCAAGAACGAAGGCAGCACACACTGATCACGCAGCGGCCAACGATACGGATACGCTCGTTGCGAATCCGCCGGTAAAGACGCATACCGGCTACGGGAAAGGAATCGGCCGCGCGCCAGGCAAGCCACGGCATCATCTGCTGCGCGCGACCGCTAACACCGTTCACTGGGGCTACTTCTCCCACGACCTGAAGCCTGTGCTCGAAGTGGAGAGTGGCGATACCGTGACAATCGAGACGCTGACGCAGCACGCCTCCGACGATTGGGCGCGCATGGTAGCGGGCGACCCCGGTGCCGAAAGCGTGTTTCACTGGACCGCCGAGCGCAAGAACGTGAACCGGCGCGGCGCCGGGCCGATCGATGCGTCGATCTATGGACGCGGTGCGGGAGAAGGCTTCGGCGTGCATATTTGCACAGGCCCGATCGCCATACGCGGGGCAGAGCCCGGCGATGTACTCGAAGTCAGGATTCTCGCCGTGCATCCAAGGCGTTGTGCCAATCCGCAGTTCAGCGGGCGTGCCTTCGGTAGCAATGCCGCCGCGTGGTGGGGGTTCCACTACCGCGAGTTGCTCACTGAACCGAAACCGCGCGAGGTCGTCACGATCTACGAACTCGATGCCGAGCTACCTGAGCACGGGGCATCGTATGCGCGCGCGGTCTACAACTACCGCTGGACGCCGCAACGCGATCCGTTCGGTGTCGTGCATCCGACTATCGACTATCCAGGCGTTCCCGTCGACCATTCGACGGTCGAGGAAAACTACGGCATCCTGAAGGGCGTCAAGATACCCGTGCGCCCGCATTTTGGGCTGATCGCAGTCGCGCCGCAGCAGAACGGCTTGATCGATTCGATTCCGCCGTCGGCCTTCGGCGGCAACCTCGATAATTGGCGCATCGCGCAAGGCGCGAGTGTGTATCTGCCGGTCGGGGTGGCTGGTGCCCTGCTCTCGGTGGGAGACCCCCACGCATCGCAGGGCGATTCGGAACTGTGCGGCACCGCGATTGAATGCTCGCTGACTGGCGACTTTCAGCTCGTACTGCACAAGAAGGCCACCCTGGCCGGCCAGCCGTATCTGGACCTGACCTATCCGCTCGTCGAAACCGCGGACGAATGGGTGCTGCACGGCTTTAGTCACGCTAACTATCTGGCCGAGTTTGGCACTCACGCACAAAGCAAGGTGTACGAAAAATCGACACTCGACCTCGCGATGCGCGACGCGTTTATCAAAACGCGCCGCTTTCTGATGACCACCAAGGGGCTCAGCGAAGACGAAGCCATCTCGCTGATCTCGGTTGCGGTCGACTTCGGCGTGACGCAAGTGGTCGACGGCAACTGGGGCGTGCATGCCATCATTCGCAAGGCGTTGTTCGCGTCATAGCGAAGTCGATGACAAGCGAGTGCAGATTCAATGCCTCGCCTGGCCGGCTGTCGACCCACCCTGCGCGAGCCCTTCATCAGGCGCGTCCGTAACAATCGATTTCAGCGCCACCCGGTTCGCCGCCAGTTTGACGAAGTCGGGCATCGGCCGCCGCAACGCATCGTCGAAGCTGAATGCGCTTTCCAGCGCCTGAGCAATATCCAGCACGCGACGATCGCCGCGGAACGGTCCCACCAGTTGCAGCCCAAACGGCATGCCGGCATGGTCCGTTCCGGCCGGCAACGAGAGCGCGGGATGCGTCAGCAAACTCACCACGTAGGTCAGTCCCAGCCAGCGGTAGTAATTTTCGAGCGGGCGTCCATCCATCTCCGTGAGCGCGACCTGTTGCCAGGGGAACGGCGAGACGGGACAGGTCGGCGAAACGATCAGATCGTACGTGTCGAACGCGGCCTGGAAGCGCCGAAATATGCGGGTCTGCTCTGCATGCGCCCAGACGGCGTCACCGAGCGACATGGCCAGCCCCATCTCGTAGTTGGTACGCGTATTCGCTCCCAACAGATTGGGGTCACGCTCGTAGATCTCCTTGAAGCCCGCGATGAAATTCTGCGCGCGAATCACATCGAAACAGCGGTTGACCTCGCCCAGCTCAAAACTCACCGGTTCGCAGACACCGACGTAGCCCGACAGCGCCGCCATCTTCGCGCGAAACGTCTGCCGCGTAGCTTGAGATACCTCGCAGACTCCGAAGTCTTCGGTGTACCCGATCCGCAACGCATTCAGATCGACGTCGCGTGCCCGCAGAATGGTCCGGAAATCGCACTCGACGCCGAGCGGTTCGCCACCGTGCAGGCCCACCGTCGCCGCCATCTGCAGACGCATATCGGCCACGGTGCGCCCCATCGGGCCCGACACGGTCAGTGGCGACCAGCCGAGCAGACGGGTGTCGCCAGGCACCAGTCCCGGAGACGGGCGAAATCCCACGACACCACAATACGCAGCGGGAATACGCAGCGAGCCGCCGGTATCGGACCCCGTGCACAAGGGCAGCATGTTCGTCGCCAACGCGACGGCAGAGCCACCGGACGAGCCGCCGGCGTTCAGCGCGGGATCGAAGGGATTACCGGTGGCGCCCCATACCGCGTTGCGTGTATTGGCGCCCGCACCCATTTCCGGCGTGTTGGTCTTCGCGGTCAGAATTGCGCCCGCGGCGCGCAAACGCGCGACCATCGCGTTGTCGTGAGCGGGCACGTTGCTGCGAAATATCGGCGAGCCGTAAGTCGTCAGCAGACCGCCAGTTTCCTCCAGGTCCTTTACACCTAGCGGCAGCCCATGCAGCAAACCCAGTTTTTCACCACGCATGACCGCCTGCTCGGCAGTGCGTGCTTCGCTGCGCGCCTGTGCGAAACGCGTCGCCGCGAGCGCATTGACGCTGGGATTGACGGCTCGAATCTGCGCGATACAGGCGTCCAGCAGTTCGACCGGCGAGAGCTGGCGGCTGGCGATCAGACGCCTGGCGTCTACCGCCGACAACGTGTTCAATGCAACGGAATCCATATGCGGGCTTTCCCGACTGATGATTGAGGGACGATCAGCCCGATTTTCTCTGAAGCCGGCTCTCCGTGTCGAGCCACTGGTTCACGTACTCGACCACGGCGTCGCGGGTATTTTCCAGGTGGCTACGGGTTTGCGCATATACGGCGTCGACATCGCCCGCCTCGTAGGCCGCGAGAAGTCCTGCATGCTCGCGATTGTTCGATGCCATGATGTCTTCATTCACATGCATCGAAAGACTCACGTAAGGACGCGCCGCGAGCGAAAGCGATTCACACATGTCGAAGAGGCGCGTGTCCGCCTGGCTCTTCACCAGATGCGAGTGGAAGTCTTCGTTCAGCAGCGACCACTGTTCCGGCGATGTGGTCGCCTCCATCGCGTCGTGCGTGCCTTGCGCCGCTTCCAGATCGGTTGCCGTAAGCTGCACGCAGGCGCGCTGCGCCAGCATTGGTTCGAGCATCATGCGCAGTTCATAGATGCCGGTCACATCCGCGAGCGTTAGCCCTCGGGTGACGACGCCCTTGTTCGCGTCAATCGAAACAAGACCTTCTGCGCGTAAGTCGCGAAACGCCTCACGTACCGGCGTCGTGCTGACGCCAAGACGCTTCGCCACCTCCTCCTGACGCAGATGCGTGTTAGCCGGATACAGCCCTTGCAGGATTTCCGCTCTAAGCGTACTCAATACATATTGTTGAGCTGTCCGATAGAATCTGGTCAATGCCCTACCCCAAAACAGTTTCGATCCACGCTGCGGCTTGCAGGGTCGGCAGATCGTCACCCTGTCTGCCCAGCACCTGAAAACCTAGCGGCATGCCGTCCGAAGTTTGCCCCGCAGGCACCGTCACAGCGGGAACACCGAGAAGACTCCACGGCGCGCAGAACGTCGCGTCACCCGTATCGGCGAGACCCTCGGGCGCTCCACCCGTTGCTGGTACCGTCACCAGCGCGTCGCAGCCGTCGATGAAACCAGCAAATTCGCTGCGTAGCTTCGCCTGAAGCGCCAACGCGGTTTCGTACTTTTCTGGTGACACCGCTGCGCCTGCGCTCGTCAGCGCAAGCATATGCGTACTGATCAGGTCCGGATGGTCCGCTGCTAACGGTCCGATCGCGCGAGCTGCTTCAACCTGGAGAATGGTCTGCAAGGCATCAAGCATCGACGGCATCGCGTCGAACGGATCGAGTTCGATCAATGTCGCGCCCGCAGCCTGCAGGCGCGCGAGGGTGGCATCGAAACTGGCCTTCTGTTCCGGTGTCACGCGGTCCCAGAACGGCGTACGGACAACACCGAGCTTACGCGGCGGTTGTGCCGTAAAGTAGGTATGCCAGGCATCGAGACTTTCGAGCACCTCGGGTTTCGCGTCGACGAACAGCGCGTGACAAAGTGCAGCGCCTTCTACAGTCCGGGCAAAAAATCCCACGTGGTCCAAAGACGGCGCCAACGGATGCACGCCCGCCTTCGATACATTGCCGTGACTCGGCTTATAGCCGACCACACCGCAAAACGCTGCAGGCCGGATCACCGAGCCGACAGTCTGCGTGCCGACCGCAAGCGGTACGATGCCTGCACCGACCGCGGCGGCCGAACCACTCGACGAACCGCCTGGCGTATGAAGCCGGTTCCACGGATTGACCGTCGGACCCGGCTCGCGCCAGGCAAATTCGGTGGTGACGGTCTTGCCGAACACAATGCCGCCGAAGTGGCGAATCCGTTCGACGATCCACGCGTCCTCGGCAGGCTGAAAACCTTGATAGATAGGCGAGCCGTAGGTCGTCGGCATGTCGTGCGTCGCCATCAGATCCTTCACGCCGATCGGCAAACCAGCCAGCGGTTTAGCCACTGCGTTCACGGTCTCGTAGCTATCGGGCCGGTAGACGAAGGCCTTCAGCCATGGTTCGCACTCTTGAGCACGTAGCTGCGCGGCTTCGAGCCGCGCGCGACAAAGCTGCGGATCACCGCGACTGGCAATCAGTTCGGCGATAAATGCGCCACTCTGCTCACTCATTTCGCACTGGCCTTTGCAAAGGAATCGTCTACCGCGCTGTCGTACGTGACACTGCCCGGCTTGATATTGCCGATGTATTCCTGCAGGTCCAGCGCATTGCGGAACGCCTGCTGCGAGATGTCGGGGTTCGCCGCATAGATTTTCTGACTGATCAGACGGTCCACCGCAGTCTCCACGATCTTCTTGTCGAGCGTCGGAAACTCCGCCACGGCTACAGCCTTGGCCGTATCGGGCGATTGCTGGATCAACGCTTCCGCTTGCGCGACCGATTTCACAAAGGCCGCCACCATCGCAGGCTTCGACTTGATCGTGGCCGCAAGCGTGTCCATCGTCGAGAAAGCGTAACCGCCAGGATAAGCCTTGGGAAACGCATAGAGAATCTTGTAGCCCGACGCGATTCCCTGATCCACTTGCGGCTCATAGATCGCAGCAGCCTCGGCGCGTCCTGCCGAGACGGGCGCCAGTTCAGTGCCGATCTGCACCGTATTCAGATTGACGCCAGCGACTTTCTCTTCTTTGATCAGGCGCTGCAGCAGATAGGTGCTGGTCGACGGCGGCAATGCGGTCGACACCGTTTTGCCCGCGAGGTCCGCTGGATTCTTCAGCGCCGAGTCGGGCGGCGTCAGGATCCACACCGGCACGCCCGCCACGACATTCGCCACGTTGACGAGCGTTGCGCCTTTGAGGTTAGCCAGCACCGCGGTCATCGGATCCTGCAGCGAGAAGTCGGCGTGGCCGCCGATCACCGCGGCAACGCCTTGCGCGCCGCTGCCGGCCGTGACCTTCTGCACGTCGAGACCGTTCTGCGCGAACAGGCCCTTGTCTATCGCGACATAGAGCGGCAGATACTGAATCGATTGAAATGCCTGGTAGACCACCACTTTTTCCGGCGCGGCTACTGCGGACTGACTCGCCGCCACCGCAAACACCGCACCGGTCGCGGCGCCAAGCATGAACCGGTTAAGCGTCAGAATGCTGAACGACGACGGTTTTCGCTGCGAGACAAGAGACTGCTTCATCGCTTCGTTTTCCATGAAATGATGCGGTTTTCCGCGAGTTGAACGATCCAGGAGAGCAGCGTCGCCATCAACGTCAGGATGATGATGCCGAGCCAGACTGTATTGAGGTCGAAGAGCGAGCCTGCCACGAACACGGCATGACCAAGACCTGCTTGCGACGCGATGTATTCGCCCACGACGGCGCCGATCAACGCGAAGCCGATATTCACGCGCAGCGTCGAGAAGATCCACGGTAGCGCGCCCGGCACGATCAGTTTGCGAAAGATCATCCCGGGCTTCGCCTTGAAAGAGCGAAACAGGTTCAACAGATCCTGGTCGACTTCGCGCGCGGCGGCGCAGGAGGAAATCATCGCAACCGCGAAAGTGGAGATACCGGCCAGCCAGACTTTCGAGGTCATGTCCGAGCCGAACCAGATGACAATCAGCGGGCCGAGCGCAATCTTGGGAATACTGTTGAGAATCACTGCAAAGCCTTCCGTGACACCTGCTACGCGCGGCACGAACCAGAGCAGCAAGCCGAGCCCTATCCCCAGACCGCTGCCGATCACGAGTCCCAGCACGGTCTCATACAGCGTCGTCAACGTGTCCGTGATGAGACTGCCCTGCGCGAGTCCCACTGCCGCGGCTTTATAGATCCCGAGTGGCGAGCCGAACAACTGGCCGTTGATCCACCCGCGCCCGGCGGCCACCTGCCACAGCACAACGAGCGCCACCATGATCAGCGTCACAACGCCACTGGTCGCTCCCAGGCCTTTCAGACGCCGCACACGCATACGCCGTCCTGCTGTTTGTGCTGACATAACTGCATCACTCATGTCGACGCTCCTGCATGATGAATCGTATTGCTGCGCAGACCGCCCCAGATGCGCTTATGCAAGGTGCGAAACTCCGGCGCCTCGCGAGCCGATACCGCCGTGCGCGGCCCCTGCGTAGACAGTTTGACGTCGACGGAGTCTTCGATGCGCGCAGGCCGGCCGCCGAGCAGAATCACCCGGTCGCTCATCGCAATCGCCTCTTCGATGTCGTGCGTGACGAGCACCACGCTGGTTCCGCTGCTTTGACGCAGCGCCATGACGTCGTCCTCGAGTGCGAGGCGCGTTTCATAGTCGAGGGCCGAGAACGGTTCGTCGAGCAGCACGAGGGTGGGGTCGACCAGCAGTGTGCGGGTCAGCGCAACCCGCTGCCGCATGCCGCCCGATAACGCCTGTGGGTAGGCGTCGACCACCGAGGTCAGCCCATAGCGCGCGAGCATCTCACGGGCGCGGGCGATGTCGTGAGGCGTTACCTTTCTGTAAAGCTCGATGCCCAGCAGCGCGTTTTGCAGGACCGTGCGCCACGGCATCAGCAGATCTTTTTGCAGCATATAGGCGATGCGGCCCGCACCGCCGTCCGCGCGGCGGCCGACTTCGATACGCCCGCTTTGCGGGCTAAGCAGTCCCGAAACCAGATTGAACAGCGTGCTCTTGCCCGCGCCGCTGCGACCGACGATCGAGACGATCTCCCCCGCTCCGACGCTGAAATTCAGCCCGGAGAAGAGCGCGGTTCGCACGCCGTCGTCGGTTTCGAATCCATGGTTAAGACCTGCAACCGTAAGGCGGGGATCCGGCCGGACATTGGGAGAAGAAACCGCCTTTACGGACTCCGACGATGTCGTCGAATCCGGCGTGTTCGGTGTGTTCATTGGCAAGCCCGAAATCCGTTGTGCACAATGCACAATGAGCGAAAAAAATTCGGATCACAACTCGCCATAAAAAAATCTAGAGATTTACACCGATGCCTACCGAAGGCGCTTTGTCAGGATGGCGGTGCAGTTTCTTTAGTTTTTTGTAATGCCGCCTCAAGCAACGGCGCACCGAGTTCCGCACCGTGAATGCCCGTCGTGCTGACAATCTCCAGCAGTTCCATGATTTCCTCGGCCGTTGCTCCGTAGCGCAGCGCGTTACGCATGTGAAGCTTCAGTCCCGGGACGTACAGATGCGTGGAAGAAGCGTCAAACGCGCAGTAGATCAGTTCCTTGACCTTCGGACTCAGCACGCCGGTTTTCCATGGCACCGATGAAAACTCGACGTAAGCTTCAAACAGATCGGGATCGAGTTCAAGCAGCCCCTCCCAGGTGGGATGCCAGTAGCCGCGGTTCTTTTCAAAAGCCGCCTTCAATGCGAGCCTTCGATCGTCGAGCGGTGCGGGGCCCGTGCGCAGGCCCTCTTCCTCCAGCACTTCAAGCAGTACCGGCACGCCTACATTGCTTGTATGGATGCCGATCGTGCACACCAGTTCGAGCACCTCCATCAATTCATCGCGCGTCGCGCCGAACGACAAGGCGCGCTGCAGATGATGCGCGACGCCCGGCGCGTACAGTTGCGTCGCGCAGGCATCGGCGGCGAGCGCGATGAACGCCCGGACCTTGTCGCCAAGATGGTTTTTCCGCTGCGGCACGCAAGAAAACTGCAGATAAGCCGCCACGAAACCCGCGTCGAGACGCAACATGCTCTCCCACTCGGGAGACCACGCACCATGCACGCGGATGAATTCGTCCTTGATATGCTGGACGTCGTGCTCTTGAGATGACGGCTTGCCTGACTCGCTTGAACTCATCGCGTTGTTCCTGTCGAAAGCGGGGATGGCCGTGTGTGCGCCATCCTGTTGGTGCCACGATCAGCGTCACACGCCGGCCGGATAGTCCTTCTCTGCGACTTCTTCCTGCCACGTCGCCTTGCCGAGCGATGTCGCGATATGCACCATATAGCTGCTGTCGCTCGCGCCATGCCAATGCCGCTCGTTCGGTCCAATGAAGACGATGTCGCCCTGGCGAATCGGTTGGGGAGCTTCTCCATCCTTGCATATCCAGCCCTTGCCAGCCGTGACCGTCAATACCTGACCGTACTCGTGCGTATGCCAGTAAGTTCTGCCTCGCGGGGCAAACAGCACCGTGTTGATCGTAACGCCATCAGTCGCCGGCATCACCGGATCGGCCCACACCTCGCCCGAAAACGTCTCGCCCCGAAGCTCCGATTTCGCGCCGTCCGTCCTGCCGTGAAATACCTTCATGCCTGCTTCTCCTTTTCTCAGTTGTCCTTGCCAGCGTCATGCAACCGCACGCCGCCCGACACATCGCCGATCGCATCGACGACCCGATTGCTGATCACATCGCCATAGCCGAGTGCCGTACCAAGGCCGAAGCTCGCCAACGGCCCTGCGGAATTCAGCGACATTACGCCCAGTTCTCGCACGCGGTCCACATAGAGCACCACGTCTTTGGTCATCAGCTTGCCGGTGAGACCGCCTTCCAGATAATCGCCGTCGACGATCTTCGGAAAGCGGTTCAACGTTGCAAAGTTGACCCCGCTGCTGCTGTTCAGCACATCGAGCAGCAGATGCAAATCGAGGCCGGCCTTTTTCCCGGCCACCATCACTTCAGCGCTCGCAGCAAGGCTCACCGCATTCAGAAAGTTATTCAGCAGCTTGGTCGTGTGGCCTGTTCCGCTCGCGCCCATGTATGCGATCTTTGCGCTGATCGGCTTGAATGCCCATTTCAGCTTGTCGACCGCGCCGGCGTCGCCGCCCACCATCAATGTCAGCGTGCCCTTTTCAGCGGCCGCTGCTCCGCCCGAGATGCCGGCGTCGACATAATGAACGCCACGTTCTGCGAAAAGTTCTGCCAGGCGGATGGTGGAACTGGCCGCGGCCGTGCTCAGATCGACCACGACCTGCCCCGAGCGGCAATGCGCGAGCACACCATCCTCCCCTTCGACCACCGCCTCCACGATTTTGCTGTCCGGCAGGGACATCATCACGACATCCGCGAATGCCACGACATCGCGCAGCGTACCGGCAGGCTGTGCGCCAGTTGCCGCAATACGATCCTTCACGGTATCGAAGCCGAGTACAGCAATACCTGCATCGACGAGCCGTCTCGTCATCCGGCCACCCATGTTGCCAAGGCCGATAAAGCCGATCCGATTCTGATTCATGAAACGCGTCCCTCTTAAAGAAAGCAGTTGCTTTAGAAATCGACGTCCTTCGTTTCCGGGCCCATTAGTGCACCGACCATCCCAATCAGGCCGCCGAGGCACAGCAACGCGACCGCCGTCATACGCAGCGGCATGAATGCACTGAGCCAGTTCATATAGAACGCGTAGAACGACGGAATGATCACGGAAAGACTAAAGCCGACGCCGAATCCGGTTGCGCGCACATCGGTCACGAAGCGCTCGTTGATGTACGTGACGATTACGCCCCATGGTGACGTCACGAGTACGGCAAGCACACAGACGAGAAAAATAATCGCTGTCAGGGACAAACCCTCGACATTAGCCAGCACATACAGCAGCGCCGCGCCAACCGTTGCGATCAACGGTCCGACGATGACAAAGAAGCGGCGGCGTCCGATCCGTTGCGCGATCAGCCCCGAACCGATATAGCTGAAAAACAGCACGAAATAGGTGATCATCAGCGTCGATGCCATCTGGAAGCCCGACAGGTGCAGCGTTTTCACGAGCAAGCCGGTGGGAAGAAAGATCGTCACAATGTTTTGTGTGAGCCAGAAGCCGGTCATCATCACCAGCACCTGCAACAGGTTGCGTCCGCTCTTGCCGCGAATCAGGTCGGTAAGCGGCAGTTTTTCGGCCTGCGCAGCTTTGTCAGCGGTTTCGCTTTGCCAGATTTCCGACTCCGCGACCTTGCGCACGTAGTAGGTCGCGAGCACACCAGCGAGCGCCGCGCCCAGCACGAAAGGCACACGCCAGCCCCACTGCGCATACGGCGAATTCATGCCGTTGAGCGGAAAGAGCGCGAACATCAGCATCGCGACGAGGTTGATCGTCACATAGGCTGCAGGAAAGCCCGCAATGATGAAGCCGCCGACGAAGCCGCGCTGCTCTTTCTTCGAGTATTCGATTGCGAGCGGCATGGCGCCGGTGTAACCGCCACCCAGAAAAATGCCGTCGACAAAGCGCAGCAACACCAGCAACCAATACGATGCGAGGCCGATACTCTGATATCCGGGCAGCAGCGCAATCAGCAACGTGACCACCCCGAAACCCGTCACCGACCAGATCGACGCCTTACGTCTGCCGATCCGGTCCGCGATCATGCCGAACAGCAATGCGCCGACCGGCCTGCCGAGTAAAGTTGTGATGAAAACCAGAGACGCCAGAATCGTCTCTGTCCCGGTCGAAAGATGCGGCGGTTGAAAGAACCCGAGCACCGGCGAGAGTACGACGACCGGTAGGTAAATATCGAACATGTCGATAAACTCGGAAAAGAACGCGCCCTTGATCGCATTGCGCCTTTTCGTTTCGATCGACTGCTCGCCTTCCGACTGGACTACGTCATTGGCAGTTATGGTTTTCATCGTTGTCTCCTGGGTGTTGGTCTGCCACGTAATCAGGCCGTCGAGTTCTCCGCCTCGTAGGCCTTGATCGCTTCACTCGCGACGCGGAATGCCGCCAGCGCAAGCGGTGCTCCGCAATAAACAGCTGCCTGCATCAACACCGCGCGAATCTCGTCGCGCGTCACGCCGTTGCGCAATGCGCCCCTCACGTGCACCCCCAGCTCGTGGTGCTGGCTCATCGCCGTCAGCATGCCGAGGTTCAACATGCTGCGCGTCTTGAACGACAACGTCGTATCGCCCCAGATGTCGCCCCAGCAGCATTCGGTGACGAACTTCTGCATCGGGCGATTGAAGTCGTCCGCGTTGGCCCACGACTTCTCCACGTGCCCTGCACCGAGTACCTCCTTGCGGTTCTCAAAGCCTTTGTCGAAGCGTTCGCTGTTGTCCATGGTGAGATCCTCTCTGGTTCATTGCGGTTTCAGATTCAAACCGTCCTGTTGCCGGACACGCTGATTGTCCGACAATACAAAAGTGCAAAATTTTTTTGCCTCATCCGCTCTAGCCGAACCGGACAGGGCCAACAGTAAAGCGGCTTGCGTCAGGCCGGGCCATATCCGACCATCGACTTCGTCTCCAGATACTCGCGCAGGCCGGCTTCGCCCCACTCACGGCCATTTCCCGAGCGCTTGTAGCCGCCAAACGGCGCACCGAAATCAGCCGCGGGATAGTTCAGGTGCACACCGCCTGCGCGCAAGGCGCGGCCTACTTTCCGTGCGCGCTCGAGGTTGGCCGATTGCACGTAAGCGGCGAGACCATAGTCGGTATCGTTGGCAATGTGGATTGCCTCTTCTTCCGAGTCGTAAGCGATGATCGAGAGCACAGGTCCGAAGATTTCCTCACGCGCAATCGTCATATGTGGCTTCACGTCGGCGAAAACGGTGGGACGCACGTAGTAGCCGTGTCCAATGCCGGCAGGCAGGCCCGTCCCGCCCGTCACGAGCCGTGCTCCTTCGTCGATGCCCTTCTGGATCAGTGTCTGCACGCGGTTGAACTGATTACGGTTAACGAGCGGTCCGAGTTGCGTAGCCGGGTCGTCGGTTGGACCCAAACGGTAAGCCTCTGCGGCACGCTTTGCGATTTGCGCGGCGTCGTTCATCAGATGACGCGGCACGAGCATACGGGTAGGAATCGAGCACGACTGACCGGAGTTCGTAAAGCACGCTGCCAGGCCACGCGTCACGGCCTCGTCGAGGTTGACGTCGTCGAGCAGGATGTTCGCGGACTTGCCGCCAAGCTCCTGAGCGACGCGCTTAACCGTAGGCGCTGCCGCCTGCGCAACCAGCACACCCGCGCGCGTCGAACCGGTGAACGAGACCATGTCGATGCCCGGATGCGAGGCGATCGCCGTGCCAACGCCAGGCCCGTCTCCATTGACCAGATTGAACACACCGGCAGGCACTTGCGCTTCGTCGAGCACCTCGGCGAACAGCAATGCGCTCAATGGCGAATACTCGCTGGGTTTGAGCACCATCGTGCAACCGGCCGCGAGCGCCGGGGCGATCTTCACTACGATCTGATTGATTGGCCAGTTCCATGGCGTAATCAACCCACATACGCCGATGGGCTCCAGCACGACGCGCGTGCTGCCACGTTGCTCTTCGAAGTCAAAGCGCTCGAGCACGTCGATCAGTGCATTGAGATGCGCCGGCCCGCGCGCGGCCTGGCCGCTGCAAGCAAAGGTAATCGGCGCCCCCATTTCACGGCGGATCAGTTCGGCAAATTCGTCGTAGCGGCGCTCGTAGACTTTCAATACGCGTTTGAGAAGCTCGACGCGTTCGCGGACATCCGTGGCGGACCACGCCGGAAACACCCGGCGTGCGGCAGTCACGGCCTGATCTACATCTTGTGCATTGCCTAGCGCAATCTGCCCAATCGTTGTTTCCGTGGCCGGATCGACCACATCGAAGCGGATCTCGGACAAGGGCTCGACCCATTGTCCGTCGATAAAGAACTGCGCTGTGTGTGACATGATGGACTCCGAATCTGTCGGTTTCAGTTCAGGATGCATCGCGAGGCAATAGCCGGTAGAGTTCCGTGTGATCCGTGGACGGTGTCGAACGCTGCGCTGCCTCATCCCAGACTTCCGCGCACGTCGCACCGAGCGTCATCGGATAACCGACGGATTGCCCAAGGGCCCGTGCAATCTTCAGGTCCTTGTTCATCAGTTGAAGCGCGAAGCCTGAAGCGAACGTGCCACTCAACATGAACTGCTTGACCTTGTTCTCGGACGTGTTGCTGCGGCCCGACGACGCATTCAGCACGTCCGTCATCACCTCGGGTTCGATGCCGAAACGCTGCGCGATGTGCAACGCCTCGACAGTCGCCGCGAGGCCCGCGGCTGAGACGTAGTTGTTCAACGCTTTGGCGGCATGGCCCGAACCCGCAGCGCCAATATGAAGCACGCTCGTTCCCATCGCGTCGAGCAGCGCCTTGCAGCGAGCGAGGACTTGCGCATCGCCGCCGACCAGGATCGCCAGCGTGCCCTCCTTGGCCCGCTTGACGCCGCCCGAGACCGGCGCGTCGAGATAGGCTAGACCGCGCTCTTCGAGCGTCGCACCGAGCTTGCGCGAACGCTCGGGTTCCGACGAACTCATGTCGATGACGACCGCGCCTTTCACAAGCCGGTTCGCCCAACCGTTAGCACCGTCTCCAAGCAACACGCTTTCCACGATCGCCGAATTGGGCAGCATCGTGATCAGCACGTCTAGCTCCGCGGCGTTTTCGGCTTGCAGGCGCTGGCCGCCGGTTTGTGCGGTCAGCGTATCGACACGAGCGGCATCCGCATCGTCGAGATATAGTTCGAACCCGCTGCCAGCGAGACACTGCACCATCGGCGTACCCATCATGCCGAGTCCGATGAAGCCGATGCGTTTCGGTTGGGTCATGACATGCGTCTCCTACTTCAACGCCGAGAAGGCCGTCGGCGTCAGAAAGTGATTTTCGACGCGCTCGACAATCGGTTTCTCCGCTTCGGTTGCGGAGCGCTTGGCGATCCACTCCGCGTCCGCCTGGAATGCGTTCCACTTCTGCTCGCGCTCCGCGAGACTCTCCCACTTCACCATGTAGGTGAGCGTGTGATTGCTAGGACCGATCAGCGTGGTCCAGAAGCCGATTTGCTCAATGCCGTATTTCTCGAAGAATCCGAGCGTGATGCTGGTAAAGCGATCGAGCAACGCCGGCAAACGCGTGGGGGCGCAGTGATAAATACGCATTTCAACGATCATGTAGTTCTCCAGTTACGGTTGTGTGGTCTTCTATTGTGCTGTATTTCCGCAGCGGCGATCAGGCGCCTCAGTCCGTAAGCCCTTCGTTAGACGACCAACGTTCGACGTATTTGACGAGTTCGGTCATATCGCGCTTCGTGCCGTCCTGCATTGCCGCGTAGTTCCATACCTGGCGCGCAACATTGCCCACCCACATCGGCACGCCGAGGGCCTGGCATTCTTCGACGGCAAGACCGATGTCCTTGCAAACGCTGCCGATTGGAAAGCCGAAATCGAAGGTGCGCGGTAGCACCTGCTTCGGAAACTTGTCCAGCGTCGCGCCGTTTTTGCCGCTACCCGCGTTGATCACGGACATCATGACTTCGGGATCGAGGCCGCCGCGCATCCCTGCGACGAACGCCTCGGAGGTAATGGCGAAGGCAGTCGACGACAGCATGTTATTCAGCAACTTCAACAGCTGGCCCTGTCCAGGTTCTTCGCCCACGATGAACACCTTGCCCAATACTTCGAACAATCCGCGCACTTCGTCGACCGCCGCCGGGTTGCCTGCGGCCATGATCGCAAGCGTGCCTTTCTTTGCACCTGCTGCTCCGCCGCTCACCGGTGCATCGACGGTCGCGATGCCTTTTTCCAGCAGTCCGTCGGCGACTTCCTTCTCGGTGCGGGACCCGACGGTCGACAGGTCAACCAGAATCTTCACGCCGCTGCCTTCAATCAGGCCGCCATCGCCTAGCGCGACCTGCCTGAACACGGCTGGAGTGGGCAGGCTTGTAAACACGATGCGCGCGTTGTCGGCTACTTCGCGAACAGACTTCGCTGCCCGCGCGCCAAGCGCTGCGAGTTCCGCGACCGCCTGTTCGTCACGGTCGTAGACAATCAACGGGTGACCGGCTTCGATCAGACGCCGCGCCATCGGACGGCCCATCACACCTACACCGACAAAGCCGATTTGATTCTGTTGCTCACTGCTCGACATGATTTCCCTCATCCATGAAAGATCGTTTGTTTCGCGTTGCTGCAGCGTTGTTTCAGCTTCGTTTCTGCTTCGCAGCCGTCAAGCCGCTTGCGTTGGGCGCGCCATGCGCATCAACGTTGCGGCATCCGGCTCACGGTCGAAGCGCCATAACATCTCCGTCAGCGGTTGCGGCTGAACGCCGGAGCCGCCATATGCAACCAGCTCGCGCAGCTTCGCCGCCAGTTCCTCATCCGTCAGCGGCGCTGCGAGGCTGCCGCGCCCGGCATCGACTCGCCGCGACACGGACTCTCCCGAACGCAACACGATGCTGACCTGCGCCGACTCGACATCCCACGACGCGTCATCGATAAAACGCAAACGACCCGCGAACGCCTTGAGCGAACCATCGGCGACCGCCTCGTCACTGAACTCGGCGAGACCCGCCTTGCCGCGCGCCAGGGTCACTGCAACGGCATGTTGCGCGCTGACCTGCGATTCACGCCCCGAGCGCACGCAGGGCCGGTCGGTCCGTTCACGCAGCAGCGGATGTCCAGTCAGCTCGACGCGTTCGATATCGTCAAGCGTCCAGCTTGCGTCGCGACGCAACTCAAGACACGCGTCGATGACCGGGTTGAGCACGACACCGCACGGATACGGCTTATATGTGTTCGACGACAACGCCCAGTCACTTCCAAGGCCATCCGTGATCGCATCCAGATCCGGTCTGGCAGCGCTCACGCGCAAATATCCGCGTGCTCCTTCGAGCGGAGCGTCGGGACCCGAAAAACCCTCTGCAGCCAGCAGTGCAGACAACAGTCCATTGCGCGCCGCGTTCCCGACGCTAATGCTTTTCGACATCGTGCCAAGTGTTTCAACCAGACCGCCCGCCTGCGCCGATGCATTGCCAAGCGCCCAGACGATCTGTTGTTCGTTCAGCCCGCGGGCTTTAGCAACCGCCGCGGCGGCACCGAAGACGCCGCACGTCGAAGTGATATGCCAGCCGCGCTGATAGTGTTCAGGCGACACTGCGTTGCCGATCCGGCATTCCACCTCTACGCCAAGCACGAACGCAAGAAGCAGCGCTTCTCCACTGATCGTTGCGGACTCCTCCTGCGCTTCTGCCAGCGCAAACAGCGCGGCCGCGACTGGCGCGGTTGGATGGATGATCGTCGGCATATGCGTGTCATCGAAATCGAAGACATTGGCGCTCATTGCGTTGAGCGCCGCCGCGTTCAACATATCCGTCTGATCCGCATGTCCGATCACGCTGGCGCTCCGATCCGCGCGAAAGCGGCCGTAGACTGCGGCCGCCTTGTTGATCACTGGATCGTGACAACCGGCAAGCGCAACCGCGACATAGTTCACCAACGCGCGTTTCGCCTCGTGTCGTACAGCAGCCGGTATCCCGGACCATCCGGTCGTGGCGACGAATCGCGCCAACGTCTGCGTGATCGCGTTTGCCGGGATCGTTTGCATCGCGAAGGAATCAGCCTGCAAGCCAGCCTCCTTCGATTGGCATCAACGCGCCCGTGATCTGGCTTGCCGACGGGGAGCACAAGAAGACGATCAGATCGCCGACATGTGCCGCATCGATCAACTCGCCCGTGGGTTGCTTGCCCTTTAGAAACTCATGCACCGCATCGTCACGACTTAGCCCGCGCACATCCATCAACTCGTTGATGCGATCGTCGATGTTCGGTGTCAGCACCGAGCCCGGGCAGATTGCATTGCACGTAATGCCCTGATTGAGCGTCTCGATCGCTACCAAGCGTGTCAGTCCGAGCAATGCAGTCTTCGTCGTCACATAGTCGACGCGATTTGCCGTCGCGCGTGCGCCGTACACGGAGGTCATATTGAAGATGCGCCCCCAGTTACGCTCGCGCATGCCGGGCAACGTCAACTGGATGGCGCGAAACGCTGCCGTAAGATTGACGGCCAGTGCGTTGTTCCAATGCTCGATGGGGAACGACTCAATGCTCGCGAAATGGCGCACCACCGCGTTGTTGATCAACACATCGATCGTTCCAAGCCGCGCACGAGCCGACTCGACAAGCGCGTCGACGCCGTCGATTGCCGAAAGATCGCCGCGCAAGTAATGCACTCCAACATCGAACGACGCAGCGAGTTCGCGAGTCGTATGCTCCATACCTTGTACGTCTTCCAGACCATGCAGGACGATATTGCAGCCCGCCGCTGCAAGCGCCCTCGCCATGGCCAGACCCAGTCCATCCGACGAACCGGTCACGAGCACATTTTTGCCTTTTAGCGCCATGTAATCTGTTCCTCAGCGCGGCGCGGCATCGAGACGCACAATCCAGCCTTCCGTCTCGCGATCATGTGCCGGGTAACGCGCAAGCACATCCGGATCGTGACCGGGAATCACATGATTCGGCGACGCGGCAAGACGATGGGCGGTTTCATAGCCTTCCAGCATGTCGCCGACGTTATACACAATCGGGAACGGCCGATGCTCCTGCATGTTCGCGTAGAAGTGCGATGCATCCGACGCCAGCACGACCCATCCGCGCTCAGTATGGACGCGCACGATCTGTAGACCGTTCGTATGGCCGCCGACCCAATGCACGGTGATGCCCGGTGCCACCTCCGATGCGCCGTCATGAAACCGCACGCGTCCATCGAACAGACGGCCGACCATCGACTTCACATCTTCCGGTTCGAACGGGTGGCTGAGAGCGTGATGGCACATGCAACGGCCCGTGCAATAGGCCATCTCGCGGTCCTGTACGTGATATCGCGCATGCGGAAACAGCGCGTGATTGCCCGCATGATCGTAGTGCATGTGGGTGATGATCACGTCTTCTACGGACGCAGCGGCGATGCCGATTTTCTGCAAACCGCGCTCAACGGAGTTGGTAATCGTGCGGCCACGTTTGTCGGCCATGGGTTGATCGAACCCGGTGTCGACGATAAACGTGCGCGTATTGCCGACCACGGCCCACACGAAGTAATCGAGCGGCATCGGGACGTCATGGGAATCGCCGCCGATAAAGTTGTCGCCTGAGCGGCGCTCGAAATGTGCGTACTTGACTGCAAAAATCCGGTAATTCTCGATCTGCGATGACATGTCTCGGGTGTCCTCGTGATGGATGATTTGCAACTTGGCGTTTCAACGCGCCCTTGACTCTGCGGCGTCCGGTTTCATCTGATTGCTCCGGCTGCGCCGCTCTCTATTGCGTCAGGCGATGCAATGCCCGCTTCCTCTTCGATGGCTTCGAGCGAGCGCCGTTTTGTTTCCGCACCGATCAGGCCAACGATCAACGCCTGAGCAAGCAGCGTTCCGACAATCAGCGTCAGCACGCCGGCGATGCCGAACCTCATGAACGATGCTGCGACTGCGTAAGGAATCGCGATGCTAACGGCACGCCCGACGGTATTCGACAGCCCCGCCCCGCGCAGCCGCAAGCGGGTCGGAAACAGTTCGGGGACATACGTCGCCACACTGAAAGACGACAGCACGTAAACGCAGCACGTAATCGCAAAGCCAAGCGAAGCAATCGCAACGGCGGACTGCGCGAATGGATAGGCGACGCCAAACGCCGCGCAGATCAGCGAAAACAGCACGATTCCCCATTTTCGCCCCGTCCGCTCGGCGAGCAGGAACGCGATCAGCGAACCGACCGGCCCTCCCGCGAACATGACGGCCGTCAGCCCCAGCGAATTGGACACGCTATGCCCCTGCTTGACGAGGAACGTCGGTATCCAGCTGACGAATGCGTAATTGACCGTGAAAAGCGCCACCAGCACCGTAATGCCGGTAATGGTGCGGCCCAGCAGTTGCCGGGAAAACAGTTCGCGGAGCTGGCCGTGATCTTCCTGATCGATGCGGCGTGGAGCCGCTTCGTTTGCATGGGAGGTGGCGGCATCCACGCCACAGGCAGCTTCAATACGCGTCACGATGCCTGAGGCTTCCTCGGCGCGGCCGCGCGCTTCGAGCCAACGCGGCGACTCCGGCATCGACTTGCGCAGGAACCACACCACCAGTGCCCCGCAGCCGGCGATCGCGAACATCCAGCGCCAGCCGTAGTGGGGAACGATGAGCCAGCCGAGAAACGTCGAAAGAAACAGCGATGTGTTGATGATGAGGTTGAGGATGGTGCCGAAACGGCCGCGCCAGACGGCCGGAATGAACTCGCTGAGCGTGCCGTAGCCCACCACGATTTCCGCCCCCATCCCAATCCCCATGATGAGGCGGAAGGCAATGAGCCATGGCATCGACGGCGCAAACGCAGCCGCAATCGAAGCAAAGCCATAGATGCCGAGGTTGAACTGATAGCAGAAGCGACGCCCGAAGCGGTCGCCAAGGACACCTGAGAGCCATGCTCCGGTCATCATGCCGATGAACGTAACGGACACGAAGGCGGCGTTGAGGCCGAGCGTGGATTCGCCGCTATGGATCATCGCGGCAAGCACGCTGCCTGCGATGTAAATGTCGAACGAATCGAAGTACATGCCGGCTGCGATCAGACCGAGCAGCCGCCAGTGGAAGCCGGACAGCGGCAGGCCGTCCAGACGTGCTCCTACGCTTGCATAGCCCGGCATGATGGCGTCTCCGTCTCTATCGGTCTTTGCCCACGAGCCGCCCGGCACCCCGGATAAGACGGCAAACGTAAAGCTGATAAGTCAGTCTATACGCCTGTCATACAATCCGTCAAGAAGACGAATATTCGTGTTGGCTGACAATGCGAAAATACTTCATGAATGCTGATCCTCTCAAGCGTGCCCGCCTTCGCGGCGGCCACGCTGTCGTAGTCGGCAATGTCGACTTTCTCCGTATGCACCGCGCCCTTGCCAACGGCGTTCACGTCGGCGCTCGCCTGCTCCAGGGTCGCCTCGTTGATGTCCCACACAACCAGCTTCGCCCCAGAAGCGAGAAGCCGGTGGCCGACCGTCAGCCCAATGCCCTGCGCGCCGCCTGTCACGATAGCGACACGACCCGGCGGACGGTTGCCTGCGTATGAAGTGATCTTCGAACAACGACACCGTCGTATCGAGCACCAGAGCGAAAACGGAGAGCAGCAGAAAGGGAGCCATCGACAATCCAGGGATCGTCATGGCGGTGCAAGCGCTGATAGAGGATGATCTGTGCAGCGGACGGCTGGTGGCACCGTTCGAACTTCGGGTGCCGACGCCGGGTGCGTATTATCTCGCCTGCTCGCAGGTTAGCTCGGCGTCGCCGCAATTGCTTGCCTTCGAAACGTGGCTCGTTCAGGAGGCCCTGGACTTTGAAAAGGCCCTGTTGCAGCGCGTGCCGGAGTGAAGGAAGGCAATGGCCAAAACTGAAACCCGGGCCACCGTAAACCTGACTATCAATAGAGACCCAAGGTGCGCGCATGCAGGCGCGCGAGACCCAGCAACGCATCGATAAACGGTGTCGGCACATCCGTGATCTGCCCCAGCTCTCGCACCGCGCCCACCAAAGCATCGATCTCAACCGTCTTGCGAGCCAGAACGTCCTGCAGCATGGATGTTTTCATCGCGCCCAGTTTCAACGTTACTGCATGCCGATCGCTCGGCTGTTGATCGATGGTGATACCGAATCGCGCACCGATCTCCTTTGCCTCCAGCATTGCGTGCGTAACGAAGCCGCGTACCAGGTCGTCGCCCAGAATCTTGTCGGTGGTGGCGCCTGTTATCGCGCTGATCGGGTTCATTGTCATGTTGCCCCACAGCTTGTACCAGACGTCCCGCTGAATCTGGTCTGACGCCGAGGCGTTAAAGCCGGCTGCCGCGAACGTCTCCACGAGTTTCGCGACCCGCTCGCTCGGCTGTCCGGATGCCTCGCCGAGGATGAGGCCGTTGCCCTGGTGATGCCGGATCACACCCGGCGCGTCCTGCAGGCAACTTGCGTGCACCACGCAGCCGACCGTCTGCGCGCTGGGAATCGCTGCTGCTATGGCGCCCTCCGGATCCACCGATGTCAATCGCTTACCCGCAAAGCCCGAACCGAGACCATCGCAGAACCACCACGGAATGCCGTTCATTGCCGTGATGACCGTGGTGTTTTCGGTCAGCAACGGCGCGATGCCGGCAGCAACCGCAGCCATCGCCGGCGCCTTCACCGCGACGATCACGATATCCTGAGGACCAAGGTCCGCAGCGTGCTCGCTGGCCGCGACTGTCGATGCCGTCGTCTTGCCACCCTCCACGAGTTGCAGGCCGTTTTCCCTGAGCGCGGACAGTGTTGCGCCTCGCGCGATCACGCTGACGTTATGCCCCGCCTGTGCAAGCCTCGCTCCCATCCAACCGCCAATGGCGCCGGCACCGTAAATACAGATCTTCATGCTTGAATCCTTGTAGCGGGTTTCAACCCGATCAAAGCCTGGCGGTCTGGTCATTCTATGCCGCTTCGACCTTGCCGCCCAAAGTCCGGTAACGTGACGGCGTCACGCCTATCAGACGCTTGAAAACACGCTGGAATGCAGCGTTCGACTGATACCCCACCATCTCTCCGATCTCGGCGACACCCACGTTCGACTCAAGCAGTTTGTGCCCGGCGAGCGTCATCCGGATATCGGTCAGCATGTCGGTCGCGGAGCGGCCGATCACATCCTGGAACTGTCGTACAAACGTCGCTCGCGACATATTGCACAACGAAGCAAGCTGGTCGAGCGTCCATGGCTTGTCCGGCGTTTCGAACATGGCCGTGACCGCGGGTTGCAGGCGCGGCCGTGCCGCGAGAGAGAGCAAGCCATGCGGCGGTTGCGAGCCGCCGCTTGCAAAGCGCAACGTCAAGGCGAACAGGGCGGCCGAAAGATGGTTGATGAGAGCCTCGCTGCCCGGCCCTTCGTCGACCGACTCCTCACGCATCAGCTCGATCAACCGTGTAAGCCGCGTGCTCGCTGGCGTTCCTGTGGCTTCGCTACTGCCGTTCGCGGTGCCGCCAGCGCTTTCAGCGCTGTGTACCACGAGGCGTCCGGGTAAATGCTCGCGCAGCAGCCGGTCGGGCACGGCACCAATCAAAAACCGGCCACACAGGATGTCCGCACGCGCGCCCGAGCCTTCGTTCTCTGCGATCAGCAACGAGACGTCTTGCCGTTCGACTGGCGGCGCCGGTGGACGTCCGCTGCCATCGTGGATCCGATGCGCGCCGCCGGTCGGAAACAGGACGATGTCGCCTGCAATCAGCTGCTCGGCAGGACCGCTCCCATGCTCCAGCACCGCCTCACCCGAAAGCAGCACGTGGTACGGAATCTCGCGCACGGCGGCGCTGCCCTGTGCAATCGCCCACGGCGCACCGAAATGACAGCGCACGTCCAGACGGCCGCTGACGGGGATAAGGGCGAGGACTCGACTGAGCAGATCCATATGAGCCGCTTGAGCAGATTCTTGAGTCGGTTGAGGATTAGCGCCGAGGGGGTACGCGCCTAGAGTTACAGGTAATCAAGCAGCAGATTCTACCCGAGCATGTCTCGATGAGCCTGCGGTGCTTCTCCCTTCATCGCATCATGGTTTCGAGGAATTCATGAACACAGTCCAGACCGATGTAGCCATTATTGGTGCCGGCAGCGCGGGTTTGCCGGCGTATCGCGCCGCGAAAGCAGCCGGCGCGTCCGCGATTCTCATTGAAGGCGGACCGCACGGTACGACGTGTGCACGTGTCGGCTGCATGCCATCGAAACTGCTGATCGCCGCCGCAGAGGCAGCGCATGCCGCGCAGCACACGGCGCCGTTTGGCGTGCACGTCGACGGAACCGTTCGGGTCGACGGCCGCGAGGTCATGCAACGGGTGAAAAGCGAGCGCGATCGTCTGGTGGGTTTTGTGCTCGATAGCGTCGACGCGATTCCGGCTGCCGACAAGTTGACTGGGTATGCCCGCTTTATCGACGACGGCCTGCTGCAGGTTGGCGACCACACGCGTGTAAGGGCGCGCAGCGTGGTGATCGCAACCGGTTCGTCGCCGGTTGTCCCGGCGAAGTACCTGGCGCTTGGCGAGCGCGTCATCGTCAATGACGACGTGTTCGAATGGTCGGACCTGCCGCGCAAGATCGCGGTGATCGGCGCAGGCGTCATTGGGCTCGAACTGGGACAGGCGCTTGCCCACCTCGGCGTAGACGTGACAGTGATCGGCGCGCGCGGACGCGTTGGCCCGCTTACGGATCCAGCTATCAAGGCGTATGCCGAACGGACCTTCCAGAACTCGTTCCGTTTCGAAGCCCAGGCGGAAGTAGAAGCGGCAACGCGGATGGGTGACGCGGTGCAGATCCGCTTTCGGACCGGCGCTGGAGAGGTCGTCGAGGACACGTTTGAATATGTGCTGGTTACGGCTGGCCGCAAGCCGAATTTCGAAAGGCTTGCACTGCATAACACTTCTCTTACGCTCGATAAGGACGGTGCTCCTATCTACGATCCGCTTACGCTGCAGGCAGGGGCGCACCCTGTGTTCATTGCCGGCGACGCAAATGGCGTCCTGCCGCTATTGCACGAAGCCGCGGACGAAGGCCGCGCCGCGGGGACAAACGCTGCCCGCTTCCCGGACGTCGCACCGTTGAAGCGCCGTGCGCCGATCGCCGTGCTGTTTTCGAACCCGGGCATTGCGATGGTCGGCGCGCGACACGCCGATCTGGAGCCAGGCACGTTCGCAACCGGCGAAGTCAGCTTTGAAGACCAGGGACGCAGTCGCGTGATGTTGAAGAATCGCGGCTTGATGCATGTGTATGTGGACAAGGCGAGCCGGCGGTTTCTGGGCGCGGAGTGGATCGGTCCGGATGCCGAACATATTGCCCACCTGCTCGCCTGGGCACTGCAAATGAAGCTGACAGTGGATGCAATGCTTGAGATGCCCTTCTATCATCCGGTGGTTGAAGAAGGTTTGCGCACGGCACTGCGGCACGCTGTGACCGCGCTACAGTTGCCTTGAACGCGTCACTTCATAAACAGCTTCCCTAGCAACAGCAGTCGTAACGTAGCGACGAAGAGCGCCAGAATCGCGACGTTAAGCAGCACAAACAGCGGCAATGCAAGGACGTCGACCGCCGGGTGAGCATGCACGCTAGCGGCGTGCATGCTGGCGAGCACCAGCGCGGTCGCCCCGAAGCTGAAGGCCCAGTACGAGGGCGAAAATCCCGTCTCCACGAACCAGTGCAACAGGCGCGATAGCAGCAGCAACTGCAGGACCGCGTAGCCAAACAGGCCCAGAAACACCATGTCGATGCTGTTGTGGGAAATTGCAAGGTACGCGATCGAAGCCACGGCGGGCGGCGCAAGCTGGATGCCCAAGGTGGGACGAATCGCGTGCGCCAACGGCTCGGACGTATAAAGCCGGTTGGTAATCACCGACTCGAGTGCAAGCCACGAGAAAAGACCGGCGCCGAAAAACAGCTTGGCCGCGTCTGCATATCCAATCGAACTCAGCGCGATGGAGGACACGAAATTGCCCGCCACGGTGGGCAGATACATGACGGCTGTCGTGTCTTCGTGCCTGCGGCCGCCGCGCAATAGCGCGCCGGAGCGGTACGTAGAAAACCCAAGCTGGCCCGCCGCGCCCAATATCACCAACACGGACCCCGCGCTATCGCTCCAGGTGGCCACCCACGCTCCGACCAGGACCGTCGAAACCGGCACAAGCCCGATGAAACAGCAATGTATGGGGTGTTCGAACTCCGTCATCGCGTCGTCGTGGTCGCGCATCCACTTGGTTACATAGCCAACCAGTAGAACAAGCCATACCACTGCGGTCAGTGTAAAAAGTGCTTCGCCAATCCTCGCGTCCACGCCCCAGACCACATGGGCAAAACGCCAGCAATTGCTCAACCCTGCCATTCCCAGGACGATTCCGAACGAAGAGGCCGGAACGGAAAAGTGACGCACTTGCGGAGACACCGAAACAGTGGACATGACTTCCTCCGAGGGCTGATGTCGGCCGGGGCCGGGCTTGCCCGTCCAGACGTATCAACACTATAGGCGTCACTGTTCGGCACGCAACCAGAAGTTAGTCGCAGCACACCTTGGCCAGCGAACGGCGGCAGCAAGCGGTTCGTGCAGGAGCGTCGTTAGGTGCCCTCAGGTAATCGCCCCGATCTGCCACGGCACGAACTCGTTCTGTCCGTAGCCGTGGACCTCGCTCTTGGACATCGTGCCGGAAGCGGTGGCCAGCATCAGTTCGAAGATTGCCTGCCCCAATTCGTCGACGCTCTTCTCCCCGTCGAGGATCGTGCCGCAATTCAGGTCGATGTCTTCTTCCTGCCGCTTCCACAACGCGGTGTTCGTGCCCAGCTTCAACGACGGCGAAGGCGCGCAGCCGTATGCGGAACCACGTCCTGTAGTAAAGCAGATCAGGTTGGCACCGCCTGCGACCTGCCCCGTCGCCGAAACCGGATCGTAGCCGGGTGTGTCCATGAAGACGAGGCCATGTGCGCTGACGGGCTCGGCGTAGCGATACACGTCCACAAGGTTAGTCGTCCCGCCCTTCGCTACCGCACCCAACGACTTCTCCAGAATAGTCGTCAGGCCTCCTGCCTTGTTGCCCGCCGACGGATTGTTGTTGAGGTCGGCATTCATCCGCGCGCAGTAGTCTTCCCACCAATGGATGCGTTCGACCAGTTTCTCGCCCACTTCCACCGAGACCGCACGGCGCGTCAGCAAATGCTCTGCACCGTATACCTCCGGCGTTTCGGAGAGAATCGCGGTCCCGCCATGCGCAACCAGACGGTCAACCGCAGCGCCAAGCGCGGGGTTCGCCGTGATGCCTGAATAACCATCGGAGCCGCCGCATTGCAGGCCGATCACGAGATGGCTGGCATCGACCGGTTCGCGCTGCACCTGATTCGCTTCGACAAGCATCGCCTTGACGGTTTCGATTCCCGCGGCCACCGTGCGCGCGGTGCCACCGGTGGCCTGGATCGTCATCGTCTTGAGCGCGGCGCCTGGCGTCAGGCTTTCGCTACGCATGAGACCTTCGATCTGGTTGGTCTCGCAACCCAGGCCCACAATCAGCACCGCGGCGAAGTTCGGATGCCGCGCGTAGCCGCCGAGCGTGCGGCGAATCAGGCCAAGCGCCTCGCCTTCGGCATCGACCGCGCAACCCTGGCCATGCGTCAAGGCAACGACGCCATCCACGTTTGGAAATGCCGCAAGGGCTTCGGGATGGATATCGCGCCGGAAATGGTCGGCTATCGCGCGCGCTGCGGTCGCCGAGCAGTTCACCGAGGTCAGAATGCCAATGTAGTTGCGAGTCGCGACACGTCCGTCGGCGCGCACGATCCCCATGAAGCGCGCGGTTTTAGTCTGCGGTTCCAGCGGCTTCGCGTCGGCGCCATAGGCGTAGTCGCGATCGAATTGTCCCATCGACAGATTCTGCATATGGACGTGCTCACCCGCTTCGATCGGACGACTCGCAAAACCGATGATCTGCCCATAGCGCCGCACCGGGGCACCCGTTTCAATTGCACGTACAGCCACCTTGTGGCCCGCGGGGATCAGGCCGCGCACTGCAAGACCGCCGCCAATCTGCGCGCCCGTGACCAACTGGTACCGCGCGATCACCACGTCGTCCTGCGGATGCAGGCGCACCACCGGCTCCGCACCTGCGGACACATTGCCGGCGGATCCGGCCGCGGTATTTTCAGCCTCGAACGTCATGGTGATTTCTCCAGTTCTTTAAAGCCACGAGGGGAACAGGCCACTCTAAGCCTGCCCCTGCCAAACTTCCAATCGCACCTTGAGTACAATCGATTCCAAATGGTTATGAGCTAATTGGTGCTTACCCTATGTCCAGATCGCCCGCTGTGCCTCCCCCGAGTGTGCTGAGCCGACTACGTTTCAAGCATCTCCAGCTGCTCGATATTCTCGGACGCACCCACAATCTGCGTATCGCGGCCGAGCAAATGCATATGACCCAACCCGCCGCAACGAAGATACTGGGCGACATCGAGTCCATGTTCGGCGCGCAATTGTTCGAGCGTTTACCGCGGGAAATGCGGCCCACCGATCTCGGTGTGCTGTCTTTGCGTTACGCGAGTGCCGCCGTGGCCGATCTGGGCAAGTTCGCCAGCGAGTTCCACACCATGAAGAGCGGCGGCTATGGCCACCTCGCGATTGGCGCCATTACCGCATCAACCGCGCAGGTCGTCGCCGCGGCGATCAAGGAAATCCAGCAGCAACGGCCGCGGCTCATCGTCAGGCTGATCGACCAGAGCAGCGATCAGTTGGCGATCTGGCTCGAAGAGAAAAAACTCGACCTGATGATCGGCCGTCTGACCGAAGCGCGCCAGGAGACCCTCTTCAACTTCGAAGACCTGTCCGCGGAGCCGGTGTGGGTCGTCGTTGGACGGCATCATCCGCTGCTCAAACAGGCGTCTGTCGAGATCGCCGATCTCGGCGCATGGCCGTGGATTCTCTATCCGCCGGCCACGGCGATCCGCCATCTGTTCGACGAGACGTTCGCCGCCGCCGGGATGCAAGCGCCCGTCGGCATGGTCGAAACGCCATCGATCTTCTCGACGCTCGAACTGCTGCAGGCCACAGACATGATTTCGCTGCAGCCGCGTGCCGCCGTCGCGAAGTATATCCAGAGCGGACTGCTCGGCCAGCTCGTCGTGCCTATCCGGCGCACCATGACGAACTATGGCGTCATCACCCGCAAGAACGAAATTCCGTCGCAGCCCGCTCAGGAGTTCATGGCAATCCTGCGCACCACCGCCGAGCGGCTCGGCGATCATGTCGCTGTGCCACGCACAGCGACATAAAGCGAGTACAGCGAAGTATTCGCGGCAATAAACAGACGATTGCGATGCAGGCCGCCGAAGGTCAGGTTAGCCACCACTTCCGGCAACAGGATCTTGCCGAGCAGCGTGCCGTCCGGCGCGTAGCAATGCACGCCGTCGAGCGCACTGGTCCAGAGGTTGCCGTACTCGTCCACTCGCATGCCGTCGGGAACGCCCTGCTCGATCTCGACGAACACACGCCCGTTGCTCAGCTTGCCGCCCGCCACATCGAGAACGCGGATGTGATGCGGTGCTCCTTCGATATGCGAGGCCGCTGAATCCGCGATGTAGATGCGGCTCTCGTCCGGTGAAAAGGCAAGCCCGTTAGGCTTGACGAATTCGTCCGACACCAGCGTGACTTCCCCGCTTCCGGGCGTCACGCGATACACGTTGCAGCGGCCAATCTCGCTGTCGGCACGACCACCTTCGTAATCGCTAAGGATGCCGTAGTCGGGGTCCGTGAACCATACCGAGCCATCGGATTTGACGATTACGTCGTTGGGCGAATTCAGCCGCTTGCCCTGATAGGCGGAAGCGAGCACGGTGATGCTGCCGTCGTGCTCGGTACGCGTCACACGGCGCGCGCCGTGTTCGCAAGTGACAAGCCGCCCTTCGCGGTCACGCGTATTGCCATTGGAGAAATTCGAATTCGCGCGAAACGTGCCCACACCCATGCCGGGCGCCCAGCGCAGCATGCGGCTGTTAGGGATGTCGCTCCAGACGAGGTAATCGCCCGCGGGAAAATATGCCGGGCCCTCGGCCCACAGACAGCCGCCGTATAGCTTTTCGAGCTGTGCGTTCGGTTGCAGTAAGGCGCGAAAACGTGCATCGTGAACTTCAAAGTCTTTAGGTTCCATTGTCTTTGTCTTCCCATTGCACTTGAGATTAAGCCCGGGCTAACCGAGGCTCGGACCGTTGCGTTTGGCCTTGCGTTGCTAGTAGCGCGCCGAGCGCCCGCCTGCCGCCACCACGACGACAATAATCAGCACGCCGTACGCAATCGAGCGCACGCCTGCACCCGCGCCCAACGCGTTGAGCACGGCATTGGTGAGAAACAGGAACATCGAGGCGCCCCACACGCCGATGACCGTCGCGCGGCCACCGGTGACCTGGGTGCCGCCGATCACCACCACCGCAATGGAGATCAGCATATATTCGACGCCCATATCCAGCGTCGCGCCACCCGACACGGCGGCGAGCAGTACACCTGTGAGCGCCGCAATGCCACCGGACAGCATGTATACCTTGCAGCGCGTCGCCTCGACACCCACGCCCGCCAGCCACGCCGCTCGCGGATTCTGCCCGACCGCGGAAAGACCGCGGCCGAATACCGTCAGATGCAGCAGGACCGCAATCACAACCGACAACGCCAGTGCGATCAACGCGAGATGCGGCACACCGAGCAGGTGACCATTGGCAAATGTCTCGAGCGCGACAGGCGGCGCATTCATGCCGCTGCTTTGCGTGATCGCCACCGACTGGATAATGAAACTCGACGACAACGTCGCAATGATCGGCGGGATACGAAGCACACGAATCAGCAGATAGTTCGCGAGACCGACGACGATGCCGGCAGCGAGTGCAGCAACGAAGCCGGCGAGAATGCCATACGCGCCCATCACATGAACGCCGATCATGCCCGCGAGCGCAATGACGGATGGCACCGACAGGTCGATATTGCCCGGCCCGGACGTGATGACGAGCATCTGCCCCAGACCGACCAGCACCATGAAGACGCCAAACACCAGCGCCGTCAACACGACGTTGCCGGCAATGGAAATCCCAAACACGACCGCGATGAGGATGCCTACGCCGATCGTTCCGACGAAGGACCAGACCCACGGCGCGCGCAGCATTCTGAGCCGCGCAGCGAGCGTCGGTTGCGCGTCGGCGCTGGAGCTTGCCGTGGATTGAAGTTCGGACTGCGGGTTCATCTGCGCCCCCCGCTTCGTTGCAGCAAGACGCGCAGCGACAGCACCGCAATCAGGATCACGCCTTGCATGCCCACCTGCCAGTCCGGCGAGATGTTGAGGAAGGCGAGAAACGATGCGGCCACGGTGAGCGTGATAGCGCCCAGCACGGCTCCCCAAACGGAGACCCGTCCGCCGACAAACTCGCCGCCGCCAAGTATCACCGAAGCGATCGACAGCAGCGTGTAGCGCAGTGCGAGGTTCGGGTCAGCGGAAGTCGTCAGGCCGAGCAATGACAGGCCGGAGCACACCCCGAAGAAACCAGCGACGCCGTACAGGATGGCGCGGCTCTTGACCATCGACCAGCCAAACCGGCTCATCGCCCGAGGATTGCCGCCAGCACCCCTCACCCGCACGCCTGCCGACGAACGCATCAATAACAGATGCCCCACCAGCGCGATCACGACCGACCATACTATCGGCGCGGCAATCAGCGGCGTTTGATACGTCATCAGGCTGCCAAGCCATTGGGGGCTGCTGCCACCGGGCGAAGGCAACAGTAACACCGCGAGTCCCGTCCACACGAACGACAGGCCGAGCGTGACCACAATCGATGGAATCTGGCGGAATTCGATCAACGCGCCGATCGCCGCATACGCCAGCACGCAACCAATCAGCGCTACGATGCCTAGCCACGGTTCGCGCACGCACAAGGTCGCGCCAATGCACGCGGTCAGGCTGACGAACGCGCCGATCGACAGATCAAGATCGTTCACGGTAATGACGGCCAGTTGCGCGAGCGTCGCAAAGACGATCGGCACGGCAAGATTGAGCAGCAGTCCCAAGCCGAAGTAACTGAACGTCGCCGGCTGCAGGATGAAGATAGGCACCAGAATCACCACCAGCGAAAACACCGGCAGCAGCGCCCTTAGCCGTGCATTTCGGACGTTGCGGACATTGAGCCCTGTCGCGACGGAAGGCGTCATGCGGCTTGCTCCTCGAAGCTGGCTGCGAGGAGTACCTCTTCGGTGCATTCGTCCGCGTGCAGCACGCGCGTGACGCGGCCAGAACGAAACACATAGGCGCGATCGCAGTATGCGAGTTCGTCGTTCTCCGTGGTGTACCAGATAAATGTGCGTCCGTTCGACGCCTCGCCGCGTACGAGTTCGTAGATGTCGCGCTTGGTGCCGATGTCGACGCCGCGAGTCGGATCGTCCATCAGGATCAGGTCCGCGTCGGAGGCCAGCGCGCGTGCGAACAGCACCTTCTGCTGGTTGCCGCCCGAGAGCGACAGGATGCCTGCACGGGTCGCGGCGCCGCGAATGCCGATCTTCGCGCGCCAGTCCTGCACCAGCTTGCGTACGCCGTCGGCATCGACCAGCCCGCGCTTGCGCAGACCGTTCGACGCACCATACAGAGAGCGGATCGCTAGGTTCTCGCTGATCGACCAGAGTGGGAATACACCGTCGTCAGCACGATCGCCGGCCACAAACGCCACGCGCGTCGCTGCACCACGGCGGGTGGAGTCGCGATAGATGGCGAGCAACGCTTCGGTTTGGCCCTGCCCCGCGAGGCCCGCAAAGCAGACAATCTCGCCGCGTGCCGCGTTGATCGTCGAGCGCTTCACTGCAGTGGGCCCAACCTGCCACGTGAAATCAGCGGCATTGACATTGCCCTGCGCGCGACCGGCCTTTTGAGTTTGACGCCCGACATCGACGTGCTGCCCCATCGCACGCACAATCGCATCCTGAGTCAACGCATCGCGCGGCAACACCGCGGCCGCCATGCCGTCGCGCATCACCAGCACGCGGTCCGCGACGCGTTCGATCTCGCCAAGCATGTGGCTAATCAGAATACAGGTGATGCCACGGCTCGCCGCCTCACGGATAAAAACCAGCAGCTGTCCGGCGGTATGCGCATCGAGGCTGGACGTCGGCTCATCGAGAATGACCAGCTTCACCGGCGCAACCACCTCCGTAAAAGCTCGAGCGATCTCGACCATCTGACGTTGTGTCAGCGTCAGGTCCGCGACCAGTTCATGTCCCTTCAGACCATGCCCCGGAAAAATCGCGTCAAGCTGTTCCACCATCAATGCGGTTGCTTTCTTGCGCCAGCCGCGTCCTTTGAGTGGCGGATGCAGGATGCACATGTTCTCCGCGATCGACAGGTTCGCGCACAGGGAGAGCTCCTGGAACACGCAACGCACCCCTGCTTCGCGCGCCACGTTAGCGTCGTAGTGGCTGACCGGCTGGCCCGCCACCGAGAGCGTGCCGTGATCCGGCGCGTACACGCCTGCGAGCACCGCCATCAGCGTGGACTTGCCCGCGCCGTTATGACCGGCGACGCCGACGCATTCGCCGTTCCGGAACGCAAAGTCAATGCCGCTCAGCGCCTTGACCTGGCCGAACGTCTTGCCGATACCGGCAAGACCGATCAGTACCTCGTCAGATGCGATGCCGGGCGAACCCGATGATTCACCGAATGAAACCGTCATAGATCCCTTCGTTGTGCCGACGACGGACAGCGGCGACCTCACGCATCGCCGCTGGCCTGTTGCCTTACTTCGAGTCGACGACCTTGAGCACCTCGTCGCGCGTGAATTCCTTGTTGGCAAGCTGGCCCGGCGGCGTTTTGGCGAGCACCGAGTCGAGCTCGTCCGCTTTCACCTCAAGCAGCGGCATCTGGATATCGTGCGGCAGCTTTTTACCCGCCAGCAATTGCTGGGTGATCCAGAAAGCAAACGTCGAGCAACCCGGCGGGATGGTGACCGACAGCGTCTCGTAGCTGCCCTTCTTGCGTTGCTCGGCCCACCACGCCAGCTCTTCCTGGCGATTGCCAAGAATGATGATCGGCGTCGGACGGTTAGCCTCGGCGAACGCCTTCGCCGTGCCAAAGCCGTCGCCACCCTGGTCCACGACACCGTCGATTTTGGGCAGCGTCGGCAAGATACCGGCTACCTGCTTTTGCGCAACCGTCTGGGTCCAATCGCCATGCACGGAGCCCACGATCTTCAGCCCGGGGTACTTCTTCAGCTCGTCGACGATACCCTGATGGATTTCGTCATCCACGGAAACGCCGGCAAGACCGCGGATCTCGAGCAGATTGCCGGTGCCGTTCAGGCGTTTCGCCATATAGTCGACCTGCATCGAACCGAGTTTGCGAAAATCGACCGTGATGCGATAAGCGCAGGGCTCAGAGGCGATGCCATCGAACGACACCACCGTCACCCCTGCGCCGCAGGCCTGCTTGATGACGCCATTGAGCGCGGTGGGCGACACGGCATCCACCGCAATGCCTTTGAAGCCCTGCAGGATCAGGTTCTGCATTTGCTGCACCTGCTCCGTGGCCTGATTCTCCGCGGTCGTGAACGTCGGCGCGGCGGCGACCACCTTCTGCTTGACGGCGGCATCGGCGACATTCGACCAGCTCTTGAGCATCGCCTGACGCCAACTGTTGCCCGCGTAGTTGTTCGAGAGCGCGATTTTCAGCGACGAGGTATCGCCGCTCGCTGCCTGTGCACTGGCTGTATTGGTAACGCTGACGCAAACCACGGCGGCAAGAATGCCGCAGGCCACTTTCGATCTCACGTGATGTCTCCGTTTTGGAATTGTAAAGAAGCAGATCTGAGGCACTTGGGACGAGCGGTAGCCGCGGGCACCGTCCGCTCCCGCCAAGTCTAGTACGAGGGAAGACGTTATCCAATTGCGTATTCCGCGCAACCGATTCCTGCTGGTTATCGATCCGACAACGTAAACCCTTATCGAAACCGCTCATTGTTCTATGCCCGCAGCGCCGAGCGCAGCGCTTCGAGAAAGCGCAGATACGCTGTCGCGCCTGGGTCGGCATGCCCGATGCTGCGCTCCTGCACCCATGCGGCGCGCCCCTTCTTCGATTGCTGGCTTGCCGTCGCCGTTACCTGCTCCTGCGACTTCGCAATCATCGCGTCGAGCACGGCATCGGCGGAGCCGGATGTGGCTTCGAGCGTATCGAGGCTAGGCACGAGCGCGTCGAGTACGGTCTTGTCGCCCACCTGGCTTTTGCCGCGTTCGATAATCCGGGCTGCCACCGCACGCCCGATCGCGAGTGCATCGGCTTTATCGATCGCGTCCTTGCCTGTCACCGCCTTCGATGCAGCGAGCAGGCCGCCGCCGATCAGCGCCGCGAACGTCGACGGGTTCGCTGTCGAAAATGCCTTTCCCGAAGCAAGCAAAAGTTCGGATACCGATGCTGTTTCGGGCAACGCGCCAATCGCCTTGACGACCGCGGCTGATCCGGATTGCACGGTGATGCCGAGATCACCGTCGCCAAGCGCGGCATCAAGCTCCCGCAACTCTTCGGCGTGAGTGGGTAAAACAGTAAGCGTACGCGTGAGCAAGTCGCGCAGCTCAATACAGGAAAGACTCATGACGTTCCCCTCTTTTCAGCTTTGCGACCAGTCATGAAAGAAAGGTGATCGCGCAGGCGCGGCGAGCAGCGCTTCAAGCTCGTCGTCGACCAGCATGATCGTGATCGAAGCACCGGCCATTTCCAGGCTCGTCACATACTCGCCCACATACGAGCGTGCAATCGTCAAACCCTGCTCTGCGATGAGCGCGGCCGAACGTCGATAGAGCAGATACAACTCTTCGAGCGGCGTGGCGCCAAGCCCGTTGATCAGCACCGCTACACGCGAACCCTTGGGCGCCGCGAGATCGCGCAAAATTTCTCTGGTAAGCCGCGTAGCGATTTCATCCGCCGTTTCCAGCTTGCCGCGATGCGTGCCCGGCTCGCCGTGGATGCCAATGCCAATCTCCATCTCGCCTTCGGGCAGCGTGAAGGTCGGCTTGCCGGCCGCGGGCAGAATGGTCGGCGACAAACCCACGCCCATCGTGCGGCACTGGTTGTTCGCCTTCGCCGCGATGCGCGCCACTTCCTCTAGCGAATCGCCGCGCTCCGCCGCTGCGCCCGCACACTTGAAGACGAATACCATGCCCGCCACACCGCGCCGGTCAGCGCTACGTTCGCTGGGCGCGGACGCCACGTCGTCGGTCAGCAATACGGTCTTCACATCGATGCCATCCGGCTCCGCAAGATCTGCTGCCAGATCGAAGTTAAAGACGTCACCGCCATAATTGCCGTACACATAGAGCACGCCGGCGCCGCCGTTCACTGCTTTGGTCGCTTCATAAATCTGCTCGGATGACGGCGATGAAAACACGTTGCCCACCGCCACACCGCTGCACAGCCCCTCGCCCACATAGCCGAGAAAGCCCGGCATGTGTCCCGATCCGCCGCCTGTCACGATGCCCACGCGGCCCTGCTTCGGCGCATCCGCGCGCACGAGCGCGCGGCGGTCGGCCGTTGCTGCCTTGATCCAGCCCGGATGTGCGATCAACAGCGACTCGATGATTTCATCGACGAACTGATCGGGCTGGTTGATGATCTTTCTCATGCGTGTCTCCTGAATGAGGTTAGTTCTTGCGGCGCTGACTGAGCGCGTCGAGCATGACGGCAGCGAAGATAACGCCGCCCTGAATGAATTGTGTCCAGAATGGATTGACGCCGAGCAGCGACAGTCCGACGTTGATCACGCCGATCAGTACCACGCCAATGAACGTGCCCACGATCGAGCCGCGGCCGCCCGCAAGCGACGTACCGCCGATCACCACGCCGGCGATCACCTGCAATTCGAGTCCGTTCGCCGCCGACGGCAAGGCCGAATTCAACCGCCCTGCGAGCACGATGCCCGCGATGGCCGCTGTCACGCCTGCGAGCGTGTACGTGAGAAAAATCACGCGGCCTACCGGAATGCCCGCGAGCCGAGCGGCTTCCTTGTTACCGCCGACCGCGAACACCTGATGTCCAAACGTGGTCTTGCGCAGCAGCACGTGACCGACGATAAACACCACTAGCATCACGAGCATCGGCGCTGGAAGGCCTGCTACGCTCTTCGCGCCGAACGCGGTGAACGAATTGGGAAAATCGAACTTCGTGCGGCCATCGGAGATGGCAAGCGTGAGGCCGCGCGCCATTGCCATCATCGCCAGCGTGACGATGAATGGCACGAGCCTGAACCACGACACCGAGAAGCCATTCAGCGCACCCACGATCGCACCGACCGCCAGCGCCACCCCGAGTCCGCCGATCCCGAGCCCGACGTTCCCCGCCGCCGATCCAGCCATGACGGTCGCAGCCACCATGCCGCTCAGCGCCACGAGCGACCCGACCGAGAGGTCGATGCCCGACGTGATGATCACGAAAGTAGCGCCGACTGCCGCAATGCCGACCACCGAGACCTGCACCATGACGTTGGTCAGCGTGCTGGTGGTCAGGAATTCCGGCGATGCGATCGAGAGCACCACACAGATCAGCACGAGCGCCGCGAAGAGCGGCCCGATGCCGCTGCGCAGTTGCCGGATGAGGCGCTGCGAGAACGCCTCCGAATCCGCCTGTTTGGTTGTCGTGGACGTCATGCCCCTACTCCTGTCGTAGCCCATTGAATCACCGTTTCCGAATCCGCCTTGTCGCGAGCAATTTCCGTGACGATGCTGCCCCGGTACATCACCAGCACACGGTCCGACATGCCGAGCAGCTCCGGCAGTTCAGAGCTGACCATGATTACCGCCGCGCCCGACCGCGCCATGGAAACCATGTGCGCATAGATCTCCGATTTCGCGCCCACGTCGATACCGCGCGTGGGCTCGTCGAGCATGATGACGGCCGGATTCGTGGCGGTCGCACGCCCGAGAATGACCTTCTGCTGATTGCCGCCCGAGAGGTTGCCAGTGATCTGCATGACCGACGGCGCGCGCACGCCGAAGCGCGTGCTTGCCTCCTGCGCGAGTGCGCGCTTGCGGGCGTTGCTGACGAAACCGCCTGTGGCAAGCGCCTTCAGGCTCGATAGAGCAACGTTCTCTTCGATGCTCGCTTCCAGCACGAGGCCTTCGAGTTTGCGATCCTCAGCGGTGTAGACAAGGCCGTGTTGCACGCCGTCGCTAGGCGATTTGATGTTGACCTTCTGGCCGCGCACGACGATTTCGCCTTGCGTCACCGGCAACGCGCCAAAGATCGCCTTCAGCAATTCGGTGCGCCCTGCCCCTGCGATGCCCGCAATGCCGAGGATCTCGCCCGCTCGCACACTGAGCGAGGCGTGCCGCACGATGGGCGGGCTCGCCAGATCGCGCACCTCCAGCACAACCGGGCCATATTCGCGCGGCTCCCACGGATAGAACGATTCGAGGTTGCGCGCGACCATCTCCTGGACAAGCTCCTGCTCGGTCCATTGCGACATCGGACGCGAACTGACGGTGACGCCGTCACGCATGACGACCGCCGAGTCCGCCAGTTCGAACACTTCTTCCAGGTGGTGCGAAATAAAAATGATGCCCATCCCCGCTGCACGCAGACGGCGCACAACGGCATAGAGATTCGCGATATCGCCACGTTGCAATGCGGCGGTAGGCTCATCCATCACAAGGATGCGCGCCTCGCGCGCGACTGCTTTCGCGACTTCCACGAGTTGCCGCTTGTTGAGCGGCAGATCGCCAAGGCGCATTGACGGCGACACGCTCTCGAGCCCGACTTGCGCAAGCGCCTTGCGCGCATCGTCATTCGCTTCGCGGCGCTTCACGAAGCCGCCTTGCGACGGCATGCGCCCGAGGAACAGGTTTTCCGCCACGGTCATGTCGTTGACCAGCGACAGCTCCTGGTAAATCACCGCAACACCCGCGTCGATAGCAGCGTGCGTCCCGCGCCCAAGCGGCACGCCGTTGATCGCGATGCTTCCCTCATCAGGCTCGTACGCACCCGACAACGTCTTGATCAGCGACGACTTGCCCGCGCCGTTCTCGCCGACAATCGCCATCACGTGACCGGCTTCCAGCGTCAAGCTCACGCCGCGCAAGGCCTTCACGCCCGGAAAGCTCTTGACGATGCCTTCCATGCGCAACAGCGGCGCATGACCGCCCGGCGTGGCGGCGAGCCCGCCGCCTGCCACCTCCGGCACATTCGTTTCGGCACTCATGTTCGATTCTCGTCTGGCTTGAAGCATGCGGCCCGCAATGCGGGCGCGCATGTTCGCATTTACAGATTACTGGCTGACCTGCAGCGACCAGAGGCCGTACTTCTTGGTTTCATCGGAGTCGATATTCGACTTGTCGATCAGCAGCGTCGGCCACGCGTAGTTCGCCGGCACGTCCTTCTTCGCTTCGTAGTCCGTGATGAAGCTCAGCGCCTTGGCCGCCATTTCGATCGGGTTCTGCGAGATCGTGGCGTCCTGCTTGCCTGCGCGAATCGCCGACAAGGCCTGCGCCGTGCCGTCCGCGCCGATCACCATGATGTGATCCTTGTCGCCGAGCGGCTTGTAGCGGTTCGCGTTGTCGATCGCCTTTTCCGCACCTACCGTGTTGTCGTCGTTAGCACCGAACACGGCGTCGATCTGCGGGAATTTCTGCAGAATGTCCGTCATGGCATTAAGCGACTTCTCCTGGTCAAACGCGCCTTCCTGGCGTGCCACGATCTTGATGTCCGGATACTTCGCCATCTCGTCGGAGAAGCCTTTCTCGCGATCCGTTGCGGCAGTCGTGCCGACAAGGCCGATCAGGTCGACTACATTGCCCTTCGGCGAGCCGTAACGCGCCTTCAGTTGATCCGCGATCCACTTCGCGCCTGTCGCGCCGAGGGCCACGTTATCCGACGCCACGAACGAGGTCACCTTGCCGCCGTCCGAGCCGCGATCGAGCATGAACACGGGAATACCCATGCTATTGGCTTTTTCTACGGCCGGAATGATTGCCTTCGAGTCGATCGGGTTCAGCACGAGCGCATTCACGCCCTGGCTCAGGAGGTTGATCGCGTCATTGACCTGCTGCTGTGCGTCGCCGTTCGCGTTGGTCTGTACGAGGTCGAAGCCCTGATCTTTGGAGCCCTTCTCCACGCCCAGCTTCAGGCCGACGAAGAACGCGTTGTTGAGCGTGGACACCGAGAAACCGATCTTCGTCTTGCCACCCGCTGCGGGTGCCGCACTTGCCACTGCCGGTGCGCTTGCGCCCGCGTCGCTCGCCGCCGTGCCCGAAGACGACGGCGATTCGCTCTTCGAACAGCCTGCCAGCACCGTAGCCGCACACAGGACCACCGTTCCCGCCGTGGCGCCGAGCTTGCCCCATGCATCGAATCTTCCTGAATTCCAAGCCATGTCTGTCTCCGTTTTTCACGTTATTAAGGCGGTTTTGCTACGCGTTGCAGATGTAGCGTGCGATGCAACGATCAGTTCTACTGCGTTCTCTTCGGACCATAACTTCTGAACTTCTCTACGACGATCTGCATCTCTTCGTCGGGTAGCACGGGCGGCGTACCAAGCTGGCAAGCCAGCAGGTACTGCTTCGCCAGCACTTCGACCTCATGCGCGAGCCACAACGCACGCGCAAGATCGGGGCCCAGCGCGATCACGCCATGATGCGCAAGCAGACAGGCGCTGCGTCCTTGCAGGGCGGCGACGGCATGATCGGAGAGCGCCTGGCTACCGAAGGTCGCATACGGTGCGCAGCGAATGGAGTTGCCGCCAGCCGCTGCGACCATGTAGTGATGAGCGGGAATATCGCGGCCGTGAATGGCAATCGCGGTGGCCGCTGCCGAATGCGTGTGGACGATCGCATGCGCGTCCGGTCGCGAGTGCAATATGTCTCGATGAAAGCGCCACTCCGACGAGGGTCTGGCCTGATCGAGCACCGGCGACGGTTCCTTGATGTCCATCGGCAACCAGACAATCCCGCTTGCCCGCAACTGCGCGGCCGGAACACCGCTTGGCGTGATCAGAAAGCCGTCGAGCCAGCGCGCGCTCACATTGCCGGAGGTCCCCTGGTTGATGCCCAGGCGCTCCATTTCGCGCACGGTAACGACGATCTGTTCACGCAAAGCGTTTTCGCTCATGCCGCGTCTCCTTCCATGGCGAACAGCGTTGCAAGGTTTCGCGCAAAGGGCGCCTTCACGATGCCGCGCTCCGTGATAAAGCCGGTCACCAGCTCGTGCGGCGTCACATCGAATGCGGGATTGCTAACCTTCATATTGGCTGGTGCGATACGCTGACCATAGAGGTGCGTGACTTCATCGTCACGGCGTTGTTCAATCACGATGGCGTCGCCCGTTGCCGTGTGCAGGTCCAGCGTGGAGGACGGACAGGCCACGTAGAACGGGATGTCGAAATGCCGCGAGACGATTGCCAGCGCCAGCGTGCCGATCTTGTTGGCGAAATCGCCGTTAGCCGCAACACGATCCGTCCCGACGATCACCACGTCAACGAGTCCTCGCGCCATGAGCGAGGCCGCCATGCTGTCGGTGATCAGCGTCACATCTACACCGGCCTGCTGCAACTCATAGGCGGTGAGGCGCGCGCCTTGCAACAGTGGGCGGGTCTCGTCGGCGTAGACGCGGAATTTCGTACCTGCGGCGTGCGCCATGTAGATCGGAGCGGTTGCCGTGCCCAGGCCAGTCGTGGCGAGCGCCCCCGCATTGCAGTGGGTCAACACCCCGCAACCTTCGGTGATCAGCGGCAAGCCGTGTTCGCCGATGCCTTTGCACAGCGCGCGGTCTTCGTCGTGGATTGCGACGGCTTCATCGATCAATACGCGTAGCAGCGACGCCGTTTCGCTCGCAGGCGACGCCTGCGCCGCCTGAAGCATGCGCCTGAGGCTCCAGCTAAGATTGACCGCCGTGGGCCGCGCGCTGTCGAGATACGCCGCCTGCTTCGCCAGATGCGCGCGGAACTCGGCTATTGGCAGATGCAGGCTCGTGCGCATCGCCACGCACAATCCGTACGCTGCAGCGACGCCAATAGCCGGCGCACCGCGCACCCGCAGTTCGTGAATGGCGCGCCAGACTTCCTCGGCTGTCGTCAGTTTTTCAACGACGGTTTCATGCGGCAAACGCGTTTGATCGAGGATCGACAAGCCGTCGTTTTCCCATGCGATGGTCGCGGGAAGGTTAGAAATGGACGGCGTGGAAACCATGCGTGCTCCGTAGGCATCACGGGTTGAAAGGGAATGGGTGCGGGTCATGAGGCAGATCCAATCTCCCGCGCAAGACCAATGACGTCTTCTACACCTGTCAGCGAGGCGCGTTGGATTAGCAGCGTTTCCGCACACTGCAGGCAACGCACTTCGATCGCGGCGCGGGCAATATCATCAGGAATACGCGTGATCTCTGCCACTTTTGCCATGCCGACAATGCGCCGGATCATCTTGCATCCTGCAAAGCCGAGCGTGTCCGCAAAGAGTTGTTGCATGAAGCGCGCCCTGAACGCATCGGCGCATACGCGACTCGGGTCGTTGCCGATGAAATGCGTCTTGCTGCGCCCTTCGTGATCGCGCCAAAGCGCCTGAAATTTTGCCGAGAAACCTGACCAGATGTCGCGCACCTGATCGAGCAACCACGCCTGATACGGTTCCGGCGATGCGCCGTTGACGCGGCCATGCCAGTCGCGCGAGAAATAGGCCAGCAGCAGGTTGGCAATGATCGCGCCGACGTCAAACGCCATAGGTCCGTAGAAAGCGAACTCGGGATCGATCACGTAGGTCTCGTCTTCATTGACCATGATCGAACCGGTGTGCAGGTCGCCGTGAATCAGCGTCTCGGCATGGTTCATGAATGCCCACTTCATCTCGCCAACCGCGGTGCGCAATTCGGGCGTGTGCCGCAACCGGTCAATGGCCGCGCGTGGCAACGCCGCGCTATAGACGTTCGAAGAATGGTCCTCGAACGGATACGTAAATACGAGATCTTCAGTGATCCTGCATAGTTCGCTATTGACCGCAGCGGCCATGGCCTGCTTCTTGATGTCGGGCGCGAGAAAAAGATCCGAGCCGAAAAACAGCGTATTGGCGAGAAACGTGGAGAGATGGTCGGCGAGCTTTGGATACAGCACGCCATTCATTAACCCCTGGCGCAGAATGCAATGCGACGACAGTCGCTGCATCACCATCAGGAAGAGCTCGCTGTCGGCATGGTAGACCTTCGGCACGTGCTCCGGGCATAGCGCACCGAAGCGCCGGAGAGCTGCAACCTCGCGCTCGAGCCGCTCGCGCGTGAGCGGCCAGGTCTTGCCTACAAGCCGTAGAAACGGCGGGGCCTGCTTGACCACCACGCTCTTTGCCGGCGTCCTCGCATTGCTCGCGAAGTAGACGTAGTTCAGATTGCCGTCGCCGACTTCGGCAATATCCAGCTCAGCCGGCTCGCCGAGCAGCTTGTGTACAACAGGAATGCCTCGCAGATACGCCGACAGCTCGGACGCATTCAACGCCTCAAATTCCATAGTGCCTCCTCCGCGATCGACCCAACCGCGCGCCCGCTATCAGTGACGCTTGCGTACCAGGTCGAACTTGAAGATGCTCGTGTTGTAATAGTCGTTGCTATAGCAAAGCGGGTCGCCGCTTTGATCAAAATCCACTTCGTCCAGCAACAGGAACAACCCAAAGCCGTCGCCCAGTTCGGGCAGATCGCGCGGTGTCAGGATGGTCGGCTGGATCGATGAATGCGTATGCGAGAGTCGCCTCCCGGTACGGTAGAACATGGCAAACAGCGATTCGCCTAGCTCGCCGTTCGCGGCATCGAACACCTGCTTCGGGACGATGTCGATGCAGTACGCCGCCACGGCATCATCAGCCCTTCTGACCCGCTCGATCCGTACACATGGATCACCCGCTTTCAGTCCCAGCTTTTCGGCCAGACTTTCCGATGCCTCGATGTGCTCAATCTGCAGACGACTGGTGGACGGCACCGCGCCGACGCTCTTGATCATATCGGTCACAGACATCAGATCATCGAGACCGCCCTGCAATTTCAACGAAACTTGTCTGATGAAGGTACCTCGACCCTGCACACGCGAAAGCAGCCCGTGCGAGATCATCTGCGCCACGGCTTCACGCAAGCTCGAGCGTCCCACGCCCAGCAATTCGCAAAGCTCGATCTCCGTAGGAATCTGATCGCCCGGTTTCAGGCCCTTCTCGCGAATCATCGCAAGAAGCGAGTCCTGAATCTTGTCGCTCATCGATCGTTCTACGCTCAGGCGCATACGCAGGCCCATCCGTTGTTCTTTTTTAAAGAATACATCAGACGTCTGATGTTTTTCTCAGGATTTACCCTGGCTGATGCAGCCAGGGCGCGTCAGCGAGCCGGCCTTCAATGAACTCCTTGAGCAGTCTGACCCGTTCCGGCAAATGCGGCCGGTACGGCGCAATCCACTGAACGTCGGAGTCCAGCTTTGCGTAGTCACGCAACACGTGAGTCAGGCTCCCGCTCTGAATGTGCGCGTAGACATCCCAGTACGGACGAAGCGCGATGCCTGCCCCACTCATTGCCCAGTCACGCAACGCCTCGCCGTTGTTGCTGGAAAGCGGGCCCGAAACGCGTACGTCGATGGTCGATTCCTCGACGCCCGGCGGCGATACACGATTCAGGCGCCACACGTACGATGGCATGTCGCGCTCGAGCATCAACAGGCACGTATGGCGCGAAAGATCAGCGGGCGTCTGCGGCATGCCCGCACGCTGCAGATAGTCGGGCGCCGCGACAATCACACGGTTGTTCTGCGCCAGAGTGTGGATGATCCATTGCGTGGACAGGGGGCGCCACAGCCACACCGCAGCATCGAAACCCTCCGCCTGGAGATCGGGCAACGTGTTCCGGAGATGCAGTTCGATCCGAACGGATGGATACAGGCGCGAAAATGCGTCGATGACCGGTGCCATCCACTGTCGACCAAAGCCGACGTTACACGCCAGCTTGATCAGACCTACCGGCGTGGTGCTGAAATCCGCAATGCGGGCCTCAAGGCTTTCAAACCCTGCAACCAGTTGCATGGCCTGCTCGCAATAGAGATCGCCTTCAGGCGTGGGCACGACGCTACGGGTGGTCCTCCTGAAGAGACGCACGGCCAGTTGAGCTTCAATCTGCGCAAGCCGCTTGGTGATGGCTGCGCCGCTCACCCCCAAACGCCGCGCCGCGCCGATCAGACTGCCCGTTTCCCGCACCGCCAGCACCAGCATCAGGTCCGCTCGCTCCAGCATTCCTAACCTCAGGTAAATAAAGAAGTGAGCCATTATGGTATTGCAAGATCGCAATGAGGCGCCAAGAATGCATTGATGCAGCGGCGATGAATACGGCGTCGCAACAAAGTGCTGCACGGCGCGCCTAATGATGCGCAAAGCCACTATAAAGACGGAGACAAACATGGAACTCAGCTTGCCGTCAGCGCTGCGAAGTAACTACGCGATCATGGCGAGAATCGACCGGTTGCCGAGGTCGCGTCATCTGATGAAGATCGTCGCGCGAATTGCTGCGGGCGGCTGGTTCGAATTCTTCGAACTGTTTATGCCGGGCTTTATTTCGTTGGGTCTGGTGCGCTCCGGCATCTATACGATCGCCAACAAGGGCTTGCTGGATGTTCATAGCTTTGCCAGCTTTCTCGCTTCGTTCTTTATCGGCATGTTTCTTAGTACTGCTGCTTTCGGCGCGGTGTCCGACCGTTTTGGACGGCGCGCGGTGTTCGTATATTCGATGATGGTCTACTCGGCTTCGCAGTTTGCGGTGGCCGTCCTCAGCGATCCGTTGCTGATCGATCTGGCGCGCTTCATAGCCGGCTTTGCCGTCGGCATGCAACTCGTGAACAACGATTGTTACGTCACGGAGCTGACTCCCCGGGCGAGCCGCGGCCGCTACATGACGACTTCGTACATCTTCGTGCTGTCGGCCATTCCAGTGGCGGCCTTGCTTGCTGCGATCCTCGTGCCGCTCGATCCGTTCGGAATCGCTGGCTGGCGGATCGTCGTGATGATCGGCTCGGCTAGCGGCCTGATTGTTTTCCTGCTGCAACGCGGTTTGCCGGAATCGCCGCGCTGGCTTGAAGTCCACGGCCGGGTGGAAGAGGCGGACCGTGTGGTACGTGAGATCGAACAGGCTGTGGAAAGCGAGCGTGGCGCGCCTTTATCCGCGCCCGATCTGAGCGTGCCGGATCCGATTATCGAAAAAGGGCGATGGAGAGAAATCTTCAGCCGCTTCTATCTGCCGCGCACGATCATCGTGTCGCTGTTCCAGTTCTCGCAGACCATTGCGGTGTTCGGCTTTACCGCATTCGTGCCGGTGCTGCTCATGCATCACGGATTTTCGATCGTCCACTCGCTCAACTATTCGCTCGCGATCGTGCTGATGGCGCCGGTTGGCGCTGCCGTAGGCAGCTATTTTTCCGAACGTATCGAGCGCAAGTGGCAGCTCGTTTTATGCGCCTGTCTGATCGGCGTGGCGGGAACGTTGTTTGCCACGGGCCACAACGTGCCGCTGATTGTCTGCACGGGTGGACTGATCGCGCTTGGCAACAACTGGATGATTGCCATCTTTCACCCCTATGCGGCGGAACTCTTCCCTACGCGCATTCGTGCCCGCGCCATTGGTTTCACCTTTTGCTGGAGCCGCGTCAGTTCGGTTTTCGTCGGCTACTGGGTGGGCGATCTGATGGCCAGTTATGGTCAACGTGGCGTGTTCCTCATGATTGGCCTTGCGATGGCAGCGATCATCATTGGTATCGGCGGGTTCGGTCCGCCGACTAACGGCCGCAGCCTTGAAGAGCTTTCGCCATGAATCGTATCGATCATTAGACATCCTCATTTGAACGGAGAAAGCGGTATGAAAATAGGTATTCTGGAAGGCGACGATATTGGTCACGAGGTCGTGCCCGAGACGGTTAAAGTGATGCGAGCGGCTGCTGAGGCGACCGGTCTTGAGATCGACTGGCATCCCGTTCCGATTGGCCGCAAGGCGTACGACACGCTCGGCCATACGTTGCCTCCCGGCACTCTGGAAAAACTGGAATCGCTCGACGGGTGGGTGCTCGGACCCATCGGACATATGGCTTATCCGAAAGTGCCTGAGGCAGTCAATCCGCATCCGATCTTGCGCAAACACTTCGATCTGTTTGCGAATATCCGCCCTTCGCTTTCGTATGCCGGCATTGAGTCGCTGCATCAGAACGTCGATCTAGTCATCGTGCGGGAGAACAATGAGGGGTTTCAGCCAGACCGCAATGTTGTGGCCGGGTGCGGGGAATTCCGGCCTACTCATGACGTAACCATTTCGGTGCGCGTGATCACCCGCGCCGGGTCGTCGAAGGTGTTGCACGAGGCGTTCAAGCTGGCACGATCGAGACGCAAACAGGTCACCGTGGTTCATAAGGATACGGTTTTCAAGCTCGGCTGCGGCATGTTTGTTGAGGAGGCCAAGCGTATCGCGGCTGAGTATCCGGATGTGGTCATGAACGAAGCGATTGTCGATACGTTCGCGATGCGTCTCGTGATGACGCCGCAGAAATACGATGTAATCGTCACCACCAATATGTTTGGCGACATTCTTAGCGATGAGGCAGCGGGACTTGTTGGAGGTCTCGGTTTGGCGCCGGGGCTTTCAGCTGGGCCGCGGCATGCGATGGCTCAGGCCACGCATGGGTCGGCCCCCGACATTGCTGGTCGCGGCATTGCAAATCCGTACGCGATGGTTATGTCCGGGCAGATGCTGCTTGATTGGCTCGGGCGCAAGCATGACGTCGCCAAAGCACGCGAAGCCGCTGTGCTGATCGAGAAAGCGGTGGGCACCGTTATGCGTGAGAAGCGTTCGCTTACGGCTGATCTGGGTGGGACCAGTAAGACTCATGAGATGGGTGACGCTATTGTGCGGGCCATTGGGCAAAACTAATCGGTGCGGAAGGGGCTTCGAGGTTTGGCCGCAAGTACCCGTCGATTCACTCAAGACGATCGCGGCCAACCCGATGGTGCTTCGCACCTGATCATCGTCGCGTTGGCCTTTTCAACCGTCAGGTTAACCGAGCGTGCGCCGTGGGGTCGCGTCCGATGACGCATACCCGCCGGCACAGTGAGCAGCTGGCCGGATTGGACGTCGACCGATCCATCGTCGAAATCAATGGTGAGCACACCTTCAATGACGAGGAATGTTTCGTCAGAGTCGGGATGCAGGTGCCAGAAATATGGGCCGTCCATGACGCTCAAATGAACATCGTGGTCGTTCACGCTGGTCAGAACCCGATTCGAGTAGCCCTGAAGTGTGCCACCCGCGAGCGCACCAATGTCGATCGGCTGGATCATGTCGTCTCCCGTGGAGCGCCGTTGGACTAACACTGCACGGCGCAGGCGCGCCGCGCTTTCCATCGTCCCAGCATAGCCCGCGGTTGAAGCGTTCTCCAAGCCAAAAATTCTCGTGAGTATGTGAGCGGAATTGACCGGTCACGGCAGAACCAAACCGGTTGGGTTCGGCTCAATGATGGCGGAATGATCAGGTAGACCTTGCAGCTTCGCTTATCACGGCGTTGCTTCGCATCCACTCCTCGAGCCCGCTGACCGCGATACCCCGTTGCGCGTTGAACGTGCTTTGCTGATCCCACGCTACACCACGCCCTTCCGCAAAAACAACACGATACTTCCGCAGAGAATCATCAGGTTCCTGGACCAGTTTCCGCTTCAGTTCATCCACGCTCCAGGCACTGCGAAGGACTTCCGTGCCCATCAGTCTGTCGATCGTGTCCGCCAGTTGCCGGTAAGTCACTGTGTCGCCCGCGATGTACACCACCTGGTTGGCAATTCTCGGCTCCGAGAACACAATCTCCGTGGTCAGCGCGCCGATGTCCTCCGCCGTCGTCACCGTCACCGCGTTGTCCCAACCGCCCAATGCGTTCACAGTGTTCCGGGCCAGATCCACAACACCGAACGCTGGTTCGAACAGGAAACTCGTAAACATACCGGTCGAGACAATGACCCATTCGGTCTGCACTTGCGAGCGGAGAAGATCGCGCACGTCGAGTTGTTCGTCGAACAGATCCTGCGCGCTTCCTCTACCGATCACCTCATAGTCGACGCCGAATTGCCAGGGGAAATACCGTTTGACTCCGGCATCCAGCGCGGCTCGGGCGAGCTTGAGTTGTACACCCGGACCGCCGACAAACCCGGTGCATGAAATGACGGTATCGAACCGTCGGAAAATGGTCGCGAGCTCAGTGCCCGATTGGTCCGAAAGATCTCCTGGAACGATTTCGACGCCTAACGAGCGTAGCTCTGCCGCGTCCTTCTGTTTGACGGGGTCCGCAGACTGGATGGTCGCCGGACGGAGTAGCACTGCCACGGGGATGGCGGCAGGCGCCGTTCGGCGCACCAGTGTGCGCACTACAGCCATGCCGAGCTCGCCAGCGCCTAGAACGAGAATGCCGTTGTCGTGCAACATATGCGTTACCTCTTTGAAGAAATGGAGTTGAGTAGAAGCGGAGTTCGCGACCGGACTACGTAGCACTCGCTTCGTGCTGACTGGAGAGTCGGGCCGTCGAATGATCAGGAGTGTAGGGGCGCACAGGCGCCGCATTGTTCGCCGTGGCGGAATACAGAAAGCATCCGCGGCGAATCAGCCGGCTCTACTCGCAAGCCGGACAGACTCATTGGGCGGGAACGTCCGGCGGTGACGGTATGATGGGTGTCCCTCGAGCTGCCGGTCGCGCTCTGCTGACGACCAGACCCAACGCAGACCACGTATGGACAAACTTCTGGCAATGACCACCTTTGTACGCGTCGTCGAGGCACAGAGCTTCAGCAAGGCAGCGGAGACGTTGTCGATGCCTCGATCGTCCGTCACGACAGTCATCAAGAATCTGGAGACTCATCTTGGCACGCCGCTGCTCAGGCGCAGTACCCGAACGCTCAGCCTGACCGATGCGGGCGCGCGTTACTTCGCATCGTGCCAGGCCATTCTGTCCGACATTGCGAAAGCGGAGATCGACCTCTCCTCTGAAGCGATGACCCCGCGCGGGCGCGTGCGGGCAGGTATGCCGGGGCTGATCGCCCGGGCGATCGTCTTGCCGAGGCTGCCCGAGTTCGAGAAGCGCTTTCCGGACATCGAACTGGTGCTAGGGCTCAGCGACCGACCCGCGGACCTGATCTACGACGGCATTGATTGCGTCATCCGCACTGGCGAACTGACGGACTCGACACTGGTAGCGCGTCGGCTTGGGCAACTAGGTTGGCTGACCTGCGCGTCGCCCGGCTATCTCAGGGAGCATGGCGAGCCCGATTCGGTGAACGCCCTAGGCGCTCACCGCGTGGTCAATTACATATCGAATGCGACCGGCCGTCCGCTTGACTGGCGCTTCAAGGTCGACGGTGAAGATCTTGCGATCACGCTGCAAAGCCGTTTTTCCATCAACGAAACGGAAGCCTATTTGCAATGCGGTCTGGAAGGCCTGGGGCTGATCCAGATATCACGATTCGCAGCATCTCCCTACCTGCAAACCGGACGGCTCAAGGAAGTGCTGGCTGACGTGCGATGCACGCCAGTACCGATTTCCATTGTCTATCCACTTGGCCGGAATGCAAGCGCCGCGATCAAGGCATTTGTCGATTGGATCGTCGAGATCGCGACGACAGCTTCGTTTCAATGACGTGTAGTCCGAAGCACTATCAGGAAACGGGTGTTCGGACGGTCGAAACGCCCTTCTGCCCTGCGATGCCTCGTTAGTCGCCGCCTTGGTAAAGTTCACGCATCTGCGCTGCCTGGCCATTTTTCTGAGAATCTTCCAGTTCACGCATCACTTGCTCGCGTGCAGCAACTCGATGTTCGGGAAGAGCTCCCTGAGGAGAAGCGCCAATCCGGCTCTGAAGAGCTCGTGATCATCGACGATCAGTACGCGCATTTCATCGTCTCCCACAACCGCATTCAAGGCGAGCGGCCATTACACAGCGGACGATGCTACATCTGTAGCAATCATCCGCTGTGTTCAAATCGATTTCATCTGACCGGTTCAATCTTGAAGGCATCGACCGCGACACCAAGGTCCACACCCTCCCCGCTGCCGCTCAACGCCATCGACGTCGTTCCCTTCGTCAGCACCTGGGCAGTACCGCTATTCCCCACGCCGGCCGAAGCACCGGCCTGCGCATAGCTGCCGTACACATCCCGGATGCTATAGACATTGCTGATATCGCCGTGGCCGGTGACGTGGAACTTGCCGGCCGTCAGGCCACCGCCGTGCACGCTAATTGTGACAGCGGCCTTTTGCCCATTATCGCAAGTTACTCTGCCGCGCCCTTCGGCATGTTGGTAAATCGCCGACCATCCAGACATGCTGAAGGTCAGATGGCACTTCACCGGTGCACCGGCTGCCTGAGCCGAGGTGGCGGTCAAACCAGTCAGGGCACCCACGCACAGCAACGTGGCGGCAGTCGATACAAGGGTACGCTTGCTCATAGAAGTCTCCTGGCACATGAATAAACGTTGTCAAGTGTAACCATCATTCGGCGTTTCGGCAGGACTTTTCAGGCAACTCAGGGCTAGGCCTAGTCAAGCCACCCCTGCCTGCAATGGGGGTGCGCAACGCTCGGCCTTGCCACGGGAGGACCGGGGTTGCGGCGACGCCGCGTTTCAGGCAAAGTAATATTCACCGAGAAGAGGATGCCAACCGGCGCCCCACCTTAACCGTATCAACGCGACCAATCCTCGGTTTTTGGACAGAAACAAGACATCATGGAATTTTTGAGGAACCTTCCGCAACGACCTCCGGTGCCCGCAGTAGCGGCCGGAGTTTGCTCGCGACCTCAAAATGCGCACAAGAAAGGCTAGTCGCCTGCGCCTTGCGTGAGACTGAACGATCCGGACGCCCCCTGCGGGCGTTTTTTATTTTCAGACCTATTTTTTCGCTGAATTTAAATCCGGAGCACATGATGAAATTCTCACAGCAGTTTTTCTCGAACAGCTTTTTTGAGCAAGACAACGACAGGCTTGAGCTGACCGACCTTGCTCGCAAGTCATGCCTTATCCACCAGGACGCTGCAGGACTTTACTCGTGGATGTCACTGGGATTGAGAGCCCAACGCCGCGTCGAAAGCATTGTGCGCGAGGAGATGGACCGAGCCGGGTTCTGCGAAATGCAGATGAGCCTTCTGCAGGATGCCGACCTGTGGCGGCAAAGCGGGCGGATAGACGTCTACGGCGACGAGCTGATGAGGTTGACCAACCGGACCGGCCGTCTGTTTTGTCTGGGTGCGACGTGCGAGGAACTGGCCACCAACATGGTCAAAACTCACTACAACAAGACAGACATGAGCGTGGGCCTCTATCAGTTTGGCAACAAGTACCGCGACGAGTTAAGGACGCGAGGCGGATTGGCGCGGGCCAAAGAGTTCATCATGAAAGACGCCTATACATTCAACGCTACGGAGGAAGGCGCACGGAAGGCGTATGAGGCCGTTCGCGAAGCATATATCCGCATCTTCCGCCGCCTGCAGCTGGACGTCGTCATAAAGTCTTCCGACAACGGGGAAATTGGCGGCCGAAGTTCGGAGGAGTTTCACGTCCTCAGTGAGCTGGGCGAGGACGAAACCGACGGACGCAAATCGCTTGAGTGTGCCCACATCTTCGACCTTGGCGACCGCTACTCGAAGGCTATGGGACTAGTCAACGCCAAAGGCGAGTTCGTCAAAATGGGCTGCTTCGGAGTGGGTATCTCGCGTCTGGCAATGCTCCTGCTCAACCGTCAGCGCGACGAGCGAGGATTCTGGGGCAGCGAGTCGTTCAATACTTTCGACGTCGTGCTGACGGTCATCGATTGGGAACGCCAGGCGCACCAGGAGGCAGCCGAGGCGATGCGGCGCGATCTGCAGGTGAGAGGACTGAGCGTGCTCTTGGACGACCGCCAGGCGCAAGCTGGCAAAAAGCTCGCCGACGCTGAGCTGATCGCGTGCCGGCAACGCGTGGTAATCGGCAAAAACGCAATCGCCTCCGGCCGCTTCGAGTGGATGAACCGACGAACGATGGCGCGCGAAACCGCGACGGCGGGAGAAGTCGCGGATCTTTGCGCGAGACCGCTCTAGCAACACGAGCCGCGAATCGCTACCAACGTCGCTTCCATGAACCGGCGGAAGTCCTCGTGCACGAATCGCGAGATAAACAATCCGTCGGGCAAACCCCCGGGCGAAACTTATATTCCCAACGCATGTGCGTGCCCCGGTCGCTTCCTGAGAAGCGAAAATCCGAAAGCGCGTAGGTGACGTATCGACCCGTATCGTTCGTGAGACTCCATATCTTGAACAGAGTCGGCACTCCATCTTCCCTACAATAGCAAGGGAAGTGCTTACGAAAATTCCAATAAAAACTTACAGTAATTACCCTTATCAGGACTCGCTAATCGACTTAGCATTCACCCTTCGCGTGACATACGAATAAATTACAGACCAATGTCGAGCCGGGGTGAATTGTGAAATCAAGTGTCAGTAGTAAGCTTTTGTCCGTGGTTATCCTGCTTGTGCTTAGCATGGTGAGCTTAAGCGTGTTTTTTCTCGTCAAGCTCGACGAGTCTAACGCGCGCTCGGCCGAGATGTATGAACGAGACTTCCGCGACGTATTGACGATAGGCGAAGTGGATGGCCTTCTTACCCGATCCGACATCAATATTCTGCGCATGATCGCGATTGGTGATCCTGCGTCTATTGCGATCTGGAAGCAGGAGAACAACGACCGCTTCACCGCAGTGGACAAGGCGCTAAACGAACTGGCTGCGCATGATGACGGCACTCAGGCCAGCGTAATCGCGAATTTGCAGAGTGCCTACCAGCGCATGCAGGCCGGCATGAAACACCAGGTCGAACGAATCGAAGCCGGCGACATCAAAGGCGGAGCGGAGGTTAACCGGCTTGAAGTTAAAGAGAATGCCAATCAGGTATTCAGCATTCTGACCGCGATGAAACAGCATGTGCAATCCGCTGCTCAGGCAAAGCTCATTGACGAGCAGACGGCTGCCAGTCACCTTCGGATTTTATCTATTGTGATCGTGGCTCTTGTATCGCTGCTGGCCATGATCGTTGGTATTCGGGTTGTCCGCTCGGTAACGACGGCGCTGCAAACCGCGCTTGATGTCGCAAATCACATCGCGGCAGGAAAGCTCGGCAATGACATCGTCAATGTTTCGCTCGACGAATCCGGTCAACTTCTGGATGCGCTCAAGAAAATGGACCGGCAACTCAGCGATACGGTGCGCGGAATCAAGGCAACCACTGAATCGGTCACGGTGGCGTCGCGTGAAATTGCCAGCGGCAATACCGATCTCTCCGCTCGCACGGAGCAGCAGGCGAGCTCACTGGAAGAAACCGCGGCCAGCATGACGCAGTTGACCGAAACGGTGAAGCAGAACGCCGACAACGCCCGCCAGGCGAATGCCTTGGCCACCCACGCTACGGACATAGCCGATGCCGGTAACGACTCGGTTCAGGCCATGGTCGGGACAATCGGGGAGATTAGCAGCAACTCCAGCAAGATTTCCGAAATCACCGGCGTGATTGAAGGGATTGCGTTCCAGACGAATATTCTCGCGCTGAACGCTGCTGTGGAAGCAGCGCGTGCTGGCGAGCAGGGTCGAGGCTTTGCTGTCGTAGCCAGCGAGGTTCGCAGTCTGGCTCAGCGTTCGGCCGCCGCTGCCAAGGAAATCAAGGAACTGATCAGCTCTTCCGTGACGACGATCCACGAGGGTGCGCAGCAGGCAACCGAAGTCAGCGCCACCATGGGTCGGGTCAAGCAGGCGATCAAACAGGTCTCCGATATTGTCGGCGAGATCGCCGCGGCGTCCGAAGAACAAAGCCGCGGCATCGAGCAGGTGAATCAGGCCGTCAGCCAGATGGACGAAGTCACGCAACAGAACGCGGCGCTCGTCGAGCAGGCTGCCGCCGCAGCTCAATCGCTGGAAGAGCAGGCGATCAGTTTGAAGGATGCCGTGGCCGTGTTCAAGGTAGCCGATACGGGGCAATTCGCGTCACACGTCGCGACTCCGCAAAGCAAGCCTCGCCTGCCCGCTCCCAAGGCTCCCGCCGTGCGTCGTACGGAGCCACAAAAGCCGAAGGCTGCCGCCCGGGCTCCCGAGGCTGACAGGCACGCTGCTGCCGTTGGGGATACCGGGAAGGCCGACTGGGAAACATTCTGATCTGCAGATACATCATGTTCAGTCTCTTCAAAATGCAGGGCGACGACGCAGACGTTGAGGCGGCCCTGGTTTCACCGGCGCAATCGTCGCCGGTACCGGCCCCTCAGTCCGCGATAGCGAGCGACGACACGTTGCTCGATTCACTCGCGACCCTGTCAACGCTAAACGGTGTCAGTCTGCTACAACACAGCGCACGCCTTGAAATCATCAGTGGGTTGCTGGCTTCCGTGTTGACCCGCTTGCCCCTTGCGATGCGCGAAGGTGTCGCCGAGTCGTTCCGAGGCAGGGTTGAGAAGCTGATGTCTCTCAGTGACGACCGGCCGTTGCCGGAAACGTACCGCTCGGCGCTGTTGACCGAGGTCAACCGGTATTTGAACGCGCTTCGGTAGGCTGGGTACGAAGCCTTTCTACGGGGTCAACCCAGCCGAAGCAACAAATAACGACCGCTATCTCAATCGCAGATCCCACAACACATCAAGTACGTGTTGTGTGGAACGCTCGACATACCCTGCACGATGTGCGATGCCGAGCCGGCGCCACAACGCAGGGCGCAGAGGACGCATAACGACGCGCCTGTCGGGCAATGGAGTACTAGCCTCGTGCGGCAACAGCGCTGCGCCGTAACCCGCTGCGACCAGACTCTTAATCGCGTCGTTGTAGTTAAGCTGGATGCGCGGCGCAGGATGGTGACCGGCGCTCGCGAACCACTCCGCACTCAATCGCGAGAGACGCGTGGTGGCGTCATTAAGAATAAGCGGCTGAGCAGCGAGCCATTCCGGCGTGACCCGAGCCGGACACCGCCAATGCGCCGGCACGAAAGCCATGACGGGGTCGCGACGCCATGGCTTTATCACGAGTCCAGCCGCCGGAGGCTGAGGCAGCGCGACCAGCCCAACATCCAGTGTCCCTCCCGCCAGTCGGGTTAGCGTTTCCTGCGAAGTGAGGACCGCAACCTGAATGTCGATAGCGGGATGGTCCTGCCGCAGCACATCCAGGGCTTGCGGCAACAGATGCGCGATTGCACCGGTCGACGCACCGAGTCGCACGCGTCCTGCAAGGCCCTGCACCTGGCGTTGAACATCGTCCAATGCCTGCTCCGTATCGGCCAGCAGTCGACGCGCGCGCTCTACCAGCACCTCGCCGATCGCCGACGGCCTTACGTTTCCGCGCTTGCGTGACAGGAGCGGCGCGCCAATGCGGTCTTCGAGTTCTGCGATATGCAAGCTGACGGTCGGAGGCGCCAGGTGCAACGCACGCGCCGCATCAGCAAACGAGCCGCGGTCGGCAATGGCAACCAAGGTGCGCAAACGGTCCAGGCTGATCTCTCGCATAGCGGCGTCCTGATTCAGTAAATCTGAATGTGTACGTTATGAAATTCAACTTTTGCTATTGTAGCCGCGCGTAGAAAATGATGGCTCACTCTACTTTGTTACAGCCCAGCCACCGGAGTATTCACGCATGAGCTCTCCCCTTGTTTTCATCGACGGTGACCAAGGCACCACCGGGTTGCAGATTCACGAACGGCTGCGCGACCGGACCGACCTGAGACTCTTTACGCTTCCCGCTGCGGAGCGCAAGGACCCCCGGCGCCGCGCCGAGGCCATCAATGCCTGTGATATTGCCATTCTCTGCCTGCCCGACGACGCCGCGCGCAAGGCGGTAGACGCCATCGTCAATCCCGCCGTCAGAGTTATCGACGCAAGTTCCGCGCACCGCACGCACCCGGACTGGACATACGGCTTTCCGGAAATGACCCCGGGACAGCCGGAGCGGATCGCGAACGCACACCGGGTCACCAATCCTGGTTGCTATCCGACGGGCGCGATAGGTCTGCTGCGGCCTCTGTTGCAAGCCGGACTCATGCCCGGCAGTTATCCGGTCAGCATTCATGCGGTGTCCGGCTACTCCGGACGCGGGCGAGCTGGCGTGGAGGAACATGAGGGGCCGGGCTCCGTCAACGCGCGCGCCTACCAGGTATATGGTCTGGAACTCGCGCACAAGCACACCCCGGAAATCCAGCGGCACGCGGAGCTCACGCAGCGGCCCTTGTTCGTCCCTGCGTATGGTGCGTTTCGCCAGGGCATCGTGCTGACGGTGCCCCTGGAACTGCGGCTGCTGGCGCCTGGCGTCGACGGCGCCGCGTTACACGCATGCCTCGCGCGCCACTATGACGGCATGGCCCACGTGCGCGTCTCGCCGCTGGAGGAATCGCGCGCCGTAAAGCACCTCGATCCGCAAGTGCTAAACGGTACGAACGACATGAACTTGAGTGTGTTTCTCAACCAGGAACACGGACACGTGCTGCTATCCGCCGTTTTCGATAATCTGGGCAAAGGGGCGTCGGGTGCTGCGGTTCAGAACCTAGACCTGATGCTCGCGCATTGATAGACGCCCATGGATATCGACTGCTGACGCAACTTCTCTCAGACGCTGGCCGGCTTCGGACGGCCGAGTTTTACCATTTGCCGGAACATGAAGTGCGGTGCAACGCGGCTGGCGATCTTCAATATATTGCTCACGCCTGGGCGAATTTCGAGTTTTCCAGCCTCGATACCCTCAATGGCACGCTTGGCGAGCACGCTCACATTCATGCCTTTTTCGCCCTTCATTTCCTCGGCAAACTCGCCCCGAAATAGCGGTGTTTCGGTGCCCGGAGGGGCCAATTCGACTACGGACACGCAGGTGTCGGTCAACTGCGCCCTCAGGCACTGCGTGTAGGCATGAAGCGCCGCTTTTGACGCACTGTATATCGGGGCCGCAGGAAAGGGAATAAACGCCAAACCTGATGACACGTTCACAATCAGGCTGTCGTTCTGCTTCAAGAGCAGAGGAAGGAAAGCCTGAATCATCCACATGGGTCCCTTCAGATTTCCGTCGACTTCAGCGGTCAGATCACTCAAACGATGCTGCTGCCCCAGTTTGATATTGCGCATCGTTCCCGCGTTGTTCATCAATGTGTTCAACGCTGGAAACTGGCCAGACACGGTTTCGTACAACGACTCGACACTCGTCGGATCGCTAACGTCACTTTGAAAAGCATGGAGTCCCGGCACGGCTTGCCGCGCCGCCTCCAGCCTGTCGAGATCCCGGCCGGTGACGATCACCGTGTTACCCCGAGCGGTCAATTGCCTTGCCAACTCCAGACCAATCCCGCTGGTCCCTCCCGTAATCAATATGGTTCTTCCGGTCATCTTCATCATTCACTCTCTGTTTTGTTAAGCACGAGCCTAGTTTGACCGGCATACTCTCTAAAGGGAAGAAGGCACCTGACGGTTATATACGCACCAAAAGGAGAGCGTGAAAATGAAGCGAGTCCCAGATTTCACCAAGGAACAGATCGCGGCCGCGCAGTACTACGCCACCCTGACACCGCCGATCGATCTTGATCCTCGAATTGCTTCGTTAGTCACGGATCTCATCGGCCGAGTGGCAGACAAATGGACGATGTTGATTCTCGACGTGCTTGCTGAGAAGTCACCGCTGCGGTTCAGCCGGCTTGCCGAACTGGTTGAGGGAATCAGTCAGAAAATGCTCACCCAGACCTTGCGCGCGATGGAGCGCGATGGTCTGGTGACACGCACGGTGTATCCGGTCGTGCCGCCGAAGGTCGAATACAAACTCACGGACCTCGGGATCACATTGGGCGCTGCGTTCTGTGGAGTCTGGGTCTGGGCGGCCAACAATCTGGATGCAGTAGAGAAGGCACGTGGAGATTTTGACCGACGCCCCGCGTGAAGGCTACGCTTCGCTACATGGCTCGCCTTGCTGCTGACTTTCGCGCATTCGGCGTGAGAAGTCCAGCGAGTCGAGTGCCCTAATCCAGGCGGTCGTTTAGTCCGCTATCGAGCAAAGCCACGCAATGGCAATTTCGCATTGTCATTAATTTGCCTCGCTATTTAATCAGTTGAAAAAAGGCATTCCATAGACTAGAGTGGACCGTAACTTCTACCCCGCTGTGCCGCACATAAATCGCAGTCGTTCTGACGTTGATGTCGATGTTGGTGCATATGCCTCTGAATGGTTAGGATTGCTTTTCGTGATCGCCCGGCGGTGTATGCCGTGACGCTCGCTGCCCACAGTTCTCACGAATTCCGAAATAGCACTGCATTCCTGGTATTGGCTGCGTCGTTGTCAAAATGCATTCGGTACGCTGACAGCCAGGCGGCCGATCGCGATCCAGGTTACGGCTCAGGAAAGGGGTTTGCCATGCGATCCGCAATCAAGGTAGTTAGTAGTGTGTACTATGTACGCCGCGTTCTGATTGTTTTCACCACCCTGCTCGCGGTCGCCCCATTCCAGCTTGCCTCAGCCGAAAGTCTCGTCATCAAGGATCTCGGCGCGCTCCCCGGTAGCTTCAACTCCAGCAGCGCTCTTGGGATCAATGAGCGCGCCCAGGTGGTCGGCTATTCGATCACCGCGAGCGGGAGCACGCACGCATGTCTGTTTGAAAACGGGGTGGTGACCGACCTGGGCACGTTCCCAGGCGGTAGCATCAGCACAGCTACCGCCATCAACAATCGTGGCCAGGTGGTCGGTTCCTCGAGCACCGCACGCGGGAACGACCACGCCTTTCTATATGAACACGGCGTGATGACCGACCTAGGTACGCTCCCCGGTGGCGACTTCAGCTCAGCTGCCGCGATCAACGAGCGCGGCCAGGTGGCCGGTTCCGCCTCCAACCTGCGCGGCTATGTGCACGCTGCCCTGTTTGAAAACGGGGCAGTGACCGACCTGGGCACGCTCCCCGGTGGCACCGATAGCGGAGCTTTGGGAATCAACAATCGCGGCCAGGTGGTCGGCTATTCGTCCACCGCAGGCGGGTTCGCACACGCCTTTCTGTATGAGCACGGCGTGATGACCGACCTGGGCACGCTTCAGGATAGCGGCCTCAGCCATGCTCAGGGAATCAACGATCGCGGTCAGGTGATCGGCATATCGTCTACCGCAAGCGGGGACGTGCACGGCTTTCTGTACGAACACGGGGTGATGACCGACCTGGGCACGCTTCCCGGTCGCAGCGACAGTAACGCTTTTGGGATCAATAATCGCGGCCAGGTGGTCGGCGAGTCGGATACCGGAACCAGTCCGTACTTGCCTAACGCCTTCCTGTTTGAACACGGCGCGATGACCAACCTGGGCACGCTCCCCGGCGACAACTTCAGCGAAGCTGTCGGAATCAACGAGAGCGGCCAGATCGCGGGTAACTCCACGTTGCACGCTATTCTTTGGACGCGTGAAAAATGATCGCTGCTCGCCAGTCGTTGCTGCCTTGTCGGGATCTTTAGCAAGACGATGTTCCCCGCGCTGCGGCTTGGCTTCATGGTCGTGCCGGCGCAACCGAGGATGCGAGCCGCTACGGCGGATTCGTGCTTGGCTATGCCGGTGTGCTGGCTAAAAAGGTAGACGGGCTGTTCGCGCAGCTCGCGAAGGTGATCGGTGTTGCTTCAAAATCAGGATCTGGATCTTCTGGATCCTACGACATGCCGGATGACGGCTCCCCTATCTTGTCGTTCACCGAAGGTGAACGCAGCACCAACGACCGATGCGGCACTTCCACGCGCATGAGCTGATGTACCGTTCCCGATGGGACGCACAAAACTTCGCCCGCGGCGACATTGAATAACTCTCCGCTGACAGCGATTACCATTAGCCCTTCGAGGACAATGTAAATCTCGTCGCTCTCCCGATGAGCGTGGGCCACAGTATCCTGCCAAGACGTGGAGGTATGGTTGAAAATGACTTGCAGTCGCTCCGACTGAAATGACAGCTCATCGGTAGGGTTGCGCCCACTGATTAGCGTCCAGTGATCCGAAGCCACTTCCAGCTTGCGGTGAATCGGTTTTCTCATGTCCGCTGTATCCATAAGAGGGCGCTAGCCGCCACGAGCAATGTTCTCGAGGCGTACAGATACCTTTAGTTGCAGCTCGCTGATTTCCCGCTTCAACGCCAGGGCCTCGCTACTCGACGCATCGATTGTGGATAGCCGGGCTCGCTTATCCGCGAGGGCTTTCATCATCTCGACCTCGGCTGGCACGTATCCGGAATCTTTCAAGGCCTTGAACGCCATACGATACTCTTCCGGCGTTTCTTCGTAGCCGTCCGCGTAAGTCGTGCGTTTTCCCCAATCCTTTGCTGTTTGCAGTTCGCCGCTCTCCTGACTACGACGGATGCTTTCGGCGATTTGTTCGTCAAGCGTGCGCGGGTTCGCCATGGTGTGTTTCCTTCTTTATCATCGCGGTGTTTTTAAATGCGGCCGAAAAAAATGTGTGGGCGATTGGTTGGATTTGAATCAATTGCCTTGAATCTGGACTGCGTTGGTTGAGTGCAGGCTAACAGATTGTCGTCGATCTGCTACGAGGGATCAAAGTCTGCAGATGGCTGAGCAAAGGTTAATGCGGAATGCATCATAGCGGGCCTGTGCGAAGCGGTCATCCTAAGGACAGGCAACCAGTTGGTATGCCGCACGCCTCTCCCAGAAAGAGGCCCAAAAAGACAAAAGACCGCTGCCCGTGAGGACAGCGGTCTTTCTTAGGATAGTTGGTGAATGACCAGGCTTGATACCGTTACTGACCAGCCGGCGACACAGTGCTCGGAGTCGCCAGCGTATTGTGACTCCCGGGCGCATTGACGAGAGACGTCGAGCTATTGCTGACGCTATTCGGCATGCTTGAGCTCGTAGCCCCGGAGCCCGTACCACTGTCCGAGTTAGTCGCACCAGGGGTGCCGTATCCGCTCGTTGCAGCGGCCGGCGACACGGTGCTCGGGGTCGCCAGCGTGTTGTTCTGTGCATAGGCGCCGGCCGACAGCGTAAGTGCGGCGAACGCCGCGATTAATGTGCTGGTTGCCTTGTTCATGACCCGTTCTCCTTGATTGGACTGGAATGTCAGCGCAAACGATCCATTCGCTTTATCCACGGCGGTCGTTGTGCGCTTGTCTCGTGGCGATCCAAACAAACTCGCGCGACCATTCGCAGTGACATACGTGAAGCACACCGGAGATCGCCGCTCAGGGCTGGCACGAGATACGTTTCATTCCTGGCAACAATCTATGCCTGCGAAAGGCCTAGACTCTCAGTTTAGGAAAGTGATCGATAATGATTAAGCGCGTTGTCCGCAAGGGTGAATTTCGATTTCTGGAATTACCTCAAATGGCCCCGTCCCCAATATGAAACCCGCATATCCGATGCTTACGTCTGCGCGACAAGCCGGAACGAGGAAACCGCGTTTTCCAGCTGACGTGCCTGTACCTCGAGCGAGCCGGCCGCTGCAGCGGCCTCTTCGACAAGCGCTGCGTTCTGCGTCGGAAGTGACGTAAAGTAATCCTTCCGCTAACTGAGACGGAGCACACCCGATGACAACAGCTGCAATTCCCATCGATCCGATCAACGGCATTCTTGAAGCCTTCAAAACGCATAACGTCGTGGCACTCTGCGACGGCGGCCACGGCTGCGAACAAGCCTATGCCTTAAGAGTCGCGCTGATACGGGACCCGCGGTTTGCTGACATCGTGAGCGATATCGTCGTTGAATGCGGCAATTCCCTTTACCAGGGGATGATGGACCGCTTCGTTGCGGGCGAAGATGTGCCGGAAAAAGAACTGCGCCAGGCTTGGCAGAACACCACGCAACCTCACGATGTGTGGGATCGCCCTGTTTTTGAGGGGTTTTTCCGCGAAGTACGCGCTGTGAATGCTTCGTTGCCAAAGGACCGGCAGATTCGCGTCCTGCTCGGAGACCCGCCGGTAGACTGGTCGAAGATCAACAATGCCGACGAGTACAAAGCCACCACCGTCATGGCTAACCGGGATAGTTGTCCCGTGGAAATTATCCAGCGTGAAGTGCTAGCCAGGCAGCGCCGCGCTTTGGTCGTCTACGGCGCGATGCACTTTTTGCGTAAGAGCCCGTACTGGCAAATGAAAGACCAGGCGAAAGCAGAGCAACGATTCAACAAGCCGGCGAATTCAATCGTTTCGTTGCTGGAAAGTCAGGGTGTCAAAGTCTATTCAGTCTGGTCCACGGTACTCATCGATCTGGCAGCGTTACATCCCGACGTCACTTCCTGGAAGGTGCCAAGTCTCGTGCCGATTCATGACACTCCGCTTGGAGCAATGAGCTTTCGCTCATATTATCCGCACATCGCGATCACGATGCACAATGGTGTCGCGGAAGAAATTTCTATTGATCCGATCCGCTCTCCTGTCATGCAGGAGCAGTTCGACGCCATTCTTTACTATGGACGACCGTCGGAGTTGACCTGGAGTCAAGTCTCTCCAGCGTTAGCCGCCGATCCAGAGTACGTGAAGATGAGGTCGGACAGAATCGCGTGGGTGGGGTTGCCTTAGCATCAAAAGCGCAAAGTACTTCTCATGGGCAGCCGGGTCTGATCAATCGTGGATTGGGTACAACCGGAAGGGCCTCGTCAGTCCCTTGCGACCATTACCTTGTTCTCGTGTTTGACACCACCAAGCTCAAAGTATGCGATCCCCTCCTGCGTCATTCCACGTGAACGATAGAAAGAAATCGCCTTCTCGTTTTGCGAGTTGACGATTAGCCAGACTGCTCGATTTCCGGTTCTCGCCGCCGCAGTGTCTCTGGCTTGGGTCAATAATGCGGATCCGACTCCGCGACCGGCAAACGAGTCCTGGATGTAGAGCGTTTCAATCTCGATGGGGACATCTGCATGGTACGAGCCGAAGCGCATGACGATATAGCCTGCAAGGCCGCCTTCTGCCTCGGCAACCAACACGACGATGCCCGGATCGTTCATCAGCACCAGAATTTTTTCGGATGTAAATGTCGTCAGGACATATTGGGCAATGACATCGGAAACGCCGGCTGTGGCATAGGTATGCACCCACACGTGAGCACCAAGTACCGCGATGCGCGCCGAGTCTTCCGCCCCGCCTGGCCTTATTGAAAACGCAAACTTCATCGTGTGCTCTGACTAAAAACTGGCTAAGCGCCTCAGGATTTGCTGCGAGCAGCTACTGCCAAAGGTGCGGACCTCAGGATCCAGAGTCCGTAATCGCGCTATAAACCATCGTCCGCAACTGACGACGCACCGGGTGCGCGGACGACGGCAGGAGTTGAGTGAGGAACAGCACAATCAGGTCCTCGCGCGGATCGACCCAGAAGAACGTACTGGCCGCACCGCCCCAGAAGAAGTCACCCGCGCTGCCCGGAATCAGAGTGGCCGCGGACGTAATAGTAGTGGCAAAGCCGAGTCCAAAACCGATCCCTTCGTAGATGGCCTCGCTGAACATCGAGCGCGACAGGCGAGGCAGATCAACACCACCCGGCAGATGATTGCTGGTCATCAGTGCCAGCGTCCTGGGGCCGAGCAGACGCACGCCATCCAGCTCGCCACCCTGGAGCAGCATGCGCGCAAAGCGCATGTAATCGGTCGCCGTGGATACGAGGCCACCGCCGCCGGAAACAAAAGTGGGCGGCTTGAGATACGGGCTGACGTGAGGATCATCCTGCAACGTCGGCGCTTGCGCGGAGGCGATCTTCGAGCCGAGTGCGCCGATGGCATAGCACGCGCAGAAACGGGACACCTTTTCTTCCGGCACGTAGAAGGCCGTGTCGACCATACCCAACGGATCGAAGATCCGTTCTTTCAGAAAGACCTCGAACGGCGTTCCGCTGACCTTGCCCACGATATAACCGAGTACGTCCGTGGCAACGGAATAGTTCCACGCTTCGCCCGGCGAAAATTCGAGCGGCAACGTAGCCAGCTTCTCGATCATCTCCTCCAGCGTGCCCGCAGTCGCGAGCTCGCCGATCTTCAGCTTGCGATAGGCCGCGTCGACATTGGTATTCTGTTGAAAGCCATACGTCAAACCGGAGGTATGGCGCAGCAGATCGACCACGAGCATCGGGCGGCTCGTCGGACGCGTCTGGAAGCTTTCCATGAAGCCCCCCGCGTGAACGCCGAGCTTGTCCCATGACGGGATGTACTTGCTGACAGGATCGTCCAGAGCAATCTTGCACTCCTCGACCAGCATCATGACAGCCACCGACGTGATGGGCTTGGTCATCGAGTAGATACGGAAGATCGAATCCTCAGCCAGCGGCACCTGCCGCTCGCGGTCGGCGAGGCCAAGCACCGAGTTCAACGCAAGTCCGCCACCCCGCCACACCTGGACAAGGGCACCTGCCAACTTGCCGGTGGCAATATAGTTGTCGTCGACGAAACGCTCGATCCGTTCCAGCCGTTCACACGACATCCCCTGCTTTTCCTTGTCGCCCACACCCATGCCGCCTCCTTTGTTGAATGCGTCCTTCAGGTCGACGCCCGACAAAAGGCATCTTACTCGCCATGAGCGTAACGAACTACATGCTCGCGTCGGGCGACGGCGGATCGGTCACTTGATATCGCGCCGGTCTTGATGCGATCATGCATCGACGCAACCCATCGCCGACCCCAACTGCGCGAGTCCTCCGTATCGATGCCCTCGAATCCGCACCGCAAAACCAGCATGGCGGATGTCGCCAAGGCAGCCGGCGTCAGCGAGGCCACCGTGGATCGCGTCCTCAACGGCCGCGGCGGCGTGGCGCGCGACAAGGAAGCGCGGGTGCTGGAATGGGCGCGCAAGCTGAAACTCGACCGAGCGCTCGGCGCGGTGCCGGCGCGCTGGCTGCGCATCGCCATCCTCATGCAGCAACCCGCGGCGCCCTATTTCGTCAGCCTGAAGCGCGGCTTCGAACTCGCGCAGCAATCCTTCGAGGCGCAGCGCGCCATCTGCGCGGTCACCTACTTCGATAGTCTCGACCCCGCCTGTATTGTCGACACCATCCACCGCGCAACGCAAAAAGCAGACGCACTGGTGATGGTCGCCTACGAGCATCCGGACATTAGCGCAGCGGTTCGCAAGCTGAGCCCGGTCATTCCCGTCGTGACGCTCGCCAGCGACCTGCCCGGCACCGGGCGCCTCGCTTACGTCGGCATCGACAATCGCGGTGCGGGCCGGGTCGCCGGCGAACTGATGGGGCGATTTCTCGGCGATGCCGGCGGCCAGGTTCTCGTCATCACAGGCATGCATGATTTCCTGGCGCATGAAGAGCGCGAAAACGGCTTTCGTTCAGTACTGCGGCGCTGGTTTCCGCGCTGCGATATCGTTGAAACAGTCGAAAGCTTCGAGCGGCCGGAGCGCACCGAACGCCTGACACGCGACACGTTCGCCCGCTATCCGGATCTGCGCGGCATCTACAACATTTCGGCCGGTGACGAGGGCATCAGTGCCGCGCTGCATGCGCTCAACCGCGCGCGCTCCACGGTCCTGATCGGTCACGAACTCAATCAGGCTTCGCGCCGTCTTTTAATGGAAGGTACGCTCGATGCGGTGATCGACCAGAATCCGGTTGCCGAGGCCACGCGTGCGGTCCAACTTATTCTTCGCCACTATCATCGTGAGCCCGGGGTTGCACCGCTTCAACAGATTCCGGTCACCGTCATCTTGCGCGAGAATCTGCCGCCTGAAGATTGAGGGCGGTTCGTGCCGCTCCGTTTTCGTGTGCGCGCATACCGTGAGCACGTTGCTGCTGCACGTCGCGCCAAACGTCACGGATCCAGTCGCGTAGCATCAATGATTCTTGCCAACGGTCAGTCGTATCGTTGCCGTCGCGGCCGATGATTGCATAGGGCTTTGGCCCGAGCTCACAGGTGAACGACAAGGTGTCGTCGGCGCCGGCACGCTCACACCATGATTCGAAGCCATAACGCCACCAGTCGAGAAACAGGTCCACCCACATCCGGTGCGGCTCGAACGACAGCTCGATCTGCACCTGCTCGCGGCTCGCCACGCGGCCGTGAAAGGCCCAAGAACTATCGAGAATGCGATGCATCAGCGCATGGTTCTCGTCGGAGACCGGCCATGCGAACTCGCGTCCGACGAGGTAATGCGAAATGTCGCCAAGCAGTTTCAGGTGCGGTCGCGCATCGAGCAGATCCAGTGTGAAAAACAGGTCTGTTGTCATCCGATCGCGGTGCGTCTCGATGTAGACCGGAAAGTCCACCTGTTCCGCAAGACGCGTCCAGCCGTCGAGCAGCGTCAGTGCTTCCCCGAGACTGCGCGGACGGACATCCGGCTGCAGGTCGATGTGATGCACGCCGAATTCAGCGGCGTTTTCGAGCACGGGTTGCAGATCGTCGACGGTGCGCGGAAAACACTGGCCTTCGGCGTCGAGACCGTGCGTCTTGCGCAACGCGGCCAGTCGCTGCACATCCTCGCGGTGTGTATAGTCCGCGCTGATGCCGTCGAATCCAGCCTCGGCGATCATCTGCAGATTTGCCTCAAGCGAGCGTTCAAAGCCGTCGGTATGACGCCGTTCCATCGCCCACATCGACTGGAATACCAGCAAGCGTTGTGTCATCACGCCTCCACCGTCAGCAGCGACTTCAGTTTCGTCGAATGATCGGCGAGCATGGCGGGTTCGACGCGTGCACGGCGTGCTATCAACTCCTGTGCAACGCGCACTTCGCGGGAAATCTCACTCACCTTGCCAACACCGCTCGCGCCCACCAGGATGCCATCTCCATCAAGAGCGAAAAATACTCTGGATGCCGAACCGGTTTCGCGCACCACGCTGGTCGTCCCGAATGCAGGCATGCCTGCAATCTGGATTGTCATGTCGTACTGATCCGACCAGAACCACGGCACGGCCGAATAAGTCTCACCGTATTCGAGCATGTTGCGCGCCACGACTCGCGCATGGTCTTCGGCGTTCTTCCAGCATTCCAGCCGGATGCGTCGGCGAAACAACCGGTGTGGGAACGAACATACGTCGCCGGCCGCGAAAATATAAGGATCGTTGGTCCGCAATGTGTCGTCGACAGCGATGCCGTCCGCGACATCGATGCCCGCCGCCTCTGCTAATGCGGTGCGGGGCGTTACACCAATCCCGACGACGACCGCATCGCATTCCACCGTGGTGCCGTCGGACAGTTTGAGTCCCGACACGCGCGTGCTACCCAAAACCTGATCTACTTGCACCGCGAAGCGCACCTCGACGCCCATCTGCCGATGCCTTTCAACCAGAAAGCCAGCGACGACTTCCGGCACGGCCCGCATCAACGCACGCGAGGCCGCTTCGATCACCACCACTTCACAACCTCGCGCAATGGCTGTCGCCGCGACCTCCAGACCGATGAAACCTGCGCCCACCACGGCAATCCTCTGCCCTGGTGCAAGTTCGCCGACGATCGACAACGCATCGGGCATGGATCTCAGCACATGCACGCCGGCCAGCGTCGCCCCCGGCACCGGCAAGCGGCGCGGCTGTGCACCGGTGGCGATCAGCAGCCGCCGGTACGACACCGAGCGGCCCTCGCCCAGCACGACACGCCGTTCTACACGGTCGATGGCTGTGACCTGCGCGTCGACCCGCAGATCGATTCGGTTGTCGCGATAGAACGCATCGTCGTAAAGCGCGCACTGCGCCACCGTCTTTTGTCCCAGCAACACGCCCTTCGACAATGGCGGGCGGTCGTAGGGCGCAAGCCCCTCGTTGCCGAGCAGCGTGATGTCGCCTTCCCAGCCGTTAGCGCGCAGCGCCTGCGCGGTACGCGCGCCGCACTGGCCCGCGCCGACGATAACCATCGCGCCACGCTCAGCGGTTTTCATGAGGCGTCCTTTGCGACATCTGTGACGGCTGTGGCAGGCAGGCCAATCAGCACGTTATGCCCATCGACGCGGACCGGATAAGTCTGCAGCTTCACGCAGACCGGCGGGCTCAGGGGCTTACCGCTGACGATGTCGAAACGTCCCTGATGCAACGGACATTCGATCTCGCCATTTACGACGAAGCCGTCGGCCAGATGAGCCTGCTCGTGCGTGCACCAGCCGTCCGATGCATGAAAGCCCTTCGCCAGCCGATATACCGCGTAGCTCGCGCCTTCGTGATCGAAGCGCAGCACGTCCTCTTCATCGATGTCGTCGGTTGCGCACGCAACGACCCACTTCGTGTTGCCGGTATCGACTGCCACGATGCCTCCGGGATGCCAGAACTAGATTGAATACGGACTGCTACCGAAATCTGAACGGGTTTTATGCACTCGGTTGAGCAGTGAAATTCGACTGTGCGCCGGAACCCTGATCGGGCAATGTGCGCTTGATGACGTGGGTCGGATCGCGCCGTTGCCTCCACAATGCCGGCACCATCTCGCGATAAGTCGCATAGAGGCTCGGATAGGCCGGTGGCAACTGCTCCTTGATCACGTCGTGCAGGCGCGGCAGTGCATGAAAAGGCACCATCGGCAACAGGTGATGCTCGAGGTGATAGTTCATGTTCAGATACAGGAAGCGGAACACCGGATTGATATACACCGTGCGGGTGTTGAGCCGATGATCCTTGACGTTGACACCAAGCCCGGCGTGCTGGGTGAGGCCGAGCAGTTGATGCAGCCAGCCGCCGTAGAAACGCGGGGTCCAGATAAACATCAGCGGCAGGAAGCTGCGCAATGCAATTGCTAGCACGATCGTCGCCGCGATCACCGCAAGATAGATCCGTGACGACCAGATCATTTTGGGTTTTTCGCTGGCAGGCAGAAACGCTTCAGTGACGGCGTCGACGCGCCCAAACGCATGGCGAACGGTCTTGCGAATTTCAGCGACGCCGCCGATCAACGCCAGGAAGTCGAGCACTATCGGCAGCACCTTGGTCGGACGCGTCACCTGAATTTCCGGGTCGCGCTCGACGAAATAAGTATGCGTGTGGTGCCGTGCATGACTCCAGCGCCACCAGTAGGCTTCGCGGATCGTCATGAACGACGACAGGTGATAGAACGCATCATTGAGCCAGCGCGTCTTGAACGGCGTGCCGTGCGCGAGCTCATGCCAGCGGGCGTCGCTCGACGAATAGATCGTGCCGTACACGAAGAACGCCGGCACCGCCCACCAGGTGCCCCAGGTCAAGCCGGCCACCACGCCCGAGACAATCAGCAGCACGAGCCACAGTCCGAAATTGCGCAGGCCTGCTGCGTCGCTGCGTTTCATCAGATCTTTGAGGACAGCGCGCGGAATACGCGGCTGATACCACTGCTCGCTGATGCGATCGTCGAACGTCTCGTCGGTCAGGCCGGGCTTGGACGTGCCGGGCGGGGGCGTCGATGACATGCTTGTCTCCTGTCTGCCTGCTGGCCGGAGGGCCGCTGCGGTTATGACCCAGCGGTGAACGCCGCTGGGTTGGAACAAACAGTACTTGATCGACGGCCGGTCGGCACGACGAAATTTGATGGATTTCCCTCAATGCTTTGCCTGCGGATCGGGGCTGGCGGACTGCAATCCGCCTTGAAGCATTGTCAGGCTTTACAGCGCTAGCGCTGCTCCCGCCGAGGTTCGCTGGATGGCTTGGGGCGGCTGCCCAAATGCGCGGAGAAACGCCTGCCGCATGCGTTCCCGGTCGCCGAATCCAGTCTCGCGGGCAATGATTTCGATCGGGTGCCGCGTCGTCTCCATCATCAGCCGCGCCGCCTCCACGCGTAGACGCTCAACGGCCTTGGCGGGCGACTGGCCGGTTTCATCACGAAACACCCGGCTGAATTGACGTGGACTCAGCCGCGCGACTTCAGCCAGGGCCTCGACCGACAGGTCGCGGCCAAGATTCTCCGTTGCATAGGTAAGCGCCATCTGCACGCGGTCGGACTTTGCATCCAGCTCCAGCAGCGCCGAGAACTGCGACTGCCCGCCACCGCGCCGCTGATGCAACACGAGCTTGCGTGCAACCATGCGGGCCGTCTTCAACCCGAAATCCTTTTCAACGATCGCGAGCGCAAGGTCGACTCCGGCGCTCATGCCTGCCGACGTCCAGATTTGTCCGTCCACCACGAAGATCCGGTCTTCATCGAGCAGCACGTCGGGGTATTGCTTTTTGAAGTCCTGAGCATGAAACCAGTGCGTCGTGGCGTGCTTCCCTTCGAGCAAGCCGGCCGCGGCCAGTACGAACGTCCCGGTGCATATCGCTGCGACGCGCCGGCTCTGGCTCGGCGCGTTGTGGATGTAGTCCAGCAGGCTGGCGGGCGGGAGACGGCACTCATTGTCACCGGCAACAATGAGCGTGTCGTATGTCGAGTCCCGAAGCCGATCCGTATTGACGGAAAAGCTCTGCGACGTCATCACGGGGCCGCCCTCTTCAGATACGAGGCGGAATTGATACCCCCTCTCTCCGCGCAGGAGATTCGCGTATTCGAAGACGCTGGCAACGGCAAGCCCTAGCGCCTGGAAGTTGGGATAAACGACGAGTCCGACAGTGTGCATGATCGCCTCGCACGCAGTTGTCACAATAAATTGCATATACCATAAAGCAGACATTTGTGCGAGAGATGAAGGCCAGAACGTCATGGCGTAAATCATTGCATCTATGTCATTGAGGATGTGTGATGTCACAGTCAGAATGGCCTCCAACCCCTGACATCCCGTCGGGCAAACATTCCGAAAGAGAAACGACCATGACCTCTTCTACCTCTAACACCTCTCCGAAAGGCACCGCGCTGATCACGGGTGCATCCGCCGGCATCGGCGCCGTGTACGCCGACCGCCTGGCCAGGCGCGGCTACGACCTCATCCTGGTGGCCCGCAACGCCGAGCGCCTGAACGCGCTGGCCTCCCGCCTGCAGGCGGAAACTGGACGCTCGGTGAACACCATCGCCGCTGACCTCAACGACAAGGCCGGGCTTTCGAAGATCGAGAACGTGCTGCGCGACGACAAGAGCATCACGATGCTGGTGAACAACGCTGGCGTTGGCTCGGTTGCGTCGATTCTCAAGGGAGACGTCGACGAGATGGAAGCGATGATCGACCTGAACATCACCGCGCTGACGCGCCTGACCTATGCCGTGGCGCCAGGGTTCGTCAGCAAGGCGTCCGGCACGATCATCAACATCAGCTCGGCTGTGGGCATCGCCGTGGAACTGCTGAACGGCGTCTACAGCGCCTCGAAGTCCTACGTCCTGAGCTTCGGTCACGCGCTGCAGCGCGACCTCGCTGATAAGGGCGTGCGCATCCAGACGGTGCTGCCGGCAGCGACCGCCACCGAGTTCTGGGACGTGGCTGGCTATTCCAGTCAGAAAGAGGCTGCCAGCACAATGACGGCTGAAGACCTGGTCGACGCGGCGCTGGCCGGCCTGGATCAGGGCGAACTCGTGACGATCCCGACACTGCAGGATGGAAACGACTGGACGCGCTGGGAAGCGGATCGCCGTGCGCTGACGCCGAAGTTCGCCAACGCCAAGGCGGCACCGCGCTACGTCGTGACGACTAACAAGGCCTGACACGGGCGACGGCGTGGGCGCGTGGTTATCGAAGATGGGGCGGGCTGTGTTCGATGATTCGTCGTCTTCACCAAAGAGCTTCGTCGGGGCAACAGCCACCGGGGCGCGTCGGGTTGACAATCCTCTGCGTCCTAGGGCACTTTAAGCTCCCACTCCTCCATGGAGCTCTACCGTGCGCCCCGTCACGACCCTGCTTCTTGTGGCGTTCCTTCTAACCACGCTGCAAACTGCGTGCGCTGCCGATGTCGGTTTTCAGGCGATCGAGATTCCCGATGGCGACGAAAAGCCGCTAGATGCCGGCGTCTGGTATCCGACCGATGCGCAGGCGTCGCCGCATCGGATCGGCGGGGCGACCCAAACAGTCGCGTTGAATGCGCCCATCGCTGGGCGGGACCTGACGTTGATTCTCATATCGCATGGCTCTGGCGGGTGGTACGGCGGTCATTACGACACGGCGCTTGCGCTCGTACAGGCCGGATTCGTCGTCGCGGCTGTGACACACCGCGGCGACAGTTTCGACGATCACAGCCGTACCGCGCAGCTCTGGGTTCGTCCCGAGCAACTCAAGCGGCTTACGGATTACATGGTCGCCAGTTGGCCACAACATGCGTCGATCGATGCAAGCCGGATCGGCGTGTTCGGCTTTTCCGCCGGCGGCTTGACCGCGCTCGTCGCTGCAGGCGGCGTGCCGGATCTCGGTCTGATTGGACCATACTGCGTTGAGCACCCGGACACCGACACCTGTGCCGTCGTGCGCGGCACGCCTGGGCTAATGGATCGTTTCGCGACGCTGCCAGCATCGGCCTGGGTGCACGACACGCGCGTTCGTGCAGTCGTCGTCGCGGCTCCGGCTGTCGGCTTCGTCTTTGGTCGGGGAGGACTCGTCGATGTTCACGTCCCCGTTCAGCTATGGAGCGCACGGTTCGACCACGTGGAGCCCGCTCCCGACTACGCGGACGTCGTGCGTGCCGCGCTGCCCGCCGCGCCGGATTTTCACCTTGTGGAGAATGCTGACCACTACGATTTTCTGCCCGCGTGTAGCGCATCGGCCGCGCGCGAAATTCCGGAGATCTGCACGTCCCGATCGGGCTTTGATCGTGCGGCGTTTCACAGCGAAATGAATCGCGATGTAGTGGCGTTTTTTGAGCGGACGCTTGGGCAGTGATATGCGTCCTCGTTCGTTGGAGTGGCAGGTGTGTTCGGCACCCGCGTTCTGTGTCGCCGATATTGGCAGCGCATGTCAGCGATGCGTACCACGTTAAGCGACTGCGCGAAGCGCATCAGAGCGCGCGCTGCCCGACACGTTCGGTTCAGTGCGATGCGCAAGAGAGGTTCGCGATTCCCAGTATTGGTCGGCTCGCTAAATGAGTTCAGCGATGCGAACAATGACCAATGCCGCTGGAACGAGTACCGCCTGCGCACATAGTGTCCCGAGAACGCGTGCGCCCGCGAGAGTTGTAATTGCCCGCCGGAGGCTGTTTTCCGGAATCCGGCCTTCGATTACGTCGTCCGTCATCACTGAAACTTGCGGATCGATGACGACCGCCAATACCACGGTCGCAAAGCCATTGATAACTGACGACAGATTCGCGCAAGTGACCCGCAAATCGGGCTTCAGGTATCCAGCATAAAGCGATGCGAAAACGCCGACCGTCCAGATCGCCATCGCGATAACGTTCAGTCCTATGACTTTCCAGGAAACGCCTGCGCCAGTGGCCAGTTGGCTGACGTTATGCCGGGACGGAAGCCGTGCTCCAAGCCGAATGTAGCTGACGCCCCCTCGGCTGAAGATATGGAGTAGCAGGCGAGGGATCGAGCGATTTGCTTGAAAGTGATCGATAGCACGGCTGAAATACCGCTGGAACGTGGGAATTAGAAATGCACCGACAGTGCTTGCCACCGTGGCGGTCAGCAGGAAAAGCCGAAAGTCGCCGAGTAGGCCATGCTCCATGTGATGAGCAATATCTAGCTCAACCCGCTTCGCTATGAATGGTCCTTGAAAGGAATTTGCCGTCCTGGAAACCAGGGCGATGATCCCGAATAGAGAAAATGACACGGCGATACGGCGCGTGCGAACACCAGCAATCCGTACCGCATACGCAAGCGTCGCGATCACATGGATTACAAAAGTGAGCCCGCATATGACCAAAAGCTGGGTGTCCATGTTGTCGCCGCGAGGTTGGCAATAATCGAAGTCTACCGGAGTACACTCCCGGCCCGATTGTGAGCGCTCTCGGCTCACGGATTGTGTGACTGGAATTGGCCGATATCGTGTGACCACACGAAGCCAAGTCTCAGGCTGCGATGTGTTTCTGGACTCACGGTCTTCCTGGTGCTGTCGAATGCAACGTTGTCGGCTACTGACTCCTGCCGTGAGATCGAAACGCTATGGAAAGCCCGTGGATGCGAGAACGCAGTGCCTCCACGAGCGTCGCGACAACGGCATGATTGATGGGCGCGGCGGTTTTGAAATCAATGACAGTACCGGTCGTTTCCGTCGAGCCGAGCATCACCGCAGGGCCAGAAGGTGCCCCATAGCTGTAACTTTGCGACCAAACCTCGCCGTCTCTCATGCTGGTGAACTTCAATGACCGGCAAGCAAAGTTGGCGACCGACGGGCCTGGTGAACCGTGTTCACCCCAGACCAGTTCGCGAAGAATTGCGTCAAAATCTGGACTTGAAGAAAGACATGGGTAGAAGCCGGTAAGCGCCCGCTCGGCGTGTGCGAGCGTGTCGCCCTTATCCGGCGTCAATCTCATTCCCCGGCCCGTATCCGCGAGCGTTCCTTCAGCGTCATTGAGTTCAAGGGCAATGCTTAAATCCGGCGTATAGCTATATTCGACAACGCATAGGGCGAGCAACTGCGCACATACATCCGCTGGTGAAAGCTGCCGAGAAAGCTGAAGGAGTTCTTTGTGGTCCATTGTTCTCTCTCGATTGCGGTACGCCGTCGATTGTTAGCGATCAATGCGATGGTGTCGAGTGGCTGTTGTTGGCCGGCCGTTAGGCAGCACTAGCCTGGATAAGACGCAGGCCCCATCCCGTCTTTAACGTTCCGTCTTCGCGTTGCATGGGCGCAAACGCCGACAATAGTTCGCTCTTGAACTGTGCCCGCGCTGTTTCCGACATCCTGTCTGCATCATAGGTGTCCAGCATGTCCGACCATAACTGCTCTGGCGTAGGCGTCCAGTCAACTTCGATGTCTTCGAAGACGACATTAGCGAAACCATGCTGGAGTAGTTCGCTCCAACCGGATTCGCTGCGTGTGCGTGCATCACCGAGTGGTAGGTGTGCCAGGTTTGCCTTCGCGATCGGTCTGAATATGTCTAAAAAGACTTCACCAACTGACCCGGTCAGAAAGGCCCGCCCGACGACAGCCGAAAGACTACCGCCTTCACGCAATACCCGACGAATTTCACGGATCACTTGCTCTATGTCGTCCATCAACATCAAAGCCATGTGCGACAGAACGTAATCGATCGAGCCGGTATCAAGCGACAAGTCTTGTGCGCGCTCATTGATCAAGCGAACATCCTGCGGCAGCACTGTCCGGGCAGCGCTCAACTCGCCGTCGCTCATGTCGAGGCCAATCAACTTCGTTGCTGAGTTGCCCCTGTCATTCAGAATTTGCAGCAGTGGCCCGTCACCGCACGCCAGATCGAGCACTGTGCGCGGCATCCCATCATTTGGCACCCGCTTCGCCAGCGCATGATAGGAAGACGGGTATTCCGCATGCGCGGATCGCGCAGGGTGGTTGCCATAAGCTCGGCGCGTTGCTCCTGCCCGGCGCCGATGAAAATCTTTTAAATAGATTTCTGTTTGAGATGTCATTCTTGCATTACCCGATTGTTCAATTCCTGGTTCTACGCCTGGACTCTGGATCGTCCCTATCGTGACGAGTTGTCAACGAAGCAGCCCACGATGTCGACCGTCCGCTGTTAGCCAATGACTGCCCGATGCAATCGGCATGCGACACCCGAAACGCACCGGCCCGCGATCGGTAGCACGCGACCCGGAGCGGTCCTTCACGTCCGGCGACAACAGCCATCCGACCGGGTATCGAGGTTCTGTCGATGCGGTCTTTCGTCGTTCTGCCATCGCTCCAATCGGGTCACTGATTCTTAGATTGAATCGTAAGATTGAAGTGTTCCCGCGCTTTCCCGCTAGCGTCCAAGGGCAATGGATCAGAATTCCTGACCGCCTCAAGCACCGCCGTATCCCATGAGGGATTGCCGCTGGATCGAATGATAGTTGCCGACAGAAGTTTGCCGTCTGAGGCGCAATGGACGGCAACCGTAGTCCGCCAGCCGCTCCCCGCCCCATGCCATACGATCTGCGGGTTGATGCGTTGAGCGAGCTTCGCGATGTACGGCATCGATGCCGGTTCAGGGTGGAGGGCCGAGGCGTTGAACGGAACCGGGTAAGCCGGCGCAGCTGGCATCGGCGGCTTGTCGTCCAGTTCACGCACTGACTGAACGAAAGGTACGTTCAGCAGGCCGGGATTGACCTCGACGTCGTAGAGGTGAGATTCCGGAACGGCGCGATAATGCACCTCGCCACATCTCAACGGTAACCGTCCCAGCGATAGGCCTGGTACCAGATCCAGCATGGGATGCTCAGGGTACAGCCAGCAGCTCGTGTGTCGTCCATGCGTAACGCCGACGGTACCCTCAATATGCACATCCTCGGGCGCGCGGAACCTTTCTCCCAGATAGGTATTCGCGATCATCACCACGCTCGACGCCAGAAAAAATGACGCCGTCACGGTCGAGATAACTGCCTTGGAAACAATGGCCCCTGCGACCAGGGACTGACGCAGATGCCAAGGCAGCAGAAAACCCGCCACAACAGTTGCCAATAGACCGCCGAGGATCATCCCCCATATGGCCATATACACGGGTGCAAGCGACGGTGGAATCAGGCCAAAACAAAGACCGAACAACACAGCCGCTGCAAATGAATAAACCTGATACGGGCGAAGCAGGCGGGCGGGAGCATCGCTGTCATTCAGGGACTGTGCGCCCAACGCCTCAATTCGTGTCGCCGCTATGCCAACGTTGGAAGACAGCTGGGACTGCGACTTTTCGACGTGTGCATTGCCGACGGTGAGGGTCAATCGACTGTCCTGTAACTCCAGTCGCGTCCCCATGCTCAGCAATATATCTACGGCTTTCACGAATTCCATATCGCGCTTCAGTGAGTCGAGTGCGTGACCACTCAGCCCGAAAACAGAAATGTCATTAATGAACGATTCAGGGGGTGTAAGCCCGAATAATCGATTCAACCATAAACTCTGCCCCTGTGCGCTGGATCGAATAAAGCAGATACTTCCGCCGACATTGCACTCAGCGCCCATCAAGGTCAGCTTTTTGACGCGTCGCACGGTCACAACGCGGGTGACATCAGCAGCGGAAGCTTGTCCGAAAGTCGGTTCGATCGGCTCAAATCTCATCAGGTGCCCCCTTCTTCATGTAGTTGTTTGTCTCCGCCCTATCCGCTTCGGCGTGTTTTCGCGAAGATTGTCGGCGAAATGCCAATCGTTGTCGATCGACCGCTATGGCTGAAGCCAGCCGACGGCGAACTTCCGTACTCGACCCTTAGCAGCCGTTGGCTGCTTCGATTAAAGAAAGTCCGCTTCACAACTTGTTACTGCCCTTGGCTGGACCTTAGAAGGGCTACAGGTCTGTTCGTGAGCGAGGTTGACCGCTGCTATGAGCGCCTTAGCATGAAGATGTCTTTACATGTCAGGCGTTTTTGTATTATAAATCCTGTCATCAATACGCATACAACTGTCTACATAAATTCTATTAGGCATTAATGGAACTCGCTCGTAGACTCGCCGAAGGCACCGGTGCTTGGTTACAGTATCAGTACGCCTGCCACAATAGTGGTCTTTTCAGTGAACGTTTCTTAGCTGAACCGATTGGGCGCATCCTCGCTTCCACCACGACGGAACGAGTGATTGCAGAGTATCCACATCCAGTATTTGCACCGCTCGCGACGGGAAGGGGCGCAAAGCCCTCAGTGGACTTTGTCGTTCAGGAACCGTATCCAAAAATACGTGTCGCGGTCGAATCAAAATGGTTAGGCCAGACAAAACCGAGCGTTAGCTCAGTTATGTGGGACCTGATCAGGCTCGAGATGATTTCACATGCAGAAGGAGCTGATTGTTTCTTCGTGCTTGGAGGTATGAAGCGCTCGCTTGACGCTTATTTTCGTCAGGACATATTTGTGGCTAAACATCCCCACGGCCCCGTTCTGCACGCGTACAAGAACTTCAAGCAAGAGGTGACGCTCGCGGCCACTGTGCCGCATCGTATCCTAATGATGAAGACGCTATTTGCAAAATACCAGAACGTCGCTTTTCCCCACAAGATTATTGCACGCCGGACGGATCCTTTCCCTTTTGAATGCAAAAATAACCAGTACCAGGTTTATGTTTGGCAAGTTTCGTCGAAAGGAAAACGTGAGGTCTTTTATCCAAGAAATTCAAAACACTATGCCGTTGGCACCGAACCGGCTGTTTGAGCCGATGGTCTTCGGCAAGCCTCGGTCACCGACTCAACTTTAGCATTGACGGCAGTTCTATGATCAGCATCGGTTGCAGTGGACATGTGTTTTCGTCCAGGGGGGCGTCCTATGACCTGACCTTTCCGGATTTTCTCGGCCGCTTCACTCACATGCCGCCTCGCGGCCGAATTGCAGCGGATACTCTTCGATTCCCGCTTGCGGTAGCTTCCAAGTACAGGCACCGTTCGAGTAATCGCGTCGGTCTGTGGGTCCTCGCCCCTTGTTTACGGCTGGATAACGTGTACTATCGCTATGCGAAGAAACCCGACCACGAGTATCAAGCTTGAGCGCGAGGGACGCTAGATGAATAAAAAGAAGAGCGCGAAGCGAAAATCCAAATATCGCGACTACAACTACAGTGGCCTAAGCGGGCATAAACGGGAAGGGACTAAGCTTCGTCCACCGTTTATGCAAATGGACAAAGTACAAATGTCATCGTGGGCGGATGATCATCTGCCGCCGATGCTGTGGGCTGCACTGATATGCGCAGTTTTACCACGCGAGCAATATCTAGGCTGCTTTCGTGCGATCTTGGAAAACGCCGCGGAGTGGTTCGCCGAGGGCGGAGTCGCCTTTGAGTCACCGCCGCAGAATCCAAACCCAGAAGATGCGGTGTATTTTTCCACTATCCTCGATCATGAGGCGCTGGCAAAGCTACCCGACGAGCAGTTTGAGATTTTCCTCCGGATTCCACTTCGACATCCTTTGGGGTACGCGGCACTAAGACCTCTCGCTCTGCTGGATTCGATCCCGGGAATCGATCGATGGCGTCATTTGCTAGACGTTAAGCCTGAATCAGCCGACTGGGAGACAGTCGCTAGAGCGATCGGTCAAACCATCGACCACCAGTCGGAGGCTTCGACAGATATCCGATGGTTCAAGGTAATGCTTGCAATTTTGGCTGATCGAGTTCGATTCGGACCAGCCTTCGAAGAACGCATTCGAGAGTTCTTTGAATTTCCGAACAGAGGTGACATGCGCTCGGTTCGGCCCTCCATCCGGTCCATGGAAATGACCTTCCGTCGCAAATCGGGTGCGAAGTGGGTTAGTGATTTCTGGCAAGAGTGCTCAGATAAGACAATCTGTCTCGATCCGACCGATCCGGCACAAGAAAAATTGGCACCTACTGCCCTTGAGCGCACTAACGTATTATCGGCCCGCCAAGACGTGCTCAATCGATTCATGGAATGTCGAACGAGTGTCAGAACTGACAGTCGACTCGATTCTTCCTTCGGACTAGTGTTTTACGCGCTGTCAATCCTTGACGAGATCGGCGGCGGTCAGTGTCATGAAGGCATACTCGGAAGGCTTGGCTTGCGTGCGCTGGTAGAGGCGTATGTCACACTCCGTTACCTTTGCCAAAAAGACGATGAAAAACTCTGGTCTGGATGGCGCGTATTCGGCGCCGGCCAAGCAAAGCTCGCTTTCCTAAAAGTGCAAGAGGTAGTAGGCGATCTACCGAGTTTTATTGACGAAGATGCTTTGTATCAGATTGCGAACGAAGACAGGTGGCAAGAATATCTTGACATTGATATCGGCCACTGGGCGAGAGCAAATCTTCGGACCTTGGCGGACCAGTGCGGCGCCAAGGACATTTACGACAAGTATTATTCTTGGTCATCTACCTTCGTACACTCTCACTGGGGTGCTGTGAGGGATACGAACTATATTACATGTCAGAATCCTTTGCATCGCTTGCACCGAATTCCTCGTGTCGTTCATCGCCGTCTAACGTCGATGGAGAGTGACGCTGTAATCATCGTCAATGACATGCTTCAGTTACTTGGCGTCTTGTATCCCGCATCCCAGGCTATGGGCCAAATAGCAATATCTTCTGCGAGAAGGCGAGACGTTGACTTACCGGAATGACCGCAAACGGAGAGTACTGCAGCCGTTCAAACGGCAGGTATCCCCGCTAGCTGAATGGCGGGTTGTGGCCGGTAGTACGCGTTCACACAGATCGTCCGAAAGCCGCCGCTGAGAATTCCACGTCCAATCCGCGGAATGCTGATCGAACTGGTGCTGTCGGCCATGAGCGGTCTTCGGGAGTCGCTCAAGGAACGACTGCTTGCAGCCAGACAGCAGTCGAATTGAGATTACCAACCCAAATCAGCCATCAAATCGAACGTCTCGCAAACGAGCGGCATTGACGCTACGGGCTGTCGCCCTATCCGCTGGCACTCTCTGTCAAAGAACTTCCAGTGCTCCGCGCGCCAGAATTCGAGTGAAAGGTCACCTTCTCCTTCGGCGGCCGCAAACTCGCTAGAAATATTCTCAAAAGAAACTATCTCGACTCTCGTCGTCCGAAGCAGCAGAACGGGGTTATCGAAAAAATCCAGAACAATTTCGATGTCCCCTTCCTGCGGCAGGCGTTCGTCGTCAAATTTCCATGACCACAGCAAGCTACATGTGGCGCGCTTTATGTTGGCCGCTATCAAGGAAATGAGCATTGCAGAAGATTGCTCCGAGTCGCCATAGCTGCCAAATCGAACATTGGCCCCGGCGAGATCGATTCCTCGTTTGCTTAGCGCTGTAATCAAGTCGGGCAGCGTCGGGGTATTGGACATAGACTAGGGCGAGCCACGGTACGGGGTCAGGAATCGAATTCTATTGCATGACGAGGTGTGCACTGGACGTCCGGCATCGAACTGTAAGACGACGTCCGGTACCGGGACCTTAAGAGGCAGGCTCACCTGCCTTTATCCCGCTGCCAGACAGCGGTCGATGCGCCGTATCCAAAGCTGCCCGGCGTGATATACGTGAGGCGGTCCCCTTCAATGACGAATGGTCTCGCCTGTATTTCGCCATCCCAGTTCGGGAACGTTCCCTTCCGAATGTGCAATTTGATCGTGTGCGTAGTCGGGTCCACTACGTATGTTCCGAAATGTGCGACGCTTCCCTGCACAATCTGTTTGTTTTCGTCCGCCGTCGCTGAAAGACGATCGCCTGATGCGAGCTTCGGCAAGTTGGAGCGGACCGCGATCAGCGTATAGCGCCCATCGTCGCCAAAAACGAGCTGACCTTCTGGATGAAGGCCCAGGATCTCCACTGGGCTACCGCTTTTCAAGACGGTCAGAGAGATCAACTTCCAGGTGCCAACCAGGCTCGCCGCTGTTTGTGCGAAGGCGCTCTGAAACGAGAGCAGTGTCACAGCCCAAAACGCAGCGGCAGAGAGCAAAGTAGTTAGATGACGTTGCATGAGAACCTCCATCACGGACAGCACCGATCAGCGGAATCACAAACGATGGGGCTATTGATTCGTCAAGTCGAGCAACTATGCCCGCGGAATCCCGACACGTGAAAATGCGGAAAGGGAAAGGTCGGGACCACGTTGTGGGAGCACTTTGAGTCTAGACGCGACGGTACTCCACGCAATATACCGTTCGGCATATGCACGACCGGCCTGCAGAAGCAGGAATCACATGATGTGAATGGAACCGGGATATCAGTCGTCGCGTCGGAGGCGACGAACGGCCAGGAGCAGACCATGCCAACGCACCGCCCAATGTCCGATTCGTGGAATGACGCGGCCCGCGAGAGGACTTGGAACACGCATCGATGAACGGAATCCGGAGAAATTGAGAGCATAAGGAAACACGATTTGCTCGGCCGTAGACTGCTTGTCTCACAGCATCCGCAATCTCCGGGGCAGCCGTCTGCATCAACGTTGAGTGGCGTCTAACGACTTGTCAAAGAGGCCGACTTGCGCCATCACACTCTCGTCGAGGCCGCTGATCGCGTGCGGAAGGTCGTTCAAGAGCGAAGCAAACGTGCCATAGCTATATGGATCCGAGAACTTCTGCCAATAGACTCGTTGCCGAAGGACAGATTCGTGCGTATCTCCCTTGAACATGACGATTTCGCCGACCACCATACGTGCATACGAATTTAACGGCCCCGGTGCGACGTACTGTGGCGAAACGCTAATGACAAGTACGGCATCGCTATCTCGATACGCGGGGCCACTTGCATGCAGCAGGTTATGGTCGTCCCGGGTAAATTTTGGCAATCCCGGCGCAGATGCGTCGACCTCGCTAACAACGTAACCATGGGTTCGCAGTGCTGCTTCAATGCCGTCAGTGAATTGGCGATTGAGTTTTGTGTCCCCAAGTTTTGCCGTCACCAGGTCGTCAAAGGTGGCTGGGGCTTTGCTGACGCTAGCGTTGGCGGCGCCCGTTACAGCGCCCGCAATTGCCGCGCCGAGTAAGCCGCCGCCAGGAACCAGAAGTGGCATTGATGCAGCCCCGCCAGCGTAGACCGCCTTCCCGGGATAAACGACCGTTACCGTATGAACGGTACTAAATTTCCCGGCATCTACTTCTGGGCTCGGACCTGCTGCGCAACCCGCCAAGGTCGCGGCTACGCCAAGGGCCGAGAGTTTCGACATGAAGCGCATAAGTTTCTCCATCGAAGATGAACGTTATTAACCGGTTATTCAGCCAGCTTGTGTCTTATCGGAGCGTTTGCGAAAAACTTGAGCGCGCACCTCATGCAAGAACTGGTCGCAATGCGATTCACTCATTTGAGGTCCTTGTGCGAAACCGCAGAGCGTTGCGAGGCAGCTAATAAACTGCCAGAGTCAACGACCTGCGGCGGGTCCGATCTCAAAGTCTGCTTGAGATCGGGTTCCGGTCGTTCATATTGGGCAATCGGACGTCCGAGAAGGGTCGGGAGGGTGAGTTCGCCGATCGAGAAAGCTGTCGTTGGTTGGCAAGTCAAATCGTCGGCGGCAATCCGCCCCATTGCTGACGTAGCGGCAGCGCCGCCCCAACGGCAGCAATGGCCGAAAAGCAATACTTCAACATTGCGAATTGAATGGCCGGTTCCAGAGCGGAACCGACGCCAGAATGTCTGAGCGATGGTGTGAGCGAACGACGACTCCTGGCCGAACCCGGTCCGACGCAGACGTCGACCGATGGCTGATCACGACAGGTATGCGATAGGCATGCATCGCCACGGAACGGACCGTCGGCACTCTTGACAGCGGCCTCCCGATGTTGACCTAGCCTCCCTCGCGCCTGTGAATTGAGTTCATACTTTCGCGTTGAAATAAAGGACTAGTCGTGGCAAGTGCAAACTTCGAACTCTTGACCATCGGGGCTGGCCAAAACAATGCTGTTCATATCGTCATTTAATTCGAGAACCACTGTCGCCCCGAGGGCCTTGGCGCGATTTACAAAAGTATGCGAGGAAGATACATCGAACTCGAACACGGGTACGCATGCGCTACCGACCAACTCATCACCAAAATCATTCAGCAGCATCCCTAGCCGAACGTCGCCTACTGAAAATTCCGTCCACTTCCCCGACTTGCGATTCGGCGAGAGTTCTAACAGCTTTTCCCAGAACGTCACCGACTGCTCCATGTCCGTCACTTTGAAATAAATGGTCCTGACTCGCATCGAATTTTTCCAGAAGAATGTTGTGAGACCCACAAGATCATACAGACTCAAAAAGTGCGATTGAATGATTGTTAGCAATCCAGGCCACCGTGTCGACCGTCCGAGCCTGGCCGATGACTGCCCGATGCAATCGGCATGCGACACCCGAAACTCAAAGGTCGGCGATCGATAGCACGCGCCCCATAGCGGTCCTTCACGTTCGCCGACAACAGCCATCCGACCGGGTATCGAGGTTCTGTCGATGCGGTCTTTCGTCGTTCTGCCATCGCTCCAAACGGGTTACTGATTCGCCGACGGTGAGGGTCAATCGACTGTCCTGTAACTCCAGTCGCGTCCCCATGCTCAGCAATATATCTACGGCTTTCACGAATTCCATATCGCGCTTCAGTGAGTCGAGTGCGTGACCACTCAGCCCGAAAACAGAAATGTCATCGATGAACGATTCAGGGGGTGTAAGCCCGAATAATCGATTCAACCATAAACTCTGCCCCTGTGCGCTGGATCGAATAAAACAGATACTTCCCCGACATTGCACTCAGCGCCCATCAAGGTCAGCTTTTTGACGCGTCGCACGGTCACAATGCGGGTGACATCAACAGCGGAAGCTTGTCCGAAAGTCGGTTCGATCGGTTCGAATCTCATCAGGTGCCCCCTTCTTCATGTAGTTGTTCGTCTCCGCCCTATCGGCTTCGGCGTGTTTTCGCGAAGACGATGATTTCCCACGCGTTGGCCGCAGCGGACAACAACCGCGCCGATGCTGCTCGCCAGTTGGACATTAGCCGCCAAACGCCCTATGCCAAGGCTCTCGGCACTCGGGATCGAATGAAGTGTCAAGCAATCCGACGCGAGGTGTCGGGCCGCTCGACACTTGCGTCGCTGGGTTGTCCGCAGGGCCCTGTCCTTCAGGGCTTGAGTAACATGGCATAGCGCTTGCAAATGTCTCCGTGTCGTTCAACGGAGAGCATCATGTCCTCAAAACAGTTCATCCGGGGGTGCCGCCAGCGTGAGCCTGTGAGCCGTACTAATTCGGCTTCCAAAATTGCGCGGGGTGCTGCCCTATCGCTTTGCTTCGTCACAATCGCTTGCGTCGCGCAAACCCCTCCCGCTCCGGAGCCTGGTCTACCAGTCCCTCCGCCGGTTGCTGGCGGGCCGGGCGGCGCGGCGCAAACCATGCCCTCGCCGCCCCCACCGCCTGCACCCGCTCCCATAGCGGCGCAGCAGCAGTCTGCCGTCGCAACCGGAACCGTAAGCCGCTTCGTGATCAACCCGGAAGGCGACGTCGACGGATTTCTTCTGGCCGATGGTTCGCTCGTCCACTTCCCGCCACATATGGGCACGCAGCTGGTAAGCGCCATACATCAAGGGGACGCGGTCCGGATCTCGGGCTTTCGGGACGGTGCGGGCAACATCACTGCGCAGCAAATCGCAAATGAACGAACGTCACAGCAGGTCGTCGACCAGCCGCCGCCAGTCGATGCACTGCGTGCTCCGCCAGCATTGCGCGGCGCAGGACTGGTCAGGCTAAGTGCCAAAGGCACCGTTGCACGCGTCACGACCGCGCCACGGGGAGAGCCTGACGGCGTGATGCTCCGTGATGGAACGATCATCAAGATGCCGCCACCGGTCGCACAGCAGTTTGCGAACCTCCTGCGACCAGACGTCGTCGTCGCCGCCACCGGATACGGTACGCGCAACCAATACGGCGAGGCGCTGCAAGCGATAGCCTTCGGGACGCCGGGCAATGTCACCCCGTTGTACAACGACATTCCCAACTGATTTTCATTTTTATCGGAGTTACACCATGCATTGGATTGACCCGGAATGCCTGCAGGAGACGCGCGGCACCGTCACCCAGTTCCTTTTGAATCCACACGGAGAACTGGACGGATTCATCCTCGGTAACGACAGACAGGTGCATTTCCCACCACATCTGTCCAGACAGGTCGCAAAACTGATTGGCATTGGCGACAAGGTGCGCGTGCGCGGTGTGAAGCCCCGCGAGGCCGACATCGTGGCTGCCGTTCAGTTGACGTCTGGCACGGGCGTCACGATTGTTGACGAAGGACCGCATCACGATGGTGAGAAACATGAGAAGCCGCACGTTGAGAAGCGCCCCATGGAGGCGATGGGCGAAATCAGGCTCTCGTTATATGGACCAAAAGGTGAACTTCGCGGCGCGCTGCTGACCGACGGAACGGCAATTCGTATGCCCCCGCACGCTGCCGCGGAGCTGGCCAGCTACCTCGCACCCGGCGTCCATATCCAGGTCTGGGGGCACGGGGTAAAGAACCGGTACGGCAAAACCATAGAGGTCGATGACATCGCCGAACTGGTCGACGCTGACAGTCTTCCGGCGTCGACGGAATAGTGCACCCGAACTCGACCTGATACCGAAGAGTTCATCGAAGGAGAAACGCGAGATGGCACAGGAGAAAAGCGCAGGACAGGCATCGAAGATGCCAACACGCGGCGGGCCGCTTGTGTGGATGCATATTGGGGACCTGCATCTGACCAATGCCGGACTGCCCAACCATCTCGCGCTACGCGACATTGTCCTGCAGGCTAACGCGCATCTCGCGGAGCAGATCGACTTTGTCGTGCTACCCGGCGACAACACCGACGACGGAACAGCCCGGCAATACGAAATTCTGCGCAGCGAACTGGACCAGCTCGAGCTCCCAATTCACATCATCCCGGGCGACCACGACTTCAAGTCGGGCAACCTGCATGCATTTCACGACGTGCTTGGTGCAGAGCATGTCCCGAAGGTAATCACGGTGGGTGGCTACCGCTGCATCTTCCTGGACTACGTTTCGGCCGGTACAGGCGGCCCCGACTTCAGACTGGGGGAGTCACAACTCGCCTGGCTCCGGGCGGTGCTACAAAGTGCTGCGGCAGAAGGCAGAGAGTCGGTGGTCTTCGCGCATGCGTATCCGGCAGACCTCGCCGACTCTATGGAAGCCAAAGCTTTCCACGGGATGCTGCAGGAGTTTCGCGTCGCGGTGGTTGATATGGGACACACGCACTACAACGAACTCGCGAACGACGGCAGGACCATCTACGCATCCACACGCTCAACCGGTCAGATAGAGGAAGGACCGGTCGGCTTCTCACTCCTCGCGGTGGATGAAGGCGTAGTGAGCTGGCGCTTCAAACCCCTGGATGAGCCATGGCCTGTCGCGATGATTACCTCGCCAGCCGACAGGCGACTGATCACCCGACCTCATTTACCCAATCACGTGCCCTCAGGTCAAACCACGGTCAGGACAAAGGCATGGAGCGCACGAGGTGTCACGCAGGTCGACTGCAGGATTGACGACAGCGATTGGCAACCGATGAATTTCGTCGCGTCGAAAGAAATCTGGACGCTGGATTGCAAAATCCCCGAGGGAACATTCAAGGTCACCGTTCGCGCAACCGACCAGGCCGGCTCCACAGGGTTCGACCGCATCGAAGCCACGACGACATTCGACGAAACGGATGAACCACGGGCCGATGGCAGTGACCGCGATGCGATTGGTGCGTGGGAAGAAAAGCACATCCTGGGTACCCAGCTCGGACCGAACCGTAACGGGAGAAAGTGGTGAGCAAGGCCGCCCGCTCCACACTCCACGCGCTGGATGCAACCAACTTCTTCATGGCTGACGTGCAGGCCGGAATCGGTCCATTCGTCGGAGTCTTTCTGCAAGCGCGGGGTTGGGGTCCTGGCCTGATCGGCGCAGTGATGACGGTGGGCGGCATCGCCGGGATGCTGGCGACGACACCCGCAGGTGCGATCGTCGACGCAACCCGATACAAGCGCGCGGTGGTGGTCATTGCCTGCGTGATGACGATGTTTGCCTCTGCATTGCTATGGGTCTCGAATTCGTGGCCGGTCGTCGCGCTGTCGCAGGTCGCAACCGCTGTGACGGGAGCGGCCATCGGGCCGGCCCTGGCGGGCATCTGTCTTGGCCTCGTCCATCGTGCCGGATTCGATCGCCAGTTCAGCCGCAACCAGGTTGCAAACCACGCGGGCAACGTAATCGCCGCCGCGTTGTCGGGCTGGCTGGGCTGGCGCTTCGGTTATGGAGCGGTCTTTTTACTCAGCATCGCGTTCGCGCTACTCTCGCTCGCGTCAGTCCTTGCGATCCCGGCCCACTCTATTGACCACGACGCGGCGCGCGGGCTCGTCCACCTTGACAAAACGCACGATCCCGATACAGCGGAGCGCTGGAAGATGCTCCTGCGGCACCGGCCACTGCTTGCGCTCGCGTTGTCGTTGGGACTGTTCCACCTGGGTAACGCCGCGATGCTGCCGCTATATGGCCTCGCCCTCGTTGCCGGCCATCGGGCCAATGGCAGTGTTGCAACGGCCGAGACAATCGTCATTGCCCAGTCGGTCATGGTTGTGGCGGCGCTTGCGGCGAATCGTCTGTTCCGGTGGCGCGGCTACTGGTGGGTCATGCTGCTGTCGTTCCTGGCTTTGCCATTGCGCGGGCTGATCGCCGCCCATGTAGTCAGCCTATGGGGCATCTGGCCGGTGCAGATGCTTGACGGGATCGGTGCCGGTTTACAAAGCGTCGCCGTGCCGGCACTCGTTGTCCGCCTCTTGCAGGGAACGGGACGCGTCAACGTAGGACAGGGACTCGTCATGACTGTTCAGGGTGTCGGGGCAGGCCTGAGTCCGGCGCTTGGCGGATATCTTGCGCACGCATTCGGTTACCCAGCAGCGTTTCTGGCACTTGGCGGTATCGCAGTGGGATCGGTCGCGGTCTGGGTGTTGTTCGGCGCCGAAGTGCGGCAGGCCTGCAAAGACGGCGACGCAGAAGTTGCGCCAGAACCTTCCCAGCCTGCCGCGGCGACCTGATTCACTCAATCCGGGAGATTCATGAATTCAATCTGGGCATCATGGGGTATTGCCGCCGCAGCCACATTCGGCGTCATAGCACGTCCGTTCCGCTGGCCTGAGGCTATCTGGGCCGTGGCCGGCGCGGCATTGCTCATCATTCTTGGTCTTCTTCCCCTTGATCTCGCCTGGCAGGCCGTCGGCAAGGGGACAGACGTCTACCTCTTTCTGATTGGCATGATGCTGCTTTCAGAGGTGGCGCGGCGCGAAGGCCTCTTTGACTGGGTGGCCGTGCAGGCAGTGAACCACGCGCGTGGATCGCCGAAGCGGCTGTTCGTCCTGGTCTACGGTGTCGGTATTGTCACAACCACGTTCCTGTCGAATGACGCGACCGCAGTTGTGCTCACTCCTGCTGTATTCGCCGCGGCGCGTGCGGCAAAAACCAGGCCGTTACCGCTGTTGCTGGTGTGTGCGTTCATCGCGAATGCCGCGAGCTTTGTACTGCCAATCTCGAATCCTGCCAACCTCGTACTGTACGGCAATCACGTGCCGCCGCTCGGGCCATGGTTCGCCCGGTTCGCGTTGCCTTCGGTGTTTTCGGTCATCGTCACGTTCGCCATGTTGCGCGTAACGCAGCGTCGCGCGCTCGACGGGACGTGCGAGTCTGAGCTTGAGCCGGTGCCGCTCACTACGGGCGGACGTATTTCTCTTGCCGGTATTGCGACGACGGCCCTGGCCCTGATGACCGTCTCCGCCCTGGATATGCAACTCGGCCTGCCGACCGCGCTGCTCGGCGTGCTGACAACCCTTGCGGTGATGCTAACGGAGCGTCGTTCACCCTGGCCGGTCGTCAAGGAAATCTCATGGGATGTACTGCCGCTTGTTGCCGGGCTATTCGTCCTGGTCGCAATGCTTGAGCACACCGGCGTGATCGAGATGCTGGCGCGCACCCTTGCGGCGGCCACACGCTCCGGGGAAACGGCAACCGGGTTAATTGCGGGTGCCGCGCTGGCAGTCGCATGCAATCTGGTGAACAACCTGCCAGCGGGCCTGGTCGCAAGTTCCACACTGATGCAGGCGCACAGCCCAGAACGAATCGTTGATGCACTGCTCATCGGCGTGGACCTCGGTCCGAACCTGTCAGTCACGGGGTCGCTTGCGACCATACTCTGGCTGAACGCGATACGCCGTGAAGGAGAGAACGTGGGATTTCTGGATTTTCTGAAGGTGGGAAGCGTCGTGATGTTTCCCGCGCTCGCCTGTGCGCTCGCGGCGCGCATTTTTTTCGGTTGAAACTGGAGGTCGACCATGCTCAACGGCATCTGGCTGTATCCGTTCATCGTCATCGCTGGCATTTTGCAGGCGGCCGGTGCACCCATCAACGGCCAGCTCAAAGGGTCGCTCGTCAATCCGTGGCTCGCATCGAGCGTCTCATTTCTGCTGGTGACCTTTCTGGCGATAGCGCTGTTCTGCATTCAGCCGCATCCATTACCGACTCTGGCCGATCTGCGCAACATGAAATGGTGGGCGCCGTTGGGCGGAATCGTTGGCGCGGTTGCCGTATTCGCCGGGCTGACGCTTGTGCAAAAGGTAGGGGTGGGCACGCTGAACGGGCTGACTATATGCGCCAACCTGGTGGCCTCTGTCGCGATTGACCACTTCGGGCTGATCGGTGTGCCGGAACATGCGCTGAGCTGGCCGAGGCTGGCGGGTGCGCTACTGATGGTCGCCGGTGTTGCGTTGGTCATGCGCTTTTAATGCGGGTAGCGCCGCGGAACTGCCACGTTGGAAACGATGCATGCGCGCGGTCGACTGGCGCATCGTCCCGGTCCTTGCGCTGGTCGTAGTCGCAACGGCCACCTCATACGGTTATCACCGGCTATTGCTCGCGCAACGCGATCTGATTGAGCACACGTATGAGGTCATGTCGACGCTCGAAGCGATCCTGCAGCAGGTCACTGACGCGGAAACAGGGCCCTAAACTCACGGGCCGGTGATCGACAGCACGCGACCCAATACAGACACTCGAATTTCTCCAAAGCGGCCGTTCGGCCGCTATGCCAATTCACGATTGCACTGCACAGAAACTTCCTGGCGCTGAGCTTGGATTGCGGCTCCCCCCAGACTTTCAACCCGAGTCATACCGTGAAGTACTTTGGCGGCGATTCTGACTAGCGCTGTCAGGCCAGCAATGCAGACGGGGCGCTGTCCGACAGTTTGAACACCGCCACGGCTTGCACCAATTGTTGGGCTTGGGACTTCAGGCTTTCCGCGGCTGCAGCGCTCTCTTCTACCAGCGCAGCGTTCTGCTGCGTCACCTGGTCCATCTGGCTCACTGCCTCACCTACTTGCCCCACGCCGACGCTCTGCTCGTTGCTGGCAACACTGATCTCACCAACGATTTCGGTCACACGTTTGATCGCGCTGACGATCTCGGACATCGTCGTGCCAGCCTGATTTACCAAGGCAGTTCCCTGATTTACACGTTCGACGCTGGTTGAGATCAGAGTCTTGATTTCTTTTGCCGCAGCGGCGCTACGCTGTGCCAGGTTGCGCACCTCGCCAGCAACCACAGCAAAACCGCGACCCTGGTCACCGGCACGTGCCGCTTCGACTGCAGCGTTCAGTGCCAGGATATTTGTCTGGAAGGCGATACCGTCAATCACGCTGATAATCTCGGCAATCTTTTTTGAACTGTCGTTGATACCCGTCATCGTTTCGACTACCTCATCGACAACCTTTCCGCCTTTGAGGGCGATCGTACTCGCGCTTAGCGACAGTTCGTTGGCCACCTGGGCATTTTCTGCATTCTGTTTGACGGTCGCCGTGAGTTGCTCCATGGACGCGGCAGTTTCTTCCAGCGCACTCGCCTGCTCCTCGGTGCGACTCGACAGATCCAGATTACCCTGAGCGATTTGTGCACTCGCCGTAGCCACGCCGTCAGCGTTCTGGCGAACATCGGACACAACCCGCAACAAACCGTCACGCATGTTCTTCAGCGAGGCCATCAGACTACTCGTGTCACCAGGCCGCAGGTCGATGTTCACGCTGAGATCCCCTTCCGCGACTCCTTTCGCAAGGTCGGCGGCTATCGCTGGCTCCGTCCCGAGTTGCCGCGTCAGGCTACGCGTGAGCCACATGCCGATTCCGATTCCGGCCAAGGTAGAGAAGATCACCAGGGCAATCATCAGATTGCGACTTTCTACATACAGATCCTGATTGGATTCCGCAGCCTCCTTCGCGTTCTCCTGCTTCACATCTACCAACGTGGTGATCAGCTCGTCAACCTTGTTGACCTTCTGTCGGAAGTCGCCAAATAGCTTTTCCGTGAGTTCTCCGCGATCCTGAAGGGAGGCAGTACCGGTTTTTGTTTCCATGTCCCTGAAAGCTTCGGAATAGTCACGCCAGCCTTGATCCAGTTCTGCAAAGACGTCTTTACCTTTTGCGCTCCAGTACAGTGGCCGGGCTTTATCAAGTGCTTCCCGCGCCTGTGCGAGGCTTTTCTCACTGTCGGCCAGAAACCCGGCCCGCTGCTCAGAGCTGGAGGCGAGAATGGCATTGCGGAGCGCACGGCCTGCCGTTAGCAGATCAACGTCCGCCCTCTGGGTCAGGGATAGTCCGATCAGGTCAAGGTGGTAAACCTTGTCACCTTCATCGTTAATCCGGGCCATGTTCCGGATACCGATTCCGCTCACAACTGCGCCGATCAGGCACACGAGTACAAAAGCGCTGATCAGTTTGGTGCCAAGTTTCATGTTGCTGAATTTCATGCTGCCATTCCTTGAAGTAGAAGGACTTTTTCCATTGCAAGTTATCGCATCAGGCATGCAAAAATTCCGCACGCGGCTCCAGGTAAGAAGATCAATGCGTCGCCCCTCAGGATCGTCTGAAGAAAGCAGACGTCGCGCACGTTCATCATACAAATAGGAATCCTACGCGTAATTGATTTACGACATAGCGATTCATGTCCAGGGCCTTTCAACGCAAGCACTCTAGTAATATTTCGGCGCAGGCTCGCCGAACTTGAGAGGCTGTGTATAAATTTAGCCTCACGGGTTGTCGTAGGCAGAAGGTCGGGGATAGAAATGCTAGACAATCCATCATACGAACAAAGGCACTTACTGGAGTTTCGTTGCGATTGTTAGCAATCCATAGGGTGAAATCGAATGGCCGAAAGTGGCCGCGCCGCGCCAGACGACGGCCGGCTCAGGTTAATCCAGTGCCGTGATGCGATGATTGACGTGATCGGAAGCGCGGGCGTCAAAGCTGGTGTGTGCCTCGATCCCGCGACGTGCGGGGCAACTTGTCCAAGCCCATCAACATTGCTGACGAAATCCCGCCGAAGGCAAGAGTTGCGCCGATATAAAGGAGGTCCATGGCGTGTCTCCCGGTGTTGTTTTGCACCTTTCATATCGGCTACAAATTCGTAAATGATACGTAAATAGATTGAGGGTATTTGTAAGCAAAGCGCCAAATCCCGTTAACCGTTCGGGCTGACTTCGTAGGGCCCTCTTCACCTCGCCGTCCGCGGGACAGCCACGCTCTTTGCGTTGCCTTTATCTTTCGTCGATTTGTTGGCCCATTCGCGTACCGCCTGCGAAAACAGCCTAAGCGCTTCCGGTGGGTGCCGGTTAGCCGGATAGTAGAGACACAAGCCTGGCATGGATGGACTCCAGTCCGGTAGTAGATGAACCAATCGACCAGTCGCCAGATGTTCCACGACCAGATACTCCGGAACCCAGGCGACACCGATGCCGGCCAGCGCAGCATCGACCATCAGATTTGGGTTGCCTAGCGTCATGGGGCCATCGACATCGACACTGAGACCACTGCTTCGACGTTCAAACTCCCAGTGATATAGCGTACCGCTAAGAAATCGATAGCGGATGCATTTGTGCTGCCTCAGGTCCTGAGGTGTTTTCGGCGGCTGGTGGCGAGAAAGATATTCCGGCGATGCGACCGCTGCAAACCGGAATGCCGGACCGAATTCGACCGCAATCATGTCGCGCGGAACATCGTCGAGCACCCGTATCCCAGCGTCAAATCCGTCTGCCACGATATCGATCAGTCGCGTGTCCACGACGACCTCCACGTGAATCTCCGGATAAGCCGCGAGAAAATCCGGAAGCACGTGCTGGATCAGTGGTCGCGCGCCGGCCTCGGCCGAACTGATCCGGATTGGTCCGGACGGCCGGGTACCTGCGGACATCACTTCATTAATGCCATCTTCAAGGTCGGCAAGTGCCGGACCGGCACGCTGCAACAAAAGTTCGCCAGCTTCAGTTAGCGCTACCGAGCGGGTCGTCCGATTAAAGAGGCGCACGTTGAGACCCGATTCGAGATTCCTGATCGCATGACTCAACGCCGGCGCGGAAACCCCCAGTTTTTTCGCCGCCGCGCGGAAACTTCGATGTTCAGCGACGGCAATGAACGCCGTCAGTTCCGACAGACCTGTGCGCAGCATAATTAACCTCCATTTAACACCCCGTGAAACTATAGCCTTATTGTTAATTGATTTGCATCAACCTAAGATCTGGACATTGATTTCAACCGGAGAAGGTCTGTGGAAACGCGCAATGGCTTGAGCAACAACATTGAAGGCAAAGTTGTTGTTATCACGGGTGCGAGCAGCGGCCTGGGCGAAGCGACTGCCAGGCATCTGAGCGCGCAGGGCGCGATCGTCGTACTGGGCGCGCGGCGGGTCGATCGCATTCAGTCGCTAGCACAGGAATTAATCGACAAAGGCGGCAAGGCACTGGCTATGGCAACCGACGTGACTCGTCACGACGATGTCAAAGCATTGGTCGATGCAGCAGTGCAGACCTTCGGGCGCGTCGACGTCATGCTCAACAACGCCGGATTGATGCCGCATTCACCGCTTGAGCGCCTGAAGATCGATGACTGGAACCAGACGATCGACGTCAACATCAAGGGTGTGTTGTACGGGATCGCCGCTGCCTTGCCACACATGAAACAGCAGAAGAGCGGCCAGATCATCAACGTCGCTTCCGTGGCGGCGCGGATCGTGCGGCCCGGCAGCGCTGTCTATGCGGCAACCAAGAGCGCCGTGCTCATGATCTCGGAAGGCTTGCGCCAGGAAGTCAAACCCTACGGTCTTCGCACGACGATTCTCTCGCCGGGTGCGGTTGCGACGGAGCTTCCGAACAGCATTACGGAACCGGATATAGCCGGCTTCATCGGCAAGTTCTACGAAGAGATCGCGATCCCAGCTGAATCGTTCGCACGCGCCGTCGCCTTCGCGATTAGTCAGCCTCCGGAAGTCGACGTGAATGAAATCCTGTTTCGACCCACTCGTCAGGAAATTTAAGCGATCGGCCAATCCAGAAACAAGGAAGAAGCATCATGCAAAAAGTCATCGTTGTAATCGGCCCGGGATCAATTGGGCAAGCCATTGCGCGGCGGGTGGGCGCAGGCAAACACCTTTTACTCGCCGACCTGCGTCAGGAGCAGGCCGACGCCGCGGCAAAGACGCTGAGCGAGGCGGGTTTCGTGGTGACGACAGCGGCCGTCGACATTTCATCGCGGGCGTCGGTTGAGGCCCTGGCCGCTAAGGCGACTTCATTGGGCGCCATTCATGGCCTTATTCATGCGGCCGGCGTTTCGCCTTCGCAGGCCTCACCGGAGACGATCCTGAAAGTCGATCTCTACGGCACCGCGTTGATCCTCGAAGTATTTGGCGAAGTGATGGCCGAGGGCGGAGCGGGAGTGGTAATCGCCTCTCAGTCCGGCCATCGTCTACCGCCGCTGACCACGGAACATAACCACGCGCTTGCGACGACGCCTGTCGAAGAATTGTTAAAGCTGCCAATGCTGCAGTCTGATCAGGTAAAGGATTCGTTGCATGCCTATCAGTTGTCGAAACGCGGCAACGCCCTGCGCGTGATGTTTGAGGCAGTCCGCTGGGGCAAGCGTGGCGCTCGTATCAATACAATCAGCCCGGGCATCATCATCACGCCGCTTGCGAAGGACGAGTTATCCGGCCCGCGTGGGGCAGGCTACCGGCGCATGATTGACGGGTGCCCGGCCAAGCGCGCCGGCACGCCGGACGAAGTTGGAAATGTTGCCGCGCTGCTCATGGGGCCTGACGGAGGATTTATCACCGGAAGCGATTTCCTGATGGATGGTGGCGTGACGTCGTCTTACTGGTTCGGAGAACTGGCACCGCAATAATGGTGTGACGTTACGCCAGATTCCTACGTGCAAGAACGTCGAGTGGATGGAGCCGGTAACCGATGAGCAGTATGAGGCTGGCGCGCGTTGAAGCAATTGCAATGGCGCATCAATCTGGAATCATGAGATCGAAAGCAACGCCGACGCAAGAACGCATTGTGCCCGCGACCACGACGATCGAACGGGCACTGATGCGATAAATGAAGCAGGCGGTCTGTCGGCCCTGCTGTCAAACCGTAATCACGCCAGGGAAGCCCGGCGCCAACAGGAAGTTGGGAGGCTCGTAAGAACCCATCATCTGGAGTTCCGCGACGGGGCCGCCTGGTCCCGTCGCGGTGAGTACGCCGTTAGCGAATGCGACGCTGGTCACGTCGGCTTCCAGCACAATTTTGTGGGTCTTCCCGAAGTTACTGATCGAGCCGGCGAACTCGCCGGGACTTCGCAGGACGAGGCGGGCGTGCGCGCCGTCGAACGAGACGGTCTGCCCGGACGCCACCGCTTCGAGCGACGCCACGCTGTCGGCATGAAGCGAGAGTGTGCCATCATCGGTCAATGCGCCGAAAACCTGCAGTTCGCTGTCAGCTGCGACCGTCATTGAACTTCCATGGGCGATGGAAGCATTGTCGACGTCGCCGACAAAGATAAGTTTGCCGACAGCCGTGATCACTCGTAAGCGCCTCGGCTGGGCCGTTCGTCCATTCGCGTGCGCGTAAAGCATGATGGTGAACTGAAGCTGCCAGTCAGGTAGAGGTATCTGGCGGACT
>NZ_JBNDMP010000009.1:0-380336 GCF_050436645.1 Paraburkholderia sp. GAS33
TGTGTCAAAGTGATGCCCATCAGATCGGAAATGATGGACATCACTTTGATGTCGCCCTCAGCCAGCGTCTATAACGGCCGGGACGAGCCGCTTACGCAGTACCACTCTGGAATGACACGGTACGCATTGCGTATGAAATCCAGACCGTCCGGGATTTGAGAAAATCCATACCGAGCAGCATGTCCACCCCGGAGGTGGATGCGTCCTGCACCAGTACCGGGCCACGTGGATACGTCGCGGTTCCGATCTCAATCGTTTCAAAGATATGAACGTGTCCATTGGCGCGCGCGCCCGTTGCACTGCCAATCGTCGCAGCCCGCTCCTGATCGAGGATTTCTTCATCGACGCCTGACCTGATCGCTGCATCTCGCGTCGCCGACGTACGATATGAACCCGTGTCTATCAAGGCGTGGACCGGATGGCCATTCAGGCGAATCCGGATCATGAGCATAGCTCGGAGTGAGTCCATCGAAGGACGCTCAAGTTCGAGCACCTGCAAGTCGCCAGTCTCGGGTGCGAACGGGCCGTCACAGAGGGTGTACAAAGTCATCGTGTGCTTCGGAAAATCCAGCACTACGTTATAGCGTGATAGAAGATCGGCTCCAATCGAGCCTGAAGGCAAAGTGGGATCGAGGTCGTCGGGACCGAGAACATTTGCTGTAACCAGGTGCACGTCTTCCCAGTTTTGGGTACCGAACTGAATCGAGCGCGCAACCATGAGGTGTTGCGGTCCAAGTTTGCCGCCGATTCCGTTCACAACCGCCATGCGATTTTCATCGTAAGGCAATCGAAGCATCGCGGCAGCATGTGACGTCAACGTGCTCATGGTTGTACCCGTGTCGATCATCATCGATACGGGGTGACCATTTATTCTGACAGTCGTAACGAATCGACGGTCCACTTCTCGGATTGGTAATTGCGCCTCGATTGTCGTCGGGCACTTTCGCGCCGCGGCGGGCATATCGTTGGACGTGCATCCGCAAAGAACGGGCACAGCGAGCATGAACAGAACAAGAAACAGGAGTGTTGATGATGCGCACCTGACCGAAGATGCCAAGCGGTTCGCGAAGGGCATCGTTGCTCCGTGAATACTCATTGCCTGTTTCTCCAGGACGACACACTTGCGAAATGGTCAACGCTCCCTCGCGTTATCAAGATCGAGCCTTCCCAGACTTCCAGCGAGCCGCAGCCGCGCCGCACGCCAGTCTGCGAGAGCCTGGACACGCTGTTGTTGCGCATTGGCCAGAGCGGTTTGCGCATTGAGCAATTCGAGGATGTTTCCTACGCCGGCCTGATAACGGTGCTGCGCAGCGGTGAAGGATCGCTGTGCGATGTCGAGTAGTTCCGCGCTGTCCTTCACGCTGTCGATCGAAGTCTGAACCGCCTGGTAACTATTCCAGACCTCCAGCCCGACCTGTCGACGCGCGTCGTCGAGTGCGTCTTCCTGCTGCTCAAGCTGGGCCCGACCCTGGCGAACCTGATACATGCGGCCAAAGCCCTCGAAGAACGGAATCGTTACCTGTACTCCAACGTACCATTCGTGTCCAGTGGCGGGAAATTCCGGGATACCGAGCCCCAGACTCGCCGGCTGGTTGTCCCGCGTGTATTTGGACACCAGGCTGATATTCGGTAAGCCCTCTGCACGTGTCTGGTCGACCTTCGCCGCCGCTGCGTCAACCTGGGCCTGCGCGGCCAGCACCGTAGGATGATCGCGCCTGGCGTCCTCAATGAGTTCGCCTACTGATTGCGTAAAGGTCGCATCAGGCTGCACCCCGGCAGTGACAAGTGGCAGTTCCAGCGGTATGTCCGGGGAAAGGTCCATGTCGGACGCCAAGGTGCCTGCTGCCGTTTGCCAGGCACCCTGCGCCTTGATCCTGTTCAGCACGGCCTGCGTATACGCGGTCTCTGCCTGAAGCGCATCCGATATGGGTGCAATACCCTTGTCGACACGTGCAGATGCAGCCTTCGCGCTGTCAGCAGCCATGTGCTCGATATCAACCGCCGCAGCGAGCGCAGCGGAGGCCGCTTGCGCGGCATAGTAGTCCTTTGCAACAGCGACGAAGAGACTCTGCAATGTTGCATTTTCGGTCGATTGGGCGGCAGCTAGCAGGGCCGAAGCATTGTGAACTGCCGCCGCACGTGCGCCGAAGTCGTAAAGCGTCCAGTTCAGTTGCACGCTTTCGGAATTGATGGTGGCAAGAGTCGCCGAACTCAAAGTCGGATGCCCTGTTACGTCGGTAATGGAATCGTCGCGCACAACCTGGCCATTACCGGTAATTGTCGGCAGATATGCCGCTCGCGCGACACCCAGGCCCGCCGCCTGGGCCTTGACGTCCGCCCAGGCTTCGCGGGTTTTAGGATTGCTGCATAGCGCGCGCTGAACGGCTTCCGCCAGCAGCAGGGGCTGTTCCGGCGCCCCGAACTGGCATCCGTTCGGGTCCGGCACGATCACACCAGCCGGAGTTGGCGAAATCCCTCCCTCGGTGCGCAGAACGTCAATAGCGTGCGTGTACGGGGATGCCACAAGCAGCCCTGCCACAGCAACTTTAGCCAGTCGTCGCCTAACGCTCACGCATACTCTCCTGAGCGCTTTCCACCAGTGGACCAAGGAAGTACCCTGCCACGCTCCGCTTACCGGTCTTGATGTCTGCCGTGACCTGCATGCCGGGAGTAAGCGTGATCCATTTGTCCTTCACACGAATTCTGTTGGTCGACAGCCGGATGCGAACCGGGAATGTCAGGCCAAGCTTTTTGTCCTGTACAGCATCGTTTGACACCGACACCACGGTACCGGTGATAAATCCATAGCGGGCATAGGGAAACGCTTCGACCTTGATGGCGACCGGCTGGTCGACGTCGACAAAACCGATATCCTTGTTCTGGAGTTGCGCCTCCACTTCCAACGTATCTGCTGGCACGATCTCCATGAGGGACTGGGCCGTCGTCACCACGCCTCCCAGCGTGTGCGTCGCCAACTGCTGAACCGTTCCGGACACCGGGGCAGTAAGGCTCAACAACGCCTGACGGGTTTGCGCCTTTGTTTCGTCATCCCGGCTTTGCGTGGCCTGCTGGGTATCCTTTTCCAATTCATCGAGCTGGTCATGCCGGAATTTCGACGAGGTCGATTCGATGTCCGCGCGCTGCTCGGCAATGCCTTCGGCCAGTTCACGGGCGTGACTCTGCTGTGCGACCAGTTCGTGTTCGAGACCAAGCGCCGTCTGTTCCTTGTCGAGATAGTCGCTCTGCGCAACATATTTATCTCCCGCGAGCGAACGATAATCATTCGCCTGCTGCCGTGCGAGGGGGGCCGTGGCCTGAAGTTTGGCCACCTCCTCGCGGGTGCTGTCGAGGTCAGCTTCGCGCTTGAGAAGTTCGGCCTGGGCGCTGTCTATGTTGTCCTGATACTCGCGGAACGCGCCGTCCGCGAGACGCTGGGCCTCCTGCATCCGCTCCCGCGGCGCCCCGTCGACGCCAGCGACCACCGGTGGCCGCTTGTCAATTAGCGCGGCCAGCAGCGCGTTTGCGCGGGCTGCGCCGAGTTCCGCATCAAGCCTCGTCGAACGCGCCTTGTCTGCGTCAGCCGCCGCCTGAGTCGTATCGAGCTTCACAAGCAACTGACCGGCCGTAACCTGCTCGCCGTCTTGAACCAGTATTTCTCTGACCACCCCGGTTACGGCGGGCTGGATCACCTTGACGCGCGCATTGGGCACAAACTTACCCGTCGCCGAGACGACGATGTCCAGTCTGCCGAAGATGCCAATCAGCAATACCAGCAGTGCCAGGATGACGATGATGCGCATCGCCCAGTGCGGTGCCGGATGAACCGGCGTCTCAACCAGTTCGAGCTGTGCGGGCAGAAAAGCGAGTTCGTGAACGACGCGGTCAGGCGAGTCAAACTGGTGCCGAACAGCCCATGCACTGCGAAACACTGAGGCATACCGCGCGCAAAGGTCGCCGAAAGCCTGCAATCTCAAGAATTTCATGGCTAACCGTCCTGCAATGAAACTAGGTGAGCGTAGTAGCCCCCGAGCCGAAGCAGTTCGGAATGGTTTCCCCGCTCAACTATCTGCCCCTTGTCCATCGCGACGATCTGGTCAGCGTGCCTGACGGCGGTCAGCCGGTGCGCGATGATGATAACCGTGCGTCCCGCACACATCGCCTTCATGTTGCTCTGGATAACACGCTCCGTTTCGAAGTCGAGCGCACTCGTCGCTTCGTCGAATACGAGAATGCGCGGGTTGGTCATAAGTGCTCGTGAGATCGCCAGACGTTGCCGCTGCCCCCCCGACAGATTCGAACCGTGTTCCCCGACGATCGTGTCGTAGGCTTCGGGCATTTCGCAGATGAAGTCATGCGCGCCAGCAAGCTTCGCTGCGGCGATCACCGCCGCGAGTGGCGCACCAGGGTCGATCAAGGCAATGTTGTCGCGGACAGAGCGGTTGAAGAGCAGGTTCTCCTGCAGCACCACACCAATCTGGCGGCGTAGCCATGCCGGATCCGCCAGCGCCAGATCAATGCCATCGATGCGCACGGTTCCCTGCTCAGGGAGATAGAGACGTTGCAGAAGTTTCGTCAGCGTGCTTTTCCCCGAACCGGAGCGCCCCACTATACCGATTACCTGGCCGGCGTCGATGTTCAGCGTTACGCTGTCGATTATCGGGGGGCCGTCAGGGCGATAGCGAAACCGGATGTTCTCAAAACTGACGTCGCCCTTGAGCGCGGGTAGCACCTGACGGCTCTGAGGTAATTCGGTACGCGAATTCAGGATGTCGCCCAGCCGGCTCATCGAAATACCCACCTGCTGGAAATCCTGCCAGAGTTGTGCGAGTCGGAGGACCGGCGCGCTAACACGCTGCGACATCATGTTGAACGCGATTAGCTCCCCGACGGTAAGTTTGCCGTCGATCACCAGCTTCGCTCCAAAAAACAGGGTGCCCAAGGTCACCAGCTTGCCCACCAGTTGTATCAGTTGCTGGCCAAGGTTGCCGAGAGAACTCACCCGAAAACCCGCCGCGACATAGGCCGCGAGTTGCGTCTCCCAGCGTTTGACGAACTGCGGCTCGACTGCCATCGACTTGACGGTCTCCACGCCCGAGACAGCCTCGACGAGAAATGACTGGTTATCCGCTCCGCGGGCGAACTTCTCGTTCAGGCGTGCGCGCAGCACCGGGATCATGCTGGCCGAGATCACGCCGTAGACCGGTAGCGAGATCGCAACGATCAGCGTCAGCCAGACGCTGTACACGCACATCACCCCTAGAAAAATGAATGAGAACGTCAGATCAATCAGCGCAGTCAGCGCCTGTCCGGTCAGAAAATTCCGGATGTTTTCAAGTTCCCGGACACGCGCAACCGTATCTCCGACACGACGCACTCCGAAATAAGCTAGCGGCAGTGTGACCAGGTGCCGGAAAAGACGCGCACCCAGTTCAACGTCGATGCGATTAGTCGTATGCGCGAAGACATAATTGCGCAGTCCGGTTAGCAAAACCTCGAATATGGAACTAACCAGCAGTGCTACGCATACGACATTGAGCGTGCTGTATGTCTGGTTGACCAGGACCTTGTCCATGACCACCTGAAACATTAGTGGTGAGACGAGGCCGAAAAGCTGCAGGACAAGAGACACACCAAGTACCTCGAGCAGAAGCCTTCGATACTTGACGATAGCCGGGATGAACCATGAAAAGTCGAAGCGAGCCAGCTCGCCAGCCAGGGACGCCCGCGAAGTGAACAGCAACATGCGGCCGCTGGAACGTTCTGCGACCTCTCGGGCGGGACGCACTGCGGGTGTCCGCATACCCGGCTCGAGCAGAAGTGCAGTATTGCCGTCCGATCCTGCCAGAATAAAATGCCTGCCCGTTAGATCCATGACAAGGGCAGGAAACGGTGTTTTGCTGATGCGATCGGGCTGCAACGGAACTGCACGTGCCTTGAGTCCGATGCTTCGTGCAGACAACACAAGATCAGCCTCGGAGAACGCCTCGCTCCTGACCGCCGCTGAGTGCCTCAACTGGGACGCATCCGTCGCAATGCCGTGAAAGCGCGCGATAAATACAAGTGCGGCAAGGCCGGCATCTTCCAGTTGTTCTGGTTGTTCTTCAATGCCCATTATTTAGCCAGAAAAAGTGCTGCTCAATCTGTCGGGCTGCCGCATCGAACGCCGCCTCGAGTGGCCCATATACACGTGCAAGCCTTAAAGAATCGGTACGTCCCGTACGTTGAGCTCGGGTTTCTCCCAGAAGTGGGTATGCGCAAACTTCGCGAAGATATCTGGCGGAATGCCCGGTTTGCGCTCCTGATGCTCAACTTTCTGCCGAACCTTGTGCAAGCCCGGCATGCCGAGCAGCGCGTCATAGTCGGGTTCGTCGTATACGACGTTGTCGAAATCGTGACTAAACCACGGTTCGCCCAGTGCATCATAGAGTCGACGCAGCGTCCTTTCCGGGGCGCGTACCAGATGGTCGTAGGGGACGATGATCAGTCGTCTTGCTTCGTCTCCGAACCACGCTTCACGCAGATTGCTCCATGACAAGCCGATCAGTCCGCTCTCGGAGTTCATGAGCGATTCCACCCGCGAATAGACCGATGTCCCGGGTTGGAACTGGAACATACGCGAAAGCTGCAGCGGATTCTTCGCAAGCATCCGTTCGATGCTGTCAATGATCCAGCCCGTCTCGCGCACGCAGCAGATGATGCGGGACGCGGGGTACAACTCTCCAAGTAAAGCCGCTCTTCCGGTCCACGTTCGGTTGGTGTCGAATACCACCTGGCTAAACTGGACGTCTGCGTAATAGGCGTCGAACACGCTGCGCAACATGGCGGCGCGTTTCGCGTCGTCGAAAAACACAGCAAACTCTCCGCCACACATTTTTTTATGAAGCGCAGTGCACAAAGACGAGACTGGGCTCGTCATGGCCGCCTTGAAACGCGGATTCTGGCGCAGTAGGGCACAAAGCAGGGTTGACCCGGAACGCGGCAAACCCGAAATGAGATGAAGCGTGTTGACCACAGAAAATCCCCGGTAGGTCCGAAGCGAACGCTGCCGGACCATAAGCAATTGATACAAGCCGTCGTACGCGGGTGGTCGCATGCTTGCGACCACCCGCGGTGCGTTCTGCGTCCCCGCTCAGGCCTGATGTGCCGACATCGCAAGTTGTGCTTGCACGTTCTGCTGGTCGATGGCGGCAATGCCCGTCACGCCGGCTGGCGCTGGCGCATACGAAGCCATGGCCTGAATTAACTGGGCGAGCTGCGCAGTTGAAGCACTGGGTGCAAGTGGAACTGATCCCGAACCGTACAACAACTGGATTCCCGCGGTATCGGTGCTGTCCAGCGTGCGATTGCTCGACGTCAGGTCGTAGTACATGATCGAGTTCTGGTCGGAATTGTCAGCCAGACCGAGCGCATGGCCGATCTCATGAAGTAGCACCTGCTCAAGGGTTGCTTCGGTGCCCGAGTATGTTAGTTGACCATCTGCCCCAGCGACAAGTGCATCCTGATCAGGGCTTTCGAGTTCGATGTTTGTACCGGGCGCCATCTGTCCGTTCTGCGCCTGGTACGTCGTATAGCCCACCACGCCGGTACTCGCTGTATTGAGGTCGCTCCACCCAATGCTGATGTCGGACTGGGCCGAACCGGAGACTTCCTTGAAGGTGATGCCCGACGCCGCTGCCCAGGTAGCGAACGCCTGCTCGACGTCGGCCTCGTAGGCGGCTTCCGAAGCACTACCTGATTGGGAGCCGCTCGCGTCCGGCGCTTCAGCGAAGCTCCAGGTAATGATCTGACTATCCCACTTCGCACCCTCGAGTACCGAGGAACCCGTTCCGGCCGTTGGCGTTGCCATTGCGGTATCGTGAGCCTGCTGAAGAGCGGTTTCGGCCGCCGCGGCGCCAGCCTCATTGCCCTTTGTCACGTCGCCCTGGGCGATCGATCCGATGCTGCTGCCTACCGCAGCCTTTACAGTCGATTTTTTACCGGCAAAACCATATCCACCGTAATACCCGCCACCACCGTAATACCCGCCTCCGTCGCCGCCGATGGGGTCGCCATCGGGATCGAAATCCCCATATCCGATTTCGCTTCCGCTTGAGTTATAGAGCTTCTCCTGGTACGAGGTCTCGTCGCCAGCCGCGTTATAGTCGAATGTAAAGTTTGCGATGTCGCCATTGGTTTCGGAAACGGACTGGGTCGTTAGCAGACCTGTCGCGTTCGTACTGGTGAAGATATCCGTAACTGACGCGTCTCCGGCCGGCAAGTCGGTATAGAACGTTTGCTGTGAAGTGCCCGAAGTAGAGTCGCTCAGTTGCCAGTTCAGGGAGCCTGTGCCATTTGCGCCGCTGTAATCGTCGACCAACTCAGTGAGCCCGCTCCCCAGGCCCGCGAGATACTGGACCTGCGAACCACCGGCACTGAAGTTGTACAGATCCTCGGTTTGTGTGCCTGAGGCATTTTCGCCGCTGAAGTATTCGGTAATCGAAGAGTCGCCGCTGGGTAGGCCAGAATAGAAAGTCTGCTGCGAAGTTCCGGAGGTGGAATCGCTGATCTGCCAGTCGAGCGAGCCGGTACCGTTCGCGCCGCTGTATTGGTCAACCAACTCAGTGAGCCCGCTCCCCAGGCCGGCGAGATACTGGACCTGCGAGCCGCCATCGGTAAAGTTGTATAAATCCTCCGTCTGGGTCCCCGTGGTATTCGTACCGCTGAAATACTCCGTTTCAGACGATTCACCGCTGGGCAAACCAGAGTAGAACGTCTGCTGCGAAGTTCCAGAGGTGGAATCGCTGATCTGCCAGTCGAGAGAGCCCGTGCCGTTCGAGCCGCTGTATTGATCAACCAACTCAGACAGGCCGCTACCCAGACCTGCAAGATACTGTACCTGCGAGCCACCATCGGTGAAGTTAAAGAGGTTTTCGGTCTGTGTACCCGTGGCGTTTGTGCCGCTAAAGTACTGCGTTTCCGACGACTCGCCGCTTGCCAGGCCAGAGTAGTAGGTTTCCTGGGAATTGCCCGCCGTGTAGTCGAGTAGCTGTGCAGTCAGCGTACCCGTGCCGTTCGCACCCGAGAACGCTTCGGCTTCGTAGGAGAGGCCATCGCCAAGCCCAGTAAGCAGTTGTTCCTGCGAGGTACCATCCGTGTAGTTAACGAGGTTCTCTGTCTGCGTGCCGGTTGCGTCTGTGCCAGTGAAATATTCCGTGACCGAAGAATCGCCGCTGGGCAGACCCGTGTAGAAAAGCTCCTGTGAATTGCCCGCGGTGAAATCCGTGATCTGGGAAGTTTCGGCACCCGTACCGTTCGCGCCAGTATAGTCGGAGACCAATTCGGAAATGCCGCTTCCCAGCCCCGTAAAATACTGAGCCTGCGAACCTCCGGCGGTGAAGTTGTAGAGATTCTCAGTGAGTGTTCCGGTGGCTCCGGTAGCGCTGAAGTCTTCCGTTTCCGACGATGTGCCGCTCGGCAGACCCGTGAACAAAACTTCCTGGGAATTGCCCGCAGTGAAATCGAAGAGCTGCCCTGTCAACGAGCCTGTGCCGTTCGCACCCGAGAACTCTTCGGCCTCATATGAGAGACCGTTGCCGAGTCCCGCGAGTAACTGCTCCTGTGAACCCCCATCTGTGTAATTGATGAGGTTCTCTGTCTGGGTGCCAGTCGCGTTTGTGCCGCTGAAGTATTCGGTAACCGAAGAATCGCCAGTGGGCAGACTTGTATAGAAAAGCTCCTGCGAATTGCCTGTAGTGGAATCCGTGATCTGCGACGTTTCCGTACCCGTACCGTTCGCACCGGTATAGTTCTGTATCAGCTCGGATATCCCGGCACCTAGCCCTGTAAAGAATTGATCCTGAGAACCTCCGGACGTCAGGTCATACGTGGCCTCGGTCTCCGTACCGGTAGCATTCGACCCGTTGAAATCTTCCGTTATCGAAGAATCGCCAGTGGGCAGTCCGGTATAAAACTGCTCCGCCGAATTGCCAGCCGTAAAGTCCGTGATCTGCGACGTCTCGGTGCCCGTTCCGTTGGCGCCGGTGTAGTTCTGTATCAGTTCGGAGACGCCGCTTGCGAGCCCGGTAAAAAATTGATCTTGTGAGCCGCCATCGGCGAGATTGAATACGGCCTGAGTCTCATCGCCGGTCGATGGGTCATAGAACACTTCGTTAGAAGAACCATCCGCGTTGTACTGGGTTGACTCGGTTTCCTGACTCGCGGTATTGAAGAAAGCCTGTCCCGTCAAGGCACCAGTACCTGGATCGTAGAACGAATCGGTGGAGGAACCATCTGCGTTGATCTGTGCCGATTCGGTTTCTTGACCGTCTGAATTAAGCATGATCACGCTCTGTGAGCCGTCGCTATTGAACGTGTAGTCGGTCTGAGAGCCATCCGCGTTGACAAGGTTCTCGCTGGTCAGTGTGCCGGTCGACGGATCGTAGAACATCTCCGTGGACGAACCGTCGGTATTGAACTGGGTAGACGCAGTTTCCTGTCCGGCCTGGTTGTAGAAGTTCTCGCTGGTCTCAACACCATTTGTGTAGTTGATCGCGTCGGCGATATACCCATTGCTGAATTGCTGATCCTGCGTGAGTTCACCGGTCGAGCTAAATGTATCGTTGTCCGTTTGTGTGCCGCTGGCATTCTGCACGGCCACGCTGAACGACCCATCGGCATTGAGCGTGACAGTATCGGTCACGCCGGCGCTCACACTGCCGCTCACGCCAGCTACGTCGATCGTGCCGTTTGAGATCGTAATATCCTGGCTCGTCACGGCATCAATGATTTCGTCGCCGCTATCGGAGCTCAAGGTTACGGTCGAGCCTGCGCCCTCCGTAACGAGATTTGCACTACCGCCAATCGTCGCACTTGAGCCCGCTGCGGTAGTGATGTCTGCGTTACTGATATTGGAAACAACCCCCAAACCGGTGATCGATTCGGATTCGACATCTGATGTGCCATTTTCGGCCAGCTCGACACTACTTGTTTGCGTCCCCTGACTGTTCTCTTCTGTGTAGAGAAAAGCATCGCCGCCCAATGCGGTTTCCGTGATGGTGTCCCCAGTCTGGCCCGGCATGACAAACTGGTCCGAACTACTACCCGGATCGTTCATGGGAAGTTGATAGTAGTTGCCAGGATCGGATAGCCAATCCTGCATCTGGTTATCCAGATTCTGAAAATAGTACGTAATACCATTGAGAGCACTGCTACCTGCCTGAAACAGAGCAACTCCGGCTCCGATCCCGGTGGCCACCTCTCCAATTTCGGCAAGGAGTGCAGCGTCGCCTGTCGAAAATCCCAATCCCTCCAAGGTGCTGAGCGACGCAGTGGTGAGGCCCGTTGCAGCTGTTCCAGCAAATGACCCGACTGCACCAAAGGCGTCGGATGTCATGGAAGTTAACGCGTCGCTCGCCGCGTCCGCATCGTTGGACTGAATCGCGGATTCATAGTTATTGTAGTCTTGATAAAAGGCGGCCGAGTTGGCTACGAAACCTGTTCCGTTTGAAAACGCAGACATCGCAGGGCTTTCAGAAAATGCTGTCAGCGCCGACATTAGTGACGTGAGTCCCGTCGCAATCGTCGGTGCAGTGGCATTCTGTAATGACGATAGAAACGTAGCCCATGTAGCCGCAAAAGAGCCGACGTTGACATCCGTCTGAAACACCTCAATTCCGCTCATATCACGTCCTTTTCAATTTAATTTGATAAAGTTGTGGCCATGCGAAACCCGATTGAACTATTTCGGGTATCAATCTTGTTTCCGGCCCTGTCGGCTGCACGCACAGCAAATGGAATGCTCGCCCAGCTCCCGCCTCGGGTGCGTCGGGCAGAGCACGATATAGCAATCGACTCAGGGGTCTCGCGATAAGGAGTGGTATATCCTAGACCAGAGCAATCCGAAACCCATTGATAAACATCGCCGAGCATGTCGAATAATCCCCATGGGTTGGGCTGGAATGATCCAACGGGTGATGTTCTGACGTACCCGCTGTCGCAATTCACATATGGACCGATCGGGTTAGCTCTTTCCTTTGAGAGATCCCGGGTGTTCTCATACTTACATTGTTTCGATCGATCGTCGCCCCAATACATGGCCGAGTCTGTTCCTGCTCGCGCAGCGTATTCCCATTCAGTCTCGGCAGGCAGGCGGTACCTATGTGTGCTTTCATTGGAGATTCTTGAATTAATCCACGCAATGAATTTCTGGGCGTCATTCCAGGAGACGCAAACCACAGGGTCCTGTTCTGACTGCCTGAATCCCGGATTCTCCCAGTCAGCTGTTTTGTCGAAAAACCACTTTCCCCCGTCGAAAATCCTGCATCCCTTACCTTCGAATCGGGTTTCCTTGGCAAAAACTGAAAACTGCCCCCGTGTCACATCAAATTTTGCGATACCAAATGAACTCACATTGACCAGATGTCGCGGGATTTCATCCTGATACATGAATCTGTAATTATCCTCACCTCTGAATTCTTCTTCAGTTGCGCCCATCATATATTTTCCAGCCGGAAGAACAATCATTTCCGAGCAGACGTCACAATCACGAAAATTTCTGAATGATGGCACTGCAACTTCCGCACTCGCAAAAGTCGATATAACACAAGGTAGTAGCAGAAAAAATAACGTACACAACAGATAAATCGCCTTATTCCGGGCGAGTTGATATTTATACAAGCCAGAAATCATTTTCTTTACACACTCAATCTTTCCGTCGATCCGGACGCCAAAGAATTTTTCCGACGGTGCCCGCGAAGCATTAGCTACCATATCCCGGAAGAATTGCGAATAAAAATCTGACATGACAAGGCCGATAATTTGTGCTTAAAGAAGAACGTAAAATCCAGTGAATTTTAATCTGCTTTGCCGAAAATCATAAAATTAATATCTCAACAGGTGTTCGGGTGTCGAAAACATTGCACCCGTGCATCTACTAGGTAAAGTTTTCTTTCGCAATGTGCGCCGCACAAAACCCCACACAGCTTCAGGCACATTTATTATCTTGCGTTCTTCTTAAAAGAGGTGACTTGTATAGAGCATAAAATAAGCTGACCAACCCCAGACAAGGTCGGCAAAAATGAGATAGCCGCGATAATTGAGCCAGACCGGTCCTATTTGATCTCTGGTTCACGCCAGCTTTTGCGCTAATCTGAACTGCCCGCCACCATCGGTGACGACCAGCATCACCGCCATTGGCTAGACGTGTCAAAACTCGAAACTTATCGGCTTCGAGGCCCCTCATCTCCTCTCCCGAATTTCCATGAGCCCACACAGAACGTTCCGATAGACGGCTTCTTTGTTGAACAATAGCGGCTCACGTTTTGAAACAGTCTCGACCAGTGAATATCTATGTTTTATTAGCGCTCACCAGCGGCAATAAATTAACAATCGACGCCAGATATTCAGAGCTTTATACACTTAATACTTCGTAGATTAAAATTTGCATCTATCGATGCAATCCGTCAACACAAAAATGAAAATGTAATATTTCAAAAAGTTACGCAGAATGTAACGGCCTTATCTTAAAGAGTCACAGGATCCGTTTGAAGTCGTTTGCCGGCCTGTCTATTTTATCTATGGCGCATAGTCGAATGCTGCGTTAGTTTGAAGTGATCTCTGCGATCAGGGCGATTCGCATGCCCGTCATTGAACGCTTCCCCTATCCGCTCTTGCCCAAAACGGTCGCGGCGCAATTCCGGGGCATCAGACTGTTACGCTCTCCTTTTGACTAGTGCAGTATCTGCTGCATTCGGCCTGGTTGAACGTGTCAGTCGCGCGATTCCATGCGGGCCTTTTGTATCGCAGCATACGGCGGCGCTTAGCCACGGGCAAATCCGTGACCTGACAATTTGAGAGTCCAATTCCGACCACGGAAGATTTGTTCCCACCGTCAGGTCGAATGGCCGTTTGTGGCCCAAACAGAGTCTTATGCGACCAGATAAACCGACCCACGAGGACGAGCCACATTGCTCGCAAGGAAACGTTCGTTGCCAAGCCTCTCGTCCTCACAAGGGAGGCTCGGTATTTCATAACGAGAGCCATTCCATGAACCCCAACATGCCTAGACAGATTGCGAATCGGGAGCCCTTTTGCTGATGTTTAATCCGACTGGGTGGCGAAGTCCGGTCGGTGAGGCAATCAGGTGCTGCGGTGACGCTCGCTGGGGCAGAGTTGCATTCGATCAGTAAGCGCTGGCGTCATCCACTGCCTCGATTGACTGGACGAACGGTGCATTAAGCAGTCCAGGATTCAGTTTAATGTCGTAGACGCGCGACTGTGGGTCAGCCCGATAGTGCGCCTCGCCACAGGTCAACGGCAATTTCGTTAATGTCGTGCCTCTCACCAGAGTCGGTGACGGCCTGTCGAGATACAGCCAGCAGTTCATATGCTTTCCACGGGTGATGACAGTGGTGCCCACCACACGAATCAACTGGGCCGTTAATAGCTTCTCCCCCAGATAAGTGTTCGCGATCATAGCCAACCCCGATCCAATGAAAATCGAACAGATCAGCGCCGAGATGACTGCGTTAAAGGCGGCTGCACCGCCTAGCGCGTGATTGCGCAAATGCGTCGGGATGACGAATACGCCCCCTGCGATCGCAAACACCAAGCCGAGCGCAAATGAATATTTCACGATAGTCAAAGGTGTTAGCGACGACTCCAGAAATGCAAGAGGAACTCCGTACACCAAACTGGCGCCGATCGCATAAGCGACATAAGGCCGTCCAATCCGATCGACACCAGTGGCGTCGTTCACATAAGCGCCCGCGACCGTTTCGAGCCGTGTAGCCACCGTCCCGACATAGTACGAAGACGCCTCTTTCGACTTGCTCGCGTTTGAATTCCCGATCGTGAATGTCAACTGGCTGTTTTGCAGCGTAATTCGCGAACCGGTCTTGAGCAGTGCCACGACGGCCTCAGCAAAGGCGTCGTCCCTTCTGAGACGCTCTAGTATTGAACCGTTCAAGCCAAAGACGACAATGCCGTCACCGAATGGCTCAGGCGGAGTGAGCTTGAGCAGGCGGACGAGGTGCGATCCCTGGCCACTCGCGCCGGCCCGCATGAAACAGACAGAGCCGGCTACGTCGCATGAGACTCTAATCGACGTCGTCTGCTTGCCTCGCAGCACCCGCACAGCGCGGGGCAGTTCGGCGATGACCGTGCCGCTATCGTTTGAAGGGTTCTGCTGGCTATTAAACATCGTTCTAGAATCCGATTCGTAGAGGCGACTAGTGGTGGATCTTTAATGGTATCGGCAGGGGTATAGGCCCTCACGCAAAGCCTACCGTATAAGGGCATCGTCGCTTTTTCTTCTCCGTTCTCATTTACAGCGCCCCCGCCAACATCTCACACCGAGCGGAATTGCGTGGAAACGTCGATGCGCTGGTTGCTCTCGAATGGAATCCTGATACTAAGACGTTCTCATCGCTTGTGGAATCATCTGCTAACGACCTCCACGCTTACGTAATCCAAGCCAACAATTGAACCGCCCCGGCAAATCCGGGGCGGTTCAAATCGCAAGTATGGCGACAGTCGGATCAGATCGCCTGCCAGGCAAGACTATGCCCGCGACATCGTTCAAGTCAAAGGTGGTGTAAGCAACTACTCCGTGCTCGGTGAGATTGACCAGCGGAGACAATGAATAGAACCGTGGCATTCGACGCCTCCTCGTCGGCAAAAGCAGCCTTGTAGAAATGACCACGCACCGGCACGGAGATAACCGGATTGATCGCGACACACCACTGGCAGCAGTGTGTCGGCCGGACGGGTGAGCCATTAGCGACCAAGCGCAAGATGGCACGTGCGGGTCTTCTCGCCGCGCCAGTTCGTCAGCGCGCCGTCTGCCTGAAACGCTGGCTGCTCCGTCGTCCCGGCAAATTGTCCAGTGAAGGCGGTAGTCCACGCGTGCTGCGCATCGGCATACTGGCCGGTGCCACCCAACCGCAACGTCAGATCGTTGGCGACCGTGCCGGACAGAACCTCGCGGTATGGGTGATCGCCGTGTGACTGGCGTACGAGCCGCGCCCGTCCGTTGCGGACGGTCAGCCTGACGTGATGAGACCATGCCTCCAGATCGGGCACCGAGCCTGAGCCACTGAATGCACCGCATTCATAGATGCCGTGCCAGTCGCCTTCGAGATCCGCCAGCACCAGCGTCCGGTTCGCCGGTTGTGGCGCGGGTGGCGTCGTCGGTGCCGGTGTCGACGTCTGGGTCTGGGCCCGCGCTATCGCCTGAGGCGGAGCCACTTTGGCGAGTGCCTCCTGCTCGGAGCGGAGCGCCCTGGCCCGTAACTGCTTTGCCTGCGTGTTGGACGGGTCGAGCAGCAGGATGGCTTCGGCGGTCGCAACAGCGCTGCCGTATTGCGCAGCGTGGAACTGATCCTGCGCCTTCTGCAACAGTAACTGAAGCTTCGCGGCTTGCGGCAATGCGTCTGCGACGGGAGCGGCGCTCGCGCTGCCCGGTGCCGGTGCTGGCGTACTACCCTCCGCGTGGCCCCACGGTTTTGACAGGATGGTCCTGAAGCCGCTCCCGGTGAATTCGATAAACTTCACCGTGTCGTCTCCATCATTGCCGTCATTGATCACGCCCGCAACGACCATCAACCGGCTATCAGGTCGCGTTTCGAGATCTTCGTCCTGCCCCGGCCTGGCCTCGCCATCAGCGTCCCTGTACTCAGGCTTAACCGGGGAGACACCTTCGAGGGTGACCGGGAGCTCATAGGCCTCGCCGGTTTTCAGATCGACCAGCCCACCCGTGATACACCCTCCCGTACCGCATCCCCATGTCGCGATGGCGTAGTGGCCAGCGACGATGCCCTGTGTCTGGGTGATACGCCCGTGGTCGCGCAAGTCCTTCGCATAGTAGTCGAGGACCGCGGACAGGTTGGTTCTGTATTCCTTTCCAAACTCATCGGGAACGAGTGCGTGAACTGGGCCGTTATACAGCGGCCCGGACGGATAGTCGGCAAACTTCGGAGTGGGGCCGCCAACGGAAGTGTCAGGCTCCGAAGTTGCGGGCGTAGCACTGGCGCTGTCAGATGCCACAGCGGTCGCTTCAGGGACGAACGCGGCGACGTCCGATGAACCCTGCGCCGAAGGCACGGTTGCCGCCGATGAAGGGGCGCCAGAGACCTGGGAAGCGCCGCCGGTTGCGACACTGGACGGTTGCGTATCGGTTGTATCGGTCGTGTTGCTGGTCGCGCCGGTCGCAGCCACCGGGGACGACGAAGGCTGAAACAGCGACGCAATCCTCTCACCCAGTCGGTGAAAGAGGCCGGGCGGCAATCCGCTGTCGGGCGAATTAACTGCTACCGGCCCATCCCCGTACAGTGGCGTTATCGGCGATTGATCGCCGCTGAAATTCAGGCCCATGTTCATCACGCGCATGGTGTCCGCGATGACGTCGGCGGAAACGTAATCCCTGTTCAGCATGTGCCATCCGCTGTCACTCTGGGTCAGCGGAACGGCGTCGAGAACCTGGTAGCGGTTTGTTGTCTTCGTGCTGTTCATGGCCTGACGTATCCGCAGAACGACCAGAGTCGGACATCCGGCAAAGTCATCCTCGTTGGTGGACGTTCTGAACTGATCGGGGTCCGTGAGCGTGACGACAGCGGAGAACTTGATCGCGTACATCGGCCCAACGCCCGGCTCCCGGATGGGCACGCCGTCGAGACGTTTGATGTCGCCGACCGTCCATTGCCGGCACGTGCCATCCATTGCCTGCACTGCGGTATTGAGTTGAGCATCGTTCGGTTTCGAGGTATCCAGCCTGTCGCAGCCGCCCAGCAATACCCCGAGAGCAATGGCCGGCGCGATCAGCAACGCCGTCCTGAGTGTTGTGTATATGTGCATGTTTTTGTCAGATTGATTGAACTGCCCGAGTGAGCGTGGCGTCTTTCGGGTCTAAATTAATACTTTGAGTTTGGTTTTTGAGCGTACTTTACTCCAAACCAAACTCAAAGTGTGTGGTCTTGAACGAGTCATGCCGGAACACTTCCGGCATGCCCAACCCAACTCAAAAGTGTGATGTCCAGCGCCTGTTTGCGGCCAACATGCGCCGCATCCGCAAGGCGAAAGAACTGACGCAGGAGAAGATCGCTGAGCTGGCCGAACTGCATCCGAACTACGTCAGTTCGGTCGAGCGCGGCGAACGCAACATCTCGATCTGCAACATCGAACGAATCGCGAAGGCGCTCGGCGTCACGATGGCGGAGCTTGTCGCCGCACCGGTACGCGACGCCGAAGCAACGGCGGTGGCACCCGGCGACGCTCCTCGGTGAGTTGCGCGCGTCCACGCGAATCAGCCATCATCGGCGCCCCTGCCGTCGCCCACGTAGTCGACTGTGTACCTGCGGCACTCGAACGATAGCGTCTGCGCGTACGCGAGGACTTCGCCCAGTTCGACCTGCAACCGGCCAACGGCGACCGCATGATGCGCGCCGATGTTGCCGTCCGCGATCTGCTGTGCCGTGCAGGCATGAAGCAGCCCGATTGCCGAGAATCCGTCGTGCACAATCTGAAGCACGAGTTCGGCCGACTCTGCCAGTTGCACCAGCAGGTCAGGCTCAGCCTGCGCGTAGTCGGGCTGGCCGGATTGCGTCACGGGCAATTTTGGCAACCCTGCGAGCAGATCGCGCAACGGGCGGCGAACCAGGTCAGGCGATGCCATTTGTGGCGCGGCGGGAAACGAGCCTGTCATGTCGTCGCCTTCCGCGTGTGATTGAGCAGCATGATCACCTTGCTGCCATATTCCCCCATCGGATACACCTCCATGTACCAGTGGATGTCCGGCAGGCTCGTTCGCACGTAATCGTGCGGCTCGATCCAGTACGCCGGGTCGATCACGTACTCGACCTTGACGCCTGGGTCCTGGCTGGCGCGGGCGCGGTGGAACAGCACGTGCCGGCCAAGATTGCTGAGCTCGTCGTAGTCGACAAGAGCAATCGCCAGATCGGGTATTTCGCTGGCTGACGCAGGCTCTTCATACATGCCTGTGTTGTAGCCGTGGTGCGCAAGCAGCTGGGCGATGAAGTCGCCGGTTATCCAGTATGGGCCGTGCACCGGATGCCGAAACCGCCTGATGGCGACGTTGCGAACTTCTTCAAGGGTCGTGCCGCAGATCATGGCGATGACCGCAAACGGGCAATCGAAGTCGTCGCATTGCTGCACGCGTCGGAACGCCGGTACGAACCCGGCTCCGATCATGGTGACGGTGGTTGGGATGGCCAGCATGGTCAATACTCCGAGGGGAACAGCAGCGTTGTGGAACTGCGGTCGGCTTCGGTGATGATCCACACCCGCTCGCCGGCCACTTCATACGACGACAGGATGCGCGAGCCATGCTGTACGGCCAGCCGGTTTGACCTTGCATCTTCGGGCGGCACGTCACCCCAATCGCCGGTTACGTGCCGTCTGAGAAACGGGTCGGCCACAACGCCATGATGTTCGAGATGCGCCAGTACCCCCCTGGTCGCCACGATTCGCCCCAGCCGGAACAGCGGCGACGGCTTTTGCAAGGTGCGGCACGGTGCGGTGCCCGGTTCGGGACTCTGGTTGTTGGTATTCATCTGTTTCTCCTTGTACGCTTTCTTGCGGTCACGATAGGCACCGCCAGAAATGCAAAAAGGCCAGCGCGTTCAACACTGGCCCCGGTGCGATGGGTAACTTTGGCTCTGGCTGCGCGACTACTTGCTGGCCGCCTTGACGTTCATGGCGTGGATGCCGATCGCCCAGTGACCGGCAATACTCTTGAAGTTGGTTCGAACACGGTCTGCGGGTTTGCACCATGGCGCCGGATCGAGTGCGTATTCGATCGTCGTGCCGGAGGCGTGACTAGCCTTCGCCCGATGGAAAAGGATGTGCCGACCGACCTCCATGTCGGCGTTGTAGTCAACCATCAGAAAGGCGACATCGGGAATATCAGCGACGCGACTGATCTCCTTGTACACGGTCGCGACAAGCCCTAACTGGGCAAGCAGCGCTGCGATCTGCAACTCGCCGAGGTAGTACGGACCTCGCGCTGGATGCTTTGTTTTGGCGATAGCGATGTCCCGGACTTCTTCGATTTTCTTGCCAGAGAGCATCGCCGCACATGCGAAGACGTCATCGAAGTCGTTGGTTTGCGGAACGAACGTGAACGCAGGGGTAAAGGTTGTTGGGGTGCTCTCGACTGTCGTCGGAATGGTGATGGTAGGCATAGAGGAATCCTTAACAAAAATGAAAGCGCGCAGCAACGCCTGCCTGGCGGCATTGGACATTTCGGGTGGGTCAGCGGGAGAAATTCGAAGCGAAATCCGGCTAACTTCCGGCGGATTTGCTCAGGCATGCGCTGCGGCGCGAGCGGCGAGCCGAAACCGGCTTTTTGGTCGGTTTTTCACTCGTATCGTTATGCTACCAGGGTCAAATCGCGTCTTCAACGCCCAAATAACTTTGTCAGGCATGCACGAAAGAGGCGATTTTTGCAGTCAGATTCCGGGGATCGACCCGTCCTCAAGAGTCACCGCGTAACGGTGGCCACAGCCGGGCGGTATGAACCAGCGCCAGTACCCACACTAGCTCGCCGGAAACCTCGTACACGATCTGGTAGTTTTCGTGGGCAACCAGTTCACGGGTTCCCGGGATCCGGCCCAGACGGCCTAGTTCCGGGAATTCAGACAATCGTTGCGCAGCGGTATCGAACAGTTCGTCCATACGCGCAGCAGCAGAAGGGCTATCCGTGGCAATGTACTCCCAAACCAGTTCACGATCAGCTTCGGCTTCGGGAGTCCATATAACCCTCATGCCTTGCCCGCGACGTCAGCGCGCCGTTTTGCAAACCGGGCTGCAACCTCGTCGTTCGGGCTGCCTCGACCTGCCCGTACGGACGCACGCGCCGCTTCAACCTTTTTGCCAAGGAATTCGTCGTACTCGCGCCCTTCCCGCTGGCGCTGTACGAATTCCCGCATCAGTTCGCGCACGACCTGCGACGCAGGCCGATGCGTCGCCTCAGCTTCGGCCATGAACGCATCGCGCAGTTCGGGTTCAAGCTTCATCGTGAAAACGGCCTCTTTCGACATGGCGCCCTCCATTGGTCATTACATACTAACCAAGTATATACGTTTTCAGTACATAACTCGTGGTCGAGATAGCGCTTTAACCTGTTGACGTCCCGACACGGCGTAGCGTGTGGGATATTGAACCGCCAAGGCAGTACAGCTGCTTGAGTTCGAGGAGGTGACGGATCGGCGGAGACCCGAGTTGAGCGATGATGAACGAGGAATGGGTTATGACGTGCTTCTCTGGGTAAAGGAAGCCGTGGCGCTCTGCGGATTCGTTCTTCTGAGAATCAGCGTGGACTTAGCCAACGCTTCGGCTGCCGAGAAGATGCACACAGATATCGAGGCAATCAGGAGAATAGCGTCTGATGCGTCGGGTGACGCGGAAAGATAAGGCATTCGCCCCAACCGGAGGTATCAAGTTCGGGCAGAACTTGCCGATAGAAGTGATGTTGCGCGAAGATTTGTCATACCCCAATAAAGACAGGTTGCAATACCATCCTCTGAGCGTTCCTACGCCGAATCCGGATCCAGCGGCCCTGCACAAGAAAATGGCGGAATACATCTACGTTGCAAGCAATCCCTCAATGGACGGCCTGGTGAAAGTCGGCAAAACCACCACGTCACCGTCCCAGCGAATGGTCGAGTTGCATTCGACCGGCGTGCCGACTCCGTTCGTGATCGAGTTTGCCGCAGAGGTCGACGATTGTCATGCCTGTGAGAAGGCTGCGCACCGGGTGCTCGCTAAATATCGCTTGTCATCAAACCGCGAGTTTTTCCGGACGACCGTGAGACACGCCATAGCGGAGATGCTGCCAGTCCTCGGCGAGTATCGGCTGATTGACGTGAGAGAATCCCACGGGATCGAAAAGATCGAGTCGGACCTCACGCGCAAGCGTGAGGAAATCGCGGCGCAGGAGCGAAAGCGTAACGCCGAACGCGCCCAGCAGGCGCAGGCGCGCACACTGAAATATCGAGCCGAACTGACTGCTATCCAGGGCCAACTGGCCATTGCACGGGCGAAACTGGCTGCTCTCGGACCGCAGCCGGTGCGGCCGCAAGCTGGCTCGCTCGCAGTGCTGTTATTTTTCTGCCGACTGCCGATTCCGCCGCTTGGCCTAGCTATCTGGCTAGGGACGCTGATGATATTCAAGACAGAACTCCAGACAGGCGGTCTCGTTTGTCTCGCAATACTCGTCGCGTCCTTTCTTTCCCGGGCACATGAAAAGGAAAAGGAGCAGAAATACAACATGGCCGCGCGGCCGTTTGAGCCGCTGGAGCATGAGATCGGCGAGCTGGAGGCAAGGATCGCTGCAATCTCGGTTCCGAGCCAGGCAGCCTCCGCACCCACGCCGGCGAATACGGTTCAATCTAACAGCGGAGCCGTCGTTGCATCGATGTCCAAATCGCGCGCGGCATTGCCCGAAGGCCAAGCCACTGAGGTAAAGGCCATCGTACCGTGTCCTGAGTGCGGCGGCCGGATGCGGCTGCCGGCATACAGGCGACTCGATGCGACCTGCCCCCATTGTCGGCACGTTTTCCGGACAATTGCCGACTCAAACTTCGTGGACCAATCTGTGCGACCCGTCAAAGAGGCAGAACACGTAGCGGTCGCGGTTCAGGCCACAGCTTCTGAAAAAAAATCACTCAGTCCTGAGTCAGCCCTTCAAAAGGGAATAGCTCCGTCCCGGTCGGCCGACCAAGGCTGCAAGTCCGGGCCGAACATTGAAAGGCGTGAAGAACCCGTCCGCCCAGCCCAGGAATCGCTTCCAGCGAACATCTCGACGCCCGTTTCAACCGCGATGTTAATCGATCGTTGCATCCAGCAACTTGCGCGACACGGGTATAAGGTTTCGGCGAAGGTCGGTGCTTGGAAAATCACTGAGCCGCCAGGTGGTCGGGCCGAAGTCCGCACACTCGAAGATTTGATCGAATATGCGCAATCAAAAACTCGCCAAACGATACTTGCGTTCGACGAACACGTTCAAGAGGTCGACAAGGATAGCGAGAACGTTCAACTCGAAAGCGGTATAAAAAATTTGTCCGCGTTAGGCTACCGTGTTACCAAAACCGGCTTTGGATGGACGATCCGCGAACCACTTGGTGGTCACGTTCGCGCCACCTCGGCCGGACAGTTGATTGAATACGCGGCATCAAAGCTCACCCAAAATCGCGAGCCTTGAACTCAGGAATACCCAGCGACGCAAGCCCGTGGTTCTGCCGCGTGCCGAGAAGGTATAGGCGATGCTCGTTGAAATGGTGGTCGCCATTTACTCGCGACGGCACGCGCAACCTCTCGACCGGTTACCGTCTACCGACGTCTCACTGCAGACACCGGCAAGTGACGGTATTTCTGACGGTATACTGGCGCCGTTTCACCACCTCAACTATACAGGCCAAGCGTTTGCGACCAGACTCAACAAATTGCACGTAGATGCTCCTGATCGTCTCCTCAGCGCCAGGTGCCAGTGATGATCGATCGAGGCTCCCGTTCTCGATCCGCGCCACGAACAAGCTGGTAGTTCGCAGCACACCCTGGATGCCCTTGATGAGCGCCTGGCGCTCCCGCATTCGACGCCGGGCATCCTCACGTGCGAGAAGAATCGCCGCAAAAACTGCGGCTATGGTGCCAAAACTTCCTGCCCATGTTGCCCAGTCCCCAGTCTCATGCGGCGGCCATTTGGCGAGCCCGGTAATGACCGGGACTCCGATCAGGGTTACCAGCGGTCCGATCCAGTCCGATTTTTTCATCGTGAATGCTTAGGTAGATTTCGCGTGCGGTATCGAGCTACGCATCGATGAAATCGATCACGCATGGAAACGGCCAACCATTCGTGCGCCTGCTGCGGTGGAAGGATAAGGCTGGTGAAATCGTTGCGGCGGTACTTCCGCCAGTAGTGTTTCAGGCGTTCGAATCGATCGATCCGGCCATTATGTTTTAAAATGTGACACGCAAAGTGACGGAACTGTTGTGCAGACAGCCATTGAGAACGCAGATTGTCCCGATCAAAGCGAGAATCAGACACAAAGAAAGTCGACTCGAATTCGAGAACATGCTTTCCGTCTATGAAAGTGTCACTCAACTGCCGTTGCTCAACTGTGATGTCAATACCACGGTCACGAAACTCATACAGTTGTTTGAAGAGATCCAACGTCTCAAGGTCAGCGACGTAGGAATGTTTTAAAACTCCACAGACAAGCGGATAACTGCCGTTTTCATTAGATAGATATTCGCACGCAAATTTTGCAACGATGGTCCGATGATTTCCACCCGAATCGCAGTACCACAGTCCGCCATTCAATGAACTGAAGTACATGTCATTCTGCACCTCTCCGGAAAAGTAGTACGACGGATTGTCGTCGTACTTTCGAAAGGCCGAATCCGTTTTGGATGGCGCACACTGAGGGTCCGTTACCGCCTCCAACCAGGTCTGGCCGGCAAAATGCCCGTCCTGACCGATGACTTGGCGCATGTCGATCTGTGACAACGGCTCATATACCTCCTGCGTGACAAAGTGCATCACATTCGCCACGCCGCTTCGGTCAAATATCTCTTCCCAGTTGCGAATGACTTCGTGTGCCCAATCGGGAGGATTCTCGACGACAGTTTCGATGAAAGGCTTGCTCAAACCGGACTCCACCAGGTGGGGTTCCAAAATTCAGACTCACCACAGATAACGTCGTCAACGAGCAAAGCTTTAGAGCCACGCTACCGTGGCTCATGTTGAGCATTGGTTCAGATGACGCAGCGAGCGGTATTTCACCGTGAGGAAGGACGCCCCTGATACGGGAGCGAACATCCTTGCCATGTCGGCATGGCCAACAGAGATGCAACGCCCCTTGGCAAAACCGAACTTCCCGAACATGTTCACTCGCGCAACCCTAATAGCCGCCAACGCTGTATAGGCTGCGTGAATCTGTGCAATTGAGAGCTCGAACATCACTTAAGTTTCGACGAAAACAGCCGATATACATCCGCTAGTCAAAAATGCTCGTGTGCGCGAACGGGTACAAGCGGATTGTTTCTCTCGCGATACTCGCCATTAATGGCTACCACATCAACGACACGCAATTAACTGGAGAACAGCTTGAGCAACAACAAGCCACCAACGTCTGAAATCGTCTTTGCCTCCATTAGCTTCGCTTTGCTTTTGATACTTTTCCCCCTCGCTGAATGGATCAGAGTCCACTGTCCGGACTGGGCTTTCAAAAGCGTCGCAGGATACCTGCTCGGCACCATTGGCGCATTCTCATACGCGACGATAAGCAGGTTATGCCACGACATCAAGAAGGACGGCGCAGCAGCAATTGACGAGAACGTCTGGACACGTCCTTTTTCGATCTTGTTTTACTTGCTAATCGCTGTATTCGGCCTTATCGCTTGGATTACGAGCTGGGAAGGAAAAACCGGCATCGCATACGGCGTTGGCGTCTTGATCGGTGCAACTCTTATGGAAGCGGGCGGCGGTTCGATCATCAAAAAACGGTGAGCGACGGCAGGGACGGCCTATCCTACTGACACAGCCGCCAAGCGGGAAATCCTAACGAGCCAATAGGCGACTTGCTCCGTGACACGACAGTGGTCGCCTTACCGAGCTGGCACGTGCGGCTAGCTCGAAATATCGTGATCTGTGCCAGTCTTCCGATCGAACAAGATGGCTAAGGATCCATTCGTCATGCCAGTTGACCAGCACATCTCGCAGTGGAGACCGACGAAGAGTCTATTGGCGCTTGCTAAGAATGTTCCCCTTTTTCAACAATTCCACATTTGTTATGAACCCCTCGTACGTCGCCGACTTCATGCTCATCAAACTCCCGCCAGAGCTTGCGAGCCTTATCAGCCAGGAACACGCTGACCTCAGATTGGATAATCCGACTGAGGCGAGTTTATTGCTTCATGAATGGATTCACTACATGCAGAATATCTCGACCATCTCCGGGATATACGCGTTTGCGAGCTTGATCCATTTGTGGGCTCACTTCCGTTCCACCATAGACACGTCGGGCGAATCAGTTGCATCGCAGAAGCTGAACGACAACGCGAACAACGCCGTGATGCGCACCCATTCGTACCGTGCTACGGCAAGGCAGCAACGAGTTAACGGCGGGCCGTTGTCGGAAGAGCGAGCAGATTTTTCAGTCGTCAGTGCAACCACTCGCGAGACGCCGCTGGCAGCCTGCCTTCCTGGTGAAGACGAGGAAAAGGCAACACTCGTCGAATGCGGAATACAGGTGGGTTCGAGCGAGGAAATTGTTGTAGCTGAAGTTGGGACTCTGGAAATCATGGAGGGCTTGGCCTGGATGATCGAATCCCGGTACCTTTATACCTATAAGCAGTTTTCAAAGATACCTAAAATCGCGCCCTATCAACTGCTTCTAAAGCTTTGCCGCCGTATCGTCCCTGACATCAATGACAACGACGCGATCGCGTGTGGAATTGCTGCCTTGCAGGACAGGGATCCCCCCGCTGGCCTTTGGAGAATCCTTCACGGGGTGAAGGCAGTCAATTCGGCGAGCAGGCGTTCGACCGTGGCACATCTAACATCGCACCACCTCACTCAATCGTGGAATTTGATTGAGACTCTGCTTCGTCAAACCGACGACCATTTCCCCAACGACGAGGCGATGGGTAATGCCGTCAAACACATAACCAGCCTCATGCGCAGCAGCATGGTCCGTCGACGGGACAATCCTCTTTTTGAATTGGATACGTTGGATCGACTGGAGCAAATCAACGAGACGACTCGTGCCACAGCTCTCAGAGATATCATCCGCGAACTGTCCTGCTGCCGCATTTTGTCAACCGCCGGGGGGAAGCCCGACACGATCGGGCGAGATCAAATTCTGTCTTACGGTCACCGTGGCACCAACGCCGAAGAGTTCGACTTCGGCCACCAGAAACTCCACGCCGCGCTGCACTTTACGTCGTTGCACCTCAAAGATGACGGTTTTTCCGAAACGTCATCCGTTGACGTATCCGATAAACGCCGAGAGTGCCCGTTTTACACCGCATGTACGCACGAATTGAGGCATCACATGCCGAACCTCTGCGCTCATCATCCGTGGGAATCGATCAAGATAAAGACGGACCCTCGCGTCGCTTGTTGGTACCGTGCGGGGGTAAGAGCGACGAGGCCACCACATGATGACCCCATGACGTGATACGTCCATCCAATACGGTCTACCTCCGTCTCGCTACAGACACTGTCAGGTGACGGTATTTTTGACGGTATACTGGTCATTTTTTGCCACACCGTCTATGTGTGGCAAGCGTTTGCAGCCAGACTCAACATAATTGCAAGGTATGTGGAGCGGGTGCTTAGCACGTCAGAGAACAGCCATAAATAGGTATCCGTCACGCCTCCAGAAAAACGCGTCCCCGAGGTGCCCGAACCGGCTGTCGGCCGTGCCGATCATGCCTTGCCGCACACTCGCGTGCGGCGCATACAAAAGAGTACGATGCGCCCAGCGCGAGCTGTTTGACGCTTGAGAAACGGCGTCTCGGTCAGATGGGTTTATCGCTCGGCGGCTTGCCGAAACGGGTACTCGCGTTCTCGCCGTCCTTCTCGAAGTCGTTATACGGCCATTCGAATTTCGCGGTCGACGTCGCGAGCGAACGATTGAGTCCCATCCCATATTCGGTCAGATACGTACGACGCGCTTTGTTCTGGATGATGCCATCCTTGGTGTCCTCGCACTCCAGGTCGATCGCCTTGCCGGTCAGCGCGGCGTTGACTTCGGAAGCCGGATAACAGTGGCCAGAGTGACAACTCCATACAGTACTGCGGAAGTTGACAATTGAACCGTCGTGCCTATCTTGAATGTCGTGGTGTACGTTGTATCTTCCTCCGGCGCATCGAACGCGAACTGATTATTGTCGCTGTCATGCACGATGAACGGAATGAAGGCCATCGTCTGCGAGTACGATGCCGTCTCCTGTTTCAGGCTGTACATGTTGAGGTACGAAAGGCTGAAAGTCGCGCCGCTCGGTACATCGTTAGCCGACGTTTCGAGGACCTGCTGGACCAAATCCCTGTCTTCGCGTTAATCAGCGTGGCTTTGAAATCGCTCTTCATCGTGACCGTACCGACGTGCCCTAAGAATGTGCCCGACATCGTCAATACCTTGAACGGCAGCGTGTGCGTACCAGGAGCTGGCAGTTTGTCGAGTACCCCAGCGGGCAATGATTCGATACTGAAGTGCGTCGCGAGATATGCTGGCTTGTCGCTAGCTATATCCTTCACGTACACGAACTGGACGCACCCGGCCAACAGCCCGATGGATGCTAATGACACGCCGGTCAGCGCGTTGGTCTTCTTGATCTGCATACTGTTCAATCTTTTATCGACTTATCGCGTCCGGGCGTTTAAGTGTGTACCGGCTAACTCGCGGTGACATGGACACGCCGATCTGCATACCGGCACCCGGGAGTAAATCTTTAGGGCGCTGTCGGTGCGCACTGGGATTGTCATCAATTTGGACGAGCCGACTCATCGCCGTCTTTTTGGGGCACGGAGTCTAATGCAATCGCCATAGAACGACAGGCTAAAAACTGATACGCGACCGCGAAGTGGCACTACTGACTAAAGAGGCTAGTCCGGCCACAGTTCGCAAGGCTGGCGATACGCCGTGTCGCAAGCGACATTTCCGAATTTACTCGGGAATCAGTGAATCCTGCTTTGCGAGTTTTATCTCATGCATCTGCAATCACGGTACGGTGTATATCTCCACTAAATCGCCACATGAACTTACCTTTTGTTTCAACTTGATTAACATTGCGCATTTTTATAGTCTGTAGAATTGAACGTGAGAATATCGTGTAAATAGAGATAATCCAAAACGCATAATGCGGGAAGGGGATAGCAATGGGGGCGCAGGACATCGCGGGGGCGATCCAGGGCGGTTTAATCCAGCAGGACCGGCTGGTCAAACTTGACACGCCCCTCGGCAGCAACGTGCTATTACCGCAGCGGGTGTATGGCCGCTCGCGCATCGGGCGTGATTTCGAATTTACGGTGGATCTTGTCTCGACCAGGGATGATATCCAGCTCAAGAAGCTGATCGCCCAGCCCGTCACACTGTGGCTCGAACAAACCGACAAGAGCTATCTCCCACATCACGGCTATGTGCACGGGGCACGCCGGCTTGGCGCAAATGGCGGCCTGACGAGTTACCAGATCAGCTTCGCGTCCTGGATGTACTTTCTCAGGTTCCGTCGCGATCAGCGTATCTGGCAGGACAAGTCGGCGGATCAGATACTGACCGACGTATTTAACACGCATCCGCAGGCACAAGGCCGTTTCCAGTTCGCACTTTCCCAGCCGCTGCCATCACGTTCCTACTGCACGCAGTACGAGGACGACTGGAATTTTGCCCACCGGCTGATGGAGAACGAAGGGCTGTTTGGGTTCTGGAAACAGGATGCAGGCGGTAATTCACACACGCTCGTTATCACGGACCGGCTTGAGACGCTGGATCCCCTGACGCCTCAACAGGTCCAGTTCTATCGGGCCGGTACCCAAAGCGAGGCCGATGCACTGGTGCAGTGGGCGGGCACCCGTATTCTGCAAAGCACGACGCTGACCACGCGTACCTACGACTACAAGAGTCCGTCATCGGTACACAATCCCAAAGGCACACTGACGCCAACGATGCCCAATCAGGGCGACCTTCCCGAGCAACTGGAGGTGTATGAATACACCGGACCCTACACCTACCAGCAACAGGGGCGCGGCGACCACCTTGCGAAGGTTCGGATGGAGCAGTGGGAATCGATCTCCAAGCGGTTCTTTGGCGTAGGTTCGGTACGCGGTATCGATGCGGGTCGCTGGTTCGAGCTGGTCGATCATCCGGAACACAGCCGCGACGCGGCCGATCAACGGCAATTCGCAGTGATCGAGACGGTGTGGCTGATCGAGAACAATCTACCCACGTCGACCACGCAGGCGAATTTTCCCCATAGCCTTTCGGCAACGCTGGCCGCCGCCAGAACTGCGCAGACGGGGAGCGCGTCTGTCGGAGCCACGGCACACGCAGATGGTTCAGAGGGTTTCTTCTCTGTCGAAATAGAAGCTCAGCGCAAGAACATTCCCTATCGCAGCCCGTTCGAGCATCGCAAGCCGGTCATGCAGATGCAGACCGCAGTTGTCGTTGGTCCACAGGGAGCGGAAGTCCATACGGATCCGCTGGGCCGCGTGAAGATCCAGTTTCACTGGGATAGGATCGGCCAGCGGGACCAAAGCAGTTCCTGCTGGGTGCGCATCGCACAGGCATGGTCGAGCGGCGGCTTTGGCAGCGTCCAGTTGCCCAGGGCCGGCGACGAGGTAATCGTATCGTTTCTTGACGGCGACCCGGACCGCCCGCTCATCACCGGACGCGTGGGAAACGGCACCAACACTCCGCAATGGACGCTGCCCGGCCAGCTGGCGCTGTCGGGTTTCGTCAGCAAGGAAATCGGTGGCGAGCAGAACAACGTCTGGCTGAAGGACGACACACAGGGCCAGGTGCAGACCCAGATACGCAGCGATCATCTGGAGAGTGGTCTGCACATGAGTTACCTCACACGCGTGACGGAACCTGCCGGCCGCGGTGACAAGCGTGGCGAAGGCGTTGAGTTGCGCACCGATGGGCATGCTGCGGTACGCGGTGCGCAGGGTCTGCTGCTGACCACGCATCCCCGCGCGGGCGCAACAGGTGACGCATTCAGCGTGGATGAGGTTAACCTGCAGCTGGCCGGTGCGCAGGATACGGCCAGCAGTATCGCGCAGAGTGCGCAAACCGCAGGTGCGCAGGATGGCGAACAGAAGAGTGTTGCCACATCGCTGAAGGCACAGGCGGCGGCGATCAAGGGAGGCGGCACGCTCAAGCAGCTTTCGCAACCGCAACTCGTACTGGCAAGCCCTGCCGGCGTGGCGATCAGCACGCCCGCGCAGATTCACCTCAGCAGCGACAAGAGTACTGCGATCACGACAGGCGAGCATGTGTCGGTGAGCACGGGAGGCGGTTTCTTCGCCAGTGCGCGCAACGCGCTGCGCTTGTTCGCCTATCAGGCAGGCATGCGGCTCATCGCGGCCAGCGGCGATATCGATCTCAAGGCGCTGAAGGACAACATCAATCTTCTCGCGAAGCTCAACGTCACGGTGACAGCGACCAAGGTCACCATCAGTGCGCAGCAGGAAGTGGAAATCAACGGCGGCGGGAGCTACACCCGCTGGACCTCCGGGCAGATCCAGAGCGGCACCTCGGGTGGCTTCGTGGTGCATTCGGCAAGTCGTGCGTTCACGGGGCCGGACAATGTCAGCACGCCAGCCATTTCGGCGTTGCCGCCAGAGAAGGAGCAGCTACATTTCGCGTTAGGCGCATTACCGGGTGAGGGGAATCAACTTGCCAGTGAGCCGTACGATCTATACAAGGGAGGCGCGAAGATTGATGAGGGTGTGACGGATGAGTTCGGCCGGATTGTCGTGAAGGATCATCAGCCCGGTACACCAGCCTACACGGCCAAACTGAGCAACGGCTCGGAGTACGACCTGAACGTAAAGGACGCGCTCGAAACAGATCCCGATCACGTTGACCAGATCACAAACCGGGGCGAGCGGCAAGTTTGAGCGCGCCGACCGCTATTGAATGAGGATGCAACCGTGGCAGACTTCCCTCTCAAGACTCACAAGGCAGCGAAGGTGGCGATCGATGAGCAGACCCGTATGGCCACGGGTTCGCTACAGTGGCTTCTTGAAAAGAGAGACAAAATCCCGATTTCGCGGGGTAACACCCTGAGCTTCATGATCTGCGGTGAGGATGGATTCAAGTCGATCGCGAAAGACCTGAGAAGAGCGAAGGCGACGGTGGATATCGTCTGCTGGGGCTTCGATCCCGGCATGGAAATTGAGCGTTCGGGTGACACCTGGCCTCGCGGTATCCGTTACGGCGAGCTACTCAAGGAAATCACAACGCGCAAGGAGAACCCGGTCACGGTGCGGTTGCTGATCTGGTCCACGCCTAGAGGTTCGGCCTTGCAGAACAATATGCCCGGCTACTCGGACGTCGACAAAGGCTGGAGTAGCGTGGGTAGTCCGGTTGTCGAGCACTTCACGCAGAAGGATCCGTACAACAACCCCGCGCGCCATCAATGGTGTGTGGACTGGTGGGCCGAAAATCTGCCGGGCGGAAAAAGTGATGCCGGAAAAAATCCCCGACTTCGCGTCGTATTACGTGAGGTATCGGAAGCCGACGCAACGCAGTTGCTGTCGGTTGCACCTGCGGAAGAAGACAAGCCCGTCACCAGTACCTTCAGTGCCGTCGATGAGCGCAGCGGGATGGAAGCGTACGCGACCCATCACCAGAAGCCAATTCTTATCGACTACGACTGGGACGATGGCAGCGCAGCGGTCGGTTATGTCATGGGGCTTAATTCCGTGACGGACTATTGGGACCGGACGGCTCATGCGGTTGACGACCCCATGCGTGAAACCTTATCGCCCGATCAGATCAATGCTGAACTGGATCGCGAGACTGATACGCAGCAACCACCAAGCAATGCGAGTTTGCCAAGCCGCCTTTATGATGACATGAAGCAAAAGCTGTCGAAGCCGCAGCCGAAAGAGGGATTGGGTCACGAGCACTATCTGCATGGCCGTCCCTATCAGGACTACGCATGTCGGGTGGTTGGTCCTGCACTCGCGCAATTGCATTACAACTTCGAGAACGGATGGTCTGTAGCACTTGGCGGCGGCCTTGCATATCCGACCCCACCGAAACCGCCAGCGAAGATTCAAACTGCCGCGGGAAATCCGGCTCACCTTGTTCAGATTGTGCGTACGCAGGCCCACGAGCAGGAAAAGTCTATAAAGGAGGTGTATTTGCAGGCATCAGCCTGTGCCCGCAACTACATATACATCGAGAATCAGTACTTCTTTTACCCGGAGTGGGCAAGGCATCTGAAGCAGACACGTCAGCAGTTCTGCGCCGACTGGACCAAAAAGTCTGGTAAGCCAGTCACCGAAATCCCGAAACTTCACCTGTTCATCGTGATTCCGCATCCGGAGCGCAAGGAGATGGTGCCACGGACGTACGATACGCTGACCGAACTCGGGGAGGGCTCTGCCATGCCCGACCAGGCACATCTCGCGGATCAGGGCAAACTCAGCCAACCTTATCCAGACTCTCACCCAGGGGTCAACGGCGGCCAGGTAATCGATCGTCCTAGCGCGCAGGACCTCGACCGAACGCTCGGGCTCGAAGTCAGCGTTGCGCGGTTACGCACGAGCGGACCCGATTCGGGCGGCAAGATGGCCTATCGTGAGATCTACATCCACTCCAAGCTGATGATCATCGACGACGCATTCATTACCGTGGGTAGTGCTAACCTGAATGAACGCAGCATGTCTATCGACAGTGAAATCAATATCGCAGCAACCGGGCAACTCTACGCCGCCGATCTACGCCAGCGTGTGTTCACGCTCATGTCGACGGACATTCCGGGAAGCGGAGATCCAAAAGAATTGCCGGCCATGTTCAGGCGGTGGAACGACCTGATGGCAAGTAACGACGACCAACGGCAGAACGGTGCTCCAATGAAAGGTTTCCTGCTCCCTTTCGAAGATTACCGCTCCACTACGACACTGCTCGGCTCGATCTCTGTGCCATCTTCCAGCGATACAGCCGCCTCACCGGATCTTGCATGAAAGTACTATTCAATGCGTTGCGTATAGCCGCTGTTGCCGTGCTATTACTGGGAAGCTCGGCCCATGCAAGCACCCTGACTTCTATAGATAACAAGATAACAATTGCCATGTCCGACCTGCCACGCTACGAAAAACTGCCGCTCTTCGACCCGCACCGCAAGGACTTCGCCTGCTTATATCAGGCACAACAGGTCCCCCCTCTCGATCCGCAGTCCGAGCAGTGGTTTCAACAGGCGCTAGCGCTGGATGATCCCAATATTCCAGTCGGGAACGTCGACTACGCGAAGGTGTATCAACTGTATCGGCAAGCGGCCGAAAGGAATAACTGGAAGGCCATGCTGAACCTTGCGTCGCTGATTTTGAGCAACCGAGCCGGCGTGCCGGAACATGATCCAGAAGCCGCGATCCGGTGGGTTGAGAAAGCGATGAAGCTGGGTATCCCGGATGCCTACGACCGCATGGGAATTTATCACCAGAATGGATTGGTCAAAGGAGGTGACGCTACGAGCGCCTATGCGTTCTTCCAACGTGCGGCTGACATGGGGAGTCCGTCCGCCATGACGTTCCTCGGGGAAAAGCTCGCCGGAACGTACGATGATCCCGAAGGGGAGTTCTGGGGCAATCTCCCGGTAGCGACCCAGATGTTGGAGTGTGCGATGGCGCAAGGCTATGGGCCAGCCGCATTCAAGCTAGGCTACATCTACAAGCGTCCTAATACTCCGGACGCGAAAGAAAAAGCACTTCGAGTCTTTCAGGAAGGCGTCAAGCTCGGATGTGAGAAGTGTGCAAACAAGTTGTCTGTGGAGTTTGATGGCGCTTATCTGACGGACGGCACTAGTGTGGTAAAGGCAATCGACAAAGCACGTGCCGAACGTTACGGCAAGATAGGCGATTTCCTGAAGCTTTACGATGGGCGAGTGAAACTTCCGAATCTGGACAAGGTGCTGCCGTTACCTCCTGCTCCACTCCCTAAATGGGATGGCAACATGAAAACGCTGACTGACGCGGCGAAAGCGGTGACGCCACAGTCCAAAGCTCAGCAGGGAGCAGCCTTGGAGGGCCGTGAATTCATCCCTCCAAGACATGTCGTTCTATCTCTCGAGCAAAGTGCGTTTTCGGTGACTGGCGATCAGTCTGTGCCGCGTGACGGCTACTGGCTAGCACTCTACGGTCCGGCATCGACTCCCAAAGACAGGTTGATTCCTGCGCGGGGGAACAGGCCAGAGCGCTATCTGACAGGAGAGCGCTTCGACGCATCCCCGTTCGCGTGGCTCAACGCCGATCAGGTCCAATGGCACTACCTCGGCGAGGCCTCCGCGTTGCCGCCACAGCGTGAAGATTTCCTGAAGCATATGGTCGAAACTGGATTGATACGTGAGGTGCCGGAGCTGACAAGGCCATTCCAGCGTGACGGTTATGAGATCTGTGCGAAGACTGGTATCTGGGAAGCACGGGTTGCTGCGGATCACCCGCTCGCATCCATTTATAACCGCTGGGACCAGCAGGCCTTCGTAGAAGAAGGCAGTGCATTTCCACGGGCCAGCGAACGATTCGTCGATATCGCTCCAGAGTCGGTGCGCTGGACGTATCTCGGTAGCCCGAATGCAGACACCGGTGTGCCCGGACGGCGAGAGATTGCCTTGTAGTTTCACTTCCAGTGGCTGCAGCGGACGTCGACGTATGAACAAGATCACCTATGAGCAACGTGGTTTCAGGAAGGGGCTGTTGATCGGGCTGGCAGCTTCCGTTTTTTCTATTGCCTTTTTGGGTCTGCCCATCTTCTGAGCGTCGAAAGAAGGGACGGGGCTAGGCGCTCTGCATGATTTCGCAAACAAATATTTCTACGCGTTGGTGGTCATTTAGTTCGTACTGTTCGTTGGCCTGCCAGGCTCAGTTCTATTGAAGCAGGGGCGCGTTAAAGGCCTCGCAGGTATGCTGCTGGTCGTTGTGCCGGTGGGTGGTTGCCTGTGGGTCGCGCTTTACGTCGCCGCCTTAGACTCGTTTCTCAGTTAGGCGCTTGGGGGCTTACGGCTGGAGCTAGCAGCTCCCGGTATAAGGTGCAAGCTCATTCCCGGTTTCGGTTGGACGGTCAGTTTTGTTGTGAGGAGCAACCAGATGGTCAGGCAGGTCATTGTGGTGGGTGACACGCTGGCGCCGCACGGCGGCACCGTGATCACCGGCTCGAACGTCGATACAGTGGAAGGCAAGCCGGTCGCTCGCAAGAATGACATGGTGGATTGCAAGGAGCACGGTCAGCAGGCGATCAGCGAGGGCGACGAATCGTGCATGCTCGATGGCCAACCAGTAGCACTGCAAGGCCACCACGCCGCGTGTGGGTGTACGCTCGTGAGTCGGGGCACAACACTTTCTATCGGGTAGAGACCGAACCTGGCAATGCAACGTCACGCGCGGGACCATGAGTCCCACTTTTGAAATGGGCGCTAAAGCGCTGCGCTGCCGCGGCGTCCGGTACTACTCTGCGGGCGACGGCGGCGCGCAAAACGCCTCGTATGGCATAGCCAACTCCTCGGCCACTTGCGTCAACACGCCAGAACGTCGCCATTTGAGGAAAGCGATGTAGCAGGTCTGCTGCGGGGGATACGAGGCTGGCAGGTGACTCCATTCGTGGTCATCGAAGCAGGCCCAGAGAACGGCATCGAGTATCTGACGTGCGTCCGCTCGTGGGCGACCACGGCCGGGACTGCCGGTCGGGAACAGATGCTCGATACGCGACCAATCCGCGTCGGACAGACGGGCGGGGCCAGTTGTGAACAACGCGCGCAGCGCAGCTTCAGTCATATGACCTCCCTGTCCCGATCCACTTCAGCAGCAAAAATCGGACCGCGGTGCTTTTTATGCAGGAGGCGGAGCTGTCGCTCGCAGGAAGACGTCTATTCCGGCATCGCAAGGTCGCGCTTGCCGTCCCTCGGCTCCGGCCCGATGTCCGTCGCGCCCCCTGCGGATTCGGCAAGCCACACCAGTTCCTCCATATTGTGCTGGTGCATGCTCTTTGAAGTCAGCCGGTCGTCGACCAGATTGACGACAACCAGGTCGAGCGAGGGCACCACGACGGCATATTGGCCGTGGCTACCATCGGCCCAGTAGGTTGGCCTGAGCAGCGCCACCTTCGGACCACGCGGGCCGCTTGCGGGCGTACTTGTCCACCACATGTATCCGTAGCCGCCGGTCGGGGTGTTGGAGTACGAGGCTGTCGATTCGGCAACCCACGCTGCCGGAACAATCTGCTGGTCGCGCCAGCGGCCGTCATGCAGATACAGCAGGGCGAAGCGCGCCAGATCGCGAGCGCTCATGTTGAAGGGATAAGCCGGATACCGGGTGGCAAGGCCGCCCGATACGTAGTGCCCATCCGAAGGACGATAATCCTGCATGCCGATCGGATTTGCGATCTCAGTCTTCAGGGCGTCGAAGATGCGCTGTCCGGTGGCCTTTTCGTAGATCGCGCCAACCGTGTTGAAATCCCAGTTGTTGTAGTACCAGAACGTGCCCGGCGCATGGCTATAGCGCGGTGGCTTGGACGCCTCCATACCAGCGGTTTCATACACCGTCGGGTGATAAACGCCCGAGCGCGCTTCGAGCAGCATACGCACGGTTGCCTGCTTCTCGACCGGCGTCAGGGAGGGCTCGCTGTCGTCGATACCGAGTTGTGCCAGCGTCTCGTCAAGATTTATCTGGCCCTGTGCGACGGCAATGCCAATCAAGGCGCTCGCGAAACTCTTACGCGCTGAATGAAGATTCGACTTCCTTGAAACGTCGCCCCATTGGGCGACGACAAGGCCGTGCTGGACAATCATGCCGGAGGTCGATCCTTCCCGCTTTGCATAGGCGACGGCCTGGTCGATTCCTTCCTGTGAGAAGCCTGCTGTCGCAGGATCGACACGGGTCCATTCAGCACCGGGAAACGGCGATTGCGCACTGTACTGGCCGGGCACAGAGACTGGCGGCTGGTCCGTAGCACACGCGCTCAATAACGATGCGAGCAAGACACTACTGGCGATACAACCTGCAGGTTTGATAGAGGTAGTCATCCTGTTTCCTGTACTGGTTTCTGGCTGCCATCACGCCGCTCGGACAGGTGCTTTATATCACCCCGGCGTGAGCAATCTCATATACTCCCAACACGTACCAATCGCGGCCACGATCCCGATCGTGCCGTCCGTTTCCCCTCAACCATCGAAACGATGACGACGCCTTCGACATGGATTCCGTTTCGATACAGCAATATTGCGAAGTCTGGTTCAAGGAAGGTCAACGGGCGTACCAGTCCGGCGACCTGAACACCGCAGCGCAGTTGCTTGAGCGTCTGATCGCGGTCAATCCTGCACATGCCGACGCGTTGCATCTACGCGGCCTGGTCGCCTTCAACGCGAACGAGCACGCTTCTGCCGAAGCATGGGTTTCGCACGCAATCAACGTCTTCCCCAATCCGGCGTTCTACAACAGCCTGTGCATCGTCCAGTTGACGATGAAGGCGTTCACAGCCGCGGCTCAAACCGCGCGCGAAGGACTGGCGCGGCAGCCGGATTTCGCCATGCTGCATTACCATCTGGCACTGGCTCTTCAGTTCGACGGGAATCTATCGGACGCTGCCCTCCACTATCGCAAGGCAATTGAGCTTGATCCGGGCAATTCCGAGGCGCATAACAATCTTGGGACTGTCCTGAATGACCTGGGGGATCCGGAGGCGGCTCTGCAGCATGTCCGCGAAGCACTTGAACTCGCGCCAGACGTTCCGGCGGTACACAACAACCTAGGCAAAACGCTCATGTCGTTGGGCGATATGGACGGAGCGGAACTGCATTTCCGACGCGCCATCGCGATCGACCCTGAGAATTTTTCGTATTACCGGCTTCTGACTCAGAGCAAGCGTCTGTCTGTCACCGATCCATGCGTTGTCTCCATGGCCGCTCGGGTAAAAAGCGTTGACCCGCTATCGCCAACTAACCAGATGCACCTGCACTTCGCACTCGCACAGGCGCTGGACGACAACGGCAACCATGAGGAATCGTTCGAACACTTCCAGCGCGCCAATGCCCTATATCGCGCCAGCATCGACTACGATGAACAAGGCGCGCTCGACCTGCTCAGACGCATCCCGAGCCTGATAACGTCCGAGCTACTGGAAGCCAATCGCGGCACAGGCGCCCTCTCCCGCTCCCCGGTCTTTATCGTAGGCATGCCACGCTCGGGCTCAACGCTGATCGAACAGATCCTGGCCAGCCATCCGCAGGTGTTCGGAGTCGGCGAACGTCCCGACTTCGAAAAAGCATTGAAGACACGGATGAACCCTGGCAGCAAGATAGACATCGACGCACTCCACGCAATCGCAGCCACACCATTGACTTCAATTGGCCACGACTACCTGCGCCGTATTCAAGCAGTTATCAGTAATCCTCAAGACTATCCGCGGATCATCGACAAATACCTTTTTAACTTCATCTATCTGGGGGTGATTCATCTGGCGTTGCCGAATGCCAGGTTTATCCATATCCACAGAGACCCGGTGGAAAACTGTTTATCGATCTATTCGAAGCTGTTCGGAGATATTCCGTTTGCCTACGACCTGGGTGAACTTGGCCGCTATTACCGCGCTTATGAGGAACTGATGGCGCACTGGCGAAGCATCTTGCCCGAAGGCGTCATGCTCGAAGTGGAGTACGAGGATCTGGTCAATGATTTCGAGCGCAACGTGCGGCGGATGCTTGCCCATTGCGGGCTCGAATGGGATGAACGCTGCATGGCGTTTCATCAAACGAGGCGTCAGGTCCTGACCATGAGTGCGCCGCAGGTTCGCGAACCGCTTTTCAGATCGTCATTGCAGCGTTGGCGCCCGGCTGAGGTGTTGTTGCAACCTCTTCTGGATGGCTTGCAAGCCTGAAGGCCCGGCTAGGCGCGACGCGTAACTCGTCGCGCCCTGCCAATCACAAAAGACGGCCGAATGAAGGAGGATCCTCATCCGGAGGACCGCGATCAATACCGCCTTACTCTTTATCGTCCTTCAGTTGCGGAAGCGCCAATGCCTCACCCGGCGTAAGCAGTCCCACCTCCGAATAGATAAGCAGCTTCGCACGCGTATCCGTGATGTCGAGATTGCGCATCGTCAGTTGACCGATCCGGTCGCGCGGCGAGAAGGTCGATTCAACCTTCTCCATCGAAAGCCGCTCCGGCTGGTACGTCAGGTTCGGCGACTTCGTGCTCAGGATCGAGTAGTCGTTACCACGGCGCAGTTCGATCGTGACTTCGCCGGTGATCGCGCGTGCCACCCAGCGCTGCGCCGTTTCGCGCAACATGATCGCCTGCGGGTCGAACCAGCGGCCCTGATACAGCAGGCGCCCGAGACGCCGGCCGTTCTCGCGGTACTGTTCGATGGTATCTTCGTTGTGGATGCCCGTAACGAGACGCTCGTACGCGATATACAGCAGCGCGAGGCCCGGTGCTTCGTAGATGCCGCGGCTCTTCGCCTCGATGATCCGGTTCTCGATCTGGTCGCTCATGCCGAGACCGTGACGGCCGCCAATGCGATTCGCCTCCAGCAGCAATTCGACTGCATCCGTGTACTGAACGCCGTTAAGCGCGACTGGACGTCCTTCTTCGAAGCGGATCGTGATTTCTTCTTTCGCGATCTGCACCTCATCGCGCCAGAATGCAACGCCCATGATCGGATTGACGATCTTGATGCCGCTTTCGAGGCTTTCGAGATCTTTCGCTTCGTGCGTCGCACCGAGCAGGTTCGAGTCGGTGGAATACGCCTTTTCCGCCGACATCTTGTATTCGAAGCCCGACTGGCGCATGAACTCGGACATTTCCGCGCGGCCGCCGAGTTCGTCGATGAACGCCTGGTCAAGCCACGGCTTGTAGATCTTCAGGTCCGGATTGACGAGCAGACCGTAGCGGTAGAACCGCTCGATGTCATTACCCTTATAGGTGCTACCGTCGCCCCAGATGTTGACGCCGTCTTCCTTCATCGCGGCGACCAGCATCGTGCCGGTTACAGCCCGGCCAATCGGCGTCGTGTTGAAGTAGGTCACGCCGGCGGTCGAGATATGGAACGCGCCGGCTTGCAGCGCGGCGATTCCTTCGGCGACCAGTTGAGCCCGGCAGTCTATGAGCCGCGCCCCTTCTGCGCCGTACTGGATCGCGCGACGCGGGATCGAATCGTAGTCGTCTTCGTCGGGCTGGCCGAGGTTAGCCGTGTACGCGTATGGGACGGCGCCTTTGATCCGCATCCAGTGCAGCGCGGCACTCGTGTCGAGTCCGCCGGAGAACGCGATGCCAACTTTCTGGCCGGTCGGAAGACTTTCAAGGATTGTGCTCATGTGGAAAAACCGTTAAATCGAGTTAGAGAGAATGCTGGGCGACGTGAAAGGATCAGCGGTGCCTGACCGCCCGTAACCCTCATTTGTATCATACTCGGTCGAAACGGCTGAATTCCGGGGAGTACGTGGCATTGCGGCGCAACGCGCACTCCCGATAAATACGAGGAAAGCCGTCTGGCTGAGACGGCTGCCGCGGTCCTCAAAACGGCTTGGTCGGCAGATATTTACCGTCCAGCGTGATCACGGCGCGCTTGCCGCCTTCAGGATCGTCGATTACCTGAAAGTCCAGCTTGAAGTTAATCGCGCTAATGATCCCGTCGCCGAGCTTTTCATGGACCAGCGCTTTTAGCGTCGAACCATATACCTGCACGATCTCGTAGAAGCGGTAGATGGTCGGATCGGTCGGCACGCCGCCCGGAATGCTGCCGCGCACGGGAATGGCCTGCAGCAGACGCAGCGCGTCCTCGCCGAGCTCGAGCTTGTCGACCACCACCTTGGCCGCATCGGCCGGCAGCGGATGCTGGCCGAGCAGCGCCGCGGTAACGAATGCGAGGCTGAGGCCAGTGCCTTCGTTGATCTGCTCGAACGTCAGGTTTTTGCGCAGCTTCGCGTCCATGATCGTGTCGGTCAACGCTTCACGGGATGCCGGGCTGTGTAGGGATTGCGTCATCGCGATACTCCTTGAGGTGGAAGTCGATTGACGCAGCATATGCCGCCTAAAAAAATAGCGTCGAAGACCCGGTCCCCGTCCCCTTACGCTCCCGCCGCACTCACATGCGTATCGATCCACTTGAGGATCCAGTCCGCCACATCAAGGTTGTTCCGGTCCTGCATCATCATGTGCGTATTGCCGTGAATGCCTTCGTTCGGCAGCAGCACGAGTTGCGCGCGGCCGCCAGCACGGTCCACTGCGTCGACGAAAGCCTGGCAGCTTTTGAGCCGCGGAGCCCAGCGAGGAGACAGGTCGACATAGTCACCGAACAGCACGAGGATGGGCAGGCGGGTGTACGGCGCTAGATCGCCGGTCGCAGACGGGCATTCGCCGGGTTCGATGGACACGATGCCAGCAATACCCTGCGTACTGATAGCCGCCGTCTGGAACGGGTAAATGCCAGCCTGCGAGTGACTGATCAGCACCGTATGACGGAGCCGGATCGCCAGTTGCGAAAGCGCCGGAACGGTCGGATTGGGCACGCCGACCGACGGGCTCCAGTCAGGCACCATCTGCTGCCAGAGGGCCGCTTGCGCATCGACGGGAAACTGCTCGCCGGGGAAGGTCTCCGGATATTTCGGTCCGAAACGGAAGATGGCCCACGCCGATTCGTGCGACGCTGCGAACACGTTCGGCAGCTGGGAAGCCGGCGCCTTGCCGCTGCGCACGGCATTGATCGCGCTGATATCAGTCGCCGAACGTCCGCGGTCGGACTGATCGATCACATACGTCGGATAGCCGTTCCGGACGAAGTACTCCTCCCACCCCATCCGCCCATCCGGCGTCGTCTCCCATGTCATGCCCGTCAGGCAACAGCCATGTATTAGCGTAAGCGACACCGGCTTGGCGCTCGTGGGAACCTGGTAATGAACATACATCTGGTCGACGGTGACGGTGCCCGAGGCCACGTAGTTCGGCAGCGTCGAAAGCGTGTCCGAATGCACGTCACGTCCGCCTATGAAAAAGCTGCCCTGCTTCGCAATCGACATCGGGCCGGACAGCGCGGCGGCGCGATTGACCGGAGACGATGCGCAGGCAACCAGTCCGACGGCGCATGCGGCCGCAACCAGCATCGTGCCAATCAGACCTGCTGTGAGCTTTCTCGTACGTATCATGCGACTGTCTCCTCGTTAGCGGTGGGTGCCTTGGCGATCAAGGCCGTCATGCGCAAAGCGCTCTGACGTTGCCCATGATTCTGGGTCGATATCGTACAACGAGCGCTTGCGGGACGTCCGTCAGCCGCTGACGTTGAAGGCTCCCGGCCGTGGATCGAAGGTGGGATTTTGAAAGCGGGACGGTCTAAAATAGTCAAATTGGCATCGGCGCCACGCAGCCGAATCCGGAGATCCCATCATGAAGATTGCGAAAGTCGTAATCGGAATAGCCGCCCTGGTCGGTGTAACCGCAGCGTATGCCGACGGGTTCGTCATCACTAGATCCATTTCGAACGGACGCGAACTGCGCCTGCTGGAGCACACCAGCGAATGCGATGGCGGCCCGGGCGCGTTCATTTACCGGCGCGGCAAGCAGATTGACCAGACCTGCAATGTCAACGTCACCGCACGAGGCGCGACGGTGATCATGCCGGCTTTCGAACCGCGCATGTTCTTCCCGCGCGACACGCTGTACCAAAACTCGAAGTCGTAAGCGCAAGGTGCGCTTGCCCGCGCGAAGTCAACACAATGACTGCGCGCAGGCAACCACCGATCAACGGTTAGAACCTCTTCACTTCCTTGCTCGAAGCCGCCGACGCTGGGGCAGCCCCCCTGCCCGCGAGCACAGCGTCGCTCATCTGCGGGACGCTGGGTGCCTGTCTGGCCCATGCCCTGCAATGCCAGTTCCGCGCGAACAACATTGTCATTCGCATGGCCACCGGCATCCCCCGGGCCTATACTGCCGAACAGCCGATCAACGTCGCCATGGAGCGTCAAAAGAACTCGGGCGTCGCAAGTCGGACTCAAAAAAACTGGAGGAAGACAAAATGAAGCGATTCGTTTCCCGCTGTATGGTTGCCGTCTCAACGATCATCGTTTGTTCGCTGTCGGGACTGGCGCACGCCGATGCTGCCCATCCAGTGGTGGCGCTCCTGCCCGGCGTGGTTGATCCGTTCTACTTCACAATGCATCGCGGCGCCGAGCGGGCCGCCAAGGAAGAGAACGTCGAATTGCTGTTTCAGGTTCCCAAAGAATGGAACACCAGTGAGCAGGTGCCGATTCTCAAGGCATTTATCGCCAAGCATCCTGATGTCCTGCTGATTTCCCCAGTCGACAAGCAACAGCTGATCGGACCGCTCAAAGAGGCCGCCGACGCTGGCATCAAGGTGATTACCGTCGACACCTATATCGGCGATGGCCATTACCAGACCGGCAAGGGCGATGCGGATTTCCCGCTGTCCTATATCGCTTCGGACAATCTGGAAGGCGGCCGCGTGGCAGCGCGTGCACTTGCCAAAGCAATCGGCGACAAGGGCACGGTCTATTGCGAAAACAACAAGCCGGGTATTTCAAGCACCGACGCGCGTGCTGAAGGTTTCGCGGACGAGATGAAGAAGCACCCGAATATCACCGTGCTGCAGACCCTCTATAACGAAGACGACGCCAACCAGGCGGCGGCTCACGTCGCCGCGGTTCTGGCGCGCAATCCGGGTCTGGCCGGCGTGTTCGGCGCCAACACCTTCTCGGGCAGCGGTGCGGCCCAAGGCGTCAAGGCAGCCGGCAAGCAAGGCGTGGTGAAAGTCGTCGTATTCGACGCGGTTCCGGGCATCGACAAGCAGATCAAGAGCGGACTCGTCGACATCGCGATTGCCCAGCGCCCGGACGAGATCGGCTACTACGGCGTCAAGTTCGCCGCCGACGTGATTCACGGCAAGAAAATCCCCACCCTCAAGAGCACGGGTTTCGAAGTTCTCGACAAGAACAATATCGACCAGCCCGACATGCAGCAATACATCTATTCGAACTAGCCAAAGCAGGCCGGCTGGAGCCGTAGATCGTCCCGCGTGCGCTGCAGCGCATGCGGGTTTTTGCTCCTGGCATTGCTCCTGATAAAGCGGATCACTTCATGGATAACTCGCGTCTCGACCGGATCGCGCTGATTACCAAGCTATGGCCGTGGCTGTTCCTCGCCGCCTTGCTGGTCTTTTTCGAGGTGTATGCGCAGGTGTCGGCACATCGGTCGTTTGTCTTGAACGCCTACAACCTGCAATCGATCGGTCTCGCCGCTGCTGCCCCGCTGCTTCTGGCCATTGGCCAGACCTTCGTGATCATCACGGCCGGCATCGATCTGTCCGCGGGCTTCGTGATGGGACTCGCGGCCGTCTGCGTCGCGCAGTTCACGTTGTTCGGCAACGGCTCGCCATGGATCCTGCTCCTGTCTATCCCGCTCACCGTTGTGGTCTGCCTGATTCCAGGTCTCGTCAACGGTGTGCTGATTGCGTGGCTGCGCGTGCCGGCTTTTATCGGCACGCTCGGCATGTACGGCGTGGCGCGCGGTGCCGGCTTTCTCGCGGCCGGCAGCGGCATGACGGTCTCGGTGGACAACCCCGGCCTCGTCTGGCTCGGCGCCGGCTGGACGCCGGTGTTGCTCACTGCCGTGTTGCTGGTCATCATGCATCTGCTGCTCTCGAAAACACGCTTCGGCCAGTATACGTACGCGATCGGTGGCAATCCGCAGTCCGCGGTTCGTGCGGGGATCAATGTCAAACGTCATCTGCTCGTGGTGTATGTGATCGCCGCAGCGTTCGCCGCGGTCGGTGGGATCATCTATACGGCGCGTTTTGCTGCAGGCGCAGCCAACGCCGGCGAGCCGATGCTGCTCGATTCGATCGCCGCAGTGGTGATCGGCGGCGCGAGCCTGTTCGGTGGGACGGGCAATGTTGTCGGGACGCTGATCGGTGCGCTGATCATCGCGGTGATCCAGTTCGGCCTGGTGTTTATCGACGTCAACGCGTTCTGGCAATTCATCGTGGTGGGCATCGTCATCATCCTGTCGGTGCTGATCGATCAGTACAAGGACCGTCTCGGAGGTGCGCAATGAGCACGCCCATCCTTGAGGTACGCGACATCTCGATCCGCTTTGGCGGTGTCGAGGCGCTCAGGAACGTGTCGCTGCAGCTGATGCCGGGCGAAGTACTGGCGCTTGCCGGCGATAACGGCGCGGGCAAGTCGACTTTGATCAAGATCATCTCGGGCGTGTACCGGGCCGATCAGGGCGAGCTGCTGTTCGACGGCGCGCCGTTGCAATTGCGCGATCCGCAAGACGCGCGCGCCCAAGGGATCGAGACGATCTATCAGGATCTCGCGCTCGCGGACAACCTCGACGTGGGCAGCAATATCTTCCTTGGACGCGAACCGACACGCAGGCAACTCGGCTTCCACGTGATCAACCGCCCTCGCATGGCGCAGGTCGCGCGCGAGGTGCTGGAGCGCCTCGACATCGTGATTCCCGAACGCAAGCTCGGCGGTCCTGTGAAGATGCTCTCAGGCGGCCAGCGCCAGGCCATTGCAATAGGCCGGGCCATTTACTGGAACGCCCGCGTGCTTATCATGGATGAGCCCACCGCCGCGCTCGGCGTGCCCGAGCAGCGCAAGGTCATGGAACTGATTGCGACGCTGAAGACGCAAGGCGTGTCCGTGATCCTGATCTCGCACAATCTGCACGATATCTTTGCAATCGCGGATCGCATCGTCGTGCTGCGGCGTGGCGAAGTGGCCGGCGAGCGCCGGGTCGGGCAGACCAATGGCGATGAGATCGTGCACCTGATGGTCGGCGATACCTACGTGAGTCCCGGATAGGGAACACAGACAGATGGCGCCGATCCGGTCACTTCATGCGCACTTCCTCAAATTCCAATCAGAAGAAATGACGCAGGCCGATAGTCCCGACAAACTGCGTGGGTCCCGACGAAGGCGTGGTGTTTTGCGAATCGCCGACCACTGCCACCGCGCTGACAATCGAAGTGCCGTTCGACGCCAGCGCGTCTCCGCTGGCGTGCTGATAAGCCTCGAGGAAGTAGATGCAGGTCCGCTTCGAGAACGAATAGGTCTGTTCGAACGAGACCTGGTTATAGCGCGCCGAATCCGAGATGCCGTTCGATTCGCTCGCCCGCGTGTAGCTGTACCCGCCGGCCAGCGCGATTGCTGGCGTCAGCTGGTAGGTTGCGACCGCGCCGTAGGTGTTGAACACGGCCGTCTGCTTGAAAGCCGACACGGTACCCGGGCGATACACCACATTCGAGTAATTCAACCCGACCATCGCACCACCGAACTTGTACGTGGCGGCCGCGGCTAGCATCTGGTTGCTTTCGGCGCTTGCGTACGCAACGTTGACAGGCGAGTTGTCGGCAACGGTACCGAGCGCCGTGCTGGTGGAGAGATCGTTCAGCCGGATGTAGCCCACCGCGGCCCTGAAACCGCCCATCTCGTATTTGAGCGCCGCACTCAGCGTATTGCCTTCCGTGAAATCGCCCGCCACACCGCCCAGACCGTACTGCACACTGCCTTGCAGACCGCTGATCAGCGGCGACGTGTAGGTCAGGGAATTGTTGAAGCGCAAGGTGGTGTCGAGTGCGTCGAGGTCGCCCGGATGTGCGCCGGTCGCACCCGTCAGATAACCCGTCGGACCTAGCGCACCCACGAAGTTGAAGTACGGAGTGTACTGGCGACCTACCGTCAGCGTGCCGTACTGCTTATCGTTAAAACCCACGTAGGCCTGGCGGTTGAATATGTAGCCTGACGAGCCGGAGGCACCCGTCAACGAGTTATAGCCGGCTTCGAGCCGGAAGATCGTCGACAGGCCGCCACCCAGATCTTCCGAACCGAGGAAGCCGAATTTACTCGCGTTCAGGGCGCCCTGGGTCAGGTAGATGTTGTGGTTGCCCTTCTGGTTACTGCTGTAGGCAATCGCATTATCGATAGCGCCATACAACGTCACGCTGCTCTGGGCCTGTGCGACTAACGGAACCCCCGACGAGACTGCCGCACAAAGTCCTGTCACCATGCCTCGGTAAAGCGCTGCTCGTTTGATACTCATCTCAAGATCTCCGGTTGAATGCCACTACTATTTCGTTAACCTGATTATTTTTTCTTTTCTGCAAGATCGAAAAATCAACGCCAATGCGAGTCTGTTTCCGATCAGTGCTCGTATGGACTCAGTGTGCTGACGAGAGCCGAAATCATCTGGTGCGCAAAACCGCCGACACGGCCACCAGGCCGCAAACCGGTTGCATGATCGTGTGGCCAATCTGGAACGCGCCTACCACGTACGAGTACAGCTGCGTCACGCGTGTTGGCATGCGCAACCGGGCTTCCGGGCCGTTACTCGCGCTCAAACCGTCAATACGTGAACCACCACCTGAATTTGTCGGTCATCGTATCTCACCGTTTAGCGCGAAGTAAAGCGTGGATAGTCGGTGTTTACCCACGTTTCAGCTTGCTGGAATTTTCTGCTAGGGAGATCACCCGGCACATCCAAGGATATGCTTATCTCTATGTAGACAATTCCCTGGCAAACAAAGAACTCAGGCCAATCTCATTTTTTGTTGTATGTCGTCGTATAACTATAAATGATATGGCAGCAATGGAATCAGGCCAAGCCACTCTCTTGTCCTTTTCAGCCTGTCCTATAGTGTTCTTCGCCCTGCCGTGATTCAACGCGCGACGTGGCACGACGGGCACCCCTGAACAACAAGGAGAGTCTCGATGGCGGGAAACAACATGAGCCGACGCGAACTATTAGCAATGCTGGGAGGGATCGCCCCGTTGCTATTGACCGGAGAAGCCGAAGCCAGTCCGATCGATACCAACCAGACCCTGTACACGCTGCCCGGCGATATCAAATTCACCCCGCAGGACGGCGCTCCACCGCAGAGCGTCGAGAGCGCATTCCTCTACAGCAATCCGTCGAAGCAAGGCATCTATTACGCGCTGTTACGCTGGCACCCTGGCTACATGAGCGCGCCGCACAGCTACGCCTCGGATCGTCTCTGCGTGGTGTTGTCCGGCACCTGGTGGATCAACAGCGGTGCGGACTTCGATCCCGCACATACGGTCCCGGTGCCAGCCGGCACCTTCGTGCGGCGCATTGCCCGCACCTGGCATTACGACGGTGTCCCACGCGGCGAAGCAGGGCCGGCGACCATCGCCATCTGCGGCATCGGTCCGGTGGACATCCGCCTGGCGGAACCGGATAAGCCTCTCGCGCGGGCCGTATAAACCAGCGCTTCTGCTTTCGTTGCGCTCGCAACGACTACGAATCAGCCCTCATCCAGGCGCTCATGCCGCGGGTCGCTGCATGCGGCCCTACGCCTTTCATCGCGCTTACCACGCCGCGACACGACGCCGCGACACGACGCCGATTTTGTTGCAAGCGTTGCAAGAATGAGACATCGCATTGGTTTTACAACGCGAAACAATCGGGTTTGAACTGCTTTCACCGAACTTTAATCTGGCGACGTCAGCATCACTCGGGCCTGAAAGCATGCGTGTCCCGCGAGCCCGGCGGGACCGGCGAGAACCGCTCTACAAGGTTCGTTCTTGCTCTCGACAGGTTGATCGGAGTGCGAATCTCACAGCGTATGACTTGTGATACGCGCATCGGGTGACCGACACGAATGGATCACGTTCGTTATGCGAGCGATAGATCCATCCTCTAACAACACGTGAAAGACAGATGAAAATGAAAAAGACCTCGGTGGCTCTTCTGGCGCTCGGCGCATTTGCCGGCGCTGCACACGCACAAAGCAGCGTGACCCTGTACGGCATCGTCGACACAGGTATCCTCATCAACAACAACGTCAAAGGCTTGCACGAGTACGCACTCTCGCAAGCAACCTCGTCGCGCTGGGGCCTGAAAGGCACAGAAGATCTGGGTGGCGGTCTGTCGGCGATCTTCGACCTGGAAAACGGCTTCACCACGGGCACGGGCGCGCTGTCCCAAGGTGGCCTGGAATTCGGCCGTAAAGCATTCGTCGGTTTGAGCAGCAAACAGTTCGGTACGTTGACGGCCGGCCGTCAGTACTCGGTCAGCAATGACTACACCGCCAGCTTCGCGTCGGGCGCCGACTGGGCCGCTTCGGGCCTCGGCTACGGCACGCGCGCAAGCGACGTCGACAACGTCGATACGTCGAACCGCATCCAGAACTCGCTCAAGTACGAAAGCCCGAACTACAACGGTCTGCAAGTGGGCTTGCTGTACAGCCTGGGCGGTGTGGCAGGCAACTTCTCGCAGAACTCGATCTGGGACGCGTCGATCGCTTACTCGAATGGCCCGATCAGCCTCGGCGCAGGCTATACGTTCGTGAAGGATCCGTACTACTCGTTCTTCGGCAACCAGGGCAATTCGTCGACACCGTCGACTGCGGTTTCGTCGAGCGCAAACGACAACATGAACAACAAGATCTTCGGCGGCTACGCTTCGGCGGGTTCGCAGCAGATCATCGTGGCGGGCGGTTCGTACGCACTCGGACCGGCAACTATCGGCCTGCTGTACTCGAACACGCAATTCCAGAACCTGGGTTCGGTCACGGCCGTCGGTGCGATCGCCGCTCCGAAGTACGAGGGCGGCACGGCAACGTTCAACTCGGGTGAAATCAACCTGAAGTACCAGGTGAACCCGGCTCTGCTGCTGGCAGGCGCGTATATCTACACGCACAACGGCGGCGCGGACAACGTGGGCAGCGCGAAGTACAACCAGTTCAACCTGGGCGCAATCTACTCGCTGTCGAAGCGCACGTCGCTGTATGCGATCGGCTTCTACGAAACGGCTTCGGGTATCGACTCGACCGGCAAGGCAGCCGTTGCCGACCTGAACGGCAGCGCCTTCTCGGCTGACAAGCACCAGCTCGCCGGTATCTTCGGCATCACCCACAAGTTCTAAGCGGGTGGACCGACCGCTCTCTGGCGGCCGGTCAGTCTGAACAAGCTGATACCAGGCCTGGCTTTGTCAGTACCTGGACATGGACACCCTTGGCGACGTTGCCACGACGGTGTCCATTTATTTTTGGTCCCCGGCTGATCCTGCTAGCCGGCGCCCTCTCGTTATCACCGTGAGGGCGCCGCAGCCAACGCGGCCTGGGCGCGCTGCAACCATTCGCGGTTGTGCTCCTTCGCATGCCTCGGCCAGTGCCTTGCGTCCTGCGCAATATCTGCGTACAGGCTCATGGCCCGTTGACGATCCGCCTGATCGCCTTGCTTTACCAGCCAGTCGGCAAACAGACATCGCGGCGCCGCATCGCTTGCACAGGCCAGCGATTGCTCGAACGCTGCGCGCGTGCCGGGTGCATCAAGCGCAGCGAGGGTCCGCGCATAGAGCAACGCCGGTTCGGGCTGCTGACGCGCCTGCGGATTGGCTTCGAACAGCCGCGCGAGGCTGGAGTCCGCCGCCGCATGCTGGCCAACTGAGAATTGCGCCTTTGCCATGCCCAATAACAGCGCGGGATCCGTGGCAAACGGACCGCTCGCCGCAGCCTGATAGTGCTGCAGTGCCTCGCCGGGCTGTCCGGCCTCCAGCAACGCCGCACCAAGCCGCATCCGATGCTCGACGGTAGGCGCACGATCGAAGTTATCGCGCGCCTCGCGCACCGCGCGATTGGGATCCACCAGTTGCGAAATGGCGCGCGTAGCGGCCCGGCCGCTGCGCGACTGGCGCAGGCTTGGCAGATAGATCGCAAAGAGATACACCAGGCTGCCGAGCAGCGGGAAGGCGAACAGCAGCAACAGCCAATACATATTCTGGTTAGTGCGCACCACATGCACAGCAAAAAACAGCGCAATGATGACGTGAATACCAATTCCGAAAAATGACATGTTGATTCGACTTGTGACGAGTTAAGACCACAGTCTACCTAAGACGGCGCGGGCAATGTCCCGACCAGGCTCGCCGCTTCACAGCACCTTTCGGCCCGTGCCGCCACCCGCCAAACGGACTATCCCATTCGCCGCAACGACGCGGACCCGCGCGTGGCGTAAAATACGCGCTTTCCCGAAATTCTCGCCACCATGACGCTCGCCTCCACCCTTGAGATCATCGCCGAACTGAAAGCCGGCCGGATGGTGATACTCGTCGACGAAGAAGACCGCGAAAACGAGGGCGACCTCGTGATTGCGGCCGAATTCGTCACGCCGGAAGCGATCAACTTCATGGCCCGCTACGGTCGCGGCCTCGTCTGCCTGACGCTGACGCAGGAGCGCTGCAAGCAGCTGAACCTGCCGCTGATGACATATCGCAACGGCACCCAGTACGGCACGGCCTTCACGGTCAGCATCGAAGCGGCTGAAGGCGTCACCACGGGCATTTCGGCGGCCGACCGGGCCCGCACGATCCTCGCCGCCGTCGCGCACGACGCACGGCCCGAGCATATCGTTCAGCCTGGTCACGTGTTTCCGATCATGGCCCAGCCCGGCGGCGTGCTGGTGCGCGCCGGCCATACCGAGGCCGGCTGCGATTTCACGGCGCTCGCGGGGCTGACGCCCGCCGCGGTGATCTGCGAGATCATCAAGGACGACGGCACGATGGCGCGCCTGCCGGACCTGATCGCGTTCGCGGACGAACACAACCTGAAAATCGGCACGATCGCCGATCTGATCCATTACCGCAGCCGCACGGAATCGATCGTCGAGCGCATCTGCGAGCGCACCATGCAGACCGCGCACGGCCCGTTCCGCGCGGTGATGTACCTCGACCAGCCGAGCGGCCAGCCGCATATCGCGCTGGTGCGCGGCAAGCCCACGCCGGACCAGGAAACGCCCGTGCGGGTGCACGAGCCGCTATCGGTGCTGGATCTGCTCGAAGTCGGCGCGTCGACCCACTCGTGGACGCTCGACGCCGCGATGAAAGAGATCGCCCAACGTGATCTCGGCGTGGTCGTGCTGCTGAACTGCGGCGACTCAAAAGATCATCTGATCGACGTCTTCAAGGCGTTCGATTCGAAGGACAAGGCCGATGCGCTCAAGCGCCGTCCGGTCGACTTCAAAACCTACGGCATCGGCGCGCAGATTTTGCGCGAGCTCGGTGTCGGCAAGATGCAGGTGCTGTCGAACCCGCGCAAGCTGGGCAGCATGTCGGGCTACGGTCTCGAAGTCACAGGCTTCGTGCCGATGCCGGGCTGCCCTTCCCAGGCGCCGCAGACGCCCTGACCGGCACTCGCAACGCAAGCCTGATCCGACCATTCACGCGCCCTGGCGCTCACTCAAACACACTACGGACTCACTATGGAAATCGGACAATACCAACCGAACCTCGACGGCGACGGACTGCGTATCGGCATCGTCCAGGCGCGCTTTAACGAGCCCGTCTGCAATGGCCTCGCGGATGCATGCATCGAAGAACTCGAGCGCCTTGGCGTTACCGGCGAAGACGTACTGCTCGTCACGGTGCCCGGCGCACTGGAAATCCCGCTGGCGCTGCAAAAGCTCGCTGAAAGCGCGCAATTCGACGCACTGATCGCGCTCGGCGCGGTGATTCGCGGCGAGACATACCACTTCGAACTGGTGTCGAACGAAAGCGGCGCCGGCATCACGCGCGTCGGCCTCGACTTCGGCATCCCGGTGGCGAACGCCGTGCTGACGACCGAAACCGACGAGCAGGCGGTCGCACGCATGACCGAAAAGGGTCGCGACGCTGCACGCGTGGCCGTCGAAATGGCGAACCTCGCGGTCGCGCTCGAACAGCTCGGCGGCGACGATGACGACGAGGAAGAAGACGAGGACGACGAAGAGGCACAGGCATGAAGAGCGCTCGCCGACGTTCCCGCGAACTGGCCACGCAGGGGCTGTATCAGTGGCTGCTGTCGGGCGCGCCCGGCGGCGAGATCGACGCGCAGCTGCGCGGCGCGCAAGGATTCGACAAGGCCGACCTCGAGCATCTGAACGCGCTGCTGCACGGCGTGATCCGCGACTCGGAAGCGCTGTCGGCCGACCTCACGCCGTGCCTCGACCGCCCCATCGATCAGCTCTCGCCGGTCGAGCGCGCGGTGCTGCTCGTCGCAGCGTATGAGCTGAAGAATCACGTCGATATTCCGTACCGGGTTGTGATCAACGAGGCCGTCGAACTCGCCAAGACGTTTGGTGGCGCGGACGGCTACAAGTACGTCAACGGCGTGCTGGACAAGCTGTCGGCGCAGTTGCGCGTTGCCGAAACCCAGGCCAACCGCAAGCAATAAGATGCCTGTATGAACTCCGTGACCGAACCACTGGTGCGGCTTGCTGCACGCGTCGACGCCATCCAGCCTTTCTATGTGATGGAGCTGGCGAAAGAAGCCGCCCTGCTGGAGCGCGAAGGACGCAACATCATCCATATGGGAATCGGCGAGCCCGATTTCACTGCGCCCGAGCCGGTCATCGAAGCGGCCGCGAACGCGATGCGCCGTGGCGTCACGCAATACACCAGCGCGCTTGGCCTGCACTCGCTGCGCGAGGCGATCGCCGGGCATTATGCGCAGGCCTATGGCATCAGCGTCGATCCGGCGCGCATCGTGGTCACCGCGGGCGCTTCGGCTGCATTGCTGCTGGCGTGCGCGGCGCTGGTCGACCGCGACGATGAAGTGCTGATGCCCGATCCGTGCTATCCGTGCAACCGGCACTTTGTTGCCGCCATGGAAGGCAAACCCGTGTTGGTGCCGAGCGGTCCTGCGGAGCGCTTCCAGTTGACCGCAGCTGACGTCGAAAGCCTATGGAACGAACGGACGCGCGGTGTGCTGCTGGCGTCGCCGTCCAATCCCACCGGCACGTCTATCGAGCCCGCGGAATTGAAGCGCATCGTCGAAGCGGTTCGTGCGCACGGCGGCTTCACGATTGTCGACGAGATCTATCAGGGCCTGAGCTACGGCGCGCCGCCGGTTTCGGCGTTGTCGTACGGCGACGATGTGATCACCGTCAACAGTTTCTCGAAGTACTTCAACATGACCGGCTGGCGTCTCGGCTGGCTCGTCGTGCCGCCGTCGCTGGTGGGGGCGTTCGAGAAGCTCGCGCAAAACCTGTTTATCTGTGCGTCGGCGCTGGCCCAGCACGCGGCACTCGCCTGCTTCGAACCGGACACCCTGGCAATCTACGAAGCACGCCGCCTTGAGTTCAAGCGCAGGCGCGACTTCATCGTCCCGGCGCTCGAAACGCTCGGCTTCTCAGTGCCGGTGATGCCGGACGGCGCGTTCTACGTCTACGCGGATTGCACTCATGTGACCCACGCTGCAGCTGGCGACAGCGCGGCACTCACCAAAGCCATGCTGCACGACGCAGGCGTCGTGCTGGTGCCGGGGATGGATTTCGGCAATCACGCGCCGCGCTCGTATATCCGACTGTCTTACGCCACGGCGTATTCGAAGCTCGAAGAGGCGGTCGAGCGCCTGCGCGGATTCTTTTGATTCTGCCCAGCGTCAGCGTCAGACCATAAAAAAAGGCACCCTCGGGTGCCTTTCCTTTTGGTCCTGCTTTGCTTTTACGACTTCAGGCGCCCAGCTCCGGCGACGCTGCATGCTTGGTCGCAGTCTCGGCGTCATCCTGCTCGGGGGCCTTCACCGGCGTCGTGGCAGTCAACGGATGCGCTGCATCGAGCGTCACCTGAACACGCTTGGCCGGAGCGGCTCCCGCAGCCGGCGCCGGCGTCACTGACGCGGTCGTCGTAACCGGCGCTTGCGGTGCGTTGATCGGCACCTTGCGGCCGCGCGCCACGTCACGCAGACGGCCGCGCTCAGCTACAACCTTCGCGCCGTAGCCACCGTCGTCCTGGGTGCTAGAGCCTACGTAGAGACGCAGCCCACCCGGCAGTGAACCGCCGCGTGCAATGCAATCCTTCAGCACGAGCGCCCCAACCTTGATGTTGGCGAACGGATCGAGTGCGGCACTCTGGCCGCCGAAATACTGGAATTTGTCCGAATGTACCTTCGACATCACCTGCATCAGACCCTGCGCGCCTACACCGCTTTCGGCATACGGGTTGAAACCCGATTCGATCGCCATCACGGAGAGCAGCAGCAGCGGGTCGAGGCCGACTTCACGGCCGGTATCGAACGCAGCCTTCACGAGTTCGCTGACCGGTTCCTGGGCGACGTGATAGCGCCGCGCCAGGTAGTTCGCCACCAGATCCTGCTCGCGCGTCGAGACCAGCACGCGGTCGTCACGTGCGTCAGCGGCAACGCGTTGCGAAGGAATCAGGTGCGCCAGCGCGCTGATGCTTTGCACGGAATGCGGGTCGAGCGTGTTGACAGCTGCGACGCTGAGGCCGCTGGTGCCACTGCCGTCAAAGGCTCCGTCATAGCTTGTGTTGCTGCTCGTAGCGCCGTTGCTGACGTCGCCGCCAACGGAATTGGCAGACAGCGACTCGTCGGACGACGACACCCCGGAGGGTGCGAACGACGGTAGCGGATTGCCCTGCAACAGACGGGCGGGGCCGGCCTGCACAGCAGCGGAAATGACCGGCATCAACTTTGCGGCCAGGGTGCCGCGCCAGGTCGGCATCAGCCACAGCGCGACTGCCAGCAGGATGGCGGAACCGCCAACAATGCTGAACAGATGATGACTCATACGCGTACCGCGACGTAAGACTGCGCGTAAGCCTTGCGCAAGTCGTTCGTCGGGACGCCACGATAACCAGGCGTTCATTCAGATCTCCCATCTTGCATGCTCTGCGAACCCCACCGGTCGAGCCGGCATCAAATCACGTTCGCAGAGTCAAGACGTCGCGTGCTCTGGTTAGGGCAGCTGCGGCGTCGGGAATACGGCATAAACCGTCGGTGGGGAGCCATCTCGAAACTGCTCGGCGCCGTGCTTAAAAAACACGCACGCAGAGGCTCCCACGCGAAAAACCAGCGTCAGATTGCGCTGGCGAGGACTGCAAAAAAGACCGTCAAATACCGTGCAGGGGGGTCGGTAAGCGGTGACGCGTTGCGTCGTAAGGACCGGGGGCGGAGGTAAAAAGGTTCACGCCCTGCAACCAATGTGACCGGATTCTAGCAGGGTTTAATAGATCGTCAACACTATAGACAGGCAAATGTATAACTAATTGTAATAACGAACAGTGTTCAGCGTGTGGAAAGCCGCGCGCTGCGCGCCTCTTGGGTCAGTTACAGTTTTCGGTCCGCAACGTACGGTAACCAACGCAGGTAAAATCGACAATCGATCCCGCGCGGCGATTGCCTGTCGCGCCCCACTTTCCCGCCGCGCTGCGCGGCCCCAATCCCGACCAGATGAAATACAAAGACCTGCGCGACTTCGTCGGCCGTCTCGAAACGCTAGGCGAGTTGCGCCGTATCCCGCAAAACGTTTCGCCCGTCCTGGAAATGACCGAACTGTGCGACCGCGTGCTGCGCGCCGGCGGCCCGGCGTTGTTGTTTGAGAGCCGGCAAAGCCATGCGTTCCCGGTGCTCGGCAACCTGTTCGGCACGCCGCGGCGGGTTGCGCTTGGCATGGGCATCGACTCAGGCGAACAGGACGGCGATAGCGCGGCACTGGAGTCGCTGCGTGACGTCGGGCGTCTGCTCTCCGCCCTCAAGGAGCCGGAGCCGCCCAAGGGCCTCAGGGACGCCGGCAAACTGTTCTCGCTCGCCAAGGCAGTTTGGGACATGGCGCCGAAGACTGTAAGCAGCCCGCCTTGCCAGGAAATCGTCTGGGAAGGCGCCGATGTGGATCTCGCAAAGCTGCCGATTCAGACCTGCTGGCCGGGAGACGCCGGCCCGCTGATCACCTGGGGACTGACCGTTACGCGCGGCCCAAACAAGAGCCGCCAAAATCTAGGCATTTATCGCCAGCAGCTGATCGGGCGTAACAAACTCATCATGCGCTGGCTTGCGCATCGCGGCGGCGCGCTCGATTTTCGCGAGTTCGCGCTGCAGAATCCCGGCAAACCGTATCCGGTCGCTGTCGTGCTCGGCGCCGATCCGGCCACCATCCTCGGCGCGGTCACGCCGGTGCCCGATACGCTCTCGGAATACCAGTTCGCCGGCCTGCTGCGTGGCGGCCGCACCGAGCTCGCGAAGTGCATCACGCCCGGCGTCGACACGCTGCAAGTGCCGGCGCGCGCGGAGATCGTTCTGGAAGGGTTTATCTATCCGCAGGAAGGCGCGCCTGCGCCGGCTCCCGCAGGTGCGCCGCCGCGGCCCTCGAAAGGTGCGAGCGCTACCTATGAACACGCGCTCGAAGGTCCCTACGGCGATCACACTGGCTACTACAACGAACAGGAGTGGTTCCCCGTGTTCACCGTCGAGCGCATCACGATGCGACGCGACGCAATCTACCACTCCACCTACACCGGCAAACCGCCCGATGAACCGGCCGTGCTCGGCGTCGCACTCAATGAAGTGTTCGTGCCGTTGCTGCAGAAGCAGTTCGCCGAAATCACCGACTTCTATCTCCCGCCCGAGGGCTGCAGCTACCGGATGGCCATCGTGCAGATGAAGAAAAGTTACCCCGGCCATGCCAAACGGGTGATGTTCGGCGTGTGGAGTTTCTTGCGACAATTCATGTACACGAAGTTCATCGTCGTGGTCGACGAGGACGTGAATATCCGCGACTGGAAAGAGGTGATCTGGGCCATCACGACGCGTATCGATCCGGTGCGCGATACGGTGCTGGTGGATCGCACACCGATCGACTATCTGGATTTCGCCTCGCCGGTGGCGGGACTCGGTTCGAAGATGGGTCTCGACGCCACCAACAAATGGCCGGGCGAAACTGATCGAGAGTGGGGCCGCCCCATCGAGATGGACGCTGCGGTGAAGCAGCGTATCGACACGTTGTGGGGCGAACTGGGTCTGTAGTTAGGTGCGCTCGTCGGACCGTGAATTAGGTGCGTGGCCTGGGTCAATTACTTAAGTCCGTAACTTGCGGCCTTAGCTTTGGTCCTTAGCTCACGCAAGAAACTGCGCGAGGCGCGCCAGATCCACATTGCCGCCGCTGATCAGCACGCCAACCCGCTTGCCCTTCACCGGGACAATGCCGTTCATCACGGCGGCCGCGGCGAGGCAACCCGTCGGCTCGGTAACGATCTTCATGCGCTGCGCGAAAAAGCGCATCGTCTCGACCAGTTGCGCATCCGTCACCGTCACAATCTGCTCCGCCAGACGCTGGATGATCGGGAACGTGTAAGCGCCCAGGTGTGGAGTCGCGGCGCCATCGGCGATGGTTTGCGGCACGTCGATGTGCACGATCTCGCCGCGCGCCAACGATTGCTGGCCATCGTTGCCGGCCTCCGGCTCGACGCCGATCACCTTGCATTGCGGACTCAACTCGGCTGCCGCGAGCGCGCTGCCGGAAAGCAATCCGCCGCCGCCGAGACACACAAACAGCAGATCGAGCGGACCGGTTTCCTCGAACAGTTCTTTCGCCGCCGTGCCCTGCCCCGCGATGACATGCGGATGATCGTACGGCGGGATCAGTGTCATGCCGCGCTCTTTCGCGAGGCGCCGGCCGATCTCTTCGCGATTCTCTTTATAGCGGTCGTAAATGATCACTTCGCCGCCGTAGCCCTGGGTGGCGGCGACCTTCGCCGCAGGCGCGTCGTGCGGCATGAGAATCGTTGCGTGGATTCCCGCGAGACGTGCCGACAGTGCAATCGCCTGAGCGTGATTGCCCGACGAAAACGTCACGACGCCAGCGTCCCGCTGCATGTAGTCGAAGTGCGAGATCGCGTTATAGGCACCGCGAAACTTGAACGCACCCATGCGCTGAAAATTTTCGCATTTGAAGAAAATCGACGCACCGGTCCGTTCGTTGGCCGTGGTGGACGTCAGAACCGGCGTGCGATGCGCGACGCCCTCGAGACGCGCAGCGGCATCGACGACATCGACATACGTGGGAGCGGGAAGCACTTGCATTGGCGGGACACTCCAGAGCGGTGAAATAAGCAGGCATTCTCCCAGCTTCAGCCGCACTATGGAATGCACGAGGGCGACGTCAGCGCCTCGCCGGATGTCCAACGAATTCGCAAAATAGGCGTAGCGCCGCTCAAATGAAAACGGCGTGATGCAGGCAACCGAGCCTGCATCACGCCGTTTAGCCGTTTCACCGACCTTCGATAAACATTTGAGCCACGAACTACGTCGAAGTCAAACTGCGACGCATCCCGCGAGCGCGTTTATCAATAGTGGTGATAGCCACCGTGGCCGTAGCCGCCGTGACCATAATAACCACGCCCGTAGTATCCACGATGGTAGTACGGGTGACCGTAGTAGCCGTAGCCACCACCCACCACAACGACCGGCGGCGGAGCATAGACGGGCGGCGGTGCGTAGTACACCGGCGGCGGCGCCGCATAAACCGGATAGGCCGGAGCCACCGGAATGCCGATCCCGATACCAACGGACACATGCGCCTCGGCAGCAGAGGCAAAGCCAACACCAAGCGCAGCGGCAACAACAAGCGGAATGATCTTTTTCACTTTTCTTCTCCAAGCGCGGCCGGATGACCGTGTCGCATGACATGCATGCTATGGAATTGAATGTATCGAAAAAGGACCCGCATAGCTGTTCGCATTTGTTGCAAATTGCAATCGGTGTAGACGAGCCGTAATTCGCCGCAACGGGTAAACGCGTGAACACTCTTGCACACCCTGCCCGCAACATCTCGGAAACCAAGGGTTTGCGCCGGATCACCCATCGGCAAACTCCACTTTTACCGGCCAGCAGTCTGGGAAATCCCCGGCAGCGGTAATCTTTAATTACAAATTCACTTCAATCACGTTCGGGTTGAAGGCTGACCGAAACCAAACGCATATCCGCTCAACGCGCATCGCCGCTCAGAAAACGAAAATGCCCGGCTCATGGCCGGGCATTTTTTACACATAGGGACAAATCTTTAACCCACCTTGACGTAGGTAAATTCGCGTATGACATTCGGCGGCACATAGGCACCGCTGATTTTGACACGTGGCGTCAGGCGCTTTTTTTGATCCCACCAGCGGCGCCGCTGCGAATGAGTCAAGAACCGCAAGTGCTTTCGGTAAGAAAAGATGCTCATGGTGACCTCCCGAATCAGACTGCGAGACAGAAAACTCCAACCCCTCACTTCATCGACCAAATTCATTGTGAGCAGTTTCCGGGCCTGCAGGGGTCGCGCGGGCAAATGTGCCGCCGGCCAAACCATATGGCACGAAATTTAATCTGAGGAAAGGTTTCGCGCAGTGCACCGCCACCCCGCCGTCTCGCGAGCGACAATTGAATGCGCGATACTCCAGCTTTCCGTTCATCGTGCCGTCCGGAGCAGTAACCATGTCCCAGCCGTCCATGCCGCGTCTCGGCTTCATCGGCGCAGGGCGCCTTGCGCGCTGCCTTGCGCTCGGCTTCGCCCGCGCCGGCTATGCGGTCACCGCGGTGGCCAGCCGCACGCCTCAATCAGCACGCCAGCTCGCCGCCCAGATCGACCAGTGCGCGGCGTACGACAGCCCCCAAGAGGTTGTCGACGCCGCCGATATCGTCTTTTTAACCGTTCCCGACGACAGCATCGGTTCGACGGCGAACACTTTGCGCTTTGATTGCGCGCCGCAAGCCGCTGGGCGCGTGCGCGCGCTGGTGCATTGCAGTGGCGCCTCGCCGGTGGATCTGCTCGCGGCAGCCGGGGCGCAGGGTGCGTCGATAGGTGGTTTTCACCCACTCTACCTGTTTAGCGGCGATCTCGCAGATATCGAGCGCATCGCTGGCTGCTCGGTGACCATCGAGGCCGACGGCGCACTGAAAGACGCGCTGACTGCGCTCGCGCTGGCGTTGCGCTGCCACCCACTGTCGATTCCACCGGGCACGCGCATGCTTTACCACGGCGCCGCCCACTACGCTGCCAGCTTCGCCTTGTGCGGCCTCGCCGAATGCGTCGCCCTGTGGCGCACCCTCGGCTTCGCGGAGGACGACGCGCTGCGCGCGCTCCTGCCGATGCTGGCCGGCACGATCCAAACGGCCCGTGAAAAGGGCTTGCCGGGCGCCCTCGCCGGCCCCGTGTCACGCGGCGATGCGGGCGTCGTGCGCAAGCAGCTCGAACTGTTCGAAACGCTCGGCGGCGACCATGCGGCGCTGTACGGCCTGATGAGCCGGCGCGCGATTGCACTCGCGCGGCGCCGGGCTACGCCGCCGGCTGCCATCGACTCAATTGCCGACGCCGTTGAAGAATCGCTCGGACGGTCGCTGAATCAGGCGCCGGCTGGTACTAGCGTCAACTAAGCCGTGATAATGTGACGTCCGGCGCAGCGCGCAATCCGCCAGCGCCTCGCACCGGGACCAACCGACGAGAACACATAATGATCAAGGTCAGCATCCTCTATCCGTATCGAGAAAACGGCCGCTTCGACATGGACTACTACTGCGGCACGCACATGCCGCTGGCCGCGAAGCTGTTCGGCGCGGCACTCAAAGGCTGGTCCGTCGACGCCGGCATCAACGCCGGGCCGCCGGGCACGCCGCCACCCTTCGTCGCAGCTGGGCATTTTCTGTTCGATACGCTCGAGGCGTTCTATACGGTATTCAAGCCAGCGTCCGAAACACTGCTCGCCGACATTCCGAACTACACCGACGGCGGCAACGGCTCGATCCTGATCAGCGAAATCAAGGTAACGGTGTAACTCATCGCGGTGTGGCCCGGTCTCGGCCGCGCCAGCTCGCAGTATGCAAACTGATAAACACGTCGGCGCGTCCATAGCGGCGTGCCGACGCCCGGCGGCCGGTTCGCACCGGCCGCTACCCTGAAGGAAAGGACACGAGATGTTCGGCGATATCGCCCGTTTTCTGCTCAATACCGTTTTCACGTTGTTCGGCGCGGCATTGCTGTTGCGCGCATGGCTGCAGGTCGTCCGTCTGCCGCCGTACAACCCGGTCTCGAACGCCGTCATGCATGCCACCAACTGGATCGTGCTGCCGCTGCGCCGGATCGTGCCCAGTACCCGCCGCATCGATTGGGCGAGCATTCTCGCCGCGCTGATCGCAGCGGTCGTGTATGTGATGCTGATGGTGGCCGTGACCGGCGTCGATCCGCTCGCGCTGTGGCCCACGCTGCTGATCGTCGCACTGCTGACGGTGATCAAGTGGGGGCTCAACCTGATCATCTGGCTGACGATCCTGATGGCGCTGCTGTCGTGGCTCAACCCGCGCTCGCCGGCAATGCCGATTCTGTTTCAGCTCACCGCGCCATTTCTGAATCCGTTGCGCCGCGTGGTGCCAAACCTGGGCGGCATCGACCTGTCGCCGATCCTGTTGTTCGTGATCGTGCAGGTGCTGTTGATGGTCGTGACGCGAGCCGCTGTGCAACTAACGTATTTCGTGATCTGAGCGGCGAGTGCGGGCGCGGTTGTTGGCCGCGTCCGCCTCTGCATGTGTAGACCTCAGAACCGGTAGCCGCGAGCGGTCCCGATAAGGCGAGCGCCGCCGCCTGTCTGACGCGACGGCGGCGGCGTTATTTCATGCTGCTTTTATTGCGGCGACACCTGACCGTAGGCGACGGCCGAGTTGTCCGACGAGTGGATCACGTAGAGGATCGAGCGCGCGTACAACGTGCTGCCCGAGATCGGCAGAAACACAATCGCCGCGTTGCCCGAAAGCGTCTTGCCCGGAGTTGCGCACGCTGCGGCCGTGCCGGTCGTGAGGCTCAACGAGTAGAGATTCTGACTCGAGCCTGCACTCGTCAGCAGCAGCGTGCCGGTGACCGGGCAGCTGCTCAACGTGCCGGTGACGGCGCCGCTGCTATCGACCGTGATCGAGGAGTTGGTCTCTGCCCACGTCCCCACTACGGATGCCTGCGTCACAGCGAGAGCGTTCGCGGGATCGTAGGTCCACGACAGATTGACCGTGCTGCTGTTAGCGACAAAGCTGCCACTGAATGCCTGATTGCCCGTGAACGTCCCCGAGCCCGAGGTGGTCGCGTAGAAGAAGGGTTGCAGAAACTGGACGCCCGAGGTCAACGTCCACGTCGTGCTGGTCGGCGAGATGACGCCGAAGAACTGCGACACGGGGAGCGTGAGAACCGTGCTCAGATACGAAATGTTGTTTTGCGCATCGATGAAGGCGGTGGTTTTGTCGCCGCTCGCGTTCGCCGTCCAGATCCCCTGCAGACCGTTGCCGGTTGCCGCGGTCGAGCCGGCTTGCGGGCTCGTCAGACTTGGCAGCGTTTCGCCGTTGACGGTGGGCGTCGATGCCGCCACCGGAGCGCTGGCGACCGGCGCGCTGGCCGCCGAAGGTGATGAAGCACTGGTCGCGGCAGGCGTCGTCGACGAACCGGAACCCCCACCGCCCCCGCAAGCGGTCAGAACAAGCGATGCAACAAGAGACAACGCCAATAGTGGTTTGTTTTTCATATCTGTTTGTTTTATCCAGGCGAGCACGGGCTCTCACGTCCACAATCTCACGCCATTAGTTAGATTTGACCTCGATTTTTCCTGCTAGCACGTGCTCTCGGAATTACTTCTCGATCTGCTTGACAGGTTTCTTCAAACGGATCCATGTAATTTTTTGAAAGGGTGCTGAAGATGTATACGGCACGGTTTTCGCGATCTTTAGTTACGATGCGAGTATTTTTCTGCGAATCTGGGTGAACGTGGATTGGGTGACGCGGAATGGTGAGCGCTTATGGATAGGGGCTAGCGCGTCGATCTGCGGCGCTCGGGGGCTTGCTTGTTCATCGACGCATATATCTATGCGCTTTAGGTAGATATTTGACTTTTCGGATGTAGTGCGCCTGTCATGCTTGACTGAAAGACGGCAATCAGTTAGTGCCTCAGATAAATTAGCTCGTTAGCTTCAAGATTAATCATTTGGCATAATAGTGCTTGCGCTAGCGGGATATTCATTTAGCAAAACGAATTGATACGGATTCGGGAGCGGTGATAGATCTCATTTGGATAATTCTCGAAGTACCGCGTTAAGACTTTGAATTTCCGGCTAATTCTTGCGGCCACCAGGCTCGGATGGGATCCACGCGCCCGTCACCCTACCGCCCCGCATTTGCCTAAACACCCCAAACCCGCGTAAAATAGCGCGCTCTGCGGGCGTCGTATAATGGTAATACCCTAGCTTCCCAAGCTAGAGCCGTGGGTTCGATTCCCATCGCCCGCTCCAAAATGGCTCGGAGCCTTGTCCCATAAGGCTCTGCCATTCGGCCAGAAGTGGTCGTACCCACACCTTTTACTCACACCAGCTACCCACACCTGTCCCAAAATAGGCGCTAGGAGCCTTCCTTGCCTATCAAGACACCACGGCTACACCGTGACAGGAAATCGGGTGGATATTTCTTCCGGTACAAACTTCCGGCTATCCTTGCGGAACGGCTCGGGAAGGTAAGCGTCTATCAGTCGCTCAAGACGAAGGACTTTGCCCTAGCACTCCGACCGAAAGCGAATCCGTCAACCGATCGCTCAGTCTACGCGGGAGCATTGGCGAGGCGCATAACGAAGGAAAGACTTCACCCCGACATGGGCATGAAGCAAGGCACGTACACTGCGAAGAACATCGAATCTGTGCTTATGGGGAGGAATGTTGAGCGCGTGCAGTTCAACGGTGCTGGTGACATTCTCGTTAAAAAGGACATCGCCGACACTGGGGCCAAAAACGCCATACAGCCCTTCAAAGCGAAGATTGCAGAGGTTCGCATCGACACCAGCACAAGCGTCTCAGGCCGCCTCGAAGCCATCAGGAAGCGTTCCAACCACACACAGCACCGATCTCACCTCCATCAATCTCGCCATCGGCAATCTTCAAGGCTCCCTCATTGAAGCAGCGGCCAAAGGTGACATCGAAGGAGCCGCTAAGATCAAGCAGCAGATTGCGCAACTGGAAGCACAGGAGCGTGAACTCATACGTCAAGCCAACGACCGAGCGTATCAGGAGCAAATCAACGCATTGAATGCCGGTAGAGCCCTTAGCAATTGACGAAAAACACGCACTGGCGTTTCTTGGCGTGCACTATCCCCTCGCGATAGCAAGCTGCGACTCATCCAACTGGGCCTCTCTGATTACGGCTTTCGTAGGTAGTGCATTCCAGAGCCTGGGGAAATTCGCTCTACACGATATCCGTGCTTTTGAAGAAAAGCGATTGCCCACGTTGATTTCGGATAGCACCTGGCATAAAACGACGTCCCGGCCACATGCCGCTCCTCCTCGGTTCGAATGAGCGCAGATGCCACGCCTTGCCGGCGCGCTGATCTGAGTACACTCAGCACATAGATCTCGATTGCCGACGTATCAGCAGGTGTTTCTGGTGACGTAAGCAAAAAGCCAACAGGCTTTCCGTCCGCTTCAGCTATAGACGTAGCTATTCGGACCTGCTCAATGATAGAAGACCCATCAGGCCGAAAGCATTTTCGCACCATGAAGCCCTTCGCCAACCACTCATGCCATATTCTCGCGGTCGGCACCCCGGGCTGCCCAGCAAAATGGCCACCTGAGACCCCTTCGTCAAATTGTCCAACTAGAAACGGCAGGTCGTCCAGTGTTGCGTCACGGATAATGGCTTTCATTGTAATTACTTGGCTTCTCTTCACATCTATTTGGTGATGTGTAGCAATTCGCGTTCAGCTATCGACAGAAATTTCCTATTCCCTGCTTCTTTATAAATTAACTATGTTGCAGTCTGGTACTGTAATCGCAGAGATCAAGCGCTCTAGCCAAGCGCTTATTTTGCGACACCAGCCTCAAGCTGTTCAAGTGCATTCCAACGGATACAGCCGTCGGGCACAGGCAGATTTGAGTCTAAAAGTGCATCAAGCAGCCCACAAACCTTCGTCTGCAACGCCTCGTCATCACGGATGCGCACAAGCGCGTTGTATGGCTTGTCACTCGTGGCCGCCTTTTCGAACATCGCCGCTTCGAAGTTTTCGATGCATGCGACAAGGCGAATGGCGCTGGAATCCGAGGCGCTGTTGACGGCGCTCAGAATTCCGGAATTCATGCCCCATGCTGGATTCTTGTCGCCCTTGTCCGTTTCCGGTTGATCGGAATCGTGCAAGATGGCATAAGACGACGAGAATTGATTAAGAATCTTGGCAATTGTCGCGATGATACCCTTTCCTCGGGCACGGATCACGTGCAGATCCCTGTACTTCTCAGGAAAGAGGTCTCGGACAAGCGAAAATGCTGTGTATTCGGTGTCTCCTTCAACAATCACAACGCGGCCACCAAAGAAGAATTCATTCACGTACGGATCACATACGTTTAATGCCTTCAAATTCCTCTTGTCGTCATCATCAAGTTTTGAGCGATTTGGTCGGTAGAGCGTGACTCCGTGAATTGCGTTATCTTGTGCCCGTTCAACGCGGACGATAGTCGTGTTATCTCTGGAAAGGTCGATGAACACTGGCGAGTGGGTCGTAATCATTACCTGCCACGTCTTGGTCTTCGGAAGGTCGTACAGAACTGTCCGGGCTTCACGGATAGCCGAAGGATGCAGACAGATTTCAGGCTCATCCAGCAAAAGCACGTGAGGTCGAGTACCACCATCGTTTGGAGTCTTCGTTTCGGAAACGAATTTTAGGGCAGTCCACAAGAGTGTGCGCCTAGCACCGCTGCCCTGTTGGGAAACTTTGGAGAAGTAGCCGTCTTGCGGTCCCATCAGCAAGTCAGCGGATGCTTTAAATGGCGTATATGTCTTCTCCGGATCGACCTCGGGTTTCGCATCCAACTTGATGCGGTATTTCGGAAAAACCTTTTCCAATAGGGCCGACACCTGCCCTTCCACTACATCAATTTCTGCCTTCGTGGATTCAACGACATTCTTCTGCAAGTTAGAGATCGATTCCATCAACTGGTCGTAGTCGGACTTCTCCTGTCCTTCGCCCCCAGTTTTGTGGGTCTTGATACGATCTTTCAAGATCCCCATCAGCAAGTTTGAAATCTCGCTCGCCTGAATTTCCGGAGACGCAAACGCTTCGATTCGATGCGGAAGCGGCCGACGCGAATTCGCAACAGCAGGTGCCCCCCAAGGTACCTGGTCGTCCCAGTCGCCTTTCTGAACATCAAAACCTTGGCGCTTCGGCTGGACATTTGGACTACTCCACGTCCACTTTTCACGGATGAGCATTTCACCGTCTTCGGTCGCGCCTATCCACCTGTCGCCTGGTGCCTTATCGAAAACGATCGTTTGAAGCTCGATTTCCGGTAGTGCAGCGTTATCCACAATGCCATTCGGAAAGTCTTCCGTTTCGAGCTTGCCTTCGTTCGACCCTTGTTTCATCACCAAGTCGTAAGCGCGCAGGATCGAACTCTTGCCGGAGTTATTCGGGCCAACTAACACAACAATCTCATCAAGCTCGATCACAACCGGTTGAGCGCCGATAGCACGGAAATTTTTGATGATTAGCTTGTGCAGCCTCGGCCGTGGAACATTCGGGTCATCGGGGATTAACGAGATGGTGTCATTGCCTGCATCTTTCTTCGCCGCTCGTGCCATAGGTCACTCCGTCTCCGAACTATTTCCACACGTTCCACGCCCTACAATCAGCGACAACCTGAGTCGCAGCGATGGCAGGCAAAAAATCGGGTGTTTATTTAAGCATTGCTACCAAGCTGCCAACCGCACCACCGAGGACCGCGGACACAGCGGGCGAATTCAGGAATGCCGCTAATTTCGAGAGTGCCCCCTGCTTTTCCTCTAACGTTGCCCCCGAGTCTTTGACGAGTCCGACCAATTTTTCCAGTTCATTCACTATGGATATCGAGTTGTGGTCGCCGATCTGCACATTGGATGACGAATGGACGTTGATGTGCTGACTGTGATCGAACGAAATAGAAATGCTAGAACTGCTCGTGCGTTCAACAACATCAACCCCATGCGCGGTTATCCGAACCATCCCACCCTCTGTCCCACCCAACGTTCGAATTGATTTCCATTCGACTAGACTATGATCAGAAAGCTGATCGCAAATTGCGAAGAGAACGTTAGATTGGATGCCGAGGGCGGACAGATCATCGTTTGTCCACTGGTGGAATCGATCAAGGTGTCGGTACTCATAAAGTTTCTCAAGCACCAACGCCCGAAGTTCGTTGTCTTTCATTCATTTCCCTAATGCGTGCGATTCGATATTGTCAGATAAGTACGTGATTTAGTCCGTCAATCTCTGCATGAGATCGGGCGAAATTTCTTAGATCAATCTACTTCCATTCGCGACGAGTTCACCGGTTTATTCGGGAGCCTTCTTGATCGACTTAGAAATTTTCTCAAAAACTACAAGTGGGAGTTTGTTCGTCACGATGCAGCCATTCTTCCCCGCCGCCTTGACCGCAAGTACAACTGAATTTTTTTGGGACTCCGCGAGCGATCTACCTTTCTCTGGATTAGCCTCTTTGACATGGCCCAAGGCTTTCGTGGCAGCGGCTTCTTCGCTCGGCGCTGACACAATCATCTCCAGCACATGTGGGTGATCAAGCGTCTTTACATATGCCTTGTACAGTTTCTCGGCCATATTATTCCCCAGCTTCTAACGAAAACCATCGCCACGCATAGCGCATAAAGCACCAAGTGACCTCGTGGCGTCCCATCGCCTATACACAGGCGTTCAGATAGACGCTCCGTAGGCAACATGTGCATCCACCACGTTCACAAAACAAAACGCAGGCGGCTACGTTTTGAAAGTTACGAGGTAGCTGGGATGTTTTACCCGAGGGGATGCCGACTATTCCGGTAGTTACAAGGCCAAGTTCAATCAGCAATCCGAGTAAGCCGGCTCCCCCAAGATCGGTATGCAGCGTCGGCAACTATTGCGCACTAATGTACTGCGATTTGTCAGACTTAGAAAGTTTTTACTACTCGGAGTGAACGATATGCAAAATGCATTGGTAATTTTTACTCGGCAAGCGAAAACCTGGCGCTTCGGAAGCCGCTCTGGACGATGGGTTTTGGGTTGTGCTACCCTACCCACCCTTGCAACGCAGGACTATTACTCACACTTTTTGCCTATTTTTTGTGCAGACGAAGCGCTGTAGCTGTTGATTCATAAAGGTTTTTGGGTCGAATGGGTTACTCTCCCATCGCCCGCTCCACATTCAGCTGACCCTCAGCGGAATTCCAGCACGAGAGCCGCCTCCACGAAGGCGGCTTTTTTGTACTGGCCGTACTGACGGGACGGCGGTCACTGCCGGCTATCGATGCAGTCGCGCCTTCCGGTGCACGCAACGCCGCCCATACCGCCTTGACCTTGCCGCTACCGTTGTAGCCATCGAAGATGACCCACGATCCGAACCAAGCCGACCTGCCCGGCGAAGCGAACCAGGAACCCTCCGCAACTTCGGCTGAAGGCACGGCGGGCGACGCGACCGGCTCGAACGAAGCGCTGCGTTTGCGCCGCATCCGCAGCTTCGTCACCCGCGCGGGGCGCGTCTCGACCGGTCAGCGTCGTGCAATGGACGAATTCGGTCCGCGCTTTGTGATTCCGTACGCACCGCAGCAGCCCGACTGGAACGCGGTGTTCGGCCGCGAAGCCGCACGCGTGCTGGAAATCGGTTTCGGCATGGGCGCGACCACGGCCGAAATCGCCGCGCATCGCCCAGACGACGATTTCCTCGGCGTCGAGGTCCACGAACCTGGTGTCGGCGCCTTGCTCAAGCTGATGGGCGAGCAGCAACTGTCGAATATCCGCATCATCCAGCACGATGCGGTTGAAGTGCTCGAACAGATGATCGCGCCGGAAAGTCTCGACGGCGTGCACATCTTTTTCCCGGATCCGTGGCACAAGGCGCGTCATCATAAGCGCAGGCTGATTCAACCGAAGTTCGTCGCGCTGCTCGTCTCGCGTCTGAAGCCAGGCGCGTATCTGCACTGCGCCACTGACTGGCAAAACTACGCCGAGCAGATGCTCGAAGTGCTCGGCGCAGAACCAGCGCTCGAAAACACCGCCGACGGCTACGCGCCGCGCCCCGACTATCGTCCGGTGACGAAATTCGAGCGCCGCGGCCTGCGGCTTGGTCACGGTGTCTGGGATCTGGTGTTCAAGCGGCGCAGGGGCAGCTGAAACGCAGGCTAAAGCCAGCGAACAGCCGTCACTCAGCCCAGTCCAGCTGGTCGCTGTATCCTGCGACCAGGATCAGCAAACCGAACGCGATCCGATACCACGCGAACACCGTGAAATCATGGGCCGCGATGTAGCGCAGCAACCAGCGCACGCATACGAAGGCGCTCACAAACGCGGCGACAAAACCAAGCGTGAACATCCCCAACGCATTTGCCGACAGCAGATGCCAGCTCTTGACCAGTTCATACGCCGTCGCGCCGAAAATAATCGGCATCGCAAGGAAAAAAGAGAACTCGGTCGCCACCCGCCGTTCGAGACCGAACAGCATGCCGCCGATAATGGTCGAGCCCGAGCGCGACATCCCCGGTATGAGCGCGAAGCACTGAGCAAGGCCTACTTTGAGGGCATCGAGAGAGGTCAGCGCGTCGACCGACTGCACGCGCGGTGGCACGGCATCGCGTGTGCGCTGCCGCCCTTCGGCCCACAGGATAATCACGCCGCCCACCACCAGCGCGAACGCGACCGGCACAGGTGAAAACAGCGCATCCTTGATCGCCTTTTCGAACAGCAAGCCGAGTAAGACCGCAGGAATGGTCGCGATAATCACGTTGAGCACGAAGCGGCGCGCGTCGGGACTCGCCGGCAAACCCGTCAGAACATCGCCGATCCGCCGCCGATACTCCCAGCACACCGCCAGAATCGCTCCTAGCTGGATCACGACATCGAAGGTTTTGGCATGCTCGCCGGTGAAATCGAGCAGGCTGCCCACGACGATCAGATGGCCGGTGCTCGATACCGGCAAAAACTCGGTCAGGCCTTCGACGATGCCGAGTATCAAAGCCTTGCAAGCGAGTAACCAGTCCATCTACCCCCCTCATCGCCAACAGTTGTCGAATCAGGGCTTGCAAGGCGCACGGAAACAAGCGGCGCACGGCGGCCCTGGCGGCCGCGCGCGCGTCATTTCTCGACGATCTGCACGCGTATGCCGTTTGTAAGGATGGTGATTGTACCGGGTTCGTAGTTCACGCCGGCAAATTGCAACTGGTCCGGCTTGAAGGTGTAGATGGGATAGTTGTTCAGCAACTGCGTCGCTAGCAGCGCGGCGGCGGCATTGATCTGCTGCGTGTAGGCCTGCGCCCCACCGCTCACGTTCACGCTATCCACATTCGGCGATTTCAGCACCACGGACTTGCTGGCTTCGTCATAGGCCAGTTCGCTAGACAACGTGAAGACGCCATCCACCGGTTCCTGCAGGAACGGGCTGGCGAGGTGCGCATCGAGCCGGATCGAGACGCGGTTGGCATCCGGCAGGAAGCCGACCACCGGGTTGGCCAGCTGAACCTGGAACACCTGCGAGATGGTGCGCTGATAAGGAAATTTGCGCTGCACGGCCTCTTGCACCTGCTGCTGCGAGAACGTGTAGTGCGACGGGATGAACGGAAACGTCGAGGCCGCGCAAGCCGCCAGCGACACAGTGATGCCCACCGCCGCAGCGGCCATGAGCAGAAATCCGCGCCGGGTCGGCGCAACGGGTTGGGTCATGCAGGTTCTCCGGTCCAATGCAAAGCTCTTACGCCATTCCCATGCAACGGGTTGCGGTTGAAACAGCCCCGTTGCGGGGATCGGATGGCAGGGCGGGTTGCGTCAGCGTTTCGAGCTGGGTGAGCCAGGCGAGCGCTTCGGTACGCGTCGTGCCGCACATCTCGCCCTGCGGTTGCAGACCGGAGCAGCACGCTGGCCGTTCAGGCTCGCCGAAGATCGCACAACGCAGATCGTCGCCGAGCTGGATGCAACGCACGCCCGCCGGCTTGCCGTGCGGCATGCCCGGGATCGGGCTCGAGATCGACGGCGCAATACAGCACGCCCCGCAATCTGGGCGGCACGCATGACCGGCTACATTGAACGGAGATTCGACGACAGTCACCAGACTCTTCCTGAAACGCCCAACAACCTACTGAACGCGCGCTTGCGGCACGCCAACCCTGCATTGTGCCATTGAGCGGCGTGCGACCTTATTACACAAGGCCTAGCTGAAGTGCTCCCGTAAACTGGACCGCTACACAAGGCCACGCTCGAGAGGCGCCTGTCCCGTTCCACCGGTCTTGCCGGCACACAGGTGTCTCCGTACTTCCCGGCGTGGCGTCCACCGAGCCGCCCATGACCACCGCCGACACCCTCTTCCGTCCCGATCTGCTCGCCAGATACAGCGCAAACGGCCCACGGTATACGTCCTATCCAACCGCACTTCAGTTCCGCGACGATTTCGATCACGCCGACTATCTGCGTGCCGCGGCTGATCCGGGCGCGTCGGCGACGGATCTCTCGTTGTACTTCCACATCCCCTTCTGCGACACCGTGTGCTTCTATTGCGGCTGCAACAAGATTGCGACGAAAAACCGGGCGCGTGCCCGTCCTTACCTCGAGCGGCTCAAGCGTGAGCTCGCCTTGCAGGCGGCCTGCTTCGATACCGCACGGCCGGTTTCACAACTGCATTGGGGCGGCGGCACGCCAACGTTTTTGTCGCACGACGAGATGAGCGAACTGATGGCGGCCACCCGCCAGCATTTCTCGTTGACCCCGGACTCGCAGGGCGAGTTTTCGATCGAAGTCGATCCGCGCGAAGCCTCCGCCGAAACCATCGCCCATCTGCGCAAACTCGGCTTTAACCGGCTAAGTCTCGGTGTGCAGGATTTCGATCCGGTGGTCCAGCAGGCTATCAATCGTATCCAGCCGCTCGAGATGACCGCATCGGTGATGCAAGCCGCACGCGCCGTCGGTTTTCATTCGATCGGCGTCGATCTGATCTACGGCTTGCCGCATCAGACAGTCGACAGTTTCAGCCGCACGCTCGATACCATGCTTGCTCTCACGCCGGATCGGCTGTCGGTGTTCGGCTATGCACACATGCCGCAGATCTTCAAGATGCAGCGCCAGATGGACGCTGAGGCGCTGCCCTCGCCGGCAGTGCGGCTCGCGATTCTCAAGCTGGTTGTCGAGCGTTTGACGGGTGCGGGATATGTGTACATCGGCATGGACCACTTTGCCTTGCCTACCGACGAGTTGGCTATCGCGCAAGCCCAGCGCAGCTTGCATCGCAATTTCCAGGGCTATAGCACGCGCGCGGAATGCGATCTGATCGGCTTCGGGGCGTCGTCCATCGGCAAGGTGGGGGATGTCTACGCGCAGAACGCCAAAGACCTGGCAGACTACGACGCCGCAATCGACGCCGGACGCCTCGCGCTCACGCGCGGGGTGCGCCTGACCGCCGACGACCGCCTGCGCCGCGACATCATCACGCAACTGATGTGCAATCTCGAACTGCGTTTCAATGACTTCGAGACTGCGTATGGCATCCGCTTCGCCGAGACGTTCGCGCCGCAGTTGGAACGTCTGCGCGGGTTCGCGGAGGACGGCCTGGTGTTATTGAGCGGTGGCAAGCTCGAAGTGCTGACGGCCGGGCGGATGCTCGTGCGCAACATAGCGATGGTGTTCGACCGGTATCTCGGTCAACAGACCTTGGAGCGGTTCTCGCGGACGGTTTGAGGCGGTCGGCGCGCAACTTGCCCGGAACGGCAATTTCGGCCATAATCTGCGTTTCCCGCCGCGCGCATCCTTTGCGCACGTGTCGCAAGACAAGCCCAGGTGGTGAAACAGGTAGACGCAGGGGACTCAAAATCCCCCGCCGCAAGGCGTGCCGGTTCGAGTCCGGCCCTGGGCACCAACAAATCTTCCTAGCAATTCCCGACAAGTCGCAAGAAACCCGATAAATCGAGGCTCGGAGGGAATTTCTGTTCCTGAAGATTCCGGTCGAATCTGTTGAGAGCCGGGGGTATTCGGGGGTACAAATTGGGGTATGTCCTCGCTTTGAGGCTCCGACAGGAAGGAGATACCCCCTTGGCCCTCACCGATACCGCGCTCAGGAGCGCTAAACCACAACCCAAAGCTAAAAAGCTGTTCGACGGTGGCGGTTTGTTCTTGCTGATCACGCCGACCGGGCACAAGTACTGGCGATACAAGTACCGCTTTACCGGCAAGGAAAAGCTGCTCGCGCTCGGGGTGTACCCCGACGTCTCACTGGCGGCAGCTCGCCAAAAGCGCGACAAAGCACGGGCGAAAGTCGCGGCTGGTTTTGACCCGAGCGAGGCGAAGAAAATCGAAAAGCGCTCCGCCAAGTTGAACGCCGACAATACCTTTAAAGCGGTGGCACTCGATTGGCTGGAAGAACGCAAGTCCACCGTCGAAATCGCCCAGCATGAAAAAACCTCGGCGCGCCTAGAAAACGATGTATTCCCGTGGCTCGGCAAGCGTCCCATCAAGGAAATTGACGCCCCAGAGATTCTGTTGGTGCTCAAACGGATCGATAAACGTGGTGCGCGCTTTACGGCCCATCGGGTCCGCAGTGAGATCAGCCGCGTTTTCCGCTACGCTATTAAGGAAGGTAAGGCAGAAAGCGATCCGGCCAAAGATTTGATCGGCGCGATTCCACCGGCAGTCGGAACCCACTTTGCCGCCATTACCGATCCGAAAAAGGTCGGCGAAATGCTACGTGCGTTCGACGGGTTCAGCGGTACTTTTCCGGTGCACTGCGCGCTCAAGCTCGCGCCAATGCTGTTCGTTCGTCCTGGCGAACTTCGGAAAGCAGAATGGAACCAGTTCGACCTCGACAAGGGTGAGTGGCGCTATCTCGTCAGCAAAACCAAGACGGAACACCTAGTGCCGCTCTCGACACAAGCCGTTGCGATTTTACGTGAACTACAAGCCTTGACGGGACGAGGTCGCTATGTTTTCCCAGGTGGCCGTTCCGTCGATAGGCCGATGAGCGACGCGGCGATTAACGCGGCACTCCGCCGCCTCGGTTATGACACACGGACCGAAATCACCGGTCACGGCTTTCGGGCGATGGCGCGCACCATCCTGCATGAAGAACTAGAGCAAAAGCCGGAAGTCATCGAACATCAACTGGCGCATGCAGTACCGGACAACCTTGGGGCCGCGTACAACCGTACAAAGTTCATCAAGGAACGCCGCCTGATGATGCAATCGTGGGCGGATTACCTAGAGCGGCAAAAAGTTGGCGCGGAGATTATTCCACTCAGCGTTGCGGCAAGCTGAGCCGACACGAATCGGGTTGTGCCAGCAGCAACTGGCATATATTCCACGTCACGTAACGACATCGGCACAAGGACGGCTGAACCGATTTTTGTCAACGGACGATCTTTTGTTCATCGCGGACGCTTAGAGTTTGTCGGGACGTAAACGGTTGAATTCATCTTCGAGCACTGAGCGGAGCGCTGTCCAAATCCTAACTAGTCGGCCAGACGTTCTTGAAGTCCATCTTCACCCTGATCGGCGTCTCGAAGTCCATGATCTTGCGAGCGCAGTCGACTTTTCCCCACCACCGATCTATTACATAGGTGTTGATCTGGTCGCGGTAGTGATACAGGTTGTTGCCGATTTTTTGATCGGCGTTTGCCGGGGCCAAGACGCAGATAAGGCCGAGGCCATAGATGGCGCTCTGCGGCAGGGTCATCGACTGATTTTTGAAGTCGATCAGAAACTGCTGATGACCGTCCGCAATTTGCACCGATACTCCGAAGCCATCGGGGAGTTCGTCTCCGTGGGCTAGGTTGCAACGAAATTTCTCGTAGACGATGTCAGCGAATTTGATCCCAATATTCCCCTTCGAATCTTTGAACGGGAATAGCGTTTCTTCCAAGTTCATCCCTCCAAACATTAGTTCGATGATATCCAAATGCTCATTGACGAACTTGCGATAACGCTCGCCAACTTTGTTGATGTTCGGGTAGGTTTTCTTAGCCGTGCCATCGACGGCCAAGCATGCGTGCAACATCGCTTGATCCAGCTCCTTTCGGTCGCTGGCGTCAATGGAAAGCTTTATATGCTCGGAAATCTTCAAGTCATCACCTCTGCCTATTCTCCGCTCGCCTTCTTCTCCTCTTGGATCACTGCGGCGAGGGTGTACAGTCCGTCATCATTCAACTTCTGCGCCAACCCCGGCGCCATAGCTCGCAGGGCCATGTTCACGTCGCGCGGCGTGACGTGCCCCGATGATCCGTTGTAAATCTTGAACACCGCATTGAAGGTATCGTACATCGCATCATCGTTGTCGGTCTGGCCGCGAGCTTCTACGATGTTCATGTATTGATATGCTTGGTCGCCGATAGGCGTCTTGTCACCCTTCATCTGCATTGCGGACATGGCCGTCGCAAGTTCTTTGGCGATCTTGATAGACGGCACGTGACCAATAGAATTTTGGATCGTCTGACAGACGGTCGCCTCGTCTTCATGCGAGAGCATATCAACATCTAGTGCGTCCATTTGATCCCAATTACAGGCCGTTAGGGTGGTGCGCTTGGGCGTGGCCGCTGTGTCATTGGTGCTGGAGTCGCAGGCGGAAAGTAGAGCGAGTGATGCGATGATCGCGCCGATCGTTCGGGCGTTTGATGTATTCACGGTGGTCTCTCGGGTCGGGCCTCTAACCGCAGGTCTGGCGGAAGCATACCAAGGATCGCCGCTCGCCCGCGCCCATATGCCCCCGTACGGCCCCCTTGATGCGCATGTAGCGCGATTGTCCTCTGTGCTGCCTGATTTCGTCTCGTTCTCCGCCTGAGAGCGGCAGTCAGCAGCGCAATGCCCATTCACCGCCGCGCCGTTTTAGCCTCGTCAGCCAGGACTATGAACTGCTTCAGCAGTTGAATCGGGTCAGCGCCGAGTATGGCCACCACGTCAAGAAATTCGACCATATCCAGTCGCCGTACACCGCTTTCGTACTTCGACACGAACGCCTGCGGTCGATTCAGTTGGTCCGCGACGTCCTGCTGCAGCAGACCTTTCTGCTTGCGCAGGTCGCCTAGCATCTTTGCCAGGACTTGATAGCGAGGTTCGTGGACTGGGTGTTGGGCCATGTGCGGCAAAATTCGTTATACGTATTTCGATTGTATCAGCCCCGACAGACGAACTTTGTTCGTGGCTTATACAAACATTCTAAATACATATATAGGATCAAGTGATCAATCGGTACGTACCGCACTTCGGATGTTCGCTCATGATATATTCGTTATACGTATACAGTATAAATGGTGGTCCGATGCTTCTTTCCGGCTGGTTTGTTTTCGCCGCGCTCGCGGCAATTTCCATCGTGCTCGACATGCGACGCCTAGCCGTGCATCTCGCCGGGTCGCGCTTGCTGGCGTGGGTCTTCTGCTGCGTTGTTCTGGGTCCGCTTGTTTGTCCCGTGTACCTGGTCGTTCGGTCGCGGACGAAACGGCGTTACGTTTGTGCGACGTGGCGTGCGGTTGGCGGCGATGACACGCCAGTCGAGGACCGTCGACAGCGGCTCGTTGCACTGCACGAGATCGGTATGGTTGGCGAGCCGATTTTCCGTCACTGTTCGCGCGTGCTCGATTCGATCCAGTAATGCCGCAGGCCTTATTTACTTCAGGTTGTCTGGTTCCGCAGAGAACTTAACGAGGGAAAAAAAGTTGAACAGACCACTTTTGAAATTTATAGCTGCTGCTATCTGGCTGACCAGCGTTTCGGTCAACGCACAAACTGTCTACGACGCTCGTAGTCAACTGATGAACTCGATAATCACGCAGTCCTGCGACCAGTTTGCCCAGTTGGGCAACGTCATTGCCCAAGCCAATGGTAAAGGCATTCGACGGGAGACAGTCAAGGCAAAGCTCGCACAAGCGCCAGATGCACAAGGGCAACCGCTTGGTAACAACCCTGACGCACTGAACCTGATGTATGCGATCACCGATGCTGTCTACGCACAGGGAGCAAAGACCAACGAGGCAGGCGAGGTTATCGGGCGTCAGGTGTGCACGCAGACCTTGACAGCCGACGAGTGATTTTCCCTTTCTCGTTCGTATGCCAGCAAGCTTTATTCAGCCAACAACAATTGGGGTACCGGAATGAAGGCAGCAGAGGTTGTGGCACGAACCATCGTTGAGCACCTACAGGAGGCGGGGCGTCCACCTGTCGCATGGATCAAGCGCACGGATGTCGCACACATCTCCGGCGTCCTGCCGTCCATTCTGGTTGAAGAAATCTGCAAGGAACTGGCAATGGCGTCTCTCATTTTCGCCGAGGTGCCCGGCGTGGGCTTCCTTCTGATCGATCCGACGAAATTCGTGGAGATGCAGACGCCAACGCTGTGTCTAACGCCATCGATTCACCAACGACGCGGCATCGTGCCGACGCCCGAATGAACGACTGGGCGTAAATCGGAGAGCACTATGCACAGAATTATCCAAGCGATTGCCTTCGCGGCGGAAAAGCATCGGGGGCAGAGGCGGAAAGACCGCGATGCGTCTCCTTACATCAATCATCCGATTGCACTTGCAAACGTCTTGGCGAACGAAGCAGGCATCGAGGATGAATCGGTCTTGGTCGCTGCAGTGCTGCATGACACTATCGAGGACACGGACACATCAGAAGAGGAGATGGCGCAGCTGTTCGGTCAGGCGGTAGTGGATATCGTCAACGAAGTGACGGACGATAAGTCGCTTCCGAAAGCTGAGCGGAAGCGCTTGCAGATCGAACGTGCGTCACAGGCTAGCAGAGAGGCCAAGCTGGTCAAGCTCGCGGACAAGATTTGCAATCTGCGCGATCTTGCGGGTAGCCCACCCGCCGATTGGTCCTTTGAGCGAAAACAAGAATATCTCCGTTGGGCTAAGGCAGTTGTGGACCAGATTCGCGGCGTGCATCCGACACTCGAACGATTGTTTGACGAGGCCTACCGGCTTGGTCTATTGCCATGAGCCAATATCTGCGTCGTTCCCCACGCAGCCTGGCTTGTCGATCCGACAACAAGCCGGAGCGATCCGTGAACTCTACTTACTTACGACGCTTCTTTCCGTCCGAAAGGCGAGCGCACATGGCAGCAACCCAATCTCTGACAAATTCACGATCAACATCCGGGAGGTCGTTGATAAGTAACGACACGTCGAGACCTGGATCGAGGGAGCGGCCAGCTCCGCCAGCCACAATAGTTTCCGGCAGCACGTTATATAGCGACGCAAGCTCAAAAAGACGGCTCAGCGGCGGCAGCGTATGGCCGCGTTCGAACCGGCTGATCGTCTCGGTATTGACGCCCAGTTTTTCTGAAACCTGTTCCTGGCTCATGCGCGCCGCCTTACGAGCCTGAGTCAACGCGTGGCCAATTCGTTTCGCATAAATTTCTTCCCGAACTGCAGCCCTCGCCATTCGACACCCCGTGTTGGACACCACAAAAAATCAGGGTCAATAGTCGTCTCGTACGGGAAGCTGCGTAACACCTTTAAATGTCGATATCAACTCTAAATGTTGCTCTCAAGGTGCCGTTAAAAAGGAAGACATACGGGAAGTCGAGAGCGCGGTTTGGAGGGCGATGACCACGCCTCCGACCTCCAGCAACCCTGCGAACCCAAAATAAACAACATCGCTTTCGAGGAATTTTATCTATGAAAAAACTCGCGATAGCAGTCACTCTATCTCTAACCGCCGTTGTAGCCGTCAGTAAACCGGCCACAGAAATTCCGTCGCTTGGTCGCGTCTATACCGTGGACGAGTTTGACCGAGACTTCGCTCTGCGTCAGCGTGTTCTCACCGCGTGCAACTCAAACCCCGGTCAGTTACGCAACGACCCGAACTGCGTAAACTCGTTGGCATCCCACCTTGGAAACGGCGCGGACGAAGACAGGCAATATCAAGTGCGGCGCGTCGCCGCTGCACAGGACATCGGCGTGATTATGGTTTCCCTTATGCTCTACCGGCTGGACAACGGGGCGTACCCAACCCAAAAACAAGGACTACGGGCACTAACTCAGAAACCAACGATCACGCCAATTCCCAGCAACTGGAAAGAAGGTGGATATCTTCAAAGTTTGCCGAATGACCCATTCGGTCATCCATACAAGTACCTTGATCCAGGCGTTCATGGAGATATTGACGTCTACAGTGTTGGAAGCGATCAGCTCGCGGGCGACGAAAGCGCGGTCATAGGATCGTGGCAACCGTGGGTACACAAGTACACCGAGGCTGTTATGAAACAGGCCCAAGGGTCCGCCCAATAACGATGTAGTTTGCGATTAATGCGACAGAGCGAAATTATTCGGAGACAGCTCGGCTTCCCCGCTCCACCGATACGCCACGAGTGGGGCGCCATTTCCCGCGCTGTAACCAGTTGATGATCTCAGCGTGAAGATTCGGATTTCTCTCAAACTCCTCAAGAAACGCCACGTGCTGACGGCGATTTTTTGCCCAACGTCGCCGTTGCGGGGGCGTAGATACCCGTCGCCATGATCTGGATCGCGCAAGTACCAAGCAACGGCATTCGTGGTTACCCATCACTCCCAGCGCACTCCCGGACTCGACCATTGGACGAACAATGTTCAACGTTTCGAGTTGAGCTGGACCTCGGTCGATGAAGTCGCCGACGAAGATTGCGGTTCGGTCAGGATGCCTCATTGCGCCGCCTCACTTTACGTAACCTAGACGGTTCAATAGCATCCTCGGTTTATCCGCGTGCCCGTGCACATCGCCGATGATGTCAAATTCTTTGGAGATTACCCATAAGTCGCCGCACCGCACTCTATACGCGGCATTTTTGAAGTCTTAATACAGATATCATGTGACCCGAGACGTTGAGAGTCGTTCGGTCCAAGCTAGGGAACCCCGCCCACATAAATGTTCCTGTGCGACGCTAAGCGGCCTAGGTCGAAATTCAACACGGCCGGCTCGGTCGGTGATAGTCGGAATATGTTGAATGGATCATCTTTTGAATCCTAGCTCATCACGCGCATTACAGGAGAATACAGATGCCTGTTCAGCCGCATAAAACGATGGCACAAAGCCATTGGTGGGTTCGCGACCCAGCTGAGCGGTTTTGGTTGGAGGCAACTGATAGGGCTGACATTGGAGCCGATCTGAGGGCGCCCGTCACTGACGCGAGCGGCCGCGATAACTGGCGCTATTCCTTGCTCAAGGAGGCACGGATTGGGGATGTCGTTCTGCACTACAACAAGAACCCCGCAGTCGGCGGCATAGTCGGCTGGTCGCGAATCGCTGCTCCTCCGCACGATGCACCCATAGTGTGGGCAGCACGGGGGACGTTCGCGCGCGCAAGAGGGGATGATCCAGTATCTCGACCTGGCTTTTTGATTCCACTATCAGACTTTCATCAACTGCCGCGCGCATTGACTCTTGAGGTATTGAGAAAGAGCGCACCAACTATGAGGCAGCTCGTAGACGACATGCACGCCCGCCACGGTCCGAAGACGTCACTATATTTTCCATTCGACGTGTCAGGCGTACGCGATTTGCGACTGCTACAGGGCTACGGCTTCAAGTTGCCGAAACACTTTCTGGACATGTTCTCCGAGCTGTCCAGCGTGCCGCGTGATGGGCCTCTCCCACTCGCGGCCGAAGACGCTGACACGAATGCCTTTGATCCTAGAGGGATTGATGACGCTCGCGAACGGGTAACACGCGGAATAAAGATTAGGCGTGGTCAAAAGAACTTTAGAGACGCGTTGCTGGCCGCCTATGATGGTCGCTGCGCAATCACGGGATGCGATATTCAGGACGTGCTAGAAGCGGCGCATATCACGCCCTACCTTGGTCCCGAGACTAATCACGTAACCAACGGGCTCTTACTGCGCACGGACCTTCATACGCTGCTTGACTGCCACTTGCTTGGAATCGAGCCCGCTACCAAGAGAGTGCTGTTGGCGCCGTCACTTCGTACCTCTGTGGATTATGGACATCTGCATGGACAATCCTTGAGGTGCGCGAGCCCGGTATCAGATTCTCCTAGCATTAAGGCGCTTGAAGCCGCCGCTCTCCGCTTAGCGTGGATGTCCGAGACGGTCGACGAGCAGCAGACAACTAGGCGTGGCCACGCGCGTGTGTCTTGACGCGTGGCCGGAGCGCTGATGCTGGAGAATCGGAGAGCGCGCCTAGCCGTCAGCAGTGCAGGTATTGTCCATACACTTCCCGCAGACGCTCGTTCAATTCGACTATCCGGTGCTGGGGATCGAGCTTTATCAGACCAGCATCATATGCGCGATGCAAATCAACGCGCAACGGGATGCCATCGAGCGCGCCGTTGTCGCCGTTCTCCCAACTCCGGTCCTTGAGGTGTGCCGCCTCAAGTAGCTCGGGGACTTCACACCCGGTGACGACACAGCGCGCGCGGTGGTGGGCAAAAACCGCCTTTCTGAATGCTTTCTGCTGCAGGCGCTGCTTTATCTCCGCCATTCGGTAGGCCGGTCCGTCACGTCGGTCCATGTGCGTATCGACGTAGCGATGGATAACCCGACCGCGGAGGTCTGGAAGAAGATCAGCCGGATCAAAGTAGGAATAGATCACAGCGCCGTTTTGCTTCAGGACCCCCTTTAGCCCCTGCTGTCGCTGATCGTCAAAGTTCAAATCCGTGATCTCAAAGCATTGCACATTGCCAACGATCAACGAATAGACACCGCCACCCTCCTCGCGCTCCTTAGCACCGAGGTAGTCTCCAAGCCATAGTCGATTGTGGCGCTCCACGAAGTGGATGGCGAAGCCTTCACCGGGCGATACGCCCGTCGGGCTACCAACCCAATAGCCGTCAAGCATGTCGCCGGGACGTCGCGCGCGAGGCCGATAGTTCGTCTCCGAATCTGGATGCTTGTTCTTTGTGATTACAGCTGGAGCGCCGAGTGACGCAAGAGTTGCGAACAGTTCATCGGCAGTGGTTGTGATCACGTCCATTCTATCCCCCGTCTGTTTGACGAAGGATATTACCTTTGTTTTGGATCGTACTCTGTCTTGGTACGTCGTCTGCCTGTTACGCAACTACGAGGACCCCAACGTTCACAAGTCGTTGGCTGCGGCCTTCCTGATGGTCGGATGGCACTCCATACTCTTTCGCGAGACCGCGTGCTGAAGCACCCGCCTCAAGCTTCAGTTTAATTTCGGCGCGTTGCGCGGCTGACAGCGATAATGGACGCCCGGAAATTTTGCCTTCTGCCCTGGCCCGTGCCAGACCGGCGCGCGTGCGCTCCACAAGTTGATCGCGCTCGAACTGAGCGAACGCCGCAAACATGCGCATCACGAGATCGCCTGCTGCACTTGTCACTTCCATAACCGGCAAGTCCAACACGATGACCGCGACTTTCATATCTCGCAGCATCGCGACCGTCGAATCAATGTCGCGCGCGTTCCGTCCGAGTCGATCCAGCTTTGTGACCACAAGCTTGTCGCCTTCGTCGAGTTTGCCGACCAGCTTGGCAAACACCGGGCGGTCCATAGCCGCGACCGTGCCGCTGATCGTCTCGGCGTACACGTGACGAACTGCGACCACGTAGCCCGCTTTCTCCGCCAACAAAACCTGATTCGCAGTCGTCTGTTCACTGGTGCTGACGCGAGCGTAAAGAAAAGTCTTGGACATGGCGAGCTCAGTGGAAAGATAACGTGGAAATAATATCATGCGGAAACAAATATAGAAACACGGACTTTATTTCCACATTTCCAGAGCGTTCTAACTCGGCAAGGAAACGACCGTTTATTTGCCGCTTTACTCCCGCCAAGCACACGTCGAGGTACGTCTACCGCTCAGGCACGTTTTCTGTCGCTTTCTTGCCGCTCGATTCAGGCGGCCCGAGCACGGATCGTTACGCCCGGCCTAGTTTATGCCGTGCTCAAACTCGCCCTCGGGTAACTAATACTTGAAAATCACGTGAAAATTGCGTATACCGCAACTGGTTAGACTAATGCGTAAAAAATAAAGATAACGGGAGACCTAAGTGACTTGCGAAGTCGCGGTGCTCAATCGCATGGCTGTTGCGCTGGCCGCAGATAGCGCTGTCACGTTCAGCGCATTTGCAGACGGCCAGCTGAAAAGAACCTATGCTTCGGGGGCAAACAAAATATTTCAGTTATCGACAATTGCTCCCGTGGGCGTGATGCTATTCAATAACGCCACGCTACAAGACGTGCCTTGGGAACTGATTATAAAAAGCTTCAGGACAAAACTTGGAACGAACGTAAAGAATTCCGTTCGTGAATATGCTGATGCGCTGTCCGAATTCGTGCGGACCAGCGCAGATTTGTTTCCGCCTGCTCACCGAGAGAAACACTTTAAGCAGCTTGCCGCTCGGTCAGTTTTCTACCTATTACTTAAAGCGCAAACGGAAAAGCCGGTGTTGGCGAGCGCGGGAGACCTCGCGTTGCAGCAAGCGGCCATTACCGATTTCTTTGCATCCGAGACAGCAGTCAACGCGGCCACGACGTTAAATCCGATTTTCGTCGACGCGGACATAGCTAACGCAAAGAACAGCCATGCTGGATGGCTAGCGCATGAAATTGCAACGTATTTGACGGACAGCCCTCAACTTCAACACTTGGCCGCCGTTATATCTGCTCAGGAGTTCGCCGAACTGGCGATAGATTCGCTTTATCGGTTCTATCACGTGCATTTCAACTCGAATCACACTGGTATCGTAGTCGCGGGCTTCGGCGACCATGATTTCTTTCCCCTCTATTCGGAACTCGGGTATTACGGCTTTCTGTTGGACCGACTAGTTGTGGAGCACGTCGCCTCAAAGGCGATCAACCACGACGTCGAAGCGGTAATTGAGGCGTTCGCGAAGAAATCGATGGTCGATACCTTTGTGTCGGGATTCGGCCCCGAGGTTTGGGCAACGGTAAATGGGCTGTTCCGAACACACGCAAGCCAGTTTGTCAACGGCCTCGCTCTTGCGCCGGCGATAGCAGCTACGGTACCCACGCTGCTCGCAACTGCCGAAGGAGAATTCGCAAAAGCCTGGTCGGATCAGATATGGCAAACGCACTATGGTCCACTGAAAAACGTCATTTCAGGGCTCCCGCCCAACGAGATGGCAGAACTGGCAGAGACATTAGTGATGCTAGAATCGTTAAAAGAGAAGGTGACCGAGCGTACACAGTCTGTAGGTGGGCCTGTGGACGTTGCAGTCATCACGAAGTCCGAAGGCTTAGTATGGATCAAGCGTAAGCATTACTTCAGCCCAGAGTTGAACCCTAGGTACTTTGCTCGCCAATCGCAAACACAGTGAGGTTTCAATGACTACGCGCAGTGTTCCAACCCCGCAAGAGTTGATCGAGCAGTTGCGCTCGACGCGTCGGAGTCCGTTCACATCTACGAAGGTAAGATCGGTCGACGCGCCGCCAGCGCAGGACTCGATTTCGTCGCAGGAAACATATGAACGTCTGCGGCAAGAGTTTGATGACAACACACGAGGCGGAGTGAGCCTGACGCGTCTCGCAACACGCTAGCATCACTAGGTGGGCTGGATCAAGGTACCCTCGACGTCCTTGAGCAAGCGCGCAAGTGCTTCCATGTGACAAAACGAGGCGCGAAGGGCCAATGTCCCTTCTTCGTACTCGCAAAATGCGTACGCGAATAGCAGCGTTGCGAACGCACCCGATTTCGCGACCATTTCGAACGCATCGATCCACGGCCCTGCGTGTGCGTGCAATATCGCCAGCCCTCCCTCCATCATACCGTCCTGCCGTCTCACGAAATGCAGATTCGGCGCAAGAACGTTCACATTCGGATGCGCGCCGAAGTCAATCGCTCGTTGATGTAAGCTTCGCGATATCGAGGCAGCGGTTTCGTCGTACAGCCTGAGCTTTTCCACTATCGCGCTGAAGCTGAATTCTCTGCCCCAGACGCGACGGGTTGTCTTGTGCGTTGGCTTCGCTCGCCACCTAGCGACTGCGTCCGGAAACACAAGCAAGTACCAACCGTACAAAGCTGACTCAACTACCGTCCGGCCTATCGCATACGCGCTCAATGCGTGCCCAGTCGATACCATCGATGCTGCGGCCAGAAATTGCGTCCGAGCCGTCGCGAACAGCAATGGCCCATCAATGTCCGGAAAGTCATCAAGACGAGACGCCAAGTAGATGGAAATCGATTCCAACTCGGCTGCGACGTCGTTCAGCACGCTATACCACTCGCGACGTTCCGAAAACAACCTATACCGGTTTTGCTGCCCGTGAACCTCGAAGGCAGATAAAGGATCATCTCCCCAGCCTTCCGGCACATCGAACGAACTTGTGACTCGTGAGTTCATTTTTCTATCCCCTTGGCGGCGCCTCCATCGCTGACCACTTCCCATTTAGCTAGTTGTATCATCGGTAATCGCTACTCCACTCGGACAAGCTCACAACTGCTTCAGGATGCCGTCCAAGGTCACTATCAAACGTGCTTGAAATTCCGCGAGGATTTCGGGCAAGCGCTCGTTGATCTTGTCTTCCCGCGAAAAGAACAGATTGCGGTTTCCAACCCGGTCAAACCTGCCCTCAGTCATATCCGGGAAAAGCAGAAACTTTTCTACAGCAACTCCGTTCTCGATCCGCTCGTACGCCTTTGGCATGTCGTCCAGAAGCCCGTCGTGGATCAAGTGATTGCGTAGTGTTTCAATGAATGTGATGAGCTCGCAGTCCTCAAACAGTGAGCCTGGCAGCTTGTTGAAGCTGACCCACTTACGCCCCCCGAACTGCTTGTTCGCGCTACGCATCTTCGGATACTTCGTGAAGTCTGTCGGCAACCCGTCTGTTTCCAATGCTAACTTGACCGTATAGTCGAGAAGGCTGTGCATGCGCACGAACGTGAACGTCAGTAAAGCGAAAAGCTTGGTCACAGTCGGCGACGTGTTGTACCGAATGCCATCATCTTGCAGGATTGGCGGAACGAACAGCGCCTCTGTATTCAGCGTTCGATAGAACTCACCAACCATCTGAATGAGCTCTTTCTGGCATTCCTGAATCGAGCTTATCAGTTTCTGGACGTCGTACAGGAAGAGAAAACGTTTGATCTCGGGGAAGTTTGCTGTAACGCAGATGACTTTCTCGAAGTCGGTCTTCGACAGGGTTGACTCGGAGTTCAATCCGGCTAGGCAAGCGAACTGAGGGACCCGTGGGAGTAATTCGTTGTAGGTGGCGTCATCGATGATGGCCCGCCTCAATGCCTCGTGGAGTCGGACGCAGATGCCTTCCACATCGTAGGACATGTCACCATGACTCAACCTCCATACCCCTTGGGGGTCGAAGTGGAGGAACGGGATACCATCTTGTCTCGGCTGCTCTGATGGGACTCCATTGAGGTTCAAATAGATCGTGTCAGGCATAGGACATTCGGCATCAAAGAAAAGCCCGTTGAGACTGTCGACTCAACGGGCTGGAATTGGTGGGGGCGCGTCAGCTCTTGACTACTGCAATCCGCTCTCGGTTATCCCTCGCTCTATCGGCCCGGCGCTTAATCCCCCATAGTGACGCGCACTCGGACTTCACAGCATTGAAGACGGTGAACAGGTTAGTTTTCATATAGACCTCTAGGCTGAAAGTGATTGAAACTTCAACGAACAACCGGAGAGAAAACACCAGGCCGCTTGCAAGGTCTTGAATTGAGGTAACGGTAGACAGCATTACTGCCAAGTCTTTGCCAGTTCCAGTATACCGCTAACAATGGCCTGAGTCCCGCAGAACTAAGCGGGCGTGAGGGACCGCCGATCCAGCTAGGGGTACACCCAGTCACGTCAAGCCTGTTGCCAGCAAGCCTGTAAGTATGCAGGCGGGGACTGAGGGCACGTTCGCGCTTAGACGTGTCATTGCGCAAGGCGTTGCCGAGATTAAGCTGCCATGTCATTTATGTCGTGAGGTCAGTCGGCATCGAAGACGACTATTTTGTCCTTCTAGACCAGTCGACGCTACGCCTGTGTCATGCGCTACATGCCACGACACGCCCGTTGAAGAAGTAGCGCGAAAACGCGCAAATCTTCGGAAAAGCAGTCTCGTCGCCCACGCTGTCCGCAAGAGTGGCCCGCTCGTTTGCTCCGCCCGCCGAACGTAGAGGCACTTGCGCGAAGGACTGCGATCGCGCTACGATTGCTTCCGGAAGGCCCGATGCCATCGCTGATCGCATCGAATAGCGCCGACCATCAAAGAAACCCTCGATGCCGCGTTCTAGCGGCATATGAAACTGCAGTCGCCGAACCTCGCCCTCCCGGCGAGGAGAAGTCGTTCGTCCAACGCATCGACAGTCGCATCCGACGACCAACGTTTTTCACAAAGTCCCGTTCTTCCGCAAAGCGATTTGCGCGATTGCGCTCGTCCGGGCGCCGAAAAGCGCTTACTTTTAACAGGAAAATTATGCCTAAGCACCCGTCCCTTCCCGAAGGCACTTGCGTTGACGATTACGCCGGATGGGAATCTTGGAACTATCGCGAATGGGCGTGGCAGTATCTGCGTCGAAACGAAAATTTCCAGAAGGCCTGCCGCGATTTGTCCGAAAGCTCTCAGCATCTATCCGACAAAAAAGAAGATATTGCGAAATTTTATTTCTTAAAAAAATTTAAGGATTTTTCCGAACAGACACTAAAGCACAACGAAGGATTCTCAGCGATTGTGGCGAAATCAAAAAAACCTACTGATACGGACGATTTAAATTTCGAATTTGAACTCAAGTATCACGAAATTGCTTTTGTTTTCGATTTACGAGTTGCCCTTCATTCGAACGACGGAATCAAGGCACAACTCGAAATTCTGAAGTCGATTTTAGAACGCAGGGTCGAATCATTGAAGAAAATCGTTGCTGATTGGAAAGTTAGACCAAGCCCTAAAGTACCTCGCGAAACCCATCTTCACCGGTTACGTGTTTTTGATTTGCATTACACCGGGATGTCCTGGAAACAAATTGCAAGCATCCCGGACATTGGCGACAAAAATATTCCGATCGAAGACATGATCGAGCGCTTGCGCAAAGACCGTGAAGCCGCACTCGATTTGGTCAACTTCGGCTATATCGCGCTCGTGACGTCCACGCGAAGTAGAGAAAAAATGCCCCTCATCTCGCCACCGCAGCAGCACAATCAACACTAACGCGTACTCCTGTGTGGAGGAAATTGAGGTCGAAATTTCCTCCGCTTTCGCAAGCAAGTATGTTTCCCGTTAACGCCAAGCCTGAGTATTGCTGATAAATATCGGAAGAAAAATATCTTTAGAAAACCTCCGACTCGGCCAGTCGTCTCAATAAAACTAACGATTTAGCCAGAAAATTTGGCAAACCTTCTCCACCGGAAAGCAATTTTTCGAGAAAAGTCTCCGCGACAAGCAAATATTCAAACTGCAAAATCAAGGCCCTCTAACATCAATTTGAGGTCTACATGCCAAACCCTGATAACCAAAAAATAAAATTCTTGCGCCGACATGAAGTCGAAAAAATGACGGGACTGTCTCGCTCCCAAATTTATGCTCTTATTGAAGCAGATGAATTCCCCCGGCAGGTGCAGTTAAGCGCGAACAGTGTCGCCTGGCTTGATACCGAAATAGAGCGGTGGATGGATGAACGTATTCGTTTGCGCGATAACCACAACTAAGCCAACGCATCGCTGTAATACAGGCCTTTCACATCCAATTTGCGTACTCGCTGGCTGCGTGCACCTCGCACGGTAGCGTATGCACACCCTCAATACGATTAATAATCAACCAATCATGAAAGAAATTTACAATCAAATCCTGCCTGAAAATTTTCAAGTGAACATAGATACTGTCGAATTTTCGATTGACGAGATCAGCCTTCAAATTCACGACGCTTTGATTTCCATTATCACCACCCCTGACGGAGAAATACTTCAAACCAGGACCAATCGAAAATCAATGCCAGCAACAGAGTATGGGCCGCCATTGCAATTTCGTTACAAATCGCGCCCAAGCTTATCAACCGGCGAGTTATTTGTCGAAGGATCGCCTTACGCACATCTTTATGGCCAAAATGTCTGGACCTCCGATAGCGTGCAAAACGCAACGGCACCAATTATCAAATTAATTTGCAAATTTTTAAAAACTCCAATAAATAAATCCATTAAATCCAAGTTAACTGATGGGAAAATAAAGCTGCATCGCATCGATCTGGCAGTTAATTTCCAACTTGAATCAGAAAATCATGTCAATTCCGCTATAACACAGCTTAAGCATTTGCTCGCTTCGCAGGGATGTCAGTCGCATCTACATCAGAGGTACGTGGCCTTGGCACCCAAAGGAAGCAAATACTATATGATTTCCGCGTACGCAAAAGGGTCGCAGATGCGCATCAATAAAAATTTGGATACCGAAACACATCAACGTCTCGTGCGTGCCTGCGAGCCGCTACTGCGAATTGAAGTTCGCCTTCGGAGCGCTGAACTCAGAAAACTGGGTTTAGCTTACGTTAGCGACTGGACCGATGACACCGCAAGGGAAGTATTTCGAAAATATTTTCATCGCCTTCCGTTAGAAGGAATATCCTTTGGAACCATTTCAGAAGAAGATTTCAAGAACGTCGACGACCGCATGCGCCCGATAGTTGTGTTGCACAAACTAGGCTTCTCGGATTGGCATCTCGCATATTCCGAAGCGACAAGGACTCGACACAAGGCATATTTTCGGCAGCGCGGGATAAATCTGGACTGCCCAACTCAAGCAGATGCTGAAACACCTTTAGTTACAGTTCTCGTCCGCAAGGGTGCAATATCGCCAACACCGGCCTGGCTCGTCAGAGCAGGCATGGCCCCGAAGCGTCGCCGATAAGTAACCGTCGGCGGTCATGGTTACGCACGTCTCTGCATCAATCTGCGCCCTAAAGCATTATCAATCGGGGCGCTTTTCTCTGGCACGCGCGACGATGCGTGGCACCTGCAAGCACTGACTTGCACGAACTGGCGCGGCCATCGGCACCGCGTATTCGCTTGACATCCCAATCAACCCGAACGTCTGGGGGTACTTATGGGGGTACTAAAAGCAGCGAGTATTTCCTCTTCTTTCAGAATCATGCATTTAGCAAAACTATTCCATTCCGGCCCTGGCACCAGTACTTCCTCCCGCAGTACTCCCCCCAAAAATTGCATCCCAATCCAGACTGCGCGTGCATTCTGCGCACGGAATCGCACCTGCTCCCGCAACCCTGCAAACCCGCGCGTCTATGCGAGAATGTCAGCGAGTCCGCACGGAGCGAGCATGACAGACATGACAAACGGCCGGGTCGCGACATCCGACTGTGCTAGCGAACCCATCCATATTCCTGGGGGCATCCAGCCACATGGATTCCTCATCAGCACGGCCGATGACGGCACCGTGCTGCAGGCCAGCGAAAACATCTCAGCCCTCACGGGCACCCCTGTAGAGCAGCTTCTTGGGCAACCTCTCGAACGCGTCCTCGGCGCGGCCGCGGCGCTCGCGCTCGATGCGTTACGCACGCTCGAAGCCGATGGCGTCCCTCTCTACGCAGGCTCGATAAACGATCCGCGCAACGTTGGCAGCGAGCGCGTTTCGCCGCTGGCTGTCGTGGTGCATCGCCTCGACGGCGTCGGCATTGTCGAACTCGAACCGGCCCGGGGCACGGCCGACGTGTTCTCGTCGATCTATCCACTTGTCCGCACGTTTATCAACCGCCTGCAAGAGGTTCAGAGTGTCGACGGGCTCGCGGCACTAGCCGCGCAAGAGGTGCACCGCATTGCCGGCTTCGGCCGCACGCTTGTCTACAGCTTCGACCACGATGGTCATGGACATGTCCATGCCGAAGCGATCGAACCAGGCTACCCGTCGTATCTCGACCAGCATTTCCCCGCCTCCGATATTCCCGCCCAGGCGCGCGCGCTCTATGTGCGCAATCGCATTCGCCTGATCGCCGACGCGGACTACCTACCCGCGCCGCTCGTTCCAGCCCTGCACCCGACCACGGGCCGGCCGACCGATCTCACGTACTCGTCACTGCGCAGCGTTTCGCCGGTGCACGTCCAATACATGAAGAACATGGGGACGTGGTCCTCCATGTCGATGTCGATCGTAGTGCGCGGCAAGCTATGGGGGTTGATCTCCTGCCATCACGCAACGGCGCGCGTCCCGCCATTCGAGGTGCGCACCGCCTGCGAACATATCGCGCAGGTCCTCTCGCTGCAGGTCGAAGCCAAGGAAGAGCGTGAAGAGGCGGAGTACCGGATCGAACTGCGGCGCCGGCAATCGCGCCTGCTTGCCGCAATGGCCAATACCGAAAACTTTGTCGACACGCTCGCCGAGGATCCGAAGGAACTGCTAGGGCTGACCGACGCGACCGGCGCGGCTATCGTGTTCGATGGGCGCATCGTACTGGTTGGCGCGACACCTGCGGCGGCCGAGGTCGATAAACTGGTCGCGTGGATGGACACCCGTCCCGACGACATCTACTCGACCGACGCGCTGGCCGCCGTGCGCGACACGTCCATCGAGCCGGATTGCGCGGGCATTCTCTCCGTATCGATTTCGAAGCTGTTCCGGAATTACATCATCTGGTTTCGCGCCGAGGTGATACGCACGGTGAAGTGGGCCGGCGATCCCCGCAACAAACTTGCGTCGCTCTCCGCATCGCTCTCGCCGCGCGAAAGCTTCGATGCGTGGACCGAAACCGTTCGCGGCCGCTCGCAGCCGTGGCGCCCCGCGGAGCTGGAAATTGCGGCGGAATTTCGCACGGCGATGCTCGGCGTCGTTCTGCGCCGCGCTGAAGAACTCGCGCAACTCGCTATGGAAGTGGGCCGCGCCAACCAGGAACTCGAAGGCTTTTCCTATACGGTGTCGCACGATTTGCGCGCACCGCTGCGGCATATCGTCGGCTTCGCCGATCTGCTCCGCGAGATGGAATCGTCGCGCCTGTCTGAACGAGGCAAGCACTTTGTCGAGCGCATCGTTGCGTCGGCGCGCTTCGGTGGCGAGCTGGTCGACGATCTGCTCGCATTCTCGCAGATGGGCCGCGCCGCACTGCGACCGCAAAACGTCGATTTGCGCTCTTTGGTGGACGGCCTGATTGCAGACGAGCGAAAACAATCCAGCGACACGCAGATCGAATGGCGCGCCGGCCCACTGTGTAGCGTTACGGCTGACGCGGTACTGATTCATGTCGTACTGCGAAATCTGCTCGAGAACGCGGTAAAATTCAGCCAGCATCGTCGCGGGCCGGATGAACATCCGATCATTGAAATTGGCAGCGAGGAAGGCGAACGGGAGTTGGCCGAGCAGCACGTGTTTTATGTGCGCGACAACGGCGTCGGCTTCGACATGCGCTACGTCGACAAACTGTTCGGTGTGTTTCAGCGGCTGCATCGCTTCGAAGAATTCGAAGGCACGGGCATTGGCCTTGCCAGCGTCAAACGGATTATCGAGCGGCACGGCGGCAAAACGTGGGCAGTCGGCGAAATCGACAAAGGCGCAACGGTCTATTTTTCCTTGCCGAAGGTCTTCGCCGCCGAGGCAGCTGACTACGATGAAACGGCCGCGGCTGTCGCGCGTCTCACGGCATTTTCTCCCGGCCGTCCGTTTCGGCCCGTGCCCAAAGAGCCAACCAACGACGCATCGACGGATTCAGCAGAGTCAACGTAAAGGAACGCAGCGTGTTAAGACCCATCCTCTTAGTGGAAGACAATCCTAACGACATCGAGCTGACACTGATTGCGCTCGAGAAATCGCGCCTTGCGAATCCGGTCGTATCCGTACGCGACGGCGCGGAGGCGCTCGATTATCTGCGGCGCGAAGGACAATGGAGCACACGCACGGACGAGAATCCCGCGGTCATTTTGCTGGACAAGAAATTGCCGAAGATCGACGGCCACGAGGTGTTGAAAAGCGTGCGCGCCGACGACCGCCTGAAAAGAATTCCGGTCGTGATGCTGACGTCCTCGCGTGAAGAGAAAGATTTACTGCGCAGCTACGATCTCGGCGTGAATGCCTATGTCGTGAAGCCGGTAGAGTTCGACGACTTCATGGCTGCGATCAGCGATCTCGGTATGTTCTGGGCAGTCCTTAACGAACCGCCGCCTTATACCGACTGAGCGGGACCGAAGGTTCGCCAGGTGCGCCGGTCGTCCGGCGTTCGACTGAATGCACTTCGAAGATGCTAAATCGGCGCCATCATTGATAAAGCGGCAACAGGACGTGAAACGTGGCGCCCTGCCCACGCCCGGCGCTTTCGGCAAACACACTGCCGTCGTGCAGATCGACCAGATGCTTGACCAGCCACAGGCCCAGCCCTAAACCGCCCACACGCCCCGCGCCCTCTGCACCGATCTGTTCGAACCGTTCGAAGATCCGGCCTAACGCCTCAGCCTCGATCCCCGAGCCGCTATCGCGCACGCTCAGTTCCGCCTTGTCGCCGTTCACGCCGACAACCAGTTCGACGGTACCGCTCGCAGAGAATTTGACGGCGTTCGACAACAGATTCCACACCACCTGTTTCATACGGCTTTCGTCTGCCATCACCAGGCAGGAGCGTATGTCATCCGCTTTCAGACGCAGTCCCTTGGCCTCGGCCTTCATGCGGATGTCTTCCGCCACATTGCCGGCTAGCGCACCGAGGTCCACGGGCTGCCGGTTGACCGATAGTTTGCCGGTGGCGATCGCGCCGCTATCGAGCAGATCGTCGACCATATGCGACAACTGCCGGGCGTTGCGTTCGATCACATCGGTTACGCGCACAACATGTGAAGCGTCGCCTGCACGCTGTAACAGCGCCGTCCACGAGAGGATCGCACCGAGGGGCGAACGCAGCTCATGACTGACCGCCGTGACAAAATGATCCATGGCGCGGGCGGCGCGATCGCTTTCTTCGCGAGCACGTTTCTCCGCTTGCGCGATGGCCTGCTGCTCGAGCTCGGCCTCTTTGCGCCGGGTGATATCGAGGGTGAAACCGAGCATTGATTTAAGCGTGCCGTCCCCGAGATAACGTCCCGCGGCGCGCACCAGAATCCAATGCACGGATTGCGCTGGCCAGACCACCCGGTATTCGACTTCGAACGGCTCACGGTTCTCGATCGCATGCAGCATGGTCTCGCGTACGCGCGCGCGATCGTCGGGATACACGAGTTCGGTAAAGAAGCGGTGCTCATCGAGCGCCACGTCGGAAGGCAGCCCCAGGTTGGCCTTGCACTGGGCCGTGCAATCGATGGCGCCAGTCGACGGATTGAGTTCCCAGGCGCCCACATGCGCAAACGCCAGCGCCTGCTGGAATTGCTCCTGATGGTCGCGCAGCTGCGCGGTCGCCTCTTCCACCAGTACCTGGCGCAGGCGCGCCTGTGAGCGCAACTTGGCGCGCTCGCGCTGGTTGCGCTCGTTGGCCGCAATGCTTGCGGTGACATCGAGCACGCATAGCGCTATCAGTCGCCCTTGCGCCGCCCCCCCGGGCATCATGCTGGCCTTGATTTGCCAATAACGCACATCGGGACGGCTCGCTTCGAGGCCACCCGCTGCCATGTCGTAGCGCAGCAGCGGTGACAGACGCATTTCTCCGGGCACCAGATTGTCCAGCGCGTCTCCAAGCCAGGCACGGCGTTCGTTGCGTTGCTGCTCGGAACCGAACTGGTTGATGTCGTAGACCGAGCGCCCCTGTATTTCGGCCAGCGTTACGCCGAGCACGCTCAGATAACGCGCGTTGGCCAGAACCACGACCCGCTGTTCGTCAAGGATGAGGTAAGCATCGGGCAGCAAATCGAACACCGACGCCGGGTCGATGGAGGACGCTGCTGTCTGCTCTCGGGAAGGTCTATCCATAGTCCGAAACTTTACCCGAAACCAGAAAGCTTGACCGCAGGGTTTGGGCCAGCATTCCCGGCATATCTTCGGCACGAGGCCGCCAGGCACCGTGAAGCACGAACCATCAGGCGTGGTCGGTAAAAACTCCCCCGGCATGCCTGCTCGAATGCGGTAAAAGTTCAAGCAAGCTATCGAATGCGTGTCTTGCGCCCTCGCAGGCGCTCAGCACCGCAGCGCCTTCCGTTACGTCCTGCTGTAAACCCTGGACGAACCGATGCCAGCGCGGCCCGACCGGTTCGCCATTGCCAGCCAGATAGCGCAACGGGTGCGGCGCCAGTTGTGCGTGCAACCTTTTATAAAGCACCGCGCCGCCCAGTTGCGATCCTTCCACGACGTAGCACACGCCCCAACGGTAGGCGGGATTGTCGCCGTGAGCGCGCGGCAACGCTCGGGGCTTCGCGTCATTCGTCCGCTCACTCAACCCGGCAATCGCGTCGTGCGCCAGATCGCTTTCGATTAACGGCAGACGCCGCAACGGTGTCAGCGTCCGGGGATCCTGCGGACCATCCGCGAAACCCGCAAGCCAGCTTTCGATTGGACCCAGCCACGCCTTTAGCAGCAACAGATGATCGCGATAATCGGCAATGGACGGATGCGGTTTCGCCAGCGGCATCGAGGAGTCGAGTGTGGCATGTCGTTGCGCGGTGGCCGCGCGCAGCGCGGCAAGGACGTCCGGGGAATGCGGTGAAGATGCGGCCACGAAGTGTTCCAAAGCGGATAACGATCCATGCATTCTATCTGGCGCGGCGCGCGGTCGAATTTCGGCCGGGCATGAAGGTACGGCACGACGCAGGGCCTCCTGAACGAGGCTCCGGGCGCCAGGCTCAACGCGTAGCGTGAACAGCGCCCGCCCGCCGCCGCTTCACCACATAACCCACCCACATCACCAGCAACCACACCGGCACCAGCCACACCGAAACCGACAACCCCGGCGTCATCGCGAGAATAACCAGAATCATCGCCATGAACGCCAGGCAGATCCAGTTGCTGACCGGAAACCAGAACGACCTAAACACCAGCGCCTGCCCTGCCGCCACCATCGCCTTGCGAGACTTCAGATGCGTGAGGCTGATCAGCGACCAGTTCAGCACCAGCGCGGCCACCACGCAAGTGTTCCCGGCCCCGGGGGCCAGGAAACCGGCCCCAACCCGAAAGACCGGGGAAAGCTCGGGTCGAAGCGGCTCATAGTTGGAGACACGCGCGGCCTTCCGCTGGCCATCACCATCACGGGCGCTAACCGACATGACTCGATGGCATTCGAGCCCACGCTCGATGCCATTCTGGCAGTCTCGGGCCTGCGTGGACAGCCGCGCAACCGCTTAGGCAAGTTGCGTGCAGAAAAGGGATATGACTTTGCCCGCTGTCGGCGTTACCTGAAGCCGCGCGGTATTACGGCACATATCGCCCATCGCGCGGTGGAAAGCAAGGAGCGGTTCGGGCGGCATCGCTGGGCGTCGAGCGCACGCATGCCTGGTTTGCTGGTTTCGGCAAACTGCGCATTCGCTTCGAGCAGCATCTCGACATCCATCCCCTGCGGATTCAAATGAGGACATGGCAGACTGAATTCGCGGCCAACTGCTCGCCCGATACAGTTTGAAATAACGAGGAAGTAGATAAAAAATCTGAATGCACGCACACCAAGCCTCTTCTAAAGCCAATCCCAAAAATCCGCGCCACATTCTTGTACGCAATCTTTCGATCAGCGTATCCGTTCTCGCAGGCATTGACCGCATGAGTAACCGCACGCACGTCATCGTTGTCAGCCACGGCATTTACTGCGCGCTTATGGGGGCAGCTTTACGCAGACGCCCCAGTCGAGCCTCTTGGGGAAGTCTGAGGTGATCACTTTGCGCCAATGGAGTGATAAGTTTCCCTGGTAATGGATTGATAGGCGCTCTCATGAATGGAGGCATCATTGCCGCAAACAAGATTTGAAATCTCGCCCTGCTTTTTGTATATAACGATGCCGGCAGAAAATGTTGGCCCCTCGTCGCTTTTGATCGTCTTGTCATATAGATAATAGGTGTATTCCTGGTTTGAAAATCGAACATGAGCCTCTCCACCTCCTGAGTATGGGATATTAGAAAAATAGAAAACAGGCGCGCTTTTGTTATCGCTACTTGACAACTCGAAGCAAATCTTTCCACCGACTCCATTGCGATACGTCAAAGCACTCCTATCCGTGGATTGGCATAGCGATGAAGTTGATTTAGGCAGTTCGCAATTGAAGATCGTCAATTCTCCCAATTTACACATCCCCTCTGCATGAGCGGCTATTGCGATAGTCAAATTAACAATCAATGTGATGATGATTTTTAATTTTTTCATGAATTACTCTGCTTCCAGATTTAAAGTAGGTGCAATCGCGTTGAATCGGCGCAATCGATCCGAGTATCCTGTTTGCCCTCCGTTCACAACCTGAGTCACGTCTTTGACAGTTCCGGAATCAGCAACGGAATTCAGATTGGTACGTGCCCAAAACACAAAGGCTGATTCGACGGCATATTCGGCATTTGAGAACACAAGATCAGGGTTTTCGACAAAATCCTGTCGATCATCTGGCGATCTCCGATTATGCTCATCTTGAAATGACTGATACCCGCTCTTGCCCGTTACTTGAATAAATCCGCGTCCGCGATATTTATACCCATCACCGCTGTCTTCGGCGCCATTTTCCATTCGGTTCGCATATACATAATCAGCGAGATGCTTCGGATTATGGGCATAATATTGCGATTGCCCCCAAAGTTTTTCCCTTAATCTTCCGTGCGTACAATCGTCGCAACGGGAATCATAATTCTTTGGGCCGCCTTTACAGCCAAAGGTTTTTCTCATATTTTGCGGGCTATAGCTTAACTCTTCCTCGGACGCGCGCAGTCGGCTTTCGTGCGCTGCTTGCGAAAGAAAGTGCGCAATTCTTTTTGGTTTATTAACCAGATAGATTGCTGCATACTTGTTCAAGTAAGGTAAAATAGTTTGATAATAATCAGTCGAATTTGATGGCTCAACCGCCACTAACATTTCTAGCGTTATTAGTTGGCTTTGATTCATAAAATTGCCCACCAGTCCGATTGGGTGAATATGCCAAACGTCCGGGCTGGCGGGAAAGCCGTTGATCGCGCTCGCCTTGTCCCACCATTTCAGCTTTTCGATACGCTCAAGCTCGGTCTGCCAGATAGGCTTGCCGTCGTCACCCATCAGCGGCGACAACGCTTCCCACTTGCTCATGTCGCCGCCCCATTCGCTTTCGTAGCTGACGATCAGGTGCGAAACCACTTCCGCCAGCCATGGCACGGTCAACGCCTTCTTCAGGTCAGCCGGAACCAGCACGTTCCCGTTGCCGCTACCCCCACGCTTCACCGCCTTCTCCAGCTTCGCGATTAACGGACTGGCGTTCGCCTTCGTAGCAACGGGGCTGAATGCCTGTTCCTCGCCGTCGAGCAACTGCTTCGTCTCAAACAGGTTGCGCCGGTACAGGTCAATTACGGGGATTCCGGTCGTATCAACCGTATCGAAATCCGGCCACGCCCACGGGCTTTGCCATAGCGTTTCGAGGTGGCCCTTCTCGCACACCCAGCCGTAGATCGCCTTGCCGTCACTGTCGCCCGCATCAATTGACCACCATTGTGTGGGCGTCCCTTGGTTCTTCCTCTCGTCCGCCGCCCTTCTGTCATCGGGAAGCTGGTCAAGCTGGGCGCGTGAAAATACCTCTTGGTAGCCGACCGCCGACCCTTGCGCATTGGCAAGCTGCAACGGGAAGTCCGTCCACGTCTGCACCGTCGCACCGGCAACCTTGCCCGCGTACTTGCGTTCAACCCATAGTGGACTGCCTACGAGCGTGCCGCTGACTTGACGGGTATGACCGTGGCCGTGCGCGCCGGATTGTGCCGCAATCCGGGTCGGCTGCACCTTGGCCCAGCATCCCTTGCCAGGATCGCCCAGCGCGAGTGCAAGCGTGAGACCCGCCAGTTGAGCGTTGCTTTGCGAATCGGAGGGTTCGACGAATTTTGTCCCCTGCCGGATCACCAGCAGGGACTTTCCGCCAGGGACCTTATCACCCAGTTTGTTCGCGCGCTCCCGGCTCTTCTGGATGAAATCGTTGATCTGCGCGCCGGTAAAGACCTCGACGTGAAGCAGCGGTCGCACCGGCGTGGGTGGGAACGCGCTCGACTGGGTGGAGTTCTGATACTCGCCCAGGTAGCCCACTAGATCGCCCGCGCGAACCTCGAACGGCGTATCAAGCACAACGACCGTATCCAGCGGTTTCGGATCGGTGACTCCGTCGAGTTCGTCAAGGTTCACCCAGCCCGTAGCGGCGCGCGGGTCGGGCGTCACGCCTGCGACGGCTGCAACCGGCACGCCCGTCGAAATGGCTGCGATCTGCGCCCATCCTTTCGCTGCATTGCCAACGATGGTGAGTTCGCCACCGCGGGGCAACAGGCCGATTACCGATCCCGATGCGCGGTCGCAAATGCGAACACCGGTCTGCGATGCATCGGTATTCTGGGCGGCGTCAACCGGACTGGCCGGCGACACAGGCAACTTGTCCTTCGCTTTCGCGCCGACCCGAAAAAGCCGGTCGCCCTGCCAGAAAGGCAACCGGCGAATCGAAGGCACAGACTGCGCGCTACTGCTGTCCGCCTGTTCGGCTGCCTGGTAACCCGCCCAGTCAAGCTGGTGCATGTAAAGGCTATAGAATTCCAACACCTCGTCGGGGGGCGGCTGATACGTCTGTGGGGCCTGCGCGCCGCTCGCGCCCGCCGGAGTCGCAGCGGGCGCCGATGCCACTGACGCACCAGCCGGTGAATCGGCGGCCTTCGGCGCGGGCGGCAACACAAGCTTGTGACGCACCAGCACAAACCCCGTCGAATACAGCGCGTAGCGGGGTGGCGTGGTCGGATAAGTCAGTTCGGGATACGCCGAATCCAGCCGGTACGCGACGACCTCGCCATCGGCAATGACTTTGACGCCATCGCCCTGCTTAAGGTCGCCGCCGGTTCCCGCATCGAAGTGGATACCGCCGTGGAACATGCCGTTTCGACCCAGCGGATAGAATCCACCGTCCGCTCCTGCGAGCGCATCGAGCCAGGTCTGGGGATCGGCTGAATCGCCGCTGGCAGGTGTGAACGGGAAGCTCCAGTTCAGCGGCTGCCATTGTGGCGGAGGAGGGGTAGGTGACACTGGCGCTGCGGGATGATGCGAATGACTGTGTGTAGCCATGTGCTTCGCGTACTCCTGTCAGTTTGCGTGTGTACTGAATCGCGAGCGCCGCGTGCCGGCTTTCAATGGGGCGGCGTGCGCGAATTGATGGACACGGCCTCGTGCAACAGAACTACAAAGGTAAGGAGGGCCGCGATGCGGGGCTAATTTCGCCCTTAAAGCCTTTTACCCTGCGAGCTATCTCGATTCAATCCAGCAAAGTCTAAAAATTTGTCATTTATTGTCGAGGCGCAATGCGGCTGGGATCGCGGCTGACTGACCAAGTACCGCTATACGTGCATCGGCGTAGGAAACGGCCATGAGGCCGTTCCCCTGCCCCCTGCATGCGGGTCCGCACGGGGCGGTTCGGAAAGTTGAGGTTATGAGAGTCGGGGTAGGCGCATCTGGTCGAAGTAACCGTGGGTCATCAGGCCGTTGAGCAGTTGAGCGCTGTTGCGCCCCTTGATCAGTAGGCCCAACCGTTATCGCAAAACGCCAACAACCGCCCCCGCCCGCCGCCGCTTCACCACATAACCCACCCACATCACCAGCAACCACACCGGCACCAGCCACACCGAAACCGACAACCCCGGCGTCATCGCGAGAATCACCAGAACCATCGCCATGAACGCCAGGCAGATCCAGTTGCTGACCGGAAACCAGAACGACCTGAACACCAGCGTCTGCCCTGCCGCCACCATCGCCTTGCGCGACTTCAGATGCGTGAGGCTGATCAACGACCAGTTCAGCACCAGCGCGGCCACCACCAGCGCCATCAGCACACCGAGCGCTTCCGAAGGAATCAGGTAGTTGATGATCACGCAGGCAAATGTCGCCAGCGCGGACAGGCCAATCGCCAGATACGGCACGCCACGACGATCGACCTTCATCAGCGCGCGCGGCGCGTTGCCCTGCTCCGCGAGGCCATAAAGCATGCGGCTATTCGCATACACACCGCTGTTGTAGACAGACAGCGCGGCCGTCAGCACCACGATGTTGAGAATATTCGCCGTAAGCGTCGAGCCGATCTGCGAGAAGATCATCACGAACGGGCTGCCGCCGGCCGCCACCTGATTCCACGGATACAGCGACAGCAGCACCACCAGCGAGAGGATGTAAAAAATCAGAATCCGGTAGATCACCTGATTCACCGCCTTGGGAATGCTCTTGCGCGGCTCATCCGCCTCGGCCGCCGTGATGCCGATCAGCTCCAGGCCGCCGAAGGAAAACATGATCACAGCCAGCATCATGAAGAGGCCATGAAACCCGTGCGGAAAGAAGCCACCATTGGCCCAGAGATTGGTGATCGACGCTTGCGGTCCACCATGGCCGCTAATCAGCAGATAGCCGCCGAACAGGATCATGCCGATCACCGCCACCACCTTGACGATCGCGAACCAGAACTCGGTCTCGCCGTAGGCCTTCACATTCGCCAGATTGATCGCGTTGATGCCGACGAAGCACACCAGCGCCGACGCCCAGGCCGGCACACCAGGCCACCAGAAATGCACGTACGTTCCCACAGCCGTCAACTCGGCCATGCTGACCAGCACGTAGAGCACCCAGTAATTCCAGCCCGACAGAAAGCCTGGGAAATCACCCCAGTACTTGTAGGCAAAATGGCTAAACGAACCCGCCACCGGTTCTTGCGCGACCATCTCGCCGAGCTGCCGCATGATCATGAATGCGATGACGCCGCCGATCGCGTAGCCGAGAATCATGGACGGGCCGGCCGCCTGCAACACGCTAGCTGAACCGAGGAACAAGCCGGTGCCGATCGCCCCGCCCAGCGCAATGAGCTGGATGTGACGATTTTTCAGCCCGCGCTTCAGGCCCTCTTGCTGCTGTGGACTATTCAAAATTGCGCCTCAGTGTGTCTCTGTGTGTGGATATCGGTCACCAGGCCAGATTCATGGCCTCGCCTGGAAAAGCCAAAGATTTTAGCCTGTCCGATGTGACCGGGCACTGGGACCAATCCGCGACATGGGACGAACCCGCGACGCGCGACGCAGAAGCAGCAGCAGACCGTTGCCAATAGTGTTAGCGCAGATTCGTATTCGCCAGTTCCACCACTTCATCGCCACGCCCGTTGAGCACCGCACGCAACATATACAGACTGAAGCCCTTGGCCTGCGCCCACTGGATCTTCGGCGGCATGGCGAGCTCGTGCTTTGCCGTGACGACGTCGATCACCGCTGGGCCGGGATGCGCGAACGCATCACGCAAGGCGTCGCCAATTGCTTCGGAATCCTCCACACGTACGCTATAGATGCCAGCACCTTTCGCAATAGCGGCGAAATCGGTGGCGCTAAGGTCCGTGCCGCTATCGAGGTAACCGCCAGCTTTCATCTCCATGGCCACGAAGCCCAGCGAGCTGTTGTTGTACACGACCACCTTGATCGGCAGATCGAGTTGTCGTGCTGTCAGCAGATCGCCGAGCAGCATCGAGAGGCCGCCGTCGCCCGATAGCGAGATCACCTGCCGATCCGGCTGCGCGGCTTTGGCGCCGAGCGCCTGCGGCATGGCGTTCGCCATCGAGCCGTGATTGAACGAGCCGTGCAAAGTGCGCTTGCCATTCATCGTCAGATAGCGGGCGGCCCACAGGGTCGGCGTGCCGACGTCGACGGTGAACACCGCATCCTCGTCGGCGATCTCATCGACGATGCTCGTCAGGTATTGCGGATGAATAGGCTTACCGGGATCGGATGGCCGCGCGAGGTCGTCGAGGGTGAGCCGCGCGGCAAAGTAATGGGTGCGGGCCCGTTCGATAAAGTCGCGATCGGTCTTGCGGGTGAGCTTCGGCAACAGCGCTTGCAGGGTAGGCTTGATGTCGCCGACTAAACCCATCTTCAATGGCGTACGTTTGCCGAGCGCGCTACCCCGGCGATCGATCTGCACCACATTGCCATGCGACGGATAAAAGTTGCGATACGGAAAATCCGTGCCGAGCATGACAAGCGTATCGGACGACATCATGGCGTAGTAGCCCGAGCTAAAACCGATCAGGCCCGTCATACCGACATCGTACGGATTATCCCATTCGACGTACTGTTTGCCGCGCAACGCATGGACGGTCGGCGCGCCGAGCGCGTCGGCCAGTGCGACCACTTCGTCGTGCGCCCCTGCGCAACCGCTGCCGCACAACAGCGTGACGCCTTCGGCCTGGTTCAGCAGCTCGGCGAGTCTGTCTATATCCGCAGCGGCAGGCAACAGCGTAGCCGGCTCCAACGTGCCCGCCCATGCCGGGACTTCATCGGGTGCTTCGCCGAGCGCCACATCGCCGGGCAAAACGATCACGGCCACGCCCTGCTGTTCGATCGCCGTGTGCATCGCGGTGGCCAGAACGCGTGGGAACTGCGACGGGTTCGTCACGAGTTCGACGTAGTGACTGCACTCCTTGAAGAGCTCCTGCGGATGCGTCTCCTGAAAGTAACCGAGGCCAATTTCCGATGACGGAATATGCGCCGCGATGGCGAGCACAGGTTGATGGTTGCGATGGCAGTCGTACAGGCCGTTGATCAGATGCAGATTGCCGGGACCGCAACTACCGGCGCAGACCGCGAGCTTGCCGGTGGCGGCAGCGTCGGCACCCGCGGCGAAAGCGGCGACTTCTTCGTGGCGGGTGTGCATCCAGCGGATCGAACCTAGGCGGTAGAGGCTGTCGGACAGGCCATTCAGGCTGTCGCCGGTCACGCCCCAGATACGTTCGACTCCCGCCGCGTGAAGCGTTTTTGCCAGGAAGTCTGCAATAGTCTGTTTGCTCATGCTCTGCTCCGCCAAAGAAGAGAGAAGTGCACGCGGATGTCATGAGTCGACGTTGCCGCTCCGTGACATCGCATGGGCTGGGTGACGCAACTGACAGGATAGCTGTCGTAGGCGGATCGTGCAGCCAATCGCGCGACCGACAGTCACGCCGCTGCCCCGTCGGGAACCGCTTCTAGCCGCGCCGCTGGCGACCCCACGATGATCAGCGCCTGCGCCACAAACGCAACGGCTGCCATTACCAGACACGCCTCCATACCCCAATGCCCGCTGACCGCGGCACCCAGCAATGCGCCGAGCGGTCGTGCGCCATAGGTCGCCGTGCTGTTGATCGCCGAGACACGTCCCATCATTCCATCAGGCGTGATGGCCTGGCGCAAGGTCGTCGAGCCGACCACCCAGAGAATCGGCCCCACACCGAGCAGAAAGAAGCTTAGCATTGCCAACCAGAACGATGGTACGGCCAGCGTTGCCACCATCACCAGAGAAGCGAGCAGTCCGCAAAAAGGACCAATCGTCAACACGCGCCCGAATCTGAGCCGCTGCGCGATCGACGGCGCTGCCAGTGCCCCACACACCATGCCGACACCATACGCGCCGAGCGTTACGCCCACAGCCGACGCCGTCAGCCCAAGCCGGTGCACCGCGTACGGCACATACACCGCCTGCAGCATGAAGAAGCCGAGATTGAAAAACACGGCCGTGGCGATCATCGGACGCAGCAAGGCGTCACGCAGCACGAAGCGGGTACCGTCGCGCAGTTCACGCAGGAAGTGGCGCTGCCCAGTCAGTGTACGCGGCGGTTCACGCAACCCCGCTAGCAATGCGACCGCCAACGCCGAGAGGCCGGCCGCGCAGCCGTACGCCCAGCCCGCGCCGATCCAGCCCACCAGCATGCCGCCGAGCGCAGGTCCTGCGGAATACGCGACGCTGCGTGCCAGTTCGAGCCGCCCATTCGCGGCTGCGAACGACTCGCGCGACACCAGCGACGGCACTAACGATGGTGCCGCCACGTTGTACGCCACCGTGCCGGTCGCGCCGAGACACCCGAGCGCAGCTAGCCAAGGCAACGTCAATTGATGCGAGATCACCAGTAACAGCACGCTCAGCATGGCGATCACGCGCATGCCTTCAGCGAGCGCCATCAGGGTCCGGCGCGAGCGACGATCGGCCCACACGCCGAGCGGAATCGACAGCAACAGGAAAGGCAAGGTCTGGGCGGTCTGCAGCAAACCTGTTTCACGCGCGCTCGCGCCGAGCGCGAACACGGCAACGAGCGGCGCGGCAGCGAGGCTGATCTGCTCGGCTGACTGCGCAACGAGATTCGACCACGCAAGCCGCTGGAATGCGGCGGGTAGTCTGATGGCGGGTTGGGAGAACGGGACACGCATCGATAACCTCCAGTTTCAATGAGGTCATCGTCGCGGTTTGTGCCTGAAGGTACGCTCCGCTTCTTGCGCTGTTATTCATGTAACAGCGGGTGCAACCTACTTCGCTACCGCCAGGCCTTCATGGCGCGTACGAGGACGCCATCCCACTCTCGAGCCCGTGATCGAGCGTAGTGCGAATAATCGACAACCCACGGAACAGCGCGTCGCGCGAAGTAGCGCCTGTCATGCAAACCCGAATTGCATGCGGCGCCGCGTTACGACCAATCACAAAACTGTCGGCAGTCTTAACCAGCACCCCCTCATGCCGCAACGCCGCCGCAAACTCCGCGGCACGCCACGGCTCGGGCAGCGGCAGCCACAGATGCGAACTCGTCGCCGCGTGCCGGTAGGCGACGCCATCGAGCACTTCCTTCGCCACCTCGTGCTGCGTTTCGATATGCGCGCGCTGCAAGCCATTCAACCGCTCCATCTCGCCGTTTTCAATCCAGCGCGACACCACTTCGGCCATCAACGGCGCGGTCATCCAGCAGTCGCTGCGAATCACCGCCGCGATCTTCGAACACCACGCAGGCGGCGCTTGCAGATAGCCCACCCGCAACCCGGGCGCTACTGACTTCGACAGGCCCGCGATCAGAAACGATTGATCTGGCAGACGCGTCGAAAGTGGTTCAGGCGGCGCCTCGAGCAACATCGCCGGCACCAGGTCTTCGATCAGCAGCACGCCGTGCCGCTGCAAGATATCGGCGACGGCATCGCGCCGCTCGCTCGACATCGTCGCAGTGGTCGGATTGTGGATGGTGGGTACGCAAAAAATTGCGCGCGGGTGCAGCGACTTGCACGCCAGTTCGAGCGCGGCGGGCACAAGACCCTCGGCGTCGATTTCGACGCCGACGAGGTGCAGCCGCAGTTGCCGCGCCAACGCAATGATCCCAGGGTAGCTGACCACTTCGGCCAGCACGGTATCGCCCGGCCGGGCGACCGCGCGCAGCACCGACGCCAACGCATGCTGCGCGCCCTGCGTAACCAGTACGCGCGACGCACTCGCCGGACTGCCTGCGCGCCCCAGCCATGCCGCGCCTGCCAGCCGATGCCGCATCGAGCCTGCTTCCGGCGCGTATTGCAGCAGCTCGGCGGCAAGGCGTTCGTCGTTGGCGATTTCGCGCAGCGTGACGCATAACGCTGTTGCTTCGCCCGTCGATTGCGGCACGTTCTGCCCGAGATCAATCAAGACCGGCGCGGGTGGCATCCCAGGACGCAGCGCGCCGCGCGTCGTCGTGCCCGACGACATCTCACGAGCCCGCGCCTGCGCCACATATGTGCCGTCGCCGACGCGCGCATTCGCCAGCCCCTGCCGCTCCAGCTCGGCATAGGCGCGGCTGATCGTGCCGGTGGTGACGTGCAATTCGCTGGCGAGCGAGCGGTGCGGCGGCAGCTTTTCGCCCGCTGGTAGCTGGCCGTTGAGGATGGCCTGCGCGAAAGCTCGCGCAATGACCTGATATTTTGGATCGCTGCCCGCTTCGATCCTGGGCAGCCACGCGTTCATCGCCATAGCGACGGTCTCCTTCCTGTTCCCTTCCCGCTGGCATCGAGGCCATGGGTGTCATTCGCATCATACGCATTCAATCGCACGACATTGCATGCAGTCATTTACTTTAATTGAAGCGATTGAGTTGCTCGTGCCACCTCCATAGCATGACGTCATTCCTAATCCAATCGTGCCGCCTCATGCGGCATTGCGGCATTCGTCCCAGGAACGCCCATGAGTTTTGAGACACCTCGTATCAGCCGGATTGAGATCACGCACCACCAGCTGGAGCTCGATCCGCCGTTCCCCGCTTCCTGGGATAGCCAGCCGCGGCGCAAATTTCCCGCGACCATCGTGCGTGTCCATGACGACGCGGGCCACGTCGGCATCGGCTCCGGCGATGCGATGTACGGCTTCGCGGACTACCAGCACCTGTTCGTCGGTACCGATCCGCTCGCTCTCGGGCGTCATAGCGCCGTGCTGGACAACATCGGCTTTCATGCGGGACGCCCGTGGCCGCTCGATATCGCGCTATGGGATCTGGCCGGCAAGATTCGCGGCGAACCCTGCTGGAAGATGATGGGCGGCCGCAGCAACCGGATCCGAGCCTACGCTTCGGGCGGCGTGCACCGGCACCCGGACGACATGGCGAAGATGGCGCTGCAGGTCGCCGAACGCGGTTTCCCGGCGCTGAAAATCCGCTTCGGCCGTCCAAGCCTCGCCGACGATTTCGAAGCGCTCGCTGCAGTACGCGATGCGGTAGGCGACCGTCTTGAACTGATGGTGGACTGCAACCAGGGCTGGCGCATGCCGTGGGACACAGCGGCACCCTGGACGGTGAACGAAGCGCTCGAAGTCGCCCGCGAGCTCGAAAAACACGGCGTCTACTGGATGGAAGAGCCGCTGCATCGCGGCGACTACGACGGCCATGTCGAACTGCGCCGCAGCACCGGCATGCGCATCGCCGGTGGCGAAATGACCCGCGAGCGCTACGAGTTCGATCAACTGCTCGCACGCGATTGTCTCGACGTGTTTCAACCCGACGTCGCCTGTTCGCTCGGCATGGAAGGCCTGCGCAAGCTCGCGCAAGCCGTCGAAGCGCGCGGCAAGGTGTTCACGCCGCACACGTGGGGCAACGGTATCGGACTCGCGGCCAATCTTCATCTGACGGCGGGCGCCGCATCGGCGCCTTTCATCGAGTTTCCCTACGACCCGCCGGAATGGTCGATCGAGCGCCGCGATTTCATGCTGACGCAACCGATCGACGTCGACAGCGAAGGCTGGCTGACGCTCTCCGACGAACCGGGTCTCGGTCTCACGCTCGACGAGGCCGTGCTCGCCGCAACGCAAAGTTCTCGAAGTACCTACGCCTGACGCCTCTGCCGAGGCACACACTAAAAACCGACGCAACTACGTTGCATGGGACCGGAGTAAGCGCTGAAGCGTCAACTCCGGTCGACATTGGAGACAAAACAATGCAGATGAAAACCTGGATACGCACAGCCTGCGTGGCACTCGCCGCGGGCGCCCTCTTCCCGGCCGCCGCGCACGCGGGCACCTGGTGCTCGAGTGGCAAGACCGTCCGCTTTGCGGGCGTCACCTGGGAAAGCGGTTCGTTCACCTCGGAAGTGCTGCGCTATATCGCCGAGAAAGGCTACGGCTGCAAAACGGATACCGTGCCGGGCAGCACCGCCGCGACCGAAACGGCCCTCGCGCGTAATGATCTGCAGGTCTGGGGCGAACAGTGGACGGGCCGCTCGGAGATCATCGCCAAGGGCGTCGCGGACGGTCAGGTCAAGCTGATCGGCGATACGCTGCCGGGCGGCACCAACGAAGGCTGGTACGTGCCGGAATACGTCGTCAAGGGCGACCCGGCACGCGGCATCAAACCGGTCGCACCGAACCTGACCTCGGTCGCCGATCTGCCGAAATACAAGGATCTCTTCGAGGACGACGAAGAACCGGGCAAGGGCCGCTTCCTGAATTGTCCGGCCGGCTGGGACTGCGAACGCGTGAACACGCGTCTGCTGAAAGTGCTCAAGCTCGACGACAGCTACACGAACTTCCGCCCAGGCACCGGTGCGGCGCTCGACGCGGCCATCTCGTCCGCGTATCAGCGTGGCAAGCCGATCCTGTTCTACTACTGGGAACCGGCAGCGCTGATGGCCAAATATAAGTTCGTGCAACTGAAGATGCCGCCGTTCAACGCCGATTGCTGGAAGACGCTGCGTGCCGATACCAGCACCTCGCAGTGCGCGTCGTCGTATCTGGTGTCGCATCTGAAGGTCGGTGTGTCGACGCCGTTCTATCAAGCCGAGCCTGAAATGATGGCGGCCTTTGGCAAGGTCAGCTTCTCGATGGACTTCCTGAACCAGACCATCCTCGAGATGACCAGCAAGAAGATCGACGGTCCGACAATGGCCAGGCAGTTCCTCCACGACCATCCGGAGATGTGGAAACCGTGGGTCCCGAACGACGTGGCCCAGAAAGTCCAGGCCTCGCTCACAGGCGCCTGATTCTCCGACGAAGTCACGACGCTTTGCGCTGAACGGCTGACGCACTGCGCCACCCGTTCACGCGCATCGGAGGTTTGATCATGCATTCGTTTTTTCTGCATCTGTCGATTGCCGACTGGGTGAACGATGTCGTTCAGGCGTTCGTCACCGCGCACGGTGACAGCTTCCACAACTTCAGCATCGCACTGCTGCGCTATCTGCTGGTGCCGCTCGAAGGCGCGCTGCGGGCCACGCCCGCGTGGCTGATCCTGCTCGCGGTTGGCGCGATCACGTGGAATGCGACGCGGCGTCTGCCGATCGCGGCGTTCTTCGTACTACTGCTTTATGCAATCGGCTGCTTCGGGCTGTGGGACAAGCTGATGGAGACGCTCGCGCTGATGCTGGTCGCGACCGTGCTGTCGGTCGTGCTCGGTGTGCCGCTCGGCATCTTCACGTCGCGCAGTGCGCTGCTAAGGCGGGTTCTGCTGCCCGTGCTCGACATCATGCAGACGCTGCCGAGCTTCGTGTACCTGATCCCCGTACTGATGCTGTTCGGCCTCGGCAAGGTGCCGGCGATTCTCGCCACCATCATTTACGCGTTGCCGCCGCTGATCCGTCTGACCGATCTCGGCATCCGTCACGTGGATTCCGACGTGGTCGAAGCCGCCCGCGCCTTCGGCACCACGCGCTGGCAATTGCTAGTCAATGTGCAGTTGCCGCTCGCGCGGCCGAGCATCATGGCCGGCATCAACCAGACGACGATGATGGCGCTGTCGATGGTGGTGATCGCCTCGATGATCGGCGCACGCGGACTCGGCGAAGACGTGCTGGCGGGCATCCAGACGCTCGATGTCGGCAAGGGCACGCAGGCGGGTATTGCGATCGTGATTCTGGCGATCGTGATCGACCGTATCAGCCAGGGTTATGGACAGGACCGCCGCACGCGTCGACTGCTGGCGCTGCGCCGCAGGGCGAGGGCGGTGTCGCGGGTGCCGTACAAGGCCGCGGCAACCGAAGCCGGTACGACGGACAGCGCAGATAGCCACGGCGAAGCGGCTCAGAGCGGGCTCGAAACCCGTGCGGCGAAGTAGTCGTCAGGACAGCACGACGGTACGAAGGAGACAGACATGGCAGCGATAGAAGTAAAGCACGTGTACAAGCTGTTCGGCCCCGATACCAGCCACGCGCGCGTGCTCGACCTGCTCAGGAGCGGCAAGGGCAAGGCCGACGTGCTCGCGCAGACCGGCTGCAACGTCGGCCTGAACGATGTGAGCCTGAACATCGGCTCGGGCGAGATCTACGTAATCATGGGCCTCTCGGGCTCCGGCAAGTCGACGCTCGTGCGTCACTTCAACCGGCTGATCGAACCGACCGCGGGCGAGATCGTGATCGACGGTTCGGACGTCATCAAGCTCAACCCGCAGGGCTTGCGCGAGTTGCGCCGTTACAAGGTCAGCATGGTGTTCCAGAACTTCGGACTGCTGCCGCACCAGACCGTGCTCGACAACACCGCCTACGCGCTGCGCACACGTGGCGAGGGCAAAGCCCAGGCCAACGAGAAGGCGCGCACGTGGCTCGGCAAGGTGGGCCTCGACGGCTACGGCGAGCACTATCCCGACGAGTTATCGGGCGGCATGCGTCAGCGCGTGGGCCTCGCCCGGGCGCTTGCCGCCGACACCGACGTGCTGCTGATGGACGAAGCGTTCTCCGCGCTCGATCCGCTGATCCGCACCGAAATGCAGGACCAGTTGCTGCAGTTGCAGGCGACGCTGAACAAGACCATCGTGTTCATCACACACGATCTGGACGAGGCGCTGCGCATCGGCAATCGTATCGCGATCCTGCGTGACGGCACGCTGGTGCAGGAAGGCACGCCGGACGAGATCCTCACGCGCCCGGCCGACGACTACGTGCGGCGTTTCGTGGAGCGACGCGCGGGCGTGCAGTAAAGGTAACGCTGTCGCTCAGGGTAGCGACGGGCGCCGGGTAGAATGCACGCGAATATACGCGAGGCGGCGAACCACACGGTCTGCCGCCAGCATGTCGCCCTGCCGTTCTCTCGTCCTCATGAATCTCGAAAGCGTTCTCTTCACCCAGGGTTTCGGTTCACGACGTCAATGCCGCACGCTGATCGCCGACGGACGCGTGACGATCGACGGTGCTATACACGCCGATCCCGATGCCGATGTCTCAACCGCGGCGCTCACCTTCAGCGTCGACGGCGTCGCCTGGCCGTATCGCGAGCACGCTTACCTGCTGCTCAACAAACCCGCCGGCTACGAATGCTCGCGCGAGCCGCAGCATCATCTGAGCGTGTTCAACCTGCTGCCGCCGCAATTCGCCGAGCGCGGCGTGCAATGCGTCGGCCGGCTCGATCAGGACACGACCGGCCTGCTGCTCCTCTCCGACGACGGCAAGTTCGTGCATGCCTTCACCTCGCCCAAACGCAAGGTGCCCAAGGTCTACCTTGCGACCACGCGCCATCCGCTCGACGAGGCGCAACTCAGCGCGCTGCGCGAGGGTGTGCTGCTGCATGGAGAGCCTAAACCGATTGCCGCCGTCGCCGCGAACGCGCGCAGCGAGCACGCACTCGAACTGACCGTGCTCGAAGGCAAGTACCACCAGGTCAAGCGCATGGTCGCCGCGGCCGGCAATCGCGTCGAGGCGTTGCATCGCGAACGGATTGGCGGCCTCGGCTTGCCCGCGACGCTGGCAGCCGGCGCATGGCAATGGCTCGACGACGCCGACCTCGGATCTTTACGGAGCGGGTAAACAGGTAATCGCGAGCCAATCGCACGGTCCTGGGCCGCAAAGCCCCGTGGCATCGGGCACCCTGCGCGTGCTGGCGCACACACGGCCATCGATACCGCCCCTTTTGCGCTGCGTCGCAGCATGCCCTTCTGAAAAAGTCGCTCTATACTCGATTAAACAACGACTACAAAGGTTTCAGGGAGGTGTGCCATGGTCATCAACTCTTCATTCGAGATGCCGGCCGCGCTGTTTGGTTTGATTTGTATCGCGGCGGTCCTGGTCGCCGCTGTGCTGGTCGTGATACGCCTGCGGCACAAGTATCATCCAAGCCTGATCGGCGCTTTGATCGGCGCGGTATTGTGCTTCCTGCTGCTCGAAGCACTACCGGCTCTCACCTGAGCCGCAGAAAATCCGCGACCGTCGGATAGCGCAGTTGCACGCGCAACTCGCGCTTCATCCGCTCGTTCACAAGACGCCGCGATTCACGCATGAACGACAGCAGCATCGGCTCGATCTGGCTTTCGGCCTGCGCACGTGTGATGCGCGGTGCGCGCTCGAGTCCGTATGCGTCGGCCACCAGATCGAAGTACTCGCCCATTTTCAAGGTCGTATCGTCCGACGCGTGGATCACCCGTCCGCGCCGCCCGAGTCTCGTCATGCGCACCAGAATCGCGGCGAGATCGTCGGCGTGGATATGGTTGGTGTAGACGTCATCGGCATCCACCAGCGCGGGCGTGCGCTTTTCGAGCCGCACCAGCGGCAGTCGGTCGCCCGCATAGATCCCGGGAATGCGCGCGATGCTCGCGGCGAACGTGCCGCGGGCAGTGGCTCGCCGCAATTGCCACTCAGCGGAGACACGCCGTTTCGCACGCGCGTTGGCCGGTCGCACCGTGCGCGTTTCGTCGATCAGCGCGCCGCCACAATCGCCGTACACCCCGGTCGTGCTGGCGTAAACGATACGCACGGGTGGCCGCGCAGCGGCGGAGCGCCCTACCCCGTCGGGTACAATATCGGCTGCTTCCCGCTCCATCCATGCACCGCGAAGATGGCGCAGACGCGCTACCGGCGCCACAGCACTACGTGCGGGCCGGATGCGGCGCGCGCTTAGGGCGCCAAGCAATGCGCGCGTGCGGCGGTCGTCGTCGCCGGTTTTTTGCGGCGGGGCCAGATGCAGCACGGTCGGCGCGAGGCCCGCGAGCCGCTTCAGACTACGGCGGCTGTCGAGATCGCCAATGATTGGCGTCACGCCCGCCGCGCGCAATTCGGCGCCACGGGCCGGCTGGGTGGTCAGCGCAAACACATGCGCGCGTGGCTGCAAGAGCGCGACGCAACGCATGCCGACATCGCCGCAGCCCACAATGAGCACGCGCGGGCGGCGCAAGTTTCGTGTGGCTTTCATGGTGGACGCATTGTAGCCGTCAAGGGCGGCTCGCACCGATTACCGACTCTCAGAACTCGAACACGCTATGGCATTTAATGTAACGCTCCGGCAAAGCGGCCGGCAGTTTCAGGTAGAACCCGATGAACCCGTGCTGATCGCGGCTCTGCGCCAGGGCATCGGCCTGCCGTACGGCTGCAAGAACGGCGCCTGCGGCTCCTGCAAAGGCACCGTGGTCAGCGGCGAAGTCGAACAGCGCCAGCATTCTTCGTCGGCGCTCTCGAACGACGAAAAGACCCGCGGCATGGCGCTCTTCTGCTGCGCCACACCGTGCACCGATCTCGAGATCGACATCCGCGAAGTCGCCGGTGTCGGCGACGTGCAGGTCAAGAAGCTGCCGTGCCGCGTGAACGCCATCGAGCGCAAGGCCGACGACGTCGTCGTGCTGAAGCTGCAGCTGCCGGCCAACGAGCGTCTGCAATACCTCGCCGGCCAGTACCTCGAATTCATCCTGAAGGACGGCAAGCGCCGCAGCTACTCGATGGCGAATGCGCCGCACGTGGAAGGCCCGATCGAACTGCATATCCGCCATATGCCCGGCGGCGCGTTCACCGATCACGTCTTTACCGCCATGAAAGAGCGCGACATCCTGCGCTTCGAGGCGCCGCTCGGCACCTTCTTCCTGCGTGAAGATTCGGCCAAGCCGATCGTGCTGCTCGCCTCCGGCACCGGCTTTGCACCGCTGAAGGCGATCGTCGAACACGCGGTGTTCAAGAATCTCGACCGGCCCATGACGCTGTACTGGGGCGCGCGCCGCAAGAAAGACCTGTATCTACTGGAACTGGCCGAACAATGGGCGCGCGAGATCCCGAACTTCAAGTTCGTGCCCGTCCTCTCCGAGCCGGACGCGGGCGACGCGTGGACCGGCCGCACTGGCTTCGTTCATCGCAGCGTCATCGAAGACCTGCCAGACTTGTCGGGTTATCAGGTGTACGCCTGCGGCGCACCGGTGATGGTCGAGTCGGCGCAGCGCGATTTCACGCAGCACCACGGCCTGCCGGAAGACGAGTTTTATGCGGATTCCTTCACGAGCGCAGCCGACCTCGCGAACCCGGTTTAACCAGCGAACGTAGCTCGGCGAACCCTCGCCCGTAGTAACTCCGAGGCGGGTTTGCCGTCTGTGGCGGGACAAAAAAATCCGCCACAGACGAAATTCATGGTTTACACCGGCGCTCGCGTTGTCGTATTCTTTCGCGCATGAACCGCATCCAGTCCGAACTCCGACGTCGCCGCTCGCTGCTCCCTTAGGGACGCCGCCGGCTTTGTCACGGATTCGCGCCAGACAGGCGCATGTAGTTCGAATCATGAAAGCCACGGCATGCCGTGGCTTTTTGTTTTCTTCGTCCCCTTTTTACCGTTCCTTCACCCCTGCAACGCCCGGAGCCTGCCGCCATGAATTTCAATGAGTATCCCGTCGAGTCGCTGATGTACATCACCAACCGGCCCGAGATCGTTTTCACGCACGGCAAGGGCTCGTGGATCTACGACAACACCGGCAAGCGATACCTCGATTTCATCCAGGGCTGGGCCGTCAACAGCCTCGGGCACTGCAACGAAGGCATGATCGAAGCGCTGAACAAGCAGGCGCAATTGCTGATCAACCCGTCGCCGGCGTTCTATAACGGCCCGATGGCCCAGCTCGCGCAACTGCTCACCGAGCACAGTGTCTTCGACAAGGTTTTCTTTACGAACAGCGGTGCGGAAGCCAATGAAGGCGCAATCAAGCTCGCCCGCAAGTGGGGCAAGAAACACAAGGACGGCGCCTACGAGATCATCACGTTCGATCACAGCTTCCACGGCCGTACGCTCGCCACCATGTCGGCAAGCGGCAAGCCGGGCTGGGACACCATCTACGCGCCGCAGGTGCCGGGTTTCCCGAAGGCGGATCTGAACGATATCGCGTCGGTGGAGAAGCTCATAAACGGCAAGACCGTGGCGGTCATGCTCGAGCCGATCCAGGGCGAAGGCGGCGTGATTCCCGCGACGCGCGAATTCATGCAGCAACTGCGCGCGCTGACGCGGAAGCACAACCTCCTGCTGATCGTCGACGAAGTGCAAAGCGGCTGCGGCCGTGCCGGCACGCTGTTCGCGTATGAACTGTCGGGCATCGAGCCCGACATCATGACGCTCGGCAAGGGGATTGGCGGCGGCGTGCCGCTCGCGGCGCTGCTTTGTACGGCGGCGGTCGAAGTGTTCGAAGCGGGCGACCAGGGCGGTACCTACAACGGCAATCCGCTGATGACGGCGGTCGGCTACTCGGTGATCTCGCAACTGACCGCACCGGGTTTCCTCGAAGGCGTGCGGGCACGCGGCGAATATCTGCGCGCCAAGCTGCTTGAGCTATCGGAAGAGCGCGGCTTTGAAGGCGAACGCGGTGAAGGGCTACTTCGCGCGCTGCTGCTCGGCAAGGACATCGGCAATCAGATCGTCGAGAAGGCGCGCAACCTGCAGCCGGACGGCCTGCTGCTGAACGCAGCGCGGCCGAACCTGCTGCGCTTCATGCCGGCCCTGAACGTGACCAACGAAGAAATCGACCAGATGATGGCAATGCTGCGGTCGATTCTCGACACCCTGTAATTCGCCCGGAGTACATATGACGGTAACGACGACCACACCGCTCGCGATCCGCTGCTTCGAAGCCGGCGATACCGATGTCGTGGTCGCGTTGTGGCAAGAAGCGTTTCCCGAGTACCGGGACGTGACGAGGCCGCAGCGCAACCCGCATCTGTCGATCGCCAACAAGATGACGACGCAGCCGGAGCTGTTCTTTGTCGCCGAGATCGACGCACGTGTGGTCGGCACGGTGATGGCGGGCTATGACGGCCATCGCGGCTGGATGTATTCGCTCGCGGTGGATACGGCGTATCGGCGACATGGCATCGGCAAGCGGCTGGTCGCGCATGCGGAGGCCGCGCTGACCGCGCGTGGCTGTCCGAAGGTGAATCTGCAGGTGCTCTCGGCGAAGGAAGAGATCCGCGAGTTTTATGAGGCGCTGGGGTATCGGGCGGATGCTGTGATCAGTATGGGCAAGCGGCTGGGTGAATTCGCCGACGCCGCCACGCTTGTGTTGCCAGCGGAGACGACGTCACCATCCGCTGCTTAGTGCCGGCTGGATAACCGTCCGCGTCACACTCGTCACCCTCGTCACCTCGTGCACCCGCCCGGCGAGGCGCGTCGGAAATAACAAAGGCCGCATGCACCAAACGATGCATGCGGCCTTTTTCTTGCGCAGGTCAGAGTGGCTATTTCATCCACTCTTTCCGTTCAGCATTTATTCACCGAGGTAAGCAGCCCGCACCTTCGGATCGTCGAGCATCTGCTTTGCGTCACCGGACATCGTCACCAGCCCCGAGTCCATCACGTAGCCACGATTCGCCGCCTGCAGCGCGAGGCGAGCGTTCTGCTCGACCAGCAGCACGGTCATGCCTTCCGCAGAAATCGCCCGCACCACTTCGAAGATCTTCTCGACCATGATCGGCGAGAGACCCATCGACGGCTCGTCGAGCAACAACAGCTTAGGCTTGCTGATGATCGCGCGCGCCATGGCCAGCATCTGCTGCTCGCCGCCCGACAACGTGCCCGCGTACTGCGTGGCGCGTTCCTTCAGACGCGGGAAGAAGCCGAACATGCGGTCCACGTCTGCCTTGATGGCGTCCGTGTCGTTACGCAGATACGCACCCATCTGCATGTTTTCGATAATCGACATGCGCGCGAAGATGCCGCGGCCTTCCGGCACCATCGCCAGACCGCGCTTCAGCAGTTCATGCGCGGGCAGGCCCTTGATCGACTCGCCCATGTATTCGATATCGCCCGCACCGTACGCCTTCAGACCCGTGATCGCCTTCATCGTCGTGGTCTTGCCCGCGCCGTTCGCGCCGATCAGCGTGACGAGCTCGCCCTGGGCAACTTCGAGGTCGATACCCTTGACTGCCTGAATGCCGCCGTAATTGACCTGCAGGCCCTTGATTTTCAACATTGCCGTAGCCATCAGTGGACCCCCGCACCCAGATAAGCCTCAATCACCTTCGGGTCCTTCTGCACGTCTTGCGGCAGACCCTGGGCAATCACCTTGCCGTAATCGAGCACTGTCATGTTGTTGCACAGGCCCATCACGAGCTTCACGTCGTGCTCGATCAGCAGGATCGTCTTGCCGTCCCCGCGGATCTTGTCGAGCAGCTTGGTGAGTTCGACCTTCTCCGTCGCGTTCATACCGGCGGCCGGTTCGTCGAGCGCGAGCAGCTTCGGATCGGTTGCCAATGCACGTGCAATCTCGAGACGGCGCTGGTGCCCGTACGACAGGTTGCGCGACGTGTAGTCCGCGTATTGCAGCACGCCGACGTACTCCAGCAGTTCGAGCGCGCGTTCCTTGATCTCGCGCTCTTCCTTGCGTTCCGACGGCGTCTGGAACACTGCGCCAATCAGACCGTGCTTCGTGCGCACGTGACGGCCCACCATCACGTTTTCCAGAGCAGTCATACCACCAAACAGACGAATGTTCTGGAACGTGCGGGCGATGCCGGCCTTCGCGACCTGGTACACCGCGGTCGGCGTGTAGCTTTCACCGTCCAGGCGGAAGTCGCCGGAATCCGGCGTGTACAGCCCCGTGATCACGTTGAAGAACGTGGTCTTGCCAGCGCCGTTCGGACCGATCAGGCCGTAGATTTCGCCCGCCTTGATTTCAAGGCCAACGTCCGACAATGCCTGCAGGCCGCCGAAGCGCTTGTTCACGCCTTTGACGGACAGGCGGATGTTGTTGTCACTCATAGAATTCTCCGTTGTCGACCAGAGTTGGCGCTTTAGCGCTTACTCTGGTCCCATGCAGGGCAATCGCCCTGCGCAGCCTCAGGCGCGCACCGGCTTCTTGCTGTTGCGCTTCGCGATTTTCGCAATCTTGTCCTCGTGCTTCGGTGCGGGCCACAGGCCTTCCGAGCGGTACAGCATGATGAGAACCATCGCGAGACCGTACAGCAACTGACGGATCACTTCGGTATCCACAATTTCGTGGCCGAAGATGGCGTTTTGCAGCGGACCCATTGTCGAACGAAGGAATTCCGGGAACACGGCGAGCAGCACCGCACCGAGAATCACGCCCGGGATATGGCCCATGCCGCCCAGCACCACGCAGGCCAGCACCACGACCGATTCCCAGAAGGTGAACGATTCCGGCGACACGAAGCCCTGGAAGCCGCCGAACATCGCGCCCGACAGGCCGCCGAACGACGCGCCCATCGCAAACGCCAGCAGCTTCACGTTCCGGGTGTTGATGCCCATGGCCTTGGCGGCGATTTCGTCCTCGCGGATCGCGGCCCACGCACGGCCGATACGCGAGTGCTGCAGACGCGTACAGACCCAGATCACCAGCAGCGCACACAGCACGAACAGGTAGTAGTACATGTACACCGTCGTGAACTGGAAGCCGAGGAACGTGTGAGTCTGCGCGAGGCTAAAGCCGCCCACGCTCACCGGATCGATCCCCGTGATCCCCTGCGGACCGTTGGTGATGTTCACCGGACGGTCGAGGTTGTTCATGAAGATCCGCACGATTTCCCCGAAGCCCAACGTCACGATGGCGAGGTAATCGCCACGCAGACGCAGCGTCGGTGCACCGAGCAGCACGCCGAACATAGCGGCGAGTGCCATGGCGATCGGCACGATGATCCAGAACGGCGTATGCAGTCCATGCGGGAACATTGCGCCGATCCACGCGAATTGCGTGGACAGGTGCGGCGAAGACAGCAGAGCCGTGGTGTAGGCGCCGATCGCGTAGAACGCGATGTAGCCCAGGTCGAGCAGGCCGGCGAAGCCGACCACCACGTTAAGACCCAGCGCCAGCATCACGTAGAGCATGGCGAAGTCGAGCACCCGCACCCAGTAGTTGCCGCCGGCTGCGCCAATGATCATCGGCGCAACGATGACCAGTACTGCGGTGATGATGCCGACCGTCAGTGTCTTCGTCTTGTTTTTCTCGGGGATGAGCGTCGTGGACGGCTCGATCGGTTGAATTGAGGTCATGTTATTTGCTCCTTATGGCCCAGGTCAGGCGCGATCTGCGACACGTTCGCCAAGCAGGCCCGACGGACGGAACACCAGCACGACGATCAGCACAATGAAGGCGAACACGTCCTGGTAGTTACTGCCGAACACGCCACCCGTGAGGTTGCCGATGTAGCCCGCACCCAGCTGTTCGATCAGGCCGAGCACAACGCCACCGACCATCGCACCGCCGAGATTGCCGATACCGCCGAGCACCGCCGCAGTAAAGGCCTTCAGACCGGGGATGAAGCCCATGTAGAAGTGAGCGTTGCCGTACTCGGAGGCGATCATGACGCCGGCCAGCGCAGCGAGTGCGGAGCCGATCATGAAGGTTGCCGAGATCACGAAGTTCGGGTTCACGCCCATCAGGCTCGCGACGTTCGGATTCTCGGCAATCGCGCGCATCGCACGGCCGAGCCTCGTCTTGTGCACGAGCAGCAGCAGCCCGCCCATCACCAGGAACGCGACCACGATGATGACGATTTCAGTCATCGAGATCACGGCGCCCGGATTGTTCGGTCCGGCCTGGATCACGTTGATCGGATCGGTAGGCAGCAGCTGCGGGAACGGCAGCGGATTGCGCGACCAGATCATCATGGCGAGCGTCTGCAGCAGGATCGACACGCCGATGGCGGTAATCAGCGGAGCCAGACGCGGCGCGCGGCGCAGCGGCCGGTAGGCCACCCGCTCGATCGTGTAGCCGACTACCGAGCACACGACAGCTGCGATGATCAACCCGATGATGAGCGTCGGCACATGGCCTAGCCCCGGAAAGTGGTTCTGCAGCACGCCTATGGCTGAAAGCGCAACCATCGCGCCCACCATCAACACATCGCCGTGCGCGAAGTTGATGATGCCCAGGATGCCGTAAACCATCGTATAGCCCAGTGCGATGATGGCGTAAACGCTGCCAAGCACCAGTCCGTTGAGGATCTGCTGGATGAAGATATCCATTTAATGCTCCTTAGCCCGTGCGACTGGATTCGTGTTCGTCATCATCGGTGGGCGGTGATGCTTCACACAAATCGCAACGGCACTGCGGGTACTGATGTAAAAGACCGGTAAGGGTTATCCGCCACCGGCTTGTCTTGCGACCGGAATACAGTCGCCGGCTCGCCGGAAACGGATGCAAAAACGACACCATGGGTGGGCCAGGGTGCCGTCAGGCTGTACGTCCCGTCATTACATCTCTACGGCGTCGAGGACCGCAGCTTCGCTGTCCTTGAAGTCGTAAAGCGTAATAGCGCCTTCTTTCAAATCACCCTTGTCGTCGAATGCGATGGGTCCGGTTACGCGGTCGTAACCGGGGGACGGCATCGCAGCCAGCACCTCGGGCGCATCGATTGAGTGGGCGCGCTTGATTGCTTCGACGTTCGCGTACAAAGCGTCATACGTGAACGGCGCGTCACTCTGCACCGGTGTGTCGGAACGGCCTTCATGCTTCTTCTCGAAGTCCGCTCCTTTGGCCATGTCCGAAGGCGCGAATGCCGCCTTCGGGCTAACCGGGTTTTGCATGGCGAATCTCGCCAGCTCCCCCACCTTGTCGGTCCACACACCGTCGCCGCCAAGGATTTTTGCCCTGATACCGGGCATGGCCGCCGGCTTCTTCAGCGGTCCGCCCGTCGCGTTCATACCGCCGGACCCGATCAGGTCCGGCTGAACGCACTTCATTCTGGTGAGAAAGGCCGGGAAATCCGCGACCTGGTCATTCGCTGCTTCCCCGGCAACGACTTTTGCGCCGCTCGCGCGAGCGGTCTTCGCGAGCTCGCCCGCGAGCCATTTGCCAATGGCGGGCGCAGATGCGTCATTCATCTGCGCGATACGCTTCGCGGCCAGCTGCGGCCGGATCTTCCGGCCGTCGAGCGTCGACCCCTGCGTGGTGATGTCCTCAAGCAGCAATCGCGCCCCGTTTTCGTTGTGTTTGCCGAAGCCGGCAATACGCGGTCAACTTCGCAACCTTGGCCGCGCAGGACGCGGCGTAAGCAAACTTGACTCGCATTAGGTAGGTCTCCAGCGCCTTGCTAAATTCAGTGTCCGACGGCCAGAGGCCTTGAGAACGCGCGCATTGTAACTCCAATTATGCGATGGGCAATATTGTTGAAACGGCAGGGTTTTCCTGCATTGCAACCTCATTTTGCGACTAATAATCAGTAAGGGGCGCAACCCGGTTGCGACATTTTTTCGTGCATCAGTTGCACCAAGCTAGACGCAGGCAGCATCAAGTGTTGCGGCAATCGCGGTCAAGCCCCGGTTTCACAGCGCTGAGCGATAAGTACGACTTTTTAATATCCCAGCCCTCATACGCACAATGCTAGTGCATCAAAATTACGAGATGTGGGATATCAATAGGAAAAACGGGGATCGATCACGTCCAGACCAATAAAATAAAATCGCTGGGAGGCAAAAAATTTCCATTCTGGGCGTCGCAAACGGGTCTATTTATGTGATGTGACACTTATTTAAAAGACGCGGTTCGCAGACTGCGGAAATGAAAAAGCGCGCCATGGGCGCGCTTTTCTGATGAGACGGCAGGAATGGGTCAGGCAGGCAAACCGAGGCCGCGCGGTAGCGGAAACGCGATATTTTCCTCAATACCTTCGAGCGCACGCACGTTGCGCACACCCAGTTCGCGCAAACGGGCAATGACCGCCTGCGCCAACACTTCGGGCGCCGAAGCGCCTGCCGTAACGCCAATGCGGCGCTTGCCGACGATCCAGGCCGGGTCGATCTGGTCGGGTGAATCGACCATATAGGAGGGAATACCGCGCTTCTCGGCGACTTCACGCAGGCGATTCGAGTTGGAGCTGTTCGGACTACCCACCACGATCACCACGTCGCATTGTGGCGCCATGAACTTGACCGCGTCCTGGCGGTTCTGCGTGGCATAGCAGATGTCCTGCTTTTTCGGCTCGCGAATCTGCGGATATTTCGCCTTGAGCGCAGCGATGATCTCGGCGGCATCGTCAACCGACAAGGTGGTTTGGGTGACGAAGGCAATCCGCTCGGGATCTTCGAGCGAAAGTTTCTGCACGTCGCCGATATCCTCGACAAGATACATGCCCTCGCCCGTCTGCCCCATCGTGCCCTCAACCTCCGGATGCCCCTTGTGGCCGATCATCACAATGTCGAAGCCTTCCTGACGCATCTTCGCCACCTCGATATGCACCTTGGTGACAAGCGGACAGGTCGCGTCATACACGCGCAGGCCACGCGATTCGGCTTCCGCGCGAACCGTCTTGGAAACACCGTGCGCACTGAAAATGACGGTGTTGCCGGCCGGCACTTCCTCTAACTGCTCGATGAAGATCGCGCCCTTCTTGCGCAAATCCTCGACAACGTAAGCGTTGTGAACAATTTCGTGGCGCACGTAGATGGGCGAACCGTGCAGCTTGATCGCGCGTTCGACGATTTCGATTGCCCGATCGACACCCGCGCAGAACCCTCGCGGTTGCGCCAGCAGGATCTCGGCTTCAGTCACAGTCGTATCCGTGGTGCTCATGTTTACAGAATCCCGATGATTTTCACTTCGAACGCCAGCGCCTGGCCGGCGAGCGGGTGATTGAAATCGAACAGGGCGGACGTTTCGCCGACTTCCTTCAGCACGCCAGCGTAGCGTCCGCCACCCGGTGCGTTGAATTCGACGAGATCGCCCGGCGAAAAATCCTCACCGATCATGCTGTTTTCGCGCAGCGTGGCAAGCGAGACCCGCTGGATCAGTTCCGGATTGCGCGGACCGAAGGCCTGCCCGGCGGGTAGCTGAAAGGTCGAATGGTGGCCGACCTTCAATCCCAGCAAAATGTCTTCCAGCGGCGGCGCAAGTTGGCCTGCCCCCAGCAGCAGCGTGGCTGGCTTTTCGGTGAAGGTGTTGATGACTTCAGCGCCATCGGCAAGCGAAAGCCGGTAATGGAGCGTGACGTGCGAACCGGGTTTCACTTCAGAGATGTCGATGATGCTCATGCGGTACTCGTTCAGTCGGGACGCGCTGCACGCGGGCGCCGGGGCGCCGCCTGTGCGGTTGGCAAACCGTTATGGTGCCGTGCGCAAAGGCTCTATTGTAAGCCACATATCAAGCGGCGGCTTGGGTGCATCGTAGGCACAAGCGCCATGGGCGAGGACTTTTCCCGCCCGCGAACAGGAGAACGATGAGATGAACTATTACGCTTGCGCCGAGGTGGCGGCTAGTCGTACCGCGGAGGTCGGCTTGCTGGCGCCGTTCAATGAGGATGTGGCCGCGCCTCGGCCGGACGCGCCTGACGCGGGCCGGCCCAAGCCGTCCGCACCCAAACGCTCGCGTCGTAAGCGCGACATGCCGCGTGAGCGGCTGCTCGACTTCGGACCCGGCACCCTGGCCGACGCCGAACTGGTGGCACTCGTGTTGGGCTCGGGGCTGCCCGGTCACAATGTGTTCGGCATCGCCGACTCGCTGTTGAAACGCTTTGGCTCGCTGCGCGCAATGCTCGACGCCACACCAGCTGACTTCAAGGGACTGCCCGGCATCGGCCCCGCCAAGACGGCGCAACTACTCGCCATCCTCGAACTGGCGCGGCGTTCGCTCGTCGAAAAAATGCGCGAGAAACCGATCATCGACTCGCCTGAGGCGGTCGAGGACTATTTACGTCTGCTGATCGGCTCCAGGCCTCATGAGGTGTTCGTCTGCCTCTTTCTGGACGCCCGGCACCGCCTGATCGTCACCGAGGAAAGCTCGCGCGGCTCGCTCACGCGGATGGCGGTTTATCCACGCGAAATTGTCCGGCGCGCGCTGACCGCGAACGCGGCAAGCATGATCGTGGCGCATAATCACCCCTCTGGCGCGGTGAAGCCCAGCGCGAGCGACCGGCATCTCACGCAGGTGCTGCGCGATACCCTCGCGCTGATCGACGTCCACCTGGTCGATCACCTCGTAATCGGCACGCACGAAACCTTCTCGTTTGCGCGCGCTGGATGGTCGTGAATCCCAGAGCCGTCAATGCCGGAATGCCCGTCTGATTGCCGTTGCTGCTGCACCTTGTCCTGCTAGCCGGATAGCAAATAAGGTTTGATTTATCGGCTTTTTTTCTGCTAGAATTCCGGTTTGCCTGTTTCCAACCCTGTTCCGAAGCCATCAAAGGCCTTTCGGGAGATAAGCGACTGAACGCAACTGAGCGATCATCGCGGCCCTTCCGGATAACTTTCGCGGCGTCCGAACTCAGAATTAGCGTATTAGGAGTGCTCTCATATGGCACGCGTATGCCAAGTAACTGGGAAAGCGCCGATGAGCGGCAACAACGTTTCCCACGCGAACAACAAAACCAAGCGCCGGTTCCTGCCGAACCTGCAAAACCGCCGCATCTGGGTGGAAAGCGAAAACCGTTGGGTGCGTCTGCGCGTTTCGAACGCCGGCCTGCGTCTGATCGACAAGAACGGCATTGACGCCGTGCTCGCAGACCTGCGCGCACGCGGTGAAGCCTAAGGAGTAAATCATGGCCAAAGGCGCACGCGACAAGATCAAGCTGGAATCGACCGCAGGTACGGGTCACTTCTACACCACGACGAAAAACAAGCGCAACATGCCGGAAAAGATGGAGATCAGCAAGTTTGATCCCGTCGTTCGCAAGCATGTGCCGTACAAGGAAACCAAGATCAAATAAGATCTTGCTTCCTGCTTGTTGACGAAGACGAAAGCCCTGCACTTGTGCGGGGCTTTTTGTTTTACGGCGCGCTCAATGATGAAGATTCCGGCGCGCGCCGTTCTGTGTACTTCCTGCGTTGCTGTTAGCTTTAACGGCCGCTCTTCCGTTCCGGCATGCGTGCATGTCACGCCTCCCATCTCCCCGCTTGCGTCATTAGCCATCCGGCCAGCTTTCCCTCATGTCGTGCGACGCGTATCCTAGCTCGTTTATCGGTGAGCGGCGACACGAGCCGCAACGGCTGATCAAGTGACGGAGACGCAGGAAATGAATTTTGATGTGGCAATTGTCGGCAGTGGTCTAGCGGGTCTGAGCGTTGCACTAAATCTGGCGGAGACGCGGCGGGTTGCAGTGATTGCCAAGGTATCGATGACCGAAGGCGCCAGCGACTGGGCGCAAGGCGGCATCGCGGCAGTGCTGGATTCCGCGGACAGTATCGAGAACCACGTCAGCGACACGCTCATCGCCGGCGGCGGCCTGTGTGACGAAGGCGCTACGCGTTTCATCGTCGAGCATGGCCGCGAGGCGATCGAATGGCTGATCGCGCAAGGCGTTCCGTTCACCAAAGACGACGCGGCCGAGCTCGGATTTCACCTCACGCGAGAAGGTGGCCATAGTCATCGCCGCATCATTCACGCAGCGGACGCGACCGGTCATGCGGTCGTCGCCACGTTAAGCGAGCGCGTGCGTCGCCATCCGAATATCACGTTGCTTGAAAACCACTATGCGATCGACCTGATCACGTCGGATCGCCTCGGCCTGCCGGGGCGTCGCTGCCACGGCCTATATGCGCTCGATCTCGAAAGCGGCCGCACCGTCACCATCGAGGCGCCGCATACGGTGCTAGCTACAGGTGGCGCCGGCAAGGTCTACCTGTACACGACAAACCCGGACACTGCCACGGGCGATGGCATCGCCATGGCATGGCGCGCCGGCTGCCGTGTGTCGAACATGGAGTTCATCCAGTTTCACCCGACCTGTCTGTTCCATCCCTATGCCAAGTCCTTCCTGATCTCGGAAGCGGTGCGTGGCGAAGGCGGCATTCTGAAGCTGCCGGACGGCACCCGCTTCATGCCCCAACACGATGAACGCGCGGAACTGGCACCGCGCGATATCGTCGCCCGTGCGATTGACTTTGAGATCAAGAAGCGCGGCATCGACTGCGTGTATCTCGATATCAGTCACCAGCCTGCGGCGTTCCTGCAAGAACACTTTCCCACCATCCTCGCGCGTTGTCGCGAGTTTGGGATCGACATCACGAAAGAACCGATTCCGGTCGTCCCGGCGGCTCATTACACTTGTGGCGGCGTCGTCACGGACCTCGCTGGCCGAACCGATCTCGCCGGCCTCTATGCGGTCGGCGAGACGTCCTGCACCGGTCTGCATGGCGCCAATCGCCTGGCCAGCAACTCACTGCTCGAGTGCCTGGTGATAGGCCGTTCGGCGGCTGCCGCCATCGAGGGCGAGGGCTTCGGCGGCGCAGTCCACGCGCCACTGCCCGACTGGGACGAAAGCCGAGTGTCCGATCCGGACGAGGAGGTGGTCGTCGCGCACAACTGGGACGAACTGCGCCGCCTGATGTGGAACTACGTGGGCATCGTCCGAACCGACAAGCGGCTCGCGCGCGCCAAGCATCGCCTGGCGCTGCTTCGCGATGAGATCCACGAGTACTACGCGCACTTCAAGGTGAGCCGCGATCTGCTTGAGCTGCGCAATCTGGTCGACGTTGCGTCCTTGATCGTCGAGAGCGCACGTTCACGACGCGAAAGCCGCGGACTTCACTTCAGCCGCGACTGGCCCGCTGCGCTGCCGAAAGCGTTGCCCACGGTTCTGTCGCCGGAGAACGTGCGCAATCGCAACGTGTGACGCGCGCGATTCTTCAGAACGCAACTTGTCGAAAAGATCAAGCTCGAGCAAAAGTAAAAAGGCCATCGCTGGAAGGCGATGGCCCTTTTGTTGCGGCGGCGCTGATGTTTACCGCTTCCTGAATTGACGCTGAAGACTCAGACAGTCACTTCAGGCAACGCTCGCGCTTCAGCAAAAAGCGGCGAGACGACGTCAGCCAGATTTGCGCACCTGATGCTGCCGGGCCGCCCTCGTCAAGCAGGCCCCACGTTCGAAAACAACGCCGTGTCCTTCGCCAGGTCGCCGCTCGTCTGCACGCGCTTCTTGTGGCGCGCAGCAAAATCGAGCATGCGGTCAATCGGCAGCCGCGCCCGTTCGCCCACCGCGCGATCGACGAAGATCTCATTGTGACCGCGTTCCAGCACGTCAGCCAGATTCGCCAGTCCGTTCATCGCCATCCACGGGCAATGCGCGCAACTCTTGCAAGTCGCGCTGTTGCCGGCGGTAGGCGCCTCAATGAAGGTCTTGCCAGGCGCGGCCAGGCGCATCTTGTACAGAATGCCGAGGTCCGTCGCGACGATAAAGTGCTTCGCATCGAGCCGTTGTGCGGCGTCGATCAACTGTGTCGTCGAACCTACGACATCCGCCTGAGCCACCACGCTTTCCGGTGACTCTGGGTGCACGAGCACCTTCGCATCGGGATATTGCTCGCGCAACAGATCGAGTTCGATACCTTTGAATTCGTCATGCACGAGGCACGAGCCCTGCCACAGCAGCATGTCCGCGCCGGTCTTCTTCTGGATGTAGCCGCCGAGATGCCGGTCCGGTGCCCAGATGATCTTTTCGCCGCGTGCATGCAGGTCGGCAACGATCTCCAGTCCGATCGACGACGTCACCATCCAGTCCGCCCGTGCTTTCACGGCCGCGCTGGTGTTCGCATAGACCACCACAGTGCGATCCGGATGCGCATCGCAGAAAGCAGAAAACTCGTCGACAGGGCAACCTAGATCGAGCGAGCAGGTCGCATCGAGATCTGGCATCAACACCCGCTTGTCGGGACTGAGAATCTTCGACGTCTCGCCCATGAAGCGCACACCGGCGACGACCAGCGTCTGTGCGTCATGATCGCGGCCGAAGCGTGCCATCTCGAGTGAGTCTGCAACGCACCCGCCCGTTTCATCGGCGAGCTCCTGCAGCTCTGCGTCGACATAGTAGTGCGCGACGAGCACCGCCTTCTCACGCACAAGCAACTCGCGAATGCGCGCCTTCAGCGCGAGCTTTTCTTCCGCCGACGGTGCATCCGGCACCTTCGCCCACGCCTGTCCGATGCCGCATGTCAGGCCCTGCGCTTGCGGCCGGTCGTATTCGACGCTCCTGATCGCCTGCTGATTCATGATCCCCTCTGCCCTGCTGATTTGCCGCTCATCGCCGTGCGTGATACACATCGTGCACAGCACGCACATGCACACACGATGGACATACCGCGTGTCACGTCCGACGTTTTTGGCGGCCCCAAAAAGCAAAACCCCGCCAGCGCGGGGTTTTGTGACGTGACTAAATTTTAATTGATTTCGTGCGTACGTTCTTGCTCACGCATAGCGACGCAGGCGCATCGCAAACTCCTGTAGAGCCTTGATGCCGCTTTGTTCCGCGCGGTGACACCAATCCTGCAACTGCACCAGCAATTGTTCGCGCGAAGCGTTCGAGCGCTCCCACATGGCCGCCAGTTCATTGCGCAACTCGATGTAGGTACGCAGCTTCTGGCTGTTCGCGAAGATTTGCGGCAGTTGACGCTTCTGCGGTTCGTCGAGGCCAGCCTCTTCCTTGTGGAACCAGCTGCGTGCGCCGCGCATCACCTGATACTTTTCGCGAGCGCCCACTTCCTTCAGGTGCGCCAGTTCCTGGCGATAGGCGCGCTTGAGCGCCTTACCGTAACGGGCCATCACTTCATAGCGGTTGGCCAGCACAGCTTGCAACGTGTCCTGGTCGAGCACCAGCTTGCCGGTGGTCAGACGCGGCGTAGGCGCAATCTTCTTCACCTTGGCGAGGCGGAACGCCGACATGATGCGGATATACATCCAGCCGATATCGAACTCGTACCACTTGTTCGACAGCTTGGCCGACGTCGCATACGTGTGGTGGTTGTTGTGCAGTTCTTCGCCGCCGATCAGGATGCCCCACGGGAAGATGTTGGTGCTCGCATCCGACGAGTTGAAGTTGCGATAGCCCCAGAAGTGAGCAAGGCCATTGACCACACCCGCTGCCCAGAACGGAATCCAGATCATCTGCACAGCCCACACCGTCAGGCCGACGAGGCCGAACAGCGCAACGTTGAGCACCATCATCAGGCTCACGCCGAGAATCGGGTACTTCGTGTAGACGTTGCGTTCCATCCAGTCGTTCGGCGTGCCGTGACTGAACTTGCGCATCGTTTCTTCGTTCTTCGCTTCGACGCGATAGAGTTCAGCGCCTTCCAGCAACACCTTCCAGATGCCGCGCGTTTGCGGGCTGTGCGGATCCTCTTCGGTCTCGCACTTGGCGTGATGCTTACGATGGATCGCGGCCCATTGGCCGGTCAGCATGCCCGTGCTCATCCACAGCCAGAAGCGGAAAAAATGACTGACGGCGGGATGCAGGTCGAGGGCGCGGTGCGCCTGGCAGCGGTGCAGATACACGGTCACGCCAATGATCGTGATGTGCGTCGCCACGAGCGTGTACACCACGAGTTGCCACCACGAGAAACGCAACAGACCGTGGGCAAGGAAATCAAGCAAGGAATTCAACAAGGCAATTTACCTGTGGAACGAGAGTTACAGGACACCAGGAAGACAACGCGAACAACGTAACCAGAAGAGGGCAATCAAAGGCCAACCAAAGGGTAACCAAAAACGCGACGTCAAGAAAGTGAAAGCATACAAACAGCTTGGACGTTATTCTACGCGAACCGTTCCAAGTGTTTGTAACAATTGGGGATTTTTTGCAACCCAACAACCAGGGCAAACACGCTGATGTGTCTTTTTGGCACCCTTCTCGAGGTCCCGCCGCCCTGTCAGGCGGCGCTGCCCGGCTCGTTGGCGGCATCTCCGGTCATAGTTACCGGTCGCGACAGTATGTCGCCCGAGCCGACGATCCGCACTTCGCGCTGAGAGAGCGGGATCGAAACGCCGTTTTCGCTAAAAAGTCGCCAGAGATTGCGATTGACCGCCGAGCGCACGCCAGCGGTGCCGAGTGCCGCATCCTCGATCCAGAAGCCCAGTTCGAGGTTGATGCCATCCGGCCCGAAGCCCGCCAGGTAAGGCGTCGGGGCCGGATCCCGCAGCACGCGCTCCACCCCGTCGGTGGCCTGCACGAGCAACTGCATCGCCTGCTCGACGTCCGACGTATAAGCCACTGTCACTGCGATCTTCGTGTAGCCGCGCGTCAGATAGGACGACTGGTTCTGTACGACATCGGTAATCAGCTTTTCGTTCGGAATCAGCGTTTCGATACCGTCGAGGCCGCGCACCACCGTGTAGCGGGTGCGGATCTGCGTGACCATGCCCTGCAGGCCGCCGGTGTTGATCGTGTCGCCGATCCGCAGCGAACGGTCGATCAGGATAATGAAGCCCGACACGTAATTGCTCGCGATCTTCTGCAAACCGAAGCCGAGTCCGACACCCAGTGCACCGCCGAACACCCCTAGCACCGTGATATCGATGCCCACCAGCGACAGGCTGATCAACACCGCCGCCAGCACGAACAACGCTCGCCCCACGCGCGCCGCCGCGACTTTCAGATTCGCATCGAGCGTGTTCGAGCGCATCAGGCGCTCTTCGAACGCGGCGCCGAGCCACATCGCGACGATCATCGTCACGCAGACCCACAGCAGCCCCGTCGACAGCGACAGCAGCGTCATGTGGGCATTGGCGACGCGAAAGTGCACGCTCGCCATCCAGTCGAGGACGTCGTCCTGAATGCCCATTACGGTGAGCACCATGCCGATCCACACGATCAGCGAGACGACTTTCTCGATCAGGAAGAGCCACTTATGGGCTTCGCCATGGCTTGCGAACACCCGACGGGCGAGGAAGAACAGGACATAGATCAGGCCGATGCCGAACAGCGGCACCAACGCGAGATCGAGCAGCGCGGTGTGCATGAACGGGGCTGCAACCGCCTGCGCGATCCAGACCAGCGCAGCGCCGATCAACGGAAAAAATGCGCGGTTCAGGCTTTCCGCACCGAAGCGCAGTGCCTGATAGCGCGTCTGGCGACGCAAATCGAGGGTCCGGCGCAGCAGCCAGGCGAGCCCCCATGCAAGCGCGAGCGTGCCGAGTAGCACGCCCACCTGCCAGAGCATCACCGGCTGGCCGAAGTCATGGGCGACGTCGCCGAACAGGTGAAAGAAGATCCGGTTGTGCATGGTGTCGTGGGAGCGCCCGTCGCGGCATGCCTGCGGTTTGCGGTTAAGACAAACGCAGGCAGCGCGCCAGCGACGCTTCAGGCGCCCTTAAGCGCGCCGCTCCAGCACCGCGGCGAAGAAGCCGTCGGTAGCGTGGCGGTGCGGCCATAGTGACAGGTAGTCGCCCATTTCAATCTCGACGCGCTGTTCGGCGAGCACCTCACGCGCCGGCACCAGGGCAAAGCCCGGGTGATTGGCGAGGAACTGCGTGACGATCGCCTCGTTCTCCGCTTCCAGGATGCTGCAGGTCGCGTAGACCAGACGCCCGCCCACCTTCACGAGACGCGCGGCGCTCGTCAGGATGGACAACTGCTTGGGCGCGAGTTCCGCAACCGATTCCGGTGACTGACGCCACTTCAGGTCCGGATTGCGCCGCAGCGTGCCGAGCCCGCTGCACGGCGCGTCCACCAGCACGCGGTCGATCTTGCCCGCCAGACGCTTGATTTTCGCGTCATGCTCGCTGTCGATCAGTACCGGATTGACGTTCGACAGCCCGCTGCGCGCAAGGCGCGGCTTGAGCTTGGCGAGACGCCGCTCGGAGATGTCGAAGGCGTAAAGACGGCCGGTGGAGCGCATCATCGCGCCCAACGCGAGGGTCTTGCCGCCCGCGCCGGCGCAGAAGTCGACGATCATTTCGCCGCGCTTCGGCGCAACCAGCGTGCACAGCAACTGGCTGCCCTCGTCCTGCACTTCGACCCAGCCGTGCTGGAACGCATCGAGCTTGGTGAGCGGTGGCTTGCCGACCACCCGCACGCCGAACGGTGCGAACGGCGTGGAGCCCGCCTCGATACCGGCTTTGGACAACGCGTCCAGCACCTGGTCGCGAGTCGCCTTGATCGGATTGGCGCGCAGATCCAACGGCGCCGGATAGTTCAGCGCGGCGGCCAGTTGCGCCAGCTCTTCAGCTTCGAAACGCTTTGACAGCGCCTGATAGATCCAGTCGGGCAGATTCATGCGAATCCGCAACGGCAGGCTTTCCGGATCGATCTTCGCGACGTGTTCGAGCCAGTTGGACTCGGAGTCGGAAATGAATGGCTTCAACGCCGAGCGCCCCGCCGTCTGCATCAGGCCCAGCAAGGCCATCCGGCGCGCCGGGCTGCCGGCGCCGCTTTCGGCCAGGTGGGCGAACTCCATCCGGCGCCGCAGCACCGCAAACACCGCCTCTGCGATCACGCCACGCTCGCCGTGCCCAAGCTTCGGGTGGGCGCGAAAAAAGCGGCTGGTGGCTGCGTCTGCGGGGCCGGCCAGCTTCAGCACGTCCGCGAGCAGCGTTTCGGTTTGTCCAATCAGAAATCCATGTAGTCTCATACGCCCTCTCCGGCGATCTTGTTGCTATTGATGTCGGCAAAGAGCCATTGCGGCTCCGGCGGCGTGAGCGTGACGCGCAGTCCGTCGAGCGCGAGGCGCCCTTCGACGAACCAGCGCACCGCGCGTGGGTAAATGACGTGTTCGGTGGCCAGTACGCGCTCGGCGAGCGCCGCGGCGTCGTCGCCGTTCAGCACCGGCACCGCTGACTGGACCACGATCGGCCCATGATCGAGCTGCGACGTGACAAAATGGACAGACGCGCCGTGCAGCCGGACGCCGGCATCGAGCGCCTGCTGGTGTGTTTTCAGGCCGGCAAAGCTCGGCAGCAGCGACGGATGCACGTTCAGCATGCGCCCCGCGTAGCGGTCGACGAAGCCCGGAGTCAAGACACGCATGAAGCCGGCGAGCGCCACCAGGTCAGGTGCAAAAGCATCGATCTGACGCGCCAACGCCGCGTCGAACGACTCGCGATCGGGAAACTGGCGATGGTCGACCACCGCCGTGGCAATACCATGCGACGCGGCGAACGCAAGGCCCGCAGCGTCTGGACGGCTGGCAATCACGGCGGCGACTTGCGCCGGCCACTCTTCGCGCGAACAGGCGCGAACGATGGCTTCCATGTTGCTGCCCCGCCCGGAAATCAGGATGACAAGTTTTTTCATCCGCGGATTTTATCATTCGGGGGACGCCTGAACGGCGCTGCGCCGCCGTGGCTTGCTTTGAGCGTTTATAATCGTTTGTTTTGCAACTTAAAGTCGCCCCAACCCGCTATTGTGAGAGTCTTCCGCGGTCTTCCCAATGCCGAGAGCCGTGCGCCCTGCGCCCTGACCATCGGCAACTTCGACGGTGTCCACCGCGGCCATCAGGCTCTGCTCGCCCACGTCCGGGCGGCGGCCGATGCACGCGGCCTGCCCGTCTGCGTGATGACTTTCGAACCGCACCCGCGCGAATTCTTCAATCCCGCCGGCGCGCCTCCGCGTATCGCGATGCTGCGCGACAAGCTGGAAGCGTTGCGCACCAATGGGGTCGACCGGGTCGTGGTCGAGCATTTCAATCACACCTTCGCCAGCCAGTCGCCGGATACGTTCGTTGAGCGGATCATCGTCAACGGCCTGCATGCCCGCTGGGTGATGATCGGCGACGACTTCCGCTATGGCGCGAGGCGTGCGGGCGATTTCGACTCGCTCAAGGCTGCGGGCGCACAACACGGTTTTGAAGTCGAACAGATGGCTACCGTCGCGGATCCGTCCGGTGCACGCATCTCCAGTTCGGGCGTGCGCGCGTCGCTGATAGCGGGCGACCTTGACGCCGCACGTGCCGCGCTCGGGCGCGATTACCTGATCAGCGGCCACGTCGTGCACGGCATGAAGCTCGGCCGCGACCTGGGGTTTCCCACGCTGAATCTGGCCATCGCCCACAAGCGCCCGGCGCTGGCCGGCATTTTCGTGGTGCGCGTGCATGGCATCGAAGCGGAGCCGCTACCCGGCGTCGCGAGTCTCGGCTTGCGCCCGACCGTCGACGACTCCGGCCGCGTGCTGCTCGAAGTTCACCTGCTCGACTGGCACGGCGATGCATATGGCAAACTCGTGCGCGTCGAATTCCTGAAGAAACTGCGTGACGAGGAAAAGTACGTCGACCTCGAAACGCTGACCGCCGCCATTGCACGCGACGTCGCCAATGCGCGCGCGTGGTTTGCTGCGGTTGGCAGCGGCACGCCGGGCAGCCGCTCGACCGGCTTCGCCACTTCAGCCACAGACCGAATTAGATAGCCGCCGCGGTACGTGCCAGCGCGCCCAGCATCAAGCGCAGCACGTGCCCTAGCCGCGCGCATCGAAGGGCATCCGTGGATCACGCGACATGCCTGCCGGGCGCGTTCAACGCCCCGCGCATCGTGCGCAAATCGCGCCCTTAACGCGCATCAAACGAATTCACTGCGACCACACCATGAGCAACAAAAAAGCCGATTCGAAACCGCCGTCACGCTACCCGGTCAACCTGCTCGACACGCCGTTCCCGATGCGTGGCGACCTGCCCAAGCGCGAGCCGCAATGGGTCAAGGAATGGCAGGAACGCAAGATCTACGAAACGATCCGCGCGGCCTCCAAGGGTCGCAAGAAGTTCATCCTGCACGACGGGCCGCCGTATGCCAACGGCGACATCCACCTCGGGCACGCGGTGAACAAGATCCTCAAGGACATGGTGGTCAAGTCGCGCAACCTGGCAGGCTTCGACGCGGCCTACGTGCCGGGCTGGGACTGCCACGGCATGCCGATCGAAATCCAGATCGAAAAGCAGTTCGGCAAGTCGCTGCCGGCCGCTGAAGTGATGCAGAAGGCGCGCGCCTACGCGAGCGAGCAGATCGAGAAGCAGAAGGTCGGCTTCCGCCGTCTGGGTGTGCTCGGCGATTGGGACAATCCGTACAAAACCATGAACTTCACGAACGAGGCCGGTGAAATCCGCGCGCTCGCGAAGATCATGGAAAAGGGCTATGTGTTCCGCGGCCTGAAGCCGGTGAACTGGTGTTTCGACTGCGGCTCGGCGCTGGCCGAGGCGGAAGTCGAATACCACGACAAGACCGATCCGACCATCGACGTGCTGTTCGCCTTCGCCGAACCGGAGAAGACCGCGCAGGCGTTCGGCCTCACGGCGTTGCCGCGCAGCGAAGGCGGTATCGTGATCTGGACCACGACGCCGTGGACAATCCCCGCCAACCAGGCGCTGAACGTCCATCCGGAGATCGTCTATGCACTCGTGGATACGCCGCGCGACCTGCTGATCCTCGCTGAGGAGCGCGTCGAAGCGTGCCTGAAGCAATACGGCCTCGAAGGGCATGTTGTTGCGACCACCACGGGCGCCAAGCTCGCCAACCTGCGCTTCCATCATCCGCTCGCCTCGGCACATCCGAGCTACAAGCGCACGGCGCCGGTGTATCTGGGCGACTATGTGACGACGGAAACCGGTACCGGCATCGTCCACTCGTCGCCCGCCTACGGCGTGGAAGACTTCGTGTCGTGCAAGGCGCACGGCATGTCCGATTCGGACATCATCAGTCCGGTGATGGGCGACGGCCGTTATATCGAATCGCTCGCGCTGTTCGGCGGTCTGTCGATCTGGGCAGCCAATCCGAAAATCGTCGCGGCGCTCGAAGCAGCCGGCACGCTGCTGCGTACGGAAAAGTACACGCACAGCTACATGCATTGCTGGCGCCACAAGACGCCGATCATCTACCGCGCGACCTCGCAGTGGTTCGCCGGCATGGACGTGAAGCCGAACGACACCGACAAGACGCTGCGCGAAACCGCGCTCGAAGGCATCGAGAACACCGCGTTCTATCCGTCGTGGGGCAAGCAGCGTCTGTTCAGCATGATCGCCAACCGCCCGGACTGGACGCTGTCACGTCAGCGCCAGTGGGGGGTGCCGATGGCATTCTTCGTGCATAAGGAAACCGGCGAGCTGCATCCGCGCACGCTGGAACTCCTCGAAGAAGTCGCGCAACGCGTCGAAAAGGCCGGCATCGAAGCGTGGCAATCGCTCGATCCGCGCGAGCTGATCGGCGACGACGCCAACCTGTACGAAAAGAACCGCGACACGCTCGACGTGTGGTTCGACTCCGGCACGACGCATTGGCACGTGCTGCGCGGCTCGCACAAGGACGAACTGCAATTCCCGGCCGACCTGTATCTGGAAGGCTCGGACCAGCATCGCGGCTGGTTCCATTCGTCGCTGCTGACGGCTTCCATGCTCGACGGCCGGCCGCCTTACAACGCCCTGCTGACACACGGATTCACTGTCGACGGCGAAGGTCGCAAGATGAGCAAGTCGCTCGGCAACGGCATCGATCCGCACGAAGTGGCGAATCGCCTGGGCGCGGAAATCATCCGCCTGTGGATCGCTTCGACCGACTACTCGGGTGAACTGGCGATCTCGGAGGAAATCCTGAAGCGCGTGACGGAAGGCTATCGCCGCATCCGCAACACGTTGCGCTTCCTGCTTGCAAACCTGTCGGACTTCGACTTCGAGAAGAACGCGCGTCCGGTGGAAGACTGGCTCGAGATCGACCGCTATGCGGTCGCGCTGTCGGCCAATCTGCAGACGGACATTCTCGCGCACTACGAGAAGTACGAGTTCCACCCGGTTGTGGCGAAGCTGCAGACGTTCTGCTCGGAAGACCTCGGCGGCTTTTACCTCGACGTGCTGAAGGACCGTCTGTACACCATGGCGCCGGACTCCGTCGCGCGCCGCGCCGCCCAGACCGCGCTTTATCACATCGCTCACGGACTGCTGCGCATCATGGCGCCGTTCCTGTCGTTCACCGCAGAAGAAGCGTGGAAGGTGTTCCAGCCGAACAGCGAAACCATCTTCACGGAGACGTATCACGCTTATCCGGAAGTGGCGAATGCGCCGGCGCTGCTCGACAAATGGACGCTGTTGCGCGCGGTGCGCAGTGACGTGACCAAGGCGCTGGAAGAAGCGCGCGTTGCCAACCTGATCGGCTCATCGCTGCAGGCGGAAGTCGAAATCCGCGCGAGCGGTGCCCGTCACGACGCGTTGGCGAGCCTCGGCGCGGATCTGAAGTTCGTGCTGATCACGTCCGCCGCGACGGTTGTGAAGGTCGAAGACGAAGCAGCGGAAAGCGTCGAAGTGGTCGCATCGAAATATCTGAAGTGCGAACGCTGCTGGCACTATCGCGCAGACGTCGGCGAGAACGCCGAGCACCCGTCCCTATGCGGCCGGTGCTTCAGCAATCTGTTCGGAAGCGGCGAAACAAGGAGCGCGGCATAATGGCAACAAGAAGTCTGTCGAAACCCGCCGGCGGTTCGCTGGCACCGTGGCTTGGCGTGGCGTTGATCGTGATCCTGTTCGATCAGCTCACGAAGATTGCAGTCCAGAAGGTGTTCGCTTACGGTGTGCCGCACGCGGTGGCTCCGTTTTTCAACCTCATTCTGGTCTACAACCGCGGCGCCGCGTTCAGCTTCCTCGCCATGGCGGGTGGCTGGCAGCGCTGGGCCTTTACGGGCCTCGGCGTGGTCGCGGCGCTGGTGATCTGCTATTTGCTCAAGCGTCACGGCGCGCAAAGGCTCTTCTGCACGGCTTTGGCGCTGATCCTCGGCGGGGCGCTCGGCAATGTGATCGACCGGCTGGCGTACGGCCACGTGATCGACTTCCTCGATTTCCACGTGGGCACCTGGCACTGGCCGGCGTTCAACCTCGCCGACAGCGCGATCACGATCGGTGCGATCCTGCTCGTGCTCGACGAATTGCGGCGCGTACGCGTCTCGCGCTAACGCTGTTGCTTTGTCTCGGAGGCTTTCGTTGGCAACCGCAGAACTCGCAGGAAAACATCTCGTCCTCGGTATGAGCGGCGGGATTGCCTGCTACAAGATCGCCGAACTCACGCGCCTGCTGACCAAGGCAGGCGCGACCGTGCAGGTTGTCATGACCGAAGCGGCCACGCAGTTCATCACCCCCATCACGATGCAGGCGCTGTCAGGCCGTCCGGTCTACACGAGCCAATGGGATGCGCGCGTGCCGAACAACATGGCGCATATCGATCTGTCGCGTGAAGCGGACGCCATCGTGATCGCCCCAGCTTCGACTGACTTTCTCGCCAGGCTGGCGCATGGCATGGCCGACGATCTGCTCTCGACGCTGTGCGTGGCGCGCGATTGCCCCTTGCTAGTTGTACCGGCGATGAACCGCCAGATGTGGCAGAACCCGGCCACGCAGCGCAACGTCGCGCAACTGCGCGCGGATGGCATCGAAGTGCTCGGCCCGGATTCAGGTCCGCAGGCCTGCGGCGAAGTCGGCGATGGCCGGATGCTCGAGGCCGCCGCGACCTACGAGGCGATCGCTTCGTTTTTCCAGCCAAAGATTCTCGCCGGCCGCCGTGTGCTGCTGACCGCCGGCCCGACCTTCGAACCGCTGGACCCGGTGCGCGGCATCACCAACCGCTCGAGCGGCAAAATGGGCTTCGCGCTCGCGCGCGCAGCGCAGCAGGCCGGCGCCGACGTGCATCTGATCGCCGGACCGGTTGCACTGGAAACGCCGTGGGGCGTGATCCGCGAGGACGTGCAAACGGCACAGCAGATGCACGACGCCGTGATGCGCGCGGTGCCCGATTACGACATCTTCATCGGCGTGGCCGCGGTCGCCGACTGGCGCGTCGATCATGTCAGCGAGCACAAGATCAAGAAGACGGCCGAACGTGCCATGCCCACGTTCACATTCGTCGAAAATCCGGACATTCTGGCTGCAGTAGCAAAGCTGCCGCATCCGCCGTTCTGTGTCGGTTTTGCAGCGGAGAGCGGCGACCTCGATGTACACGGGGAAGAAAAGCGCGTGCGCAAGAATGTGCCGCTTCTGATCGGCAATCTCGGCCCGCTGACCTTCGGTCTCGACGACAACGAAGTCGTCCTGTTCGAAGCCGGCGGCGCAACGAAATTGCCGCGCGCGGACAAGCAGGCGCTGGCGGGCGCACTGATCGCCGAAATCGCCAAACGCCTGCCCGATACGAGCCTGATCCGGTAACCATACGGTCCTTCTTGCCGGAACCCTGAGTCACCCTGGAGCAGCACTGTCATGACGCTACTTTCCGTGCTCGATCAAACGCCCGTGATCGACGGGCACTCGGTGGCGGACGCGATCGCCGCCACCATCGAACTCGCGCAGCTTGCCGACGACCTCGGCTATACGCGCTATTGGTGCGCCGAACACCACGGTCTGCGCGGCGTGTCGAACCCGTGCCCCGAAGTGATGCTCGCGCGCCTCGGCAGCGTGACGAAGCGCATTCGCCTCGGGTCGGGCGGTGTGATGCTGCCGTACTACAGCCCATTCAAGGTCGCCGAGCAGTTCATGATGCTCGAAGCGCTGTTCCCGAATCGCATCGATCTTGGCGTCGGCCGCGCACCGGGCGGCGACATGCGCACGGCGCAAGCCGTGGCGGCAGGTGCGTACAACCGCGGCGATATCTTTCCGCAACAGGTGGCCGATCTGGTCGGGCTGATGAACGGCACGCTGCCGGACGAGCACGTCGCGCAAGGCGTGCTGCTGCAGCCGCAGGTCGAGACACGACCGCAACTGTGGATGCTTGGATCGAGCGAGTTCGGCGGCCTGCTGGCGGCGCAACTCGGCATCCGCTTCGCGTTCGCGCATTTCATCAATGCGCACTTCGGTCACCAGGTAGCGCAAGCGTATCGCGAGCGCTTCAAGGCCGGCAACGAAGCAAAGCCATACCTGGCCGCCGCGGTGTTCGTCATCTGCGCGGATACCGACGAGGAAGCGGAGGCACTGGAAAAAGCCGTCGATCTGCGCCGCGTGCAGATGGCCTATGGCCTGAACGCTCCGATTCCGAACATCGAGCAAGGTCGCGCTCAGGAATACGGCGAACGCGAGCGACTGGTGATCGACCGCGAGAAGCCCCGCAGTATCATCGGCACACCTGAGCGTGTGACGGAACGCATGCTCGCGCTGCAGGAACAGTTCGAGGCCGACGAACTGGTGGTATTGACCGTGGCGGGCAGTTATCGCGCGCGGCTGCGCTCGTACGAACTGCTTGCGGACGCTTTCGAGCTTGGCCGTTGAATCAAGCTGAACTGGATTGATTTGGCACTGATCTTTTACTCTCCCCCTCTCACATTCGACCTGCATGAAACTTGACCTGAAGATTCTCGACGCGCGCATGCGCGAACAACTCCCGGCCTACGCCACGACCGGCAGCGCTGGCCTCGATCTGCGCGCGTGCCTCGACGAACCGCTAACGCTGCAACCCGGCGAAACGGCGCTGGTGCCGACGGGGCTGGCGATCCATGTCGGCGATCCGGGCTATGCGGCTTTGATCTTGCCGCGCTCGGGCCTCGGGCATAAGCACGGCATCGTGCTCGGCAATCTGGTGGGATTGATCGATTCGGATTATCAAGGTCAACTGATGATTTCGACGTGGAACCGCGGGCAGACCACATTCACGCTGCATCCGATGGAGCGGCTCGCGCAACTCGTCATCGTGCCTGTCGTGCAAGCTGAATTCAATATCGTCGAGGACTTCGAACAAAGCGAACGTGGTGCAGGCGGTTTCGGCAGCACCGGTAAACACTGAGGTTTTCCGGTCGGGTGCTTAACAGCCCCGCACAGTTCCTGAGTCGCGGCAGTGGGATAAAAAAACGGCGTGGGTCATATAACCCACGCCGTTTTACCTTGCTTGCTGCGAGAAACTTTTGACGCTTATTCAGGCGCTTACTCGACTTCGACCGCTTCCGGATTCGGATTACGCGGCGCAGCCTGTTCGTCGAACGTCAGCTGAACCTTGTCTTCCGCGTCCACATCCACCGTCACGCGGCCACCGTTCATCAGCTTGCCGAACAGAAGCTCGTCCGCCAGTGCACGACGGATCGTGTCCTGGATCAGACGCTGCATCGGACGTGCGCCCATCAGCGGATCGAAACCGTGCTTCGCCAGATGCGCGCGCAGCGCGTCGGTGAAGAGCGCATCGACCTTCTTCTCATGCAACTGATCTTCCAGTTGCATCAGGAACTTGTCGACCACGCGCATGATGATTTCTTCATCGAGCGAGCGGAAGCTGATCGTCGCGTCCAGACGGTTACGGAACTCCGGTGTGAACATGCGCTTGATGTCGACCATCTCGTCGCCGGTTTCGCGGCGAGTCGTGAAGCCGATCACCGACTTGCCCATGGCTTCGGCACCCGCATTCGTCGTCATGATGATGATGACGTTACGGAAGTCCGCCTTGCGCCCATTGTTGTCCGTCAGCGTGCCGTGGTCCATCACCTGCAGCAGCACGTTGTAAATGTCCGGATGCGCTTTCTCGATTTCGTCGAGCAGCAGCACGCAATGCGGCTTCTTCGTCACAGCTTCCGTCAGCAGACCGCCCTGATCGAAACCGACATAGCCCGGCGGCGCGCCGATCAAACGGCTCACAGCATGACGTTCCATGTACTCGGACATGTCGAAACGGATCAGTTCGATACCCAGCGTGAACGCCAGTTGCTTGGCCACTTCGGTCTTGCCGACACCGGTCGGGCCGGAAAACAGGAACGCACCAATCGGCTTGTCCAGCTTGCCAAGGCCTGCGCGCGCCATCTTGATCGCAGCCGACAGCGCGTCGATGGCCGGGTCTTGCCCGAACACCACGCTCTTCAGGTCGCGATCCAGCGTCTGCAGCTTGCTGCGGTCGTCCACGGATACGCTTTGCGCCGGCACGCGTGCGATCTTCGAGATGATTTCCTCGATCTCGCCCTTGCCGATAGTCTTCTTCTGCTTCGACTTCGGCAGGATGCGTTGCGCCGCGCCCGCTTCATCGATCACGTCAATCGCCTTGTCCGGCAAATGACGATCGGTGATGAAGCGCGCCGACAGTTCAGCCGCTGCCGACAGCGCACCCGACGAATACTTCACGCCGTGGTGCTCTTCGAAACGCGACTTCAGACCACGCAGGATCGCCACCGTCTGTTCAACGGTCGGTTCGGTCACATCCACTTTCTGGAAGCGTCGTGACAGAGCTGCATCTTTTTCGAAGATGCCGCGGTATTCGGTGAACGTCGTCGCGCCGATGCACTTGAGCGTGCCCGACGACAGCGCCGGCTTCAGCAGATTCGATGCATCCAGCGTGCCGCCCGACGCAGCACCTGCGCCGATCAGCGTATGGATTTCGTCGATGAACAGGATGGCGTGCGGACGTTCCTTCAGTTCCTTGAGGACCGTCTTCAGGCGTTGTTCGAAATCGCCGCGATACTTGGTGCCGGCCAGCAACGCGCCCATGTCGAGCGAATACACCTGCGCATCGGCGAGGATATCCGGGACTTCGCCGCGCGTAATGCGCCAGGCGAGACCTTCGGCGATCGCGGTCTTGCCGACCCCAGCCTCGCCGACCAGTAGCGGATTGTTCTTGCGCCGGCGGCACAGCACCTGCACCACGCGCTCGACTTCGGACTCGCGCCCGATCAGCGGGTCGATGCGGCCCTCTTTCGCCATCTGGTTCAGATTCTGCGTGAACTGGGCGAGCGGCGTTTCTTTCTGCGCAGCGGCTTCGTCAGACTCGGCATTCGCATCGCTCGCCTTGGCGGCGTCGGTGCTGCTGGTCTTGGCAATGCCGTGCGAGATGAAGTTCACCACGTCGAGACGCGTGACACCCTGCTGTTGCAGGTAGTACACCGCGTGCGAATCCTTCTCGCCGAAGATCGCCACCAGCACGTTCGCGCCGGTCACTTCCTTCTTGCCGTTCGAGGTGGACTGCACATGCATGATGGCACGCTGGATCACGCGCTGGAAACCCAGCGTGGGCTGCGTGTCGACGTCGTCCGTGCCAGGCACGGTCGGCGTGTTGTCATGAATGAAGTTGCGCAGGTTTTGGCGCAGATCCTCAATGTTGGCCGCGCACGCGCGCAACACCTCTGCAGCCGTCGGATTGTCCAACAGGGCCAGTAAAAGATGTTCGACCGTAATGAACTCGTGCCGCGCCTGGCGTGCTTCCATGAACGCCATGTGCAAGCTGACTTCCAGTTCCTGGGCAATCATGCTTCCTCCATCACACACTGCAGCGGATGCCCGGCCTGCCGTGCGTGGGTAACGACTTGCTCGACTTTGGTCGACGCGATGTCCCGCGTATAGACCCCACAAACTCCCCTACCTTCGCGATGCACCTTCAGCATAATCTGCGTTGCGGTTTCACGATCTTTATTGAAATATTCCTGCACGATCATCACGACAAATTCCATTGGCGTGAAGTCGTCGTTCAACAGCACCACCTTGTACATGGCCGGCGGCTTCAGCTTTTTTTCCTGCCGCTCCAGTACGGTGCCGTCCTGCTTGTCCGGGATAATTGCCATACACCCATTCTAAACAACTCGGACAGGCCCGCAATCCTGTCAAAACCCGACCGGCTGGCCGGTGTTCCCATTCGCCTCCACATGACGGCACTGCCTGTCACGCGTGCGCCTTGCACGGAGCCGATCGCGGAGCCGGCCCTCCAAGAATGTCAATACTGTTAACGGCTGAATCGCAGTTAGTTTGAGTATCGCACAACCTGCCGCAGCAAGCTGAGCGTGTGCGCGACGACTCTCTCGAAAACGAAGGACTACCCCAAATTTCCCTGCCCACCCTTCGCGCGTCTGGCGCCAGGCGACAGATTTGAGGTCCCATTGGGCGGGCTTGTCTTGAAACGGTAATGGCTGCGGCGGTAACAGTTGCGGGACCTTCGCCCCACTGGACTGCATGTGAGTCGATTATGCGACTTTTCAAGACCGGACGCTTGCGCCACCGCACATAAGAAAAGCGGGAAAAACCCTGGAAATGGGGTGTTTGCAACGTCCGCAGACCCGTCTCAAAATTTTCTTGACACTCGAATAAAGAGCCTCAACAATCAAGCTGGCACTTTTTTCCAGCAACATATTCGAAAAAATGCCGATGGTGAGCTTGTGAGGAGGGAGCGGCTGCATGCCCGCGGCCGTTGAGCTTTTCGAGGGCTCGTGGTGGTGTCATGAGTTACAGGGGAAGTAGGTATGGCAACTGGTACGGTCAAATGGTTCAATGACGCGAAAGGTTTCGGATTCATTACGCCCGACGAAGGCGGTGAGGATCTGTTTGCACACTTTTCGGCCATCCAGATGAATGGGTTCAAAACCCTGAAGGAAGGCCAGAAGGTTAGCTTTGAGGTCGTGCAAGGCCCCAAAGGCAAGCAGGCATCGAACATCCAGGCCGCCGCCTGAGTCTGTTCGATACCCGTACCCTGGAAACCCGGCTTCGTGCCGGGTTTCTTCATTCTGGAGCGCGGAATTTGCGCGTCAGCCGCTTCCTCCTCACATGTCGTGTCGCGTTGAAGGCATCCTCCCGACGATTGTGGATATCCGTCAGATCACGTTGAGGGTGCCCATCATGCCGAGATCCTCGTGTTCAAGGATGTGGCAGTGGAACATGCGCTCGCCCGCCTGCTGCTGAACTGTGGCAATGCGCACCTTCTCTCCGGGCTGGACGTTGACCGTGTCGCGCCACGCCAGATAAGGCTCCGGCGTCACGACGCCGCCCTGCTCCCGCTCAAGTATCTGAAACTGCGTGCCGTGCAGGTGGAATGGGTGATCCATATCCGTGCGGTTCTCGATCGACCAGTGTTCGACGTCGCCGCGCCGGCTGGTCAGCGTAACGCGGCGCGGATCGAAGGTCGCACCGTTGATCATGAAGGCCATGCCAGCGGGCATTCCGTTGCGGGACGCGCCCTTGCGGTGCATCGCGGCCATGTCCATGCGCTCCGAAAACACCACCGATTTCTGCGCGGCTGGCGCGCCGAGCGGCGAAATTGCACGCAACGACGCGGGGATCGGCTGGGCGGCCGCGTTTTGACTGGCGGTGCCCGGTTCGAACTGGACATCGGCGAGCGGGATCGCGGCGCCCGGTGGCAAGCTGCCGCCCGCCATCGCCATCTTGCGGCGATCGTAGACCGCGGAACTCAAAACTGCTCGCGTCGACGGTGAGGACTGCGCAGATTGCGCGGACTCCCCGGATTGCGCCGTTTGCGAGGCCGAAACCGGTCCTCGACCCGCTGGGACAATCAGCTCCGCACGTTCGCCGGGCGCCAGTAACAGCGACGTCACCCCCTCGCGCGGCTCTCCGAGCAAGCCGCCGTCCGTTCCGACCTGGGTAAAAGTGCGCCCGTCATCCAGCGACAATCTCAAATAGCGGGCATTGCACGCGTTCCACACGCGCCAGCGCTCGTTGGTCGCCATCAATATCAGCGGACGACGCGCGCCGTTGACCAGCACGAACTGCCCTTCCCGACCGTTCATCCAGTCCATCATGTCGTTTGCAGGGATCGTGCCGTCGCTCGCGAGGCGCAGATCGGAGAAGAACAGATGCCGCTCGGGCCACGCGGCCAGCGGATCGACCGCGGCGCGGACCACGATCGGGCCAGCGAGTCCGCGAAATACCTGTTCGGATGACATCATGTGCGGGTGCGGGTGGTACCAGTACGTGCCAGCGCTGCCCGGTGGCAGCGTGAAGCGATAGACGCGCGAGGCGCCTGGCGCGACCGGATCCGACGGATTGCCGTCTTGATCCGGCGGCACCGGCAGGCCATGCCAATGGATCGTCGAAGGTTGCGACAAGTGGTTCACGAAACGGATTTCAACCGTGTCGCCTTCGTGCACGTCGATCAGCGGTCCGATAATCGGAACTTGCGGTGATGCGGATTCGGCTTCTGCACTGAGGAGGTCAGCAGAAGCGCCGTACTGCCAAAAGGTTGTCGGGTGACCGGCGATCAACGTGTGTTGAACCGGCTGAGCAACGAGCGTTGCACGGAACACACCTGGTTCACGGCTTTCGTTCGCAAGTTTGCGCAACGGCGCCAGCGGCGCGCCGGAGGGCAGCGTCTCGGGGCCGGCCAGCTCGACGGTTTGCGACGTACCGGCGTGTGGCATATCCGGCATGCCGGACATGCCCTGCATTCCCTGCATTCCTTGCATGCCGTTCATCTCCGACATGCCTTGCATCCCATGCATCGACTGCTGCGCAAACGCACCGCGCGCAAACAGCGACGCGACGGCCGCACTCAGCGTGCGGACGAGAAATTCCCTGCGGATCATGAATACTCCCTAACGTGGACGACGCGGTAGCGCTCGCGGCTGACCGCGCGTGATCGTTCAAGTGCCCGCTCCGCGATAACCGCTGCACGGGCCCTGCTGTCTGATATGCATTGCGCAGGGCTGAAAGCCGCGCGCGTGCAATGCATGCATCGAAGATCAGCCGATCGGCGGACGTACAGGAGGCGCGTGGGTCAGGCCATCGCGCCGTTGCTCGGGAAGAGACGGAAGAAGCGTCGAACCGGGGACGCGTGGTTCGAACTGAAAAGCGATGAACAGTGCACCGCAGTGAACACCGCAAGTCGCGACACAGCAGCAGCGGCCGTGCTCGTGGCCACAGGGATGGCCTGAGGCCACAAGACCGTGGGAATAAGCCAGGCAATGAGCAGGAGCGCCGGAAGCCGAGGGCGACACATTCATATTCGCCGCAGAAGACGTTTCCATGACCATGCCGGACATTTGCGCCGCGTGCTCGCTCGACCACTCGCTATGCGCGAACGCCACATGGGCAAATGCGCCGTGCGCTGAAAACAGCACAAGCGAAAACAGAATGAGAAGACGCTTGAGGAAGAGCATGGTCGAGCGGGGGCGCGAAACACCGTACGCGAGGATGAACATCTGTCCGAACATCATAGCGCAGACCGTCGCGAAGTTCGTTCGTCCGCGCATGCATTCATTATCAAGGACGACGAATAGTCCACCCACCGTCGCACAACAAAAAACCCCGGCGTCACAGAAAGCACACCGGGGTTCGCCAGATTTCTCAGGATAACGCCAAACGCAATTACAGATTCCCGATCAACACCTGCCCAAACCCCGAGCAAGAAACCTGCGTCGCGCCTTCCATCAACCGCGCAAAGTCGTACGTCACGCGCTTTTGCAGAATCGACGCTTCCATCGCATTGATAATGGCGTCCGCCGCTTCGGTCCAGCCAAGATGGCGCAGCATCATTTCCGCCGAGAGAATTTCCGAGCCCGGATTCACGTAGTCCTTGCCCGCATATTTCGGCGCGGTTCCGTGAGTGGCTTCGAACATTGCCACGGAGTCCGACATATTCGCGCCCGGCGCAATGCCGATACCACCAACCTGTGCCGCTAGCGCGTCCGAAATATAGTCGCCGTTCAGGTTCAGCGTCGCGATCACATCGTACTCGGCCGGACGCAGCAGAATCTGCTGCAGGAACGCATCGGCAATCACGTCCTTGACGACAATGTCGCCACCTGTCTTCGGGTTCTTGAATTTCATCCACGGACCGCCGTCCACCAGCTCCGCGCCAAACTCCTTCTGCGCGAGCGCATAGCCCCAGTCGCGGAACGCACCTTCCGTGAACTTCATGATGTTGCCCTTGTGCACGAGCGTCAGCGAACGGCGATCGTTGTCGATCGCATACTGCAGCGCCTTGCGCACCAGACGGTCCGTGCCTTCGCGCGACACCGGCTTGACACCAAGCGCCGAGGTCTCCGGAAAGCGGATCTTCTTCACACCCATTTCTTCGCGCAGAAAGTGGATGACCTTCTTCGCCTGTTCCGATCCCGCGGCCCATTCGATGCCGGCATAGATGTCTTCGGAGTTCTCACGGAAGATCACCATGTCGGTTTTCTCCGGTTCGCGCAGAGGCGAAGGCACGCCCTTGAAGTAGCGCACCGGCCGCAGGCACACATAGAGGTCGAGTTCCTGACGCAGCGCCACGTTCAGCGAACGGATGCCGCCGCCCACCGGCGTGGTCAGCGGTCCCTTGATCGAGACGACATATTCCTTCACGGCAGCGAGTGTTTCTTCCGGCAGCCACACGTCCGGGCCGTAGATCCTGGTCGCTTTCTCGCCTGCAAAGACTTCCATCCAGTGGATCTGCTTCTTGCCCCCGTAGGCTTTCTCGACCGCTGCGTCCACCACCTTGATCATGACCGGCGTGATGTCGACACCCGTGCCGTCACCTTCGATATACGGAATGATCGGTTGGTCGGAGACATTGAGCGAGTAGTCTGCGTTGACGGTAATCTTGTCTCCGCCCGTCGGAACCTTAATGTGCTGATACGGCATGATCGGACTCCAGTGATGGCTTTCTGGTTGAAGCAGATGGGAACTGCGAAATCTGGCGCTCCTCGCTACGCGCAAAGCAGCACGCCTGCAAGCAACTGAGCGGCTATTCTAGCGCCCCACCGCCGGGCACGGGCATCGGCCGATCAGCCAGGTTCCGAGACGCGACACGGCAGCCGCAGAATGTGCCGGCAACGTACGCTCACTCCTATGTCTTATATAAGACATAAAATCTGCCCGCGGCTTTTATGCATTATTATCCCGCCATTCGCCACAGAACCAACCCAGCCGGGCGTCGCGCGGGTGTGTGCCAGCACCGGCTTACGCATCCGTACCGGTTGATATCGCCGGACTCCGCATGCGCCTCCTCGCTCTCAACAAGCCGTTCGGCACGATCTGCCAGTTCTCGCCGCACGAAACTCGCGCATCGCTTGCCGATTGGGTCAAGGTGTCCGGCGTCTATCCGGCCGGCCGCCTCGATTCCGATAGCGAAGGCCTGCTTCTGCTCACCGACGACGGCACGCTCCAGGCACGTATTGCCGAGCCGCGTCACAAGCTCGTCAAACGCTACTGGGCGCAAGTCGAAGGCGCGCCGGACGAGACAGCCCTGACGGCACTCGCAAGCGGCGTCGATCTCGGCGACTATGTGACGCGCCCATGTCACGCACAACTGATCGATCCAACCGCGACCGACGCTCTTTGGCCGCGCAATCCGCCGATCCGCTATCGCGCTGCCATCCCCACCACGTGGATCGAACTGTCGATAACGGAAGGTAAGAATCGCCAGGTCCGTCGCATGACGGCAGCGGTCGGCTTTCCTACGCTGCGTCTGGTGCGTGCCGGCATCGGTGCGCTCGATATTTTTTCGCTGGGTCTCGCGCCTGGCGCGTCGCTCGAACTGCCTGCGCGAGCTCCCTGGGACGGTCTCCGCTGATGCTCAAGCTTTAGGCAAAGTCCCGCTAAGCCGTTGTATCCGCAAGCGTTTTTAATGCTGATAAAAATCGCATACGGCATTGCCGCGGCATCTCCGGCAGCTCATTAAAGCCAGGAATAAACATTCCCGAAAATTTGCGGAGAATTGACGTCAACCGCGTCGCAAGCTGACGCGTTATTCGACGCAGATGCCGCCCGAAGCTATCCGGCATTCAGCCTTGAGGGCCTTTGTGCAAGCCGTTTTCGCGGTCAGTGCAGGAGTCCGAGCGCTCGCAGACGCGTCACGAAAAATTTGTTGATGCGGCTGTCAACCGAAAGGTGGATGGCACGTTTACCGACATGACTCATACATAACCGGGTCATTTGGTTAATTAACTAAAGCTGAGGATTCACAAAATGAACAAACTGATCGCCGCTCTGGTCGCTGGCCTCTTCGCAACGGCAGCATTCGCACAAGCTTCGGCTCCGGTCGCAGCTTCGGCAGCTCCGGCAGCAGCAGCTTCGTCGGCAAAGAAGACCACGAAGAAGGCAACGCACAAGAAGGCATCGAAGAAGAAGGCAGCATCGGCTGCTGCAGCTTCGGGCGCTTCGGAGTAAGTTTGTTGTAAAACGCAGTCAAGAACTAGCAGCAATTGCCGTTCTTACGGCGTTGAAAGGCAGATCCCGCAAGGCGATCTGCCTTTTTGTTTTTGACGTGCTTTGACGCGCTCGCGTAACATTCGCGGGTTAATTTCCCACCCAGGAGTCTTGCCGTGCGAATTTCCCTGCGCTCGTTGCTCGCGCGCTTTGCTTTTGCCATTGCGTTACCGTTGGCCGCCGCCTCGTTCACGCTCGCCCCCGTCCACAATGCGTACGCGCAGCAGATGCCGCCCGGTGCCAAGCAACCCGGCGATTTCCCGCGCGCCAAGCTGACTGTGGGCATGTTCGTGATCGACGCCGCTGTCGCCTCCAATGATGCGGATCGCGAACAAGGCCTGATGTACCGCTCGCAACTCGCTCCCAACGAAGGCATGCTGTTCGTATTCGGCGAGAATGCGGTGCACTGTTTCTGGATGAAAAACACGCTGATCCCACTGTCGATCGCTTTCATCCGCGCCGACGGCACGATCACCGACATCGACGAGATGGATGCCGAAACGACCAACAACCATTGCCCGCGCAACAACGGTGTGTACGCGCTGGAAATGAGCAAGAACTGGTTCGCGTCGAAGGGCATCAAGCCGGGTATGACGATTCAGGGGTTGCCGGCGGCGCAATAAGCAGCGCGACAGATCGTGCGAAGCGTGCGGTAAGCCGCGCAATCGCCATTCACGGCCCGTTTCCGGAAAGCCGGTGCCTTGTTGCAAGGGCGCCGGCTTTTTTTGCGTGCACGCGAGCAGACCGGAACAGGACCGGCGGAGCGCCCCGCCGGTGGCCGCGCGGGCGGGGCTGGCAAGATTCCTGCAAAAGAGCTTACGACGCGCTATTCTAGTAGACTAACCGCAGCACGGAGTTCGTCCGGTCGGCGTCGTGCGCCGCCCGACGTCCACTACCGGCGCGCCAATTCAAGGAGGTTCACGTGCCCCGCAAGACTCCCATCGAGCGCTACCGGAATATCGGCATCAGCGCTCACATCGATGCCGGCAAAACCACAACCACCGAGCGCATCCTCTTCTACACCGGCGTGACTCACAAGATCGGTGAAGTTCACGACGGCGCGGCGACGATGGACTGGATGGAGCAGGAGCAGGAGCGCGGCATCACGATCACATCGGCTGCCACGACTGCTTTCTGGAAAGGCATGGCCGGCAACTATCCGGAACACCGCATCAACATCATCGACACCCCGGGTCACGTCGACTTCACGATTGAAGTCGAACGCTCGATGCGCGTGCTCGACGGCGCCTGCATGGTGTACGACTCGGTCGGCGGTGTGCAGCCGCAGTCCGAAACCGTGTGGCGTCAGGCGAACAAGTACAAGGTGCCGCGTATCGCGTTCGTCAACAAGATGGACCGCGTCGGCGCCGACTTCTTCCGCGTACAGCGGCAGATCGGCGATCGCCTGAAGGGCATCGCAGTGCCAATCCAGATTCCGGTCGGTGCGGAAGATCATTTCCAGGGCGTGGTCGACCTCGTCAAGATGAAGGCGATCTACTGGGACGAAGAGAACCAGGGCATCAAGTTCGAGTACCGCGACATCCCGGCGGAACTCGCGGACACCGCGAAGGAATGGCACGACAAGATGGTCGAGGCCGCCGCTGAAGCGAGCGAGGAACTGCTCGACAAATACCTCGGCGGCGAGACGCTGACCGAAGAGGAAATCAAGCACGGCATCCGCGTACGCTGCATTGCCAACGAAATCGTGCCGATGCTGTGCGGCAGCGCGTTCAAGAACAAGGGCGTGCAAGCCATGCTCGACGCGGTGATCGATTACCTGCCGTCGCCGATCGACGTGCCCGCCATCACGGGTCACGACGAGTACGACAAGGAAATCGAGCGCCATCCGAGCGACACCGATCCGTTCTCCGCGCTCGCCTTCAAGATCATGACCGATCCGTTCGTCGGCCAGCTGATTTTCTTCCGCGTCTATTCGGGCGTGGTGAATTCGGGCGACACGGTCTACAACGCGGTCAAGGAAAAGAAGGAGCGCCTCGGCCGGATCCTGCAGATGCATGCGAACGAGCGCAAGGAAATCAAGGAAGTCTACGCGGGCGACATCGCCGCGGCCGTCGGCCTGAAGGAAGCGACCACGGGCGACACGCTGTGCGATCCGAATCACGTGATCATCCTTGAACGGATGATCTTCCCTGAGCCGGTGATTTCGCAGGCCGTCGAGCCGAAGACCAAGGTCGACCAGGAAAAGATGGGCATTGCGCTGAACCGCCTTGCTCAGGAAGATCCGTCGTTCCGCGTGCAAACGGATGAAGAATCCGGCCAGACCATCATCTCGGGGATGGGCGAGCTGCACCTGGAAATTCTGGTCGACCGCATGAAGCGCGAGTTCGGCGTGGAAGCCACTGTCGGCAAGCCGCAGGTTGCTTACCGCGAAACGGTGCGCAACAAGGTCGAGGATGTCGAAGGCAAGTTCGTCAAGCAGTCCGGCGGCCGCGGTCAGTACGGTCACGCTGTGATCACGCTCGAGCCGGCGCCGCAAGGCAAGGGCTACGAATTCGTCGACGCGATCAAGGGCGGCGTAATTCCGCGCGAATACATCCCGGCGGTGGACAAGGGCATTATCGAAACGCTGAAGGCCGGCGTGCTGGCGGGCTATCCGGTGGTGGACGTGAAAGTGACGCTGACTTTCGGTTCGTACCACGACGTCGACTCGAACGAAAACGCGTTCCGTATGGCCGGTTCGATGGCCTTCAAGGAAGCGATGCGCAAGGCCAAGCCGGTCCTGCTCGAGCCGATGATGGCCGTCGAAGTCGAGACGCCGGAAGACTTCATGGGTAACGTGATGGGCGACCTGTCGAGCCGTCGCGGCATGGTGCAAGGCATGGAAGATATCGCCGGCGGTGGCGGCAAGCTGGTACGCGCCGAAGTGCCGCTCGCGGAGATGTTTGGCTATTCCACCTCGCTGCGTTCCGCAACGCAAGGCCGCGCGACGTACACGATGGAGTTCAAGCACTACGCTGAAACGCCGAACAACGTCGCGGAAGCGGTGATCAATGCCAAGCAGAAGTAACCAGCGCTGAAGGTTAGCGTGCACAAAGCCCGTTCAGGTTGAACGGGCTTTTTTTTGCCACGATGCAAGGCGCGCGCGTAAGCGGCGGACATGCAAGAATGGCGAAACTGCAACCAGACATGCCCGCCCTCACCCGGCGGCTTTGCATGGGAGACACGCCATGAGTCACGACCATCCGCATGATCACGATCATGACCACCCGCATGAACCCGATAGCGCCGCGTCCAATGAAAGCGCGCCTGTCGACTGGCGCGAACACGGCGTCAAGGTGATCCGCGGCGATCAACTCGACAGCAACACCGCGCAAACGCCGGGCATGAACCGCGCCGCCGCAATCAACGCGGCGCGCGTCGGCGCGCAGAAAATCTGGGCAGGCACGGTGACGATCCATCCGAATGCCAAGACCGGCGCGCATCATCACGGCGCGCTGGAAAGCGTCATCTACGTCGTACGCGGCCAGGCGCGCATGCGCTGGGGCGAGCACCTCGAGTTCACCGCCGAAGCCGGTCCCGGCGACTTCATCTTCGTGCCGCCCTACGTGCCGCATCAGGAGATCAACGCCAGCACCGACGACCCGCTCGAATGCGTGCTCGTGCGCAGCGACAACGAGGCGGTGGTGGTGAACCTGAACATCGACGCGGTCGAAGCGCCGGAAACCGTGTTCTGGGTCGATCCGATCCACAAGCATCCGCACGAACACTAAGCCAGGCGGCGAAGAACCGGTAAGGATGTCGCCACCACAGCGGTTCGTCTGCCAGCGCATCGGCAAGTGTTATAGGACGCCGTGCTCGCCTGCGGCGCAGGGCACCCGGGCGTTGTCACGGTGAGACAGGTTGGCCCTTTTAAGCGCGTCAACTCCAGCCTCAGCGGCCGCAGACGTTCCGAACCGCTGCCCAATCGCTTACACTGAAACCGCTTTTCGCCATCGCGATACCGTCGCCCCTGCCGTGCGCAAGCTGCGCGGCACCTATCAGAACGGACTGGACGCCCCATCGATGAAGACTCCCGCGGATCGACTCCTCGCGCTCGAAACTGCACGCCGCAGTGCCGACGACTACGGCAACCATGCGATCGACGAATTCGTCGCCGGCCGCCTGTCACGCCGCGAACTGCTGCGCTACGCCAGCGTGATTGGACTTTCGCTCGCGGGCGGTGGTCTCTTCGCTACCCCGCAGGCACGCGCACAAGGCACTCCGGGCGCTGCGAACGCGACCATTCGCGTTGCCCATCTGACTCCGACCGGTGCGATCGATCCCCTCACCGTCGGCGATGCCGGCGGTCTCGCGCTGCTGGTGCAGAGCGGCGAATTCCTGATCGACGACGATGGCGAGCACCTGGTCCTCAAGCCGGCGCTCGCGCTCTCGTGGAAGCCGAATGACAAAGGCGATGTCTGGACCTTCAGGCTGCGTCCAAACGTGAAGTTCAACGACGGCCAGCCGTTCACGGCGAAAGACGTCGTCGCCACCTTCGACCGCCTGGCCGATCCGGCGAGCGGCTCGGCGGCGCTCTCCGTGCTGAAGGGCGTGCTATCCAAGGGCGGCGCCCAGGTCGTCGACGATCATACGGTCGCGTTCCACCTCGACGCGCCGAACGGCAACTTCCCGTACTACGTTTCCTCGGACAATTACAACGCCATCGTGCTGCCGGCCAACTACGCGGGCAACTACGAAAAGAGCTTCATCGGCACCGGTCCGTTCAAGCTTGAAAAGTACACGCCGAAGGTCGGCGCCTCGTTCGTACGCAATCCCGACTATTGGGGTGAAAAGGCGTTGCCGGAACGCGTGCAGTTTTCGTTCTACGCCGACGAACAGGCGCAGATTCTCGCGCTGCAAGGACGTCAGGCGGACGTGATGGGTACGTTCACGGTGCAGGGCGGTGTGGGCCTCATGAACAACCCTGAGTTCAAGACGATCGGTGTGAAGTCGAGCGCGCATCGCCAGATCCACATGCGCAACGACGATCCGCTTTTCAAGGACAAGCGCGTGCGCCAGGCCTTGGCGCTGTCGCTCGATCGCGACGTGATCGTGCGTGGCCTGTTTCGCGGCAAGGCGCAGGTCGGCAACGACAGTCCGTTCGCGCCGGTGTTTCCGTCGTCCGATGCCGGCGTGCCGCAACGCAAGATCGACGTTGCCAAAGCGAAGCAACTGCTCGCGCAGGCGGGTATGGCCAACGGCTTCGACGTGACGCTCACCACGGAAAAGTACATGGAGATTCCCGATCTCGCGGTCGTCGTGCAAAACGCGGCCAAGGCGATCGGCGTACGTATCAACCTGAAGGTGGAAAGCCAGTCGCTCTACTATGGCGCGGCCACACCCGGCAAATCGGACTGGCTCGACTCGCCGCTCGGCATCACCGATTACGGCCATCGCGGCGTGCCGAACGTATTCCTCAACGCACCGCTGACGAGCAACGGGACGTGGAACGCAGCGCACTTCAAGAACCCTCAGTACGACCAACTGGTCGCGCAATTTGTGGCGGCCGTCGATATCACATCGCAGCGCAAACTCTCCGGCCAGATTCAAACGCTCTTGCTCGACGAGACGCCCGTGATCATTCCGTTCTTCTACGATCAGCTGATTGCGATGCGCTCGGGCGTCAATGGAATGCGTTTTACTGCGCTCGCGCAGCTGTACTTCAACCGCGTGACGCTCAGTGCCTGAGCGCGGTGTGTGCCGCTCGTAGCTAACCATGTCGACTGCGCTCACGCCCTCCACCCCTCGCGTTAGCAAAGGCAACGCAGGACGGGTTGCGCGTTTTCTAGCGACGCGTCTGGCGCTGTCGGTGATCACGCTGTGGCTGCTCTCGGTAATCGTGTTTGCGGGCGGGCAGTTGCTGCCAGGCGACATCGGCCGCGCGATTCTCGGCCCGCTCGCCGATGCACGCGCGGTCGCCGCGCTCAATCATCAGCTCGGCTCGGACCGGCCGCTATTGACCCAATACGTCGAGTGGATCACGCACTTCGTGCGTGGCGACATGGGGCTGTCGTACGCGTATCGCGAGCCCGTTGGACCGTTCATCGCCGACGCTCTCGCGCATTCGGCGAAGCTTGGGCTGCTCGCCTTCATCGTTGTCGTGCCGTTGGGTATTGCCGGCGGCGTGTGGGCCGCGATGCACGCGGGACGCTGGATCGACCGCACGATCAGCATCGCCGGTTTGTCGGCAACGGTCGTGCCGGAATTCGTCTCGTCGATCACGTTGATCCTGATCTTCGGTGTGTGGTTACGCTGGTTGCCGATCGAAGCCTCGTATCCTCCTGGCGCAGGCGTGCTCGAACAACTGAAACATCTGATCCTGCCGGTGCTGCCGCTCGTGCTGGTGTTCTTCGGCTACATCGCGCGCATGGCGCGAGCCGGCACCGTCGAGGCACTCGACGCCGATTACACGCGCACTGCCATTCTCAAAGGCCTGCCGCAGCGTGTCGTGATCTGGCGGCACGTGTTGCGCAATGCACTGCTGCCTACCATCACCGTGGCCGCTACACAGCTCGGTTATATGATCGGCGGCCTCGTCGTGGTGGAGACGCTGTTCCACTATCAGGGCATCGGCTCGCTGATCTACAACGCCGCCAAGGCAAAGGACTTCCCGATGCTCGAGGCCGGCGTGCTGACGATCGGCGTCGTCTATACGGTAGCGAATCTCGCGGCCGATGCCTTGCAGGTCATGCTCAATCCGCGCCTGCGCGTGAGGAGCGGCGAATGAGCACGATTGTCCCCGGCACACCGGCTACGCCTGCCGTACGCGAGCCCCGCTTCGATCAGTTGCGCGTGCTGCTGCGCTCGCCGACATTCGTGGTCGGCGTGGCGATCGTCCTGTGGTGGGTGGTCTGTGCAATTGCCGGACGCTGGATCGCGCCGCTCGACGCCTACGCCTCCGACCCGCTCAACTCGCTGATGCCGCCCGATCACGCGCACTGGTTCGGCACCGATCAGCTCGGCCGCGATGTGTTCTCGCGCGTTATCGTCGGCGCTCGCGACATCCTCACCATCGCGCCGCTCGCCACGCTGCTCGGCACCGTGGTGGGCACGGCCCTTGGCCTCGTGGTCGGCTACTTCGAAGGCTGGGTCGACAATGTAGTGGGACGCGCGATCGACGCCGTGCTGGCGCTGCCGCTCGTGATCGTCGCACTGCTTGCGCTGGCCGCCGTGGGAGCCTCGAACCTAACGGTGATCCTCGTAATCGGCATCACGTTCACGCCGATCACGGCACGCACCGTGCGCGCTGCGGTGTTTGCCGAACGCCATCTCGACTACGTCGCCGCGGCACAACTGCGCGGCGAACGCGCACCCTACATCATGTTTGCGGAGATCCTCCCGAACGTGCTGCCGCCGATTATCGTCGAAGCCACCGTGCGCCTCGGCTATGCGATTTTCGCGGTGGCGACACTGTCCTTTCTCGGCTTCGGCATCCAGCCGCCGTCTGCGGATTGGGGCCTCGCGTTGTCCGAGTCGTACACGCTGATGGCGGGCGGTGCGTGGTGGACGGTCGTGTTCGACGCCGCTGCCATCGCCTCGCTGGTGGTCGGCGTGAACCTGATCGCCGATAGCGTGCAAGGCGTGCTCGACCGATGAACGGCCCCCCTCCCGCCTCGTTTCCCGCCTTCGACGTCTCGAAGAGCGACCGCACCGACGCGCTGACGCTAGTCGGCCTCACCGTCACTTACCGGATCCGCGGACGTGATCGCGAGGTCTTGCACGACGTCTCGTTCCGCATACGGCGCGGCGAGGCATATGGTCTGGTGGGCGAATCAGGTTGCGGCAAATCGACCGTCGCAATGGCAGCGCTGCGCTATCTGCCGCGCAACGGCAAAGCGAAAGCAGGCAAGATCCTGATCGCCGGACAGGATGTGCAGACGCTCGACGCCGATGCGTTACGCACGATGCGCGCCACCGCGATCTCGATGGTCTACCAGGACCCGGGCCGCGCGCTGAATCCGTCGATGACGATTGCGCGCCAGGTCGCCGAGGCCTTCGAAGCAGCGGGCGCCAGCCGCAGCGAGGCGCCGACACGCACGCTCGAGATGCTGCGGCGTGTGCGCATCGCGGCGCCTGAACGGGTGATGGACAGTTATCCTCATCAATTGTCGGGCGGCATGCAACAGCGCGTGGTAATCGCGATGGCGCTCGCGTCGAACCCCGCCCTGCTCATTCTCGACGAACCCACTACCGGTCTCGACGCCACCGTCGAAGCCGAGGTGCTGGATCTCGTCGCGCAACTGCGCAAGGAACTCGGCACCGCGGTCCTCTTCATCAGCCACAATCTCGCGGTCATCGGGCGCATGTGCGAACGTGTCGGCGTGCTGTATGCGGGCAGGCTCGTCGAAGAAGGCGCGACACGAGATGTGTTTGCCCGGCCTCGTCATCCGTACACGGTCGGCCTGCTACGCTGCCTGCCTACGTCGGGGCGCAGCAAGGAGCGCGAACGGCTCGACACGATCGCGGGGCAACTGCCCTCGCCCGGCTCGGTCACGCAGGGTTGCATCTACTCAGACCGCTGCCGTCTCGCGGATGACCGCTGCCGCCGCGAGGTTCCACCGCCGCATCGTGTTGCCGGTGCGCACGGCGATCAGATGTCGCGTTGCCACTATCACGAGCGGGCGATGGAATTGCCGCGCACCAGCACGGAAGCGGCCTCGCCTCAAGCCGGCGCTGGCAAAGATGCATTACCTGCCAACGCTGCCGCCCATGGCGCGCTTGTGCTGCGCGCCGAACGGGTTTCGAAGACATTCCACGTGGGAGGCGTCGCGCTACGCGCGGTCGACGACGTCTCGCTCGACCTGGCTACCGGCGAAACCTTGGGCCTCGTCGGCGAATCGGGCAGCGGCAAGACGACGCTCGCCAAGCTGATGCTCGGCCTGCTCGCGCCCGACGCCGGCAGCGTCCTCGAACTCGACGGCAAACCGCTGCCCGCTCGCGTCACGAGCCGCAACGACGAGCAGGTCAAATCGCTACAGATCGTGTTCCAGAACCCCGACTCGGCGCTCAACCGGTCGCATTCCGTGAGACGGCTAATTGGCCGCGCGCTCTCGCGACTCGCAGCGTTGAGCGGCCCGGCTCAGAACGAGCGGCTCGCCGCGTTGACGGCAGCCGTGCGCTTGCCGGATCGCTATCTCGGCTCCCGCACGCGACAGCTGTCGGGCGGCCTCAAGCAGCGCGTTGCGATCGCCCGCGCCTTCGCGGGTGAGCCGCGCGTGGTGGTGTGCGATGAACCCACCTCCGCGCTCGATGTCTCAGTGCAGGCGTCGATCCTCAACCTGCTCGCCGATCTGCAACGCGAGCGCGGTGTGAGCTACGTGTTCATCTCGCACGATCTGCACGTGGTTCGTTACCTGTCCGATCGCATCGCAGTGCTATACGTCGGACGGCTTCTGGAGATCGGGCCTGCCGCCGCGGTCTTCGACGGACCGCATCATCCGTATACCGAGGCACTGCTGTCTTCGGCGCCGGCGCTCGATGCTGTCAATCGCGGCGAGCGCATTCGCCTGTCCGGCGAGATGCCGAGCCCGGCATCACCGCCTTCGGGCTGCGTGTTCCACACGCGCTGCCCGCGTAAGCTCGGCGCCATCTGCGAGCAGCAGGATCCGCCTTTCGTCTACGCCGGCAGCGGGCATCGGATCCGCTGCCACATCCCCATCGAAGAGTTGCGCGCGCTGCAAGGCGCGCAGCCCGTCGTCGTCCAGGGCACGGTCCCGGACGCGCCCCCAGGTGGAACCCCAGGCGAAGTTTAAGCCGCTCCCACTCGCGCGTTTCACGTCCGAAACGTTTTCCGTCGATTCCCGACATGGCGCGTCACGCCCATCACGAAGACGCCACATCGGACGGGCTTGAGCGGGCAGTGGCACGGATATCGCTATAAAGGGAGCGGTATCCGGCCCGCGTTGAACGATCCAGCCGCGTGCGCGATCCGTTGCGCTGACATCCATATGCATGGACGAGTCCAGCGGCATGGCGCGCGTCGTCGACATCGCGCCCGGCAAACGAGCGGGCAACCGGCGTTTGCCGCAGCGCGCGAGGGAGGGGGAATCAATCTCGCGGACCGGGGCCACGAAGGTTCGGCAAAACGGTGACAGCGTTTCGCGCACATCGCGTGTGTTATGCAACGGCACGCGATGCGCAGAGCGACTCGGGGAGGCGATCAGGCTCGCAGATCGACAGGCCGCTCGCAGACCACACACGCTTGAGAGACGGCAGCGACGAGGAGCTGGCGTCTCCTCGGGAGAGAAGTGATGAAGACCAGAATATTAAATCAGTACTGCTACGGGATAGCCGGCGGTATGGCGATGTTCGCCGCAGGCGCGGGGTTACTTTCAACTCAGGTCGCTTACGCCGGCTCCAGTGACGACGTTGCGAGGCTGACGGTTGCGGCCGCTGCTCCGTTGCCCGCGAGCGGCGCGGCCACTACGACGCAGCTTGCGCAGAACGATCCGTCTGGAACCGGAGAAGCGGCTTATAACGCCACCGCGGCTGAGGACGTCGCTACGGTCTTCGGCGGTCTGGAATGCCGTGGCACCAACGCGGGCCACTGCGCGGCGCATGGTCGAAGCGGAGCGGCCGGTTCCAGCGGCAACGCCGGTGCGGGTAGCGGCGCAGGGGCCGCGGCCGGCGCAGGGCCGAGTGGAAATGGGGCGAGCGCCGGCAAGGGTGGTGGAAGCGGAAGCAGCGGCGGTGGTAGTAGCGGTAGTGGCCCGGGCGGCGGTGGCGGTAGTGGTCCCGGTGGTGGCGGCGGTAGTGGCCCAGGCGGCGGCGGTGGTAGTGGTCCCGGTGGCGGCGGCGGTAGTGGTCCGGGTGGTGGTGGCGGTAGTGGTCCCGGCGGCGGCGGCGGCAGTGGTCCCGGCGGCGGTGGCAGTGGCCCCGGTGGTGGCGGCAGTGGCCCCGGCGGCGGTTTCGGCGGAGGCTTTGGCGGCGGTTGCGGTTGCGGCAGCGGTCCCAGCGGTGGGTTTGGCGGCTTCGGTGGTGGCTTCGGCGGAGGCCTTGGCGGAGGTTTCGGCAATGGCGGCCACGGAGGCAAGGGTGGAAGCAGCAGTGGCGGAAGTAGCGGCGGGAAAGGACATTAGATCCAGGGAACGGCACCCCCGAGCCGTTCCTACCCCGCGGGCCGTGCTCCGTCGCGGCAGCCCTTCCCGGCGAGCGTAGGCGGTGGCGTCTCGATCCCCCGGTCGAGCGTCACCGCCACAGCCGGGATCGAGTCATCAACGATTTCGTCAGCGGCGTTGCGAGAGTCCCCAACTACCCTCAGAGCATTTCAAGCGGCCGTTTGTTACGCGGCGGTTTGAAGTACGCGTCGATGGCCGCGCATTCGTCGGCGTCGAGTCGCAGTTCCAGCGCGCGCTGATTGTCGCGCACATGTTCAACGCGTCCTGCCTTCGGGATCGCGAACACGCCAGGCTGTTGCAGCACCCACGCAAGCGCCACCTGAAACACCGAGACACCACGCGCGTCGGCAATGTTGTCGAGCGCCGAGCGTTTCGGCAGGCGCGCATGATCCACCGGACTGTATGCCATCGCCGGCATGTCGTGGCCAGCAAGCCATGGGAGCAGGTCATATTCCGGGCCGCGTCGCGCGACGTTATAGAGAATCTGATTGGTCGCGCAGGCGTCACCGCCGGGTACCGTCATCAGTTCTTCCATATCGTCGGTGTCGAAATTGCTGACGCCCCAATGGCGAATCTTGCCGGCCTGCTGCAGGGCTTCGAAACCTGCCACCGTCTCTTCCAACGGCACCGAACCGCGCCAATGCAGCAGATACAGATCGAGGTGATCGGTTTTCAACCGCTTCAGGCTCTTCTCGCAGGCCGTCTGCACGCCGCGCCGGCTGGCGTTGTGCGGATAAACCTTGCTAACGAGGAACACGCGTTCGCGCAATCCGCCGAGCGCCTCGCCGAGCAGGCTTTCCGTCGCGCCGTCGCCGTACATCTCGGCGGTATCGATGAGCGTCATGCCGAGTTCGATGCCGGCGCGTATCGCCGCGATCTCCGCGGCCCGCCGTGCGGGCTGCTCGCCCATCTCCCAGGTGCCCTGCCCCAGCTTCGGTATGTGCTCGCCGTCGGGCAAGCTCACAGTGGCGATATCGATCGTCATACGTTCTCCTTCGATTGCGGGCGACCGGCTGCGGGCTGCCGGCTAATGCCTGCCGTATCAAGGACGGCCGGCTTCACACGACCGCGGACAGCGCGTTAAGGTCGCTCATTTTGGACGGCCCCGGTTCGCACAAGTTTATCCGCTTGCAGACCGTCAAATCGACCCCCCAGGCAAAAGCCCGCTATAACACAGCGCGCCAATGTCATAGAATTGCCGCTTGCCCTTCTTGCGTCTGCCACATGAACTCTGCCTCGGAAGACCGCTGGCGCGATCTGCGCCCGGACCCGGAAAACGATACGCCACTTTATCTGCAACTCGCTCGCAAGCTCGGCAACGCGATTCATGAAAACCGCTGGAACGCAGGCGAGGCGCTGCCGTCCGAGCGGGTGCTGTCCGACGCGCTCGGCGTCTCGCGGATCACCGCGCGCAAGGCAATCGCGCTGCTGGTCGAACAGGGTTTGATCCGCCGCACCCAGGGCGCGGGCAGCTTTATCACGCCGCGCTATGAAGATCCGCTCTCGCGTCTGTCGAGCTTCAGCGAAATGCTGCGGCGGCGCGGCTTCAGTCCGAGTTCAGAATGGATCTCGCGCGAGATCCTGCCCGCCAATCGCGACGAGGTCATTCAACTGGGTTTGTCGCCGGCGGCGGCGGTGACGCGCCTGCGGCGCCTGCGCCTCGCGGACGGCATCGTGATGGCGGTTGAAAACTCGACGTTCCCGGCCGCGGTGATACCCGATCCGCAGGCGATCGGCGACTCGCTGTACAGCTATCTCGAGCAACGCGGTCTCGGGATCGTGCGCGCGCTGCAGCATTTTCGCGCCGTCAACGCCAGCGATGAGATTGCGCAGCAGATGAGCATTGCGCCGAATGAGGCGCTCCTGCTGATCACGCGCGTCGGCTACACGGCCGATCAACGCGCGATCGAACTGACCGACACCTATTGCCGCAACGATTACTACGATTTCGTCGCCGAGTTGCGCAAGTAGCTGCGCACGCGAGTCAATGCCGTACCGTCAGGCCAGCCAGGATGCTTCGTCGCTGCCGATCGGCGCCGGCGGGCGGCCATAAAACGGTGGCGTCTCCGATAAACGCTCGGCAGGCAACGTGCCACGCACGCGGCCGAACGGAGAATCCACAGTCTCCATGCAGTCCTGCAGATCTTCGGCGCCAACCTCAGGCGCGCGCCAGCCGTCTTCGATCTGTCCCATCGATTGCAGCCAGCGCCCAGTCTGCGCGAGCGACACGCGCACATGCCAGCTGCCGCCCTCCGTAGCCCGCCGCGCGAGCGCAACCATCGCACCGAACGCGGCCAGATAGCCGGTGGCGTGATCGAGCGCCTGACACGGCAGATGCTTCGGTTCATCAACGCCCGCCGCGCGGCTCTCGGTCCACGCAATGCCGCTCGCGGATTGCACGAGACTGTCGAAGCCGCGTCGCTGCGCCCAAGGCCCGGTGTGACCGTACGCGGAAATCGACACGTACACGATCCCGGGCCGCGCCTGCGCCAGCGCTTCGGGCGTAAAACCCAGCGCGGCGACTGCTCCTGGCCGGTAAGCCTGCTGGAACACATCGGCGTCGCGCACCAGGGCGCGCAACTGGTCGCGCCCGGCCTCATTGCGCAGATCGACAATGGCCGAGCGCTTGCCGCGCCCATTATCGATCACGAGCGGCGCGATATTCGGCAAGTGCGGACCGTTGACCAGCAGCACCTGCGCGCCGTGCTGCGCAAGTGCGCGTCCCGCCACCGGCCCTGCGATGATCCGCGACAGGTCGAGCACGCGTGCCCCTGCCAGAGGCCGGTCGGCGCCACCGCGGCCAGCAGGCTCCGGCGGCGCATCGCCGATGCGCGTGATCTCGAACAGCGGCAGATTGGCGATCGCCCGAGCCTGCTCGAGTGCAGCCCATTCGCGCGGCGAACGGATCAGCGCGGCACACAAACCCGCGTCGGCGAGCGTCTGATCCAGCGCTGCGCCATCCCAGCCGCGAATCGCCTCGGCTACTGCTGCGCGACTATTCGCGCAACCCAGCACCTTCAGGATGCCCGCCAGATGATGCGGGAAGTTGGTGTGCAACTGAATCCAACGCCCGTCGCGCGTCGCGTAGAAACCCATCACCGGATCGCGCAAGGCAGGCGGCGGACCATCGTCGATACGCAGATACCGCTCGCTGCGAAACGCGGCCAGCGCGCGCCGCATATCGACTTCGACGCGCTGCCGGCAACCGGTGCGCAGACGGAAACATTCGGCCGCGGCGAGACCCATCGCCGCGATCGTGGCCGTTGCGAGCGTGCCGACCCGGTACACGGACGGCAGACCTGGGTCCTCGCCGGTCAGCGTGACGGCGTCAAGCGCCGCGGCATCGCAACCGGCCGCGGTCCAGAGATGATCGAGTGCGAGGTGAGGTGTCATAAGCAGGGCCCCGAGCAGCGCGATGAAGTTGAAGGAGGAACTGAGCCGAGTCTAAAATTCCACCCTCTCACAATCAATCTTGATTAAGATAATCAATATATATTGATTTCTCCGGTTTCTTCACGTTCTTATACCCATGGCCAACACACTCACCGCCACCGAAGCGGCCGCGCTGCTCGGCGTCAGCGTGCCGACGCTCTATGCGTATGTGAGCCGCGGCATGCTGCATTCGTCGCCGGATGCGCACGGCAAGCACCGGTTATACGACGCGGCTGAAGTCCGGCGGCTCGCACGCCGCAAGGCAGACGGCAAGCGTGCCGGCAAGGTCGCGCAGAAGGTGCTCGACTGGGGTGTGCCGGTGCTCGAGTCGTCAATCACGTTGATCGCGGACGGTCGCCTGCTCTATCGCGGCCATGATGCGGTCGAGCTAGCGCGCACGGCATCGCTCGAAGAAGTCGCGGCGCTGTTGTGGGAGTGCAGTCCGCGGCGTCTTGCCGAAGCGCCGCCGGCGCCACTCGGCGCGGCGCAATGGGCCGCGTGGCTCAAATTGTGGGGTGACAGTACGCCGCTCGACCGCGCGCTGGTGCTGCTGCCTGCTGCCGCCGCGCAGATGCCACGGGTCTGGGCACAGGGCCGCGACGCGCAGCTCGATACCGCTTGCACCGTAATGCGTCTGCTGGCGGCGGCGATGATCTCGGCGGCACCGTCGAATGAACCCATGCATCGGCAGCTCGCCGCCGCCTGGGGCATCCGTAACCGTCAGCAAATGGGCGTGCTGCGCGCCGCGCTGATCGCGTGCGCTGATCACGAGCTGAACGCGTCGACGTTCACGGTGCGCTGCATCACCTCGACGGGCACCCACCTGTTCGGCGCGGTGGCGGGCGGTCTTGCGGCGTTGTCGGGACCGCGTCACGGCGGCGAGACCGTGCGCGTGGCCGCACTATTTGACGAGGCGGCCCGCGCACCGCATCTTGACCGCTTCCTGGCCACCCGCCTCGCTCGCGATGAGCATGGTGGCTACGGCGCCATCCTGTCCGGCTTCGGACACACGCTGTATCCGCACGGCGATCCGCGTGCGCGGGTGTTGCTCGAGTTATTGACGGAGTGCGCGCCGGCTCGCTCGCCGATTGCCGAGGTCCATGCGCTCGCGCGCGCGGTGCGCGAGACGAGCGGCGCCGAGCCGACGCTTGACTACGCGCTCGCATCGATTGAACGGGTATTGGGTTTGCCTGCGGGCGCCGCGTTTACGCTGTTCGCGGTTGGCCGGGTGGTGGGGTGGATTGCACACGCGATGGAACAGACTGCGGATGGCCGCCTGATCCGGCCGCGAGCGCGATACATCGGGGATTACGAAGCGTGAGCGGTGCGCCTGCCGGATGTCGAGGCGGACGCAAGAACTGGCAGGCAAGGCGCTAGCAGGACACTGCCCGCGAGCGCCTCTGCGTTCAAACGCCCCCGCATCCTTCAGATGGTCTGCAACCAGCGCGGCACCCAACTCCAGAGGGACATCCGTGCCGTCTCCACAGCAGGCCGCACCCGCGCACCGGCCGAACCGCTCGCAAAAGCCAGCGCCAGCCGCGCGCCTTGCTGCCCCGCGCTCACCCACACGCGTGCGCCACGATTGAGCTCAAAGGTCTCGCCTGACGCAAGCCAGTAATCGCGCAGATCACCTTCCACGGTCAACCAAACCTGCCCCGCCATCACCTGCAGCGTAAGCGGCCGCGCTACACGCCAGGCGGTTGCCGGCTCACCGTGATCGAGTTCGAAAGTACGGATTTCACGCATCGCATTGCTCCTTGAACGGCTTCTCTGGTTGACACATTATTGCCGTGCGATGATGTAAACCCCATGCACAGTTCCGAACAGTTTCCGCGGAACTGTGCAGTGAAAAAACCTGACAGTTGCCCGAGTGTCACCTATCAGGCGTCGCCTAACCGGCGTCCTATGCACGAGAGATCATGAAACTCGACATCGAACTCGACCGCGAAAACGGTGTGCCGTTGACCGACCAGATCGTCACCGGCGTCACGACATGGATCCGCTCGCGCTCCGCCCATCCGGGCGCCAAACTGCCGTCGATCCGTCAGTTCTCGACCGATCATGAGGTGAGCCGCTTCCCTGTCATCGAGGCGTACGACCGGCTGGTCTCCCTCGGCTACCTCGATTCGCGCCCGGGCTCAGGCTTCTATGTCGCCGAACGCCAGCGCAATGCGAGCGGCGCCCAAGGCAGCTCGGACCCGCGCCGCGCGGAAGACGAAGCGGTGCACATCCTGCAGCAGTTCAACCACCCGGGCGAGTCGCTCAAGCTGGGCAGCGGCTTTATCCCCGAGGCATGGCGCGATATGGACGGCCTGGGCCAGGCGATTCGTCACGTCTCGCGAGCGGATCCCACGAGCCTCGTCGACTATGCGACCCAACTCGGCAACGCGACGTTGCGCGAGCATCTGCAAAGCCGCCTCGGGCAACTCGGCATCGAAGCGGACGCCTCACAGATCCTCATTACCAACGGCGCGAGCCAGGCGCTCGACCTGCTGATGCGCTACATGCTCAAGGCCGGCGACATGATGTTTGTCGAGGACCCAGGCTACTACAACCTGTACGGTCTTTTGAAGCTGCATGGAGTGAAGCTGGTTGGCATTCCGCGCACCCGCGGCGGTCCCGATCTCGACGTCCTGCAGGCGCAACTGCGCATCCATCGGCCGAAGCTGTTCTTCGTCAACAGCCTGTTTCACAACCCCACCGGCACGACGATCGCTCCACCCGTTGCGTTCAGGCTGCTGCAACTCGCCCGCGAGCACGACTTCCGCATCATCGAAGACGACATCTATGCCGACTTCCAGACCGATGTCACCGACCGTCTCGCCACGCTCGACCAGCTCGAACACGTGATCTATGTGGGCGGGCTGTCGAAGACGCTGTCGTCGTCGCTGCGGATTGGCTACGTTGTCGCCGACAACGCGACCATCAAGGATCTCGCCGACATCAAGATGCTTACGAGTATCGGCGGTTCGCGCTTTGCCGAAGCAGTGGCCGTCGCCATGCTCGAGCGTGGCGCCTATCGCAAGTATCTGGACCGGCTGCGCCGCCGCATGCGCGACGCGCTCGGCGCCGCGGTGCAGGCACTCGAGGCAAGCGGCTGGGAGGTATTCGAGACGCCGCTCGGCGGCAAGTTCGTATGGGCGCGCGTGCCGCATATCGTCGACTCCATGCGCCTCGTCGAATGCGGCGCGCCACTGGGCGTCACCGTCGCGCCAGGGAGCTACTTCCGGCCGAACGCCGAGGTTAGCCCATGGATTCGCATCAACGCGGCATACGCGAGCGATCCGCGCGCACAGCTTTTTTTCGATGCGGCGGCCCGGCTCGAACCGTGAGCCGGGGTGCAGGGCGGAGGGCAAAGCGCCCTCCAAAGCTGCAAACCCTGCTGCACGGCCGCGCAGATTTCCCTAAAATAGGCACTCCTCAGCCCGTCCGGTGCGCGCGAGCAGCCGCCCTCCATGTCGAATCCGCCGAACGCCGCCACCACACCCGCCCCCACCGCCCCTCAGCCAACCGCGCGCTCACTCACCGTGATGCTGTGGCTCGTCGCCACCGGTTTCTTCATGCAGACACTCGACTCGACCATCGTCAACACGGCGCTGCCAGCCATGGCGACGAGTCTCGGCGAGCTGCCGCTGCGGATGCAATCGGTGGTGATCGCCTATTCGCTGACGATGGCCGTGATGATCCCGGTGTCCGGCTGGCTCGCGGACAAACTCGGCACACGCAAGGTGTTTTTCAGCGCGATTCTGGTGTTCACCATCGGCTCGCTGCTGTGCGCGAACGCGCAAACGCTCGATCAACTGGTGCTGTACCGCGTGATCCAGGGAGTGGGCGGCGCCATGTTGCTGCCAGTCGGACGCCTCGCCGTACTCCGCACGTTTCCCGCCGAACGCTATCTGGCCGCGTTGTCGTTTGTCGCGATTCCTGGGTTGATCGGGCCACTGATCGGCCCGACGCTCGGCGGCTGGCTCGTCAAGATCGCCTCGTGGCACTGGATCTTCCTCATCAATGTGCCGGTGGGCGTGATCGGCTGCATCGTGACCTTCATCTTCATGCAGGACAGCCGTAACCCCGATACCGCGAAATTCGACATCAAGGGCTATCTGTTCCTGGTGGTCGGCATGGTGGCGATCTCGTTCGCGCTCGACGGCCGTACCGAACTCGGTATCCAGCAGGCCACCGTGCTCGTGCTGCTTGTGCTGAGCCTTGCCTGCTTCGTCGCTTACGGGCTGCATGCCGTGCGCGATCCGCATCCGCTGTTCTCGCTCGATCTGTTCAAGATCCACACGTTCAGCGTCGGCCTGCTCGGCAATCTGTTTGCGCGGATCGGCGGCGGCGCCATGCCGTATCTGATTCCGCTGCTGCTGCAGGTGAGCCTCGGCTACAGCGCCTTCGAAGCCGGTCTGATGATGCTGCCGGTCGCCGCAGCCGGCATGATGTCCAAACGTCTCGTCACGACGCTGATCATGAAATACGGCTATCGGCGTGTGCTCGTCACCAATACCGTGCTGGTAGGCCTCGCCATGGCCAGCTTCGGGCTGACCACCCTCGATCAACCACTGTGGCTGCGGCTCGTGCAACTTGCGTTCTTCGGTGGTGTGAACTCCATGCAGTTCACGGCGATGAACACCCTCACGCTCAAAGATCTTGGCACCGGCGGCGCGAGCAGCGGCAACAGCCTGTTTTCGCTGGTACAGATGCTGTCGATGAGTCTCGGCGTCACCGTCGCGGGCGCCTTGCTCGCAACGTTCACCGGACTGATCCACAAGGTGACCGCGGCGAATTCGCTGCCCGCCTTCCATGCGACGTTCCTGTGCGTCGGCATCATGACCGCTTGTTCGTCATGGATCTTCGCGCAACTGGCGGCCGACATCCGTCGCACAGCGAAGAAAACCGACCCGTCCGAACGGACCTGAAAACGCCCAACGCCAGTTGGCCCACATGGCCGCCCGGTAACGGCCTGCACGGCCCTGCGCTCGACCCGTGACGGGGCGCGCGGCGCACCATGTCTGTGCGCTGCATAGCCGCAACGCACCTCCCGGCGCACAATGAGTCCTCGACAACGCTGGAAGGGTAATTCCTCCGCGAGCATGGTTCTTGCTCGCCTATCCTGTAAACTGGCCGCTTAGGCGTGCCAACTGCGCCGCCATCCTTCACACGACTGACACATGATGAGCATGATCGAACTCGATCCTCCCGGCTTCCAGCCTCCGCGCCCCATGGCGGGCGATGAGGGCTCCCGGCGCACCGTCCTGTACGGCGGCTACACGGTGTTCAGCGTGTTCCAGCCGGTGTTTTCCGTATCGCACCGTCGCGCGATCGGTTATCACGCCTCGCTGCGCGCTCACGACGAACATGCGAAGCAGGTGCCGTCGCACGAAGTGTTCACTCAGGCCGCGCGGCGCGGCGATTTGCTCGAACTCGGACGGCTCGCCGAATCACTGCATCTGGGCAACTTCAACGCGTTCGAGAGCCATGACGAATGGCTCTTCCTGAGCCTGCATCCCGCCGCGCTGATGGATACCAGCTACGGCGACGCGCTGCTGGCCGGCCTCAAGGCCCTCGGCCTGCCGCCGCAACGCGTGGTGCTGGAGGTGTCGGAGCAGGCTGGCGGCGAGACTACGCGTTTCGCCGAGATCGTGGATGCGCTGCGCAAATCGGGCTTTCTGATCGCGCTGGACGGCTTCGGCGCCAAACACTCGAACATCGACCGCGTCTGGAACCTGCGGCCCGATATCGTCACGCTCGACCGCTGCATCCTCGCGCAGGCGAGCGAGCATTCGCATATCGAACGCGTGTTGCCGGGGCTTGTCTCGCTGCTGCACGAGTCGGGACAACTGGTGCTGATGGGCGGATTGTCCACCGAGCGCGACGCGTTGATCGCACTCGAATGCAACGTGGATTTCGTGCAAGGCGCCTTTTTCGCGGGGCCGAGCGTCGAGCCAGTGCAGCCGCAGGCAGCGGCTGGTTTGATGGATGCGTTGTCGGCCGCGCTACGCGAACGGGTCGGGGCACGCGAACGCGCCCAGGCGGCACGGCTTGCGCCGTATGCGAAAGCGCTCGAAACCGCGAGCGCATTACTGGTGGCGGGTGAATCAGTGGCTCAGGCCACGGCGTCGCTGCTGGCGCTCGGTGAAACCGCGCGCTGTTTCGTGCTGGACGGCTCGGGACGTCAGATCGGCGACAACGTGTTGCCGCCGGGACGCGCGTCGCAACGGGCCAAGCGTTTCCGTCCGTTGCTGCATTCGGAAGGCGCGAGCTGGGAGCGTCGGCCGTATTTCATCGGCGCGATGCGCACGCCGGGTCAGGTGCATCTCACGCCACCGTATCTTTCGATCAACGAAGCGCACCTTTGCGTGACCGCTTCGATTGCCGCGCAGACACCGCGCGGTATGCAGGTGCTATGCGTCGATATCAACTGGGAAGTCGCCGCACACCGTAACTGACGCGCGCTGCGCTGTAAGCCATGCGCGCTCGCGGATTTCGTTGAGTATCTGCCGTACGGCCGGTAAGCCGAAATTGCGACGCGCGGTCTGAAGATGCGCGGCACGCGTGACGATGCGCAGTTTCACGATCCGGCCGCGACTGCTCGAGACATCGAGTAGCGCGGTGATCTCGCCATCTAGCATGAGCGCTACTCCCGGGCCGCCGTCGATCGACAGGCACTCGGCGTGTACCGTCGTTGCGGCATATCCTCTGCGCAGTTGTTGCAGCGCCCGCACCTCTCCGATCTCTTGCATTGCGCACGTCACGGTCCCCGCTCCAGCCACCGACGTCACCGTGTTCACCCAATCCATTGCAGCGACCACGGGCTCGTCCACGCGAACCGGCGCATCGCTGACAATCTCCGGCGCGTCACTAAACAGTTGCAGCAAGCCCGCTCGATCCTGCGCCTCCAGCGCCGTCCGCAGGCGCTCGACGAGCCGTGCATGCTGTACCGGGTCGGGGCGCCTTACGGGCGCACCGTCGCGCTGCAAACGGGCTTTCGCCCGATGCACGATCTGCCGGCAAGCCGCCGGCGTACGCTCGAGGATCCTCGCAATCTCCGTATAGTCGCAGTCGAACGCCTCGTGCAGTACGAAGGCGGCCCGCTCATCCGGTTTAAGCCGTTCAAGCAGCAGCATCAGTCCGTACGACATCTCCGCCGAACGCAACGCCAGTTCCTCCGCGGAAGGCGCCAGTTCGTCAAGCCACGGTTCGGGCAGCCAACCTTGGGCCTGCACACTGCGCTCCAGTCGCAGATGACGCAGCCGGTCAATCGCGAGACGCGCAGTAAGCGTGGTCAGCCATGCCGCCGGCGTGCGCACTTCGCGCGTATCGGCGAGATGCCACTTCAGCCAGACGTCCTGCACCACGTCTTCCGCCTCGGCGCGGCTGCCCAGCATGCGGTACGCCAGCGCAACGAGTCGCGCGCGGGCGGCCTCGAAGGCGGATGACTTGTCGACGGTGGGTTCGGTCATGCGTGCTGCTCCCATAAACGTGAACTGTTTTTTGGCGCGTAGCTAAAGCCTGGACAAAACCGCGCAGGCTCGGACACGCCAGCAGTGCGGCAAGCGCACCGCAACCCGCACCTTTTGAATCCTGACGTTCGAGCACCGCACGATGTGACAGGTCAGCACAAAAATATTGATGTCACACCCCGGCGCGCGCCCTCGTCATGGGGACAGTCACTCACATCCGCAGCGGCGGTGGGGGACTGGCCACTCACTCAAGCTCATTCAACCCGATCCAGCTTAACCCCAAGTTAGCGAGGCGCACATGCATTCCACCTACCCGTCCCTCAACGGCCTCGGTCTCGTGCCGACCGTCATCGAACAGTCCGGACGCGGCGAGCGCGCCTATGACATTTTTTCGCGGCTGCTGCGTGAGCGGATTGTGTTTCTCGTCGGTCCGGTCAACGAGCAGTCCGCGAGCCTGATTGTCGCGCAGTTGCTGTTTCTCGAATCCGAGAACCCTGACAAGGACATTTCCTTTTACATCAATTCGCCGGGCGGCTCGGTCTACGACGGGTTCGCGATCTACGACACCATGCAGTTCATCAAGCCGGAGGTGTCGACGCTCTGCACGGGTTTCGCGGCGAGCATGGGCACGTTTCTGCTGACCGCCGGCCAGCGCGGCAAGCGCTATGCATTGCCGAACGCGCGCATCATGATTCACCAACCCTCCGGCGGCAGCCAGGGCACCGCCGCCGACATCGAGATTCAGGCGCGCGAAGTCCTGTATCAGCGCGAACGCCTGAACGCGATCATGGCCGAACACACGGGACGCAGCATCGAAGACATCGTCAAGGATACCGATCGGGACAACTTTATGACCGCGGCGGATGCGAAGACCTATGGGCTGATCGACGACGTGCTGCAGACCCGCCAGCAGACAGAAAACTCGTAGCCGGTCGCAGGGACGCTATCATGGGCGCGATCCGTCGAGTTTGACGGTCGCCTCATTGGAGAAATACATGGCGTCATCCAACGAAACCATCAGCATGGCGCTGTTCTGCGACTTCGAGAACGTCGCCCTCGGCGTACGCGATGCGAAGTACGAGAAATTCGACATCAAGCTGGTGCTCGAACGCCTGCTGCTCAAGGGCAGCATCGTCGTCAAGAAGGCGTACTGCGACTGGGAGCGCTACAAGAGCTTCAAGGGCACGATGCACGAAGCCAACTTCGAGCTAATCGAGATTCCGCACGTGCGCCAGTCGGGCAAGAATTCGGCGGATATCCGTCTGGTCGTCGACGCGCTCGATCTCTGCTACACCAAATCGCATGTCAACACCTTCGTCATCATCAGTGGCGACTCCGACTTTTCGCCGCTGGTTTCGAAGCTGCGCGAAAACGCGAAACAGGTGATCGGCGTGGGCGTTCAGCAGTCCACGTCCGACCTGCTCATCGCGAACTGCGACGAATTCATTTTCTACGACGACCTGGTGCGCGAAAGTCAGCGAACCGTCGTCAAGCGCGAGACGGCGCGTCCGGCACAGCAGCCGACCGCTGCCGCCAGGCGCACGCCGAATGAAGAGAAGCGTCCCAAGGAAGATCTCGAAACGCGCCGGACCAAAGCGGTGGAAATCGCCGTACAGACCTTCGATGCGCTCGCCTCGGAACGCGGCGACAGCGGCAAGATCTGGGCCTCGGTGCTGAAAAACGCCATCAAGCGCCGCAAGCCCGATTTCAACGAAACGTATTACGGCTTCCGTGCGTTCGGCAATCTGCTGGAAGAAGCACAGGCACGCGGTCTGCTCGAATTCGGCCGCGATGAGAAGTCGGGCGCGTACGTGTATCGCAGCAATGTCGTGACGACGCTCAGCGAAACCATTGGTGAGACGTCAGAGCAAACGCAGGAGTCGGCGGCCGCGGAACCGGCACACGCCGCGCAGCAGGGAGACGGTGGTCACAAGCAGGACGCTCGCCGCCGCGGGCGCGGCAACCGTAAGTCGCAGCGCGACGCGCCGGCAGCGGTACTCGCAGAACCGGCGGCGAGTCACGAGGACGCTGAGGCGGCGCCGCACGAACCGGAAGACACTTACTTCAACCACGGCGGCAGATCGCCTTTCGCTTACGACGAGCCGGACGAGCAGCCAGCGGAACCAGCGGCCCAGCCCGGGTTGTTCACGTTCGACACAGCACCGGAACCGGAATCAGAGCCGGAAGCCGCTGTTGAAGGGCGTGAGGAAATTGCTCCGGAGACACCCCGCAAGGGACGCGGCAGCCGCAAGACTGCGGCGAGAAAAACGAAGAAGGCCGCGCCGGAATCGCACGACGCTGCACCTGCAGTCGCAAGCGAAGCGCCACGCGAGGAGGTACCCGCTCAGGCTGCGGAGGAGGCACCCGCGGCCGTCAAGACCGCGCGTAAATCCACGACACGCAATCGTCGTCCGCGCAAGGCCGCGGCTACCTCATAAGTCAGCGCGAGACCGGACGCAACGCGTCCGGTTGAAGACTATCCGTCCTCAGAAGCGGTGCGTCATGCCCACGGTGGCGAGAACCTGGTTGGTACCGGGTTCGCTCACCGTGACGCCCGGCCAGCTGACGGTCGAGGTACCGTTGTTCTTCATGTAGCCCGCGCGGACATAGAAACTCGTGCGCTTCGAGATCGAATGATCGGCACCGATCTCGAAGCCCGGCGTGTTGTCATGCGCGCCGCGCACGTTGCGCTGCAAAGCCGCGATCTCGATCGTATCCGCAGCCGTAGCCTGGATCGTGGCACCCAGCTCGGCGATGCTGAGCGAATGCGCCGTGCCGAGCACCGCTGCGAGAGACCTGGGCGACGGATCTTGCGCGCGCTGATACGAGTAGTTGAACTGGAAGTTCACAATACCCACCCGATAAGCGAGCGCGCCGATGAAGTGCTCGGTGCTGAGCAGAGTGAGCGCGGTCGGCAGACCTGCGATCGTCTCCTGACCCGGATGCTGATTGACATACGAAAGACCCGCATACAAGCCATAACCCGTATAACTCGCGCCGAGGTTGAGCATATTCCCCGTGGTCGCCGGCACCGGCTGGGTCACGGTGGCCGCAAACGCGTACATGCCGTAGAGCTGCACGCCACCGAGATTCGGCGACTGATAAAGGACGGAGTTGCTGGCACGGCCGGAGTCGTACTGCGTCGAGAGCGTTTTCTTGTCGACCGCGAGCACGTCTGCGGAGAACGGTGAGAGGATCTCGTTGACGCGAAACGGATCGGTCGGATAAACGACGCGAAAACTGGGCTCGTACTGCCGCCCGAACGTCAGCGAGCCATAGGTTGAGTGGTTCAGGCCGACCCAAGCCTGCCGATAGAACAGCGAAGTCGTATCCGCGAAAAACGTGCCGTTATTCAGGTTAAAACCGGTTTCGACATCGAATTGCGCGGACAGACCTCCGCCGAGATCCTCGTTACCTTTAAGGCCAAATTGCGAGCCCGCCGCGCCGCCACTTCGTTCGGAAAACGAATGATTGCCGCCGTTGTCGAGGTATTGGATGAACGTGTCGGCCACGCCGTACAACGTCACACTCGAGTCCGCCGCCACGGCGCTGCCTGCGGCGAGAACCAGCGTGGCCCCGCAGATACCCTGACTGATCAAACGCATGCATGTCTCCTCATTTTTGATAGCCGCTTGTTGCGGGCTTTGATTACATCTCTGCGGTACAACCCGGTCGCTGTCTCCACCCGATCCGGCCAATCAGGTGCGCGCGATCCTTCTCTCAGGTTCCGTGTGCCCGGCTTGGCTGAGATGCCGGTCAGGTCGAAAAATAGAATGGGCGTGCTAATTTGAAGTCAATTAGACCCGCAAAGCTATTGCATTCTTTTCATGACGAGCTTGCAGAAGATGCATGCTGGCGCCGAGCCGCGATGGGAGGCCATGGCGCTGTAAACGCCTGCGTGCGAGAGGGTTAAACCGGGTTGACGTTGCAGATGTGGCCAAGGCGGCCAGTGGGAATGAAACGAGGGGGAACTGACACGCACAAAAAGCAGAAAGCCCTCGCGTTGGAGGGCTTCACTGTCACTAGCTTACTAACGGCTCGAAGTTTAATCGCGGCGTCGCGATTGCCGGACTTTGCAAACTATCCGTTTACACCGGGCGGCTACACCACACCGCCGGAATGAAACCTTACGCAAAATTCTTCGCTGCAAAGTCCCAGTTCACAATGTTCCAATATGCTTCGACGAACTTCGGACGAGCGTTGCGATAGTCGATGTAGTACGCGTGTTCCCACACGTCGATCGTCAGCAGTGCCTTCGCGTCCGTGGTCAGCGGCGTGGCAGCGTTGCTGGTCGACACGAGGTCGAGCGAGCCGTCTGCTTTCTTCACGAGCCATGCCCAGCCCGAGCCGAACGTGCCGACTGCGGTCTTGGCAAACTCTTCCTTGAACTTGTCGTAGGAACCCCACTTCGCGTTGATCGCGTCGGCGAGCGCGCCCTTCGGTGCACCGCCACCTTGCGGCGACAGGCTGTTCCAGAAGAACGTGTGGTTCCACACTTGCGCGGCGTTGTTGAAGACGCCGCCCGATGCCTTCTTGACGATCTCTTCGAGCGACAGGTTCTCGAACTCCGTGCCCTTGATCAGATTGTTCAGGTTAGTCACATAGGTCTGGTGATGCTTGCCGTAGTGATACTCGAGCGTCTCTTCCGACATGTTCGGAGCGAGTGCGTTCTTTGCAAACGGCAGCGGCGGGAGCGTATGTTCCATGGTGCTTTCCTTCTATCTGTGTGTGGGGGGTCAGTCTGAGGATAACGCTGTAGAGCACTCGATTGTAGGCGACTTGGAATAACCCCGCAAACCAACGGCCTTTATGTCGGATATGCGTTTGAAAGTCGCCAGGACAACCGTAACTAGTGCTCACGCAATGCACGTGCCACGGTCAAAAGTACGTCGGCGTAAGAGCGTCAGAAATCGTCGGACAGACGTGCCTGCACATCGGCCAGCGTGATATCCGCAGCGCCCTCTGCAAGGTGCACAGTCAGATGACGCCCCGGTTTCAGCGCGGCCGGTGCACGCAGCGCGCGACCATTCTGCGCGTCGAGCACAGCCGCGTAGCCACGCTCGAGCGTGCGCTGCGGACTCAGCACCTCGAGACGCGCGGCCAGCGTCGCCACGCGCGCTGTATGCCGTTCGTGCTGGCGCAACGCTGCGCCGTCGAGCCGCTGCGCAAGTGCGTTCAAGGTGGCACGATGCGCAACGAGATCCGGACGCCAGCGCTGCCAGCGCATCTGCAGCAGCGAAAACCGCGCTCGAGCATCGCGCACCGGACGGGCGCCAGCCGATCCGAGACGCACGCTGAGTTGCTGCAAATGCGTGCGTTGTCGCGCGAGCCGCTCGGATGGCGAGACGAGCCGCCGTGCGAGCCAGTCGAGTTGTTGCGCACGCCGCTCCATCATGCGGCCAAAGCCGCGTGCGAGCGTGGCATGGCGGTGATCGAGATCGCGTAACAACAGCACGCGTTGCGGACTGACGAGCTCGGCGGCGCCGGTCGGTGTCGGCGCGCGCACGTCTGCAGCGAAATCGGCAATCGTGAAATCGGTTTCGTGACCGACACCGCTCACCACCGGTACGCGGCTTTCGGCAATCGCTCGCGCCAGTACTTCTTCGTTGAACGCCCACAGGTCTTCAATCGAGCCGCCGCCGCGACAGACAATCAACACATCGACCTCGCACCGCGCGTTGGCCGTCTCGACCATCGCTGCCAGTTTCGCGCTGACGCCCACGCCCTGCACCGGTGCCGGATACACGATCACCGGGATATGCGGCGCACGGCGCAACAATGTGGTCAACACGTCGCGCAACGCCGCGGCCTGCAATGAAGTGACGATGCCAATTGCCCGCGGATGCGTCGGCAACGGCCGCTTGCGCTCCGCGGCAAACAACCCCTCCGCTTCGAGTTGCGCCTTGAGCTTCAGGAACGCTTCAAAAAGCCGCCCTTGCCCGGTACGGCGCACAGCTTCGACGTTCAGTTGCAACTCGCCGCGCGGTTCGTACATCGTGACAAGCGCCCGCACTTCAATCCGGTCGCCTTCGCGCGGCGTGAACTCGGCGTGCTGCGCGCGGCCGCGGAACATCACGCAGCGCATCTGCGCCTGCGCATCCTTGATCGAGAAATACCAGTGACCGCTCGCGGCACGCGTGAAATTCGACACTTCGCCCGCCACCCAGATGAGCGGGAAGGAGCGTTCGAGCATCGTGCTGATGGCGCGATTGAGCGCCGACACCGGCACGACGACGTCGCCACCGGGCGCGCCCGAAGACGAAAAGGGACTTTCGGAGTTCATGCGATGAATAGGGATGACAGGCCGGACAGACGATAGACCGAGCAGCCAATCACGTCCAGCGCGTTGTACGAATTGTTAAAAGTGTCCACATGTCGGGAGGAGCGTGAAAGGCCTTGTAAGAATGCGTGCAGAGGCCCGTAATGCCGATTTAACCTTTTGATTTATAAAGCATTTCTATCTCATATATACCGATGCACGCCGACAGGACCCGCGCCGAATGGCCCTCCCAGCCCCGCCGGAGGCGAGTTCTCCACAAAGTTATCCACAGGCTGAAAAGACCGGTCCCGCGTCTATCGGGCGGCCGCGTGTCACGCTGGCGACTTGCGGCGCACGACGCTCGCGCGCTAGAGTGCCGGGTTTTAAGGGCATCATGAGCGACACGCCGCTTATGCAGCGCTCGCCATGCCCTGTCCTGATCGTCCCGCCCGGAGAAACGCGTTGATACCTGTCCCGTGTATCGCGTCACCTGAACCGGTGCCGCAGTTGCGATTGCTGCGCACACCGGCGTTGGCCTCATGAGCGAGGTCAAGCACCAACTCGAAACGCGTCTTGCGCGCGAGTGGCAACAGCGCGGCCCGCTTGCGTGGGCCATGCTGCCGTTCGCCTGCATGTTCGGCGCGATCGCCGCGGCACGTCGTGCGGCCTTTGCGCTCGGCTGGCTAAAGGCGGTACGCGTCGGCGTGCCAGTCGTAGTGGTGGGCAATGTGACGGTCGGCGGGACCGGCAAGACGCCCACGGTGATTGCGCTCGTCGAAGCGCTGCGCGTCGCCGGCTTCCAGCCCGGCGTCGTGTCGCGCGGCTATGGCGCGCGGGTCAACCGGCCTACGCCCGTCACAGCCACTTCAGCGCCGCAGGATGCCGGCGACGAGCCTTTGCTGATCGCGCGCCGCACCGGCGCGCCGGTCTGGGTCTGTCCCGACCGGGTGGCGGCGGCGCAAGCGCTATGCACCGCGCATCCCGAGGTCGACGTGATCGTCAGCGACGACGGTCTGCAGCACTACCGCCTCGCCCGCGACGCCGAACTCGTGGTGTTCGACCATCGGCTCGGCGGCAACGGCTTCCTGCTGCCGGCCGGGCCGTTGCGCGAGCCGCTGTCGCGCCGCCGCGACGCCACGCTGATCAACAGTCCGTACGAACGCACGCTGCCACCCTGGCCCAACACCTTCGCGCTCTCGCTCACGCCGGCTGACGCGTGGCATCTCGGCAACCCGGCGCTGCGCAGGCCGCTTGCGCAGTTCAGCGGCGATCGCGTGCTGGCCGCGGCCGGCATCGGCGCGCCGGAGCGCTTTTTCGCGACCTTGCGTGCCGCGGGCGTGAAGCCCCAGACCCGTGCGTTACCGGACCACTATGCGTTCAGCAGCAATCCGTTCGCCGATGTCGACGCAGATGCGATCCTGATCACTGAAAAGGATGCGGTAAAATTGGGGGCCTGGCACGATGCGCGCATCTGGGTCGTCCCCGTTGAAGCTGCGCTCGATCATCGCCTCATTGAATTAGTTGTGGAGAAAGTCCGTGGACGCTCGCCTGCTTGAAATTCTCGTCTGCCCGATCTGCAAGGGCCCGCTCAGCTACGATCGTCCGGCGCAGGAGCTCATCTGCAACGCAGACAAGCTGGCGTATCCGATCCGCGACGGCATTCCCGTGATGCTGGTGGACGAAGCGCGTCAAACCGTCGAAGGCACCCCGGTCGAGCCTTTGCATCCTGCGCCTGGAGCCTGATGCCGTAGTCCTGATGGGCAGAGCCGTTCGTTCCGCTTCGTTGTTTTTTCTGCGCGCGCCCTAGCTGGGGCGCGTCCCGTTCCGCGTCCTCTTCGGCGCCTTCTTTGGCCCCCTGTTCGGCGCCTTGTTCCGGTTTTGCCGCCGCGTTTCCCATGACTCAACCCACGTCCACCGTCCCTGCCGCCCCGCCGTTCATTGCCGTCGTACCGGCGCGGCTCGCCTCGACCCGTCTGCCCAACAAGCCCCTCGCCGACATCGGCGGCAAGCCGATGGTCGTGCGCGTTGCGGAGCGGGCGCTGGCCTCGGGCGCGCAGCACGTGCTGATCGCATCGGATGCGCAGTCGGTCCTCGACGTCGCACGCGAACACGGCATCGAAGCCATGCTGACGCGTGCCGATCATCCGTCGGGCACCGACCGTCTTGCCGAAGTCGCGGCGCATTACGGCTGGAGCGACGACACGATCGTCGTCAACGTGCAGGGCGACGAACCGCTGATCGATCCCGCACTGGTGTGCGGCGTTGCGTCGCACCTCGCTGCGAGCCACGGTTGTGCCATCGCGACCGCGGCACACCCGATTACCGACCCGGCCGAAATCTTCAACCCGAACGTCGTCAAGGTCGTGCTGGACGCGCGCGGCGTTGCGCTGTACTTCTCGCGCGCGCCGATTCCCTGGGCGCGCGACGCGTATCAGCCGCACTGGCCGGACGTCGCCGCGATGCCCACGCCGCCCGCGCCTGCCACGGTCTACCGGCATATCGGGTTGTACGCGTACCGTGCAAAGTTTCTGCGCTCGTACCCAACGCTCACCCTCTCGCCAATCGAACAGGCCGAGGCGCTCGAGCAACTGCGTGCCATGTGGCATGGCGAGCGGATCGCCGTGCTCGTCACCGGCGAAGCACCGCTGCCGGGTGTCGATACCCCTGCGGACCTCGCTCGCGTAAGGTCGTTATTCGGTCCGTCGGCGTAAAAACCCATGGCATAATCAAACGGCTGTGCGCACCATCTGCAATGATCGTTGGCCAGGGTTTGCCCGGTCGTCCCGCCGTCCCCCTTGCAGCGCCGTCGTTCACGACGTGCAGCGCGAGGCGCACTGCGGTCACTTCGAAGCGGGCCCCCTGAGTCCAATGCGCGGATGCCTTAAGCGTAGCGCCACCCAAGAATTCACATAGATCTGGAGATATCACATGCGTTTGATCCTTTTGGGTGCTCCCGGAGCGGGTAAGGGCACTCAGGCAACGTTCATCAAGGAAAAATTCGGCATTCCGCAAATTTCCACCGGCGATATGTTGCGTGCGGCCGTCAAGGCTGGCTCGCCGCTCGGCATTGAAGCCAAGCGTTCTATGGATGCAGGCGAACTGGTGTCGGACGAGCTGATCATCAATCTCGTCAAAGAGCGTCTGAAGGAAGCGGATTGCGCCAACGGTTATCTGTTCGACGGTTTTCCGCGCACGCTGCCGCAAGCGGAAGCCATGAAGCAGGCCGGCGTCGCCATCGACTACGTACTGGAAATCGACGTGCCGTTCGACGAGATCATCGTGCGGATGAGCGGCCGTCGCGTGCACGCTGCTTCGGGACGTACGTATCACGTCAAGTTCAACCCGCCGAAGGTCGAGAACGTCGACGACGTCACGGGTGAACCGCTGATCCAGCGCGACGACGACAAGGAAGAAACGGTCAAGAAGCGTCTGGAAGTGTATGTTGCGCAGACCAAGCCGCTGATCGAGTACTACACCACGTGGGCCAAAAACGGTGACGCGTCGAGCAGTTTGAAGGCGCCGCAGTACCGGGCTATTTCCGGCCTGGGCACCGTCGACGAAATCCGCACGCGTGTGTTCGATGCGTTGAAGTGAATTCGATGAAGTGAGGTGGTGAGACGCGCGGGACTTTGGATTTTTTGCCCTCTCACAATACGTCAGATTCGCTTCGCTAAAACCCGCCCACATGGGCGGGTTTTTTATTCACACTTCGCTTTACGCGTGGCTTTCGCCGAGCGTCATCCACGCAGTCAATTTGCTCAGTTATCCCGATCAAATTTCCGGCCACGTTCAAGCACCACTCCGGTGCAACCACCCGCCCTTTTTCTTTCCGCGCTGCAGCACAGCCGTTACAATCGACCATCGAAAAGATATTCGATCGTGACGATTACTGAACTGAAGCAAAGGAGCAGACATGGAGATTCGTGACAATGTATTCCTGATCACCGGCGGTGCATCGGGTCTCGGCGCCGCCACTGCGCGCCTGTTCGCCGCAGAGGGCGGCAAGATCGTCGTTGCCGACCTCAATCAGGATGCGGGCACGGCCCTCGCACAGGAACTGGGCGGCGTGTTCGTGAAGTGCGATGTCAGCCGCGAAGACGACGCTACGCAAGCAGTCGATGCCGCGACGAAACTCGGCACGCTGCGCGGCCTGGTCAATTGCGCGGGTGTCGCGCCGGCCATCAAGACCGTCGGCAAGGACGGCCCGCATCCGCTCGACTCGTTCACGCGAACGATCTCGATCAACCTGATCGGCACCTTCAACATGATTCGCCTTGCCGCCGCGGCGATGGCGAAGAACGAGCCGAATGCGAATGGCGAGCGCGGGGTGATCATCAACACGGCGTCGGTGGCGGCGTTCGATGGCCAGATCGGCCAGGCCGCGTATGCGGCATCGAAGAGCGGTGTGGTGGGGATGACGCTGCCGATCGCACGCGACCTGTCGCGCAACGCGATCCGCGTGATGACGATTGCACCGGGCATCTTCGAAACGCCGATGCTGCTCGGAATGCCGCAGGAAGTGCAGGACGCGCTCGGCGCGATGGTGCCGTTCCCGCCGCGTCTCGGCAAGCCGGCGGAATACGCAATGCTGGCCAAACAGATCTTCGATAACCCGATGCTCAACGGCGAAGTGATCCGCCTCGATGGAGCCATCCGGATGCAGCCGAAGTAGCGGGAGCGGTTCGCCGCCCGTCATATGCCGCCATATGCCGCGACGACCGCGGCGTATGGCGCGCGCGCCGGCGAATCTCAGTCCCGGTCGTTATGCTGCGTACGCTGGCGCAACTCATGCAACTGCGACTCGACCACCGTCGCATCGTCCGCGTCGGGGCGGTCGCCCAGGTAGCGCTCCAGATCTTCGAGCGCCGGTCGCAGATAGTCGAGCCGCGCATAAGCGAAGCCGCGATCACGCACTTCCTCGATGCTCTCAGGGAGCAGAATCACCAGCCGCTGTTGCACGCCCAACAGACGCTGCCAGCGTTCCGTCTGAAGATAGGTCGACTTCAGATTGCGCAGCATGCGTGCAATGATCTCGCGCCGGGTGGCCGGCTGCAGCAGCATGCGCAAAGCACGGCTGACCGACTCGCCGGCCGACGCCACATAGGGCTCCAGCATCTCGACCATCTCCGACTCGGAGAGCGAGTGCCCGGTGGTCGGATCGAGCATCACGTCACCATCGGGCGTGGTCACGCGCAACAGGAAATGACCGGGAAACGCCACACCGCGCACCGGAACACCAATCTGCTCGGCCATCTCCAGATACAGCACGGCAAGCGAAATCGGAATGCCGCGGCGCCGTTTCAACACCACGTTCAGATGGCTGTTGTCGGGGTCAAGGAAATCGTTGAGGTTGTTGCCGAAACCCAGCTCGCGGAAGAAAAAGCGATTCAGGATGCCGACCTTCTGCTTGATGTCAGCGTCGGCTGGCATGCGGCGCTGCAGGCGCACCACCAGTTCGTCGATCTCGGCGAGTGCGCCTTGCAGATCGAGATCGGGATAAGCGTCCTGTGCAAGCGAGAGTGCTGCCTCGGTCAGGGGCAGACTGTCGTCTTCGGCGACCAGCGTGCTGAAATAGTCGAGAACCCGCGTCGTCGTGATCACTTCACTCGCCTTCTGAAATACGCGTATTTGAAGCCCATCAGCCAAAGCATACCGAAATATAGCGCAGCAAACAGAACCAGGCACGCCGCCAGCAACACGATACGGGCAAGCGGCTGGGCATGTAGGCCGATCCAGTCGAAGCTGATGGAAAACCAGTGCATGACGCCCGCGAGCACGAGGCATGCCCCGATCATCTGCACGAAGAAAACCAGCCAGCCACCCGACGGCATATAGATACCGCGCCGGCGCAAGCCGATGAACAGCAACAGCGCGTTCACGCAAGCGCCAAGCCCGACGCTAAGGGTCAAACCCGCATGAGCGAAGATCGGGACGAAGACGAAATTGCTCAACTGCGTGACGACCAGCACGCCGACCCCGATCTTCACCGGCGTCTTGATGTCCTGCTTCGCGTAGAAGCCCGGCGCGAGGATCTTGATCAGGATCAGCCCAATCAGGCCGACACCATAGGCGGCCAGCGCCCGGCCCACCATCACCACCGAGCGGGCGTCGAATTTACCGTAGTGAAACAGCGTAGCGGTGAGCGGCTCGGCAAAGAAAAACAGCGCGATCGCGCTCGGCGCGGCGAGCAGGAAAGTCACACGCAGGCCCCAGTCGAGCAGAGACGAGTACTCGTGCGGGTCGGCATCGACGTGCGCCTTGGATAGACTCGGCAGCAAGATCGTGCCGAGCGCAACGCCCAGTAGCGCGGTGGGAAACTCCATCAGCCGGTCGGCGTAGTTGATCCACGACACCGCTCCGGGCCCGATCCGCGACGCAATATTCGTGTTGATGATCAGGCTGATCTGCGCCACCGAGACCGCGAACATGGCGGGCACCATCTTCGAGAGCACGCGCTTGACGCCGCGATGCGCGAGCGAACGAACCGGGTTCCAGCCGATCTTCGGCACCATGTCGATCTTCTTGAGACCGGGCAACTGCACCAGAAACTGCAGCACGCCGCCGACGATCACGGCCCACGCGAGCGCGTAGACCGGCGTTTTCATATGCGGCGCGACGAACACGGCCGCGACGATGAACGCCACGTTCAGCAGCACCGGTGCAAAGGCCGGCAGCGAAAAGTTCTTGTAAGTATTCAGGACGCCCGAGGCCAGCGACGTCAACGAGATGAACACGATGTACGGAAACATGATGCGCGTCATCGTGACGGCGAGCGGATACGCCTGACCATCGTGCGCGAGGCCGGACGCCACCACGAACACCACGCCGGAGGCGCCCAGCACGCCGAGGAGCGAGAGAATCGCCAGCGCCCAGGCAAGGACGGTGGAGGTTGCGTCGACGAGCGCCTTGGTCGCGTCGTGTCCCTGCTGATTCTTGAACTCGGCGAGAATCGGCACGAACGCCTGCGAAAAGGCACCCTCGGCGGAAATCCGGCGCAGCAGGTTGGGAATGCGGAAGGCGACGTAGAACGCGTCGGTAAACTGGCTGGCGCCGAACGCGCGGGCGATCAACGTTTCGCGGGCCAGGCCGGTCACGCGCGACAGCAGCGTGAAGCCGCTGACCGTCAGCAGGGCTCGGAATAGATTCATGGGGCGCTTATTATACGGGTGCCGCAGGTGCGGACGAGGAGCCTTGACGCGAATCGGACCGATTTACGCCGCAGACGTTCGATTTCGCGCAAAGCGGGCCGGGAACCGGAGAGCGTCAGCAGGAGCGCCCGGGCGTCAGATCGCCCATTTTCGTTTGCCACGTGCCTGTTTTTGTTGCTATAATCGCCGGTTTCGACGCTCGCTCAATTTTCGGACGGCATTCAGATGCCCTCTCGATGTCTGTTGGAACGAGCCAGATTTCGCGTAGTTGAATTACCAATTTCGACATTTTTTGCGCTCTTGGGCAATCGCTTCCAAGGGTTCGAGCTAAAGCAGCGCCCGGCCACTTGAAGGTCAGGTACTGGAAACAGGAACAGGATAAGGAACCGTCATGGCTAACTCCGCACAAGCACGCAAGCGCGCCCGTCAGGCCGCGAAGGCAAACTCGCATAACTCGGCCCTGCGCTCGAAGTTCCGCACGGCAATCAAGGCTGTTCGCAAGGCGATCGACGCCGGCGACAAGGCTAAGGCCGCTGAGATCTTCCTGGCGTCGACGAAGACGATCGACATCATCGCCGACAAGAAAATCGTTCACAAGAACAAGGCAGCTCGCCATAAGAGCCGCCTCGCTGCAGCCATCAAGGGTCTGCAAGCGCCCGCAGCGCAGTAAATCCGGTCAGCCCGCTCCGGCGGGCTACCTCCTGTTTCCGCTGCGTCATGAGAGCCCGCCTAGGCGGGCTTTTTTGTTTGGTTTTGGGCTTTATCTCGTCTGCCCGGTCTCTGCGCGCACGGTACTCATTTGACGCTACTGTTTGCTACAGGCGCAAAAAAACCCGCCTTCGCGGGTTGGGTTTCCATCGTTTCCTTTCGCCTCACTGCCCTGGCTCGATCCTCGCCTGAATGGATCAGCCGTCTTAGCCCATTCGGGCGCCTACAGCCGCCTTACTTCGCCTTCAACGCCTGTTGAGTACCGTGTTCCGGCGGCAGTTCGCAGGCCTCGGTGACCAGCAGGTCATTGTCCTTCGCGAAGTTCATGACGAAATCGAAGGCCATGGGTTCGATGTCGCGCAACCGCGAGTCGAGGATGACGCATTTCAGGTCGTCGATGATCGTGGGGCGGACGTACAGCGAGTACTGCATGTAGGCATTCGGCCCCCTTTTCGTGCCCGGCCCGAACATGGACATCACCCCGGCGAGCCGCTCCGACCAGTCACTCGGCCGAAACTTCTTTCCGTTCGACGTGATGCCCTGAATGAAATATTCGGTTGGAGCTTCTTCGGCCATGTAGGAATACCTGAGTGACTGCCCAGCACAATGCCAGCGAATGTGGCTGCGGCTGCATGAACACGTCGTACACGACCCCGCGAACCATGCCGCTGGGCGCCGCAGTGCCGGCCAGGGCCACCTCGGCAATCGTCATGACGGCGCACCGCGAGGAAAGCCTTCCGGGCGCGCGAGCCGTGTCCCGCAAGCATGTAGCCTGCTTGCTGGGCTTTTTGGGAAACCCCGAGATTATAGCGTAGCGGACCTTCTTCCGCACTGCACACAAGCACGCGTCTTAAGACTCGCGAGCCCGGTTAGGAATGACGGCCTGGCCTTCCGGCTAGCTCGTCAAACGCGCCAGAATCCTTTATGCTGCATAGAGTTACCACAAACAACGGCGGCAGCGTCTGGCAATTTCGCCGGGTGAGACCGCCGTATTTGTTTTATGACCGCCAAGAAAATTCGCCACTACCTGCAGTTCAAGGATTTCTCGCTGGAAGACTACGAGTACGTGCTTGAACGCGCCCGCATCCTGAAGAACAAGTTCAAGAACTACGAGACCTACCACCCGCTGCACGACCGCACGCTGGCGATGATCTTCGAGAAAAACTCGACACGCACGCGCCTCTCGTTCGAAGCGGGCATCTTCCAGCTAGGCGGCCATGCGGTATTCATGAGCACGCGGGACACGCAACTGGGCCGCGGCGAGCCGATCGAAGACGCTGCGCAGGTCATCTCGCGCATGGTCGACATCATCATGATCCGCACCTTCGGCCAGGACATCCTGAAGCGCTTTGCCGACAATTCGCGTGTGCCGGTCATCAACGGCCTGACCAACGAATATCACCCGTGCCAGGTGCTGGCTGACATCTTCACGTATTTCGAACATCGCGGCCCGATTCGCGGCAAAACGGTCGCCTGGGTCGGCGATGCGAACAACATGCTGTACACCTGGATCGAGGCGGCGCAGATTCTCGGCTTCAAGCTGCGACTGTCCACGCCGCCGGGTTACAAGCTCGACCGCGCCATGGTGGCGCCTGAGAGCGCACCGTTTGTCGAAGAGTTTGACGATCCGAACGAGGCCTGCGCCGGCGCCCATCTGGTCACCACCGACGTCTGGACCAGCATGGGCTTCGAGGCGGAGAACGAAGCGCGCAAGGCTGCGTTTGCCGACTGGTGCGTGGACGCCGAGATGATGGCGCGCGCCAACGCAGATGCACTCTTCATGCACTGCCTGCCGGCCCATCGTGGCGAGGAAGTGAGCGCAGAGGTGATCGACGGACCGCAAAGCGTCGTATGGGACGAAGCGGAAAACCGCCTGCATGTCCAAAAGGCGTTGATGGAATTTTTGCTGCTCGGCAAGCTGAATCACTGAGCGGCGTCTGCGCGAAGCGCGACGGGGCCCGAATACGAGGCGGGCATCCACGTACGCGCCGTGCTTGTGCGTGTCTGCGGCGCGGTTAAACGAACCAAATCCTGCGTTAGCAGCCAGCAAAAGGTGCCCGGCTCACTCACGGCACCTTTTTTATTGCGCGTGCAGAACTCAAAACTCCGCTGCACCGCGTCCTATAGACAAACCGGCTCGGCCTCCAGCTCCACTCCAAACCGTTCACGCACATCCCGTTGAATCGCCTGCGCCAGCGCAAGCACCTCTGCGCCGCTTGCCCCACCCCGATTCACCAGCACGAGTGCCTGACGTTCGTGCACAGCGGCCGCGCCCATCGCGCGCCCTTTCCAGCCGCACTGATCGATCAGCCACCCCGCCGCAAGCTTCACCGCACCATCCGCCTGCCGGTACGAAACTACCTCCGGCTCGCGGCGCTGCAACGCCTCGAACTGCACTGCGTCGATCACAGGATTCTTGAAGAAGCTGCCGGCATTGCCGAGTTGCGATGGGTCGGGCAATTTCGCGCGGCGCACGGCCACGACGGCGTCGAAAATTGCCTGCGCGCTCGGCGATGTGTCACCATGACCCTCGGCGGCCAGTTCGCGGGCGATGTCCGCATAGCTCGCGCGTGGCACCCACGCTTTCGGCAAGCGAAACGTAACCGACGTGATCACAAAGCGGTCACGCCCTTCTCGCTTGAAGAAACTGTCGCGATAGCCGAACCGGCAAGCCGCTGCGTCGAACTCGCGCGCTTCGCCGGTCGCCAGTTCCACGGCGCGCAGCGATTCGAAGCGCTCGCACATTTCGAGTCCATAGGCGCCGATGTTCTGGATCGGCGCGGCCCCCACCGTCCCCGGAATCAGTGCGAGGTTTTCGAGGCCAGGCTTCTCCTGTGCAAGGGTCCAGGACACGAAGTCGTGCCAGTTTTCGCCAGCGGCCGCTTCGACGTACCACGCTTCGTCGTCCTCACGCACGAGACGGCGACCGCGTAATGCCACCAGCAGCACGAGGCCCTCGAAGTCGCCGGTCAGCACGACGTTGCTGCCGCCACCCAGCACCAGCCGAGGCAGGTCGGCTGCACGCGGGTCACGCACCGCCGCGAGCAATTGGTCCTCACGTTCGATGCGGCACGCGAACCGCGCGCGGACATCGAAGCCAAAGGTGTTGTGGGCCTTGAGCGGGTACCCGGCGAGGAAAACAGTGGAGTCGGACTGGGACATCAGGGACATCGGAATGTGAGGGCCGTGTGCCGCAAGTCAGGCGGTATTGCGCAGCGGCCTTGGGCAAAAGAGAAAGGCGTCGGTAAAATGACGTCCGGTTCGTGATTATAGCGAGTGCATCGTGCGCAGCCGTCCGGCGGCGCCGTGTATCGCAGCACTATTGGAGAGAGCAATGCCATCGTTTGACGTCGTGTGCGAAGCCAACATGATCGAAGTCAAGAACGCGATCGAGCAGTCCAACAAGGAAATTTCCACCCGCTTCGACTTCAAGGGGTCGGACGCGCGCGTCGAACACAAGGAGCACGAGTTGACGCTCTATGCCGACGACGACTTCAAGCTGGGTCAGGTCAAGGACGTGATGGTGTCGAAAATGGCCAAGCGCAACGTCGACGTGCGCTTCCTCGAGTACGGCAAGATCGAGAAAATCGGTGGCGACAAGGTCAAGCAGGTCGTCACCGTCAAGAAAGGCGTGTCGGGCGATCTGGCGAAGAAGATCGTCAGGCTCGTGAAAGACAGCAAGATCAAGGTCCAGGCAAGCATTCAGGGCGATGCGGTGCGCGTGAACGGCACCAAGCGCGACGACCTGCAGAGTGTGATTGCGCTGCTGCGCAAGGATGTCACGGACACGCCGCTCGACTTCAACAACTTCCGCGATTAAGGCGTTCAGATTGCGCGGAAGTGGCGGTGACGCCGGTGGCGATCATGCTGCTCATGCCTGCTCATGCCTGCGCACGCAGGTTGCGTGTCCGGCCTGATGTCGTGCCTGGTTTTTCCGTCACGCAACGCCTGCGAGACCGCCGTGGGCGCCGCGGCGCCACTGCTTCAGTGTCGCATCCGATCAGTGCCGCTTCGCCGCCGCCTGGGCCTCGGCCTTCTTCTTGTCGCCGATGCGGCTTTCCTGCCCCGCCATCAGCTTCGCGATATTGCCGCGATGACGCCAGATGAGCAGCGAACTCATCACGACGATGGACAGCGCAATGATGTTCGCGCCGAACAGGAAGCCGTCGAAAAGCGGCGCGAACACCGCGGCCGCGAGCGCCGCTAGTGACGAATAGCGCGTAAAGAAGGCGACGATCAGCCAGGTCAGTAGCGTGGCGATGCCTAGCACGGGGTTGATAGCCAGCAGAACGCCCGCAGCTGTCGCGACGCCCTTGCCGCCCTTGAAGCGAAAAAACACCGGATACAGGTGGCCGAGGAAAACGGCGATCGCGGCAAGCGCGATCGCCGTATCGTCGAGTCCGTAACGCGCGCCGAAGTGGCTGACGAGCCAGACGGCGAGCCAGCCCTTGAACGCATCGCCAATCAGCGTCAGGATCGCGGCCGTCTTGTTGCCGCTTCTCAGAACGTTGGTGGCGCCGGGATTCTTCGAGCCGTACGAGCGCGGGTCGGCCAGTCCCATCACGGAACTCACGATCACGGCAAACGACACCGAACCGATCAGATAAGCAACGACAGCGACGATCAGGTTTTGCATCTGGGGACTCTTATAGTTATCGGAAAGCGCAACAGGGGCGACAGGTAGAACACGCATCCCGCGGCACGAACGAAACGGCGAACATTCTACCGAACCGGGCCATCGCGGCCAGCCACTTTTGCAGAGGGTATTCCCGAAACCGTCGGCGCAACCCAAGCCTGCTTCGGGGCATCAGTCGATGCCAACCAGGCGGCGACAGCGTTGGCAGCCTTCAATCCACGCTCGCGCATTGCACCGGCTTCGCCTTTAGCAACTGCGTGAGCACAGAGGGTGCGATACTCACCAGAAACCCGCGCCGGCCGCCGTTCAGCCAGACCTTCTCGAGTTCGAGAATACTCGACTCCACATAGACGGGCATCGCCTTGCGCGTACCGAACGGCGACGTACCACCGATCAGGTAGCCGGAATGCCGGTTCGCCACTTCCGGCTTGCACGGTTCCACGCGCTTCGCACCGATCTGCCGTGCGAGGTTTTTGGTGGAGACGGTACGGTCGCCGTGCATCAGCACGATCAAAGGCTTGGCGTGCTCGTCTTCCATTACCAGCGTCTTCACGACCTGATGCTCGTCCACGCCTAGCTGGCGCGCCGATTCCGCGGTGCCGCCGTGCTCGACATAATCGTAAGGGTGCTCTCCGAATTCGACGTCGTGACGGCGCAGAAACTGCGTCGCGGGCGTTTCGGAGACGTGTCTGGATTTGCTCATCGGCGCATTGTAATGGCGGCCTTGCGCGACCGCCATTGGCCGAACGGCCAATTGTGCGCCGTTGGCGACTGTGGCACGATCGTTCGGAAATCACCCGGCGCAACGCCTGCCGAGGCCCTATCGTTTCAAGGAGACCGCGTTGATCTTCGACTCACCTGCACGTAGCACCATCCATGTGCCCGACTTGCTCGCCGCCTTGCCGCAGCGCATTGCGCAAATTCCGGCGCTGGCTGCCGCACGCGATCCGCAGCATGTCGCGCTGATCGAAGACGCGCGAAGTCTGACGAACATGCAACTGCTGGAAGCCGTGAACGCTACCGCGGCGCTGCTGCGCGAATGGGGCGTACGCGGCGGCGACCGGGTAATGATTGTCGCGGAAAACAGCATCGCGCAGGTGGTGCTGCTGTTCGCTACCGCCCAGCTCGACGCGTGGGCGCTCGTGTCGAATGCGCGCCTGTCCGCCGCCGAACTCGACGCAATCCGCGCGCACGCCCAGCCGCGGCTCGTGGCCTACGCTGTCGAAAGCTCGCCCGACGCGTCACAGCATGCGCAACGTCACGGCGCCGCGACGGCGCCCGCGCTCGCGCCCGCTATCGGCGCATGGGCCTTTGCGCTCGACAACGCCGTCACGGCAGAGCCGGTAGAACGCGCCAGCGAGCGCCAATGCGCCGCCTTGATCTACACCACAGGCACCACCGGCGCGCCCAAAGGCGTGATGCTGTCGCACCGCAATCTGCTGTTTATCGCGGCCATGTCGAGCGGCCTGCGCCGCGTCGGCCCCGACGATGTGGTGTACGCCGTCCTGCCGATCTCGCATGTCTACGGTTTCGCTTCGGTATGCCTCGGCAGCCTGTATGCCGGCGCCACCCTGCGGCTTGTGCCGCGTTTCGCGCCCGAAGCGGTGCGCCGGGCACTCGCCGAAGAACGTGTGTCGATCTTCCAGGGTGTCCCCGCGATGCACGCCAAGCTGCTGGAACATCTGCAGAGGCACGGCCATGCGTGGTCCGCGCCGCGTCTGCGCTTCGCTTATTCGGGGGGCTCACCGCTCGACGCGTCGCTCAAGGCACACGTTGAAAGCGTGTATGGCATCACGTTGCACAACGGTTATGGCATGACGGAGAGCAGCCCCACCGTCGCGCAGACCACGCTCGACGCACCGCGCAGCGATTGCTCGGTAGGACCCGCGATTCCCGGCATCGAGGTGCGCTTCGTCTCGCTCGATGGCGAGGAGCTCGCGCAAGGAGAGATCGGCGAATTATGGGTGCGCGGGCCAAACATCATGCTTGGCTATTACCGCAATCCCGAACAGACCGCCGCCACAATCACCGCGGAGGGTTGGCTCAAGACTGGCGATCTCGCGCGCCAGGATGTCGACGGTGCGCTGCATATCGTGGGACGCAGCAAGGAGTTGATTATCCGTTCGGGCTTCAACGTATATCCGGCTGAAGTTGAGCACGTGCTGAACGCGCACCCGGAGGTCATGCAATCGGCGGTGGTAGGACGCGCGGTAGAAGGCAACGAAGAAGTGGTCGCCTTTGTCGAACTGAAGGCCGGCGCGAAGGTAACGCCGGAAGAGTTGATCGCATGGTGCAGCGAGCGGCTCGCCCCGTACAAACGTTCCGCCGAAGTACGTCCGCTCGCTGCGCTGCCGGCCGCGTCAACCGGCAAGATCCTGAAGCACCGCCTGCGCGATCTGGTTTAAGCGCCAGCGCGCACGCGCAAGGCACACGGGCTCGTCCACCCTCATCCCCGTGGATGATGCGCCGCATGCAGCGACTTCAGGCGCTCACGCGCCACATGCGTGTAAATCTGCGTGGTCGAGATATCGGTATGTCCAAGCAGCAGTTGCACGACACGCAGATCGGCGCCGTGATTTAACAAATGCGTCGCGAACGCATGCCGCAAGGTGTGCGGCGAGAGCGGCGCATGCACCTCGGCTGCCGCCGCATGACGCTTGATGATGTTCCAGAACTGCTGGCGCGTCATGCCTTCGGCCCGGCTGGTCACGAACAGCGCATCCGTCGCACGCGCACCTAGCAACGCCGGCCGCGCCTCGCGCAGATAGCGCTCGATCCATGCATGCGCCTCCTCGCCGAACGGAATGAGGCGTTCTTTCGAACCCTTACCCATCACCCGCACGACGCCTTCGTTGAGCCCCACTTCCACTGTTTTCAGCGTAACGAGTTCGGTGACGCGCAAGCCGCTTGCGTACATCAGTTCGAGCATCGTGCGATCGCGCAGGCCCAGCGGCGTGGCGATATCCGGCGCGCCGAGCAGCGCTTCGACCTGAGCCTCGCTCAGCGTCGCGGGAAAACGCGCCGGCTGTTTGGCCGAGCGGATGCGCAGCGTCGGGTCGACCTTGGCGCGATGCTCGCGCACAGCCCATGCGTAGTAGCGCCGGAACACCGACAGTCGCCGGTTCGACGAAGTGGACTTGTCCTTCTGCCGCACGACGCTATAGGCGGTGAGGTCCGCTTCGCTGGCCGTATCGAGCGAAGCATTGCGGCTTTGCGCAAGCCATTCGCAGAAGAGGCGCAGATCGCGCCGGTAGGCGTCGAGCGTGTTGCGCGACAGGCCATGTTCGAGCCATAGCGCGTCACAGAAGGCGTCAATCGAGGCATTGCTCGTCACGAACAACGGTGACGGAGCGGGCGTGTCGGGAGCGTCGGCAATAATCGGTTCACTCATGCGTAGGACACACCTTCATGCGCCAGCAGCCAGCGCTTGACCTTGCGAAAAAAGTCATCGTCCGCGTGATGCGCAAAGCCGCCGATGCCGCTCGACGCCACCACGCGGTGACACGGAATCACCAGTGGAAAATAGTTCGAGCCGCATGCCTGACCGACCGCGCGCGGCACGCTGCCCAGCTCTTTGGCAAGTTGCCCATAGGTCAGCACCACGCCCGGCGGAATCGCGTTGATCCCCGCCCACACGCGTCGCTGAAAGTCGGTGCCGATTGCAGCCAGCGGCAGGTCGAAGGCCGCCGCAGGGTTCTCCAGATAGCGCTCGATCTGCCGCACAACTTCTGTGGCGAGCGGTGTATCAGGCGCGACGTTCTGCACCGGATCCGGCAAATAGGCGATCTCGCGCACCGAGTCGGCTTCGGCGTCGAGACGAATGCCGACTTTGCCGAACGGCGCGTCGATCACTGCGTTGAACATGATGTATTGGCCTGAAATTTCCTGAACCACTCTGGACGCGGCCCGCTGCCGCGCCAGATTTCCGCTACTGTACGCCGCCAGCTCAGGCGGCTTCAAGCGCCCATTCGACATGCTCGCGCACCAGCGCCGAAGGATCATCCATACGCTGACGCAAGGCATCCACGATCGCCGCCCGCGCGTCGACTGCCAGGCTCGCCGGATCGGCGCGCAACGCATTACCCATACCGACCGCCAGATTGCGCAGCCACGCCTCGTAGCCGATGCGACGAATCGCGCTGCCCTGCATGCGCGTATCGAAGTCGTCGGTGCTCCACGCGAACAGTTCGACCAGCGTCGCACGATCGAGGCCGTGCCGCGCATCGAAATCGGCAACCGGCGCCGCCTGGGCAAACTTGTTCCACGGACAGACGAGCTGGCAATCGTCACAGCCGTACACCCGATTGCCGATCAACGGCCGCAGTTCCCGTGGAATACTGCCTTTCAGTTCGATGGTCAGATAGGAGATGCAAAGCCGCGCATCGACCTTGTAAGGCGCCACAATCGCACCGGTTGGGCACGCGTCGATACAGCGCGTACAACTGCCGCAATGCGCACCCGGCGTTTCGGGGGCGCTCTCGGGTGTCGACTGCGCATCGGTCGGCAGCGGCACATCCACGTAGATTTCGCCGAGGAAAAACAGCGATCCGGCGTCGCGCTGCAGCAACAGCGTGTGCTTGCCGCGCCAGCCAATGCCCGCTTTCTGCGCGAGTTCGATCTCGAGAACCGGGGCGGAATCGGTAAACACCCGGTAACCGTAGGCGCCGATTTCGGCTTCGATCCTGTCGGCAAGCCGCTGCAGCCGGTTGCGCATAACCTTGTGATAATCACGGCCCCGCGCGTAGATCGACACTACCGCGGCGGACGGGTCGTTTATCCGCGCAAACTCGTCAGCACGCCAGTTACGCGCTTCAGTGAGTTCGGTGGGCGCGCTTTCGGCGAGCTTTCCAACCTCGGACTGATCAGGCGAATGAGGACGCCCGCGAGACAGCGAATCCCCCGGCAAATAAGCCATCCGCGCGCTGATCACGCGTCGCGTATGGGCCACAAGCTCTGCGGGCCGCGCGCGTTTCATCCCATGTTTAGCCATATAATCCATCTCGCCGTGGCAGCCCTCTTCAAGCCATGCGGCAAGACCCGCCTCGGCAGCGGAGAGATCGGTGTCGCTGATACCGATCGCCCCGAAACCTAGTTCGCGGCCCCACGCCTTGATGCGCAGGGCAAGCGCCGCCAGCGCCGCTTCATCCAGCTGACGCGTGGCGCGCGCATCGTCATCGGACGCAGGCGTGCAGGAAACGGGGGACTCCGGACTTCGGTTCATCACGCCATTTTACGAGAATGCCCGACAACGCCGATCTCGCGATCCAACTACCCGCTGCAGTCCTGCTCGAGCGCCACTTCGCGCTCGCGGACGAAGCAGCCACCAGTGCGTTCGGCGTGCGCTTCGCGGAGGCGATCGAGAGCGTGCGCGGCGCCGCGCAGAAAGCGCATGACAGCAACGCGAGCGTCGACGGATTCCAGGGTCTGCAGGTGCAATTGACCGGCGACCTCGGCGCAGGCAAAACCACGCTCGTGCGGGCTACTTTGCGCGGCCTCGGTCACACCGGGCGCGTGCGCAGTCCCACCTATACGCTTGTCGAACCGTACGCAGTTCAAAGACCCGATGGGGAACTTGAGCTCTATCACTTCGATCTGTATCGATTCACCGATCCGGCTGAATGGGCCGACGCCGGCTTTCGCGAGTACTTCGACAGCGGTGCGGTTTGCCTCGTCGAATGGCCGCAACGCGCGGGCGGCCTGCTAGGCGTGCCGGATCTTGTTTTCTCGCTCGATGTCGACGGCGACGGCCGGCTGCTGGTTGCCCGGGCGTACAGCGAATCAGGAAAAGCATGTCTAGAAAGATGTTAATCAAGCCATTTCGCTCGATCGAATCCGCCGCCACCGCCTCGCATAACTGGCGGCGCCGGCAGATTCTGCGCGCCGGCGCCTCGACGCTCGTGCTCGGTCTCGTCGCGCCGCGCCTCGCGTGGGCGAGTTCGGTGCTCGGCGTGCGGGTCTGGCCGGCCCGCGACTACACGCGCGTGACGATCGAATCCGATCAGCCGCTGCAGAACACCCAGCAATTGCTGCAGACCCCGGACCGGCTGGTGGTGGATCTGAACGGCCTCGATCTCGACCAGGAACTCAAGGATCTGGTTTCGAAGATCACACCGAACGATCCGCAGATTCAGGCTGTGCGCGTCGGGCAATATCTGCCACATGTGGTGCGGATGGTGTTCGATCTGAAGGGTTCGGTGAAGCCGCAGGTGTTCACGTTGCCGCCGGTCGGCTCCTATAAATACCGGCTGGTGTTTGACCTGTATCCGGCCGTCGCGCCGGATCCGATGATGGACCTGCTCGCGCAAAGCGAGCGCAAGCAGCAACGCCTCGATGAAAATGCCGCGCCGCCGACCACCTTGAGCGGCCCCGGCACGACGCCGCCCACCGCGGACAACAGCGAGGCGTTCTTCGACCGCTACGCGCAGAACGACGACCACGCGCCGGATGTGCCTCATCCGCTGGCTCACACGACGCCAGCTCCCGTTCCGGTGCCCGCACCGCACACCCTGGCGCAAGCGCCGTTGCCCGGCAAGCCGCTCACGCCACCTGGCGCGCTTGCCGGCAACAACAGCGGCAACAGCCCCGACGACACCTACGCCTTCACCACGCCGAAGTCAGGCAAGAACAACACGGTGCGTCTGTTGACCGTGGCGATCGATCCGGGACATGGCGGTGAAGATCCGGGCGCGATCGGCAGCGCGGGCACATATGAAAAGCACATCGCACTCGACGTCGCGAAGAAGCTACGCGCGAAGATCGATGCGCAGCCCAACATGCGCTCGATGATGACCCGCGACGACGACTTCTTCGTGCCGCTCAACGTGCGCGTGCAGAAAGCGCGGCGCGTCGGCGCGGATCTGTTCGTGTCGATTCACGCAGACGCGTTCACCACGCCGGAAGCACGCGGCTCGTCGGTGTTCGCGCTATCCGAGCACGGTGCATCGAGCGCCGCGGCGCGCTGGATGGCGGACAAGGAAAACTCGTCGGATCAGATCGGCGGGATCAACATCAAATCGGATGACGCAGCGGTCAATCGCGCGTTGTTCGATATGTCGACCACAGCGCAGATCCGCGATTCGATGCGCTATGGCAACTTCGTGCTGAACGAGATCGGCGATATCAACAAGCTGCACAAGGGTTCCGTCGAACAGGCCGGGTTTGCCGTGCTGAAGGCGCCGGACATTCCCTCGATCCTCGTCGAGACCGCCTTCATCAGCAACCCGGACGAAGAGAAGCGCCTGAACGACGACGCCTATCGCGATCAGATGGCTACGGCCATCATGAAGGGCATCAAGCGGTATTTCGCGGCGAATCCTCCGCTGGCGAAAAACCGCATGACTTGAGGCGTTTGAGGCGGTCTGCCATCGCGGTTTTTAACCGCGCGAACTAACGTGCCGGCGCGAAGCGCCGCACGAACCAGCCGCCGAACACATTCACCACAAGACCCACCATCACGAGAGCGGCGCCGGCAATCTGCGGCGTCGTCAAATGCTCGTCCAGAAACACCGAGGCGGATGCCAGACCCACAATCGGCACCAGCAGCGAAAACGGCGCCACCTGGCTCGCTGGATAGCGTGAGAGCAGTCGGCTCCACAAACCGTATCCCAACAGCGTCGCAATAAAGGCGAGATACACCACGGCAAAGATCGAGGTCGCGCCGATACCCGACAGCGCAGCGGCGATCCGCTGCGGACCTTCGAAGGCGTAGGAAAGCGCGAGAAACGGCAGCGGCGGAATCAGGCTGCCCCAGACCACCAGCCCTACGAGGTCGACCTTGCCGACCTTCTTGGTGACGATGTTGCCCAGCGCCCACGACCCGGCCGCACACAACGTGAGCACGAAGCCGGCGAGCGTCATAGCGTGACCGCCCTGCATGCCGATCACAGCAAGTCCGCCGGAAGCGATCGCCAGCCCGATGACGTTCGGCACGCGAAAGCGCTCATGCAGAAACAGCCCGGCGAAGATCAGCGTGAAGAAGGCCTGCGCCTGAAGCACCAACGACGCCAGCCCGGCGGGCATGCCGACGTACATGGCGGAAAAGAGAAACGCAAACTGGCCGAACGAGATGGTCGCGCCGTAGGCAAGCAGCCAGCGCCACGGCATCTGCGGGCGCCTGACGAAAAATATGGCGGGAACCGCGGCGAGCGTGAAGCGCAGCGCGCCGAGCAACATCGGCGGCACGCCGTGCAGGCCCACTTTGATCACGACAAAGTTAATGCCCCACGCGATCACCACCACTAGCGCCAGCAGCAAATCCTTCGGCGCCATGGCCGTCTCCTTTGGTTTTGTCGGAAGAGAGAGTTTAGCGGAGCAACCTCGCTTCGTCGAAAGCCGCCAAACAACATCCTCCCCCGCACACCAGTAGAATGACCCCAATCCTCCCCAACGAGCGTGACCATGTCCTCCTCGATCAAAGCAGTCCTCAAGCCCCATCTGCGAGACGTAGGCAGCCTGAGCGTGCGTCGCGTGCTGCCGGCGCTGGCCGCGCGCCTGATCGGGCCGTTCATCTTCTTCGATCACATGGGCCCCGCCGTGCTCGAACCCGGCGTCGGCCTGGATGTCCGTCCGCATCCGCACATCGGCCTCGCCACGGTCACGTATCTGTTCGAAGGCGCGATCATGCATCGCGACAGCATCGGCTCGGAGCAGAAAATCGTCCCTGGCGACGTCAACTGGATGACCGCCGGCCGCGGCATCGTCCATTCGGAACGCACACCCAACGAAGACCGCGCGAGCGGCCTCGCCATGCACGGCATCCAGACCTGGGTCGCGCTGCCGCTGGATCACGAAGATACCGAGCCGTCCTTCGAGCATCACGCCGCCGCCACGCTGCCCGAGATCGAACGCAACGGCGTCACGCTGCGCGTGATCGCCGGCACGGCGTTCGGCCAGACCGCGCCGGTCACGACCTTCTCGGGCACGCTCTACGTGGCCGCGCATTTCACGCCCGGCAGCGCGTTCGCGCTGGAACCGGAACATGAGGAACGCGGCGTCTATCTGGTGGAAGGCGATCTGGAGATCGACGGGACGCCGCTCGAAGTCGGCACGATGGCAGTGCTGGCGCTCGATGAAACGGTCACGCTCGCCAGCAGCAACGGCGCCACCGTGATGGTACTCGGCGGCGACAAGCTGGACGGGGAACGTTTCATCGAATGGAATTTCGTCGCCAGTTCGCGCGAGAAAATCGAGAAGGCCAAGCTCGCGTGGACGAATCAGGAAATGGGCAAGGTGCCCGGCGAAACGGAGTGGATTCCGCTGCCCGAGCGGAAAGCGCACTGAGTGCTTCGGGCGGTGCAGCCGCGTAGCGGTGTGGCAACGCGCGGGTGTCGACGGAGACACCCAATTCCACCCCCGCCGTGAACCCAGCCCGTGCGCATTGAACCCACCGCATTCGCCCCCATCTAGCGGGACGAACCGTTATACCGACGAGGATGCAATGGAAACAAGTCTGGCCACTTTCGAAAAAGACGTTATCGCCGCCTCGACGCTCGCCCCCGTGCTGGTCGACTTCTGGGCGCCGTGGTGCGGCCCGTGCAAGACGCTCGGGCCGATGCTGGAAAAACTCGAAACCGAGTATGCCGGCAAATGGCGCCTGGTGAAGGTGAACGTCGACGAGAATCAGGAACTGGCAGCGCACTTCCAGGTGCGCAGCATCCCGCACGTGATGGCGTTTGCTGACGGCCGTCCCGTCGACCAGTTCGTCGGCGTGCTGCCGGAAGGTCAGTTGCGCGAGTTTCTCGACCGGCTGGTGCCGCAGGGCGCCGACGCCGCACGCGCCGAAGCGCAGGCCGCTCTCGCCGAAGGCCATCGCGAAGATGCATACGACGCACTCAAGGAAGCGCTTGCCTACGATCCGGGCTATGACGACGCCCGCCTCGACCTGATCGAGCTGCTGCTGGAAGACAACCGCATCGACGAGGCCCGCAACGAGGTCGATCTGCTGTCGCCGAAAACCACCCAGGGTATCGACGCGCGCTTCAACGCGATCAAGACGCGCCTCGACGCGGTCGATGCCGCGGCCGACCTGCCGCCCACCGACGCGCTAGAAGCGCGTGTGGCCGCCGAGCCTGGCGATCTCGAAGCACGCTTCGACCTCGCTAGCGCGCTGATTGCGCGGCGTAACTATGCTGGCGCGCTCGAGCATCTGCTCGCCATCGTGCAGCGCGACCGCACGTTCCGCGACGATATTGGCCGCAAGACCATGCTGTCGGTGTTCGATCTGGCCGCACACCAGCCGGAAATCGTCTCGCAGTGGCGGCGCAAGCTCAGCGCGGCGTTGTTCTGAGGAGCGGAGAACCCTTGAGCCGCAAGGCAACCTAAAGGCGCTAAGCCGCCGCCGCCCGCTGCCCTAACGCGCGCAGCACATGGGCTGCGGCGGCGAAACCGAAGCTCGCCGTCACACACACGCTCGAGCCAAACCCCGCACAGTTCAACCCGACCGGCCCGGCATAACCTGGCGAGGTTGTAACGTGCTCGGCGACCTCATCGATATCGCAGACCGCCGCTTCCGGGTAGATCAGCGGCTCGTCCGAATACACCGCGCTCACCTTGAACTTCGCCTTCGGCCCGCGCGGGAACCCATGCTGTTTGCGTAATTGCGCGCGCACCTTCGAGAGCAGCGGGTCCTGAATCGTCAGCGCCAGATCGTCGATGCGGATGCGCGTCGGATCGAGCTGGCCGCCGGCGCCGCCCACCGTGATCAGCGGCTGCCCCTGTTCGACGCACCATGCGATCAACGCGGTTTTGGTACGCACGCTGTCGATTGCATCGATCACGTAATCGAAACCGCCGCCCAGCAGCGCCGCAAAATTATCCGGCTCGATGAAGTCTTCAACGAGACGTACGTCGCATAGCGGATTGATCTGCGCAATCCGCTCAGCCATGGCGTCGACTTTCGGCTTGCCGTAGTTGCCGTCGAGCGCGTGAATCTGCCGGTTGGTGTTGCTCTCCGCCACGTTATCCAGATCGATCAGCGTCAGCGAGCCCACCGCGCTGCGCGCCAGCGCCTCGGCCACCCACGAGCCGACGCCGCCAATCCCGATCACCGCGACGCTCGCACGCTCGAACGCCGCCAGTGCCGGCGCGCCGTACAGCCGGGCGATGCCGCCAAAACGCCGCACGTGGTCGGCGGCTTCAAAGCCGCCGGGGCTGGTAGTAAGATCGGAAGGCGCGGCAGTGCCAGGCGTGGACATGGTCGGGGGCTCGTCGAAAACGGACATGGAGGCGGACAAAGAAGCGGGGAAACACAGAAGCGAATCGCGCGCATGTGCCAATCCGCTATTTTGCCTGATCACGTGGCCATGAACGCTGCAGCCCTGCGCGAACCGTGGCTTTAGCGCCTGCACGGGTTGTCACCGCGCACGCAGAAAAGTTGTTCCCTGGCTATACTGGATGAACTGTAGCGTTCGCATAAGAACATGACCTCACTCGCCGAACTTCGGAAAAATTATTCGCTAGGTTCAATGGACGTCGGCGATGTCGACCACAACCCGGTTCGCCAGTTCGAAGCATGGTTCGCACAGGCGCTCGATGCCCAGTTGCCCGAACCCAATACGATGACGCTCGCCACGGTCGATTCGCGCGGCCGGCCTTCGGCCCGAATTGTGCTGATCAAGGGCGTCGATGAGCGCGGCTTTGTGTTCTTCACCAACTACGACAGCCGTAAAGGCCGCGAAATCGCGGACAATCCGCATGCGAGCCTGCTGTTCTACTGGATCGAACTCGAGCGCCAGGTGCGCATCGAGGGCAAGGTCGTGAAGACAAGTCCCGCCGAAAGCGATCAGTACTTCCAATCGCGCCCGCTCGGTTCGCGGATTGGCGCATGGGCATCGGATCAAAGTCAGGTAATTGAAAGCCGCGCGGTGCTCGAAGCGCGAGAGAAAGAAATTAGCGCGAAGTACGGCGATCAACCGCCGCGGCCGCCTCACTGGGGCGGCTACCGGCTGGTTCCGGATGCCATAGAATTCTGGCAGGGCAGGCCGTCGCGTTTGCACGACCGGCTGCTCTACACACGTGCGGTGCAAGACGGCGACTGGCAAATCGCCCGGCTATCGCCCTGAACCTATAACAACGCCGGCGCGCTAGCCTTGCAAGCTGCGCGTGCACCGGCAGGATCGCGCGGCCATTCGGTGTGGGAGTGACGCCAAGGCACGCAGCGACCTGAAAAGCTTTGCTTTGTATTTCATCGGACACGGAGAAATCACATGTTCTGGGAGAAGAAGCTGGCGCAGTGGGTTGAAGACGTAAAAACCAGGGCGAACCTGCCAGCACGCCTTGTTCTGTGGGACGGCCAGCAACACGACTTCGGGCAGTTTGCCGCGCCCCAGGTCACCTTGCACGTAAAGAGCGCAACGGCGTTGCCCTACCTGCTCGAACCGAGCCTCGACAATCTGGGCGAGGCGTACGTGAAGGGCAAGATCGACATCGAAGGCAAGCTGTCGGACATCATCAACATCGGCTACTCGCTGGCACGCAACACCGTGACCAGTGCGAGCAAGCTGGCGCGGGTGCGGCGCTACTTCAATCACTCGAAATCGTCGGACAAGAAAGCCATTCAGTACCACTACGATGTCTCGAACGAGTTCTACAAGCTATGGCTCGACGAGAACATGGTGTACTCGTGCGCGTACTTCGAAGAGGGCGATGAAGATCTCGCCACTGCGCAGATCAAGAAGATCGACCACATCCTTACCAAGATCCAGTTGCAGCCAGGGCAGCGTCTGCTCGACATCGGCTGCGGCTGGGGTGCCCTCGTGCTGCGGGCGGCCTCGAAGTTCGGAGCGAAGTGCGTGGGCGTGACGCTGTCGCAGAACCAGTTCGATCTGGCTACCGCGCGCGTGAAAGCCGCCGGGCTTGAAGACCGGATCGAGATCCGCCTGCAGGACTATCGCGACGTGGAAGGCCAGTTCGACCGCATCACGAGCGTGGGCATGTTCGAACACGTCGGCCGCAAAAATCTGCCGGGCTACTTTCAGAAGATCCACGATCTGCTGGTGGACGACGGCATTGCAATGAACCACGGCATCACGTCGAGCGATTCGGACAGCGGCGAAACGGCGCTTGGTGGCGGTGAGTTCATCGATCGCTACGTGTTTCCCGACGGCGAACTGCCACACATCAGCCTCGCGCTCGAATCGATGCAGCGCGGCGGGCTCGAGGCAGTTGACGTCGAAAGCCTGCGCCGTCACTATGCGCACACGCTCGATATCTGGGCGGAGAATTTCGAAACCCACGCGGAAGAAGCACGCAAGCTCGTCGACGACGAAAAATTCCGCATCTGGCGTGTGTATCTGGCCGGCTGCGCGTACGCGTTCGAAAACGACGACGTGTCGATCTACCAGGTGGTGTGCCGCAAGGCCGGCCGCAGCGCGAAGACCTTGCCGTGGTCGCGCCGGTACATGTACGAGAGGCAGGACAAACCGCTGTGATGCGGCGCGCCGGAGCTAGCACCACAGCCGCGCGATCGTTCCGGCGCAACCCTTGACAGTGAGAAGATCAGGAATCGATGGACGAGGGCGGAGCGAGCGAATTTGCGTCGGTGACGCAGGTGAAGGCGGGGACGGACGCGGTCAGTGAGGGCGCCGCCACGCCGGACGCGGATGCCGGGCAACTGGATCTGTTTGGCATGCCGGTGGGTATGCCCGGTTCTTCGTCTGCTGCTCCCCGAGCTGCGCCGGGCGGCATTTCCGGCACGACCCGGCAGCGGCAAGCGCGAAGCTCTTTGGCCGCTTCGCTATGGGAAGAGGAGACGGAAGCTGACGAGGCTGATGCCGAATCCGGGGCTGAAACGGAACCCCACACGGACGAGGCGCCCTCGTCTGACGCCACGGCACCCAAAAAACGCCGCTCGCGCGACGTGATCGCCGCCGAACCCTCTTCCGATGTCCTCGAAATCGCCGCCGGGCTACCCCCGCAGATCCGGCTCGGTACATCCACGTGGTCGTTTCCTGGCTGGAAAGGCATCGTCTACGGCGACGACTACAGCAACAGCAAACTCTCTCGCGACGGTCTGACCGCATACGGCCTGCATCCGCTGCTGCGCACGGTGAGCATCGACCGCTCGTTTTACGCGCCGCTTACCGTCACTGACTATCTGCGCTACGCGCAGCAGGTGCCGGAGCATTTCCGCTTCATCGTCAAGGCGCCCGCGCTCGTCACCGATGCCACCGTGCGCGCCGAGCGCGGCGAACCGGTCTCGCTCAATCCGTGCTTTCTGAACGCGCAACTGGCCGTCGACGAGTTCGTGCGGCCCTGCCTCGACGGACTGGGTGCGAAGGCCGGCGCGCTTGTGTTCCAGTTCTCGCCATTGCCCGATCAGATGCTGGCGAACCCCGCCGGCTTCATCGAGCAGCTCGCCGGGTTTCTCTCAGCGTTGCCGGTTCTACCCGAAGGCACGCGCTACGCGGTCGAGATACGCGACGCATGCCTGCTGACGCCGCGCTTCATCCGCACGCTGAAAGCGACCGGGGTGCGATATTGCGTAGGGATTCATGCGCGCATGCCCGACCCGCTGCGCCAGGCAGCGGCGCTTGCGTTGCTCGACGGCGAGCCGACCGGTCCGCTAATCGTGCGCTGGAGTCTGCACGGCGGCTTCAAATACGAACAGGCGAAGGCAAAGTACGATCCGTTCGACCGTCTGGTCGACGAAGATCCGGCCACCCGCACAGCACTGGCCGAACTGGCCGCCCGCTACGCGATTGCTGGGCAGCCGGTGCTGATCGCCGTGAACAACAAGGCGGAAGGCTCGGCGCCGCTGACCTGCGTGAAACTCGCGCGGGCGATTGTCGAGGCGTACTCACGATTGCTGGACGAAGCGGCAAGCCGCGAACCGGCACCGGCAGCCCCTGAGAGCATCTGACATCCCGCAACTGGCACCTGGGCCCAACCAGCGCGCGCTCAAACCGGAACGCGCCGAACTGCGTCGCCGGTCACCCAGCGCTCAACCCGCCTTGACCCGATGCGCGAACTTCTGACGAAACTTCGCGACCTTCGGCGCCACGACGAACGAGCAATAGCCCTGATCCGGATGCTGCGCGAAATAGTTCTGATGATAGGCTTCGGCCGGCCAGTAGTTGCCGTCGAGCGGCAGCACCTGGGTAACGATCTGTCCGTCGTAGATGCCTTCGGCGGCAATCTCGCGAATCGCCTGCAGCGCCGTTTCGCGTTGCGCGTCCGAATGCGTGAAGATCACCGAACGGTATTGCGTGCCGACGTCGTTGCCCTGCCGGTTAAGCTGGGTCGGATCGTGGATCGTGAAGAAAATATCCAGAATCTCGCGGTAGCTGATGCGTGCCGAGTCGAAATCGACCTTTACGACTTCAGCATGCCCGGTGACACCGTCGCACACCTGCTCGTAAGTCGGGCGCTCCGTCTGACCGCCCGCGTAGCCGGACTCCACGACATTGACGCCGTCGACGCCGAGAAAAACCGCTTCGAGGCACCAAAAACATCCGCCGCCAAGGGTGGCGGTTTCGACTGTTTCATTCATGTTGCCTGCTCCTCGTTGGTTGCCACCCGCGGATATGGCGGCCTCGCCGCGCCGCCGCCCTTTTTCACGCCTGTCGTGCCAGACCGCCGGCGGACATTTACCGCTACCCGCATGAAGCGGGCCACGCCTGCGGCGGCGGTTCATGGCAGCTAAAGCGCTCGAAGGCAACTGGAAAGAATTGAGGTCGCCTGATGGCGACATCGGCCAAGGTTCGCGGCCAGTTCGCCCGCGATTCCGTTAAAATTGGGACAAATCGCCGATTTTCTACATGACTTTCGATTCAATTTATACCCTTCGCGCGCCATATGCGGCCGCTTGGCCGGCCCTGCGGATCTGCTTCCGATGAAGCGCGCCAGTCCGCCCAATTTCGACCAGCTCGCCTTCAAAAAGGCGCTGGGCCAGTTCGCCACCGGCGTTACCGTCATTACGACACGTGCGGCGTCGGGGCGGTTGATCGGCATCACGGCGAGCTCATTTAATTCGGTGTCGCTCGCGCCGCCGCTCGTGCTGTGGAGCCTCGCGACGCGTTCAGCGTCGATGCCGGCATTCCAGACCAATAGCCACTACGTCGTCAACGTGCTGGCCGCGTCGCAGCTCGATCTGTGCAAGCGCTTTGCGACCGTGAAGGGTGACCGCTTCGAGGGTGTCTCACACGCGGCGGGCGATTCCGGGATGCCGGTGCTCGACGGTGCGCTAGCGTGGTTTGAATGCCACAACCGCAGCCGCTACGAGGAAGGCGACCACGTTATTTTCGTTGGGGAAGTGGAACGCTGCGGGATCCGTGAGGATGCCGGGGAGATTGCACCGCTGGTGTTCCAGAACGGCGAATTCCACGGACTAAAGCCGCTCTAGGCGGCTCATGTTGCGTCCGGGCCGCGAGTATTTGCGCGCGGAGTCGGCCCGCGGCATGCTGCCGGCGCCGTTTCTCCGGACTTCCTCCGCGCTTTCATTCAGTCGCCTGCAACCACGCTGGTTCTGGCCATCGCTCCCGGCACCAGTTCCACCGGCACGCCCGAATCCTCCTTGAGCGTCTGCAGAACGATGTTCGAGCGGATATCCATCACGCCGGGCGCCTTATACAGCCGCTGCAGCACGAAATCCGAGTAGTGCTTGAGGTTGTGCGCGAGCACCCGCAGCAGATAATGAGTCTCGCCCGTCACGACGAACGCTCCCACCACCTCCGGCCAGTCCCTTAACGCCTCGGCGAAACGCTCGTGCCAGTTTTGCTGGTCGTTGCGCATCGATACCTGCACGAACGCCTCCAGTTCGAAGCCCAGCACCTCGCGGTTCAGGCACGCCCGGTAACGTTCGATCACTCCCTGCTCTTCCAGCAAACGCAACCTCCGCAGACACGCGGAGGGCGAGAGCGAGATCCGCTCTGCCAAGTCGAGATTGCTGATCCTTCCCTCTTGCTGAAGCACCGTCAAGATACGGCAATCGGTGGCGTCGAGCGAGATCGCGTTCATATTCGGTCTCCCTTTCCTGTTTGCATCAAATTATGTTCCAAGGGAGACCAAAAAACGAGATTTTTTCGCAAGCACATTTCATCTCGCCCCGCCTATCATTCGAGAGATATACAGAAAGGCGCATCGGAGACATGACTACACTCTGGGACATCACCCCCGCCGTCGACACCGCAACGCCCGTCTGGCCGGGCGATACGCCGGTTGGCATCGAGCGCGTCTGGCGCATGGAGGCGGGCTCGCCCGTCAACGTCGGACGGCTCACGCTCTCGCCACATACCGGCGCGCATACCGACGCGCCGCTTCACTACGACGCCGAGGGCGCCGCCATTGGCGCAGTGCCGCTCGACGCATATCTGGGCCGCTGCCGCGTGATCCATTGCATTGGCGCAACACCGGTCGTCACGCCCGAGCATGTGGCCGGCTCGCTGGACGGTGTGCCGCCGCGCGTCCTGCTGCGCACCTACCAGCAAGCGCCGACCACGACGTGGGACAGTGCGTTCTGCGCAGTCGCGCCGGAGACGATCGATCTGCTGGCGTCGCACGGCGTCAAGCTGATCGGCATCGACACGCCGTCGCTCGACCCGCAGGAATCGAAGACGATGGACGCGCATCACCGCATCCGCGCGCACCGGATGGCGATTCTCGAAGGAATCGTGCTGGATGCCGTCGCGCCCGGCGACTACGAACTGATCGCGCTGCCTCTCAAATTCGCCACGCTCGATGCGAGCCCGGTGCGCGCCGTACTGCGCGCGCTGCCCGCCGCCGAACTCGGCTGACCCATTCTGATTTTTCGACTCTGGACCATCATGAAAAACCGTGACGAAGCCGTAGCGCTCGACCGCGCCGACCCGCTTGGCGCCCTGCGCGACCAGTTCGCGCTGCCCTCGACCACCATCTACCTGGACGGCAACTCGCTTGGCGTGCCGCCGGCCGCCGCCGCGCAGCGTGCGCAAACCGTGATCGCCGCCGAATGGGGCGAAGGACTGATCCGCAGCTGGAACAGCGCGGGATGGTTCGCATTGCCGCGGCGCCTGGGCAACAAGCTCGCACCGCTGATCGGCGCAGCGCACAACGAAGTCGTCGTCACCGATACGATTTCGATCAACCTGTTCAAGCTGCTTTCAGCCGCCGTGCGTCTTGCGAACGAGCGCGACCCGAAGCGGCGCGTAATCGTCTCGGAACGCTCGAACTTCCCGTCGGACCTGTATATCGCGCAGGGGCTGATCGAGCAGCTCGATCGGGGTTACGAACTGCGCCTCGTCGACGATCCGTCCGAACTGCCCGCGGCGATCGGCGACGACACCGCTATCGCGATGATCACGCACGTGAACTACCGCACTGGCTATATGCACGACATGGCGGCGCTCACGAAACTGATTCACGACAAGGGCGTGCTGGCGCTGTGGGACCTCGCGCATTCGGCGGGCGCGGTGCCGGTGGATCTGAACGGTGTCGGCGCGGATTACGCGGTGGGCTGCACGTATAAGTATCTGAATGGCGGCCCCGGCTCGCCGGCGTTTGTGTGGGTGCCGCATCGTCATCAGAATGCGTTCGCGCAACCATTGTCGGGCTGGTGGGGTCATCGTGCGCCGTTCGAGATGAACCCGGTCTACAAGCCCGATGACGGCGTAGGACGCTTCCTGTGCGGCACGCAGCCGATGGTGTCGATGGCGCTCGTGGAATGCGGGCTCGACGTGTTCCTGCAAACCGATATGCAGGCGGTTCGCCAGAAGTCGCTGGCGCTGACCGATCTGTTCATCGAACTGGTCGAATCGCGCTGCGCCGAGTTTCCGCTTACGCTCGTGACGCCGCGCGATCATGCGCAACGCGGCTCGCATGCGAGCTTCGAACATCCGCACGGTTATGAAGTGATGCAGGCGCTGATTGCGCGCGGCGTGATTGGCGACTATCGCGAACCACGTGTGTTGCGCTTCGGCTTCACGCCGCTGTACACGCGCTTTGTCGACGTGTGGGATGCCGTCGAAACGCTGCATGAGGTGCTGGTCAAAGAGACCTGGCGTGCACCGGAATTTGCCGCTCGCGGCGCGGTGACCTGAGGAGCGCGCGATGACCGATCATATGCAAACGCCGGGGCTGCCTGGTTCACCTGATGAGTCTGCTGCTGCGCCGGTGCAGGGCGGCTGTCCGTTTGGTCACGGCAGCGGTAGCACTGCTGCAGTTCACGCTGCCTCAGCGCCACATGTCCAGGCGGCGGACGACGAAAACGAAAGCGCGGGCGAGATCGATAACGGCTGGCACAACGCCCAACTCGATTTCTCGAAGTCGATGAGCTACGGAGATTACCTCTCGCTCGGCTCCATCCTGTCTGCGCAACATCCGCTTTCGCCGGATCACAACGAGATGTTGTTCATCATCCAGCATCAGACGAGTGAACTGTGGATGAAGCTTGCGTTGTACGAGCTGCGCGCTGCACTCGAAGCGGTGCATCGCGATGAGTTGCCGCCCGCGTTCAAGATGCTGGCGCGCGTGTCGCGCATCATGGAGCAGTTGGTGCAGGCGTGGAGCGTGCTGTCGACGATGACACCTTCCGAATACACGGCGATGCGGCCTTACCTCGGCAGCTCGTCCGGATTTCAGTCGCATCAATACCGGCAGATCGAGTTCCTGCTCGGCAACAAGAATGAACTGATGCTGAAGCCGCATGCGCATCGGCCTGACGTGCTCGCCGAAGTGCAGGCCACGCTCGAAGCGCCTTCCTTCTATGACGAAGTGATCCGTCTGCTCGCGCGGCGCGGATTTGCGATTGCACCCGGGAGGCTGGAGCGCGACTGGACCCAGCCGACCACGCACGATGCGTCAGTGGAAGCAGCGTGGCTCGAGGTTTATCGCAATCCGTCGCAGCATTGGGAGCTGTATGAGATGGCCGAGGAGCTGGTCGATCTGGAAGACGCGTTTCGGCAGTGGCGCTTTCGTCATGTGACGACGGTTGAGCGGATCATCGGCTTCAAGCAAGGCACGGGCGGTACCAGCGGCGCGCTGTATCTGCGCAAGATGCTGGACGTGGTGCTGTTTCCAGAGTTGTGGCATGTGAGGACGATGCTTTAGCCCGCAGACGCTCGCTCCACCACCGCAGGACGAGCGACCAACATCGAGCCGCCTACGTCGCCCGATAAGCGCCAGCCGATATCCGCGCACGCCCCCGCTTCTGCACCGCTGGCACAATCGCCGGAGCATCAGCAACACCGTCACCACGAGCCGCGGCTTCATCGGAAGCATCGCGGCTCGCGTCGTTCAGATGCTGGTAACGGCGAAACTTCGAAGGCGACATCCCCTTCGCAAGCAGGAACTGCCGGTTGAAATTGGACAGATTGTTGAAGCCGACCTTGTAGCAGATATCGGTCACGCTCAACTCATCGTCCATCAACATCTGGCAGGCGAGATTGATACGCATGCGGTTGACGTACTGCACGAACGGCATGCCGGTATGACGGCGAAAATAACGTGAGAAAGCGCTCACGCTCTGCCCCGCCAGTTGCGCGAGATCCGACTCACGCAAGTCCGAGGACAGATTCTTGCCAATATAGGACAGCGCATGATTGATGCGCGTGGCAGCGAAACCGGTCGGATCCGTCTGATAAGCAGGGCTCGCCAGCAGTTCGGTATCCTGAGCACTCACCAGCACTTCGAACATCGACATGAACAGCACGATGCGGCGTAAGCCACGCGCGTTCAACAGCTCCATAAAGAGCGGCTGGATCGCCGCGCTGGTTTGCGCGCCGAACGACACCCCACGCCGCGAAGCGGCCAGCAACGCCTCCACCTGACGCCACTCCGGAAAGCTCTCCATACAGTGCGCGACGAACTCCTGTCCGAACTGCACGACCAGATTGCGCCGTTCAACGGTTTCGCCTTCCGGCACGTCGCTCACCCAGTTGTGCGGCAGGTTCGGCCCCACCATCACCAGATTGCCAGGCACAAAGTTGCTGATGTGATCGCCGACGAACACCTTGCCGGTCGTCGCCACAATCAGATGGATTTCGTATTCGGGGTGGAAATGCCAGCGCACCGTGCGGTACGGATACCCGTGAGACCACACCTTGAACGATTCGTCGCGGCGCACGGCCACGAGCTCGAGATCGGGTTGCACGTGTCTTCCTCCATTGAAGCGGCTCGCTGCAGCGCTGATTTCTGGCGCGCGCCGCCGATCTTCGGTTTGTATAACGGAAATTAGCCCTCAAACGCGCCGCGCACCACTAAAAATGAGACCGCAGACTGATACTTTTTTGCATCGGGGTTACTCCTGACGCTTTGAATGTCAAATTTGATGCATTGCAACAGCGCTGCAAAGGGGCACCAGACAACGCTGCCCACTCTCCGCACACCTCGCAGAAGCCCCGCCACGCGGCGCTGCGCCACAGATTGAGGCGTTTGCCGCCTTGACTTTCGATTCGCCGGATACGATCATTCGTTCACATGCAGAGCAAATGCTCCACCCAGAAAACGCACGCGTAGACCGTGCGTGAAAAACTTTCGCAAGGGATCGACACGAGCGCTAAAGCGCTAACTCCGATCCACAAAGGAGACACCTATGAACAGCGGCCAAAGCGGCGTCGCGAACGCCCACGTGATCTTGCACATTGGCGCGGGATCGTTTCACCGCGCCCATCAGGCGTGGTATCTACACCGCCTCAACGAGCTACGCAAGGAAGGCGAACCGCGCTGGTCGCTCACGGTCGGCAATATTCGCGGCGACATGAACGCTGTGCTCGAAGGACTCGCGGCGCAGGACGGTGTCTATACGCTCGAAACCGTCACGCCCGCAGGAGAGCGCGAGTATGAGACGGTGCGTTCGATCGAGCGCGTGGTGCCGTGGTCGGAGACCCTCGATGGACTGATCGAAGCGGGTGCCGATCCGGCCTGCAAGATCATCGCGTTCACGGTCACCGAAGGCGGCTATTACCTCGACGAGCACGACCGCCTCGACACCGCCCTTGCCGACCTCGCCGCCGACCTCAAAGGCGCCCGCACGACCATCTACGGCGCATTGGCAGCGATTCTCGAAGCGCGCATGCAGCGCAACGCCGGACCAGTGACGCTGCAAAGCTGCGACAACCTGCGTAGCAACGGCGAGCGTTTTCACGCCGGCATGAGCGAGTTCCTCGAGCGCAGCGGCGCTGCCGCGCTCGCGGCCTGGTTCGACGCCAATACGACCTCGCCGAGCTCGATGGTCGACCGCATCACGCCACGACCCACCCCCGATGTGCGCGAACGCGTGCTGGCGGCCACCGGTTTCGACGATGCCGTGCCGGTGATGGGCGAAGCGTTTATCCAGTGGGTCATCGAAGACCGCTTTTGCGCGGGACGTCCGGCGTGGGAGCGGGTCGGCGCGGAGCTGGTCGAATCGGTGGTGCCGTATGAAGAGGCCAAGATCCGCATCCTCAATGCCACCCATAGCTGCATTGCCTGGGCCGGAACGCTGGTCGGGCTGAACTACATCCACGAAGGCACGCAAGACGCTGAGATCCGCCAGTTCGCCTTCGATTACGTCACACAGGATGTGATCCCCTGTCTCACGCCGAGCCCGCTCGATCTGGCGCGCTATCGCGACGTCGTGCTCGACCGCTTTAGCAATCCGCATATCCAGGACACCAATCAGCGGGTCGCGGCCGACGGCTTTTCGAAGATCCCGGGCTTCATTGCCCCGACCCTCGCCGAGTGCTTCGAACGCGGTGTCGAGCCGGCGGCCACGGCCATGCTGCCCTCGCTGTTCTTCCGCTTTCTCGACCGCTGGCAGGCCGGCAAGCTGCCGTACAAGTATCAGGACGGTGTGATGGACGAACGCGTTGCGCGCGCATTCTTTGCCGCGCCCGACCCGTTGCAGGCGTTCTGCGCCGATCGGCTTCTATGGGGCAGCCTCGCGCAAACGCCCCATCTGGAGAAGGCGCTGCGCGGTGCGCTAGCCCGCGTGGATGCGTGGCTAGCCACGCGCGCCTAAGGTTCGGGGGCGCGCCCACCGCGCCCCCGCCTCCTTGACACACTGCCGCGGCCACCACGAACCACCGCACGCCGTCCCGGGTCAGGTCTAACGCCCATGGCATCGACCGCCGTGTGCGGCTACAGTAGCGCATCCCCAACGACGAAGGTTCCGCGCCCATGTATCTCGGCATCGACCTCGGCACGTCCGAAGTGAAAGTCCTGCTGCTCGCGTCAAACGGACGCGTGATCGGTACGGCAGGCTCTCCGTTTACCGTTTCGCGTCCGCATCAGCGCTGGGCCGAACAGAATCCCTCCGACTGGTGGGAAGGCACGCGCGCCGCCCTCTTTGCGCTGCGCGCGAAGCACCCCGACGAATTCGCCCAGATCCGCGGCATTGGCCTCTCGGGGCAGATGCACGGCGCCGTGCTGCTCGATGCGCAGGACCGTGTACTGCGCCCGGCGATCCTGTGGAACGACATGCGCAGTGTCGAGGAATGCGCCGAGCTGACCGAGCGTGCGCCGGAACTGCACCAGATAGCCGGCAATCTCGCGATGCCAGGTTTCACCGCGCCCAAACTGCTGTGGGTCGCACGCCATGAGCCGGAGATTTTCCGGCAGACAGCTTATGTCCTGCTGCCGAAGGATTATCTGCGGCTGCAGCTGACCGGCGACAAGGTGTCCGATCCTTCGGATGCTGCAGGTACGCTGTGGCTCGATGTGGCGAAGCGCGACTGGTCCGACACGCTGCTCGCCGCCTGCGACATGAGCCGCTCGCAGATGCCGCGTCTGTGCGAAGGCAGCGAATCGTCCGGCATCTTGCGGGCCGACGTGGCCCATGAGTTTGGCCTCGGCGACGGTGTCGTCGTCGCGGCAGGCGGCGGTGACAACGCGACGAGCGCGATCGGCATCGGTGCGACGCAACCGGGCGACGGCTTTGTCTCACTGGGCACCTCGGGCGTGCTGTGTGTAGTCGGCGACAGCTTCCGGCCGAATCCGTCATCCGCCGTGCACGCGTTTTGCCACGCGATTCCGGACCGCTGGCATCAGATGAGCGTGGTGCTCTCGGCAGCGAGTTGCCTGCGCTGGGTCTGCAAGCTCACGTCCACCGACGAACCCACACTGCTCGCCGAAGTCGAAGCGCTGACGCCCGAAGCTTTGGCGAGCGCGCCATTTTTCCTGCCGTATCTATCCGGCGAGCGCACGCCGCACAACGATCCGTATGCGCAGGGCGTGTTCTTCGGCATGAATCACGCCACCGATCGCGCGTTGCTCGGTTATGCGGTGCTCGAAGGCGTAACCTTCGCGCTCACTGACGGGCTCGATGCACTGCGCGCTGCGGGCACCGAGGCGAGCGGACTGTCACTGCTTGGCGGCGGCGCGCGCAGCAACTACTGGGCGCAACTACTGGCGGACGCGCTGAACACCACCACCCGCAAGCACGGCGGCGGCGAAACCGGCGCCGCGCTCGGCGCGGCCCGCCTCGGCTGGCTGGCGGCAGGTGGCGATCCGGCGCAGGTGCTCACCAAACCCCCGGTCGAAATGGAATTCACCCCGGACCCGGCGCGACACGCGGCCTTGCGCGCGCGGCTGGATGGCTTCCGGACGCTGTACCGGCATGTACGGCCGCTGTTCGACCCGTCGCGCGAGCGGCTGGCTTAGCGATGACGTCCTCCATGCCGGAATCAGCAGACTGAGAGACTGCTATCCTCGGCGCAAACCACAAGAAGCCCACCGTGCCCAAGTCCAACGAAAAACTCGACCTCGCCACACGCGCCGCGTGGCTCTACTACGTCGCAGGCAACACCCAGAACGAGATCGCCGAGAAGCTGCAGGTGTCGCGCCCGGTGGCGCAGCGGCTGGTCGCGTTCGCGGTCGAGAAGAACCTGATCCGCGTGCGGGTCGATCATCAGCTCGCCGATTGCCTCGCGCTCGCCGAGCAGTTGTCGAAGCGCTATGGCCTCGCGATGTGCGAAGTGGTACCGGTCGACAACGACACCGCCGAGGAAGTCGACCGCAAGCTCGCCGTCGCCGGCGCGCAGGTGATGGAACGCTATCTGAACGAAGAAAAGCCAATGGTAGTCGCGGTGGGCAGCGGCCGGACGCTCAAAGCCGCGGTCGACCAGATCGCCCAGCTGGAGCGTCCGCAACACCGGTTGGTATCGATGGTCGGGGCGATCGCCCAGGACGGCTCCTCGAACCGCTACGACGTCGCGCTGCACATTTCGGAGAAGACCGGCGGCAAGCATTTTCTGCTGCCCGCGCCGCTGCTCGCCGATAGCGAGGCCGAGCGCGCGCAGTGGTGCAATCACCGTCTGTACCGGATCGTCGAATCGCTGACAGGCGAGGCCGATGTGGCGTTTGTCGGGATTGGCAACATCGGACCGCACTGTCCGCTATACGAGGATGGGTTTATTACGTCGAGCGAAGTGAAGGAGCTCGTGCAAAACAAGGCGGTGGCCGAGATCCTCGGTCTGCCGATCGACGCAGCGGGTGGGCACGTCGAATCGTCGACGGGGCAGCGCGTCACCAGCGTGGCGCTGGATTCGCCGCCGCGGCGGCCCACGATTGGCTTCGCCGGCGGCGAGCGCAAGCGCGAGGCGGTGATTGCAGTGCTCAAAGGCGGATGGCTGTCGGGGCTGGTGACCGACGAGTTGTGCGCACGAGCGGCGCTGGAGGCGTGAACGCTACAGGCAAGATGCGCCGGCTATACGCGGCGCACCTTGTGTTCTTCGCTTAAGCAGCCAGTACCTCGACAATCTTGCGCTGGAACGCTTTCCCTTGGGCATCGAACAGATGGCAATGCTCGGGCGTCGCGCCGAGCTTCTGCGTCTCGCCCTTCGTATGCCGTTCGAGCGGCGGAATACGCGCAATCAGACCTTCCGGCGACACACTCGATTCCGCGTACAGATAAGCCGCATCCCCAAGCGATTCAATCGCCATCGTGCGTGCCGAAACGCCGTCATCGGTCGTGCCGACGTGCAGATGCTCGGGGCGAATCCCAACCGTCACCTTGTCGCCCTGCTTCACCGTGCCCGGCTCCACTGCAACGCGCTGGGTCTCGCCGGTTTCGTAGCGCACCGTGACGCCGTCGTGCGTAACCGACTGCACCACGCCCTCCATGAAGTTCATTTTCGGCGAGCCGATAAAGCCTGCCACGAAGCGGTTGGCCGGCGCGTGATACAGCATCGTCGGGCTGCCGACCTGCTCGACATTGCCCGCCGACAGCACCACGATCTTGTCCGCCAGCGTCATGGCCTCGACCTGATCGTGCGTCACGTAGATCATCGTGGTCTTCAGCTCGTCGTGCAGACGGGCGAACTCCAGGCGCATCTTCACGCGCAGCGCGGCATCGAGGTTCGACAGCGGTTCGTCGAAGAGGAACACCTTCGGCTTGCGCGTAATCGCACGGCCGATGGCCACGCGTTGCCGCTGGCCGCCCGACAACTGCTTGGGCTTGCGGTCGAGCAGGTGGTCGATGTGCAGAATCTTCGCTGCATTGCGCACCGCCGCGTCGATCTCCGGCTTCTTGGTGCCGGCAAGCTTCAGCCCGAACGCCATGTTGTCGTACAGCGTCATGTGCGGATAAAGCGCGTACGACTGGAACACCATCGCAATGCCGCGCTTTGCCGGCGGCACGTCGTTCACGCGCGTGCCGTCGATATTCAGATCGCCGCTCGTGATGTCCTCGAGGCCGGCGATCATGCGCATCAGCGTCGATTTCCCGCAGCCGCTCGGGCCCACGAACACAACGAACTCACCGTCCGCGATGTCGAGATTGACGTCGCGCATCACTTCATTGTCGTCGTAGGCTTTTCTGATGTTGCGCAGAGTTAAGCTTGCCATGATGTGTCTCCGTATGTTTCTCGTACTACGTTAATCCAGTTTGACAGCGTCCGCTAGCGGCGTGTGCCTGTCTCTTTCCGCACCCGGCTCGTAAACCCTCTCGATACCTTCTCAATGCAATGCCGCCGTCGCGCGCTGGGTCCATTGCGCCACCAGCTCGGGCAGTTGCGTCATATCGTCGAATACGTGGGAAGCACCCGCCGCATGCAACGCCCCGATCTGCGCCTCGCTCGCGTGACCGCCTCCGATAAAGCCCAGCACCGTCATTCCTGCCGCGCTCGCCGCCGTCACGCCGGTGACGCTGTCTTCCACGACCAGGCAGGCGCTGCTCGCCAGACCGAAACCCTTTGCTGCCGCCAGATACACGTCCGGAGCGGGCTTCGGCATGGCGACGGCATCGGCGCAGTACAGCCGGCCATCGAAGAACTTCTCGAGGCCCGTGCGCGCCAGCACCGTTTGCACATACGCCTTGAAGCTGTTGCTCGCGCATGCCTTGATAAGCGGAATCTGCGCGAGCGCCTCGGCAATGCCGGCGACTGCAGGTGCCTGCATCGCCGCAGCTTCGACGGCGTGGCGTATCGAGGCCATGTCTTCCGCGCTCAGGCTGCGGCCCAGTTGCGCGGCCGCGTTTTCGAGCACCCGTTCGATGCGCAACCCAAGCAGTGGCAGCACCACCGGTTCGACGTCGGTATCCGGCCAGCGCGCTTCCAGTTCATGCACCAGCATGCGCGCCGCCACCGCTTCGCTGTCGATCAGGACACCGTCGCAATCGCAGATCAACGCCAGCCGGTTACCGGTCACGGGGTTACCGGTCATTTAACCGCCCCGAACGTCAGCCCACGCACCAGTTGCTTCTGCGACAGCCAGCCGACGATCAGGATCGGCGCCACCGCCAGCAGCGAAGCGGCCGAAAGCTTGGCCCAGAACAACCCTTCAGGACTCGAGTACGACGCGATAAACACCGTCAGCGGCGCCGCGTTCGAACTGGACAGGTTGATACTCCAGAACGCCTCGTTCCACGACAGGATGACCAGCAGCAGCGCCGTGGAAGCCAGGCCCGGCAGCGACATCGGCATCAGCAGGAAGACAATTTCCTGCCAGGTCGCCGCGCCATCCATGCGGCCTGCTTCAAGAATATCGCGCGGAATCTCGGCGAAGTACGTGAAGGTCATCCACACCGCAATCGGCAGATTGATCAGCGTGTAGACGATCACGAGCCCCGACACCGTATCGAGCAGCCCGGAGTTCTTCCACAGCAGATAGATCGGCACCAGCACGCCCACCGACGGCATCATCTTCGTCGACAGCATCCACAGCAGCAGCTTCTGCGTGCGACGGGTCGGAAAGAACGCCATCGCGTAAGCACACGGCACGGCGAGCAACAGGCACAGCACCGTGACGCCCGCCGAAATCAGCACCGAATTCCACGCGAACGAGAAATAGTTGCTGCGTGCGAACACCTCACGGAAGCTGTCCAGCGTCGGGATGAAAAACAGCGACGACGCATAAGCCTGCTGCTCGGTCTTGAACGCGGTAATCGTCATCCAGAAGATCGGGAAGAACAGCAGCAACGCGATCAGCCATGCGAACACACCAGGAATCGCGCGCTTGAAGACGGCCCACGGCGCGTTCTTCGACGAGGTGGCCGACGACGAAACAGGTGAAGCGGCAACGTGGCTCATTTTTCGTACTCCCCTTTCAGGTTCTTCGCGAGCATGCGGACAAGGAAGAACGACACGATGTTCGCCAGCACCACCGCGAGAATCCCGCCGGCCGAGGCGAGGCCCACGTCGAACTGTTGCAGGCCGAGCGAATAGATCAGGTAAGACAGATTGGTGGTCGCCGTGCCTGGGCCGCCGCCTGTCGTCGTATAGATTTCAGCGAAGATCGACAGCAGGAAAATGGTCTCCATCATCACCACCACCGCAATCGCCCGTTTCAGGTGAGGCAGCGTGATGTAGAAGAACATCGAGAAGGCACCCGCGCCGTCGATCTTGGCCGCTTCCTTCTGCTCCTGGTCGAGCGACTGGATGGCCGTGAACAAAATCAGGAACGCGAACGGTAACCACTGCCACGAGACGATCATGATGATCGCGGTGAGCGGATAGTCGGCGAACCAGTCGATCGGCTGCATGCCTATGGCGCGCATACCCTGCGCGATCAGGCCGTAGACCGGATGCAGGATCATGTTCTTCCAGATCAGCGCGCTGACCGTCGGCATCACGAAGAACGGCGCAATCGCCAGCAGCCGTGCGACACCCTGGCCGTAGAACTTACGGTCGAACAGCACCGACATCAGCACGCCGCCCACTACCGTAATCACCAGCGTGGCGATAATCAGTTCGAGCGTGTGTCCGATCGACGGTCCGAACGACGGGTCTGTAGCGAGGTACTTGTAGTTGTCGATCCCCGCAAAACCCTTTTCATCAGGGTTGAGCAGGTTGTAGTGCGAGAACGAAAACCAGATCGTCATCGCCAACGGAATCGCCATCCACAGTACCAGTACAGCGGTGGACGGTGCCGCTAACCAGCGCGCGGAATTGGCTTTGCGCGTTTCGCGCTCTTTTTCGGTCTGGGGAGTGGCATGCATGAGAGGAAGGCGCAGAGGACGCATGATGTGACCACCTGTTCGGTAAAGCGCGGTAAACGCGCGGCTGAAGGTTCAGCCCGAGGTGCTGCCGGTCGCGGCGAAGCGGGTGCGACCGGGACGTGGCTCAGGCGTAACGGCTCAGCCGCGACGGCCCGCTGTGCTGCAAGGGCCGGCCGACTGGCGTCGGCCGGCGTGTTTCACGTCACTTCAGATAACCGGCCTGCCGCACAGCGCGTTCGGCAGTAGCCTGTCCGGCTGCCAGTGCCTGGTCGACGGTCATCTGTCCGGCGAGGGCACCCGAGATGCTTTGGCCCACTACCGTACCAAACGACTGAAACTCAGGAATGCCGACGAACTGCACACCGGTGTACGGCACCGGTTTGAGCGTCGGATGATTCGGATCAGCCGTTTCGATCGCCTTCAGCACGAAGTCGGCAAACGGTGCGGCCGCCTTGTACTCAGGACGAGCATAGGTCGACTGACGGGTTCCCGGAGGCGCCGAGGCCCAGCCTTCATCCTTCGCGACCATCTCGATGTATTCCTTCGAGGTGGCCCACGCGATGAACTTCTTCGCAGCATCAGCCTGCTTGGACGACTTCGGAATTGCCAGCGCCCAGGCCCACAGCCAGTGTGCGCCGTTCGGCGTCACTTCGGTCGGAGCGGCAGCAAAACCCACCTTGTCGGCGATCTGCGATTGCTGCTTGTTGTACAGCATGCCGGCCGCCACCGTCGCATCGATCCACATCGCGCATTTGCCCGATGACATCAGCGTCAGGTTTTCGTTGAAGCCGTTCGAGCTCGCTCCCGGAGGGCCGTCTTTTTGCAGCAGGTTGACGTAGAAGCCGATAGCCTTCTTCCATTCCGGCGACGTCAATTGCGGTTCCCACTTCTCGTTGAACCAGCGGCCGCCGAAGGTGTTCACGACCGTGGTCGCGTACGCCATGTTTTCGCCCCAACCGGCCTTGCCGCGCAGGCAGATGCCGTAGATGCCGTTGGCCTTGTCGGTGAGCTTGTCGGCGAATTGCTGGATCTGGTCATAAGTCGGCTGATCCGGCATCGTCAGACCCTTCGCTGCGAACAGGTCCTTGCGGTAGTACGTCATCGAGCTTTCGACGTAGAACGGCAGCGCATACAGCGAGCCGTTGTACGACAGCCCCTCGCGCGCCGTCTTCACGACGTCGTTCAGATCATAGGCGGCGGGCAGGTTCGTGATCGGGGTGAGCCAGCCGCGCTTGCCCCATTGCGGCGTCTCGTACGCACCGATCGTCATCACGTCGAACTGGCCGCTGCCGGTCGTGATGTCGGTGGTGGCGCGCTGACGCAGCACGTTTTCTTCCAGGATCACCCAGTTCAGCTTGATGTCCGGATTGGCCTGCTCGAACGCCGGCGACAGCTTTTTCAGCTCGATCATGTCCGGGTTGTTCAAGGTCGCGATCGTCACCGTCGCGGCCGAGGCGTTCAACGCTGCGCACGCAACGGCGGCGGCACCGACGGCCTTGAGCGCGGGTTTCATGGCTGCTTTCATCACTTGTCTCCTTTCTAGTACGTTATGTTTTACTGCGTTGTTGTGCAAACGGGCGTTAAGCAGGTAAGGGCCCACGGGTTAGCTCATCCAGTTGCCACCGTCGACGTTCAGCGTCTGTGCGGTGATGTAATCAGCATCAGCGGAAGCAAGGAACAACGCCGCGCCGGTCAGGTCGTCGGGAACACCCATACGGCCGAGCGGCACCGCCTCGCCGACCAGACGCTTCTTTTCGCCGGGCTGACGGTTCTCATATTTCGCGAAGAGCGCGTCGACCTGATCCCACATCGGCGTATCCACGACCCCGGGTGCGATCCCGTTGACGTTGATCTTGTGCGGCGCCAGCGCCAGTGCAGCGGACTGCGTATAGCTTAGTACGGCGGCTTTGGTTGCGCAGTAGTGTGAAACGAGTGCCTCGCCGCGCCGGCCGGCCTGCGATGACATGTTAATGATCTTGCCGCCGTGGCCCTGCTCGACCATGCGCTGGGCGACGGCCTGCATCAGGAAGAACATACCTTTGACGTTGACGGCGAAAAGGCGGTCGAAGACGTCCCAGGATTCGTCGAGAATCGGACGCATGTCGAACAGCGCAGCGTTGTTGAAGAGAATATCGATCTGGCCGAAGCGTTCGACCGTGCTGGCGACAATGCGCTGGATGTCCTCGCGGCGCGTGACGTCGGCGCTGATGGTCAGCACCCGGTCGCCGTCCGCGTTGCGCAGCGCTGCCCCGAAGCCGTCAGCCGGCTTGACGTCGACCAGCACGCAACGCGCACCTTCGTCCAGATACCGGCGGGCAACGGCTTCGCCGATTCCGCTCGCTGCACCTGTGAGGATCGCCACTTTCCCTTGCAATCGCGTTGCCACTGCGTGTCTCCGGTTCGTTTCGAGTTTTGTCGCGCGGTGAGCGAACGCTCGTTGCGCGAACAATTGCTCTGTTGGTGATCGAATGATCGGATACGCGTCCGGTCATGTCAAGGCGGTTAACGAGATTTCGATGGTGCAGCGCGGCAGTGCCGGGTGGAGTCCGTTCGTCGTGCTCTGTCGAGGCCGCGGCACGCACCTGTGGCGGCAATACGCCGGCAGCGGACTGCCCTCAGCCGCTGACAAACTTATTAGATACGTTATATCATTGCATCCCCGCTTAACCGCGAAGCTCTCCCGGATCGGCCGGCACCCTTCGCATTCAACTCTTTAGCAGCAGGGATACCGATGAACAAACTCAGCTTGAAGTGGCACGATGCGCGCCGTGCGCTCAGCCTGTTGAAGTATCTGGTGGCCGGCGCCGCCGTGCTGGCGCTCGGCCAGAGCGCCTTCGCGCAGGATGCGAAGATCCAGGTGGTCGCCGCGGAAAACTTCTACGGGGACGTGGTGCATCAGTTGGGCGGCGACCATGTGGACGTCACCAGCATCCTGAGCAACCCGGACGAAGATCCGCATCTGTTCGAAGCGAGCCCGAAGACCGCCCGCGCATTGCAGCACGCGAACCTTGTGGTCTACAACGGCGCCGATTACGATCCGTGGATGGCGAAGCTGCTGAACGCATCGAAGAACAATGCAAAGCGCACGATCATCGTCGCCGCCGACCTGATCGGCAAGAAAAGCGGCGACAATCCGCACCTCTGGTATAACCCGGCAACCATGCCCGCAGTAGCCCGCGCAGTCACCACGGCACTCGAAACGGCTGACCCGGCGAACAAGTCGGCGTACGATGCGAACCTCGCGAAGTTTCTCGATTCGCTCAAGCCGATCGACGCCAAGGTGGCCGATCTGCACGGCCGCTATGCCGGCGTGCCGGTGACGGCGACGGAACCGGTGTTCGGCTACATGTCGGATGCAGTCGGCCTGACGATGCGCAATATGCGCTTCCAGCTGGCGACGATGAACGACACGGAAGCGAGCGCATCGGATATCGCCGCGTTCGAACGCGACCTGCGCGAAAAGCGCGTGCGGGTCCTGATCTATAACAGCCAGGCAACCGAGGCCCTGACCAAACGCATGCTGAAACTCGCGCAGCAATCGCACGTGCCGACCATGAGCGTCACGGAAACGGAACCGGCCGGCAAAAACTACCAGGTGTGGATGCTCTCGCAACTGGACGCGCTCTCCGCGGCGCTGGCGGCGGGTGATACCGGTGCGCCGGCAGCGGCGTCAGCGGCAGCCAAATAAGGCAGTAACCAACGGAACCACGTAATGACTCTGACTGGCCGCACATCGTCCAATGCCGCGCCCGTTCTCGAACTCGAGAACGTGACGCTGGAACTGGGCGGCCGTGCCATCCTGCGCGACACCAGTCTGCAGGTGAATCAAGGTGAATTCATCGGCGTGCTCGGGCCGAACGGCGCGGGTAAAACCACACTGATGCGCGCCGTGCTCGGCCTCGTGCCGGCGGCAAGCGGCACGATCCGCGTCCTCGGTCAGCCGGTAGTGCGCGGCAACGCGTCGATCGGTTATATGCCGCAGACGCGCGCCGCGCTCGCCGGCCGCCGCGTGCGCGGCCGCGATTTTGTAGCGATGGCGGCCGATGGTCACCGCTGGGGTCTGCCGCACGCCGACGCGAAAACGCGCACGGATGTGGAACGCGTGCTGGATCTGGTGGGCGGTCGCGCACTGGCGGCGCGGCCTTTGTCGGAGCTGTCGGGTGGCGAGCGTCAGCGTCTGTTGCTCGCGCAGTGCCTGCTCGGCAATCCCAAACTGCTGCTGCTCGATGAGCCGCTGATCAGTCTGGACCCGCATCATCAAAAGAGCGTGGTCGAACTGGTGCGCAACGTGCAGCAGGAACTCGGCATCGCGGTGCTGTTCTCTGCGCACGAGCTCAACCCGCTGCTACATGCGCTCGACCGGGTGCTGTACCTGGGCAGCGGAGTCGCAGCACTCGGCACGGTTGATGAAGTGATCACGAAGCCGGTGCTGTCGCGGCTCTACGGCTCGGCCATCGACGTGATGCGCGTGAATGGCCGCATCTTCGTGATGTCAGGCGACGTCGAAGTCGAAAAGCACGATCACGAACACGAAGACGACGCGCATGATCACGATCATGGCGGCGCGTCGGGCCACGGGCATAAGCACGGCCATGGCCACTCACACGGCCATCACCACGCCTCACGCGACGGACACACGAACGATGTTTGAATACGATTTCATGGTGAACGCATTCGCGGCGTCGGGGATCGTCGCGGTGCTGGCGGGGATTGTTGGTTATTTTCTGGTGATGCGCGGACAGACGTTTGCAGGCCACGCGCTCTCGCACGTCGGCTTCACCGGCGCGACTGGCGCGGTGCTGCTTGGCATCTCGCCGATCTGGGGGATGATCGGTTTCACGTTGGCGGCAGGTGTTGGCATGGGCGCGCTCGGCGAGAAACTCGCGGGGCGCGATGTGGCGATCGGCGTGATCCTCTCGCTCGCGCTCGGCTTCGGCCTGCTGTTTCTGCACTTCTTTACCGCTTACGCGACTCAGGTCACTGCACTGCTGTTCGGCAATGTGCTCGGCGTGAACGCGTCCACGCTGGGCGTGCTCGCGGGACTCGGTATTCTAAGTCTGCTGGCGCTCGCCGCGATCATGCGGCCGTTGCTGTTCGCTTCGCTTCAACCGGAATTGGCCGAGGCCAAGGGCGTGTCGCTGCGGCTCGTGTCGGTGCTGTTTCTGGCGATTGCGGCGCTGGCAGTGGCGGCATGCACGCAGATCGTCGGCGTGTTGCTGGTGTTCACGCTGATGGTAGGGCCGGCGGCCGCGGCGCAGAACCTCACCACAAGGCTCTCCACCGGGCTCGTGCTCGCGGCGCTGCTCGCGCTGGTGCAAGCGTGGCTGGGACTCACGCTCGCGTTCTATACCGATTGGCCGACGAGCTTCTGGATCACCGCGCTAGCCGCCTTGGTATATGGCGCCAGTTTGCTAGGCCGGCGGTGAGAGATCGCGCATCAGGCGAGCAAAACCTTCGCGTGATGCGCAATATGATCCTCGATGAACGTCGAGATGAAAAAGTACCCGTGGTCGTAGCCCACGTGACGCCGCAACGTCAATGGCTGTCCTGCGGCATGGCACGCCGCTTCGAATACATCAGGATATAACTGCTCGGAAAGAAACTGGTCCGACAGACCCTGATCGATCAGAATCCCCTCCGCGAACTTGTGCGAAGTGTTCGCCACCAGTTCGCTCGCGTCGTACGCCTTCCACGCTTCCCGATCCTGGCCCAGATAGCCGCCGAATGCCTTCTCGCCCCACGGAGAGATCGAGGGCGCCGCAATCGGCGCGAACGCCGACACCGAGCGGTAAATCTGCGGATTGCGTAGCGCCAGCATCAGCGCGCCGTGGCCGCCCATCGAGTGACCGAAGATGCCGAGCCTCTCGCCGTCCACCGGCAGATTCGCCAGCACCGTTTCCCGCAGTTCGTCGCGCACGTAAGAGTACATCCGGAAGTGCTTCGACCAGGGTTCCTCGGTCGCATCGACATAAAACCCCGCACCCACGCCGAAGTCCCATGCCGCGCTTTCGCCCGGGATACCCGCACCGCGCGGACTGGTGTCCGGTGCGATCAGCGCAATCCCGTGCTGCGCGGCGAAGCGCTGCGCGCCTGCCTTGATCGGGAAGGTTTCCTCGGTACAGGTGAGACCCGCGAGGTAGAACAGCGCCGGCACCTTCACCTCCGCGGCATCGGCTCCCTGCGTGGCTTGCGGCGGCAGATACACCGCAAAACGCATCGGCAGCCCGATTACCTTCGACTCATGCTTGTAGATACGCTGCGCGCCGCCGTAGCAGGTGTGATTGGCTAGCAGTTCGAGCATCGCGCCCTCCCTTGAATGCAAGGTGAATCCGGCATCAGTACAGCACGACCGAGCGGATCGACTCGCCCTTCTTCATCAGGTCGAAGCCTTCGTTGATGCGATCGAGCGGCAGACGATGCGTGATCAGATCGTCGATGTTGATCTTGCCTTCCATGTACCAGTCGACGATCTTCGGCACATCGGTGCGGCCACGTGCGCCGCCGAATGCGGAACCCTTCCATTGACGACCCGTCACGAGCTGGAACGGACGGGTGCTGATTTCTTCACCTGCTGCCGCCACGCCGATGATGAACGACTGTCCCCAGCCCTTGTGCGTGCACTCGAGCGCCTGGAGCATCACCTTCGTGTTGCCGATGCATTCGAACGAGTAGTCGGCGCCGCCGTCGGTCAGTTGAACGATATGATCGACGACGTTCTCGACTTCCGTCGGGTTGATGAAGTGCGTCATACCGAATTTCTTCGCGAGCTCGACCCGCCCCGGGTTCAGATCGACGCCGATGATCTTGTCCGCGCCCACCATCTTCGCGCCCTGGATCACGTTCAGCCCGATCCCGCCGAGACCGAACACCACCACGTTCGCACCCGCCTCGACCTTGGCCGAGTACACCACTGCGCCGACGCCAGTCGTCACACCGCAGCCGATGTAGCAGATCTTGTCGAACGGCGCGTCTTCACGCACCTTCGCCACCGCAATCTCCGGCACCACGATGTAGTTCGAGAACGTCGACGTCCCCATGTAATGGAACAACGGCTTGCCGTCCAGAGAGAAGCGCGAAGTGGCATCGGGCATGAGCCCTTTGCCCTGCGTCGAACGAATCGCCTGACACAGATTGGTCTTGCGCGACAGACAGAACTTGCACTGACGGCACTCCGGCGTGTAGAGCGGAATCACGTGATCGCCCTTCTTCAGGGTGCCGACGCCCGGCCCGACGTCGACGATTACGCCCGCGCCTTCATGGCCAAGAATCGCTGGGAAGATGCCTTCCGGGTCCGCGCCCGACAACGTGTAGTAGTCGGTGTGGCAAATACCGGTGGCTTTCACTTCGATCAGCACTTCGCCGGCACGCGGCCCTTCCAGATCGACTTCCTCGATCGTCAGCGGTGCGCCGGCCTTCCATGCGATGGCTGCTTTCGTCTTCATGGTGAATGCTCCTGTAGTTCTTGAATCAATCTCGTGATGCGCGGCTTGAACCTTCAACACGACCGGCGCCTATGATCGCCGAAAACTGCGGCGCGCGTATTCCAGCGTTCACCACCGCCAGTTCAAGGCATGTGTCATCGACGATTGCATGTTTGAGAGAGCGGGGGCTCCGGGAAACGCCAATTGCGGGTTAACCCCGCCACTCCGGAAGCGGCGCCAAAACGGCACTATGCGTCGCCTCGAATACACCTCATGGATTCTCACACATATCGCTTTACATCAGCCCCGTGCTGCGGTCCGACCTTCGCACCGCAGCGCGGGGCTCACAGCCTGTTTGCGCGGCCCACGCATTTCGATCGGCTTTCAAATTGCCCTCACCCATATGATCGTCGCGAAGCCCGGAATAGGCCCCAGTGGTCTTGTTGTGCTTTTTCTCTCCGCATACCTTGGAGTCATCCCAAAACGAGATGGTGGAGAGAGACAAAATGCAATCGAACACGGTTCACCCGTGCGACGAGCGACTGCCCGCAGGCCAGTTGCTCACGCTCGGCATTCAGCACGTCCTCGTCATGTATGCCGGCGCAGTGGCGGTGCCGCTGATCGTCGGCAGCGCGCTCAAACTGCCGAAAGATCAGATTGCGTTCCTGATCAGCGCCGATCTCTTCTCCTGCGGCATCGCCACGCTGATCCAGACGCTCGGCCTGTGGATCTTCGGCATTCGCCTGCCCGTCATCATGGGCTGCACGTTTGCGGCCGTCGGCCCGATGGTGGCGATCGGCACCAACCCGAGTCTGGGTATTCTCGATATCTTCGGTTCGACGATCGCGGCCGGCGTGGTGGGCATATTACTGGCCCCTGCTGTCGGCAAGCTGTTGCGGTTCTTCCCGCCCGTGGTGATCGGCGTGGTGATCTCGGTGATCGGCTTGTCGCTGATGGAGGTCGGTATCAACTGGGCGGCCGGCGGTGTCGGCAATCCTGATTACGGCAATCCGGTGTATCTGGGCCTGTCGCTCGTCGTGCTCACGCTGATCCTGCTGATCAACAAGTTCGGCAAAGGCTTCGTGGCCAACATCTCCGTGTTGCTCGGCATCGTCGCTGGCTTTGTGATCGCCGCGCTGCTTGGCCGCGTCAACATGGCAGGTGTGACGGCCGCGCCGTGGGTGGGCATCGTGATGCCGTTCCACTTCGGCCTGCCGCACTTCGATCCGCTCGCCATCGCGACGATGGTCACCGTGATGTTCGTCACGTTCATCGAATCGACCGGCATGTTCCTCGCGGTCGGCGATATGGTGGACCGCCCCGTGGATCAGAAGACCCTCGTGCGTGGCCTGCGTGTGGATGGCCTGGGTACGTTGATCGGCGGCATCTTCAACTCGTTCCCCCATACATCGTTCTCGCAGAACGTGGGGCTGATCGGCGTGACGGGTGTGAAGAGCCGCTTCGTCTGCGCGACGGGCGGTGTGATCCTCGTGCTGCTTGGTCTGTTTCCGAAGATGGCTCAGGTGGTCGCGTCGGTGCCGGCGTTCGTGCTCGGCGGTGCAGGCATCGTGATGTTCGGGATGGTGGCCGCGAACGGCATCAAGGTGCTGTCGAAGGTCGACTTCGTGAAAAACCACCACAACCTGTTCATCGTCGCGGTGAGCATCGGTCTCGGTCTCGTGCCGGTGGTGTCGCCGCAGTTTTTCTCCAGGCTGCCACCAGCGCTTTCACCGCTGTTGCATAGCGGGATTCTGTTGGCCTCGGTGTCTGCCGTCGTGCTGAATCTGGTGTTTAACGGCGTCAAAGGAGAGCGTACCGCGAGGCGCGAAATCCGCCGCGCTGGGCATGATTTCGATGGACGTGGCGGCAATGAAGAAGCCGCTCCGGGCGATGAAATGCTGAGGGCTGCGGATTTGCACTGAGTTTGAATGAGAGAAAAGCTGGCGGGTGCGAGGTGACACTCGTGCGATGCCCGCAAGCCCGAGCGCACAGGCCACGCGGAAAAGGTCGTGCGATAGACGCGGCAGCGCTGAAACAGAAACGCCACGGCATGCCGTGGCGTTTCTGTTTGCTACGTAAGCAGCAGGCCTAGAACAACAGCCCGCCGCCTGCCGTTGGAACTATCGCACCCTGTGCTTAATTCACCGCAGGCGCAGAAGCCGCCGCCGTTGCACCCGGCGCCGCGCTGTAGTCCACCGGTGCATCGGCCGGACGCGGTTGATCGCCGCTGTGTTCGATCCACCCGCCACCAAGCGACTGATACAGGTCGACCAGGTTCGTCAGCCGCGCGACCCGCGCCGAAATCAATGCCTGCTGCGCCGAATACAGATCGGTCTGCGCAGTCAGCACCGACAGATAGCTGTCCACGCCATTGCGATAACGCAGATCCGACAGATCCAGACGCCGCTGTTCCGCGAAGGTATCGCGTTCGAGCGCCGCAATCTGCTCGTCGTACGTGCCGCGCGCCGCGAGTCCGTCCGCCACTTCGCGGAAGGCCGTCTGGATCGCCTTTTCGTACGTCGCGACCTGGATGTTCTTCTGCACGTGAGCGAGATCGAGGTTAGCCTTGTTCTCACCGCCAGCGAAAATCGGCAAGGTGATCGTCGGTGTGAAACCCCACGCCGCCGAACCCGGCTTGAACAGCGTACCCAACGTCGGACTCAGCGTGCCGAAGTTGCCCGTCAACGAAATCTTCGGGAAGAACGCTGCGCGCGCTGCACCGATATTCGCGTTGGCGGCCAGCAGGTTCTCCTCGGCTTCCATGATGTCCGGACGCCGCGTCAACAGATCCGACGGCAAGCCAGCCGGAACATCCGTGAGGAGATTCTGGTTGTCGAGCGTCAGACCCGGCGGCAGATCGTCAGGCAACGGCTCGCCAACCAGCAGCACCAGCGCGTTGACCGCCTGGGCACGCAAGCGCGCCTCGGCCTGGTAGTTCGCATTGGCCTGCTCGACCACCGTTTGCGCCTGGCGCAGATCGAGCTCGGAACCTGTGCCGTTGTCGAACTGCAGCTTGTTGATCCGATACGATTCCTGCGCGGTCTTCAGCGTGCCTTCGGTGACCTTCAGCAGATCGTCATACGACAGCACCGTCAGATACTGATCCGCCACCTGCGACACCAGCGAGATCTCCGCCGCCTTACGCGCCTGCGCCGTGGCGAGGTATTGATCCAACGCCTGATCCTTCAGGCTGCGAATCCGGCCGAAGAAGTCGAGTTCCCACGAGGCATTCAGCCCGACGGAATACTCAGTGCTGAGCTCCTCGCCCGGCAGCGCGAGATCCGCCGGAGTACGCGTGCGCGTCTCCGAACCCGCCGCGCTGACGGACGGCAGAAGCCCCGCGCGCACCACCCGGTACTGCGCCTGCGATTGCTGGATATTCAGCACCGACACGCGCAGATCGCGGTTGTTCTTCAGCGCAATCTCAATCAACCGTTGCAGGCGCGGATCGACGAAGAAGTCGCGCCAGCCGATATCGGACGCGGCCTGGGCGTTCGCGCTACGCGCGCCGCCGTTCGCCGGGCCCGGCTGCGTCGCGTAGACGCCGTCCGTCGGAAACGTTCCCGACACCGGTGCGGCCGGCCGGTCGTACTTCGGCTCCATCGTGCAAGCTGCAGCGAGGAACGCGACCGCCACTGCTATCAAAGAGTGTTTTTGCATCTCAATGTCCTTCCTTGCCCGAGCCGCTTCCATCATGACCGTCGCCCTGCGGATCATGAGGATGGTGCTGGTTATAGTGTTCGAGCGCCGCATCCGGATCTTCCTTCTCGCCGCCGAACTTTGCACGAACCACGACGAAGAACATCGGGATCATGAAAATCGCGAGGAAGGTCGCCGTCAGCATCCCGCCGATCACGCCGGTACCAATCGCGTGCTGGCTCGCAGACCCAGCACCGTTACTGATAGCAAGCGGCATCACGCCGAGAATGAACGCGAGCGAGGTCATCAGGATTGGCCGCAACCGCAGACGCGCGGCTTCCAGCGCAGCCTCGACCGGCCCCATGCCTTCGCCCTGCTGCAGTTCGCGGGCGAATTCCACGATCAGAATCGCGTTCTTCGCCGACAACCCCACGGTGGTCAACAGACCCACCTGGAAGAACACGTCGTTCTCGAGGCCACGCAGCGTAGCGGCCAGCAGTGCGCCCAACACGCCGAGCGGCACCACCATGATCACCGAGAACGGGATCGACCAGCTTTCATACAGCGCCGCGAGACACAGGAACACCACGAGGATCGAGATACCGTAGAGGATAGGCGCTTGCGAACCAGACTGGATTTCCTGGAACGACAAACCTGTCCACTCGTAACCGATACCCGCCGGCAGCTTGGCCGCAATCGCCTCGATTGCCGCGTTCGCCTGACCCGTACTCTTGCCAGGCGCAGCCGCACCCTGGATTTCCACCGCGGAAATACCGTTGTAGCGCTCGAGCTTCGGCGAACCGTAGGCCCACGTGCCGGTCGTGAACGCCGAGAACGGGACCATCGTGCCGGCGCCGTTACGTACGTACCAGTCGTTCAGATCTTCCGGGTTCATCCGGAATGGTGCGTCAGCCTGCAGGTACACCTTCTTGATCCGGCTGTCGGTATCGAGGAAGTTGTTCACATAGGCCGATGCCCAGGCGATCGAGAACGTCTGGTCGATCGTGGCGAGCGACACGCCGAGCGCGGCAGCCTTCTCATGGTCGATCGTCACGTTGAACTGCGGCGTGTCGTTCAGCCCGTTCGGACGTACCTGCGCCAACACCGGATCCTTCGCGGCCATGCCGAGCAGCATGTTGCGCGCTTCCATCAGCTTCTCGTGGCCAAGCCCTGCACGGTCTTCCAGTTCAAAGTCGAAGCCCGATGCCGTACCCAATTCCGGAATCGACGGCGGGTTGACCGGATACACCAGCGCATTCTTATAGCCCGCGAAGTGCATGAACAGGCGGCCTACGAGTGCCTGAACCTTCTCGTCGGCATGTTGGCGCTGCGAGTAGTCCTTCATCCGCACGAACACGAGACCCGCGTTCTGGCCGCGGCCGGCAAAGCTGAAACCGTTCACTGTGAAGACGGATTCCACGATGCCCTTCTCTTTGTCGAGCAGGTAGTCCGAAATGTCCTTCAGCGCATGCGCGGTGGTCTCCTGGGTCGAGCCCGACGGCGTCTGCACCAGCACGAACATCGTGCCCTGGTCTTCATCCGGCAGGAACGACTTCGGCAGACGCACGAACAGCATGCCCACCGCCACGATCACCACCAGGTAGATGATGAGCCAGCGGCCCGAGCGCTTGATCACGTGGTGCACACCACTGTGGTACTTGTCGCGGCTCTTCTCGAAGGTTCGGTTGAACCAGCCGAAGAAACCCTTCTTCTCTTCGTGATGGCCTTGCGGAATCGGTTTGAGAATCGTCGCGCAGAGTGCCGGCGTCAACACCAATGCGACCAGCACGGACAGCACCATCGCCGACACGATGGTCAGCGAGAACTGCCGGTAAATGGCGCCTACCGAGCCGCCCGAGAACGCCACCGGCACGAACACCGCCGACAGCACGAGCGCCACACCGACCAGCGCACCGGTAATCTGGTCCATGGCCTTGCGCGTCGCGTCGCGCGGCGACAGGCCCTCTTCGGCCATCACCCGCTCGACGTTCTCCACCACCACGATCGCATCGTCCACCAGCAGACCAATGGCAAGCACCAGCCCGAACATGGACAGCACGTTGATCGAGAAGCCCACCGCGCTCATGATCGCGAACGTACCGAGCAGCACCACCGGCACCGCGATCGTCGGAATCAACGTCGCGCGCAGGTTTTGCAGGAACAGGTACATGACCAGGAACACCAGCACGATCCCTTCGAGCAGCGTCTTGACCACTTCTTCGATCGACAGGCGCACGAACGGCGTCGTGTCATACGGATACTTCACGACAAGACCGTGCGGGAAGTACTTCGACAACTGGTCGACCTTCGCGCGCACCGCCTTGGCCGTAGCCAGCGCGTTGGCGCCCGTGGCCAGCTGAATCCCGAAGCCGGCCGTCGGCACACCGTTGTACTTGGTGTCGAAGTTGTAGTTTTCGCCGCCCAGATCGATGCGCGCCACGTCCTTCAGCAGCACGCGCGAGCCGTCCTGATTCACCTTCAGCAGAATGTTGCCGAACTGCTCCGGCGTCTGCAGCAGTGTTGCTTCGCTGATCGTGGCCTGCAGTGCCTGACCCGGCACCGCCGGCGTGCCGCCAAGCGAGCCGCCGGCGACCTGCACGTTCTGCGCGGTCAATGCGGTCTGCACATCGACCGGCGTGAGACCGAAGTTGGTGAGCTTGTTCGCATCGAGCCAGATCCGCATGGCGTACTGCGAGCCGAACAGCGTGACCGTACCCACACCGTCGATCCGGCTGACCGGGTCTTCGATGTTCGACGCGACGTAGTTCGCCAGGTCGTACTTGTTCATGCTGCCGTCTTCGGAGTTAAAGGCCATCACGAGCAGGAAGCTGCTGCTCGACTTGGTGACCTTGGTACCGAGCTGCTGCACGGCCTGCGGAAGCAGCGGCGTAGCCAACTGCAGCTTGTTCTGCACCTGCACCTGCGCGATGTCAGGATTGGTGCCGGCGGCGAACGTCAGCGTGATGGTGGCCGTACCCGAGTCATCGGAAGTGGACGAGATATACAGCAAGTGGTCGAGACCGCTCATCTGCTGCTCGATCACCTGCGTGACGGTGTTTTCCACCGTCTTCGCCGATGCGCCCGGGTACGTTGCGCTGATCTGCACGGCCGGCGGCGCGATGGTCGGGTATTGCGCGATCGGTAGCGTAAAGATCGACGCGAGGCCCGCGAGCATCAAAATGATGGCGATCACCCATGCAAAAATCGGGCGATCGATAAAAAACTTTGCCATGAAACAGGCTCCCTGTTATTGCGCGCCCGATGCTGCAGAAGCAGCCTGAGCCGTCTGGGCACCGCTGGCGGCCGGCGCAGCTGCAGCAGCCGCGTCGGAGGAAGCAGGCAGTTGCGCCGCGACAGTCTTGACGTCCATGCCAGGGCGAACCTTGTCGGTCCCCTGCACGATCACGCGGTCACCCGGATTCAGGCCACTGTCGACCACCCAGTTCGAGCCATACGTGCGCGAGGTGACGAGCTGACGCAATGCGACCTTGTTGTCCGCACCGACGACGAGCGCGGTGGGCGTGCCCTTCTGGTCATGCGTCACGCCGATCTGCGGTACGAGAATCGCCTGATCGTTCACGCCTTCCTCGATGCGCGCGCGCACGAACATGCCCGGCAGCAGCACACGGTCCTTGTTCTGGAACAGCGCGCGCACAGTGACGGAACCGGTGCTCTGATCGACCGTGACGTCGCTGAACTGCAGCTTGCCCTTCTCGGAGTAGGTACGGCCGTCTTCGAGAATCAGCGTGACCTTCGCCGCATCCGGACCGCTCGTCTTCAGACGACCTTCCTGCACATCGCGACGCAGCTTGAGGCCGTCGAGACTCGATTGCGTGAGGTCGACGTACATCGGATCCAGTTCCTGGACCGTCGACATCAACGTAGCCGCGCTCGCCTGCACATACGCGCCCGGCGTCACCTGCGAAATGCCGACCTGGCCGCTCACCGGCGAGACGACGTCCGTGTAGCCGAGATTGATCTGCGCGGTATCCACAGCGGCCTTGCCCGAAGCGACGTCCGCCGCAGCCTGGCCTTCCGAAGCGACTGCGTTGTCGTAGTCCTGCTTGCTGACTGCGTTGGCCGCGACCAGCACCTTGTAGCGGCTGGCCTGCGCCGTGACGGACACGAGGTTTGCCTGAGCCTTGGCAAGCGTCGCCTTGGCGCTGTTCAGTTGCGCGATGTAAGGCGCCGGGTCGATCTTGTAAAGACGCTGACCGGCTTTCACTTCGCTGCCTTCGGTGAACTCACGGCGCAGCACGATGCCGTCCACCCGCGCGCGCACTTGCGCCACGAGGAAAGCATTGGTGCGGCCCGGCAATTCGGTGACGACCGGCACGGCCGACGGCTGGACGGTGACGATGCCGACTTCGGGTGTTTGTTGTGGCGGGGCCGATTGTTTTGGTCCGCACGCTGCCAGCAATACGGCAGCCGTCGCGGCACTGATTAAGCGAAATGGAACCCGTTCGACGCGCATGGAGCGACCTCTGTCAAGGCTGAGAGAATGAAAAGTGCGCGCATCCCTACCCCGGGGACGACAGCGCACGCATGCGTCTTACGACGCGTAACCGGAAGCCCAGTGGTGCGGACCCGCTCTGCACCCCGGGCGATATGCGCCAAACCGGGAAATGCCGCACGCCGTCAACCCTTTTGGGACGGCGCATAAGCTTTCTGAAAGGCAACAGTGACGGATATTAACCGGTCGTCACGGCTTGGGCTATCCGATCGATGGGGTGCTATTATATATACATTCGCGAATGCATGTAAAAGTGTCTTTCGCTATCCTTTCAGGCAGTCCAAGGCAATACCTGCTCGCTAAAGACGAAACGCGCGGGCGGATTGTGACGGGCCACGTTTAAAAGTGTCCGGGTAATCCCACCAATACGCAGGTCAGACGAAATGGTCAGAAGGACCAAGGAAGAGGCGTTGGAGACGCGCGCCGGCATTCTCGATGCCGCCGAGAAGGTCTTTTTCGAGAAAGGCGTGTCGCGCACGTCGCTGGCTGACATCGCCCAGGCCGCGGGCGTCACCCGCGGGGCGATCTACTGGCACTTCGCCAACAAAGGCGACCTCTTCACCGAGATGTTCGACCGCGTGCTGCTGCCGCTCGACGAACTGAAGGCCGCGTCGATCAACCCGGAAGAGGCCGATCCGCTCGGACGGCTAATCGAAATCTGCACGCTGTGTCTGCGCGACACCGCGGCCGATCCGCGGCGGCGACGCGTATTCGACATTCTGTTTCTGAAATGCGAGTTCGTAGAAGATATGGGCCCGGTGATGGTCCGTTATCAGACCAACATGCGTGAGGGGCTCGGCAAGATCGAGATCGGCCTGCGCAACGCAATCTCCAAAGGCCAGATGCCGCCCGATCTCGACACGAAACTGGCAGCCACGATGCTGCATGCGTTCGTTGGCGGTTCGCTGAGAGACATGCTGATTCTGCCCGACTCCACCGATTTCGCCGAGCACGCGCAGCAGATGGTGGAAGCCATGTTCGACGCGCTGCGGCTCAGTCCGGCGTTACGCACCGGCGCGAATGGCGAGGCGAAGAAAGCCTGAGGTCCACTCAGCTCTGGGTACTGAACCAGTGCGCGGCATAAAGCAGCAACGCCACCACGAAGATCATCGCGGCCCACGCCCAGTTCGGCATGGCATGCGGCGTCGGCTCGCGATGCGACACGCTATGCGAGCGTGCCCCGAACAGCGTGCTGGTGGCACGCCCGGAGAGCGAGCCTCCGTGATCGTGCGGCCTGACCCGGCGCGCTACGCTGCCAAGGTTGATCGGCCGCAGGAATACATGCTGCCGCCGGCTGTGGGTGCCGCGCGCGCGGTTTGGACCTTGCCCATGCTTGGCCTGCACGACCGCGCAGAACTCCGTGAAGAAATCGTCGGCTAGCTCGTGCAGCGCATTCTCGATCTGGCGCGTCGGCAATTCGGCGAGGGGCCCCGTCAAGGTGGCCCACACCGAATAATCGATCCGCGTGCTCGGCGCCTTGTTCGACCCTGAATCGTCCGCGCGCAGCGTCACATCGATCTGTCCACGCAGCGATCCGACACCTTCGGCGCGCGCCTTGAAGTTGAGCGCACGATGCGGCTCGTCGAGCTGTACCGGATTCTTGTTGGCGACATGGGCGCGCACTTCGTAGCGGGCGCGCAACGGTCCGAGCGGCACCGTCAGCGTCAACGCATACTCGCCGCCCGCAAGGCGGCTGAACGACTCGCAGTTGTCGAGACTCGCGCGCAACAACGCGATGTCTTGCAGCGCGTCCCAGACATCGGCCGGTGCAAGCGCAATCCGTAACGCGTTGTTCAGCTCCATGACCCACTCCCCCGAGAAACGCGCCGTCTACACAATCAGGATGTCTGATAGATGCGGTCGACACGCGAAGCATAAAACGCCAGATAGCCCTTGATCTGCTGGACCCCGTCGAGCGGATTCTCATAACACCAGGCGGCATTCTCAACCAGGCCGTCTTCGGTGCGCAGATGGAAATAAGACGCCTCGCCCTTGAACGGGCAACGCGACGTATGGTTCGAGCTTTCGAGCCGCGCCATATTGACATCGCCGCGCGGAAAATAAAATACCTCGGGCAGGCCGCTCTCCGTAAGCGTGAGCGCGCCCTGCGTGTCGGCCATCGTGACGCCCTGATGGATCACCCGCACCCGGTGATGGTTGACGCTAATCTCGATGCGATGAGCGCCGGCAGCCGCACCGGAACCCGAAGCGCCGTGGGCGGTCCCCGGGGGACTCCCTGCGGGCGGCGTGGGATCGCTCATGTCAGGACTCCGTATGCGATAAAACGGCGGTTCAGGCAGCGGTCAAAAAATGATCGGGCAGCCATCCACACGAAGCGTCCCAGGAATGGCTCGGACTTCAACGCCCGGCGGCGGCTTTCAGAATGAAAAAAGCCACGGGGAGCACCCGTGGCTTCATTATCGGCCAATCTTCGGCCAATTGCGCAACCTTCGCGCGGCCGGCGAATTCGGCACGTGTTACTGCGTATTCCAGTAGAAGGCCGACTTGGTGCCGCCCTGGGCGGGCACTGTCACTGCCTTTTGCTGATCGTCGCTCTTGTAGCGCGCGTGCACCGTATAACGGCCCGGACGCAACCTCACGAGCATATAGGGACCGCGCGAATCGGCCTGCAGCACATCCGCGCCGTGTGCGTCGACGATCTGCACGTGCACGTCGGCGAGGAAGTCGGAGCCCGGGCCGGTAAAGCGCAGCGCCAGCGGCCAGTGGCTTTCGGCACCCTGGAGCGCCTTCGACTCGTCGCTGCCGACGCCGCCCGATACGTAGGCCACGCCGCCCTGATGCTGGATCTGCGGCATGCCGCCGCCGTTGACGTTGCCAGCGCTATCGCTCTCGCTGGTGGTGCCGCCGGTCGTGTCGTTCGACTGCTGCGCCCAGGCGCCACCCGCGAGACCTAGCGTCAGCGCCGCGGTTAGCGCCGCCGCCACGAGACGTCGCTGATTGCCTTGAAATTTCATTGCATCGCTCCTTGTTAGAGTCCTGGTGGGTCTACCCCCGACAGACAACTGCAACTGCCGTGCCCGCCTGAGTCCCAGACCACCTTTCCCAACAACATCCAACCTGCTGGCCCGCGTTGAGACTACCGTCGCGGCAAAAGGCGAGCGCCCTGCCCGTACAAGGCGCCGGTCCGTGGGCATTTTATGCAAACGGACCGGCAAGTTTTACGTCAACCGAGGTCCACCGGCACAAAAATCTGCGCGTTGTCACGCTGGATCAGAAGAGCGATGCTGTTGCCCGCCTGCGAGATCATCTGCTTCAACTGGTCGACGCTCGTCACCGGACGGCCGTTCACCGCCAGAATCACGTCGCCCGGCTGGATCCCGGCGTTCTCGGCCGCGCCGCCCGACTGCTGCACCAGCAAGCCGTGCGACACCGAAGCGTTACTCTTTTCGTCCGGCGTAAGCGGCCGCACCGCGACCCCGAGACGCCCCTGAACCTGCTCAGGCGCATTGTCGTTCTTCGCGACCTTGGTATCCGACATCGAGCCGAGCGTCACCTTAATGTCCTTGCTCGACTTGTCGCGCCACACGGTGATGGTCGCCGAACTGCCAGGTGCGAGGCTCGCGACCTGCGAAGGCAGATCGGTCGAATCCGCCACCGGCGAACCGTTCACCGCGGTGATCACGTCGCCGGGTTGCAGGCCGGCTTTGGCCGCCGGGCCGCCCGGGTCCACCGAGCTCACGAGCGCGCCGTTCGGCTTGGTCAAGCCGAACGAGTTGGCCAGCGTCTGGTTCATGCCTTGCACGGCAACACCGAGGCGCCCACGGCTTACGTGACCCGTCTTGACGAGATCGTCCTTGACCTTGATCGCTTCGTTGATCGGAATCGCGAATGACAGCCCCTGGAAGCCGCCCGTTTGCGAGTAGATCATCGAATTGATACCGATGACCTCGCCTTGCAGGTTGAACAGCGGACCACCCGAGTTGCCGGGGTTCACCGGCACGTCGGTCTGGATGAACGGAGTGTAGTTTTCGTTCGGCAGCGAGCGCGACTTCGCGCTGATGATGCCCGAGGTCACCGTGTTGTCGAAACCATAGGGCGAGCCGATTGCCACCACCCACTGGCCGACCTTGCTCTGGCTCGGGTCGCCGATCTTCACGATCGGCAGATTGCTCGCATCGATCTTCAGCACGGCCACGTCGGATTGCTTGTCGGCACCCACCACCTTGGCGCGGAACTCGCGCTTGTCGGTCAGCTTCACGGTCACGACGTTTGCGCCATCGACCACGTGCGCATTGGTCAGGATGTAGCCGTCGCTGCTGACGATAAAGCCTGAACCGAGACTCGCACTCGGCTGGTCGCCTTGATCGCCGCCGCCGTCGCCACCTTGCATGCCGGGCATGCCGCCGAAGAAGTGTTTATAGAACTGGTAGAACGGGTCGCTCGGATCAATCGGCAGCTGCTGGGCGTTGCCGCCGTTTTCGCCATTGTCGCCGCCGCTGCGCAGAGCGGTCTGCTTGACGACATGCTTCGCGCTGATGTTGACGACAGCGGGACCATAGGTCTCGACGAGGCCTGAGAAATCGGGGATGCCGGTCTTTGCCGCAGCTTCGGCAGGCATCATCGCGGCGGCCTGCGCCGGCGCGATAACCTGCGGCGCGGGCAGATCGCGGTGGCCAGCCACATAACCGGCGGACAGCGCGACGACAACGGCCACGGCAACAGCACTGCGGGACAGGGTTTTCGCATTCATCGTGAGCTCCTGACAGGGAGGAAGGCTTTGGGGATGGGATGAAGCGTACGTGCTATCGCTTAAAAGAGTCTTAAGCAGGGGAACTTCGGCAAAACGGCCTGCTTTCGACCACGCGACGCACTTTCCCCGTCAGAACCGCACGCTCACTTCGAGGCCACCGGCCGGTGCTTCGCCCAGTGTCACGCTCGCGTCATGCTGAAGCGCGATACGCCGCACGATCGCCAGCCCCAGTCCACTACCGGAGACATCCGTGCGGGCGCGATCGGCGCTCGCCCCGGCACGATAGAAGCGGTCGAACACACGCTCGCGCTCGGCGGGCGGAATGCCCGGTCCGCTGTCGCCAATGCGCACGACCGGATGCCCCGCCTCGACGGTCAGGCTCACATCCACCCGGCCGCCGCGCGGTGTGTATTTGGTTGCGTTGTCCACCAGGTTATTGAACATCACCCGCAGCGCGTCCGCATTGCCAGTCACGCTAGCAGCCTCGCTCGACTCAATGCCGAGATCGACACCACGTTGCTGCGCGAGCGGCGCGTAGGCCATCACGCAGTCTTCGAGCAACGCGTGCAGATCGATCGCCTGGGTCTGGGTGTGCCCGTCCGGTTCCGAACGCGCCAACGCCAGCAACTGTTCGGCGAGACGCGTCGCTCGCGTGACGCCTGCCTGCAGATCGGCGAGCGCTTCACTGCGCGTGGCGTCGTCGGTCGCACGCGCAACGAGTTGTGTCTGGATCTGCACCGCGGCGAGCGGTGTGCGCAGTTCGTGCGCGGCATCGGCAACGAACGCCTTCTGTGTGTCGAGCGCTGTGGCGAGACGCTGCAGCAGGCCATTGAGCGCGCGCACCAGCGGCTGCACTTCGAGCGGCAGGCGGCTGTCGGGCAGCGGATCGAGCGCTTCCGGATGGCGTGTATCGAGCGCCCCGGTTACCCGGCGCAGCGGCCTGAGTCCGCGCCCGACCACCATCCACACCGCCAACCCCAGCAACGGCAGCAGTACGATCAACGGCCATAGCGTGCGTAACGCCACGTTCGCAGCAAGGCGGTTGCGCACCGACACCGGCTGGGCCAGTTGCACGACGTTATCGCCGACGATCGCGCCGTACACGCGCCAGTCGCCGCGGTCGGTGCGCTCGGTTGAAAAGCCGAGTTCGGCGCGCGGCGCGAGCGGCGCGCGCGGCCGCGAGTAGTACATCAACGCCCCGTTGCGATTCCAGATCTGCAGCACGATGCCTTCGTCGCCGGTATCGCGCGAGCCGAGCACCTGCGAGAAGGGCTCGGACGGCAGCGCTTCGGCAATCTCCTGCAACTGGTAATCGAACAGTTCGTTGGCTTCGGCGAGCGCCTGACGGTAGATCAGCCAGCCGGCGATGCCGACGCCGAGCAACACGATGGCAAGCAGCCAGAACAGCAATTGACGACGAATGGAACGCATCGGCTCAGGCGTCCTTCGCGATCATGTAGCCGAGGCCTCGCACGTTGCGGATCAGGTCGGCGCCGAGCTTCTTGCGCAGCGCGTGGATGTACACCTCGACGGTATTGCTGCCGATTTCCTCACCCCAGCCATACATTTTTTCTTCGAGCTGGCTCTTCGAGAGCACCGCGCCGGGCCGCGCAATCAGCGCTTCGAGCAGCGCAAATTCGCGCGCGGACAGCGCAACCGGCGTGCCGGCCAGCGTCACCTGGTGCGAAGCGGGATCGAGCGTGAGCGTGCCGTGGCGGATGGTCGAATCGCTGCGGCCCGACTGACGCCGAATCAGCGCGCGCATGCGGGCGCCGAGTTCGTCGAGATCGAAAGGTTTGACGAGGTAATCGTCGGCACCCGCGTCGAGTCCTTTGACGCGATCGGCCACGGCGTCACGCGCCGTCACGATCAGCACCGGCAGCGTATGACCGCGTGCGCGCAATGCACGCAGCACGTCGAGGCCGTCGCGCTTGGGCAGCCCGAGATCGAGCAGCACCAGATCGTAAGGTTCACCGCCGGCCGCGCTGAGCGCCGCCTCGCCGTCTTCCACCCAGTCGACAGCAAAGCCTTCGCCACGTAACGCTTTGCGCACGCCCTCGGCAATCATCCGGTCGTCTTCGACTAGCAATATGCGCATGACTCTACGATTCCGAAACACTCATGATGCCGCATTCTAGCGCCCGTCCCGGCCTCGTGCGCCTCGCCCCCGCGGATTGCTGCAGGTATGGCGCAATTTCACCTCACCAGCGCGGCATGTCTCTACAATGAGCGCTTTTGCGCAGCGCGCCATCGGGCCCTGAAAACAAGGGGCCACATGGCGACTCGCACAAGGTAAAACAAACGCGCGCATGACGATGAAGTTTTGCTGCGCGCGGCCGTTACACCCCTTGTATGCCCTACATGAGTACAGCGCGCCGAGCGCCGTGCTTCAGCACGTGACTCTTTGGTTTTTCGCCCGTTCATGACGCACGCCTTCCTGTCTTTTCTCGTCCGCCGCCTCGCGCCGCGCGCTGCTTCGTTGGTCTCATTCGTTACTGCTGCACCGTCCACATCCTCTGACGCGATCCCGTACGGTACCGTTACCGCGCAAGGTGTCGCCCCAAGGCGGGCAGCACGGCGCAACCCGGCGCGGCGTGCCCTAATGGGCGCCGTCGCCCTGCTGATGGCGTGTGCGGCGCTTGCCTGCGCCGCGCCGGCGCAAGCCCGCATCAAGGCCAAGCACCCTACTGTCAGCGTCAGTACGGTGCTGCCGCCCGTCGTCATGACTGACCTCGCACGCGCCCACGTGCCGTTGTCCAATATCAGCGTGGTGGTCGAGAAAGTCGGCGATCGCACCCCCATCGTCGCGCTCAACGCGGGCAAGCCGATGATGCCCGCCTCGACGATGAAGCTCGTCACGACCTACTCCGGCCTGTCGATCCTGGGCCCCGACTACCGCTGGCGCACCAGCGCCTACGCAGACGGCACGCTCGACGCCAACGGCATCCTGCACGGCAATCTCTACATCCAGGGCACCGGCGACCCGAAGCTCGTGCCGGAAGAACTGATCGACCTCGTGCAGAAAATCCGTAAGGCCGGCATCAACGGGATCGACGGCGCGCTGGTGCTCGACAAGCGTTTTTTCGACGCTTCGACGCGCGACCTGCCACCGTTCGACGACGATGTCACGGCTCCGTACAACGTCGGCCCCGATCCTCTGCTGTACGCTTTCAAGTCGCTGTCGTTCACGCTGACACCGTCGCCTGACGGTAGCGTGGCCATCGACGTCATACCCGCGCTCGCGCAGCTGCAGATCGACAACCAGCTGCACGCCACCGGCGGCCCGTGCCGCGGCGAACTGCCCACGCCCGAGGTGACGCCGCAGCCGAACGGCACGGTGAGCGCATCGTTCGTCGGCGAATACCCCGTGCGCTGCGGCCCACGCACACTGAACGTGGCGATGCTCGACCACTCGGCGTTCTTCGCCGGCGGTTTCCTCGCGCTATGGGAACAGAACGGCGGCACCTTCACCGGCGCGACGCGCGAAGGCCCTGTACCGGTCGAAGCACGCCTGATCGCCACTCACGAGGGGCCGATGCTGTCCGACATCGTTCACGACATCAACAAGTTCAGCAACAACACGATGGCGCGCAATCTGTTCCTGACGATCGGCGCGGTCACCAGCAAACCGCCGGCGACGCCGGAAAAATCCGCGCGTGCAATCGAAGCGTTCCTGCAGAAAAACGGCCTCGACATGGAGTACCTCTCGCTCGACAACGGCTCGGGCCTGTCGCGCGACGAGCACATTACGGCGCTCTCGCTGGCGGATCTGTTGCAGGCGGCCAACGCGAGCCCGGTCGCCCAGGTGTTCGTCGATTCGCTGCCGGTGGCCGGCGTCGACGGCACGATGCGCAACCGCCTCACCTCGCAACCGGTCGGCGGCAACGCGCACATCAAGACCGGCACGTTGCGCGACGTGCGCGCCATCGCGGGCTACGTGGCCTCCGCCGACGGCGTCAGTTATATCGTCGTCAGCATCATCAACGACCCGCACTCGGAAGCTGCGCGGGCCGCGCACGATGCGCTGCTTGAATGGGTGTACCAGGGACCGTCGCAACCGATGCAGGAAGTCGCGGAAGAACCGCGCAGCAAGCCCAGGAAAAACCCGCACAAGGGCAACCAGCATTGAGGATTCCTTCTAGCGAAGCCATGCGCGGCAGGCCCCAGAGCGTGTACGCTTGCGGGCAGTGTTTGAAGCGCGCGTGACATCCAGACAGGCGCGCGCCAACCGCGCGCCACCCAGAACGGCGTTGCGGAATCAGACGATAACGACAACGCCTGCTGCGGCATTCGCAGCGGCCAGGGACCCAGGAGGAAGACGCCCATGCAATTCGATGCCGAATTGCTGCTGCTCGCCATGGCGCCCGTCTTCCTTGCATGCATCGGCTGGGAGGCGTGGCACCTGCATCGCACGCGCCCCGCAGCACGCCTCTATAGCTGGCGCGACACGCTTTGCAACGCCGCACTGGCGTTGCTGCAGCAGGCCGCCGACAAGCTCGCGTGGCTCGCGATCATCCCCATTTATGCGTATTGCTTCGACCACTTTCGCGTCTACACATGGCGCGCGGGATGGCTATCGTTCGTCGTCCTGTTCGTCGCGCAGGATCTGCTCTACTACGTGTTTCACCGCTGCAGCCACCGGGTGCGCTGGCTGTGGGCCGCACATGTCGTGCATCACTCGTCGGAGCGAATGAATTTTTCCACTGCCTTCCGCCAGAGCCTGATGTACCCCATCGCCGGCATGTGGGTGTTCTGGATTCCGCTCGCAGTACTGGGCTTTCCGCCGAAGCAGATCGTCGCCATCGTCCTGATCAATCTCGGCTTTCAGTTTTTCGTGCACACCCAGGCGATCGGCAAACTCGGCTGGCTCGAATACGTGTTGAACACGCCGTCGATTCATCGCGTACACCACGCGCGCAACGACCGCTACATCGATCGCAATTACGCCGGCGTGCTCGTCATCTGGGACCGGCTGTTCGGCAGCTATGTGGAAGAAGATGCGCACGATGCGCCGGTCTACGGCATCGTCGAGCCACTTCACACCTATAACCCGCTAAAGGCGACGTTCCACGAATGGGCGTCGATGGGTGCCGATTTCCTGCAGGTGCAGGGCTGGCGCAACAAGCTGAGCGCGCTGTTCGCGCCGCCCGCGTGGGCCGCCGCGTATCACGCGTCGCGCGACTCGCAGACCGCTGGGCGCCATCCGGACGAACGCGTTAATGCATCGACAAACAACCCGGCGGCGTTTCAAACGCCACGCAGACCGGGAAAGATTCTGTAAGCTGTCGCCACGCCGCCGACGCGGTGGGCGCCGCCTGCATCACATGGCAAAAAAGGCCACACACATACGAGGAGATGAAATCAACATGAAACAACAGGGAACCAAACATCGCGGTCTGTTGCGCCTGTCGCAAGTCGCGATCGCCAGCGCAGCCTTCGTCATGCTGGCAGCCTGCGGCGGCGGCAGTAGCAGCAGCCCGAGCAGCAGCACACCGGCAGGCGGCGTCAAATTGCAGGTCGTGTCGTTCGGCGACAGCCTGTCGGACGTGGGCACGTACGCGCCGGTCATCGCAGCAGACTTTGGCGGCGGCCGCTTCACGACCAATCCGGGTCAGGTGTGGACGCAACTGATCGCCCAATACTATGGCGGCACGCTGACCGCAGCTTACCTGGGCGGCTTCGGCCAGCCGCTGGTGGCAGCCGGCGGCTATGGCTATGCGCAGGGCGGGTCGGACGTCGTCATCGCCGAAGGCGAAGGCTGGGCGCCGGACAACCTGGCCGCGACGACCGTGCCGGTCACGACTCAGGTGTCGCAATACCTGAGCGCACATACGAGCTTCAATTCGAACCAGCTCGTGCTGGTGGACGGCGGCGCGAACGACATCTTCCAGTTCGCGACCACGGCCAATCTGACGGCGCTCGGCACCGCGCTGCAGACGCAGTACCCAGCTGCCGTCGCGGCCGGCCTGCTGCCGAACACGCAGGCGGGTCAGGTGGAGTTCATCGCCAGCTACCTGCAGACGAACAGCACCCAGGTCGCAGCGGCCGCAGTCGCCCTCGCGACGCAGATCCAGACCATCATCGCTAACGGCGCGACACACGTCGTGCTGATGACCGTGCCCGACATCGGCCAGACGCCTCTCGGCGTCGCAGCAAACGCTCAGGCAGCGGGCTCGGCCGCGTTGCTGACCGGCATCAGCGCCGCCTTTAACGGCATCGTCGAGCAGGCGCTCGCGACGCAGATCGCCGCGCACACGGTCATCGTCGCCGATGCGTTCACGTGGCTCGATACCGTCCTGCTGCCGAACGCCCAGTCGCTGGGCTTCACCACGACCAATACCGGCACGGCGTGTAACCTGACGGCGATGGCGGCCAACGCCACCAAGTACGCCACGGCGAATCCGGCTGTCCTGAACGGTCTGACTCCGGCCGAGTATGGCTCGCAGTTCGCCTCGTCGCTGTTCTGCTCGCCGGCGACCTACACGGTAGCGGGGGCCGACCAGACTTATGTCTTCGCCGATACGGTCCACCCGAGCACGCACTCGCACGCACTGTTCGCGCAGTTCGTCGAGCAGCAGATTGCGGCAACGGGATTGGGTAAGTAAGGCAGGACGGGTGACGGTGGATCGAGGTGATCTGATCCTGCCGTTTTACCTGTTTGGTGATGGAAGGCCCGGCTGGGTTAAGCCGGGCCTTTTTATTCTTTGAGCGCGTCTGGATCCTGGCGCGTGGCCTGAAAGCGAAACGCCGTGGCTTCGTGGCGTTGCCGGCGCTCATCCAGCCAGTCGTGGCGTGTCGTCCGGAACGATCCGGATGGTGGGCGAATCGAGGATTGCGCGAACCACCGTATCATCCCGCGACAGTACCGCCCATTCGGCCGGATGGTGCAGGTTGGCATGCACCGAACGCCCGAGTTGCGCATCGAGCGGCGCTAGATGATCGAGCAGATCGTCCAGACTCACTCGCCCGACCACCATCAGATCGATAACGCTCCCCGCCGTATCCGTCCCCCGCGCGACCGCTCCGAACACGAAGGCTTCGTCGATCTCCTCCGTGAGCGGCGCCAGGGCCTCACGCAGCATGCCGGCCAGACCGAACGACTTCGCGCAGATGCTGCGCAACTCCGGGTAAAGCGGAAACTCCGTGTTCGCCTGGAACAGACGCTGGTTGCCCAGTCGCGATTCGCGCAGCACGCCCGCCTCCCAGAGACGGCGCACCGTATGTTGACCGGCGCCGCTGCCGGCGCCTGAACGGGACATCAGTTCCGCGAGATTAAAGGTCCGCTCGGGGGCCGAAAGGACCAACGACAGTACTCGCTGCTCGCGCGGCGTGAACATGAAATCGGCGATGCTCATGCGTCTCCCTTGGTGTGGTCAATACCAATTCTTGGCATGAGTATGCCAGCATCTGGCATCTGACCGCAGCTTCACTGCGGAGACTTCTGGGCGGTACGACTCCCAGTTCCTACTCCTGTTGTATCGCTTATCCCTGCGCTTCGAACGCCGCAGCGGCTCGGCCGAGCCGGTCGTTCACCGCGATCCATTCGATCGTATCGGGGAGCTTTTCGATCAGGATGCGTGTGACGTTCGCGCGATCGAGTGCACGCAGCAAGCCGTAGAGTTCACGCGCGTACACGTGGGGATCCTCGGGCGCCGCGATGAAGTGAACGCCTTCAGCCTCGGCCCAGCGGTTGGCGCGCGACACGCGAGCCACGAGCGCCACGCGTTCGTTCGCCTCACGTGCGGCCAGCAGAGGTTCCAGCGCTTCGAACGGCAGCAGCGCAAGCGGCGTGCGCGGTGCGTAGTGCGCCTTGAGCGTGCCCGAGGCACGCGGCGCCGTCGCATCCGAGCCATCGGGCAGACGCGGCGCTTCGCCGAGCACTTCGGCGATATCGTGCGGCGTCACGCGTCCCGGGCGCAGCAGTGCGGGGAACCCACGCGACAAATCGAGAATGGTCGACTCGATGCCGACATCCGACGAGCCTCCATCTAGCACATGGATGTTGCCGCCAAACTCGTCGCGCACGTGCTGCGCGGTAGTCGGGCTCACATGACCGAAGCGGTTAGCCGACGGCGCAGCCACGCCGCCGTGACCGCCACGTAGCGCGCTGAACGCTTCGAGAAGCGCCTGGGCCACCGGATGCGAGGGACAACGCAAACCCACCGAGTCCTGTCCGCCGCTCACGGCAGCGGGGATGTGCGCGGCGCGCTTGAGAATCAGGGTGAGTGGGCCGGGCCAGAAAGCGTCGATGAGGCGCAGCGCTTCCGGCGGCAGTTGCTCGACCCAATATCCCGGGTCACCATGCGGCGCGAGATGCACGATCACCGGATGATTCGCCGGCCGCCCTTTCGCCGCGTAGATGCGCGCAACGGCATCAGAACTCTGGGCATCGCCGCCGAGGCCATAGACGGTCTCAGTGGGAAACGCGACGAGCTCGCCCGCGTCAAGCAGCGCCGCAGCGTGTGTGATTTCCGCGGGACTCACAACCGGGCCAGTCGGGGTACCGCCAGCTGGCTGAACAGCTTCAGCGCCTTCGACAGCGCCCGCAGCACTTGCCGCTTCAGCGGCTTTCGCCGCCTCGCCAGTCCTGCCAGCAGCAGCCTTGGCAGCACCCTCAGCAGGTTTATCTTGATCCGGCATGATCCGAGCGCGTCAGCCCTTCAGGATGTGCAGCAGCCGCGCGCAATCGCGCGCCGCTGTGCGGGCTTCGTCGAGCGTCGCGGCGGTGAAGTTCACGTGACCCATCTTGCGGCCAGGACGTGCCTCCTCCTTGCCGTACAGATGCAGACGCGCAGCCGGCATCGCAGCCACTTCGTGCCACGGCGGCGTGACGGCAGCACGCTTGCCGCCGTCCGGAAACCAGATATCGCCGAGGATATTCAGCATCACCGCCGGCGAGTGCTGGCGCGTGTCGCCGAGCGGCATGCCGGTCATGGCGCGCACCTGCTGTTCGAACTGGCTGGTCGCGCAGGCATCGACGGTGTAATGGCCGGAATTGTGCGGACGCGGCGCCATTTCGTTGGCCACCATCGAGCCGTCTTCCAGAATGAAGAATTCGACACACAGCACGCCGATATATCCAAGCCTGTCGGCAATCTGCAGCGCGGCCTGTTGTGCCTGGCTGACGAGCGCCGAACTGGCATCCGGCGCGGGCACGACAGTGTGCGACAGCACGCCGTCGCGGTGGGTGTTCTGTGCGAGCGGATAAACCACCGAGGTGCCCTGGGCGCCGCGCGCAATCAGCGCCGACACTTCGAATTTCAACGGCAGGCGCTTCTCCAGCACACACGGTACGCCGCCGAGCGACGCATGCGCCTCGCGCACTTCCTCGGCGTTGCGCACACTCACCTGCCCCTTGCCGTCATAGCCGAGGCGGGCAGTTTTCAGAATGCCGGGCAGCACCGCATCGAGCGCGGCGTCCTTGAGCGCGGCCAGCGCCTGCGACGATTCGATCACCACGTGCGGCGCCACAGCAACGCCCGATTCGGCAATAAAACGCTTCTCGGCGATACGGTCCTGCGCGACCGCTACACATCGGCCAGCCGGGCTGACAAACGTAGTGCGCGCGAGAAAATCGAGGCTCGTGGAAGGCACGTTCTCGAACTCCGTCGAAACCGCTGCGCACAGGCGCGCGAGTTCGGTGAGCGAGGCTTCGTCGTCGTATGCGGCACGCAGATGGCGGTCCGCCACGGCGCCCGCAGGACTGGCTTCGTCCGGATCGAGCACCGCGACGCGATAGCCCATGGCCTGGGCGGCAAAGCAGAACATGCGGCCGAGCTGGCCGCCACCTACCATGCCAAGCCAGGCGCCGGGCATGATCGGTGAAACCGGTGTGTTGTCTGGATTCATCTCAGTGGTCGGTCACGGCCGGCGCACATGAATGTGCGCCACACCGGGGGTCAGGCAATGGACATCAGGCCGATCGGATCAGTCGAATCAATCGGGCCAGCTCATTGTGCAAACTTAACAGGCGGACTTCGCGGGCAAACTTCGGCGCATCAAACCGCGCTTACAGCGCGGGCAACACCATCGCGTGCGCGGCTTCGTTCTGGCGCACACGGAACGCGGCCAGCGCGTTCGCGTATTCGGTCGACGTGACGCTCAGAATCGCCACCGCGAACAACGCAGCATTCGCCGCGCCTGCTTCGCCAATCGCAAACGTCGCAACCGGCACGCCCTTAGGCATCTGCACGATCGAATGCAGCGAATCGACGCCCTTCAGATACTTGCTCGCCACCGGCACGCCAAGCACCGGCACCGTCGTCTTGGCGGCCAGCATGCCGGGCAGATGCGCGGCGCCGCCGGCACCCGCAATGATTGCGCGCAGGCCGCGCTCGCGCGCCTTTTCTGCATACTCGAACATCTCGTCGGGCATGCGGTGCGCGGATACGACCTTCGCTTCGTACGGTACGCCGAATTCCTGCAGGATCGCAACGGCGTGCTTCATGATTTCCCAGTCGGAACTGGACCCCATCAGCACGCCGACGAGCGGCGCAGCATGCGTATGGGCAGTTTGTCCTGCCTGGGCAGTCTGGACTTGGCTCATCTGTAAAACTTCCTCATCTTCCTTGGCTGCAGGCCCGGCGTTAAGCCAGCGTCTGCCCGGTCAGGCGCTCGAGCGCTTCCTGGTATTTCGCGGCGGTCTTCGCGACGACCTCGTCCGGCAGCTTCGGCGCCGGCGGCTCTTTCTTCCACGACTGCGTTTCCAGCCAGTCGCGCACGAACTGCTTGTCGAACGACGGCGGATTGGTGCCCACCTGGTATTCGTCCGCTGGCCAGAAGCGCGACGAGTCGGCGGTCAGCGCTTCGTCCATCAGATACAGCTTGCCGTGATTATCCAGACCGAATTCGAACTTCGTGTCGGCAATGATGATGCCGCGGGTCGCCGCGTAATCCGCCGCTTCCTTGTATAGCTTGATCGAGATGTCGCGGATCGTGGCCGACAGTTCGGTGCCGATGCGGCGTTCCATCTCGTTGTACGTGATGTTCTCGTCGTGGTGGCCCATTTCGGCCTTGGCTGCCGGCGTGAAGATCGGCTCAGGCAGCTTTTCCGCATTTTGCAGACCCGGCGGCAGTTCGACGCCGCATACCGCACCCGTGGCCTGGTAGTCCTTCCAGCCGCTGCCAGCCAGATAGCCGCGCACCACTGCTTCGACGAGGATCGGCTCGAGGCGCTTCACCACCACGGCGCGGCCCTTTACCTGTTCGGCTTCGTCCGCCGCGACCACCGACTCCGGCGCCACGCCGCTGAGGTGATTCGGCACGATGTGCTTGAGCTTGTCGAACCAGAAGTTGGCCATCTGGTTCAGCACGCGACCCTTGTTCGGAATCGGCTCGCCCATGATGACGTCAAACGCCGACAGACGGTCAGTGGTCACGATCAGCAACTGGTCGTTGCCCACCGCATAGTTGTCGCGGACCTTGCCGCGGCCGAGCAGCGGCAGCGAGCGGAGCGTGGATTCGTAGAGGGTAGACATCGTCGTAGTTCGCTAAAAGTGAGGCAAAAATGAGACCGGAACAAAAGGGAAACGCCGTTCCCCCTATGATGCGGGAACGGCGAGGCGGACCGCAACCTGGCCGGATGGCCAGGCCCATGCTGTACTGCCAGCTTAGTGGACGACCTGTGCGAGGCCGCCCGACTTGTACTTCTCCGCAATTTTATCAAGCGAAACCGGCTTGATCTTGCCAGCCTGCCCTTCGGCGCCAAAGGCGACGAAACGGTCGAGGCAAACCTTCTTCGCCGCTTCGCGCGCCGGCTTCAGGTAATCGCGCGGGTCGAACTTGCCCGGATTCTCCGCCATGTAGCGACGGATCGCACCGGTGATTGCCAGACGCAGGTCAGTATCGATATTAACCTTGCGCACGCCGTGCTTGATACCTTCCTGAATTTCTTCGACCGGCACGCCGTAGGTTTCCTTCATGTCGCCACCGAATTCGCGGATTTCCGCGAGCAATTCCTGCGGCACCGACGACGAACCATGCATCACCAGATGGGTGTTCGGAACACGCCGGTGAATTTCCTTGATGCGTTGAATGGACAGGATGTCGCCCGTGGGCTTCTTGCTGAACTTGTACGCACCGTGCGATGTGCCGATGGCAATTGCCAGCGCGTCGCATTGCGTGAGCTTGACGAAGTCGGCGGCCTGCTCCGGGTCCGTCAGCAGTTGCTCGCGCGTCATCGTGCCTTCCGCGCCGTGGCCGTCTTCCTTGTCGCCCTTCATGGTTTCCAGCGAACCGAGCACGCCGAGCTCCGCTTCCACCGTCACGCCAATCGAGTGCGCCGCTTCCACCACCTTGCGCGACACATCCACGTTGTACTCATACGAAGCGACTGTCTTGCCGTCCGCTTCGAGCGAGCCGTCCATCATCACGCTGGTAAAGCCGCTGCGAATTGCTGCCATGCACACTGCCGGCGACTGCCCGTGATCCTGGTGCATCACGACCGGAATATGCGGATACGACTCGATGGCCGCTTCAATCAGATGGCGCAGGAACGGTTCGCCCGCATACTTCCGCGCGCCAGCCGAGGCCTGCATGATCACCGGGGCGTTGATCTGATCCGCCGCCGCCATGATGGCCTGCACCTGCTCCAGATTGTTTACGTTGAATGCCGGCAGTCCATAGCCGTTTTCGGCGGCATGGTCCAGCAGTTGACGCATTGATACGAGAGGCATGCACTACTCCTAAGTTGAAACGAATCCTGTGCCGTCGGCATCTAATTTTTACCAATTTTATCGCGAAGCAAATCGCCTACCCTTGCGCTGCAAGGCTCGGGGCTCGCCCAAAGGGCTTGCCCCAAAAACCTGCGCGCCGCCTCTAGCGGGTACTGCGACTGCTTCGCCGTGCCGATTCGAGCAGTTTGAAGCCGATCAGTACGGTTCGCCCACCCGCACGATCTTCAGTGTGTTCGTTCCGCCGGCCTGACCCATCGGCTCACCCACGGTCAGTACGACCATGTCGCCGCGCGATGCGTAGCCCTTGCTTACCACCGTCTCCAGCGCCTGCTGCAGCGCGGTGTCGCGATCGCTGCTGGTGTCGAGATGCAGCGAGGTGACGTTGCGGTAGATCGCCATGGCGCGCTCGCTGCCCACTCGCGGCGTGAGCGCGAAAATCGGCACGTGGGTCCAGTGACGCGACATCCACAGTGCGGTCGAGCCCGACTCCGTCAACGCGACAATTGCCTTGGCGCCGAGGTGAAACGCCGTGAACAGCGCGCCCATGGCGATGGACTGGTCGATGCGGGTGAAGGTGCGGTCGAGGAAATCCTTGTCCAGCTCGGACTGCTCCGACTTCTCCGCTTCGACGCAGATCGCGGCCATCGTTTCGATGGTCTGCACCGGGTACTTGCCGGCGGCGGATTCGGCGGAGAGCATCACCGCGTCGGTGCCGTCAAGTACCGCATTGGCGACGTCCGATACTTCGGCGCGGGTCGGCACCGGCGCGTAGATCATCGACTCCATCATCTGCGTGGCGGTGATCACGAACTTGTTCGATTCGCGCGCCATGCGGATCATGCGCTTTTGCAGCGCCGGGACCGCGGCATTACCCACTTCAACAGCCAGGTCGCCACGCGCGACCATGATGCCGTCCGAAGCGTCGAGGATGCCTTGCAGCGCCGGAATCGCTTCCGCGCGCTCGATCTTGGCGATCATCTTCGGCTTGATGCCGTAGGGCGCGCCCGCGATGTTCGCGAGCTGGCGGGCCATTTCCATGTCGGTAGCGTTCTTCGGGAACGAGACCGCGACGTAATCCACGCCGAGCGACATCGCCGTGCGGATGTCTTCCATGTCTTTGGCCGTCAGCGCCGGCGCCGTGAGGCCGCCGCCCTGGCGATTGATACCCTTGTTGTTCGACAGTTCACCGCCGATCTTCACGGTGGTGTGGATCTCGCTGCCGAGCACGCGTACAACGTCGAGCACGATCAGGCCGTCGTTGAGCAACAGCACGTCGCCCGGTTTCAGGTCGCGCGGCAGGTCTTTGTAGTCGAGGCCGACGCGGTCGTCGTTACCGAGTTCGCATTCGGAATCGAGGACAAAAGCGTTGCCGGGAACGAGCGTGGTCTTGCCGTTTTCGAACCTGCCGACCCGGATCTTCGGGCCTTGCAGGTCGGCCATGATGGCAACTTCGCGGCCCGCCTGACGGGCCGCTTCGCGCACGTATTCGGCGCGCTGGCGGTGGTCGTCGGCCGTGCCGTGCGAGAAGTTGAGGCGTACCACATCGAGCCCTGCCTTAATCATTTGCGACAGGATTTCGGGCGTACTGGAAGCCGGGCCGATGGTGGCGACAATCTTGGTGGCGCGATGCATGAGTCTCCTCGTCTGGATGGGATCGCTGGAAAGAGCGCTGCGAGTTGGGTGCGGAGGCTGCGCACCGATGGAAGCTGCCTGGGGCTGCGCGCCGGTTGAAACCGGCGTCGCTTTCTTGTGGAATGAAGCGGTGTTCGAGACCAGCGTGCGGGACGCCAGCGGTACGGCGGATACTGCGCCGCCGGCATGACCGGCGGGTGAAACTGTGGAAACAGTGTGCTGCGGTGTAGCGGTGGAAGCTGGAGCACGCTCCCCTGCTGCGACTGACTGCGTGGCCCCCGCGCCCTGCGTGGCTGCTGGTTCCGTTGCCGCCTTCACCTTGGCGGAGGCCACGGAGCCTGCGTTCTTGCTGGCCGACGACTTCACGCGCGTCTTTGCAGTTTTCGCCGATGGGGAACGTGTCGTCACGTTGATTAAGCCCGCGATTCCAGGACTTCGACCGCCGGCAGCTTCTTGCCCTCGAGGAATTCGAGGAACGCGCCGCCGCCCGTCGAGATATAACTGACCTTGTCGTGGATGCCGTACTTGGCGATGGCCGCGAGCGTGTCGCCGCCACCGGCAATCGAGAACGCCGGCGATTTGGCAATCGCATCGGCCAAAGTCTTCGTGCCGTTGCCGAACTGGTCGAATTCGAACACGCCGACCGGGCCGTTCCAGACAATCGTGCCGGCTTTTTCCAGTTGCGCGGCGAGCGCCTTGGCAGTTTCCGGTCCGATGTCGAGAATCAGGTCGTCGTCCTGCACGTCGGCTACAGCCTTCACTTCAGCCTTGGCGGTCGGCGAGAACTCCTTGGCCGTGACGACGTCAGTCGGGATCGGCACCGAGGCACCGCGTGCTTTCGCAGCGTCGATGATGGCTTTGGCTTCGTTCACCAGATCCGCCTCGGCGAGCGATTTGCCGATCTTCAGGCCGGCGGCCAGCATGAACGTATTGGCGATGCCGCCGCCCACGATCAACTGATCGACCTTCTCGGCCAGCGACTTCAGAATGGTCAGCTTGGTGGACACCTTCGAGCCGGCGACAATCGCCACCAGCGGACGCTTCGGCGCGCCGAGCGCCTTGCCGAGTGCTTCGAGTTCAGCCGCGAGCAGCGGACCTGCGCAAGCCACAGGCGCGTACTTCGCGATGCCGTGCGTAGTCGCTTCGGCGCGGTGCGCAGTGCCGAACGCGTCGTTGACGTAGATGTCGCAGAGCTTCGCCATCTTTTGCGCGAGCTCGTCGGAATCCTTCTTTTCGCCCTTGTTGACGCGGCAGTTTTCCAGCAGCACGACCTGGCCCGGCGCGACGTTCACGCCGTTTTCGACCCAGTTCGCCACCACCGGCACATCGCGGCCGAGCAATTCGGCCAGACGCTTCGCGACCGGCGCGAGCGAGTCTTCCGGCTTGAAATCGCCCTCGGTGGGACGGCCCAGATGCGAAGTCACCATCACGGCGGCGCCGGCGTCGAGCGCGGCCTTGATGGCCGGCGCGGAGGCGCGGATGCGGGTGTCTTCGGTGATGTTGCCTTGATCGTCCTGCGGAACGTTCAGATCGGCACGGATAAACACGCGTTTGCCGGACAGCTTGCCTTCGGAGATCAGATCGGAGAGACGCAGTACCTGGTTCATGAGCGTTGGATTGCGAGTTGATTGGAAGGCGGAGACGGACAGCGCGCGAACAGCCTCCGCTCACGAGCCCCGCAGGGGTGGCTCTGCGAACAGGCACTGGCGGCATCTGCCGCAGCGTCGCGCGGTGATCCGGGAGTCGACCATTTTAACCGATCCCCACCCCGCGATGCCCCGTGCCGAAGCGAATGTCCCGTATTTGGGAGATAGGCCCGGATGCTGCAACGCAACAACAAGACCAAGGTCAGTGAAATACAAGACGGAGGATCGTGAAAGTCAGCATGCCGACGACAATCGTGCCGAGCATCGTGCGCCGCCACAGGAACCAGCCGAGCCCGGCGAGCGTCGCGTAAAACTCGTGGTTCGACAGCCCGAATGACAGTCCGTCAGGAGTGACCAGCACGTCGGGAAGCACAACCGCAGCGAGCGCCGCCGCCGGCGCGTAGCGCAACATACGCCGCAGGCGCTCCGGCAAAACCGTGCGCTCGCCGCCGATCAGGAACAGCGCGCGCGTCAATGTCGTGACGAACATCATGCCGAAGATGGCGATCCAGATTTGCGTGCTGGTCATGGCGAACCCTCCGGGGAATCCCCGGCGCGGTTGCGGATGCGGCGCAGGTCGGCGCGCTCGACCATCAGATCCGCCGCGCTGCCGGCGACAATCGCCGCAATCACCGCAAGCGGCAAGGCCAGCCGGTACGGCAGATCGAAGCCCAGCAGCGCCACGACGCCGGCCACGCTCACGGCAACCAGTGTTGCACGGCTGTTGATGGCCGACACCATCACGGGAATCAGCGCCAGCGTGCCCGCGAGCGCGAGACCCCAGTTATCCGGAATCAGGCTGGCGAGCAGAATGCCGATGATCGACGAGACCTGCCAGGACAACCAGCTCGCGCTCGCCATGCCCCAGTAGTACGGCTCCTTGCCCGGCACGTAACCGGTCTGAAAGCTTTTCTTCTGGAACAGCAGATAGATGACGTCGCCGTTGAAATAACCGAGGACGATCCGGCGCCACATGGGCAGATAGGAGAAATGCGGTGCGAGTCCTGCGCTGAAAATCACAAAACGCGTGTTCACCATGGCGGCAGTCAGCAGCACGGTCCAGATCGGCAATTTGGCGGCGAGCAGCGGCAGCACGGCCAGTTGCGAGGAACCGGCATAGCAGAGCAGCGACATGGTGAGCGACTGCGGCAGCGTGAGCGCCGATTTGCTCATCGCGATGCCCGTGACGAGCCCCCAGGAGAAGATTGCCATCAGCGTGGGCGAGTAATCTCGCACGCCTTCGCGAAAGCTACGACGCTGGAAATCGGTCAGGCTGGCGAGCATCGGACGGGGCGCCTCGGCGCGGGACGACGCCGCGGCGGCTTGGAGTCGGCGCCGGGCCGACCAGCACCCGCTGGCGCAATCGGATTTGTAATATGTGAGGCCGGATTATAGCGTCCTGGGTGCGGCCAAATGCCCGTTCCGTGTGCAAAAGACGTTAAAATGACGGTCTTCGCCGCTTGCCGAACCGCTGTACGGCCTGGCGCGCCCCTCACAACGCACTGCTGGAGAATCGTATGTCAATGGCCGACCGCGACGGCAAGATCTGGATGGATGGCAAACTCGTCGACTGGCGCGACGCCAAGATCCACGTCCTCACCCATACACTGCACTACGGCATGGGGGTTTTCGAAGGCGTGCGCGCCTACAAGACCGCTAACGGCACGGCCATTTTCCGTCTCCAGGAACACACCAAGCGTCTGCTGAATTCGGCCAAGATCTTCCAGATGGACGTGCCGTTCGACCACGAAACGCTCGCCGCAGCGCAACGCGAAGTGGTACGCGAGAACAAGCTCGAATCCTGCTATCTGCGCCCGATCATCTGGGTCGGCTCGGAAAAGCTAGGTGTGTCGGCCAAGGGCAACACGATCCACGTGGCCATCGCCGCGTGGCCGTGGGGTGCCTATCTCGGCGAAGACGGCCTGGCGAAGGGCATCCGCGTGAAGACTTCGTCGTTCACGCGTCACCATGTGAACGTTTCCATGGTCCGCGCCAAGGCCTCGGGGTGGTATGTAAACTCGATCCTCGCCAACCAGGAAGCCACTGCCGACGGCTACGACGAAGCGCTCCTGCTCGACGTGGACGGCTACGTGTCGGAAGGCTCCGGCGAAAACTTCTTCCTCGTGAACAACGGCAAGCTGTACACGCCAGATCTCTCGTCGTGCCTCGACGGCATCACGCGCGACACGGTCATCACGCTGGCGAAAGATGCCGGCATCGAAGTGATCGAAAAGCGCATCACGCGCGACGAGGTCTATACCTGCGACGAAGCCTTCTTCACCGGCACAGCCGCTGAAGTCACGCCGATCCGCGAACTCGACAACCGCACGATCGGCTCCGGCGCACGCGGCCCGATCACGGAAAAGCTGCAAAGCGGCTTCTTCGACATTGTCAACGGCAAGAGCGAGAAGTACGCGCACTGGCTGAGCAAGGTCTAAGTCCGAATGAAATTAACGCAGGCCGCCATTGCGGCGCGCCTGCGCCCTGTCTCTATCGAGAAAGCCCCCATGAGCGAAATCAAGGAAATGCCGCTGGTCGAACTGACGGCAAAAGACCTGCCCGCCTACTGTCCGAACCCGTCGATGGCACGCTGGAGCGCCCATCCGCGCGTGTTTATCGACGTGACGCACGGCGAAGCGCGCTGCCCATACTGCGGCACGCGCTACAAGCTGCGTGACGGCGAAGTGGTCAAAGGCCACTGAAAGCCGCTCACCGGCTGGGCGCGCCCACCACACTCAGGCCGCATGCTGCGCGCGGAGCCACTTATCCTGGCGCCGCGCGCAGGCATGCGGCCGCCTCCCTGCTAAAACCAGAACGCTGCGCGCCGATGCGTGCGGCGCGTTCTTTCGACACCGGAAACTCACCCTGATGCGTCGCGCGTTGGTTATCGCACCGAACTGGATCGGTGACGCATTGATGGCGCAGCCGTTGTTCTCGCGCCTCATGAAGCTGCATCCCCGCCTCGCGATCGACGCGGTTGCGCCCTCGTGGGTGGCGCCCGTGCTCGAACGCATGCCGGAGATCCGCGACGTCCATGCAACCGATCTCGCGCACGGCAAGCTGCAGATGTTGCGGCGCTGGCAGCTGTCCAGCGATCTGCGCGATGTCGGTTATGACGCGGCTTACGTGCTGCCGAATTCGCTCAAATCGGCGCTGATTCCGTGGATGGCGGGTATTCCGCTGCGCATTGGCTATACCGGCGAGAGCCGCTACGGCCTGCTCAACGTGCGCCATTCGAATCCACGCAAGGACGCGCGTCCGCCGATGGTCGGCCACTACGCGGCGTTAGCCTATAAGCCGGACGCCAAAGTGCCGGACGACCTGCCGATGCCGCGGCTCGACGCCGATCTGAACGAGGCGTCACGCGTGTCGGCCCGCTTCAATCTGGATACGCGGGTGCCACTGCTGGTGTTTTGCCCTGGCGCGGAATACGGCCCGGCCAAGCGCTGGCCGCCGGAACACTTCGCGGCACTGGCGCAAATCGTCGGCCAGTCTTTCCCGTACACGCAAATCATCGCGCTCGGTTCGCCGAAAGATGCGCCGCTCGCCCAGGCGATCGCGGAACGCTCGCCCAACGTGCGCAACCTGTGCGGACAAACCGCGCTGGGCGAAGCGTGCGCGCTGATCTCACGCGCCAACGCTGTGGTCACCAACGATTCCGGTTTGATGCACGTGGCAGCGGCGCTGCGACGGCCGCTCGTGGCTGTCTACGGCTCGACCGATCCGCGCCACACGCCGCCATTGTCCGAGCTTGCGAAGGTACAATGGCTGCATCTCGAATGCAGTCCCTGTTTTGAGCGCGAGTGTCCGCTCGGTCATCTGAACTGCCTGCGGCAACTGAGCGCCGAACAGGTATTCGGCGACCTGCGCGGCATGCTCCTCGCGCAACGCTGAACCGTCCGGCAGCCGCACGCCGCGTTGCAAGCACGCCACGCGGCGTCATCCCTGCGCCCTGGAGCGCGGGCATCCTCGCGGTTGTCCCGCCGGGTTGTTCCTGGTTGTCCTGTTTTTACTGCTGCCCGCAACCGCGCGCGCCGCGCACAAGAGACTGACGAGCCATGCCACGTTTTGCCCACATCTTCGAAGCCGCTGCGGATACTCTCAACGCCTACTACCAGGCGGTAGCGGAGGTCAATCTCGAGAGTTTGATGGGCCTGTGGATCGACGAGGAGTTTGCCAGCTACATCAGCGCCGATGGCTCGCACCTGCACGGTCTGGACACCATCCGCGCCGGCCTCGCCGTCCAGCTCGAACTCAATCCCGTGTCGATCGAACCGGTGGATATCCGCGTGTACGACAGCCTCGGCACCGTCGTGTATGCAATTGCGGAAGCGCACCGCCCGGCGGATCCGAAGGTCGCGCCCACCATGGTCTTCAGCACCTACGTAATGGTCCACGAGCGCGGCGAATGGAAGATCGCACATATCCACGCGAGTGCGATGCCGAACGAAGCGGCGAATCAGTTTGCTGCGAAAATGCGTCATGGTCAGGGGTCTTTGCACTGACGACTCACGTTTTCTGTTTTTTCCGGTCGCTGGCATGAGTACGACGCACAACAAGACCGTTTCTCCCGCAACCGCTCGCGCAGCGGCCGTCGAGACGAGCGTCGTCGAAATGTTCTACCGCGCGCCGCTCTGGCTGCCGAACAGCCACGTTCAGACCATTGTCCCGGCCCTCTTTGCACGACTTCCCGCGGTGACCTATCGGCGCGAACGCTGGGACACGCCGGATGGCGATTTCATTGAGCTCGACTGGCTGGTGCATGAGGCAGATGCCTCGGGCGCCTGGGACAACGAAGAAGCCTCGTCCGACGTCCCGCTCTTCGTGCTGTTTCACGGCCTAGAGGGCAGTTCGAACTCCCACTATGCCCGCGCGTTGATGGCCGCGGCGCGTGAACGCGGATGGCATGGGGTTGTGCCGCACTTTCGCAGTTGCAGCGGACCGCTGAACCTGTTGCCGCGCTTTTATCACCTCGCCGATAGCGCCGAAGTGGACTGGGTCCTGCGGCGCCTTCGGGACGTGCATCGCGGGCCGATCGTCGCGGCAGGTGTTTCGCTGGGCGGCAATGTGCTGCTGCGCTGGCTAGGCGAACGGCGCGAAGATGCCTCGTTTCTCACCGCCGCCGCGGCAATCTCCGCGCCGCTCGATGTGCATGCCGGCGGCCAGGCGCTATCGCAGGGTTTCGGCAAGGTGTACACGCGCAACTTTCTGAAAACGTTGAAAGTGAAGGCGCTGCAGAAGCTCGAACAGTATCCGGGCCTGTACGACGCCAACGCGATGCTCGCAAGCCGCAACATGTACGAGTTCGACAACATCGTCACGGCCCCGCTGCACGGCTTTCGCAATACCGACGACTATTGGACTCAAGCGACCACACGGCCATTGCTGCCGCAGATCACGGTGCCTACGCTCGTGCTCAATGCGCGGAACGATCCGTTCCTGCCCGGCGCCGTGTTGCCGGGACGGCATGAAGTGTCGGCTGCGATCGAACTGGACCAGCCTCGGCACGGCGGCCACGTCGGCTTCATGACGGGTCCGTTTCCGGGGCGCAGCGACTGGCTGTCACGGCGCGTTTTCAACTACCTCGCCCCATTCGTCGACCATGGATGACATCGTTCGCCAGGCGCTCGCCAAATGGCCCAACGTGCCGCATTGCACTGGCTGGCTGCTGCTCGACCGGCGCGGCAACTGGCGCATGCGTGACGATGAGGCCCAGGCGCGCGGCGCGCCGGGAGAACCGATACGGCATGCGGCGTTGCTTGCCTTTATCAACCGGAACTACGAAGCGGACGCGGGTGGGCAGTGGTTCTTTCAGAACGGGCCACAGCGGGTGTATGTGGAACTGGGTTATACGCCGTGGGTGGTGCGGCTTGGCCTCGATGATGGGAATGGCGCCAAGGCGACATTGACGCTGACGGATCAGGCCGGGAATGCGTTTGAGCCTGCCGCGGCTTATCTGGATGACGAGGGCGGTGTGCTGTTCACGGACACGTCAACGCCGCCACGAATCGCCGTTTTGCATGACCACGATCTTGATCTGTTTTCCGAGCACGCCGAGCTGGCCGCGGATGGTGACGCTGGGCGGTTCCATTGGCGTGACGGGATGACACTGCCGTTGCAGCCGGTTGCACGCGCCGAGGTAGCCGGACAGTTTGGGTTTGTTGCAAGTCCCGCTCAGGCTGCGGCTCCGAAAAACGCGGCGTCATAGTCGACGCTCCGTCCGGGTTGCCATCCGCATCGCGCTGGTATGATTGGCGCTCTCAGAAGGAGCCCCACCATGCCTGAACTCACCCACTTCGACGCCGCCGGCCAGGCGCACATGGTGGATGTCGGCGCCAAGCAGGAAACCAAACGCATCGCTATCGCGCGCGGCTCGATCCGTATGCTGCCGGAGACATTTGCGCTCATCCGCGACGGCAACGCCAGGAAAGGCGATGTGATCGGCATCGCGCGCATCGCTGCGATTCAAGGAGCCAAGCGCACCGCCGATCTGATTCCGCTGTGTCATCCGCTAGCCCTTACCCGCGTCAAAGTGGATTTCGAACTCGACGAGACGCTGCCCGGCGTGCATTGCACGGTGCAGGTGGAAACGTTGGGGCGCACAGGCGTGGAGATGGAAGCACTGACCGCTGTCCAGGTGGGACTGCTGACGGTCTACGACATGTGCAAGGCGGTGGACCGCGGCATGACGATCACCGATGTGAAAGTGCTGGAGAAGCACGGCGGGAAGTCTGGGGACTGGGTGGCAGCGGCTGGGTAAACGCTGCTTCTGCGCTTACCCGCCCTTCCGCTGCATTTCCGTTCATCCCGCGTCGCGCTCACGCACGACGCTCGGACTCAGTCGTCGCTATCGTCGTCATCCTGATTGACGTCTTTCGGCGGCATACCGTACAGCTTGATCAGTTCCGCCTTGAAGCCAGCGAGACTCTTCTGCTCATCGCACAGCTGATACAGATAGGCCTGTTGCGACGGCCAATCCTTCAATTCTTCCGCGAAGATCTTCAACCGCACGACGGTGTCGAAAGCGCCGTTCGTGTCACCGCTCAGCGCCTGCAGCACCGCATAACGCCGCAACACCGTTTCGCCCGGCAGCAGTGCGAGCGCCTGCCTGTGCATGGCGAGCTTGTGAGCGAGATCCTGGGCGTTCATCGGCAGCAGCGTCGCCATCCCGTACTCGCCCCAGGCACCGAACAGGAACGATGGATCGCTGGCGTATTGCTGCGCCGGACTCGAGCCGTAGTACAACACCTCCGAGCGGTTGTAGTCGCGATAGACCGGATACAGCGCGGCCAATCCAACGAGCACGACCACCGCGTAGACGCCGAACGACACGCGGCTCGGCACCAGCCGCAACGAGCGCGTCTCCAGCAGGCCAAACACGAACATCGCCGGCAGCAGGAAGAACATGTACTGCTGCGGATACTCGACCAGCGCGTGCATCACCAGCACGCCGATCAGCGCTACGCCGAACACGCGAGCGGCCGTGTGCGGAGCACGCACCACGCGCACGAGCCACGCCAGCAGGCCGAGCAGCACGATCGCAAGGCCGATCAGGCCGGTTTTACCCAGCAGATCGAGGAAGATGTCGTGCGAGTTGTTAGCAATCTCGACGGCGCCCAGCGACCGCACATAGTCGAACTGGTAACGCGGAAACTCGCCCCAGCCAACGCCGAGCAACGGATGCGCCTTGAACATCGTCCAACCGTATTTCCATAGCGCAAGGCGTGGCGCGATCTGACCGGCATCCTTGAAACGATCGGCAGCGGATTCGGCCAGACCGAGCTGATAGTGCACATTGGCCCAACGAACCAGCGCGTTCACGACGAAGAACAACACGCCGAGCGCTACTGGCGTCAACCATTCGCGGTTACTGCGCCGCAGAACCGGATTGCGCCGGACTTCGGCAAAGGCCATCCAGAACCCAGCCACGACGATCACGCCCATCTGCAACCACGGCCCACGTGAGACGGTCAACGCAAGGCCGCCCGCAAAAACCACCGACAGCAGCGCCCACAGGATGAGCGGAAGCCGCCGCGTCTGTACCAGGAACAAGGCGCCGGTCATCGCGAAGGCGATGTAGGTGGCGAGGTGGTTGGCCTGCGCCATGTTGCCGAACGGCCGGCGATCGACCGTGATGTTGTACGCAACCACGAGCGGCGTGACCTTGGTCTCCAGATGGAACACCTGGATCACCTGGCAAAACACTGCAAACAGTCCGCCGATAATCAACGCGTAGGCGGCCCAGCGCAGCACCTCCTCGCTCATCCTGACCCGGCTGAAGGTGTAGCCGGTGTGGGTCGCCATGAAGGCCGCCAGCAGATAACCGGCACCGAGCCAGTTCATCGACGGCTGCTCGACCCGCAGCACAAACGTCTGCACCACCAGCAACAGCCCGAACAGCAGTGGCACAAGCGCGACCGTGGGCGATTCAAACTCGAAGCGGCGACGCTCCGTCCAGGCCAGCAGCACCACGGCCGCGCTGGTCAACACATACAGCGTCAGCGCGGTAAATTCCGCGTAAAAGGTCGGAATCGGATAGGTATGGTTGACCACTGCGTAAGGCAGAATCAACGCACAAGCCAGTATGGCCAGAGATAAAAAGCGCGCAAATGGGGTGGGCATGAGGAACCGGGGGCGTCAGCAACCGGCGCACTATACAAAAAAATCCTCCCCCTGTGCGCCGGACGGCCTCAAATATCCCGAAATCGGCAGGTCCGTATCCTTACCGAACCATCAACTGCGGCATTCGGGCGGTGCCAGATTGGACGGCAACGTCGGCGGATCCGCTGGGCTCGGGCCTGCGCCCGGCGCGGGCAGTGACGAAGCCAACTTGCCACCCGCAAAGCACTCCCATGTCAGCGTCCCCGGTTGGGCCGAGCCTTTGACTAGCGCGATCCGGGCGGTCGGCGTATCGGCGTTGTCGGGCACCGACGGCACCAGCACCAGCGTATTGCTGCCGGACGGCGCGACGCGCGTGGTGAAGACCACGGTGATCTGACCTGTGTCGTCATCCACATGGACTGATTCCACATTCTTCGTGGCGGTTGGCGGCGCATAACCGCCCCCGAACGCCGCGCCGCTGGCGGCGTTTTCCGCTACCGCGAGCCGCGCCGACGTGGCGAGCGACAGGCCCTCGCCTACCCGGCTGCGCGCCAGATAGTCCTGATACGCGGGGATGGCATAGGCAGCAATCACCCCGACAATCGCGAGCACGATCATCAGTTCGATCAACGTGAAGCCGAGCTTGCGGCTGACCCGGGCGATCCGCGTGGGCCATTGCACGCCAGGGTCGGAGATCGGTGCGCCTGCAGCAGGGTCGTCGCGCCGCAAGAGCACGCAACGGAATGAAGAGTTGGGGAGAGAAACGGTCATCGGCAGGCTCCAGAAACGAAAAACGCCTGCCCCGTGAATCGGAACAGGCGCATTGATCGTAGCCAGCCACGGTGATTCTAAACAGTCAGCCAGATGGCTAACGTTGGACCTGATGATGGGCCTGTGAAAGCGTGAGGGGGTGCCCTGTTGTCAATGCGAACCCGGAGGCGCATTAGGCGGCAATTGAGCCGCAGCCCGCTCGGCATTACGCCGTTTAAGCACGTAACCAAGGATCACTACGAACAGCGCTCCCGCGATGCTCATACCGTACTCGGCCACGGGCGAGTCGAGAATCGGCCAGCGGTCGCCGGCCGGATCGTTGATGATCAGGCCGCCCGCAATCCAGCCAAGCAGTGCGGCACCGATCGTAATTACGATCGGGAAGCGGTCCAGCAACTTCAGCACGAGCTGGCTGCCCCATACGATCAGCGGAATGCTGACCAACAGCCCGAAGATCACCAGCGCCAGCCGATGCTCCGGGTCCGCCGCTTCCGCCGCGCCGGCAATCGCGATCACGTTGTCGAGGCTCATGACCGCGTCGGCGATGATGATGGTCTTGACGGCAGTCATTAGCTTGTCAGCGGGCTTCACGTGCTCGTGAGCGTCGTGTGCGGGCGCCATGAGGCGGACGCCGATCCACAGCAACAACAGGCCTCCAGCAAACTTCAGCAGCGGCACGTCGAGCAGCACTACCGCAAACGCGATCAGCGCGACGCGCAGCAGGATTGCCCCCGCCGTCCCCCACAACACGCCCTTGACGCGCTGCGCCGGCGGCAGATTGCGGCAGGCGAGCGCGATCACCACCGCGTTATCGCCACCCAGCAGGATGTCGATCACGATGATCTGGATAACGGCCCCCCAGTGGAGCGTGGCGAAGAATTCGAGCATTGAATGCAGGATAGACGGCGATTGGAACCGGGCAAAGCGCGATGAAACTGCATGGGACCGGAGCAAGCGCTGAAGCGCTAACTCCGGTCGACATAAAAAAGCGAGGGAGCAATTGCTCGCTCCCTCGCTTTTAGGACTTCGTTCTTACGAAAGGACTTCGTAAGAGTATCAAAAAACGGGCCGGACTGGCTGGCCTATTTCGATTTACAGCATCGCCTTCAGAAGACGCGCCATTTCCGACGGGTTCTTCGTGACCTTGATACCGCATGCGTCCATGATTTCCAGCTTGGCTTCAGCCGTATCCGCACCGCCCGAAATCAGCGCGCCTGCGTGACCCATGCGCTTGCCGGCCGGAGCCGTGACGCCCGCGATGAAGCCAACCACCGGCTTCTTCATGTTGCCCTTGATCCACTCAGCCGCATTCGCTTCGTCCGGACCACCGATTTCGCCGATCATGATGACGGCGTCCGTTTCCGGATCGTCGTTGAACATCTTCATGACGTCGATGTGCTTCAGACCGTTGATCGGGTCGCCGCCAATACCGACTGCCGACGATTGGCCGAGGCCGATCGCCGTCAACTGGCCGACTGCTTCATACGTCAGCGTGCCCGAACGCGACACGACGCCGATGCGGCCCTTGCGGTGGATGTGACCCGGCATGATGCCGATCTTCAGTTCGTCCGGCGTGATCGTGCCCGGGCAGTTCGGTCCGAGCAGCAGCGTCTTGCTGTTCTTTGCGCGCATGCGTGCCTTGAGCTCGATCATGTCACGGACAGGAATGCCTTCCGTGATACAGATTGCGAGATCCAGATCCGCCTCGACGGCTTCCCAGATCGCTGCCGCTGCGCCTGCGGGCGGAACGTAAATGACCGAGACGGTTGCGCCCGTTTCAGCCTTCGCTTCCTTCACGCTTGCGTAGATAGGAATGCCTTCGAAATCTTCGCCGGCCTTCTTCGGGTTCACGCCCGCGACATACGCTTCGCGGCCGTTTGCATATTCACGGCAGGCACGCGTGTGGAACTGACCGGTCTTGCCGGTGATGCCCTGCGTGATGACCTTCGTGTCTTTATTGATCAGAATCGACATGTATTGACCTCTGTTCGTTTGGCGGGCGCTCTGGCCGACTGCGCGGCGGAATGTTCTCCGCCCGCGTCGCCGTGCGCGCCGCCATTCGTAATCTGGCTAATCCTGGTAAACGCCCGGCAGGCTTACGCCTTGCCCGCAGCGGCCGCGACGACCTTCTGAGCCGCTTCTTCCATGCTGTCTGCCGCAATGATCGGCAGGCCGGATTCAGCCAGCATCTTCTTGCCCAGGTCTTCGTTCGTGCCCTTCATACGGACCACGAGCGGCACCTTCAGCGAGACAGCCTTCGAAGCTGCAATCACGCCCTCCGCGATCACGTCGCAGCGCATGATGCCACCGAAAATATTGACCAGAATGGCCGTCAGATTCGGGTTCTTCAGCATGATCTTGAACGCTTCCGTGACCTTCTCGGTCGTGGCGCCACCGCCCACGTCGAGGAAGTTCGCCGGTTCGCCGCCGAACAGCTTGATGGTGTCCATCGTTGCCATTGCGAGGCCAGCACCGTTTACGAGGCAGCCGATGTTGCCGTCGAGCGAGATGTACGCGAGGTCGAACTTCGAGGCTTCGACTTCAGCCGGATCTTCTTCGTCCAGGTCGCGGTAAGCGACGATTTCCGGATGACGGAACAGGGCGTTCGAATCGAAGTTGAACTTGGCGTCCAACGCGATGACCTTGCCGTCGCCGGTCAGGATCAGCGGGTTGATTTCTGCGAGCGACGCGTCCGTTTCCCAGAATGCCTTGTACAGGCCTTGCAGGATTGCACGAGCTTGCGGCAGCGAAGCGGCGGGAACGCCGATCTTCGTTGCCAGTTCATCCGCTTCGGCATCCTTCAGGCCGGTCGACGGGTCGACAGCGATCTTGTGGATCAGCTCAGGCGTCTTTTCCGCGACTTCTTCGACGTCCATGCCACCTTCGCTCGACGCCATCACGACGACCTTCTGCGAGACGCGATCGATCACGAGGCCGACATACAGTTCCTTCTTGATGTCAGCGCCTTCTTCGATCAGCAGGCGGTTCACCTTCTGGCCTTCCGGGCCAGTCTGGTGCGTGACGAGTTGCATGCCGAGGATCTGGTTCGAGTACTCGCGAACCTGCTCCAGCGACTTTGCGACCTTCACGCCGCCACCCTTGCCACGGCCACCCGCGTGGATCTGAGCCTTCACGACCCATACCGGGCCGCCGAGCTCTTCAGCGGCCTTGACCGCGTCATCCACCGAGAAGACCGGCTTGCCGCGCGGTACCGCGACGCCGAATTTCCGCAGGATTTCCTTACCCTGGTACTCGTGAATCTTCATGCGTGATTCCCTTCAGTCTGAGAGTTGGATTGAACTTCGTTTCCGCTGCTGTCGTTCAAACGGGACGTGCCGCTGCCGTTGCCGGCGGACTGGCTTTGCTCGCTTGCTGCATCCGCGCGTTCCGCTGAACGCGGCGCACGACCATACCAGCGCGGATAAAACTGTCGCACCGCCTCACCATCGAATCGCAGCGCGTGGCAGCGACCCAGCTGGAATGGCGGCTTGTCGTTTGAGTGCTCGTCTGAGGCTTGAGGTGAAGCGTCCCCTGAATCCGCTTCGTGTGGCGGCTTGCCGTCATGGGTATTCCACACGTCGCCGGCGAACGCCTGAATGGCGGCCGTAGGAAGGAAAGCGCACAACTCGGTGAGATGCGTGCAACCTGCCGTGCCACCGAGCAAACGGGCGGCTTCGCGACGGAAATTGTGGAACAGATTGAGCCCGATGAGGGCACGATAGGCGGGATTGGTGGCTTCGCAAAGACCGGGATAGGGCACCCAGTCGGACGACGCTTGCGCGTCGACAACGTTGAGCTTGCGATCGATCGTAATGCGGAGCCAGAGTTCATGGATCGGCTGACCGTTGGGCCGGACGCCCGACGCAAGCGCCACGTCACGTGGCTTTTGGTCGGTTAGGCACGCCTCTATGTCCCACAGGCCGTCCTCGCGCTCGTAAGCTTCCGCACAAATTGCGCGGCGATGGCGCAACTGACGGGAGACGGGCGGGGAAAGCGACATGCGGAAGGAAAAGGCCGAATTGGAAAACCACCTGATTTTAGCATACCGGGTATTTGAGACAGGTTGGATTGTGCACAGCACCAATCCGGGGGCAGGGCTAATCGCCTGACCACTCGTCGTCGAGACCCTTGAGAATCTTGCCGATCGTCGCGCCGGAAAACCCCCGTGCGGCGAGGAAACGCGCTTGCCGCGCGCGTTCCGCGGGCGTTTCCGGAAGCTGACCGTATTTTTTGCTCCAGACGGTCTGGGCACGTGTGAGCTCGGTTTCGCGCAACTGTGCGCTGGCTTCCTCGATGAGTGTCTGGCCAACCGCATGGCGCTTCAATTCACCGACGATCCGGTTGGCGCCAAGACGCGATGCGCGGCGATGGATCAGGCTTTCGGCAAAGCGCGAATCGGACAGCCAGCCCTCTTTCTCGAGTGAATCGAGCAAGGTATCGAGAGAATCGGGCTCTTCGACGAAGGGCATCAACTTGCGCGAGAGTTCGGCACGGCTGTATTCGCGGCGAGACAGATAGCCGAGTGCGCGACCCTTCAGGGAGCGGCCAGGGCCTTTTGATTTGGCGGCGCGGTCTTGATCGGGACCGGACTTATCCTGGGCTCCGCCTCGAGCCTCGCCCGGTGTGCGGCGTGAGCGGGTGTAGGTGGTTTCTGCGGGCGAACTGGCGGTGTCAGTGTTGCCGCTTGGCCCCGCCAGTGCTGAACCCCGCCGCGCGGAGGATGCGCGGCCAGAAGCTTGATCGTGCGCGTCGAAAGACTCGAACGGATCGAATGACGATTCGGGTGAACCCAGTGACCCGGTCAAGTCACTTGGGTCACCGTCGCGCGGGCCGTCCGCATCACGCCCTGCATTGGATACAGGTCGGCCCTTGCGTATCACGCGGCGATCACTCCTCTTCGCCTGCGAGTTCAGCGCCTGCGCCGGCAGCAACATCCGCCATCGCATTCACGCCCAGCGATTCACGGATGCGGTTCTCGATTTCGCGTGCGATCTCGGGATTTTCGCGCAGGAATTCGCGTGCATTGTCTTTACCCTGACCAATACGCTCGCCGTTGTAGCTATACCAGGCACCGGCCTTGTCGACGATCTTCGCGGACACACCCAGGTCGATCACTTCACCCTGACGCGAAATGCCTTCGCCGTACAGGATGTCGAAAATCGCTTCGCGGAACGGCGGCGCCACCTTGTTCTTGACGACCTTCACGCGCGTTTCGTTGCCGATCACTTCGTCGTTCTTCTTGATCGAGCCGATACGACGGATGTCCAGACGCACGGAAGCATAGAACTTGAGTGCGTTACCGCCCGTGGTGGTTTCCGGATTGCCGAACATCACGCCGATCTTCATACGGATCTGGTTAATGAAGATGACGAGGCAGTTCGTGCGCTTGATCGTGCCGGTGAGCTTACGCAGCGCCTGCGACATCAGACGCGCCTGCAGACCCGGCAGCGAGTCGCCCATTTCGCCTTCGATTTCGGCCTTCGGCACGAGTGCCGCGACCGAGTCGATCACGATCATGTCGATCGAACCCGAGCGCACCAGCGCGTCCGCGATTTCCAGCGCCTGTTCGCCCGTATCCGGTTGCGAGACTAGCAGATCGTTCACGTTCACGCCGAGCTTGCCCGCGTACTGGATGTCCAGCGCGTGTTCCGCGTCGATAAATGCTGCCGTGCCGCCGAGCTTCTGCATTTCAGCGACCACTTGCAGCGTCAGCGTGGTTTTACCCGACGATTCCGGCCCGTAGATTTCGACCACCCGGCCACGCGGCAAACCGCCGACGCCCAATGCGATGTCGAGCCCGAGCGATCCCGTTGAGACCACCTGGATATCTTCGACCGCCTCGCCTGCGCCGAGCCGCATGACCGACCCTTTGCCGAACTGCTTTTCGATCTGCGCGAGCGCGGCAGCCAATGCCTTGCTCTTTTCAGCAGTCAGTCCAGCCGGGCCTTTCTTGCTTTCTTCCATGAATCGTCCTTTGCTATGATGAACTGCGTCTGAGGCAGGTGTGCGGCCCATTCATCACAGACAGCACACTAAACGCAGACACTGTATAAAAAAACAGTAGTTTTGGCAAGCACGATTCGCACATCGATGCATTTATGTGTGGTCAAACTGCACCAAACTACCCACAAAATCTTTGGAGACCGCTGTGCGCCGGGATTTCTACGGTGCCGGCAAGGCCAGGCTGGCGCATCATGCGAATTCTCATTGCCGAAGATGACAGCATACTCGCGGACGGTCTGATTCGATCACTCCGCCAATCGGCATACGCCGTTGATCACGTGAAGAACGGCGTCGAAGCGGATACCGCCTTGTCGATGCAAACTTTCGACCTCCTGATACTCGATCTGGGCCTGCCACGCATGTCCGGACTCGAAGTGCTGCGCCGTCTGCGGGCGCGCAATTCGAACCTGCCGGTGCTGATTTTGACCGCCGCCGACAGCGTCGACGAACGCGTCAAAGGCCTCGATCTCGGCGCCGACGACTACATGGCCAAGCCGTTCGCGCTCAATGAACTCGAGGCCCGCGTGCGCGCACTGACGCGCCGCGGCGCGGGCGGCGGCCCGACGGTGGTAAGGCACGGCTCGCTGTCGTTCGACCAGGTCGGGCGTATCGCCTACATCAACGAGCAGATCATCGAGCTGTCGGCGCGCGAACTGGGCTTGCTCGAAGTGCTGCTGCAGCGGATCGGCCGGCTGGTATCGAAGGAGCAACTGGTCGATCATCTGTGCGAATGGGGCGAAGAGGTCAGCAATAACGCGATCGAAGTCTACGTGCACCGGCTGCGCAAAAAAATAGAGCCGAGCGGCGTGCGCATCCTCACCGTGCGCGGTCTTGGCTACTGCCTGGAGAAGGCCACCGCGGCAGTGGGGACAACAGGAACTCCCGAATCCAATACGCCCTCCTCGCCCGCATCCGTCCAGATGCCCGCGAGCCACCCCTTCAAATAGAGAGCGCTCATGTCCGCACGCGCAGAGCGCGCCGCGGCGCCAGCGGTGGACCTCGACGACGAGGCGCGCGACGCCCGCTACGCGAACCCGTTCGCGCCACCCGACGAAACCGAAGCCGCCGCCGGGGCACGCCCGCGCTCGCTGTTCGGCGAGATCCTCGACTGGATGCTGGCGCCGCTGCTGCTGTTGTGGCCGATGAGCATTGCGGTCACTTACCTGGTCGCCAAATCGATCGCCAACGGCCCGTTCGACCGCGCGCTCGAAACCGATGCGTACGTGCTGGCCCGCCAGATTCATCCGGTGAACGGCGTGGCGGAGCTGTCCCTGCCCGCTGCGACGCGCGACTTCTTGAGCGCGGATAACGTCGATAAGGTCTTCTATCAGGTGCTGGGCACGCGCGGCGAGCTGGTGAGCGGCGACCGTGATATGCCTCTGCCGCACGAGGAAGACCGGCCGCCGCCGGGCCTCGTTGAATTCCGCGACGACGTGCTGCATGGCAACGACATCCGCGTCGCTTACACGACGGTTGAGTTCCCGCACACGCCGGGTGCGCTGCCAGTGCTCGTACAGGTGGGCGAGACGCTCGACAAACGCAGTCAGCTCGCCAACGACATCATCAAAGGCGTGATCCTGCCGCAGTTCGTGATCCTGCCGCTCGCGATCGTGCTAGTGTGGTTCGGACTCTCGCGCGGGCTCGCTCCGTTGCATGCGCTGCAGGCGCATATCCGCGCGCGGCGTCCCGACGACCTGTCGCCGCTCGAAGCGCGCCGCGCTCCGCCGGAGATCGAACCGCTAGTAACGTCGTTCAACGACCTGCTAACACGCCTCGAACAGAATATGGAGCTGCAAAAGCGTTTTATCGCGGACGCCGCCCATCAGATGAAAACGCCGCTCGCCGGTCTACGCACTCAGGCCGAACTGGCGCTGCGCCAGGACGTGTCGGCGGAAGTCCACCGTTCCCTCGAGCAGATCGCTACCAGTTCCGAGCAGGCCGCGCGGCTCGTCACGCAATTGCTGGCGCTCGCGCGCGCGGAAAACCGGCTGTCGGGACAGATTTTTGCGCCGGTCGAGATCACCGAAGTCGCGCGCAATGCGGTGCGCGACTGGGTGCAGGCGGCACTCGCCAAACAGATGGATCTGGGCTACGAGGGACCGGACGAAGCCGTTGAAATAGACGGCAGCCTGCTGATGCTGCGCGAGATGCTGTCGAACCTGATCGACAACGCGATCCGTTACACGCCAGCCGGCGGCCGAATCACAGTGCGGGTGCGTCCAGACCCGGCATCCAGCCAGGTACACCTTGAGGTAGAGGACACCGGGCTTGGCATTCCAGCTGCCGAACGGGCGCGGGTGGTCGAACGCTTCTACCGAATCCTGGGCCGCGAGGGCGACGGCAGCGGACTCGGGCTGGCGATCGTGCGCGAGATCGTCACCATGCATGGCGGCACGCTAACGATCGACGATAACGTCTATCAAAGCACGCCGCGTCTTGCCGGAACACTTGTACGGGTCAGCTTGAGGGCGCGAGAAATGGCCCGGGACTTACCCTAACGGGGGCCAGACTGGACCGCCGCAAATTTGCGACATAGAGCCATTTTAATCAACGATGGCTGATAATTAGCTTTAACTTAACGACAAATACCAACATCCGACGCCACATCTCCCCTACCACGATTTTGAGATGCCACGTCAGTAGGCCGTAAGTTTCCACTCCAATAATCCGAGACACGGGTACGCCTTGCGGGCGGACCGAGTAAACATATCAATATTGGAGACGACATATGGCTACCGTTGGCGGGCAAATCTCCCACGTGCCGATGACGCACGAAGAGAAGCGGGTGATCTTCGCATCGTCGCTAGGCACTGTTTTCGAGTGGTACGACTTCTACCTTGCCGGTTCGCTGGCAGTCTTCATCAGCAAGAGCTTTTTCTCCGGGGTCAATCCCACAGCCGGCTTCATCTTCACGCTGCTTAGCTTCGCGGCAGGCTTCGCCGTGCGGCCGTTCGGTGCAATCGTGTTCGGCCGACTGGGCGACCTGGTCGGACGTAAATACACTTTCCTGATCACGATCGTGATCATGGGTCTGTCGACCTTCCTCGTTGGTCTGCTGCCGGGATATGCGGCGATCGGCATGGCTTCACCGGTGATTTTTATCGCTATGCGGTTGCTGCAAGGGTTGGCGCTCGGTGGCGAGTACGGCGGTGCTGCGACCTATGTCGCGGAACATGCTCCGGCCGGCCGTCGCGGCTTCTACACCGCATGGATCCAGACGACAGCCACGTTGGGCCTGTTCCTCTCCCTGCTCGTGATTCTCGGCGTGCGCACCTCGATCGGCGAAGACTCGTTCGGCGTCTGGGGATGGCGCGTGCCGTTCATCGCGTCGATCATCCTGCTGGGCGTGTCGGTGTGGATCCGGTTGCAACTGCACGAATCCCCAGTGTTCGCGCGTATCAAGGCCGAAGGCAAGACGTCCAAGGCGCCGCTGACAGAAGCGTTCGGCCAATGGAAGAACCTGAAGATCGTGATTCTCGCGCTCATCGGGCTGACCGCCGGCCAGGCCGTTGTCTGGTACACGGGACAGTTCTACACGCTGTTCTTCCTGACGCAGACGCTCAAGGTTGCCGGTCCGACCGCCAACATCCTGATCGCGCTGGCATTGCTGATCGGCACGCCGTTCTTCCTGTTCTTCGGCTCGCTGTCGGACAGGATTGGGCGCAAGCCGATCATCATGGCCGGCCTGCTGATCGCCGCGCTGACCTACTTCCCGCTGTTCAAGGCGTTGACGCACTTCACCAATCCGGCGCTCGAAGCCGCCACGCAGAAGTCGCCGATTGTGGTGATCGCCAACCCGGATGAGTGCTCGTTCCAGTTCAATCCGGTGGGCACGTCGAAGTTTACGTCTTCGTGCGATATCGCGAAGAGCGCGCTGTCGAAGGCCGGCTTGAACTACGAGAACGTTGCGGCACCGGCGGGCACCGTCGCGCAGATCAAGGTGGGCGATACGGTGGTCAATACGTTCGACGGCAAGGCGCCGGACGCGAAGGAGCAAGGCAAAGCGTTCGACGAGACGCTCGGCTCGACGCTGAAGGCCGCCGGCTATCCGGCCAAGGCTGATCCTTCACAGATCAACTGGCCGATGAGCGTGGTGATCCTGACGATCATGATGATCTACGTGACGATGGTGTACGGGCCGATTGCGGCGATGCTGGTGGAGATGTTCCCGACGCGCATTCGCTATACGTCGATGTCGCTGCCGTATCACATCGGCAATGGCTGGTTCGGTGGCTTCCTGCCGGCTACGGCGTTTGCGATCGTCGCGGCGAAGGGAAATATTTACTCCGGGCTGTGGTATCCGATCGTGATCGCGCTCATTACCCTGGTGATCGGTCTGCTGTTCGTCAAGGAGACCAAGGACTCGGATATTTACGCGCAGGATTGAGGCTGGGGTTTTCTGGGGCTGGGCCAGCCTTATTCAGGCTGGTTCGGGCCGGGTCGCGGGGTTTGACGCCGTGCCGCGGCGGGGGTTGACAGGCGCCGCGACCATCTTCATAATCTCGCTTCTTCTTTGGCGAATTAGCTCAGCCGGTTAGAGCGACGGAATCATAATCCGCAGGTCCGGGGTTCGAATCCCTGATTCGCCACCAGTTTTACTAAAGCCCCGACTCGTCGGGGCTTTTCGTTTTTCACGTGGCGAAGCAACTCGAAAGCTCGAATTCTCATCAAGCTTTCGCCATGGCAATCACCCCATCTCCGTTATCCTGCCTTCATCGTAGCCGGACACCAGCCCTGCGTACCGAATATCGGTAACATCGTACCGGCCTCCAGTACCCCCTCATCGAGCACAAACCTCCATAGCCTGCACCATCGCATCCTGCTCCACCGGGTTCTGAAAAAACGCCTCGAGACTTACATGCTCCTCGTTGGAGACCTGCTGCAGGCATCGCGTATTGTTTGACCTAGCGCTCGACGGCGCCTTAACGACCGCCAACACGAACAACGCAAGTATCAACAGCATGTTGGCGATCCCCACCATCCATTGCCACCCCACCTCAGAAATGAGCCGCGCCCTCAGGGGCGCAGCCTGATCCATCATTTGTTCCTGAACACTCTTATTCATTTCGCATTCCTATATAGTATGTCGCGACCGCTTCCACAATTTGACGTCAGTACCCCTACCTGGCCAGCGGCAACAAAATATCCAAAAGCCGTCGCAACCACCGCAAAGGTCTTCGCGCTAACAATCGCTTTCGCTCGACATACTCGCTCGTCAAAGTGACTTGCACCGGCCGGTCACCATCGGCGCTCAGCCAGATGCGCTCGCCGCGCGCGATCCGAATCACGTCGCCAACCTGCATCCAATAGTCGTGCGGCGAAAATATGCGCGTGAGCCACACACGCGAGCCGTGTGCGCGGACCTCGCAGTCCGCGACGACCCGCCATGACACGGTCTGCCGTGGCACGAGACTCAGGTGAATCACCATCCGCGGCGCGTACGTCTCACGCACGGCATCATGATCACCGGATAACTGGGAGCAATCGAACTGCGGGCTAGCGTGTTGCATGGTCATCTCCGTCGATTGAGCCGACTGACGGAGAAGCCACCAAAAGAAAAAGGCCCCATCCGTTTCCGGCGAGGCCTTGTGACTTGCGTTACTGCTTACTGGCTAACGCGCACACGCCCCCGATGATCCACCCCATACGGTGATCATTCGGTGTTTAATCGCGATGGCGATAAGGGCTGGCGTGTTCATGTCATGAAGTTTCTATTGCATGGAATAGCTTGTCAATCAAAAATTTTGACAATGTTGACGTTAGCGCGACACGTCTTCCTGCCGTTTAAGCGAAGCGCATCGTCAGTCTAGTGAGCGGTATCCGCATACACCGTATCGACAACCGACAGCACTGCATTGATCACCAGATCAGGCCTGTGAAACTGGATGTAGTGGCTGGAGTCGTAGACCAGTTGATGCTGGCTTCTGGACGACCACGTCGCTTCATCATCCTGCATCTGCTTCCAGATCGCCCTGTCCTTGGCACCCTGCGCCGCGCTTATCTTCATCTGCTGAAGTTTTACTTCGGAGAACGGCTGCATGGCGGAGGAAACTCCTGGCGAGCTTGATGTCGCCGCAGAAACTCATAGGCGCTCCCCGTCACAACGATGAATGCGATCAGCACGGCAAACGCCGATGCAATACGGATAACCCATCGCTTCACAGTTGTCCCTTGTCGAACCCTGACGAGGGAGCAGTATGTTCCACGAAAATAGCGACGTCACGACGGCTTAGCTCACCACCTCGAGTTCAAATGGAAATCGGATCTCAAACGTCGTCCCGCGCCCTTCGCGCGACTCGAAATGGATTTGTCCATGCAACACGCGGCAAAGCTCCTTGACGATTGCGAGTCCCAGTCCTGTGCCAGGAATATCGTCGCCGGCGGCGCGCTCAAATTCATCGAACACCCGGTCCGCATCCGAAGGCGCAATCCCGATCCCCGTATCGGAGACACGAATGGACCAATGCTCGTCTCCCACGCGGGCTATGGCGAGTTCTATTTCACCGGCCACCGTGTACTTGGTCGCATTCGACAGCAGGTTGAGTGCAACCTGTTTCAGCTTCAGGCGATTCGAAATCACCGGCGCCAGCGACGCGTCGAACGCGGTAAGCAGACGCAGGCGCTTTGCCTCGATAGCGGGTCTCGACGATATCACCAGCTCATCGAACAGCCCTCTCAAGTCGAATGGTTCGACGGCGAGCGGACTGCTATCCCCCAGCACGACCGAGTACTCCACCATCTGGTCGACCAGTTGCTTCATATCCGCCGCCTGGCGATTGGCCAACGTCAACGCCGCTTCCGCCTTCGCAGGTGCCCGTTCGATCAGCGCCAGCGCGACCGAAAACGCATTCAGAAAATTACGCAGGTCGTGCACAACGCTGCGGGTAATTTGCATCCGCGATTCATGCAGATCGCTAACCAGCCGCTGATTGAACTTCAATTCGTGATTCGCGCGCTCAAGCTTGCCGGTGTATTCGTCGATTTTCCGGTCGCGTTCGTTGACCACCTCGCGTATCGACATCAAGGTGACGAGACTCAACGCTTCTGCAATCAGGCGCCCCGCTCGTTTCTCATGGCGGCGCGTGAAGGCGCTTTCGGTCTCCGCGAACGCATCGAGAGCGTCGATCAACGTCTGGTGAAACAGGTCGAGTTCGCGCACCAGTTCTTCGATCCGGTATCCCTGGCGCCAGCGCACCATGCCGTGCATTCGCGCGTCACGCTCGATTGCCGGCTCCACTTTCTCGAGATCTTCGGCTTCGAGGGCTAGACACAGCGCGTCGAGAATTTCCGGAAGGTGGTCGGCAAGCTGTTCATACGTCAGCTTGTCGGCTTCGACCAGATCGGCGTCGCCGAAGACCGCCTTCATCCATTGGTTGGTCAGGCGAAGCCGCTCGCGGCGAAGATAATTTGCGAACCCGCGCAGGGGCCCGGTAGGTGTATCGGTCATAACGGCCACTCAGTGAAGATCGTTTCTACAACAGGAATCTGCTTCTACCGGGTCAAACAGTTAAGGCGGTAAGCGCTGCGGCTCATCCGTACAACTTCCGCGCGGCTTTCGCGCCCGTGGCCGTCATCGCGCAACCGGTTACGGCGCGGGCGTTGACCGTCGACCTCGCAGCCTCGCGCCAACTGATCGCTCGCCCATTATGACGCACCGCAAACAATGGAACGACTTTTGCATGCGCTAATACGGCCCAACCCATGCTCACGAACCGGCAGTCGCGAATGCACTCAATCTTGCTTGTGGATGACGACCCGGACATGCTCGCCGCATGGCAGGCTATTCTGGTCCACGAAGGATACGCGGTATGTTGTGCGCGCAACGGTCTGGAAGCCCTCGATCACCTGAAAGTCAGCATCCCCGATCTCGTGATCACCGACTGGATGATGCCGCTGATGGGCGGTGCGGAGTTGTGCCGTCAATTAAAAGCCCACCCTGAGCTGGGGCATCTGCCTATTCTCGTCCATTCGGCCGGGCCGCCGCATGCCGAAGAAGTACAGACCTGGAATGCCTGCCTGCAAAAGCCCGCTCCTATGCAAATGTTTCTGACTACGGTCGAGGGGTTATGTAAGGGTGACCGATCTTGATGTGGCATGCGGCTTGCTGCTCGTCGACAGTCAACGTTTTAAAGGCGGTCGAAATTGTCCCAACTCCACTCTCCGTGCCAAACCTGGAGCGCTCGCAAGCTTCGTCTCCTGAACGCCGTACCACGTGTGCTGGTGGTCGACGATAACCCTGAAGCGGCCGAGGCCCTCGCCGTCTATCTGTCGTACGAAGGTGTGGAAACACGTACTGCCAATGGTTGTGGAGAAGCGTTGCGCTGCGTAAAGGACTGGGTTCCCGACGTAGTCGTGCTCGACATCATGATGCCGGAGCGCGACGGTTTTGAAACCGCCGAGGCGTTACGCACGTATCTGCCGACGACCAACCTCGGGATCGTGGCTTTTACCTCGCTTGACGACGACCATGTCCGCGAAACGGGAAAAGCGCGCCACAACTTCGATGGCTACTGCCGCAAGGGCACGGCCCCGGTGGCGCTCCTTGCATTGATGCAAAAGCTTTGGCGCTAAGCCATTTCATGAGAACCAGACCTTAATACATGGCGCAAGCAAAACAGATCCTTCTCGTTGACGACCAGGCAGACGCAATCGACGCCCTGGCCATGCTGCTCGAGCTGGACGGGCACGGCGTCCGCACCGCGTACAGCGGCGCGGACGCATTGGCCGTGGTTGAAACGTTTATCCCCGACGTGGCTTTGATCGACGTCTCCATGCCGGACATGAGCGGCATGCATCTCGTGCAGCTGCTGCGCAGCAACCCGGCGTTAGCGAACACGCGGCTGATCGCGCTCACCGGATACGCCGGCGACGCGGACAAGAAAAAAGCCGCCGAAGCGGGCTTTGACGCACACGTGACCAAGCCCGTATCGATGGACCAGCTGACGCGCCTCGTCGCAGAAGCAGGCGGGGATCGCCCGGCAACCTAGGCGCCGCCCGGGCGGCATGGTTGTTGCGGAAAAAGCAGAAGACTCCTGACTTTTTCGACCTATGTCTACCATCCTCCTCGTCGACGATGACGTCGATTCGCTCTGGCTGCTTCAACTGGCGCTCGAGGGACACGGCCACCACGTGATCCTCGCGGAGGACGGCAAAGCGGCGCTGGACAAGGCGAGCCGATGCCTCCCCGATTTGATCGTGACAGACTGGAACATGCCGGGCACGGATGGCGTCGAACTGTGCCGACGGCTAAAGTTTTATCCGGCGCTCGCCCAGATTCCGGTTGTGATGTCGTCGGGGCAGACTCCACCCGCGGAAAAATCGGCGTTATGGACTGTGTTTCTTCCAAAGCCAGTTGAACTGAATACGCTTGAGTCGACCATCGATACGTTATTGGCGAAGCGTCTGGCGAGCCCTCACCACGCCACGACTATCGCAGCGCCGGCACCTTCGCGCTGGCAGCCGGCGCCACGGAAACTCTGGAATTAACGTGGCGACTCCGGTCTGGATCCGGATCGCGAGCGCCTGATGGAATCAAGGGCGTCTTTCAATGCTCGCCTACCGGTCCACGATCCGGCTGAGATTGCCGCGCACCCGCTGCAGCAGCGCGATAAGCTGTCTGGCCTCCTCATCGCTGAAGCCGCTCAGGCCCTCCGCCGCCACTTCGTCGCCCACCTTGCGAGCCTTGCCGAGCGCCCGCTCCGCCTTGGGCGTCATCCGTACCTGACGCTCGCGGCGATCCTCGGGATTGCTCCAACGCTGAATCCAGCCACCCTCTTCCATGCGGTCCAGCAGGCGTCCGGCTGAGATCGGCGCGACTTCGAGCAGATCCGCGAGGCGCGCCTGGTTGACGTCGCCATAGTGCGCGAGATACGCGAGGGCGCGGGCTTGCGCGCGGGTCAGATCGACAGTCGACTTGGCGAGGTCGTCGAAGCGCTTGCCGCACAGGCGGCCAACGTCCGAAATCAAGAAGCCGAAACGCTCTTCGAATTGGGCTTTTTCCATCGCGCGATTATACGAAAGCAGGAGCTAAACGGGCGGCGAACAGCAGTCCGGTACCGGGCTATAGACGGCCGTCCTCGTACTGTTCCTGGTAGTCGCGTAGTGTGTGCTCCATTATACTAAGCATGCTTACTATCTTTCTCCGCGTAGCCCAATCGTCCGTCCATGTCTGCAGAAACCTCGTCAGGGAGCAGTACCGCCGCGCTTAACCGGCCCATGATCACCGTCTCGATCATGCTCGCCACCCTGATGCAGACGCTCGACAGCACCATTGCCAACGTGGCGCTACCGCACATGCAGGGCACGCTGTCCGCCTCGCAGGACGAAATCACGTGGGTGCTGACCTCGTACATCGTCGCCGCCGCCATTGCCACGCCGCTGACCGGCTGGCTGTCCGACCGGTTCAGCGTCAAACGGCTGCTGGCCTTTTCTATCGCGGGCTTCACGATCGCCTCCGCGTTGTGCGGCATGTCGGAAACGCTGACCGAGATCGTCGCCTCGCGCCTGCTACAAGGCATTTTCGGGGCGTCGCTGGTGCCGCTGTCGCAGTCGATCCTGCTCGACATCAATCCGCGCGAGAAGCAAGGTCAGGCGATGGCGGTGTGGGGCATGGGCGTGATGGTCGGTCCGATTCTCGGGCCGACGCTCGGCGGTTGGCTGACCGACAGCTATAACTGGCGCTGGGTTTTCTTCATCAACCTGCCGATCGGCGCTTTCGCGCTGTTCGGCGTCCTGACGTTTCTGCCGAGCAAGGAACCCCGCCATGACGTGAAGTTCGACGCCTTCGGCTTCGCGACACTCGCGCTTGCGATCGGTGCACTGCAGGCGATGCTCGATCGGGGCGAGCAACTCGACTGGTTCGGCTCGAATGAAATCGTCACTGAGGCGTTGCTTGCGTCCATCAGTTTTGCGTTCTTTCTGGTGCACACGGCGACAGTCGGCAAAACATCGTTCTTCAAGTCCGAGTTACTGAAAGACCCCAATTTCGCCACTGGCACGTTCTTTATCTTCGTGATCGGCGCGGTGATGTATGCCACGCGCGCGCTGCTGCCGCCGATGTTGCAGACGCTCATGAACTATCCGGTCGCGACGACCGGCCTGGTCACGGCGCCAAGCGGCGCTGGCACGATGATCGCCATGCTGTTCGCGGGGCGCCTGCTCAAACGGATCGACGCACGCCTGCTACTGCTCTCAGGATTCCTTATTTCTGCGTTCGCGCTGTGGCAGATGATGCACTACACGATCGTGCTCTCCGCGTCGGATATCGTATGGCCGGGCGTCATTCAGGGATTCGGGCTCGGCCTCGTCTTCGTGCCGCTGAGCGCGCTGACGTTTTCCACTCTCACGCCACAGCTGCGCGCAGATGGCACAGCCACGTATAGCCTGATGCGCAATATCGGCAGCAGTATCGGCATTTCGATCGTGCAGACGTTAATGACGCGCGGCACGCAAGTCGCGCATTCGGATCTCGCCGCGAACGTCAACCTCTTCAATCCACTCATGCGACCGATGCTCGAAAGCGGATCGGCGTACGACCTCGCGGCGATGAACGTTTCAATCACGCAGCAAGCGGCGATGATCGCGTATCTGAACGATTTCAAGCTGATGTTCGTGGCGACGCTGCTGGTCGTTCCGCTGTTGCTGCTGATTCGGCCGGCGCGCAAGGTGCCGGATGCGACGGTGGCGCACGCGGCGATGGATTGACGCGAGCCCGCGGTTTCGGAGGGTCGGCCCCGCGCTGATCGACGCGCGCCCGCAGCCACGAAGGATCAGCGACTCGCCGCTCAGCCTTCGATCCGCCGCCGCGTCACGCCGAGCAAACCCGCCATGGCCAGCTGCGCTGCTATGGCATCACGCGCGCGGATCGCTTCGAACACGGCAGTATGTTCAGCTAACGAGGCGTTATAGACCTCCGCCCGCTTCGCATTCAGTCGCAACTGCGCTTCCAGCGTGCGCTCGATCAGCGTGCCCAGCGGAATCAGCAATTCGTTGCTGCACGCGGCCAGCACGCTGATATGAAAGCGCAGATCGGCCCGCACCCATTCATCGACGTTACGCGCGGCCACCATCGCCGCATGCGCCGTTTCGAGTGCATCGAAAGTCTCCGGACTGTGCGAAGCGGCGGCCAACGCTGCGGCATAAGGCTCGATCATCTCGCGCATTTCCTGCAGCTTGAGCGCGAACGTCATCGGCTCCGCGACGCGCGAATACCAGTCGAGCACGTCGACATCCAGCAGATTCCACGCATGCCGCGGCCGCACCCGCGTGCCGACCCGCGGACGCGACTCGATCAGCCCTTTGGACGTCAGCGTGCGCAGCGCTTCGCGCAGCACCGTGCGGCTCACGCCGAATGTCTCCATCAACTCGGCTTCGCGCGGCAGGATGGTTTCCGGCGCATAGTCGCCGCGCAGAATGGCGGTGGCCAGTTGTTGGGCGACACGCCCGTGCAGATCGTGTTGGATAGGTGCTCTCCCCGCCGTCTTCCGGCGCTCTTTATGTTTGGAACGAACGCGATTATCCGGCATCCCAACGGTAAATCCAGCGCGCCCGGCGACCGTATGCTTGGCGTCAATAGTACTATTAATAGTACTTAAAGGCGATTTTGTTGTAGGATGTGACTCCTCAGATATCGCGCCGATGGACGCGTGCGCCTCAGCAAGCAGCGCCCACCGGTATTCGCCAGCCCATGACGGGCCTCGTTTGCAGACAACCCGTGCAGCCAGGCCGCCACCAGGAGACGCTCACCATGAAAATCACCAAGCTCGAAACCTTCATCGTCCCGCCGCGCTGGTGCTTCCTCAAGATCGAAACGGATGAGGGCATCGTCGGCTGGGGCGAACCGGTCGTCGAAGGCCGCGCGCATACCGTCGCGGCTGCGGTCGAAGAACTGTCGGACTATCTGATCGGCAAAGACCCGCTGCTGATCGAAGACCACTGGCAAGTGATGTACCGCGCGGGCTTCTACCGCGGCGGCCCGATCACGATGAGCGCGATCGCCGGCGTCGACCAGGCGCTGTGGGACATCAAGGGCAAGCACCACGGCGTACCGGTTCATGCGCTGCTCGGCGGCCAGGTGCGCGACAGGATCAAGGTGTACTCGTGGATCGGCGGCGACCGTCCGAGCGACGTCGCCAACAACGCGCGCGCCGTAGTCGAACGCGGCTTCAAGGCCGTGAAGATGAACGGTTCGGAAGAGCTGCAGATCATCGACACCTTCGACAAGGTGCTGGGCGTCATCAACAACGTCGCGGCAGTGCGGGAGGCGGTGGGTCCGAACATCGGCATCGGCGTGGACTTCCATGGCCGCGTGCACAAACCAATGGCGAAGGTGCTCGCCAAAGAGCTCGACCCGTACAAGCTGCTGTTCATCGAAGAGCCGGTGCTGTCGGAGAATGCCGAGGCATTGCGCGACATCGTCAACCAGACCAACACGCCGATCGCACTCGGCGAGCGTCTCTACTCGCGTTGGGACTTCAAGCACATTCTGGCGGGCGGTTACGTCGACATTATCCAGCCGGACGCCTCGCACGCGGGCGGTATCACCGAGTGCCGCAAGATTGCGTCGATGGCCGAAGCGTATGACGTCGCGCTCGCGCTGCACTGCCCGCTTGGCCCGATCGCGCTTGCCACCTGCCTGCAGATCGACGCGGTCAGCTATAACGCGTTCATCCAGGAACAGAGCCTGGGCATCCACTACAACCAGGGCAACGACCTGCTCGACTACATCAAGAATCCCGAGGTCTTCAAATACGAAGACGGCTTCGTGTCGATTCCGCAAGGCCCGGGGCTCGGTATCGAGGTCAACGAGGAGAAGGTCCGCGAGATGGCGAAGGTCGGTCACCGCTGGCGCAATCCGGTGTGGCGTCATACGGACGGCAGCGTCGCCGAATGGTAAGCCGCTGATCCGATGAAACGCCGCCTGCGGGCGGCGTTTTTGCTTCAGGCGAGATCTGAAGCACGAACCATAAACAGGCCACTGTAAAAAGGAGTCGTGGTGGAGACATCCACATTCGAAACCCAGGCGACCGGCAAACGCCACCGCCTGCTGGTCATGCTGTTCATCACCGTCGTCATTACCTATCTGGACCGCAGCAACCTGTCGATCGCGGCCACCGCCATCGCGCAGGATCTGCAGCTCGATCCGGCTCACATGGGGCTGGTGTTCTCGGCCTTCGGCTGGTCGTACGCCTTGCTGCAGATTCCCGGCGGCATGCTGGTGGACCGCGCGAGGCCCCGGCTGATGATGGCGCTGATCATCGGACTGTGGTCGATCGCCACCGTCCTGCAGGGCTTTGCCAGCGCCTTTGCGCTGCTGCTGTCGCTGCGAGTGCTGCTCGGCGTGCTCGAGGCGCCGGCCTATCCGACGCTCAACCGCATCGTCACCACCTGGTTCCCCGACAGCGAGCGCGCCCGCGCCATTGCCGTCTACACCTCCGGCCAGTATGTCGGCCTCGCCTTCCTGACGCCCGCGCTCGTCCTGACCCAACAGCACTTCGGCTGGCATGGCGTGTTCATCCTGACGGGGCTCATCGGCGTGGCGTGGGCGCTCGTCTGGTACACGCTCTATCGCGAGCCGTCCGAAGCAGCCGGGATCAACGAGGCGGAACTCGACACGATCCGTCGCGGCGGCGGCCTCGTCGAACTCAGCAGCGCCCGCGTGTCTCGCGCACGATACAACTCGGCCGACTGGCGTGCCGTGCTCGGTAACCGCAAACTCTGGGGCATCTATATCGGCCAGATCGCCGTGACTTCGACGCTGTGGTTCTTCCTGACGTGGTTTCCCACCTACCTCGTCAAATACCGCCACATGGACTTTCTCAAGGCCGGCTTCATGGCCGCCGTGCCGTTTCTCGCCGCCTTCGTCGGCATTCTGGCCTCCGGCCTGATCTCCGACACCATGATCCGCCGCGGCGTCTCGGCTACGGTCTCGCGCAAGGTGCCCATCGTCACGGGCTTGCTGTTGTCCACGGCGATTGTCGGCGCGAACTTTGTCGACAGTCCCTCGATGGTCATCCTCTTCATGGCCATCGCTTTTTTCGGCAGCGGCTTTTCGTCGATCACCTGGGTGCTTGTCTCATCCATGGCGAAAAAAGAACTGCTCGGACTCACCGGCGGCATGTTCAACCTGATGGGCAACCTGTCGTCGATCTGCGTGCCGATCGTAATCGGCCTGCTCGTCAAGGGCAACGACTTCGCGCCGGCGCTCGTTTTCATGAGCGCGGTCGGCGTGGTGGGCGCGCTGTCGTATCTGTTTCTGGTCGGCCGCATCGAACGGATCCGCTAGGCGGATGAGACACCTCCGGCGACGTTACGTGCGCTAGCGAACGCAAGAGTCTCAGTTACGTAACATCCCGGACCGAATCGCTTTAAAAGCGCCTTCCACGCACCTCCGCGCATCCCACCGACTCGCCTGAAAGCCTTTCCGGTAAAGGCTTTCAGCTCTCCCGCCGCAACTGCATTTCCCGCTTGGCCCACTCCTTGCTTTTTAGCAGTCAAAGACGATGCGAGAGGGCAATCATGGGCGAATTTCTTCCTGACTATTTGATCCGCGAACAAGCAGCCGTGGGTGCGCTGGTGGTGTTCGGCGTACTGCGGGTAATCGGTGCGGTCATGGCATTCCAACGCGGCTGGCGCATCTCGACGGTGGAGAAGTGTTTCATCGCTGCAGCGGTCATTTACTGCGCGCCGCAACTGTTCGATTTGCTGACCCAACTCTATGGCTCGCATGCCGCCGGCGCCGAGCTCGAAGGCAAGGCGAGTGGCTGCGCGATCGCGCTGTTCTGCGCGCCGATCCTCGGTCACAAGCTGGGCTACGAATAAGTCGCGCCGATTCAAAAATGAAACGGGCCAAATCCGCGGACGACTAAACGCCCGCACCGCCCGAAGCAGCCGACGCAACGAACTGATTGGAAGACCGAAGTGATGAAAGCGATGTTTCTACCAAAACGAACGACGTACCGCGGCGGCGATGTGCTGACGCTCAAATCGGGGGGCCGTCCGATGACCGCCACGTGGGTGGGGCCGGTCGTATTTGCACCGGGCACGTGGCTGATCTGCCAGTGGTTCGACGACGACGGCGAACTGCGTCAGGAGATGTTCCCTGAAACCATGCTGGAGCGAGTGCCGAAAGCGCTCGCCGCTTAACGGGCAGTACCGGGGCAACCGGCTCCTGCCGGGCGACCGCGTGTGTTCACGCCGCACAGGCTTGCTGTGCGGCGTTTTTTTACGTGGCGCCCACCGTGGACGAGTACTTCGCGCCCTCCGAGCGACCGCTCAGCCGAGCGGGACGAAGGCCGGCACGCTGTTCGACAACGCAGCGGCCGCAATGAACACGCCGATCATTGCCAACGCTTCGAGGTAAAGCACGTTGGTGAAGGTGTGAGCGTCCATCGTCGACGCGGTGCGGCGCAGCCGCGGCAGGGCCAGGAAGCGGTTCAGGCCGCCGAGCACGAGCGCCAGAGCAACCAGCGCCAGCTTGAGCGTCAGTACGTGTCCCCATGTGCTGATCTCGATTGCCTCGAACGATCCACCCGAGCCCCGCACGGTATTGAAGATCCCCGTCAGCAGCACGAACGCGACCGCAACCAGCGACACGTTCGAGATCTGCATAGCGGTACGGATCAACATACCGCGCGCGGTCGAAGTGCCCAACGCCGGCAACACCGCGAGGCCAGCCGTCACGACCAGTCCGCCCCATACGCTGGTGGCAAGCACATGCAACGTATGCACGCCGATGGCCGCGGACGCCGGACCGGCATCGGCCGCATGCCCGAGCGACGCCTTGCCGGCGGCGATCGCAATCACCGCGAGCCACAGCAGCGCATTACGCAGCGTGCTCGCGTGCGACGACATCGCGGTCAGCAGCAGCACCAGCGCGCCGATAAACGCAACGCTCCACGCATAGCCGATGTGCGTCTGCGAAAGCACGGTTGGGATGACGCTGAAGGCCTGCGGCAACGCACTGCCGCTCATCGCCGCGGACTGGTACAACAACCAGCCGAGGTCGGCGAGGACCAGCACGACACACGCCGTCAGCATCGAGCGCTGCGCACGCAACCAGGCCGGCCGCGCCGGCGAAACTTTGGCCTGGGCATCCTTTGCAAGCCACGCGCCGAGCAACGCTGAACCGACTGCAAACGCAAACGCGACGTTCATGAGCGCGGCCATGGCGACCTGCCCGATCCACAATCCGTCTACTCTCATTTGGCCGTAAACGCGTCAGTGTCGTGGGTGGGGAGGCCGTCGAGGGCAGGGCGGGAGAAATCGGATAGCTTCATGAAAGGCGAATGGCTTGTGGAAAATACAGAGGGAAGGGTTGCACGCGCCGCAGCAAGACAGCGGCGCCCCGGGAGTGTACGCTTCGATGGTCTGCATGCGTGTGGGTTCAACCTGGTTACACGCTCGCGCAGCGAAAGCACCAGTAAAGGACGCGGCAACCGATCCAGAAAAGCAGGTTAGATATAGCCAAAACGCACACTATGTCAAACTGTCTTAACGGCTTTTACAAGGAGGAACGGGGCTCGCCCGTGCCAAATAGTCACCATTACCCATCGATGATAGAATGCTGCGTCGCCGCAGCCCCACTGCCCCCAAGCCGAGCCGTCCGAAGCCCGGTCGGGTCCCCGAATCTGATGGAGTTACGCGTGTCTTCAAGACGCATTTTCCGCCCGCTGCTTGCCCTTCTGCTGATCGGCGCTGCAGGCGTCTATAGCGCTGCGAAAGCGCAGACTCAACCGACGACCCCGGACACGATGGAAGCGCGCGTGCAGGCCTGCGCGGCATGCCACGGCACACACGGTCAGGGCACGGACAACGACTACTTCCCACGCCTCGCGGGCAAGCCGGCTGACTATCTGTTCAACCAGCTGCAGAATTTCCGCGAAGGGCGCCGCAAGTATCCGCCCATGAACTACCTCGTCACGTACCTCTCGGACGACTACCTTCATCAGATCGCGACGTACTTCTCGCAGCAACGGCCGCCGTACCCGCCGCCGGGCAAGCCCACGGTGTCGTCGGATACGCTGGCGCGCGGCCAGGACATCGTGCTGCACGGCGACGCATCGCGGCAGATTCCGGCTTGCGCCGCCTGTCATGGCAAGGCGCTGACCGGTATGCAGCCGGCTATCCCGGGTCTTGTTGGTCTGCATGCTGATTACATCAGCGCGCAGCTGGGCGGCTGGCGTTCCGGTTCGCGTCATGCCATTGCGCCTGACTGCATGCACGAGATTGCTACCCGCTTGACCGATGATGACGTGAATGCCGTCGCTTCATGGTTGTCCACGCAGACGGCTCCGCAAAACCCCGTGCCGGCTCCGGCCCGCTCGATGAAGACTCCGCTTGCCTGCGGCAGCGAACCGCAATAAGGCACCGGGAGAGACAATCAAATGAAACGCAAGTCTTTGTTCGCCCTTTCGGCAGTTGTCGTGGCTGCGGCCGCTGCCCTCGTTCCCGTCCTGTGGTCGGGCGGCGACAACCTGCACAACGGCACCGCCATGGCCGCCACACCGGCCGACCAGGCGGAACTGATCAAGAAGGGCGAGTACCTCGCCCGCGCCGGCGACTGTATTGCCTGCCACACGGTGCGCGGCGGCAAGGAATTCGCCGGTGGCCTGCCCATGGCCACGCCGTTCGGCACGATGTTCACGCCGAACATCACGCCTGACGACCAGTACGGCATCGGCAAGTGGAGCCAGGACGACTTCTACCGCGCCATGCACACGGGCCGTTCGAAGGACGGCAGCCTGCTGTACCCGGGCTTCCCGTTCACGAGCTACACGAAGGTGTCGCGCGCCGACTCGGACGCGATCTACGCCTTCCTGCGCTCGGTTCCGCCGGTCAACGTGCCGAGCCGTCCGCACGAACTGAAATTCCCGTTCAACAACCGCAACCTGCTGATTGGCTGGCGCACGCTGTTCTTCCGTGAAGGCGAGTACAAGCCGGATCCGACCAAGTCGGTCGAATGGAACCGCGGCGCTTACCTGATCGAAGGCCTCGGCCACTGTGGCATGTGCCACACCTCGATCAACGCCATGGGCGGCCCGGTCAATTCGGCAGCCTTTGCGGGCGGCCTGATTCCGCTGCAGAACTGGTACGCACCGTCGCTGACGTCGAACAAGGAAGCGGGTCTGGGCGACTGGGACATCAAGGACATCCAGGCGCTGCTGAAGAACGGCGTGTCGCAACGCGGCGCGGTGTTCGGCCCGATGGCTGAAGTGGTTCACAACAGCTTGCAATACATGTCGGACGAGGACATCCAGGCGATGTCGACGTATCTGAAGACCATCCCGCAGAAGAGCGAAGCGCCGGAAAACCTGCAGCTGGAAACTTCGGCTCAGTTCGGCACGCAACTGCTGCAGCAAGGTCAGAAGGTATATACGGACAACTGCGCGAAGTGCCACGAGGCAAACGGTCTCGGCCAACCGCCGAATTTCCCGCCGCTTGCCAACAACCAGTCAATCCAGATGCCGTCGGCTGTGAACCCGATCCGCATGGTACTGAACGGCGGCTTCCCGCCGAGCACGGAGGGCAATCCGAAGCCGTATGGCATGCCGCCGTTCGCGCAGTCGCTGTCGAATCAGGAAGTCGCTGCTGTGGTCACCTATATCCGTATGTCGTGGGGTAACCACGGTACGGCGGTGTCGCCGCAACAGGTGTCGGATCTGCGCTCAGCGCCGCTCGACTAGGCGGCGCACGAGACAAGGAGGGCGCGGCTGGCGGGAAACCGCGGCCGCGCCCTTCGTTTTTTAGGACCAGGGTTAGCCAGTACGTGCACAATGGCGTATTGAACCCAGCAGGAGAAGATGTCGTGCATGTCGGTGAGCGTTTCAACAGCATTACCCACCTCGTCGGCGCTGTATTGTCGGTGGCGGGACTGGCTACGCTCGTCACGATGGGCGCGCTGCAGGGCGACGCGTACAAGGTCGTCAGCTTCAGCGTTTATGGCGCCATGCTGCTGGTGCTGTATGCTATCTCCACCCTGTACCACAGCGTGCGCAATCCGCGCTTCAAGGCGGTCCTGCAGAAATGCGATCATTCGGCGATCTACCTGCTGATCGCCGGCAGCTACACGCCGTTCACGCTGGTTACGCTGCGTGGACCGTGGGGCTGGTCCCTGTTCGGGGTGAGCTGGGGCCTTGCGGCCCTCGGTATCGTGCAGGAACTCACGCTCGGGCGACGCACCCGTAGCGTATCGATGGTGCTGTATGTCTTGATGGGATGGCTCGCGCTCGTTGCCATTCGTCCGCTGGTCGAAGCATTACCGGCTGCGGGCACCGCATGGCTCGTGGCCGGCGGGATCATCTACAGCGTCGGCATCTACTTCTTCATCAACGACGAGCGCATCCGGCACGGACATGGTATCTGGCACCTGTTCGTACTGGCGGGCAGTCTGTGTCAATTCGTCAGTGTTGCGCGCTACGTCGCGTGACACCCCACGGCGGCGAAGTGCAACTTAAAGCCAGTCAACGTGTCTTGATAGCGCGTTGAAGCATTCGGCACACGCTGGCGTGTGCCGCCGATTTCCCTGCGACCGGATCTGGGCTTTGGCCTCGAAGCGCGCCTTTTGGCCGCGCATTCGCCGTTCGCGATACTGCATTGCAAAGAGCTTTTATGTCTTTTGATTCCCTCGGCCTGTCCGAACCGCTGGTCCGTGCTGTTCACGAACTCGGCTACACCATTCCTACTCCGATCCAGTTGCAGGCCATCCCGGCCGTGCTCAACGGCGGCGACCTGCTTGCCGGCGCGCAGACCGGCACCGGCAAGACGGCCGGCTTCACGCTGCCGATCCTGCAACGTCTGAACACCATGCCGCCGGTCACCACGGCTGCAGGCAAGCGCGTGATTCGTGCGCTGATCCTCACGCCGACGCGTGAGCTCGCCGCGCAGGTCGAAGAAAGCGTGCGTGCGTATGGCAAGTACCTGAAGCTGAAGTCGACGGTGATGTTCGGCGGCGTCGGCATCAATCCGCAGATCGACGCGCTGCGTCGCGGTATCGATATCGTGGTGGCCACGCCTGGGCGTCTGCTCGATCATATGCAGCAGAAGACCATCGATCTGTCGCATCTCGAGATCCTCGTCCTCGACGAAGCCGACCGTATGCTCGACATGGGCTTCATCCACGACATCAAGCGTGTGCTCGCCAAGCTGCCGCCGAAGCGCCAGAACCTGCTGTTCTCCGCGACCTTTTCGGACGAGATCAAGACGCTCGCCGACAACCTGCTGAATTCGCCGGCGCTGATCGAAGTCGCGCGCCGCAACACGACGGCCGAGCTCGTGGCGCAGAAGATTCACCCGGTGGATCGCGACAAGAAGCGCGAGTTGCTCACGCACCTGATCAAGGAACACAACTGGTTTCAGGTGCTGGTGTTCACACGTACCAAGCACGGCGCCAATCGTCTGGCTGAGCAGTTGACCAAGGACGGTATCAGCGCGCTTGCGATTCACGGCAACAAGAGCCAGTCGGCTCGTACCCGCGCGCTTGCCGAGTTCAAGACCAACACGCTGCAGGTGCTGGTGGCGACCGATATCGCCGCACGTGGCATCGACATCGACCAGTTGCCGCACGTGGTCAACTACGATCTGCCGAACGTGCCGGAAGACTATGTGCACCGCATCGGCCGTACGGGCCGGGCCGGGGCATCGGGCGAAGCGGTGTCGCTGGTGTGCGTCGATGAACTGCAACTGCTCAAGGACATCGAGAAGCTGATCAAGCGCGCCGTGCCGCAAGAAGTGATCGCCGGGTTCGAGCCAGATCCGACGGCCAAGCCGGAGCCGATCCTGCGTCGTGGTCAGGGCGGCGGCGGTGGCGGTGGCCGTCAACCGCGTCAGGGCCAGGGCGCGCCTCGCGGCGACGGCGCCCGGCGCGATGGCGGCGCGGCCAAGCCGGCGTCGCAACGTTCGGGACAGCGCGCAGCCGGTGGACAGCAACAGCCGAAGCCGCAGGGAGCGAAACCGCAAGCCGCCAAGCCGGCTGGCTCGCCCACGCAACCGCAGGTGCGCAAGGACAACCCGCGCCACGAAACCACGCGTCATCACGGTAAGCCGGCAGCTGCTACGCATGACGGCGCCGGTGCGACACATGCGCCGCGCAGCAAGCCGCAGGCGCAAGCCAAGCCGCAAGGTGGCAATCCTGGCGCATTGCTGGGCGGCGCCAAGCCGCGCGGCAGCGCGCCGCGCAGTGGCTCGCAACCGCCGCGTAACGGCGGCCAGCGCGGGCGTTAAGCCACTCTGACGCTGTTCAAGGCCCGCGCACCGCGGCAGCCTGCTTCAGGTGCTCGATCTGCTGTTCCCAGCGATCGAGCACCGCCGCTCCCCCCTCTTCCAGTTCGAACGTAATGCCGCCCGTCAGGCGTGCATACGGCACCCGTTGCGCCTCACCGGTATCGATCGAGCCGATGAAGTACGCGAGGCCGCTCGCATCGCCGGCCACCGGCTGCAATGCCTCGAACCGCAACTGCACCTGATAAAACACCGCCTCGTAGACAAACGTCAGCGCCGCACGGCCGCCGCGTGCCAGCACGCCCGCGGCCCGCGATTGCGGCCATAACGCGAGGCACAAGGTACGGGCGTCGGGTGCGTACAACTCGCCCACACCCAGCAGTGAGGTCCGTACGTGGCCATTCGCGTCTGCGGTCAACAACGACGCTGTAAAACCAATCTTGCCCGCGAGCGATGTGCCATCGAACAACGCCCGCACCGCCGCCGGCCATTCGTCGAACGCGGTTTGTTCGAGTGGGTGTCTGGATACAGAATCGGTCATCGCCGGACTCCGGTTGATCATTCGTCGTGAATCGAAATGGCCGCCCTGCAAAGACGAATGGCCCGCGCAGGCGGGCCATTTCGTTCTACTCTCGTTTATTACTTCAGATGGTTACGCAGGCCTCGACGAGCGAGCCGCGCCACCTTCCCAGCCTCGATCCTCAACGGAAGAATACATGCTGGGTGATCTTCGCGAGCGGATAGTGAACGCCGGGTTGAATCCGCGCGGGCAGATCGAGCGGCTTCAGCAGCATCTTCACGCACATGTCGGCCGACAGATTACGGCGCACGAGCGCATTGATGCGTGCCGCACGTTCGCGGTTATAGCCCGAATCGTTCACGCGTTCCGGATAGCGGACCGCAAACACGTGGCGTAGCGCGATCTCCGAGTCTTCGTTCTTGATCTCCAGCACACGGCGCATCAGCGCACCGAGCACAGCGAGACGACCGTTGCCTTCGATCTTGTTGTACTTCTTGAAAAACTTGAAGAAGTGCTTGTAGTGACGGACTTCGTCAGTGCGAATAAGGTCGGTGATCTCCTTGAGCACTGGTTCATCCGAGCATTCGCCAATCGCGCGATACAGCGTCGCCGTACCGGTTTCAACCACGCAGCGTGCAACCATTTCGAGCGCGCGCGTCTTCTCGAAGTCTTCGACGGAACAGGTTTTCGAGTACTCCTCGAAGAAATTACGGAAGGCCGTGTCCCAGTCGAATTCCGGCCACACGTATGCGATATAGGTCTTCAGTGCGCGGCCGTGCTGCATTTCTTCCGGCTCCCACTCGTTATTGAGCCACGCCGACACTTCAGGATCGCCGTTGAAGAAGGTACTCAGGTTACTTGTATAGAGATCTGTACCACTTTCGATAAACGAAGACGCGCACAACAGAAGCAGCAGATCTTCGTTGGCCACGGCCCGCTGCCGGTCAATCCGGCTGAGGTCGATGTCCTCAATCCGCCAAGGCATCACGTGGTTAAGCTCAGTGTGCATTTGTTCCTTACTCCGAAAGCTGTATCGACTTCGGGAGCGTGCCTGGAAGCACTCGCGTTTGCCAGGCCGCTCTCGTTCCGATACAGCGCCTTGAATTAGAGTTAACCCCTTATGTCTTGCATCTTAGCTGGTGTTCCGCAACTCTGCAGACAACACAGCACAGACCATGCCCATGTCCAGCAGTTCCGGAGGCACGATAGGCGAATTGTTCCAAAGCAAAACAAGGCCGGCGCAGCGCACAAAAAAGGCAGCCCACTGGGGGCTGCCTGAGCTTGAATCAACGGCCGGTAAGCGGGGGGGTGGCAATGCCTCAGAGCACGCGGAGGCGCCGCCCGGCAAGCCTTAGGAGGAATACAGCAGGGCTTTGTCGCGCCCGGCATGGCGCCTGCGCCACGCGACGATCACCAGCGACAACCCGGAAAGCAGCGCCGCAATCAGCACGTAATAACTTGGCGCGAGCTTGTCGCCGGTCAAATGAATGAAGGTTTCGACGATCGTCGGTGAGAAGCCGCCGAAGATGGTCACGCCGATGCTGTAAGCGATCGAAAGGCCGGTCGAGCGCACATGGGTTGGGAAGATCTCGGACATCAGAGCCGGCATCGGACCGGAGTAAGCCGCCTTGAGGATGCCGGATGTGCCCTGCAGCAGCAACAGCCAGCCGACCGTAGGGTAGCTCTGAAGCAGTGCGAACATTGGATAGATCAGCAGGCCCATCAGGATCGATGTGCCCAGCATGATGCGGATCCGGCCGATGCGATCGGACCACGCGCCCATCACCGGCGACAGGATCAGCTGCAGCCCGCCATTGAGCACCACAGCGCCGAACGATACGGCCGCCGGCATGTGCAACTGTTTCACGGCGTACATGGGCATGTAGAGTTGCAGCACGTACACGCCTACCGTCGATTGGGCGACGATGCCGATCGCGAGAAGCAGGTTCACCCATTGGCTGCCGAACGACGCGGTTGGGTCAGCTGCTGCGGCGACGGCCGTATCGCGCTGCCGGCGCATCGCCAGAAACTCGGGCGTCTCATCCAGATGCGAGCGGATGTAATAGCCAATCGGCCCAATTAGCACACCGAACAGGAACGGAATACGCCAACCCCAGTTGCCCAGATGCTCGGGCGACATCCACGCGGTAAGCATCGAGCCGAACGCGGCCGCGAGAATCGCCGCAAGCCCCTGACTCGCGAACTGCCAGCTCGCGTAGTAGCCGCGCTTCGTGGGGCTATGCTCGACCATGAAGGCCGTCGCGCTGCCGAACTCGCCGCCCACGGCAAAACCTTGCACGAGCCGCGCGACCAGGATCAATACCGGCGCCGCAAGCCCGATCATGGCGTACGGCGGCATCACGGCCATCGTCAGGGTGCCGGCCATCATCAGTGTAATGGCCAGTGTCAGCGCCGCCTTGCGGCCTTTGCGGTCCCCGTAGATGCCGAGCACCACCGCGCCGATCGGGCGCATCAAAAAAGAGATGCCGAACGTGGCGATGGCGAGCAGCGTCGACAGCCACTCGTCGTGCATTGGAAAGAACTGCTTCGCGATAATGCCGGCGAAGTAGCCATAGACCGAAAAGTCAAACCATTCGAGCGCATTGCCGATCGAGGACGAAAAGATAATGCGCCGGACCATACCCTTCGACATCGGCGGGGCGGCGGAGTCGGGAGAAACCGCCGCGGCGGCAGCGGGCGAAGCGATATCGTTCATGATCGGCTCTACAGGAAGCGCGAGGCCGCCCAGGTTGGATCGTTACCTAAGGGACCTCGCGTGCAACGACACGCTTGAAGACTGACGCAGCTACGCTCAGAAGCCGGCTGCGAGGCCGTCGCGACGGCTGTCGCTCGCCGCCACATAGCCGCGGTCCGGATCGTTGCGATCGAGTTTCCAGATGTACTGGCCGGAGCCGAAGTCCATGTACGGATCGTCGACCGACTTGATCGTATGGCCGAGGTTTTCGAGCGCGCGCGCGGTGTTCGCGTCGAGCGTCGCTTCGATGTCGATGGTGAAGTCGCGGTTCACCTTCCAGCGGGGTGCATCGCAAGCAGCCTGCGGTTGCTGGCCGTAGTCGAGCATCCGTACGATGGATTGCAGATGGCCCTGCGGCTGCATATCGCCGCCCATCACGCCGAAGCTCATCACCGCTTCCTGCCTGCCGTCGACCTGTTGCGTGAGGAAGGCCGGAATGATCGTATGGAACGGCCGCTTGCCGCCTTCGACGACGTTCGGCGACTTCGGATCCATCGAAAAACCGCAGCCGCGGTTCTGCATGGAAATGCCGCTATCCGGCACGACGATGCCCGAGCCGAAGCCCATGTAGTTCGACTGGATGAAGCTCACCATCATGCCGTTCTCGTCGGCCGCCGACATATAGATCGTACCGCCCGCTTTCGGCATGCCGAAGTCGAACTGCGTGGCGCGCTTCGGATCGATCAGCCTGGCCCGCTCAGTGAGATACGCGTCGTCGAGCATCTGCTCGGGCGTCACGTCCATGGAACGCGGGTCCGCAACATAGCGGTAGACGTCGGCGAACGCCAGCTTCATTGCTTCGATCTGCAGGTGCTGCGATTCGACGTTGTCGAGCGCGAGCGAAGCCACATCGAACTTCTCGAGGATGCCGAGCGCGATCAGCGCAGCGATGCCCTGGCCGTTCGGCGGAATCTCATGCACCGTGTAGCCGCGATAGTCCTTGCCGATCGGCTCGACCCAATCCGCGCGGTAATTGCGCAGGTCGTTCGCGGTCATGGCGCCGCCGCACTCGCGCGAGAACGCGGCGATCCGCTCGGCGATTTCGCCTTCGTAGTAGGCGCGCGGACCCTGTTCGGCCAGCTTGCGCAACGTCTTCGCATGGCCGGGGAAGCGCACCAGCTCGCTCACTTCCGGCGCCCGGCCGCGCGGCATGAAGGTCTGCGCAAAGCCCGGCAGATCCTTCAGCTCCGGGATGGCCGCGGCCCACTTGTAGGCCACGATACTCGCCACCGCATGGCCGCGCTCGGCGATCTCGATGGCGGGTTCCATCAGATCGGCGAACGGCAGCGTGCCGAATTTCTCGTGCAAGGCTTCCCAGCCGGCGATCACCCCCGGTACCGTCACCGCATCCCAGCCGCGCTTGGGCTGCTTCGCGAGACCGTTTTCTTCACCGTACTTGCGCTTGAAGTAGTCCACGTTCCACGCCGCCGGCGACACGCCCGACGCGTTCAGCCCGTGCAGCTTCGCGCCATCCCACACCAGCGCGAACGCGTCGCTGCCCAGCCCGCAGGAGACGGGCTCCACGACCGTGATGGCCGCCGCAGCCGCGATCGCCGCGTCGACGGCATTGCCGCCCTTCCACAACATGCGCAGTCCGGCTTGGGCTGCGAGCGGATGCGAAGTCGAAACGATGTTGCGCGCGAACACGGGCAGACGCGGCGTCGGATAGGGGTTTTGCCAGTTGAAGCGGGTCATGTAGGAGACTCTCGGAAAGCGCGGCCCAGCGCAGAAGATCCGCCGGAACCACTAGAAACGCGTCACAAAGGAATCGTCGATTGCAGCGCGAACCGGCTGAAAAAACAAATTCATTTATCAAATGAATAAATGCAGAAATATGCTGAATATGTCGGCCGCGATCTTATGCATGTTGCGTAGGTTGGCGGACAACCCGGCACTTGGTCTTACAATAGCTCACCGTTTCCACCATTGCTCGCTCCAGGCGCTGGCTGCCTCACCCCGCGCCAACGCCAACACTTGACCCGAGACACATGACCCGAGACCCCCGCCTGACCCTCAACGCACGTCAACAGGAACTGCTCGAGTGGGTGCAACGCGACGGCTTCGTGACCGTGGATGACCTGGCTGCCCATTTCGACGTCACTCCGCAAACTATCCGGCGCGACGTGAACTGGCTGGCCGATATGAACCTGCTGCGTCGCTACCACGGCGGTGCGAGCCTGCCGACCAGTTCCGAAAACGTCTCGTACACCGCGAGGCAACGGATGTTCCACGACGAGAAGCGGCGCATCGCAGCGCTCGTCGCCACGCATATTCCCGATCAGGCATCCCTCTTTATCAACCTCGGCACGACCACGGAAGAGGTGGCGCGGGCGCTGAACCGCCATCGCGGGCTGCGCGTGATCACCAACAACCTCAACGTTGCCAGCATGATGAGCGGCTATCCGGAATCCGAGGTGCTGGTGACCGGCGGCATTGTGCGACCTTGGGACAAGGGGATCGTCGGCGAACTGGCGATCGACTTCATTCGCCAGTTCAAGGTAGATTTCGCGATCATCGGCACCTCGAGCATTGAAAGCGACGGCACGCTGCGCGATTTCGATACGCGTGAAGTGCGGGTGGCCGAGGCGATCATCGAGCACGCGCGCACTGTGTTTCTCGCCTCCGACCACTCCAAGTTCGGCCGCCCCGCGCTGGTCCGCCAGGGTCATCTGAACCAGATCGACGCGCTCTTCACCGACAAGGCGCCGCCCGCCGACATGACGGAGACGCTGACCAACGCGGGCACTCAGGTCTATATCGCGGAGTGACGCGCTGAGGGCGGCAATCCTCCGAACGCCGTATGGCCGAATCCGCCAGGCGCGCGACGCCACCGCGTTTTGATGCAGCGCACGCAAAACCTCGCGTGAAATCAAGGATTTGCCCGCCGATCCAGACCGCATCTACGGTCTCGAATTGTCAAATGGAAAATTTTCAGGGGACGATTTGGCGTTCAGCGTGCGGTTGACTACACTCCAGTTCCCCGACGCTATTTTCGTGCCGCGTCGGCGGTGAAACGCTGTTACTCCCGCCCGATCCTGTAGCGGATCGCGCTGCGCCCCGCCGCCTCGGCCGGCCAGCCAGTCGCCTCAAAGGCAGTCCGCATTACGCTTGACATGGAGAGAACGATGCTGAGTCCGCATGAATTCGCCACGTTGTTGCTCGTCAAGGATGCTCCCCACCAGGTTGACATGGATCGGGAGGAGCTGGATGCGCTGTTCGAACGACAGCTCGTGCAACTCGAGAAGCTCGCCTCCGGCCTCAAGCAATGGCGCGTCACCGACATCGGCGACACGGCAATCCGGGCCATCAAGCGTCTGTCCTAATGCCCCACCATGGCCATGCGCCGGTTTGCCCCGGCGCGTGATCTCCCAGCAAGGTGAATCCGACGGATATCGTCTGATGTTCGAATTCGAGCATTCGAATCGTCATGCACGTCTCTCCACCTCGCCTCATACGGCTGCGAAGTGACCACTCACAGTGCGTGTCCCACCTTGGAGATAGAGGCTGAGGCGCGTCTGATTGAGCGCCTCCGGGCTTAGCCGCACACAAACTCCTTTCAACCGCTGCGCAGCGTCGGATCGACCGCTGCCCGCCAGCTAACCGCCTTCGCGCGCTGGTCCAGAAAGAATGCCACCCACTGATTGCGCGCTTGCGGGTCGCTGCTCGAGCCGAGCGTCGTGTAGTTCTGCGCGATCGCGGTCTGGAACGAGCAGTAATCCGCCGTCGACACTTTGCCGCGCCGGTTGGCAACATACGCATCATAGAAAGTCGTATAAACCGACTGCGCGTCGTTGCCGTAGTTGACCGGCGCCGCATTGCACATCTGCTGCAGCGCCGCGAACGACGGCGCACCCATGCTGCCACTCAGGCTCGGCGTACCCACACATCCGGCCAGCAACGCCGCCGCTCCCGCTACCCAAAGTCTCCGCATGTCTCACCTCGATATGGCTATTGCTATGAGTATCGTCGGTGCCGCCGCGTTACGCTACTACCCAAGAAACCGGATCACGAAACTCGAACTTTACTTTTTCGATTTTGTTCATTAAAGTTCGAAAACGAACACTATCGGTTCGATAGCATTTCATCCATGACGCAGGGGACACAGCAGGTGACGCACGGCTCTAGATACGATTTGCTCGTGGTGGGCGGCGGGATCAACGGCGCCGGCATCGCACGCGACGCCGCGGGGCGCGGCCTGTCTGTCTTGCTCTGCGAACAGGACGACCTGGCGGCGCATACGTCGTCGGCGAGTACCAAACTGATCCACGGCGGTCTGCGCTATCTCGAGTACCGCGAATTCGGCCTCGTGCGCAAGGCGCTGCAGGAACGCGAGACCCTGCTGCGCGCCGCACCGCACATCATGTGGCCGCTGCGCTTCGTGATGCCGCACATGCCGAACCTGCGGCCGGCATGGATGATCCGCGCGGGCCTGTTCCTTTACGATCATCTCGCCCGGCGCGAACTGCTGCCGCCCTCGCGCGGCATCGACATGCGCCGCCATCCGGCCGGCGCACCGCTGATCGAATCGATCAAGCGCGGCTTCGTGTACTCGGACGGCTGGGTCAACGACGCGCGCCTCGTCGTGCTGAACGCGCTCGACGCGCAGGAACACGGCGCCACCATCCTCACGCGCACCAAGCTCATCAATGCCGTGCGCGCGGGCGGCGAATGGCACGCGCAACTGCGTCGCGACGACGGCACGCAACTGGACGTGCGCGCCTGCGCAATTGCAAATGCCGCCGGCCCATGGGTAGGCGAACTGCTGCACGGCGCGCTCGGCCGCGAAGCGAACCATAGCGTGCGCCTCGTCAAGGGCAGCCACATCGTCACGCCGCGCCTGTTCGAACACGATCACGCGTACATCTTCCAGAACCCGGACAAGCGGATCATCTTCGCGATTCCGTACGAGCACGACTACACACTGATCGGCACCACGGACATCGAATACCACGACGACCCGGCGAAGGTAGCGATCAACGCCGACGAGACGCAGTACCTTTGCGATTCGATCAACCGCTATTTCAAACAGCAGATTTCGCCGAAGGACGTGCGCTGGACCTACTCGGGCGTGCGTCCGCTGCTCGAGGAAGAAGGTGCGGACAATCCGTCCGCCGTCACGCGCGACTACCGGCTCGAACTCGATGCACCCGCAGGTGAAGCGCCGTTGCTGTCGGTGTTCGGCGGCAAGATCACGACGTTCCGCAAGCTCGCGGAAGAAGCCGTCGACGAACTCGGTCGCGCACTGCGGAATCCGGCTCCGGCCTGGACGGCCGGCGCAGCGCTGCCCGGCGGCGACATCCCGCAAGCGAATTTCGAGCGCTTCGTCACGCAGTTCAAGCAGCAGAACGCCTGGCTGCCCGCCGACCTCGCGTACCGCTACGGCCGGGCATACGGCACGCGCGCGAGGCACGTGATCGGTCAGGCACGCTCGCTCGAAGACCTCGGCCGCGCCTTCGCTCCAGGTCTGTACGAAGCCGAGCTGCGCTATCTGCGCGACGTCGAATGGGCTCGCAGCGCGCAAGACGTGTTGTGGCGCCGCTCGAAGCTCGGCCTGCATGTCGAGCCGGGCACACTGGAAAGCGTCACAAAGGACATCGACGGCTGGTTTGCCAGCGCTCCCGCGCCGCTCGCGCCCGCGGCACTCGGGCAAGCTCCGGCGAGTCAGCACGCATAGACACGGACAGGTATGGTCAAGCGCGTCAGCGCGCACCAGAACCAATAAGCACAACCAGGCACCGACAAGCGCATCACGCCCAACGCAGGCGTGATCAGTACAAGCCACCGATAACACCGTATTCCGGCATGCAGATCGAGATCGGCACACCGGAATGCACGAAGCCACGGCAGTTGCAGCAGCCCAGAACAACAAGCCGTTCCCATCGCCGGATGACCGTTCCGGCGACTCATAACATGGAGAAGAGACAATGCAGGATCAGTACATACTTGCGCTCGACCAGGGCACAACCAGCTCGCGCGCGATGCTTTTCGACCGTCAGGGCAACGTCGTCTCGACGGCTCAGAAGGAATTCCAGCAGATCTATCCGCGTCCGGGCTGGGTCGAACATGACCCGCAGGAAATCTGGTCAACCCAGGCAGGCGTAGCGGCCGAGGCTGTCACGCGTGCGGGGATGAACGGCACGTCGATCGCCGCTATCGGCATCACCAACCAGCGCGAGACGACGATTGTCTGGGACCGCGAAACCGGCCATCCGATCTACAACGCGATCGTCTGGCAAGACCGCCGCACCGCCGACTTCTGCGACGAACTGAAAGCCCAAGGTCTTGAAGAGAAAGTCCGTGCGAAGACTGGTCTGCCGATCGACTCGTATTTCTCGGCGACGAAAATCCGCTGGATTCTCGACAACGTCGAAGGTGCTCGCGAAAAAGCCAAGCAAGGGCGTCTCGCATTCGGCACCGTCGACAGTTGGCTGGTGTGGAATTTCACCAAGCACGGCCTGCACGTCACCGACGTCACTAACGCATCGCGCACGATGCTCTTCAACATCCACACGCTGCAATGGGACGACGAGCTGCTTCAGGCGCTCGATATTCCGCGCAGCATGCTGCCGGAAGTGCGTGCGTCATCGGAAGTGTACGGTCCGACCAAGACCACGGTGTTCGCCTCGAAGATCCCGCTCGCCGGCATTGCGGGCGACCAGCACGCCGCGCTGTTCGGCCAGATGTGCACGCGCTCGGGCATGGTGAAAAACACCTACGGCACAGGCTGCTTCCTCGTGATGAACACCGGCGACAAGCCGATCGAATCGAAGAACAACCTGGTCACGACGATTGCCTGGCAGATCGGCGATCAGGTCAACTACGCGCTCGAAGGCAGCATCTTTATCGCGGGCGCGGTGGTGCAGTGGCTGCGTGACGGGCTCGGCATCATCAGGAGTGCCGCAGACATCGAAACGCTCGCCCGCACTGTGCCGCATGGCGACGGTGTGTATCTCGTACCGGCCTTCGCGGGCCTCGGCGCTCCGCACTGGAACGCACGCGCACGCGGCACGCTGTTCGGCGTGACGCGCGGCACGACTTCGGCGCATATCGCGCGCGCTGCGCTCGATTCGATCGCCTATCAATCGCTCGACGTGCTGAAGGCGATGGAAGCCGACTCGGGCATCCGCATCGATGAACTGCGCGTCGACGGCGGCGCCTGCGCGAACAATCTGCTGATGCAGTTTCAGGCGGACATTCTCGGCGTCGACACCGTGCGCCCGAAGGTCAGCGAGACCACGGCGCTGGGCGCAGCGTATCTGGCGGGTCTCGCGGTTGGCTACTGGAAGGACGTGAACGAGCTGCAGAGCCAGTGGGCACTGGATCGCCGTTTCACGCCGGATATGGAGCCGCGCGAGGTCAAGGACAATCTGGCCGGCTGGCAACGCGCGGTCCGCGCCGCCAAAGCCTGGGCCGATACGCCTTGATTCACTAGCGCTACGAGGCCGTATCCGCGGCGGCCTCGGCAACTAACAAATATATTATGGAGAACATATCATGTCACCTTACATTGCCGAATTTATCGGCACAGCGATGCTCGTCCTGCTTGGCAACGGGGCGGTCGCGAACGTGTTGCTGGCACGCACCAAGGGCAAGGGCGCGGACCTGATCGTCATCGTTATGGGCTGGGCGATGGCGGTCTTCATCGCAGTCTTCATGACAGCATCGTTCAGCGGCGCCCACCTGAATCCGGTCGTGACGATCAGCCTCGCGCTGGCCGGCAAGTTCGCCTGGAGCAAGGTAGCCGGTTATATCGCCGCACAGATGCTGGGCGGGATGGCAGGTGCGGGACTCGTGTGGATGGCCTACCGGCAGCACTTCGAAAAGGAAGAGGATGCCGACATCAAGCTGGGTGTGTTCTGCACGGCGCCGGCTATCCGCAGCGCCCCGCATAACTTCCTGACCGAAATGATCTGCACGTTTGTGCTGATTCTTGGCGTGCTGTACCTGGCGTCGCCGCAAGTGGGCCTCGGTGCGCTGGATGCGTTGCCGGTCGGCCTGCTGGTTCTCGGTATCGGCATTTCGCTCGGCGGCCCGACGGGGTATGCGATGAGCCCGGCGCGCGATCTGTCGCCGCGTCTGATGCACGCATTGCTGCCGATCCCTAACAAGCGCGATAGCGACTGGCGCTATGCATGGGTGCCAGTGCTAGGCCCGCTCGCGGGCGGTGCGGCTGCCGCCTGGATCTACCTGCACGTGCATTGATCTCCGTACCGGACAGAAGCGGCCGGGGCGCGCAGACGGCGCCAAAGCACGTATCATGATGCTTTCGGTTTGCGCACGGCCCGAAACGTCCACGCGCCCCTCGCTCCCTGTTCCGGCATGCTCGATCATCTTATTTGCGATTGCGACGGCGTTCTCGTCGACAGCGAAGTTATCGCTGACCACGTCATCCTCGAAACGCTGTCCGCCACTTTCCCCGGCCTCGACTTCGCCAGCGTCATGCAAACGGCGTTCGGCCAGCAGACCTCGCGCTTTCTCCAAGGCATCGAGGCGTCGTTCGGCATCACCATGCCGAACGATTTTCTCGAGACGATCGACCATAACGTCGAGCTGGCGTTGAGCTCAAAGCTCACTGCCGTGGGCGGCGTGCGCGATGCGCTACAACGCGTGACGCTGCCGGCGGCGGTCGTATCGAATAGCCGCATGAAGCGGGTGCAGGCTTCGGTGAAGCGCGCCGGGTTGCAGCAGGTGTTCGGCGAGCGTGTTTTCAGCGCCGAACAGGTGGCGAGACCCAAGCCCTACCCCGATGTGTATCTGTTCGCGGCGCAGCAGTTGGGCGTGGAGCCGGCGAGGTGCCTGGTGGTCGAAGACAGCGTCGCCGGGTTGAATGCGGCGCGCGCAGCGGGCATGAAAACGATCGCCTTCGTCGGCGCGAGTCATATTCCCGATGGCTATGCCGATGCGCTACGCAAGATGGGCATCACGCGCATCATGGAGCATATGGATGAACTGCCAGCGCTTGTCGAAGCGGGTGTGCGCGGCGAGTTTGGGGACGTGCAGTCGTAAGAACAATGCGGGTAGTGAAGCGGGCCGCTGATCAACTATCTGTGCCGGACCCGCGCTCAACACACGCACGCCCGGCACGTCCCGCTCATCCTTCAATTACGCCGAACTCACACCTCGTCCGCGCAGCACTCACGCGCCGCAGCCAGCGCTTCACGGAATTCCACCAGTTCGGCAATCGTCAGCAACGGCAGATTGTGTCGCGCCGCGAAGCGCTCCACCTCCGCGCCGCGCGTCATCGTGCCGTCGGCGTTCATCAATTCGCATAGCACGCCGGCGGGCTTGAGGCCGGCGAGAATCGCCAGATCCACCGTGCCTTCCGTATGACCGCGCCGCGCGAGCACGCCGCCGGGCGTCGCGCGCAGCGGAAACACATGGCCGGGGCGGACAATGTCGGCCGGCTTCGCCGTATCGGCAATCGCCGCACGAATCGTCGTGACGCGATCGGCGGCGGAGACGCCCGTCGTCACGCCTTCACGCGCTTCGATCGATACCGTAAACGCAGTGCCGTGACGGCTCTCGTTGTTCACAGCCATGGGCGGCAGCTCAAGTGCACGGATCTTGTCGTCGGGCAGGCACAGGCAGACGATCCCGCTGCACTCGCGGATCAGCAGCGCCATCGTTTCGTTGGTGAGACGCTCGGCGGAGACGATCAGGTCGGCTTCGTTCTCGCGGTCGTGGTCATCCTGCAGGACAACGGCGCGGCCATCGCGCATGGCTTGCAACGCAGCGGCGATGCGCGGCGGAACCGGTTCGGTGGCAAGCAGCGGGAGATCGGCGAACGCATCTTCCGCGAACGTCGAAGGGGCAGGAAAAGTAGTCAAGGACATTTGAAACGCTCTCGCAAAAGTTGGGCGAAAAACGTTTCAGGGCATTGCAAACAGGCAGCACTCGCCCCGCCGGACGTTCGCACAGAACGCCCACACCCTGCCCAGACCACCGGGCAGCGCAACGGGAACTGACATGACTATCTGCACATCTTCTTCCATCCGGACTGTGACCGTCGGCTCTGGCATCGCACCAGATCTGCTGACCCCGCTGTACCTGTCGATTCTCCCGAAAGGTCACTAGCGGGCGCTCGCGGGCTCGCTGGAAGCGCGATTGCGCTGCCTGCATACCGCCGGTGGGGAATTTCACCCCGCCCTGAAGACGCACTGATTGCCGGAAAAACCGGCAGATTAAGCATACAACAGCCGCACGCGATCTGCAGCGCAGCGGCTATGAGCCAGAACGACGCCGCGAGGCGTCACTCCATCAAACCGGTGCCGCATGCCGCGCCGCATCGTGCGGCACGTCCCAGCGCGGCGGCGTTTCCGCATTCAACGTGACGCGAAATGCGCGCGCCTCGGTGTCGCCGGGGTTGCGCAGCGTGTGCGGCTGATCGGCGTCGAAGACGATCGCGTCGCCGGTAGCGAGCAACTGCCGCTGATCGTGAACGCTCACCTCCAGCGTGCCCTCGCTCACTACCAGATTGACCGTCGTCCCTGGCGCGCGACGCACGCCCGGTTCGGTATGCAGCGGCGCGATACGCAATTCGTGGAATTCTGCGGTGGCCGGTTCCGCGTCGGGATACAGCGGCCGCGCGGAATAGCGCCCGTTCGAGCTGACGAGGCGGGTCGCCCTGTCAGCCGGCAGATGCTCGAAGCCGTTGGTCGCATGGCGCCGCAAGAACGCGGCGACCGAGACTTTCAGTGCTGCCGCGACCTTGCACAGCACTTTAATCGACGGCACGCTGCGGGCCGACTCGATCTGCGCCAGCATGGCGCGCGATACCCCCGAAGCACGGGCCAGCGCGTCGAGCGACAGTTGCCGCTCGGCCCGCAAACGGGCCAGATTGACACCGACCAGATGTTCCAGCGCATCCAACGGCTCCGCGGCACGCGGCCCATCGTGTGCATCGAGCGCGTCATCGCGAACCAGCGCAAGCGGTGAATTCATGAGTGCCTCCAGTAGCGCCGCCAGATGGCGGAGCAAAGGGTTAGTGGAGGCAAGATAGCATTGCGATTCGCTACGCCCAACGAAGTTATCTTCACACTGTTATCAGTATTGCGGAGGACGGTTCCCGCAAAGCTTGTGCGAAATTGTCATATGGCTTCGCCACAGGCGACGCGCCGGGCCGCCGGGACATCCATGCGAGCCGCAATCCACGTCAACAGCAGCGCTGCCATCGACACCGCCGCGGCCACCCAGGGCAGCGCATCGAGCCCGAGGCCATGGCCGATGGCCAGCCCGCCAAGCCACGCGCCGCCGGCGTTTCCCACGTTGAACGCGCCGATGTTCAGCGTCGAGGCCAGATTCGGCGCGGCGCTCGCCTTTTCGACCACCCGCATCTGCAGTGGCGGCACCGTCGCGAAGGCAGCGATCCCCCAGACGAATATCGTCACCGCGGCGGCCACTTGTGAGTGACTGGTGCGCGTGAAGACGGCCATGACCACGGCGAGCGCCAGCAGAATCCCCATCAGCGAAGGCATCAGTGCGCGGTCCGCGAGCTTGCCCCCCATCGTGTTGCCGAGCGTCAAGCCGGCGCCGAACAGGACCAGAATCAGCGTCACGCCACGAGGCGAGAAACCACTTACCTGTTCGAGAATCGGCGCGATATAAGTGAACACGACGAACACGCCTCCGAATCCGACAACCGTCATCGCCAGCGCCATCCACACCTGGGGGTCCTTCAGGACGCGCACTTCGTGCATGAGGCCCACGGGCCCGGTGTCGTGCTTATTCGGCACCAGCGCTGCGATGCCTGCCAGCGAGGCTACGCCGAGTGCGGCGACGACCCAGAAAGCCATGCGCCAGCCAAACTCCTGGCCGATGAAGGTGCCGAGCGGCACGCCGAGCACATTGGCCAGCGTGAGGCCGGTGAACATCAGCGCAATCGCACTGGCGCGCTTTTCCTGCGGCACGAGCGACGCTGCGACCACCGCGCCAATGCCGAAGAATGAGCCGTGCGCAAACGACGTCACGACGCGCGCAATCATCAGCACCGTATAGCCCGACGCCACCGCGCACAGCACGTTGCCGACGATAAACACGCCCATCAGCAGTTGCAGCGCGAGCTTGCGCGGCATTTTGCTGGTGACCACCGCGAGCAGCGGCGCGCCGACTGCGACGCCAAGCGCATAACCGCTCACCAGCAGACCGGCCGACGGGATCGAAACGGACAGATCGCGCGCCACCTCGGGCAGCAATCCCATGATCACGAACTCGGTTGTGCCGATGGCAAAGGCGCTAATCGCTAGCGCGAGAAGGGGGATGGGCATCGCAAGACTCCAGATTTCAGTAAAGAGCGTGACGAACATGAAGCAAGGCCGTCACACATTCGACGACGACGACGCCCGGCGCGAGCGCGACAAACAGCCGGCATTCGCCGGCGAGCGGTACTTCGGCGAGCTAGTAGCGCGCTTCGGCCGTGAGCAACCGGCCGAGCAGCACCTGTCACTCGGCGGTGACAATCGTGGCGTCACCGAGATGCATGACCAGGGTCGGTTTCGAGCCGGATAAGGGATTTCGACAGACGCATTCTCTCTGGCCAGCACCGCTTTGATAATTGGTCTAGCCTTTGAATAATTCTCAAATTAATGTTGAAAATCACGTTACGCCTCGGCCCGTCCAGGTACCTGTTGTTCAGCCGTCACCGCCGGAAACCCGCCCGCAGTGACGGGCTATAATGCTGGATTACGCTGTCGACGTGCTGCCAGGTCTCCCTAAGACTGCGTCCGGCCTCGCGCCACGCCCCGAGCCGCGCACGTTTTCGCCTCTCTTCACTTTTTAACGACGCCCCCAGATAAACCACTGCGACCGGCGAAACTCGATGACCAAGAAAGTTTATGTAAAGACCCACGGCTGCCAGATGAACGAGTACGACTCCGACAAAATGGTCGACGTACTCGGTGCGGCTGAAGGCCTCGTCAAGACCGACACCCCGGAAGACGCGGACATCATTCTCTTCAACACCTGCTCGGTGCGCGAAAAAGCGCAGGAAAAGGTCTTCTCCGAACTCGGCCGCGCGCGCGAGCTGAAGGAAGCGAATCCGAACCTGATCATCGGCGTGGGCGGCTGCGTGGCGAGTCAGGAAGGCGCGTCGATCATTACCCGCGCCCCGTATGTGGATCTGGTGTTCGGCCCGCAGACCCTGCACCGTCTGCCGCAGATGATCGACAAGCGCCGCGAAAGCGGTCGAGCCCAGGTTGATATCTCGTTCCCGGAAATCGAAAAGTTCGACCATCTGCCGCCGGCCCGTGTCGACGGCCCAAGCGCCTTCGTCTCGATCATGGAAGGCTGCAGCAAGTACTGCAGCTACTGCGTCGTGCCGTACACGCGCGGTGAAGAAGTGTCGCGTCCGCTCGACGACGTGCTGACCGAAATCGCCGGTCTCGCCGATCAGGGCGTGCGCGAGGTTACGCTGCTCGGCCAGAACGTGAACGCCTATCGCGGCGCACTGACCATCGGCTCATCGGAGATTGCAGACTTCGCGACGCTGATCGAATACGTCGCGGACATCCCCGGCATCGAGCGCATCCGTTACACCACGTCGCATCCGAAGGAATTCACGCAGCGCCTGATCGATACGTACGCCAAGGTGCCGAAGCTGGTGAGCCATCTGCATCTGCCGGTGCAGCACGGCTCGGACCGCATCCTGATGGCCATGAAGCGCGGCTACACCGTGCTCGAATACAAATCGGTGATCCGCAAGCTGCGTGCGATCCGCCCGGACCTGTCGCTCTCTACCGATATGATCGTCGGCTTCCCCGGCGAGACCGAGGAAGATTTCGACAAGATGATGACGCTGATTCACGAGATGAAGTACGACACCAGCTTCTCGTTTATCTACAGCCCACGCCCCGGCACGCCGGCGGCGAACCTGCACGACGAGACGCCGCGCGAAGTGAAGCTCAAACGGCTGCAACATTTGCAGGCGACGATCGAGGAAAACGTCGCGCGCATCAGCGAGTCGATGGTGGGCAAGGTCGAGCGTATTCTGGTCGAACGCCCGGCGCGCAAAGACCCGAACGAACTCGCCGGCCGCACCGAAAACAACCGCGTGGTGAATTTCCCGGCGCCGTTGGCATCGCACGCGCGGCTGACTGGCCAGATGGTGGACGTGAAAATCGTACAAGCGTACCCACATTCGCTACGTGGCGAGCTCGTACTGGTTCACGACGACGCGCCCACAACCACCCATTAAGCGTACTGACTACCGACAGGATCGATCCAACGCCTTGAAGACCTCTCAGCAGCATCTGGAATTCACCGCACCGCGCGAAGATAACGCGCGGCTCGCCAACCTCTGCGGACCGCTCGACGAAAATCTGCGGCAGATCGAGCAGGCGCTCGACGTCACGCTGCAACGCCGCGGTCACCGTATCTCGATCCGCGGCCGGGGCGCGAAGCTCGCGCTCACCGCCCTCGAAAATTTCTACAACAACGCGCGCGATCCGCTGTCCGTGGACGATATCCAGCTTGCGCTGGTCGAAGCACGTCATCCGCCGCGCAAAAGCAGCAACGGCGCCAACGGTGGCGAGGGCCCGGACGCGCGCTTTCGCCACGACCCGGATCATCCGTTCGACGAACCGGCCGATACCGGCGAAGAAGACCTCGAAGCGCTCGGCCCGAAGCTGTACACGCGGCGTGCCGATCTGCGCGGCCGTACCCCGGCGCAACGTGAATATCTGAAGCAGATCATCGCGCACGACGTGACCTTCGGCATCGGGCCGGCCGGCACGGGCAAGACGTATCTGGCGGTGGCCTGCGCGGTGGATGCGCTGGAACGTGACCAGGTCAAGCGCATTGTGCTGACGCGTCCGGCAGTGGAAGCGGGCGAGCGCCTGGGCTTCCTGCCGGGCGATCTTGCGCAGAAGGTCGACCCGTATCTGCGTCCGCTGTACGACGCGCTGTACGATCTGCTCGGCTTCGACAAAACCGCCAAGATGTTCGAGCGGCAGATGATCGAAATCGCGCCGCTCGCCTACATGCGTGGCCGCACGCTGAATCACGCGTTTATCATCCTCGACGAGGCGCAGAACACCACGCCCGAACAGATGAAAATGTTCCTGACGCGGATCGGCTTCGGCTCGAAGGCTGTGGTCACGGGCGACACGACCCAGGTCGACTTGCCGCGCGGCCACAAGAGCGGTCTGATCGAGGCACAGCAGGTGTTGTCGGACGTGCGCGGGATTGCCATGACGCGCTTTACCAGTGCTGACGTGGTGCGGCATCCGCTGGTGGCGCGCATCGTGGAGGCTTACGACGCGCACTCGCAGAAAAACGCCAATCCCGCCGACGCACGTTGAACCGGCCATGCCGTCACGTATTGAACGCCGCCTTCACCCGTTAAGCACGCAATAAAGCCCAGACGCATGAGCCGCACCCCGAAACTGACGTTGAACGTGCAATTCCCCGCCGCCAAGGCCTGGCCGGAGCACAAGGCGATTCTGCCGCGTGCGACGGTCGCCGGCTGGGTGAAGGCGGCTCTCTTCGCCGACGCGGAACTGACCGTGCGCTTCGTCGATGCCGAAGAGGGCCGCACGCTGAACCGCACCTATCGCGGCAAGGACTACTCGACCAATGTGCTTACCTTCGCTTACGCCGAATCGGAAGACGATCCGGTGACAGGCGATCTGATCCTGTGCTGTCCGGTGGTCGAGAAGGAAGCCGCCGAACAGGGCAAGACGCTGGCCGAGCACTATGCGCACCTTTTGGTGCACGGCACACTGCACGCGCAGGGCTACGATCACGAGGTCGAGGAAGAAGCGCAGGAAATGGAGGCGATCGAGACCGAGATCCTCGCCGCGCTCGGCTTCCGCGATCCCTATCAATAGACCCAAAACCGCACCAGGCCCATAGGCCATTCCCGTGAGCGCCCCCTACCCCGTACCCGACGACCGACCGCCCTGCCCCGGCTATCCGCCCGAGCTGGGCGAATCGCGTCTGCTGACGGACGAGGAATTGCGCGCCTCACTCGACTGCACGCTGCGCGACTGGGACCGGAAAAGCGATCTGTGGCTGTTCGGCTATGGCTCGCTGATCTGGAATCCGGGCATGCCGACGGTCGAAGCGACGCGCTCCAAGGTACACGGCTATCACCGCGGCCTGTACCTGTGGTCACGGGTGAACCGCGGTACGCCGGAACAACCGGGCCTCGTGCTGGCACTCGACCGAGGCGGCTCGTGCACCGGCATTGCCTTCCGGCTGGCCGCCGAGGGCGCGATGCCGCATCTGGAAGCGCTCTGGCGGCGGGAAATGGCGATGGGTTCGTACCGGCCCGCCTGGTTGCCGTGCAATCTCGCCGACGGCCGGCGCGTCGAGGCGCTCGCCTTCGTGATGCGCCGCGACGTGCCGTCCTACACCGGCAAACTGGCCGACGAGGTCGTGCAGACCGTGTTCGGCTGCGCCTGCGGGCGCTACGGCACAACGCTTGACTACGTCAGCCGCACGGTCACCGCGCTGCGCGAGAGCGGCATGCCGGACCGCGCTCTGGAAGCGCTGCTGGCCCGTTGCCGCGAAGCGCAGAGCGACGGCGGCTGAATTGCCGAACGGTCGCGAACGGCCGTTCACCTGGATCGCGCGCACCTCACCGCGAGCCCTGGGGTCGTGGCCCGGAACGTCTGAACCTCCAATTGGCCTTACACTGAGCTTGCGTCACGGATTTTTGCTCCACTGCCCTTTGAGCGGCGTTATCCGTTAGCATTGAACCAGGCCCTGCGCATGCGGTGCGCCCCGTTGTCCCCTGGCGAGGCCGCCGGGACACGGTCCTGCCATGTGCGTGGTGTATCCTTAACGCTCTGCAACAGCGCGCCCAGTCTTGCCGGGCGCACCACCATGAACGACACGTATCCCAGTCGACACCGAACTAGCGACAAACCACAGGAAAAACGCTCCCTGCTTGAGCGTCTGACCGACTTCATCTCGCCCGAGCCCGAATCCCGCGGCGAACTTCTGGAAATCCTGCAGGACGCGCACGAGCGCAACCTGATCGACGCAGATTCGCTGTCGATGATCGAGGGCGTTTTCCAGGTCTCCGAACTCTGCGCGCGCGACATCATGATTCCGCGCGCCCAGATGGACGCGATCAACATTGCGGAAACACCGGCGGAATTCATTCCTTTCCTGCTGGAAAAAGCGCACTCGCGCTATCCGGTCTTCGAAGGCAACCGCGACAACATCATCGGCGTGCTGCTCGCCAAAGACCTGCTGCGCTACTACGCGGAAGAAGAGTTCGACGTGCGCGGCATGCTGCGCCCCGCCGTGTTCATTCCGGAGTCCAAGCGCCTGAACGTGCTGCTGCATGACTTCCGCGTGAACCACAATCACATTGCGATCGTCGTCGATGAATACGGCGGCGTCGCGGGCCTCATCACAATTGAAGACGTGCTGGAGCAGATCGTCGGCGACATCGAGGACGAATACGATTTCGACGAGGAAAGCGGCAACATCATCGCCTCGCCGGACGGCCGCTACCGCGTGCGTGCGCTGACAGAAATCGAGCAGTTCAACGAAGCGTTCAACACGCACTACTCCGACGACGAAGTCGACACGATCGGCGGGCTCGTCACGCATCACTTCGGGCGCGTGCCGCATCGCGGCGAGAAGGTGCGCATCGACGACCTGATCTTCGAGATCCTGCGCGGCGACGCGCGGCAGATTCACATGCTGCTGGTACGCCGCGATCCGCTCGCCGGCCAGCGCGAGCGCGACGCGCAGCACGTGCAGACCTGATCTCTTTCTTCCTAAAAACGACCGCGCAATAATGGCCGACCCGATTACTTCCCGTCTGCGCCGTGGCGTGACGTCCACGGCGGCGCAAGCGCCGGGCCGGACGTTGCCGCGGTGGCACTACCTCGTCGCACTCGTGGCCGGTGCCGCGAACACGCTCTCATTCGCGCCGACGCCGCACGGCGGCTGGCTCGAAGTGGCGATCTTCGCGTTTTTCTTCGCGTGGCTCACGCGGACCACGGGATGGAAAAGCGCTGCGTTGACGGGCGGTGCGTTTGGCTTCGGCAACTTCGTCACGGGCGTGTGGTGGCTGTACGTCAGCATGCACGACTACGGCGGGATGTCGCCGCCGCTGGCCGCAGCGGCGCTGGTGCTGTTTTCGCTGTATCTCGCGGTGTATCCGGCTCTGGCTGCGGGGGTGTGGTCGTTTTGCGCTGGGCATGCGCAAAACGGCACGCTCGACGACAAACCGTTTTCTCCTACTTGGCATGGCGCGTTTGCATTCGCCAGTGCGTTGGCGGTCAGCGAGTGGTTGCGCGGCTATGTGTTCACGGGGTTTCCTTGGCTCGCCAGCGGCTATCCGCAGGTCGACGGGCCGCTTGCAGGATTTGCACCAGTGGCGGGTGTGTACGGCGTGGGCTGGATGTTGGCGCTGGTTGCTGCGTTGATCGTGCAGGCGGTGGTGCGTGTGCGTGAGCCTGCAGAGTTGCGTAAGAGCGCGACGCGCGTGGCTCGGGTTGCGCCTGCCGCTGTTGTCGCCGTAGCGTTGCTCGTCGCAGGCATGCTGCTGCCGTTGGCCACGTGGACGGTGCCGGCTAACGCGCCGCTTAAAGTGCGGCTGCTGCAAGGCAACGTGAAGCAGGAGATGAAATTCGAGCAGGCCGGCATGGTTGCCGCCATCAACGAATATCAGCAGATGATTACCGCAAAGCCGGCGGACCTGGTCGTGACGCCGGAGACGGCGATTCCGGTGCTGATCCAGGAATTGCCGGTGCCGTTTGCTACCGCGGTTCGCAACTTCGTCGATTCGACCGGCACGTCGATCCTGTTCGGGGCGATTGGCGGCACCATCACGCCGGAAGGACGACTTGTCGACTACACGAACAGTACGTTCGGCATCACGCCGGGCTCGCACGAGTTGTACCGCTACGACAAACATCATCTGGTGCCGTTCGGCGAATTCGCGCCGTGGGGTTTCCGCTGGTTTGTGAACCTGATGAATATTCCGCTTGGCGATTTCTCGCGCGGGGCGCCGGTGCAGAAGCCGTTCATGGTGCATAACCAGCCGGTTTCGGTTGATATCTGCTACGAGGATATTTTTGGCGAGGAGATCGCGAGGTCGATTCGGGAGAGCGATACGCCGGCTGGAGTGTTGGTTAACTCTACTAACCTTGCCTGGTTTGGTGACACGATCGCGCTGGATCAGCATCTGCAAATTGCACGGATGCGCTCGCTGGAGACGGGGCGGCCGATGTTGCGGGCTACTAACACTGGAATGACCGCTGCGATCGATGCGCACGGGAACGTGGTCGCGCGGCTGACGCCTTTTACAGTTGGGTCGATTGATGTGACCGTGCAAGGGACGTCGGGGAATACGCCGTATGTGGCGAGTGGAAATAATACTGTGCTGGCGGTTTCGCTCTTTTTGCTGGCGTTTGGGTTTGCGTTTGGGCCGGGGATACGGCGAAGGAACGGAGGTGGCTAGAGAAGGTGGCGCTCTGGTTTAAAGGGCGCCATTTTTTTGCCTGGATACGGTCGGAGTTTTGGCCAAGCACAAGGGGTGAATTTACACGACCTCATAAATCACACCATTAATTAGTAATGCTATATTAATGACTGCTCTGTCGCGTGTCATGCTGCGTTGACTGCGGAAAGGGATGATCGAGGCGACTGCTTGCTTCCGCAACCCGGTTACGGAGAAACCTGGTTGCGGCTAGACAAAGCGCCGCAAATTTGCGGCCCTTTGTTACTTACACTCCCAAGAGATCAACCGAAAATCTCAAGCCCGTTCTTTTGCACAAGCTGGAGCATACGCGCTGCGATTCCGCTTAGATTCTTATCGCCTTGCTCCCATTTCCGCACAGTGGACACGGCGGTATTGAGATAAATCGCGAACACGCTCTGACTGACATTCACATCCTTGCGGAGGATGAACGATAAAGCCACCCCGCGGCCCACCCGTAATGGGCATGAGTTTAGACTCGCCAAACGGGTCCGCGAACTGCACCGGGTTCCCACCCACATAAGCATACGCGTTCGTCTGACCACTCGCCCAGCCAATCGGATCCTCACTGATAAACCTGCCGGTCGCCGGACTGTAATACCGACCCCGGTAGTAATGCATCGGTAATGCAATGTTCCTAGCCAGTTTGCCGGGACGGATGCTACGTCGTAGCCGAAACAACGGGTGCCCGATATGGCGCTATACGAGTAATCTCGGCAGATACGCACGCAAGAAAAATACTTACACCGCTATTGGGATCAAGTTCGAAGAGAAGGAGGTTGTCGTCTGTCCTCGTGAAACAAACGTCGCATACCCAGTTATCTTGAACGAAGGCATCCATCGATATGTCGGCAATTTTTATGTCGAAGAGAGTCAGCGTGACCGTGCAGTCTGGTCCCCGTGCGATCCAGTTTGGGTCATCTTGCCCCCAGTGACGCAACTCGATCGTAAGATCGACGGCTCCGGTGGCACGTTTTCCATGCTCCATCTTGATAGACAGAACATGCGCATCGTGGAAGGCAGGCCAGTAGCCGAATACATTCTTCAACAAGATAGAGTTGCCTACCTCGCCCCACCCAAAGTCAATAGCTTCGCTCGTCATGTAGCCCCATTCGCCGACGGAGTTAGCGCACTCCATTTCACCAGGAATTGCGATCGGTCGCGGCAACGTTGTCACGACCGATCACAAAATTCAACCCCACCTCACTAATCCGGTAGCAAATCTTAAGGGATCGGACAAAGTGGCGGCCTTTCGTCCCGGTCAAAATTCGGACCCGCGTTATGACCGTGCGGCATCATCCCACCATGAGAATGGCTACCGTGATATTGCCCGCCGCGTCGTAATCGTAGTACGCCGTATTTCCTGAGACCGTCACGGATACCAGACGACCCAACGCGTCGTAGCCGTACGTAATGTCATCGGCATGGGATAGCGAAGAAAACAGCAGCACGCACGCCACAATGCAACCGCCGGCCAGACCCCGACTGATGCCTGATTTCACGCAACCCAATGACCCAGACGCAGTCCACCCGCGGGTACCGCCAGTAGTCTTCAATATCTCACCTCAAAGAAAAAGTAAGGTTTTCTAAATGTTTTAGAAAGATATCGAATGCCGATTTGGCTTGCTATCAGGCCGTTCTGAGATTGCGTAGGAGAGTCCGCACATCAACGCCGGTCAGCCCTCGCCTCTCGCAGCAATCACTGCCGCCCCCGGACGCCCACCCCCAAAAACCCTCACCCCCCGCCCTTTCCGTTAAAATCTACCGTTTAGCACTTTGCTCCACGGCCGCCTCGCGCGCCCCGGCGCCAGCGGCGCGGCCTCCATGCCCGAAAGGCACTTCATGCTCACGTTTCAGCAAATCATCCTGACGCTGCAATCCTACTGGGACAAGCAGGGTTGCGCGCTGCTCCAGCCGATCGATATGGAAGTCGGCGCGGGCACCTCCCACGTCCACACGTTCCTGCGCGCGGTCGGCCCGGAACCGTGGCGCGCGGCCTACGTGCAGCCGTCGCGCCGTCCGAAGGACGGCCGCTACGGCGAGAACCCGAACCGTCTGCAGCACTACTATCAGTACCAGGTGGTGTTGAAGCCGGCGCCGGAAAATATCCTCGATCTGTACCTCGGCTCGCTCGAAGCGCTCGGTTTCGATCTGAAGCAGAACGACGTGCGCTTCGTGGAAGACGACTGGGAAAACCCGACGCTCGGCGCGTGGGGTCTCGGCTGGGAAGTCTGGCTGAACGGCATGGAAGTCACCCAGTTCACCTACTTCCAGCAAGTGGGCGGTCTGGACTGCAAGCCGGTCCTCGGCGAAATCACCTACGGGCTCGAACGCCTTGCCATGTATCTGCAGAAGGTCGAGAACGTCTACGACCTGGTGTGGACCGAGTGGGAAGAGCAAGGCCCGAACGGCCCGGAGATGCGGCGCCTCTCCTACGGCGACGTGTATCACCAGAACGAAGTCGAGCAGTCCACCTACAACTTCGAATACGCGAACACCGATCTCCTGTTCACGTTCTTCAACAGCTACGAGGCGGAAGCGAAGCGCATGATGGAAGTGCCGCTCGCACTGCCGGCGTACGAACTCGTGCTGAAGGCCGGCCACACGTTCAACCTGCTCGACGCGCGCGGCGCGATCTCGGTGACCGAGCGGGCGGCGTATATCGGCCGCATTCGTAACCTGTCGCGCCAGGTGGCGCAGGCTTATTACGAATCGCGCGAGAAGCTCGGCTTCCCGATGCTCGGCAATCCGGTGCACGGTGTGCCCGGCCTCACGACTGACGAACAGGACGCCGCGATGCCCGCCTGGGCGCCGCCGCTCAAAGTCGAACGCAAGATCGACGCGGACTGACGAGAATACCAACAGATGACTCATCCCCAACACGCCACCCTCCTCGTCGAACTGCTGACTGAGGAATTGCCGCCCAAGGCGCTCGCGCGTCTCGGTGACGCCTTCGCCGAAGGGATCGCTCAACGCCTCGCCGCGCGCGACCTGATCGAAGGCGAACTGTCGTTCGAACGCTATGCCACGCCGCGCCGTCTCGCCGTCACGATCAGGAATGTTCGCGACGTTGCGCCGGAAAAGCACGTGAGGGAAAAAGTGCTGCCGGTGTCTGTTGCGCTCGATAAAGACGGCCAGCCGACCGCGCCGCTCGCCAAGAAACTCGCCGCGCTAGGCTTCGCCGATTTCTCGGTGAGCGATCTCGAGCGTGCATCGGACGGCAAGGCCGAAGCGTTCTTCCTGCGCTATACCGCCCCCGGCGCGACGCTCGCCGAAGGCCTGCAAGCTGCATTGGATGAAACGCTGACCGTCTCGAAGCTGCCGATTCCCAAAGTGATGACATACCAGCGTCCGGACGGCACCAACATCCAGTTCGTGCGCCCCGCGCAGCGGCTCACCGCCCTGCACGGCGAACAGGTCGTGCCGGTTACAGCACTCGGCATCGACTCCGACGACACCACGCTCGGCCATCGCTTCCTGTCCGAAGGCTTCGTGCAGATCCAGCACGCCGACACGTACGCCGAGACGCTGCGTCACAAGGGCCACGTGGTCGCGAGCTTCGCGGATCGCAAGGAAACCATCCGCACGCACCTGCTCGCACAAGCCGAGGGAGATCAGGTCGTGATGCCTGAAGCGTTGCTCGACGAAGTGACCTCGCTGGTCGAATGGCCGGTGGTGTACACCTGCCGTTTCGAGGACGAGTTCCTGCAAGTGCCGCAGGAATGTCTGATCCTGACCATGCAGACGAACCAGAAATACTTCGCGCTGACCGATGCCAACGGCAAGCTGCGCTCGCGCTTCCTGATTGTTTCGAACATCGAAACCGCGACGCCGGGCGACATCATCGAAGGCAATGAGCGCGTGGTACGTCCGCGTCTGGCCGATGCGAAGTTCTTCTTCGAGCAGGACAAGAAGAAACCGCTCGCCGACCGTGTGCCGCTGCTCGCCAACGTCGTGTATCACAACAAGCTCGGCTCAGCGCTGCAACGCGTCGAACGCGTCGAAGCGCTGGCTGGTGCAATCGCCACATTGATCGGTGCGGATGTCGCGCTCGCCAGGCGTGCCGCCTTGCTCGCCAAGGCCGACCTGATCACTGACATGGTCGGCGAATTCCCCGAGCTGCAAGGCACGATGGGAACGTACTACGCGCGCCACGACGGCGAGCCGGAAGAAGTCGCGCTGGCCTGCTCGGAACACTATCAGCCGCGCTTCTCCGGCGACGCGTTGCCGGCCACGGCAACCGGCACGGTCGTCGCGCTGGCAGACAAGCTCGAAACGCTGGTAGGCATCTGGGGCATCGGTCTGCAACCGACCGGCGAGAAAGACCCGTTCGCACTGCGCCGTCATGCGCTCGGCGTGCTGCGGATCCTCGTCGAAAAGCAGTTGCCGATCGACCTCGTCGAACTGCTGCGCACCACCTACGCGCAGTTCGCCGCCGTGCCGAACGTCGCCGATTCGACCCAGGCCATCTACGATTTCTGCATGGACCGTCTGCGCGGCCTGCTGCGCGAGCGTGGCTACTCCGCCGGTGAAATCGACGCCGTGCTGGCGCTGAACCCGACGCGCCTCGATGACATCGTCGCGCGTCTCGATGCAGTGCGCGAGTTCTCTGCTCTCAACGAAGCAGCGTCGCTCGCCGCGGCAAACAAGCGTATTTCGAATATCCTGAAGAAGTCGGACGGCGCGCCGGCGGGCGGTGTGCAAGTTAATCTGCTGCAGGAAGCGGCGGAAAAAGCCTTGTACGCGCAGCTCGAACAAGTGGCGCCGCGCGTCCAGTCGCAACTGGCGGCACATGATTACACGGGTGCGCTGACAGCGCTTGCTGCGTTGCGCGAACCGGTCGACACTTTCTTCAACGACGTGATGGTCAACGCTGAAGACCCAGCGTTGCGGGCTAACCGTCTGGCCTTGCTCGGCGCACTGCATCAGCAGATGAATTGCGTCGCTGACATTTCCAGACTCGCAGCCTGATCGCCGGACAATCGCTGAACAACCGACAAACAAGCTGCGCAACCAGGCGCCCGCGCTATGCCGACCAACCCTAAAAAAGTCGTTGTCCTCGACCGCGATGGCGTGATCAACGTCGATTCGGACGCGTTCATCAAGTCGCCGGACGAGTGGGTCGCGCTGCCCGGCAGTCTCGAAGCGATTGCCCGGCTCAACCAGGCCGGTTATCGCGTCGCGATCGCAACGAACCAGTCAGGCATCGGGCGCGGGCTGTTCGACATGAACGCGCTCAACGCGATGCATCTGAAAATGCACCGCATGGCAGCAGCGGTCGGCGGACGCATCGACGCAGTATTCTTCTGCCCGCACACGGCAGGGGACCACTGCGAGTGCCGTAAGCCGAAGCCCGGCATGCTGAAGACGATCGCCGAACGGTTCGAAGCCGATCCCAAGGTAACGCCAGTCGTCGGCGATTCGTTGCGCGACCTGCAGGCGGGCGCCGCACTCGGTTTCCAGACGCATCTGGTGCTGACCGGCAAGGGACGCCAGACGCTCGACGCGGGCGGCCTTCCCGAAGGCACCAAGGTTCATGACGATCTGCGCGCCTTCGCGCTAGACTTTCTTGCCACAGAACAAGCCTGACGCGAACCGAGCGCGTCCCTAATACTGACTCCCCCGCCGATGCGCTTCCTCCGTTCTCTGCTGCTGCTGATCTTCCTCGTGGTCTACACGATCCCGTACGCGATTGCCTGCTTCATCGCGTTCCCGTTCATGCGCGCCGAGCGCCGCTACTGGATGGCGGCCGGCTGGTGCAGCTCGACGCTCGCTGTGGTGCGCCGCCTGAACGGCATCGACTACCGCATCGAAGGCTTCGAGAATCTGCCTGACGGTCCGGCCGTGCTGCTATCGAAGCATCAGTCTGCATGGGAGACCGTGGCGTTCCCGGCATTGATGCCGCGTCCGCTGTGCTACGTCTTCAAACGCGAGCTTCTCTATGTACCGTTTTTTGGGTGGGCGCTCGGCCTGCTGAAGATGGTGCATATCAACCGCAAGGACGGCAAATACGCGTTCGAGTCGGTCATCAAGCAGGGCAAGACGCGCATGGACGAAGGCGCGTGGGTCATCATGTTTCCGGAGGGCACACGCACGCGCACCGGAACGCAAGGCAAATACAAAACCGGCGGTGCACGTTTCGCGGTGGCGACCGGTGCGCCGGTCGTGCCGATTGCTCACAACGCCGGACGTGTGTGGCCACGCAACTCGTTTCTCAAATATGCGGGTATAGTCACAGTGTCGATCGGCAAACCGATCGACACGAAGGGGCTCACGCCCGATGAAGTGAACACGCGCGTCGAAACGTGGATCGAAGCTGAGATGCGTCGCATCGATCCCGCCGCGTACGGTGCTGCGGACAGCACTTCCGCCGCCGCACAATTCTGACGCGCCCACGCCCTCGAAGGCGTATTTGCGCCGGGGCGTATTGCCCGAAGCCGAAACCGATGCAGAAGTCTCCTACGCCGCAGCCCGCTGCGGCGCTCGATAGCCGGCAACTCGATCTGCCGCTCTTTGCAGAGCCGGCCCTCCCGCCGTCCACGCCGCCTTCGTCGCAGAAGCCGGACACGCCGCGCGCGCCCGACGGCACGAAACTGCGCAGCCTGACACTGGGCGCGCAGACGCTTCATTACCAGCTCAAACGCTCATCGCGACGCTCGATCGGTTTTGCAATCGACAGCAGCGGTCTGATGATCACCGCACCACGTTGGGTCACGCTGGCCGACATCGAAACCGCCATCACCGAAAAGCAGCGCTGGATTTTCTCGAAGCTGATCGAATGGCAAACCCGTGTCGAGCAGCGCGCGCTGCCGCAGGTCGACTGGAAAGACGGCGCCCAGGTGCCGTATCTGGGTCAGCCGGTGCGCGTGATGCTCGGTGCGCCGCAGGGCACGCTCGCCTTCGATGCGACACAGGCGGCGCTTGCGCTGCCACTGCCGTTGCAGGCCGACCCGCAGCAGATCAAGGACCGCGTGCAAGGCTGGCTGCAAGGCGAAGCCAAGCGCCTGTTCGGCGAGCGGCTCGCGATCTACGCAGAAAAGCTGGGGGTAAATTATCGCGCCTACGCACTTTCGTCAGCGGCGACGCGTTGGGGCAGCTGTTCGAGCGACGGCAAGATCCGCCTCAACTGGCGGCTGATTCACTTCCCGTTGTCGATCATCGACTACGTGGTAGCACACGAACTCGCCCATTTGCGTGAGATGAACCACAGCCCGCGCTTCTGGGAGACGGTGGAATCGATTTTCCCGGAGTTCCGCGAAGCGCGGCAGACGCTCAAGCATCATCCACCCGAGTTGTTGCCGACGCTTTAAAGGTGATGCGACCTCGCTGTCCACAAGGCGCTCACTCACTCCGCGCAGAACGTTTCCTGCAGATGCCGCCACTGCACCTTGCCGTGCGCGTCGATTTCCAGCACCGCCGTCGAGCGCCGCACGTTGCGGTTGTGCTCGCCGTCGGACTGCCGTTCGATGTACGTCACCACTGCGCCGGATGGATACCGGGCGATGAACGCACTTTCCGTAATCTCGATTGCGAAGTTCGGCCGCTGTCCAGCATGCTCCTCGAAAATCTCGCGCAGTGTCGGCCAGTCCAGCGTCGCACCGTTCGGCAAAATCATCGAAAATTGCGGAGAGAAGTGCGCCATCAAGTGGTCCAGCGCACCGGGCCCGGCTGTGCCGGCGTACCAGGCCTGAACCTCGGCGTTCACAGCCTGGATCTCATCAAAGAAGGGATTCGAGTCGCTCATCGTTCCTATCTGTGGTAGCCACCGGTTCGCGCAATTCACTCCGCTGCGCGCGGCTCACGCAAAGCTTATTTCTTCTTCTGAATGAACTCGATCTTGTAGCCGTCCGGATCGGTCACGAACGCGATCACGGTCGTGCCGTGTTTCATCGGACCCGCTTCGCGCACCACCGTGCCGCCTTGTGCCTTGATCTTGTCGCAGGCTGCGTATGCGTCATCGACCTCGACTGCGAGGTGACCGAACGCGTCGCCCAGGTCATACGATTCCGTGTCCCAGTTGTGGGTGAGTTCGATGGCGGTGGCAACGCTCTCATCCTCATAGCCGACGAACGCCAGCGTGAACTTGCCCTCCGGATAATCGTGGCGGCGCAGCAATTTCATGCCGAGCAATTCGGTGTAGAACTTGATCGAACGGTCCAGATTGCCCACGCGGAGCATGGTGTGAAGAAGGCGCATCGTGTACTCCTGTTGCTTGATGTCGAGGACGTAAATGTACCCGGAATCGCGCGATGCTGCTGAGAGCGGCGCAGTGTGGCGGCGTGCCTTGTGCTGCTTCGCCACGACCCCGGCCGCAGTGCTTTTACCCCTTCTTTTGAGCCTCATCACGCAAGGCCCGGCGCAGGATCTTGCCGACATTTGTCTTCGGCAGTTCGGTCCGAAACTCGATGATCTTGGGCCGCTTGTAGCCGGTTAGCTGCTCCTTGCAGAAACTGAAAATGTCCGTTTCGCTGAGCGAGGGATCGCGCTTGACGACAAACAGCTTGACCGCCTCGCCGGTGTGCTCGTCCGGCACGCCTACCGCGACGACTTCGAACACACCCGGGTGCTTCGCCACGACGTCCTCGATCTCGTTCGGATAGACATTAAACCCCGACACCAGAATCATGTCCTTCTTGCGATCGACGATCTTCACGAAACCGGCTTCGTTCATCAGCCCGACGTCACCCGATTTGAAGAAGCCATCCGCCGTCATCGCGCGCGCTGTTTCGTCAGGCCGGTTCCAGTAGCCGGCCATCACCTGCGGACCGCGAATGCAGATTTCACCGGGCTGGCCGAGCGGCACTTCGTTGCCGGCGTCGTCGCGGATCGACACCTCGGTCGACGGCAGCGGCAAGCCGACCGTGCCGTTAAACGCGGTCGCGGTGGGCGGATTGGTAGTTGCGCACGGCGAGGTTTCGGACAAGCCATATCCTTCGACGATAGGCACGCCCGTCGCTGCCTGCCAGCGTTGCGCGACTGCTTGCTGCACGGCCATACCACCGCCTGTGGACTGCACGAGCTTCGAGAAATCGAGCGTTGAGAATGCCGGGTCGTTGAGCAGCGCGTTATACATCGTGTTTACGCCGGGAAACGAATTGATCGCGTAGCCGCGCAACGTCTCGATCATGCCGGAGATGTCGCGTGGATTCGGTATCAGGATGCCCATGCCGCCGCAGCGCATCGTCAACAACGCGCAGATGGTGAGGCCGAAGATGTGATACAGCGGCAACGCGACAACGGTGATGTACTGGCCGATGTCGGTGCGATCGCGGTAGATCGGTTCACGCCACACCTCGGACTGCACCACGTTCGCCACCAGATTGCGGTGCAGTAGCGTCGCGCCCTTCGACACGCCCGTCGTGCCGCCGGTGTATTGCAGGACCGCTACCTCGTCCGCCACGATCTGCACGGGTGTGAAACCCGACTCCGTGCCGTGAGCGATTGCGTCGCTCAGGCTGACTCGGGAGTGCGACTGAGAATGCAAGCGCGTCGCGTCGTCATCGGCACCTGGTTCGCCTGCGACAGACAGCGATGCTCCCATCATCTCCGCAACCGAGGTCACGACTACGTGCCGCACCGCAGTGTGTGCCTGCACGGCCTGCAACGTGGCGGCAAACGTATCGAGAATCACGATCGCCTCCGCTCCACTATCGTTCAACTGATATTCGAGCTCACGCGCCGTATAAAGCGGATTCACGTTAACAACGACACAGCCGGCACGCAGAATCGCCGCCATCGTCACGGGATACTGCAACAGGTTCGGCAACATCACGGCGATCCGTGTGCCGCGCGCAAGCCCCTGCGCCTGAAACCAGGCGGCAAGGTGGCGCGATTGCCGGTCCAGTTCCGCGTAGGTCAGCTTGCGTCCCATGCAGATAAACGCGCAGGCATCCGCATACTCGCGAAAGCTGCGTTCGAGCAGATCCGCCACGGAACCGTATTGCGTGGCGTCGATCTCCGCCGGCACGCCAGGCGGATATGACTTCAGCCAGATCTTTTCCATCTCCCAGATTCCTCCTTGTGCCCACTTCGCCGCGCTGGCGGCTAGCGGCCGGCGAGCGCCGGCATACGCCGCGCCGGCTGATCGAAGCTATTGAAGAATGCGCTCAATTGCTCGCGCGTGCCATGCTCGAGCGCAACCGTTCCGCTTTCCAGTCCAGCCGGCAAGCGTGTGGCGATATCGCGAAGCAGGTCATACAAGGTCTTCGTATCGAGCGCGAGCTGCAACTGGACCGCTGCAGGTGCCTGCTCATGCACCTGCAAGATGCCGCGCCGCAACTCCAGCGCGTAGCTCTCCTTGCGATCGGTCATTCGGAATACGAGCGTGACGTGCAGGTCGGCACAGCGGGCGGGATCGATGCAGACACTCAAACGCTGGAATACATTGCGTAGCGGTTGTGCCCGCAACACGTCACTCGAGGCAAGGCTCGCGCTGCCGGCAAATGGCAACGCCTCATACGCACGCTCCAGTTCACGCGCTGCGCTCAGATACCAGTTGCGCCAGTTGGTGTTCACCGTGAGGTAGCCCAGTTCACGCAAGGCCGTAGCCTTGATGCTGCGGGCATCGGCGTCGTCCACGTCGAGGCGGACCAGCAGCGTCACCAGTTCCGCGGCCCAGCGCCAGTCTCTGTCGCCGAGCGCAATTCGCGCGGCGGCGCGCACCTGCTCTGCACCGCCCATCATCGCGATCATGCGGCGCGTGCGCTCGCTGCGCGGCAACGGGTCGAGGGAAGCCGGATCGCCGTCGAACCAGCCTAGTTGCCCCGAGTAAACCTGGCGCACCGAATGTTTGACCGTGCCGTAGTACTCGCCGAGCCATGCATGCCGCGCAAGATGCGGTGGCAACGCAGGAATCGCTTCGGCAAGTTCATCGGGCGTCATGCCGAAGTTCATGTGACGAATCGTCTGATCGTGGATGAACTGGATCGCGTCGCGATACACGGTCAATACATCGTCGACGGCTGCCGTGCCCGAAACCGGACGACCATGCGCCGGCACCATGTGCGCAGCGCCGAAACTGCGCATCATGTCGATGGTCTGATACCAGCGCACGGGGTCACGGTAGCGTGTGCCGCGCAACGTATGCACGTTTGCCAGACACTCGCCCTGGATCACTTCAGCAGAGAGCAGCACGCCGAGTTCGGGCAGCCACATCACGATTTCATCGTCCGCTTCCGACGGCGCATAGCGAAACTCGAAACGCACGCCGGCCAGCACGATGTCGAGCCGCTCGTCGAAGACGCGCGTCGGTGCGAAGAAGCTTGCCGGTTCGGCGATCAGCACCGGACCGATCCCCGCGTTGACCTTGCCGGTCGCGCCAGCGGGCAGCAGCGTGCCAAAGCTGTAAGCTGAACGCGTGGCGAGAATCGGCGCCACCAGATTCGCGTTGTTGATCACCGTGTCCATCAGCGTGCGATGCGCGATGATTTCCACTCGCCCCGCTTCGAGTGCCGCTTCGTCGACAAACGCGCGAACGCCACCGGTATGGTCCGTGTGGTTGTGGGTGTAGACGACGGCCTTCACGGGCAGCGTAGCGTGCCGCGGATCGATTGCGCAAAAGTCTTCGTAGATGCGCTTCGCCGCCGATACCGCTTCGGTTGCATCGACCACTACGATCCCATCGTCGCCTACCACGAAGATGATATTGGCAATCGCGTAACCGACCGCGCAATACACCCGCTCGGCCACCCGATAAATGCGCTGGGCCATGCGGCGCGAGTGTTCCGTGAGGCGCGGCGGTACGGTGGGCGCTGCAATTGCGAAGGCCAGGTTGACGCCCGCATCGAAAGCAACGTCGAGCGGATCGCCGACATGCGGCGCATCAAAGGCAGGATTGCGAACCATCTCGGGGCAACATTGGGTCATACAGTGTCTCCTTGGATAAAAGCTGGCTACGCGAGGCAATTGCCAGCCCCATCAATCAGAACCGGAATTCTTGTTCCGTTTTTAGGGTAAAAAAATCAGCTGTCCGGCAGCGTGAGACAGCGGCGAAACGCCGTCTGCAGATACGGACGCAGCCGCCGGCTCGCGAGCGAGAGCGGCCCTGGATCGTTCAGGATGCTGTTGACCAGCAGACCGTTGATCATCTGCAGCGACGCGCGCACCTCGAAGTCGAGTTCGGCCGCGTCGGCCACCGGCGCGCCGCGTGCCGCGAGCAGCGCATCGACGAGGTGCGGCACGAGCAACGCCAGCACTTCGCGATTGGCCTCCTTGGCCGCATCCCAACTGGGCTTGAGCTGTGAGGAGCGCAACAGCGAAGCGTGGTACAGGCCACGATTGCGTCGGAACACCATGACGTAAAACGCCACCACGGCATCGGCAATCGCGCTCGCGTCGCTGGAGCGCCATACGGGCTCACGCTCGAGCATGTCGCGCACGTAAGCGAGACCTTCGGCCATCACCTGGTCCTGCACGACTTCGAAGAAGGCATCCTTGTTGTCGAAACGGCGATAGAACGCGCCGATCGACGTACCTGCACGATCGACGATATCGTTGATGGACAGACTGTCGAGGTTGCCGCTCGCCTCGATCAACTCGCGCCCGGCTTGCAGCATTTTCACGAGGCCGAGCTGGCTGCGGCTCTGGCGCGGCGCCGCGATAGCGGAGGAAGATTTGCGCTTGTGCGCAGGCGTGCTTGTCATGCGGCTTTCAACTTCGTATTGAGGCGTGGAACGCGAGATGCCCGGCAAGCGGCGTCAGAAAGACGCTGGCAAACCGGCCGACTCGACAAACCGGAATCCGGATTCCGAATCGTGGTGGATGGACCAGGCTTTGTCAACCAGCCTCAGGGTAAATCCTGAGCTAGCGGCTGTGCGGGATGCAGCAGTTCATGCGCGGCTCGATTGGCCTCGACCATGATCTGTTCGGTCAGCACCAGCGCCGAGCTTGCAGCAGGCGACGGCGTGCGTTCCGCAAGGGAAACAAGCGCGAACTCGAGACTCAGGCGCGGTGGGCTAGTCAGCGCGATGCGCGCGAGCCACCCTGCTTCGAGATCGCGTCGCACCGCCGCCCCAGTGGCGAACAACACCGCATCCGTCTGCGCGACGACGTTCTTGAGCACGGCAACGTCGTTGCATTCCACCTGCAGAGGAATATGCTCATGCGCCCGATACTTCAGCAGCCGGTGCAGCGCGTCCTTCATAAACGCGGGCACGGTCACCGACACCAGTGGAAACTCGCGCAACGCAACCATCGGTACGGGTCCGCCTTGCAGCAGCGGATGTCCTGGCCGCACGAACCAGCCACCTTCGTGACGCGGCAAGCGATGCAGGGCGATGTCCGGCGTCGCGGGCAGCACGCGGCGATCCATGACGAGAAAGTCGACCTGCTCGGCGCGCAGTTTGGCGAGTAGCGCTTCGCCGTCACCATCGCCCAATTCAATCGAAACCTTGATCTTCGGAAAGCGCCGCGAGAATTCGACCAGCAGATCGGGCAGCAGCACGACGGCTGCGTAAGGGCCAAGACCGATATGCACCTCGCCCAGTTCATGAGCCTTGAGTAACTCGACGTCGCGAAAGAGACAGCGCGTCTCGAACAGCACGCGGCGCGCACGCTCGACGAGCAACCGGCCAGCCGCCGTCATCGCGACACCGCGTGCGGCCCGGTCGAACAGTTTCATGCCCAGCTCATCTTCGAGCGCCTGAATGCTGCGGCTCAATGCGGGCTGGCTCAGATGCACGCGCTCCGCCGCGCGCGCGAAACTGCCTTCTTCCGCGAGTGCGATCAGGTGAGTCAGCCGGCGGGAGTTGATCTCATGCATGTTTTGCAAGTTTCCGATAAGCAGATTGCACTTGAATAATTCTCTTATACCACCTCAAATGGGCAAAATTCCGCGGCTGCCAGCAGACTGGCCATCCGGACGGCAACAGGACCGCTCAGGTCACACGCGTCGTACAGAACATCTTGGAGACAGGGTTTGCCCATCTCGCCGCGCCCCGCGTTGTCCATCAGCGGCGGCCGGTCGACGGCACACCCTCAGGAGTATTGAATGCTCGAAGCACATAGTTCCACCTTGACCGACGCGCCTGCGGTCGCGGCACCGGTAGATCGCGCCACGGGCCGGCGCTGGCTCATCGTCGGATCGCTGTTCCTGTTCATGCTGATCAACTTCGCCGACAAGGCTGTGCTCGGTCTGGTGGCGATCCCGATGATGCACGACATGGGACTGTCGCACGAGCAGTTCGGCCTCGTCGGCAGTGCGTTCTTTTTGCTGTTTTCGCTCTCAGGCATCGCGATTGGCCTCATCGCCGATCGTGTCAGCATGAAATGGCTGCTGGCTGCGCTCGCACTGACGTGGGCTTGCGCGCAGTTGCCGCTTGCCTGGCCAAGTAGTTTCGCAGTCCTGCTGCTGTGCCGTGTCCTGCTGGGCGCGGGTGAAGGCCCGGCATCGCCGCTCGCGCTGCACGTCGTCTATACGTGGTTCGACGATCGCGAACGCAGCCTGCCCACCACGATTGTTCAACAAGGTGCAACGGCCGGCGTGATTGTTGCGGGACCGCTTCTCACCTATATCTCGCAACGCTGGCACTGGCATGCCACTTTCCTCACGCTCGGGATAGTAGGCGCCGCTTGGACTGTGCTTTGGCTTTGTGTCGGCAAGACGGGCAATCAGCATTCGCGCCGCGCGCGGCCCATCGCAACGGCAAAGAATGTGCAGACGCGCGTCCCCTGGCGGACGCTGCTTTCAGATCACACGGTGATTGGCGTGATGCTGCAATGCTTCGTTGCCTACGCGGTGGTCGCGATCGGCTTCACGTGGGTGCCGGCGTATCTGCGCCTCGGGTTGGGCTTCCCGGCCACCCAGGCGGGATGGCTGTTCGCAGCGCAGGTGGCGGTGCAGATTCCGGTTGGGATCGCGCTGGCGATTTACTCGCATCGCCTGCTCAAGCGCGGCGTGCCAACGCGGCGTGCGCGTGGCACGCTGATCAGCTCAGCCTGCGTGATAAGCGGTATCGCGTACGGCGTACTCTTCCTGGACGTGCCGCCGTTCGTCAAGGTTGCGGTGATGGGGCTGGCCAGTGCGCTCGCTATCCAGAATTTCACGTTCGGCCCGATGCTGATCGCCGAGGTCGCTCCAGACGCTCAGCGTGGTGGCTTGCTCGCGATCACCACCTCGATCACCACTACCGCCGGGCTGATTGGCCCGGTCGCAATGGGCAGACTGCTGGGCGCAGCCGGCGATGCGCATGGCTATGAGATCGGTTTCGTCATCAACGGTGCGCTGTTGCTGGCCGTTGGCGCAGCCGGCTTCGCGCTGCTCGATCCGCAGCGCTCGCGTCGCCGCCTGCAGATCCAGTCCTGATGGCGTACGGCAGGTCGCGCTCACGCCTGCCTCTCACCTCACCTTTAGGCCACACCATTCGCCGCACTCGCACATTGCGTCGCAGCGGCGCGTTGAGTATTCTGTGACACACAACGTGCGGAATCCTATCGAAAGCTCGGGGCCCAACGAGGTGATCGAGCGACGAAGCAATCCCCATGGGCATCGACGCTGTCCGCCCTGGGAGGAGGATTTATGCGTCGAGCGTATCCGCCGTTGGTGCCGAGCCGGACTTTTGAGGCAATCTCTTCAGCGCTGGGGGTGCTGGTCCTGCTAAGGCTGCAGCCAGCGCTCGCGGCCTGTGACAACTCCACGCCAGCAACTGGGCAAACCGTCACGTGCAGCGGCACGACCTCGCCCAATCCCACCACCACGCCGGTCGCGGCGACAAGCGGTAGCACGAACGTAACAGTCAACGTTGCAGCGGGCGCGGAACTCGACGTAAGCGGGGACAACGGCATCCTTGTGTACAGCCACAGCACGGTCACGAACCTCGGCACTATCCGGGTGACAGGCGATACCTTCGACGGCATCTCGGCACAAGGTACGGGCGCCGGTCAAAACGTGCTGACCAACCGCGGCTTGATCGTGACAACCGGCACCGAATCGGAAGGCATGTTCAACGGCGTTGCCGCCGTGACGATGCTCAACGACACGGGGGGCGTCATCCAGACGAGCGGCGGCGACGCGGACGCGATGCACGACTACGCCAGCCCAGGTGGCGGCACCCTGACCAACAACGGCCAGCTTTCCACCAGCGGGAGCGGCTCCGCTGGTATGGCCGCGGAAACGAACAACGACACACTCGTCAACAACGGCACGATCACGACGACAGGGGACGGCGCGCCTGGCATGTACACCAACGGCAACGCGGTCAGCGGGCCAGGCAACAACATCATCACGAACGCCGGCACGATCAGCGCATCGGGTGCGGACTCGGACGGCATCGTCTCGAACGACAGTTCGCCGGGCGTCATCACCAACAAGGGTTCGATAACCGTAAGCGGCTCAAACAGCCTCGGCGCCTTTATCTCAGGCAGCGTCACGTTCAATAATGAAGCCAACGCAAGCATCGTCAGCAAGCAGGGCAACGGCATCGATGCGAATGGTGGCGGCACGTTCAACAACGCCGGTACCATCTCCGCGCAGTTCGTCACGCTCTCGTTTGTCGGCGCGGGCGCGACCATCAACAACACCGGCACGCTTGAGTCCGCCACTACCGAGGTCATCGCGGCCACTGGCGCGATCGACATGACGATCAACAATACCGGCACCATCGCGGGCGGCAACGGCCGCGCGATCTACACCGATACCGGCAACGACACGCTCAACTGGAGCGCAGGCACGATCACAGGATTTATCCGGCTCGGCACGGGTCACGATACCGCGACGCTCACGGGCCTGACCGACACCAATCTCAACGGTGTGCCACTGCTTGCAGGCGGCAACGTCTCGAGTGTTCTCAACTTCGACGACACTCAGGCGAGCGGACTGAGCCGCTTCACGAACTGGTCGGCCATCAACGCCACGAACGGCAGCCAGCTCACGCTCGACAACAACGGACTGACGCTCGGCAACAGCGGCACGCAGACAGGCACGCTCGCCATCGATTCGACCAGCACCCTGTTCGCGGGCGGCCTGGGTGATCCTGCGATTACGCCTGCGGTGAGTGGGCAACTCGTCACCGTCAACAACGCTGGAACGATCGACCTCACCAACGGCGGCACCAGCACGAGCGATGCGCTGGTGGTCAACGGCAACTACGTGGGGCTCAACGGCAAGCTTCTGTTGCAGAGCGTGCTCAACGGCGACGGCTCTCCCAGCGACAAGCTGGTGATCGTGCAAGGCACCGGGTCGGGAAAGACGACGCTGGGGATTACGAACGTCGGCGGTGTCGGCGCGGCGACGCTCACGAACGGCATTCTGGTCGTGCAGGCGACGAACGGCGCGACGACCGCAGCAGGCGCGTTCACCTTGCCAAAGCCGCTGCTGGCTGGCGCTTATACCTATTACCTGTTCAAAGGCGGGGTAAGCGCCGGGACAGCCGACAACTGGTATCTGCGTTCGAGTCTCGCGGCGGCTCCGACGCCGACGCCGACGCCGACGCCTACACCTACACCTACACCTACACCTACACCTACACCTACACCTACACCTACACCTACACCTACACCTACACCTACACCTACACCTACACCAACGCCCACACCGACACCTACGCCCACCCCATCGCAGACCCTGCAGGGTCCCCAGGCGGCCTCCGGCACGCCTCCCCTACCCGCTCCTCCACCAGCGGGCTCAGCGGCCACACCGCTCTACCGGATGGAGGTGCCGGTCTACGCAGAGGTCCCCGAACTTGCGCGCGAACTCGGCATCGATCAGGTCGGCACGTTCCACGACCGCGAGGGCGCGCAATCGCTGTTGACCGAAACCGGCGCCGTGCCCGCCTCATGGACACGCGTCTGGGGCGAACATGCCACGCTGAGCAACGGCGGCGCGGTCAATCCGGAATTCAGCGGCACGATAGGCGGCATCCAGGTCGGCCAGGATCTCTACGCCAGCGCGACGCCCGGCGGTCAGCGCGACCACTATGGCCTGATCCTCGGTTTTGCACGCGCAGAAGGCGACGTGAGCGGCCTCGCCCTCGGCTTTCCGAATCTGGCTGCGGGACGCCTGTCGATCGACGCCTACAGCGCCGGCGGCTACTGGACCCACATCTGCCCTGGCGGCTGGTACACCGACGCGGTTCTGATGGGCAGTTCGCTAACCATCAGCCCTATGTCCTACGACAATATCGGCGCCACCACGCATGGCTATGCCGAGGACGCATCGTTCGAGGCCGGACTGCCGATTCCGCTGCCAGCCCATTTGAGCATCGAGCCACAAGCCCAGCTGATCTGGCAGCACACCTCAATAGACGATCTCAACGACGGCATCTCGAGCGTATCGTTTCATTCCGCGAACGGTCTGATCGGCCGGCTGGGGATTCGGCTAGAAGGCAAGTTTGAAGGTGGTGGGGCAATCTGGGAGCCGTACTTGCGCGCCAATCTGTGGCGCTACTTCAACGGCACCGACGAGGTGAGCTTCGCGGGCAGCACCGTGATCCCGACCAGCGTGCCGGCGACCGCAGCCGAGTTCGGCCTGGGCATCGCCGCGCATTTGAGCGCGCGTGGCAGCGTGTATGCCGCGGCAGGCTATACGACCAACGTGAACGGCGCGCACCGGAGCGTCGTGGAAGGCAATGTGGGGGTGCGCTGGAGCTGGTAAAGCTTGATAGGACTACTGCACCCGGATATCGCAACGCTGCTGGTTCTCGCAGGCATCGCGCTCGTCAAAGCGTCAACGGGACGCCGCCACGATCTGCGCAACCTGCACATACTCGGCGACCGACACATCCTCGGCACGCCGCTGCAGATCGAAGCCGAGCGCCTCGAAATCCACCGTGTCGCGATACGCGCCCAGCGTATTGCGCAGCATCTTGCGACGTTGCGAGAACGCGGCGGTTACGACCTCGCCGAGCACGCGTTCGTCGACCTTCGGCAATTCGTGTGGCTCGAACGGAATCATCCGCACGATCGCCGAATCGACCTTGGGCGGCGGCTGGAAGGCTTCGGGTGGCACATCGAGCTGTTTGTCGATCACGTAGCGGTACTGCAGCATCACCGAGAGGCGGCTGAATGCCTTGTTACCCGGCTCCGCCACCATCCGCTCGACCACTTCGTTCTGCAACATGAAGTGCTGATCGATCACGCAATGCGCGAACGAAGTCAGGTGGAACAGCAGCGGGCTCGAAATGTTGTACGGCAGGTTGCCGACGATGCGCAGCGTCGGTTTGCTCTCGGGCACGCCCGGCCCCACGGGCAACGCCAGCGAACCGAAGTCGAAGTCGAGCGCATCGCCCGAGTGCAGTTCGAGCAGATCGCCAAACTTCTTCTTTAGCCGCACGATCAGATCGCGATCGAGTTCGACCGCATGCAACGGCGCCTCCGGCGTGGCGAGGCGTTCGATCAGCGGCTCGGTGAGCGCGCCCAGACCCGGTCCGATTTCGACCATGCGCTCGCCGCGTTGCGGCCGGATCACGTCGACGATCGAATCGATCACACCCGTGTCGACCAGAAAGTTCTGTCCGAAACGCTTGCGCGCGAAATGGCCCTGGTGCTGTCTGCTGGTGGACATCGAATGACGCTACAAAAAGGTACGGAAAAAAAATCAGGCGGCGCGACGGTGGCGCGCCATCGAGACTGCAGTGTCGATGGCGGCAATCAGACTACCCGCATCCGCGCGGCCGGTGCCTGCGAGGTCGAGCGCCGTGCCGTGATCGACGGACGTGCGGATGATCGGCAGCCCGAGCGTGACATTGATGCCTTCGCCGAAGGTCGCGTACTTCAGAACTGGCAGACCCTGATCGTGGAACATCGCGAGCACGCAATCGGCTTCGGTCAGGTAACGCGGCTGGAATAGCGTATCGGCCGGATAGGGGCCGCGGGCATCGATGCCTTCGTCGTTCGCCAGCTTCAGGGCCGGCGCGATTACATCGATTTCCTCGTGCCCCAGATAACCGTTTTCGCCCGCATGCGGGTTCAGGCCGGTCACGAGAATACGTGGCGCCGGCAGGCCGAAATGGTGACGCAGGTCGTGGTCGATGATCCGCAGCGTGCCAAGGATACTGTCGACCGTCAGTGCCGCCGAGACATCTTTCAGCGGCAGATGAGTCGTAGCCAGCGCAACGCGCAGCGGCCGCGGGCCGGTGCCGGCCAGCATCATCACCACGTGCGGCGTGTGGGTGCGCTCGGCCAGATATTCGGTGTGGCCGGTGAACGGCACACCGGCGTCGTTGATGGTGCTCTTTTGCAGCGGTGCGGTGACGATCGCGTCGAACTGGCCGCTCACCGCGCCGTCGATCGCGCTATCCAGCAGGTTCAGCACGTAACGGCCATTCGCGGCGTTAAGCTTGCCCGCCTGCGACGGCACGCCGAGCGGCTGATGCTGCACGCGGACCCGATGGTGACCAGCGTGACCCTGCCCATGACTGGGTCCCAATAACGCTGCCCAATCCACGCCAACTGCCTTGGCGCGCGCCGCGAGCAGGTCCGCGTCTCCAAGCACGGTGAACTGTGCATCGGGCCAATGGGCTGCCGCCCCCGCCAGCGCCTGCGCAGTCAGCTCGGGACCGACGCCGGCGGGTTCGCCGGTTGTGATCGCGATCTGCAGCGGGACGTGAGACGGTTGGGCAGCGCTCGTCATGATGCTTACTGCAGGTTCGGCTTGCCGATCTTCACATCGACATACGCCGTATCGCGCAATTCACGCAGCCAGTCCGCATAGGCTTGCTCTGCCTTGCGTTGACCGATGGCCTGGCGCGCCAGATCCATCTGCTGGGCAACCGAGCCTTCGGCGTCGCGGCGGCCCAGCACCTGAATCAGGTGATAGCCGTACTCGCTGCGCACCGGATCGCTGACCTGGCCGTCCTGCAAGCTGTTCATGGCACGCTCGAATTCCGGCACGGTTTCGCCCGGACTGATCCAGCCGAGGTCGCCGCCTTGCGCAGCCGAACCGTCCTGCGAATAGGTGCGGGCGAACTTGGCGAAGTCGCCGCCTTCCGAGATCTCACGCTTGATTTCGAGCAGCTTTTGACGGGCCTGCGGCTCCGACATGCCGTCGCCGACGCGCAGCAGGATGTGGCGCACATGCGTCTGCGTGAGGTGGGTCGAATCGGCGCTCGCTGCACCCTGGCTTGCGCGGCGCTCAACGAGGCGCATCACCTCGAAACCATCCGCGGTGCGGATCAGATCGGGGTTCACCTGGCCCGGACGCAGCGTCGCCGCCGCCTTCACGAACTCAGGCGGCAGTTGCGAGGTGGACTGGAAGCCCATGTCACCGCCCTTCGAAGCATCCGCTGCCTGCGAATTCGACTTGGCGAGCCTCTCGAACTTCGAGTCGCCGCTGGTCGCCTGCTGCAGGATCCCCTGGGCCTTCTGCTCGGCGGCGACGATGTCGGCCTCCGTCGCATTGGCCGGCACCTTGATCAGAATATGTTCGAGATGCAGATCGCTCGTCAGCCCGACGTTCGGTCCACGCTGGCTGGCAATGTAGTTCGCCACTTCGGCGTCCGACACCGTCACCTTGCTGTCCACTTCCTTTTCGCGCAGACGCGACAGGGTCAGTTCCGTGCGGGCGTCGTTCGTGAAGGTGGCCCAGGGCACGCCTTGCGCCTCGATCTTCGAGCGGTACACGTCGAGCGGCAGATTGTTGGCCGCCGCAAGCCGTTCGAGCGTCTTCTGCACCGCTGCGTCGTCGACGGTGATGCCGTCTTCCTTGGCGCGCTGCAACTGGATGCGCTCCAGCACCATCTGGTTCAACACCTGCTGACGCAACTGGTCGATCGGCGGAACCGGCGCGTTTTGCTGCTGCAGACGCCGTGCGATCAGGCCAAGGCGCTCATCGAGCTCGCGCTGCGTGATGACGCCGTCATTGACCACCGCGGCGATCGTATCGACCGTTTGGCCATTGCTGGAGGCCGCCTGCGTCGGCTGCCCGCCTGCGTTGGGTAGATCCTGCGCCTGTGCTGGCGCAACCGACAGGAAAGAGGCCACAAGGGCCAGACTGGCCGCAAGCGATGGCAAGCGAAGCGTTTTCATGATTCCCACAGATACTCCAATGATGTCGGGCGCGCCCCGCCCGTCTTTGCGCATTTTATAGACGATCAAACGACCGTCAGTCGTAGTTGGTAAAACGCGCCTCCGGCGCCGGAGGCGGCGGCAGCGGCGTATAGCCCGGCACGGCCCCGCGGAACGCGGCAATCAAGCCGTTGTCCACACTCGACAGACCCTTGAACGTGATTTGCGCAAGGAAACGCGTTCCCTGCTCCGGTAGCCCAAGGGTGTTGACCCCGTCTGCATAACGCTGAATCCCGACGCCCAGCACCCAGCAGTCCGCATCGTACTGCAGGCCAACCAGGCTATCGACGATCGCCCGTCCCTGCAGATCGTAGTTCAGGCGCGCCACACTATACACGTGGTGCGTGAGCGGCCACTGTGCCGAAATGGTGATCTGGCTGACCGGCGTGTAATCCAGCGTCGTATCGGCACGCGTGTAACGATAGGCGACGTTAAGCACCTTGCCCGATTCCGGACTGAATCCGAAGCCGACACTGGCCTGCGTCAGCTGGTTATTGTCGGCATTATATTGGACCGCGGTTTCCGACGCGAAACCGCCCCCAATCTTCAACGACATGCCGGCAATCAGGTCCGAATGGGTCGCCTGCGCCGGTGTCTGCGTTTGCAGCAGCGTGACGCGCTGGTCCTGGAAGTAATACTGTTGTGCGAGCACGAAGCGCGCACGTTCGTCACCCGTCGCCGCGTCGATGAAACGCGTGGTAAGGGCTGCGGTCAGCCGGTTCGCGTCGGCGATCCGGTCGTCGCCGACGAACGTATTCGGCGTGAAGATTTCCGCGAGCCCGAAATCCGCGTCGGCCGTATCGAACAGCGGCGCGAAGGTCTGGTTGTGATACGGCGTGTACACGTAGTACAGGCGCGGCTCGAGGGTCTGGATGTAATCCTGGCCGAACAGCCGCACTGAGCGCTCGAAAATCAGCCCCGTGTCGAACGAAAAGGTCGGAACCGACTCGGTGAAATCCTTCGGCTGTCCGACCGGCGCACCCGTCCCGATGTTGCTCAGGTTGTACGACGCGAAGTGGTACTGCACCTTCGGCGTAACGAAGTAGCCAGGACCCACGACCGAGTACGACAGGTACGGGTCGAAGGTGATCCGGTCGCCTTCGGTCGAATCCGCCGTGGTGATGCGAAACCGCGAGAAATCGCCGGTCGCGCCGTAATCGAAACCGCCGACGTTGTACTGGTTGTACTTGACGTTCAGTTCCGGCTCACGTCCGTATGGCGCCACCGAAGGCGTGATCGTCTGCCAGTTCTGCTCGCGCGCCAGCACCGACCACGGGCCGTTGTTGTACGTCAGCCCCGCTTCCTGCTGGTAGAGCAGCTGCGTGCCGTTGAGAATATTGCTGGAGGTCGAGCCAAGGTCTTCCGGAAAGGAATTATCCGAAACCTTGTTGTAATAAACGTAGCCGCCGAAGCCGTTACCGAAGTTCTGGTTGTGCTGGAGGAACAGCGCCCAACGGTTCGTCCTCGTGATGTTGTCGTCGGGCAGATACGTGCCGGTGATCGAGCCCGAGTAATCCGGCGAAAGATAGCGGAAGGTCGCATTCTGCTCCAGACCGCGCTTCGAGATGTAGTTCGGCGAAATCAGCAGATCGCGGTTCGGCGCGATATTGAAGTAATACGGTATGTTCAGCTCGAAGCCGTTACTCGAACTGAGCGAAAAAGTGGGCGGCAACAGGCCGCTGCGCCGGTCGCCCGAGAGCGGGAACGACAGCCACGGCGAGCCGAAGATCGGTATGCCCTGGAAAAACAGCACGCCGTTGTGTGCCACGCCTTCGTCGGCGCCGGTGTCGAAGTCGAACTCGCTGCCGCGGATGTACCACGCCGGATTGCTCTCACACTGACACGCCGTGTAGGTGCCCTGGGTGAACACCGAACGCTCGTTGTCGAGCATGTCGACACGCGCCGCGCTACCCGAGCCGCCCGTGATGTTGAAGTGATACTTCGGCGAGGGCATGTAGCCTTCGCTCGAATCAACCTGCATATGCGCTTCCGGCCCAACGAAGGTGGCGCCGTTGTTGATCACGACCACCTTGCCATAGCCGTCGGCCATGTCGGTATCCTGATCGTAGTGCAGCGCGTCGCCCTTGATCGTGAAGGTGGGACGGCGCACTTCGGCGGAACCCTTGGCCGCCAGATCCTGATCCGTCGTGCCGCTCTGGTAGTCGCCGAGCACGAAGGTGGCCGCTCTCTGGTCCGGCTTCAACGGATGCTCTTCGAGCTGGGGGGCTAGCCTCATGCCCCAGGGCGCGTCGATAGGCTGCGGCTGCGCGGCGTCGCCCGACAACTGGGCGTGCGAAAGCGCGGGCATCAGGCCCGGCACGGCAATCAACGCCGCGACGAGCCGCCTTCTGCGGGGCACGCCGCCACGAGAGGGGGTCGTTTGGGAAAGCTGTCTTGGCGGCATGTATCGTTTGGCGAATTGGCCCGACCGCCCGCTCCTGCAACCACGATCCTCCGCCTGAGCAGCCTGACCGTGATGGTCGGCGACCCATCAATCAAAATTTACAACCGGTCGAACGATGAGGCGGGCGGTGAAGCGGGGCGAGCGAAAGCTGGCGTGCGTCGTGTCAAAAAAGTCGTGGGGTATTATATGGCAAGACGTTGCCCCCCTGAATTTGCCTTCCGGTTTTCATGACGCTGCCCTCCGATTCCACTTCTCCCGACGCCCGCCTGCAACTGCTCACCGCCTGGCTGGAGAGTCACGCGAACCGTTATGCACTCGACCTTGCAACGCTGGTACCCGCTTCCAGCGATGCAAGTTTTCGCCGCTATTTCCGCCTGAAGGGTAAGAATCTGAAAGACGCGGCAAGCACCACGCTGATCGCCGTCGACGCCCCGCCGCCGGAAAAGTGCCGCGAATTTGTGCAGGTGGCGCAACTGCTGAGCGCGGCCGGCGTGAATGTGCCGCAGGTGCTGGAGGTCGATTTCGAGGCCGGCTTCATGCTCGTCACCGATCTGGGCACCACCTCCTACCTCAGCGCACTGACGCCGGACAACGCAAAGGGGCTGATGCGCGATGCGCTCGACGCGCTGATCCGCTGGCAACTGGCATCGAAGCCGGGTGTGCTGCCGCCGTTCGACGAAGCGTTCCTGCGCCGCGAGATGGAGTTGCTGCCGGAGTGGTTCATCGGCCGCCATCTCGGCCGCGAAGTCGACGAGAAGACCCGCGGGCTGCTCGACCGCACGTTTGCGCTGCTGATCGCCAGTGCCCAGGCACAGCCGCAGGTTTTCATGCTGCGCGATTACATGCCGCGCAACCTGATGGTGATGCCGGAGCCGAACCCGCTGAACCCCGGCGTGCTCGACTTCCAGGACGCGGTCTATGGGCCGATTACCTATGACGTCGCCTCGCTGCTGCGCGATGCCTTCCTGAGCTGGGACGAGGAGTTCGAGCTCGATTGCTTCGTGTACTACTGGGAGCGCGCGAAAAAAGCCGGCCTGCCGGTCGATGCCGATTTCGGCGAGTTCTACCGTCAACTCGAATGGATGGGCCTGCAGCGGCACATCAAGGTGCTGGGCCTGTTCTGCCGGATCAACTACCGGGACCACAAACCGCACTACATGAAGGACCTGCCGCGCTTTATCGGTTACGGGCGCAAGGTCGCCGGGCGCTACCGTCCACTTGCACCTTTTGCGAAGCTGCTTGATGAGCTCGAAGGCCGTGCAGCCGAAGTCGGCTATACCTTCTGAGCTTTCCGAACAATGACGATGTCTCTCACCAAAGCGATGATCTTCGCCGCCGGGCGCGGCGAACGGATGCGTCCATTGACGGACCACACCCCGAAGCCGCTGCTCGAAGCAGGCGGCAAACCGCTGATCGTCTGGCAGATCGAGCGGCTCGCGCAAGCCGGGTTCCGGACCATTGTGATCAATCATGCATGGCTCGGCGAGCGTTTTGAAGCGGCACTTGGCGACGGGTCGCGCTGGGGGGTGGAGCTGCGCTATTCAGCCGAGCAGGAAGCGCTGGAGACGGCCGGCGGGATTGCGCAGGCGTTACCGCTGCTGGAAGACGCTCCGGCAGCCGACGGCGCGCCCGGCGAGATCTTTGTCGGCGTGGCCGGTGATGTCTATGCCGACTTCGATTACGCATCGCTGCGTGCACACGCTACGCGGCTCGCCGCGCAGGCGGAGCCGGGCATGCATCTGGTGATGGTGCCGAACCCGCCGTTTCATCCTGCGGGCGATTTCGGCCTGGTCGACGGTGTGGTGTTGCCCGATGAGGAGCCGCGTCTCACGTTCGGCAGCATCGCGTTGTACGACACGCGTATGTTCCGTGCGCTGCCGCGCGGCACGCGGCGTCCGCTGACGCCGTACTACTTCGAAACGGTTGCGCGCGGCCTCGCGAGCGGCGAAGTGTATGAGGGACTGTGGGATAACGTCGGGACGGTCGCGCAGTTGCAGGCGCTTGATGACCGGCTAAGGCAGGCTGCGGCACAATCGTAACGGCCTGCTTGACCATGGCCAGGCATCAATTGCTTCGGCCACGCATAGATACTCTGGCCACGCCTGGCTATCGCCCACTCTCACCGGCCACTACCACTTCGGGCGTGTCCTCCACTTGTGCAGCACGTTGCTGCTGCAGCGCCCACATCTGCGCGAACAACCCACCGGCCGTCAGCAACTCCGCATGCGTGCCGCGCTCGACGATACGCCCCTTGTCCATCACGATGATCTGCTGCGCATGCACGACGGTCGATAACCGGTGCGCAATGATCAGCGTGGTCCGCTCGCGGGCGATCAGGTCGAGTTCATGCTGAATGGCGCGCTCGGAGCGCGAATCGAGTGCGGAGGTCGCCTCGTCGAACAGCAGGATCGGCGGGTTCTTCAGGATCGTGCGGGCAATCGCCACGCGTTGCTTCTCGCCGCCGGACAGCTTCAGTCCGCGCTCGCCGACCGGCGTCTCGTAACCGTTCGGCAATCCTTCGATGAAATCGTGAATGTGTGCGGCGCGTGCCGCTGCAATCACTTCGTCGCGCGTCGCAGACGGGCGGCCATAGGCGATGTTGTAATAGATCGAATCGTTGAACAGCACCGTATCCTGCGGCACGATGCCGATCGAAGCCCGCAGCGAGTCCTGCGTCACATCGCGGATGTCCTGGCCGTCGATCGTAATCGCGCCGCCCGTGCCACGCTCCAGATCGTAGAAGCGGAACATCAGGCGAGCGAGCGTCGATTTGCCGGAGCCGCTGTGGCCAACCACCGCGGTCGTGGTGCCGGCGGGAATCGTGAAGCTCACGTCGTGCAGGATCTGCCGCGCCGGTTCATACGAAAAGTTGACATGCTCGAAACGCACTTGCGCGCCGCTCACGATGAGGTCTGGCGCATCCGGTGTGTCCGGTACTTCCTGCGGCGCACTGAGGAGCGTGAACATGCGATCCATGTCGGTCAGGCTCTGCTTCAGCTCGCGATACACCACGCCGAGAAAGTTCAGCGGAATGTAGAGCTGCAACATAAATGTGTTGATCAGCACCAGGTCGCCGAGCGTGAGCTTGCCCGCCATCACGCCTTCGGTCGCGCGCCACAGGATAAAGACAAGCCCCGCGCCGATAATTGCCTGCTGGCCGAAATTGAGCACCGACAGCGAATTCTGCGACTTGATCGCCGCGCTGCGGTAGCGCTGCAGGTTTTCGTCGTAACGCTGAGCTTCCCACTCTTCGTTGCCGAAATATTTGACGGTCTCGTAATTGAGCAGCGAGTCGATCGCCCGCGAGTTGGCGCGCGAGTCGAGATCGTTCATCGTGCGGCGAAAGTGCGTACGCCACTCGGTCATCTTCACCGTGAACGTGATGTACACGGCCAGCGCCACGAACGTGACGATCGCGTAATACACCTCGTATTTGACGATGAAGAAGCCGAGCACGAGGCCCACTTCGACCAGCGTCGGCAGAATGCTGTAGAGCGAATAGGAAATCAGCTGCGTGATGCCGCGTGTGCCGCGTTCGATGTCGCGCGACATGCCGCCCGTCTGCCGTTCGAGGTGAAAGCGCAGCGACAGCCCATGCAGATGACGGAACACTTTGAGCGCGAGCTGCCGCACCGCGCTTTGCGTCACCTTCGAGAAGAGGATTTCGCGCAACTCGGTAAACAGCGACGTGGACAACCGCACTACGGCATAGGCGACCACCAGCAGACCGACACCGCCTAGCAGCACGATGGCCGGCGCATGATCCGCGCGCCCGAGCGCCGTCAGATGCCGCACCGACGCGAGGCTGTCGACGATCCGCTTCATCACGATCGGCACGCCGAGATTGGCGACCTTCGCGCCGATCAGGCAACTGAGCGCAAGCACCACCCGCCCCTTGTATGTGGCGAGGTAAGGCAGCAGCGAGATGATCGTCTGCCAGTCGTTGCGCGGCTGGGTCGAGATCGGCGAGAGTTCGGAGGAGGCGGAGGAGCGGCGCATGGGGATCAGCTGGCGGTGGGGACGGAATCGACAGAGGCATCAGCAGGGCGCGCCGCCATCGGGTACCCGCCGCCCGCGCAATGCCGGCGGCAGGCATTTCGGCGCGCGACCCGGCTGGGCGCTTTCCCGTACAATTCCTGATCTCTCTATTGTCGCAGAAGCCGGCTGGCGCCGCTTTCCACGGGCTGGCCGGTTGCCGGTTGTCATGTTGTCGTGAAGAACCCGCCTGCTGGTCGAGCCAATCTGTTTCTCATGGGTGCCCCGATGAACGATCAACTTCAACTTCCGCAAAAATCCTGCGCGCTGCGCGTCGTGCCACAACCGTCCGACGCCAATGTTCACGGCGATGTGTTCGGCGGCTGGATCATGGCGCAGGTCGATATCGCCGGGTCGATTCCCGCCAGCCGGCGCGCTAACGGGCGGGTGGCGACCATCGCGGTCAATTCGTTCGTGTTCAAGCAGCCGGTGTTCGTCGGCGATCTGCTGAGCTTTTATGCGGATATCGTCAAGACCGGCAATACCTCGGTCACGATTGAAGTCACGGTGTACGCGCAGCGGATGAGTCTCGCGGAAGAAGTGGTGAAGGTCACCGAAGCGACCCTGACGTACGTCGCCACCGATAGCGACCGCCGTCCCCGCGCGTTGCCCTCAATCGACTAGGCGAAGTGGCGAGGCGGGCAGTTGCTCGCCTCTTCAGGCGGCTTGCTCAGGCCAGCCTCCAGTCCTTGCGCAGCAGGCTGAACTGCAGCAGGTCATGACGCTCACCCTGCCAGTAACCGGCTTCGCGCGCCCGCCCTTCCTGTACGAAGCCGAGGCCGTGCGCCAGCTTGAGCGAAGCGGCATTGTCCGGATGAATCTGCGCTTCGATGCGGTTCAGCATCATCTGCTCGAAGCCCCACGCGAGCGCCGCGGACAACGCTTCCGACATCAGCCCGGCGCCACGCGCCGAGCGAGCCAGTTCATAGCCGACCGTACAGGTCTGCCAGCCGCGATTCCATTTGAACAATCCACACGAGCCGATCAGCATCGCGTCGGACTTGCGTTCGATCCCCCAGCGCACTCCCGGGTTGGGCATCTTGCGCCAACCGGCAAAAGTCTCGATCAGCTTTTGCGCCTGCCGGACATCGACCATCGGGTCGACGCCATACCAGCGCATGCTGGGCGCGTCGCCGTGAATCGCAAACAGCGCCGGGGCGTCGCCGACGACGAGTTCGCGCAGCAGCAGCCGTTGCGTTTCGAGCGCGGGGAAGTCGCTCATCGAGCACCTGGGGAATGAGGAAATGCGAGGGCCAATTCTACACGGCCATCCACGCATGCCGACGCGATATTGGCTGAGATAGCCTCACAGGCTTCGATCGAGAATCGCCAGAAATTTTGTGCGCTCAGTTTGTTCGGAGACGCGAAAGCGCTCCCATTCGGTGCTCACGCGCAAATCCGCAAACAGGCCCGCTGCGTCCTCATGAAAATGCAGAAACGCTTTGCCTTTGCGATAGAAAACGCCCGGACGCGGCTCCTTGAGTTCTCCGCGCTCGCGTATCGAGCCGATCAGAACTGCGAGCGTGTCGAGTGCCGCTGGACCTGCATGCTTCATCTATCGCGCTCCCTCACAGATGCCGGTAATAAACCGTCGTCGCGCAAAACTCGCCGTCGGGCATCAGAGCGTACTTCGGCACGACGCCCACACGCTGCCACCCGGCCTTTTCGTACAAGCCCTCCGCCGCGCCGCCCGTGACGGTATCGAGCACCAGCACGCTCCTGCCCTCGTCACGCGCGGTATCTTCGACCGCCGCCATCAAGCGCTGCGCGATACCTCGCCGCCGCGCCTTGCGGCACACCAGCATCTTGCCGACGTCCGCACGATGAGGCTGATTGTCGGGTTGCGCGAAGATCAACTGCACTGTACCGAGTATCTCGCCCGCGCGGTTCTCCGCAATCAGCAGAGCCCGCTCGTTGCGCGCCACGCCCTCGGCGACGCCGCGCCAGAACCCGAGCGCTTTCTCGCGCGCGAGCGGCAACATATAGCCCACTGACGCCCCGCCTTCCACGCAATCGATCAGCACGTCCGCCAGCGCGTCTACACAGGCGACAGCCTCATTAGCGCCGATCCGGCGCACGCTAACCTCTCCGCTCATCCGTTTCTCCTTGCCGGCGTAAATGGCGCAAACGGTGTAAAGGGCACGCTGGTCAGCGCCACCAGATAGCGGGCCGACTCGCGCGTGGGATTACGAAACGCCGTGGGACAGTCGAGCCGCATCGAAAGACAGTCGCCCGCTTCCAGACGCCAGTGCGCGTCGCCCACCGTCATCTCCATCACGCCTTCGATCATCCAGACCTGCTGATGAATCTCGACGTCGCGCTCGCTGGTGTCGTAAGCAACCTGCTGCCCAGGCGGAAAGTTGACCTCGACTAACTGGATCGGCGAGCGTGCCGCAGACGACAGGTTGCGGCGGATATAACCCGAAGTCGGATCGGTCCATACCGGCTGGTCGCCGGCGCGGGACATCGGTGAAGGCTCGGCGGACTCGCTTGCGCTGTCTTCGAATAGCGAAGCGAGCGTCACGCGCAGGGCGGTGGCGAGCTTGTCGAGCACGGTGGCCGTTGGGCTGCTCTGACCGCGCTCGATCAGCGAGATCGTGGAGCGGCTCACGCCGCTGCGTTCGGCAAGCGTGTCGAGGGAATAGCCCTGGGCGTCGCGAAGCTCACGCACACGGCTGGCGATCCGGTTGTTGATATCCATGAATCCAGTTTAATGGAAAATAAATCCAGTAAACTAGATTTTTGCCGCTACGCCACCATCGCCGCCGCCCCAGCCTGCAGCAAGGCAGGAATCGCGTCGGTCGGCATCGGTCTCGAGAAGAAGTAGCCCTGCATTTCGTCGCAGGCGCGCTCTTTGAGAAAATCGAGTTGCTCCGATGTCTCCACGCCTTCGGCGATCACCTGCAGGTTCAGCGAATGCGCGAGCGCGATGATGGCCGACGTAATCGTCTCGTCGTCGCCCGACGTGCCGATGTCCGACACAAACGAGCGGTCGATCTTCAGACGGTCCACCGGAAAGCGCTTCAGATAGCTAAGGCTTGAATAGCCGGTGCCGAAGTCGTCGATGGCGAGCCCGATGCCCAGTGCGTGCAGCGAGTTGAGCATCAACACCGCTTCTTCGGCGTTGCGCATGATGGTGCTTTCAGTGAGCTCGAGTTCGAGGTACTGCGGCTCGAGTCCAGTCTCCGCGAGGATCTGCGTGACCACCTTGGCGATGTCGTGATGCTGGAATTGCCGGGCCGAGAGGTTCACCGAGACGCGCGCCGGCGGCAAGCCCTCGTCCTGCCAGGCCTTGTTCTGGCGGCACGCTTCGCGCATCACCCACTCGGACAACGGCCCGATCAGTCCGCACTCCTCCGCCACCGGAATGAACGACGACGGCGGGATCAGCCCCACCTCCGGGTCGCGCCAGCGCACCAGCGCCTCCATGCCCACGATCTGTCCGGTCACGATATCCACCTGCGGCTGGTAGTGCAGCAGGAACTCGTTATCGCGCAAGGCGCGCCGCAGACGTCGTTCGAGACTCAGCCGCGCGCCGGCGCTCACATTCATCTCCGGCTGGTAGAACTGGAAGTTGTTACGGCCCATGTCCTTCGCGCGATACATCGCGAGGTCGGCCTTCTTCATCAGGGTTTCGGTGTCGTCGCCGTCCTGCGGGAACAGGCTCGCGCCCATGCTGCAGCCCACGTACAGTTCCGTGCCGTCGAGCCACACCGGCTCGGAGATCGACGCACGCACGCGCTCCATCCACGCAATCAGCGACTGCTCGTCGACGGTGTCGGTCATCACGATCACGAATTCGTCGCCGCCATGCCGTGCCACCGTGTCGCTCGCGCGGGCGCAGCGCGCCAGGCGCTCGGCGACGACGCCCAATAGCCGGTCACCGACGCTGTGTCCGAGGCTGTCATTGACGTTCTTGAAGCCGTCCAGATCGATAAACACGACTGCGACACCCTTGTGGTGGCGCCGGGCGACGATCAGGGCGTGCTGCAGACGGTCGCGCAGCAGATTGCGGTTGGGCAGCCGGGTCAGGCTGTCGTAGTTCGCCTGGTATTCGAGCTGCTCCTGATAGCGCATCAGGTCGGTGACGTCGTTGATGACGCCGATGTGATGCGTGGTCTCGCCATCCGGATTCGGCACCGGCGCGATAAACAGCTGGTTCCAGAACAGCGCGCCGTCCTTGCGGTAATTGCGCAGCACCGCGCTCACTTCGCGATTGGCCGCAAGCGACTGGCGGATCGCCGAAATCCCTTCCTGATCCCGGTCGTCGCGTTGCAGCAGGCGGCAGTCCTGGCCGATCACCTCGGCCGGATCGTAGCCGGTGATGCGCTTGAACGCCGGATTCACGTATTCGATCAGATTGCCCGTCTCGGTCGGCCCGGTGATCAGAATCGCGTTGACGCTGGCATCGAGCGCGCGGCTTTGCAGACGCAGCGCCAGATCGGCGCGCTTGCGCTCGGTGATATCGGTGTAAGAACCGAGCACACCGATCACACGGCCGTCGCTATCGGTGAACGGCAGCTTGCTCGTCACTGTGGTGCGATGCACGCCGTCGATCACCAGGTCGGCCTCGAAGTTCATCTTTGGCACGCCGGTGGTGATTACTTCGACGTCGTGCGCCTGCACCTGATCGGCCAGCGCGCGCCAGGGCAGATCGTGATCGGTCTTGCCCACCACCTGCTCCGGATACGCCAGCCCGGCATCGCGAGCAAACGCCATGTTGCAGCCCAGATAACGCGATTGCTGATCCTTCCAGAAAATCCGCTGAGGAATATTGTCGATCACCGTTTCGAGCATCTGGTTCGAGCGCTGTGCCTCGGCTTCGGCATTGATCTGCTCGGTGACGTCATCGGCCAGCACGAAGATCGCGGGGCGGCCCATGTAGGTCAGCGAGTGATACGAGATGTCGGCGCTGATCGTCGAGCCGTCCTTGCGCCGGTGATGCCAGACACCGGCCATCGTGCGACCCTGGTTGGGGCCATCGTCGCTGCGCAGCAGATGCGACTCGAGGCGGCCGATCTCGCCGTTCGGACGGATCGCGCGGACCGTCATTGCAAGGAATTCGCTCTCCGAATAGCCATATTGCTGCACGGCTGCCGCGTTGACCGCGAGAAAACGCAGCGTCTCGCGATCGAAGATATACATCGGCACGGGATGGGTGTCGAACAGGCCGCGAAAGCGTTCGTCGTTGCGGTACAGGGCCTTGGCCATCCGCAGCCGCTCGCGCGCCGCGCTTTCACGTGCGCCGAACGTGAAGATCAGTAGCGAGCAACCGGCCAGCATTGTGACGATCAGCAGCAGCATCGCGTGCTGCGTACGCCGGTGCGATTCCGCCAGCGACACCTGCAAGGCGCGGTTTTCCTGCTGCCGCAACGCTGCCAGCGCCGTTTCCACGTGATCCAGTTCCATACCGAGCTGCGTGTAGGCCGACGCCGCCCATGCTCGCGATTCGTCCGGGCCGCTCGCCTGAGCCAGTGCCAGTGCGGCCGCGATTTCCTGCTGCAGTGTCCGGCTCTCGCTACTCAGCTTGCCCAGTGTGGCGGCCATGGCCGGTTCGTCGGCGAGTTCCGCCGCGAGCCTGTGCTCGAGCCCGGCGAGCGAAGCCGACATCACCGACGCCGCGTCGGCCGGTCCGGGCCGCCCGGTCGCCTCGAAGCGACCCAGCGTCGCGAGGCCGTCATCGAGCGCCGAGCGATAAGCGTCGAGATTCTGGCGGATGTCAGTCGAGCGCAGGGTGCGCACGTCGGCATCGCGCTGGCCGCAGATCTGCGTGTAGGCGACAAACGCGTTCGCGCCGACCGCTGCGGCGACGACTGCCAGATTGATCAGTAACCGCCTCGATAGGAAAGGAGTCATGGGTTCCGAACGTTATTCGTTCTGCAGGCGGGAGTGCGCTGAGGTCCGTGCGCATGAATGCATATGCAGCACGTGCTTGTTCTTGCCTCTGCGGGGTCTTTTTACGCGCCAACCCTTGGATAACGGCAACGAATCGGAACAGTTTGAGGGTGCGATGCAAAAATATTTGCGGGGCGGGGACGACTAGCCAGCCAGACCAAACTCTTTCATGGCGGGTACAAAGTCATGGTTCGCTTCGGGTTTGCGCGACAGCTTGGTAAGCACGTAGCGTTTGAACGGCTCGAGCGTGGCCCACTGGTCGGTGCTCGGGGCGTGCAGGCTGGCGAGTGCCACCTGATGCATCACGCCCTCCGGCACGGCGTTGGTCCGACGCCACGGAGGGGCGTCCTCGGGAGTGAACCATTCAGGCTCGACGTTGGCGTGCGTGCGCAGCATTTCGAACAGCGCATGATCGAAGTTCGGCTCAATGCTGGCGTCCTCTTCGACCGGAAAACGCGCGAGCAGCTTGCGGTCTTCGTGTGGCAGCATCTGCCACTGCGCGAGCGAGATGCGCAGCCCGAAGCGGTCGAGATTGAAGCGCACCGCCATCGGGATGTAGGTCAGATCTTCCGAAGACTCGACTTCGAAGTTGAACAGGAGCGGCGCCTCGTTGAGTCCCATGACAGTGTCCTCTTTGGTGGCGGGCCAACGCACAACGCCCGCTTGAGGTATTTTAGAACCTTATTCGTGCGGCGGCGGCCCGGCCAGGCTGGGCCAGGGGACAGTTCCCCACGCGCCGCATCGGTCTAGGAGTCAGGGTTTTGAACGAACTTGAAACGGCGGATCAACCGGGCGCTGTCGAGCGCCAGGTGCGCCGCCACCGCGGTGGCGCGGTGGAAACGGTCATTGACCACGTCGGTCAGGAGTGGCCGGTGGCGCTCGTCTTCAATGGCATTTCGCATGCGGTGATGATGTGCACGCCGCGCGATCTGGAGGCGTTCGCGGTCGGTTTCTCGATTTCGGAAGGGATCGTGGAGCGCGGCAGCGATATCCAGGACATCGAGGTGGAGCTGCATGACAGCGAAATGCCGCATGCCGAAGTGCAATTGCAGGTCGTGCAACAGGCCTTCGTCGAGCTGAAGGAAAAGCGCCGCGCGCTCGCGGGCCGGACTGGCTGCGGCGTGTGCGGGATCGAAAGCATCGATCTGCTGGATCTGAAGCCGGAGCGCGTGCCTGACACCGGTTTTCTGCAGCGGCTCGCACCGGATGCGATTGCCCGCGCAGCACGTGAGCTGCCGGCGCATCAGGCGCTGACCAAACTGACCGGCGGCCTGCACGCGGCGGCATGGTGCGACGCGGAAGGCGCCATCCGCCTTGCGTTCGAGGACGTGGGCCGTCATAACGCCCTGGATAAGCTGATCGGGCAGCTGGTGCTCGACCGGGCGGATACCAAGGATGGCTTTGTTTTCCTGTCGAGCCGTGCGAGCTATGAACTGGTGCGCAAGGCAGCACGCGTCGACGTGCCGATGCTGGCGACCATCTCGGCGCCGTCGTCGCTGGCGATTGCGATTGCACGCCAGGCCGGCGTACGGCTGGTGAGCTTTTGCCGCGAGGCGGGTTACGTCGACTACGACACGCTTGCGCCGACGTAAGCCCGTCGCTTGCTGCTGCTCAGTCGAACTGCCGAAAATCCGGCTTGCGCTTTTCGAAGAACGCCTTGAACGCCTCGCGCGCTTCCGGCGCGAGCAGCATCTTGCCGAAGTGCACGGCTTCATCGGACATCTGCGTTTGCAGTTCGTGGTGGCTCGCTCGCTTCATCAGCGACTTCGTCACACGCAGCGACGAAGCCGGCAGTGCCGCCAGCTTGACCGCTTGCTCGAGCGCGAATGCATCGACTTCCGCGGCCGGTAGCAGGCGGTTCACGAAGCCCATCTGTTGAGCTTCGCGCGCGTCGAACGCTTCACCCAGCAGCAGCTTTTCCGCTGCGGCCTGATAGCCGGCGACGCGCTGCAACAGCAGGCTCGAAGCCGCTTCCGGGCACAGCCCAAGTTGCGCAAACGGCAGCGAAAACGTCGCTGTATCGGCGGCATACACCAGGTCGCAATGCAGCAGCAGGGTCGTGCCGATCCCCACCGCCGGGCCCGCCACCGACGCCACCACCGGTTTCTCCGCCGAGCTGATCGCGCGCAGGAACTGGAACACCGGCGCGCTTTCGCCCATCGGCGGCGTCTTCATGAAATCTTCCAGATCGTTGCCGGCGCTGAAAATGCCGACGCTGCCGCGAATCAGGATCGCGCGCACGGACGTGTCGCCCTGCGCTTCGACCAGCGCATCGGCCATCGTCTGGTACATGGCGGCCGTAATCGCGTTCTTCTTGTCCGGCCGGTTGAAGGCAATCGTCAGCACGCCGTTGGCGCGCTCGACCAGAATGTCCATCGTCATCTCCTGTTAGTCCCGCTCAGTGCTGCGCAACACTGCCTGTCGAGGCGGTAATGCGGCTGTGATGCGGCTGAATGAAAAAACGGTTCGCAGGCCTCAGGGCTTACGAACCGTTCTGAGGTCTTCAAAGGACCTGTGCGTACACGATTACAGACGCTCAATGATGCCCGCTGCGCCCATCCCTGTGCCGACGCACATCGTGACCATGCCGTACTTGTAGTTGCGACGGCGCAGGCCGTGCACCACTGTCGACGCACGAATCGCGCCCGTCGCGCCGAGCGGATGGCCCAGTGCAATCGCGCCGCCAAGCGGGTTGATCTTCGACGGATCGAGACCGAGGTCCTGGATCACCGCCAGCGACTGCGCGGCGAACGCTTCGTTCAGCTCGATCCAGTCCAGGTCTTCGATCTTCAGACCCGCGGCCTTCAGCGCAGCCGGAATCGCTTCCTTCGGACCGATGCCCATGATTTCCGGCGGCACGCCGCGCACGGCGAAGCTGACGAAACGCGCGAGCGGCGTCAGGTTGAACTCCTTCAACATCTTCTCCGACACCACGATCAGCGCGCCCGCGCCATCCGAGGTCTGCGAGCTGTTGCCGGCCGTCACCGAACCCTTGTTGGCGAAGACGGTGCGCAGCTTGGCCAGACCTTCCAGCGACGTGTCCGCGCGCGGACCTTCGTCGAGTGCGACTTCGCGCGTCTTCACCTTCACTTCGCCGGTGGCGAGATCGGGGAAACGCTCGGTGATCGTGTAGGCGGCGATTTCGTCGTTGAACTCGCCGGCCTGCTGCGCGGCGATCGCGCGGCGATGCGATTCGACCGAGAACTGGTCTTGCGCTTCGCGGCTGATCTTCCAGCGCTCGGCGACCTTCTCGGCAGTCAGGCCCATGCCATAGGCGATGCCGAAGTCTTCGCTGCGATCGAAGATGTGCGGCGACATCGACGGCTTGTTGCCCATCATCGGCACCATGCTCATCGATTCGCAGCCGCCGGCGATCATCGCGTCCGATTCGCCGACGCGAATGCGGTCAGCGGCCATCGCCAGGGCGGTCAGACCTGACGCGCAGAAGCGGTTCACCGTGACGCCGCCGACCGAGTTCGGCAGACCGGCCAGCAGTGCACCCATGCGCGCCACGTTCAGCCCTTGTTCCGCTTCCGGAATTGCGCAGCCGATGATGGCGTCTTCGATCACCTTCGTGTCGAGACCGGGCACTTGCGCCACGGCCGCTTTGATCGCGTGCACCAGCAGTTCGTCGGGGCGCGTGTTCTTGAACATCCCGCGCGGCGCCTTGCCGATCGGCGTGCGGCTCGCGGCGACGATGTATGCGTCTTGCAATTGCTTTGTCATTTGAAGAGCTCCTATGTCGGCCAGAGTTAGCGCTTCAGCGCTTACTCTGGCCCCATGCGATTTATGCGGGCGATCGTCGCGCGTTAGTTACGCACCGGCTTGCCGGTTTGCAGCATGCCCATGATCCGTTCCTGCGTCTTCTGCGTGCCGAGCAGGTCGACGAACGCACGGCGCTCGAGTTTCAGCAGCCATTCTTCATCCACCAGGCTGCCCGCTTCGACATCGCCGCCGCACACGGCTTCGGCGATACGGCTCGCGATCAGGTAATCGTGATCGCTAATGAAACGGCCATCGCGCATATTGACGAGCGACGCCTTGATCGTCGCAATCGCCGAGCGGCCTGCAACCGGCACCTGCGTCACACGCAGCGGCGGACGATACCCGGCCGCGGCCAGCGCACGCGCTTCCTTCTTCGCCACATCGAGCAGCTCAAACACGTTGAAGACGATCGTGTCGGACGGCTTCAGATAACCCATTGCACGGGCGTCGAGCGCGGAGGCCGAGACCTTCGCCATCGCGGCGTTTTCAAACGACTTCTGCACGAACTTCAGGAGATCGTTGGTGGCACCAGCCTGCGTCGCCGCTTCCGCTGCGCGCAGCGCCGCTTCCTTCAGACCGCCGCCAGCGGGAACCAGACCCACGCCCACTTCCACCAGACCGATGTAGCTCTCGATATGCGCCACACGCTTCGCGCTTTGCAGCACGAGTTCGCAACCGCCGCCGAGCGCGATGCCCGACACAGCCGAGACCACCGGCACGTTCGCGTACTTCACGCGCAGCATGCCTTGCTGGAACTTCTGCACGAACGGCTCGATACCCTTCGCACCGCCCGTCATGAACGCAGGCAGCGCCTCTTCCAGATTCGCGCCTGCCGAGAACGGACCGCCCGGCGTACCGAGCTTCAGCGACGTGGGTTGCCACACCACGAGGCCCTTGTATTCCTTTTCGGCCAGTTCGATCGCTTGCGTGAGGCCATCGATTACCGATGGCCCAATCGTGTTCATCTTGCTCTTGAACGAGACGATCAGGACGTCGTCCTCGCCCGCACGATCGTCGACCCATGCGCGAACCGCATCGGTTTCGAACAGCGTCTTGCCGTAAGTCTTCGGATCGGCACCGGTCTCGCCGACCAGCGGCGCACGGAACACCTGTTTGTCATAGACGCCCAAGGAAGAACGCGGCACGAAAGACTTCGAAGCCGGCGACCACGAACCTTCGTTCGTATGCACGCCGCCCTTCTCGGCAACCGGACCTTCAAGCACCCACGACGGCAGCGGCGCGCCCGACAGCGCCTTGCCTGCGGCGATGTCTTCCTGCACCCACTCGGCGACCTGCTTCCAGCCGGCCGTCTGCCAGCCTTCGAACGGACCTTCATTCCAGCCGAAGCCCCAACGGATGGCCAGATCGACATCACGCGCGTTATCGGCGATCGACTCCAGATGCACGCCGATGTAATGAAACACATCGCGGAAGATCGACCACAGGAACTGCGCCTGCGGATGTTGCGATTCGCGCAGCAGTTTCAGACGCTCTGCCGGCGGACGCTTGAGGATGCGGCCCACCAGTTCGTCGGCCTTCGCGCCGCCGTCGACATACTCGCCCGTCTTCGGGTCGAGCACCTTGATCGCCTTGCCTTCCTTCTTGTAGAAGCCGCCGCCGGTCTTCTGACCGAGCGCACCCTTCTTCACGAGTTCGGCGAGCACGGCCGGTGTTTCGTAGACCGGGAAGAACGGGTCGTCCTTCAGGTTGTCCTGCATTGTCTTGATGACGTGCGCCATCGTGTCGAGACCGACCACGTCGGCGGTGCGGAACGTTGCCGACTTCGCGCGGCCCAGACGCGAGCCCGTCAGATCGTCCACCTCGTCGAAACGCAGACCGAACTTCGCCGCTTCGGTGATGACCGCGAGGATCGAGAAAAGGCCCACCCGGTTGGCGATGAAGTTCGGCGTATCTTTCGCACGCACGACGCCCTTGCCAACCACGCTCGTCAGGAACGTTTCGAGCTGATCGAGAATTTCCGGACGCGTCGCCGCGGTCGGAATCAGCTCGACCAGATGCATATATCGCGGCGGATTGAAGAAGTGCACGCCGCAGAAGCGCGACTTCAGTTCATCCGAGAAACCTTGCGACAGTTCGGTGATCGACAGACCCGACGTGTTGCTCGCGAAAATCGCGTTCGACGCGATATGCGGCGAGACTTTCTTGTACAGGTCGTGTTTCCAGTCCATCCGTTCGGCGATTGCTTCGATCACGAGATCGCACTCGGCGAGCTTCTCGATGTCGTCGTCGTAGTTGGCGGGCTGGATGTATTGCGCGTCTTCCTTCACGCCAAACGGCGCCGGCGACAGCTTCTTCAGATTCTCGATCGCCTTCAGTGCGATCGCGTTCTTCGGGCCTTCCTTGGCAGGCAGGTCGAACAGCAGCACAGGCACCTTGGCGTTGATCAGGTGCGCAGCGATCTGCGCGCCCATCACGCCGGCGCCGAGCACGGCTACCTTGCGAATGATCAGATTGCTCACGTCGTTCCTCCGGGGGAGTTATGCGGGTGTCGCGTAATGTTTGCGTGGGTTTCGCGCGCGGTGCACGCGGGCTTCGCAATGTGTGGCTGGCGGCAGGGCCGCGCGTTTCAGGCACGCGCGGCCCTGCCGTGATGTGGCTTTAGAACAGCGACTCTTCGACGTCCATCAACGACTTCGAACCGGCGCGTGCCTGGCGAATCGTCATGGCCGTTTCCGGCAGCAGCTTGGCGAAGTAGAAGCGCGCGGTGGCGAGCTTGGCCTTGTAGAACGGATCGCCGGACGCTTCCTTGTCCAGGGCGACGCGCGCCATGCGGGCCCAGAAGTACGAGAACACCAGATGGCCGACGGTGCGCAGATACGGCACCGCGGCGGCGCCGACTTCGTCCGGGTTCTGCATGGCCTTCATGCCGATTTCCATGGTGAGCTTCTGCACCTCGTCGCCGATGTCGGCGAGCGGGTTCACGAACTCCTGCATTTCCGGCTTGATACCTTCGGCTTCGACGAACTCCGTCACCAGCTTGCCGAACTTCTTCATCTTCGCGCCCATGTCGCCGAGGACCTTGCGGCCGAGCAGGTCGAGCGACTGGATCGCGTTGGTGCCTTCGTAGATCATGTTGATGCGCGCGTCGCGCACGTACTGCTCCATGCCCCACTCGGCGATGAAGCCGTGGCCGCCGTAAATCTGCATGGCGTGGTTGGTGCTCTCGAACGCGTTGTCCGAGAGGAACGCTTTCAGGATTGGCGTGAGCAGCGCGACGAGGTCGGCCGCGTCCTTGCGCACCGATTCTTCGGCGTGCGACAGTTCCTTGTCGATATGCAGCGCGGACCAGTATGAGAACGCGCGCGCGCCTTCGGCGTAGGCCTTCTGCGTGAGCAGCATGCGGCGCACATCCGGATGCACGATGATCGGGTCAGCGGCCTTTTCAGGCGCCTTCGGGCCGGTCAGCGAACGCATCTGCAGACGCTCTTTCGCGTAAGTCAGCGAGTTCTGATAGCCGATTTCGGTCAGCCCCAGGCTCTGCATACCGACGCCCAGACGCGCGGCGTTCATCATCACGAACATTGCGTTCAAGCCCTTGTTCGGCTCGCCGACCAGCCAGCCCTTGGCGTTGTCGAGATTGATCACGCAGGTGGCGTTACCGTGGATGCCCATCTTGTGTTCGATGGAACCGCACTTCACGGTATTGCGTTCGCCCGGCTCGCCGGCTTCGTTCGGCACGAACTTAGGTACGATGAAGAGCGAAATGCCCTTGGTGCCCTTCGGTGCATCCGGCAGACGCGCGAGCACCAGGTGAACGATGTTCTCCGCGAGGTCGTGTTCGCCGCTGGAGATGAAAATCTTGGTGCCGCTGATCGAGTAAGAGCCGTCGACGTTCGGTTCGGCCTTGGTGCGCAGGATACCGAGATCCGTGCCGCAATGCGGCTCGGTCAGACACATCGTGCCGGTCCACGTACCGGAGACGAGTTTGGGCAGATACGTCTGCTGCAGTTCCGGCGTGCCGTGCGCATGCAGGCATTCATACGCGCCGTGCGACAGGCCCGGGTACATCGTCCACGCCTGGTTCGCCGAATTAAGCATTTCGTACAGAGCGTTGTTGACGAACGCGGGCAGGCCCTGACCACCGTATTCCGGATCGCAACCGAGCGCCGGCCAGCCAGCCTCGACATATTGCTTATAAGCTTCCTTGAAACCCTTCGGCGTAGTCACGACGCCGTCGCCGACGTACGTGCAGCCTTCCTGGTCGCCGCTCTGATTCAGCGGGAACAGCACTTCGGAGCAGAACTTGCCGGCTTCTTCCAGCACTGCATTGATCGTATCGGCATCGAGATCCGCGTGCTTCGGCATCTGCTTGATCTCATCTTCGACATTAAGCAGCTCGTGCAACACGAATTGCATGTCGCGCAACGGCGCGGCGTACTGTCCCATGACTCTCTCCAAAGTTTGACAAGGAGCCAGGCCGTCAACTCCAGTCCGTGTCCGGACCTTTTCAGCGCCGCTGGATCCGCCGGATCCGGCTGCCCTGCTAACGGCTTTCGCTCTGATACGAAACAATCAGTTTTTCGAGCGCGGCCCAGGTCAGAGGCACTGCATCCGGTAAGTGCAGGAAGCGTGCGTCGTGATGCAGGCCGAGCGTGAAGCTGTACAGTTCGAACAGCATCAGTTGCGGGTTCGTGTCCGCACGCAGATGCCCTTCTTCCATTGCCTGCGAAATGGCCCGGGTGAGCGCTGCACGCCAGATCGTCACGCTCGACACCAGTTGCTCGCGCACCGGGTTGTCCGCGCGGTCGTCATACTCGACCGCACCGCTGATGTAGATGCATCCGGTAGTCACTTCCTGGATGCGCTTCTCAATCCAGCGGGAGATCATTGCGCGCAAACGCGGCAAGCCGCGCAGCTCACGCAGACTCGGGAAAAACACCTCGTCTTCGAAACGACGGTGATATTCGCGCACCACTTCAACCTGCAAGTCCTCGCGCGACCCGAAGTGCGCAAACACGCCGCTCTTGCTCATCTGCATGCGCTCGGCCAGCAGCCCTATCGTCAGACCTTCCAGTCCGTCGCGGCTTGCCAGATCGAGTGCTGCATCGAGAATCGCGACCCGCGTTTGTTCGCCTTTTCGCATAGCTGTTTTTACCGTTCTTATGTGACCGAAAGAAAATCGAACGGCCGTACTATTATTGAGTGCTGCCGTCCGCGAAACAAGGACTTTATTAGAAACCGGTTTCTAACCGGAGCATCAATTTTGCGTCATACGTCTATCGGACGCGGGAGATTTTTTTAGAGGGGTTTGTCTTGTCGGCGCGATCCGGTTTGACGCGTGTCGCAACTCCCGGGGCGATTTGGCGCGATGGACGCGCAGGGGACGTTCGGGCAGGCGGGTTTGCCCTGGGCCTCGGGGCGACCGCGTGCATGATTCATTCAGCGCCAGAGCATCGCGGTCGAGCAATGACATCATCCGTTCCCGAGCTTGCTTGCGGCAAAACCGGTCTAGTCGTACCCGCCGACCGTCAGCAGTTTCATCACGACGCGGTAGGTGTTGTAGGCCAGCCAGTTCAGCGCGCGCTCGCCTGCAGGACGGGCCTCGTAGTGCTCGATATCGATACGGCGCGACTCGTCGAAGGCAGTCAGGATCGCCTCGCGCAACGCCTTGATTTGCGGGTCATGCACTAGCACGACGTTGGCCTCGTTGTTCAGCATAAGACTCAGCGCGTCGAGATTCGACGAGCCCACTGTACCCCAGGCCGAATCGACAACGGCCACCTTGCCGTGCAGCATCGTCTTTTCGTATTCGGCGATCTTCACGCCGGCCTTCAGCAACGAGCGGTACAGGAAAGGCACTGCGTAATCGAGCGCGGCAAACTCCTTCCTGCCGATGATCAGCTTCACGTCCACCTCACGCCGCGCCGCGAACACCAGCGCACGGCGCAGCTTGCGGCCCGGCATGAAGTAGGGATTGGCGAGCAGCACCTCGGTGCGCGCCTGACCGATCGCGGTGAGGTAAGCCTTCTCGATGGCGCGGCGGTTGATCAGGTTGTCGCGCGCGACGAACGCCACCGCGGGTTCGCCAACGCCGCGCAGATCGGCGCTGCGGTTGTGGCCGCGGGCCGGTGCGCCGGAACTGGTGTCGTCCTTGAAGGTGAAATCGGGCTGCAGCGCTTCGACCGGACGGTGACCGAAACGGATCCGGTGCCATTGGCTCTCGAACGCCTCGCGGACATCGGCGACCACCGGCCCCTGCAGCTCGACCGCAAAGTCCCAGCGCCGATACGGCAAACGCGCACCGTCGTTCTCGTAGTCATCGACGATATTGATGCCGCCGCACCAGGCGAACTGATCGTCGACCACGGCCAGCTTGCGATGCGTGCGCGAAAAACCGAAGCGGCCAAACAGATGCGGGTTGTAGATCCGATGCTCGATGCCGCGCTCGGGCCAGTCGTGGAAGATCGGCAGACGGGCGGTGCCGATGCCGTCGGTGATCACGCGCACACGCACGCCGCGGGCGGCGGCGCGCAGCAACGCGGCACTGACCGCCTGGCCGGCGTCGTCATTGCAGAAGATGTAGGTTTCGAGAACGACATCTTTCTCCGCCGCATCGACGCGCGCGATCAACGAAGTAAAAAACGCCTCCCCGGAGCGGAACAGTTGGACTTCGTTACCGGCGGTGAAGCGGAACTTCGACCAGTAACGACGACCGAACAGGGTTTGCCGAAGCCGCTCGAAATGCCGCGAACCGCCGGCCGTCATCGGAGCCGCCTTTTCAGGCGCTGCGGCAACTGCAAAATCGCGTCGGCGTTGGACGAGGAGAAGCAGCGCTCCGCGGCTTCTTCATGCGGCAGCCAGAGGTGCGCGGTGTGCTCGAGCGGCGCGAGCGTCACCTCGCAACGCTGCGGCACCTCGAGGCTGAACCAGTGTTCGGTGTTGTGTGTCACGCCCTCGGCGTAACGATGCCGCCAGACGGGATAAATCTCGTACTCGATCTGATACTGCCAGTCGAACAGCGCCTCGCGGGGCACAGCGGAGCTGCCGATCACGATACCGGTTTCCTCGGCCACTTCGCGTATAGCGGTCGAGGCAAGCGGCTCGTCGAGCGTGTCTTTCGAGCCCGTCACCGATTGCCAGAAACCCGCGCGATCGGCACGCTCGATGAGCAGCACATCTAACTCCGGCGTATGGATCACCACAAGTACGGATTCGGGAATCTTCGGCGGTTTCGGCATGGCGATAAGACTAGGCGCGTACTGCGCGCGGTACATGTCGGTCGACGGCTTTATCTGGGCTATTGTTTCACCCGTTGCTCCGACTGTAACGCAAAAAACGAAAAAGGCGCGTGACGCGCCTTTTTCGTTTGCTTGACCGCGGCCCATTGAACCGCTGGATGAGCCGCTCAGACAGCGAGCATGCAGCCTTACGCCTTCGCTTCCGGCTGACGCAGACGGATGTGCAACTCGCGCAACTGGCGCTCGTCCACTTCGCTCGGCGCCTGCGTGAGCAGGTCCTGTGCGCGCTGCGTCTTCGGGAACGCGATTACGTCGCGGATCGAGTCGGCGCCGGCCATCATCGTGATGATGCGGTCCAGACCAAACGCGATACCACCGTGCGGCGGCGCGCCGTATTGCAGCGCGTCGAGCAGGAAGCCGAACTTGGCGCGTGCTTCTTCCGCATTGATCTTGAGCGCGCGGAACACCTTGCTCTGCACTTCTTCGCGGTGAATACGCACCGAACCGCCGCCGATTTCCCAGCCGTTCAACACCATGTCATAGGCCTTGGCGAGGCAGCGGGCCGGATCCGTTTCCAGATACTCGAGGTGCTCGTCCTTCGGGCTCGTGAACGGGTGATGCGCGGCGACGTAACGGTTTTCTTCTTCGTCGTATTCGAACATCGGGAAGTCCACCACCCACAGCGGCTTCCAGCCGGTTTCGACGAGGCCGTTGGCCTTGCCGAATTCGGAATGACCGATCTTCAGACGCAGTGCGCCGAGGCTGTCGTTGACGACCTTCGCGCGATCCGCCGCGAAGAAAATGATGTCGCCGTCTTGCGCGCCGGTACGCTCGATGATGGCCTTGATGGCTTCATCGTGCAGGTTCTTGACGATCGGGCTTTGCAGACCGTCGCGGCCCTTGGCGACTTCGTTAACCTTGACCCAGGCCAGACCCTTCGCACCGTAGATGCGCACGAATTCCGTGTAGCTGTCGATATCGCCACGCGAAAGTTCGCTGCCCTTCGGCACGCGCAGCGCCGCAACGCGGCCATCCTTGGTGTTGGCAGGCGTGCTGAACACCTTGAAATCGACGTCCTTGACCGCGTCGGTCAGGTCGGTGAATTCGAGCTTCACGCGCAGGTCCGGCTTGTCCGAACCGAAGCGGCGCATGGCTTCCGAGTACTGCATCACCGTGAATTTCTCGTCCAGTTCAACGCCGATCGTCACCTTGAAGACGTGACGGATCATCGCTTCGAACAGGTCGCGAATTTCCTGTTCCGAGAGGAACGAGGTTTCACAGTCGATCTGCGTGAATTCCGGCTGACGGTCGGCGCGCAGGTCTTCGTCGCGGAAGCACTTGACGATCTGGTAGTAGCGGTCGAAGTTAGCGACCATCAGCAGCTGCTTGAACAGCTGCGGCGACTGCGGTAGAGCAAAGAACTGGCCGGCATTGGTACGCGACGGCACGAGATAGTCGCGCGCGCCTTCGGGCGTGCTCTTGGTGAGCATCGGCGTTTCGATGTCGATGAAGCCCAGCGAGTCCAGATACTTGCGTACTTCGATCGAAACACGGTAACGCAGACGCAGGTTGTGCTGCATCTGCGGACGGCGCAGGTCGAGCACACGATGCGTGAGACGCGTGGTTTCCGACAGGTTGTCGTCGTCGAGCTGGAACGGCGGCGTGACCGACGCGTTCAGCACGTTCAGTTCGTGGCACAGCACTTCGATCTTGCCGCTCTTCAGGCCAGCGTTGGTCGTGCCTTCCGGACGATTGCGCACGACGCCCTTGATCTGCACGCAGAACTCGTTGCGCACGCCTTCAGCGGTCTTGAACATCTCCGCGCGATCGGGGTCGCACACGACCTGAACGAGGCCTTCGCGGTCGCGCAGGTCGATGAAGATAACGCCGCCGTGATCACGGCGACGGCTCACCCAGCCACACAGCGACACGGTTTGGCCCAGCAGTTCTTCGGTCACCAGACCGCAGTATTCAGATCGCATCGACATGATGTTTGTCTTTCGTTTTGCATTAGTTGAACGGCGCGCAGCTCATGAAACTGAAACAATGCGCGCCGGCATTACATCGGCGGTTCGATGGTGGAGCGGCGCACCTGCTGCGCCGGTGGCGCGGATGGCGCCACCACGCCCATCGAGACAATGTACTTGAGCGCAGCGTCGACCGTCATATCAAGTTCGACCACTTCGCTCTTCGGCACCATCAGGAAGAAGCCGGACGTCGGGTTCGGCGTAGTCGGCACGTACACGCTGACGTGATCTTCCTTCAGGTGGTTGAGCACGTCCCCGCCCGGAATCCCGGTCAGGAACGCGATCGTATAGGAGCCCTTGCGCGGATACTCGATGAGCAGGGCCTTGCGAAACGCATTGCCGCTGCTGGAGAGCAACGTATCGGACACCTGTTTGACGCTCGTGTAGATCGGCCCGACCACCGGAATATGGCCGACCAGCAACTCCCACCACTTCACGAGCTTCTGCCCGATGAAGTTCTGCGTCAACAGTCCAACGATGAAGATAAACGCCAGCGTCAGCACTGCGCCTAGGCCGGGCAGACGGAAGCCGAGCGCGCGCTCCGGCTGCCACGACTCCGGCAGCAACAGCAGCGTCTGATCCATCGTGCCGATAATCAGACCGAGCACCCACAACGTGATGGCCAACGGCACCAGCACCAGCAGGCCGGTCAGGAACACCGATTTGAGCGTCGCTTTTTTCGTCGTCATGTGTATCGCCAGAAAGCCACGCCGGCCGGGCCGGTTGTGGCGAGTGCGCCGCCTCGTCGAGGCGGCAACGCTAGCTAGGCGCTGCCGGAGCCGTTGCCGCTGGTGCTAGCCGGTGCGGCCGCCGGCGCTGCAGGTGTTGCGGCGCTGGTAGAGCTTTCGGTCGAGCCGCCCGACGAACCGGTGTCGGCGGAGCCGCCCTCGGACTTCACGGGCGCGGCTTCCTTGTCGCCGCTCGCGCCACTCGGCGCCGCTGCGCTCTTCGCGCCGTTGCCGCCGCGGAAATCGGTTACATACCAGCCCGAACCCTTCAATTGAAACCCGGCTGCGGTCACCTGCTTGCGGAATGTGTCTTTTCCGCACTCGGGGCAGTTCGTCAACGGGGCGTCGCTCATCTTCTGAAGCACGTCCTTCCCGAAGCCGCATGATTCGCAGCGATACGCGTAGATCGGCATGATCTTTTCCCTACATTAATCTGGCAAACGCTTGCAAAGCCTTGAATTATAGCCGCAAACAATCTCCCACCCCCGGTTTTCAGGAGTGGGCGGCCGACGCAGCCACCGCGGGCACATATGGGGGCGCCCAGCGTGGGATCAAGTCCTCGTCGAGGCGCGGCGGCGCCAGGTGAGCCAGCGCTCGCGGCCGGCGAACACCGGCATCGAGTCGCTGACGGGCTCGTCTTCGATCAGTTCGAAATGCGGATTCAGCAAGGCGTCGAGTTCGGCGCGCTCGATTCCGAACGGTGGCCCTTTCGGGGTCGCGCCCAGAAAGAAGAAGCCGGCCAGCAGAGTCTGCGCCGGCAGAAGTTCGGCCATGCGCTGCGCATAATCTGCGCGGCGGTCCTTCGGCAACGCGCACAGAAATGCGCGTTCATACATCCAGCCTGGGGTGAAGGGCGGCTGCCAGGAGAAGAAATCGGCCTGATCGACGACGTTTGCGTATGCGCCTAGCTGTGAGCGCGCAGTCGCGACCGCAGCCGACGAGAAATCGATCGCCTGCACCCGGCGACCCTGACGGGCTAGCCAGAGCGCCTCCCACGCGCTGCCGCAACCGGGAATCAGCACTGCGGCTTCGGGATGGCGCGTCGCGAAGGTCTGAAACGCTGCCTGCACGCCCGCCTGGTCCCATGGCGTAAAGCCGCGTTCAAAGCGTTCATCCCAGAATGCCGGCGAGTTCGGATCGCGGGTGGCGAAATCGGGGCCTGCTGGATTCAACGGATCCACTTTATCCACCATAAACTAGTGCGAGCCAGGCCCGCGCCACCACCGCGCCAATGCCGACCGCAATACCGAACATCAGCAAGCCTTGCAACAGCCGGTTGGTGCGCTTCTGCTCGAGCAGGATCTGGCGAATCGTGTCGTCGCCCGGGCCGCGCTGGTTGTCGTGACGTTCCGCCAGCACGTGGTGGATCAGCCGCGGTAGTTGCGGCAACGTTTTGCTCCACTGCGGCGCTTCGATCTTCAAACGCTCGAGCCAGCCGCGCAGGCCGATCTGCTCGTTCATCCAGCGTTCGAGATACGGCTTGGCCGTCTTCCACAAATCGAGTTCGGGATCGAGCGAACGCCCGAGGCCTTCGACGTTCAGCATCGTCTTCTGCAACAGGACGAGCTGCGGCTGGATCTCGACGTTGAAACGGCGCGACGTGGAGAACAGGCGCATCAGCACCTGACCCAGCGAAATGTCCTTCAGCGCGCGGTCGAAGTACGGTTCGCAGACTGCACGAATTGCGCTTTCGAGTTCCTCGACACGCGTGGTGGGCGGCACCCAGCCCGACTCGAGGTGAAGCGTGGCGACCCGGTGGTAGTCGCGCTTGAAGAACGCAAGGAAGTTCTGCGCGAGGTAGTTCTTGTCGAAGTCCGACAGCGCGCCGATGATGCCAAAGTCCAGCGCGATATAGCGTCCAAAGTGCGCCGGATCGAGACTGACCTGGATATTGCCGGGGTGCATGTCCGCATGGAAAAAGCCGTCGCGGAACACCTGCGTGAAAAAGATTTCGACGCCTTCGCGAGCCAGCTTCGGGATGTCCACGCCCGCGGCGCGCAGCGTTTCCACCTGACTGATCGGCACACCGACCATGCGCTCCATCACCAGCACGGTGGGTGTGCAGAACTCCCAGTACATCTCCGGCACCAGCAGCAGATCGAGTCCCGCGAAATTGCGACGCAACTGGCTGCCGTTAGCGGCCTCGCGCATCAGGTCGAGCTCATCGTGCAGGTATTTGTCGAATTCGGCGACGACCTCACGCGGCTTCAGACGCTTGCCGTCGGCCCACAGGCGTTCGGCCCATACGGCGATATCGCGAAGCAGCGCAAGATCGGAGTCGATCACCGGCAGCATGTTCGGGCGCAGCACCTTCACCGCCACGGCCTTGCCTGCATGTTGGCCGGCTTTCACCTTGGCAAAGTGCACCTGCGCGATCGACGCGCTCGCCACCGGCACCCGCTCGAAATCGTCGAACAGCACGTCGACCGGCGCCCCCAGCGACTTCTCGACGAGCCCAATTGCCACCTCGGACGGGAACGGCGGCACCTGGTCCTGCAGCTTGGCCAACTCGTTAGCGATATCGACAGGCAGCAGGTCGCGCCGGGTCGACAACACCTGGCCGAACTTCACAAAAATCGGCCCGAGGCTTTCGAGCGCGAGACGCAGCCGCACGCCTGGCGGCTGGTCGAACTTACGGCCGATCGTGGTGATGCGCAGCAACAACCGCACGCGGCGGTCGTTGATACGGCTGAGCATCATCTCATCGAGACCGAAGCGGATAACCGTAAAGAAAATTTTGAGGAAACGCAGAAAACGCATGGTTGAGCCCGGTGACTAGCGCGTGCCGCGCGACGTGGCGGCGCCGCCCGGCGCATTGGCGCCGCGGGCTTCGACCTTCTTTTCAAGACGCTCGAGACGTTTTTCGACGCGTGCCAGTGCATCGCGGGCGCTGGCGAGGTCGGCATTGAAGTCGTCAAGCGCGGCGCGGCGCACTAGTTGCGGATTCTCATCGAGCAGGTATTCGGCCACCGAGTCGAGCAGATTGCGCCCGGTGCGGCGCGCATGCTCACCGACCGAGCGCGCCACCGAGGCGACCCGCCAGGCCGGACCGTCGCCGATCAGCCGCGCCAGGTCTTCCTCCGGTTCCCAGCGCAGATGCTCGGCCAGCTTCGCGATCACCGTGGCGAATTCCGCGTCACCTTCGATCTTCACATGCTTCATCACCGCCGCCTGACCGCCCTGTACAAAGGCCGGCAGCGCCTCGGGCGGCACCGAGATGGTGACGTCGAACTGCTGCGTTTGCGTTTCGTCGACCGCGGCCAGATAGCCGTCAGGCTGGACGAGCAGCATCAGAATGACCGGCGGACAGCTCAGCCGGGCGGTCTTGCCGGCATAGGGGGCGAGGCGCTCGCGGGCCCACGATTCGCGGGCGAGCAGGTGATTGACGGCAGCAGCGAAGGGCTTGGCGGCGAGGGTCATTGAGAGTGGCAAGAAAAAACCCGCGCGGGCGATGTGCCCGCGCGGGTTCCTATTGTAACGTCCGTTCGCTTCGCGGCTTAGTCGGCCGAACAGCCAATGCGCAACGCGTCACGTCAATGCGCGGAGGTGGCCTGACCGACCCCCGCCTGCTGGATACCGGCGAGCAACCACCCTTCCCCTGCGCGGCTCGACTTCGACAGGTTCCAGATTTCCACGAACGGCTCGGCGGGCGCGCCCGAGTTCTCGCGGATCAGGCCGGAGAAGCGCACGCTGGCCAGATATTCACTGCCGCGGTCTTCGACACCCAGCAACTCGGCGTTCAACTGCACCACGTCAGTCAGAGTGGGCTCTGACCCGCGTGAGTCGAGGTCGATCTTCACTTCGGCGAACATTTCGGGCGTCGTGAATTCGCGGATATCGGCGATGTTGCCCACGTCCCACGCGGCCTGCAAGCGCACGAAGTAGACCTTCGCATTGCGGACAAACGCTTGCGAGTCGAAACCGGCGGGAACGACAGGCATCGCGAGCGTAGCCGAAGCGGTATTGACCTGCGGCTCGCGGTAAAAGCCGTTTTGCGCCGACGGCGCCTCGGTGAAGCTCGGCTCCTGCGAGTAGCCGTTACGTCCAGCGTTCAAACTGGGCGCGGTGCCCGCATAGGCAGGTGCTGCGGCATCGCGCTTGCGGGCCACAAAACGGCGGATCAGCCAGATCGCCAGCATCGCGATGGCGGCTATCACGAGCATATTGGCCATGGCGCCGGCAAACGCCTCACCCATCCCAAAGTGCGAAAGCAGCGCGGCGATACCGAGGCCAGCGGCCAGACCCGCGATCGGCCCGAGCCAGCGCGAGCGGTTAGGCGCGGCGGCCGGCGTCGGCGCCGGTTGCGCGCGCTGCGCCTGGGCGGCTTGTGCCGATTGCTGTGCCTGCTGCGGAGATTGGGCCGGCGGCGTGGTTTGCCGCTGCATCGCGCTCGACTGCTGACGGCCGATGCTGCGCCCGCCACCCAGGCGCCGCGCCTCGGCGTCGAGCGAGGCAACGGTGGCGAACGCGATCAGACCGACCATCACTGCCAGTCCGATTCTTCTCGCCAGCGACCCCTTAACATTACGGGAAGATAACAAACGCGAATCGGACATGATGAAATTTTCCTTTAAAAACGATGGGTTAGGGACCCTAGTATTTGGTCCCCACGTGTAAAGCTACCACACCAGCTGACAGATTGTAATATTTGACGCCGTCGAGGCCAGCTTGTTCCATCATCGTCTTTAAAGTTTCCTGGTCCGGGTGCATCCGGATCGATTCCGCCAGGTAGCGGTAGCTCTCCGCGTCTTTCGCAAAGCGGTCGCCGAGCCACGGCAGCACCTTGAACGAATAGACGTCGTAGACTTTTTTCAGCGGATCCCACACTTTCGAGAATTCGAGCACCAGCAGACGGCCGGCCGGCTTCAGCACGCGGCGCATTTCTGCCAGCGCGATATCCTTGTGGGTCATGTTGCGCAAGCCGAACGCCACCGTCACCACGTCGAAGTAGTTGTCTGGAAAGGGGATTTTTTCCGCGTCGCACAACAGCGCCGGCGTCACGATGCCTTTATCGAGCAGGCGGTCGCGGCCCACGCGCAGCATCGATTCATTGATGTCCGTGTGCCAGACCTCGCCGGTCGGCCCCGCCTTTTTGGCGAATTCCTTGGACAGGTCACCCGTGCCGCCGGCGATATCCAGCACCTTATAGCCCGGCCGGACGTTCGCCTGGGCAATCGTGAACATCTTCCACGCCCGGTGCAGACCGCCCGACATCAGGTCGTTCATCAGGTCGTAGTTGGAGGCGACAGAGTGGAACACGCCGGCCACCTTCTGCGCTTTTTCCTGTTCGTCTACCGTCTGAAAGCCGAAGTGGGTTTTGCTCATCGCGTTCGTCCTTTCGCGTATTTTTGAATGTTGCGCCGCATCAGTGTGGCGTCAGGCCGAATCGTATCAGTGACAATGACCGTGCGGGGCGCTGGCTGACGCCATCGGCGCGTCGCGGTCGACACCGGCCGCTTTCAGTTTGTCGAGATATTCGCGCCAGAGTTCATCCTGGCGGGTGGCGATGTCATACAGCAGATCCCACGAATAGAGCCCGGTAGAGTGGCCATCCGAGAAGGTCGGCTGCAAGGCGTAGTTGCCCACGCCCTCTATGGAGGTGATCGTCACCTCGCGCTTGCCGGTCTGCAGCGTCTCCTGCCCCGGCCCGTGGCCACGCACTTCCGCCGAAGGCGAGTACACCCGCAGCAGTTCGAACGGCACGCGGAACGATTCGCCGTTTGCGTATTGCAGTTCGAGCGCGTGCGATTTGGCATGTACCACCACGCCGGTTGGCACCGGTGTGTCGCGAGTCAGTCCACTCATGTTGACCTCAGGCCAAAGCTTGTTCGATTTCCTGCCGCACCGCATCGCGCAGCAACGTCGCCTGCGCCCGGCGTGACGACAGCAGCGCCTCCGACACCGTGCGCTGGCGCGGCGCCCAGATCGGCAGTGGAAAATGGGCGTCGTTAGAGAAACGCGGAATCACGTGCCAGTGCACGTGCGGCACCTGGTTGCCGAGGCTCGCCAGATTCACCTTGACCGGTTGCAGGATGCGCCGCATGGCGCGTTCGACCGCATACACCGCGCGCATCACACGGTCGCGATCACTCTCGGCAAGATCCGAAAACTCGGCAACGTGCCTGTTCCAGATCACCCGGCAGAAGCCCGGGTAATCGTGTTCGTCGGCAAGGACGACACGCATCGTATCGTCCTGCCACAGCACGTCGCCGCCATCTTCACGGCAAAATACACAGTCCATCGTCGTCCTCAAGCGGAAATCGTCAGTCGTGCCATTAAACCAGCACGCGCTCGATTCCGCCATTGTTCGCACGCTGGACGTAATCGGCCATCCAGTCTTCACCCAGCACGTGGCGCGCCATCTCGACGACGATGTAGTCCGCCTCGATGTTGGCGTCCTCGTTGTAGCGCGACAGCCCTTGCAGGCAGGACGGGCAGCTCGTGAGGATCTTGATTTCGGTGGCGCCGTTGGGCGTCGGACCGTCGCCGGCCTTGAGCACCGAGCCATCCGGCGCGCCCGCTGCACCGGCCGAAGCATTGGCCGGGTTGATCCCGTTGGCGCCAGCTTCCGCCACCAGCGGAATGCCGCGCAGCTTGGCCGCGCCCTTGCGGATTTCCTCTTCCTTGCGGAAACGGACCTGCGTCGAAACGTCCGGACGCGTCACCGCGAGTGTGCCGGATTCGCCACAGCAACGATCGTTCTTTTCGATCTTGTAGCCGTCCTTCTCCGAGCCCATCAACTGATTGACCAGCTTCACCGGGTCCATCGTCTTGATCGGCGTGTGGCATGGGTCGTGATACATGTAGCGCATGCCATTGACGCCATCGAGCTTCATGCCCTTTTCGAGCAGGAATTCGTGAATGTCGATAATCCGGCAACCGGGGAAAATCTTTTCGAATTCATAACCGGCGAGCTGGTCGTAACACGTGCCACACGACACCACCACCGTCTTGATGTCGAGGTAGTTCAGCGTGTTGGCGACGCGGTGGAACAGCACACGGTTATCCGTGACAATCTTCTCCGCCTTGTCGAACTGGCCCGAACCGCGCTGCGGATAACCGCAGCACAGATAACCCGGCGGCAGCACCGTCTGCACGCCCGCTTCCCACAGCATGGCCTGGGTCGCCAGGCCCACCTGCGAGAACAGACGCTCGGAGCCGCAGCCCGGGAAATAGAACACCGCTTCCGTATCCGCCGTAGTGGTCTTCGGATTGCGGATGATCGGCACGATCTTGTTGTCTTCGATGTCCAGCAACGCGCGCGCCGTCTTCTTCGGCAGATTTCCCGGCATCTTCTTGTTCATGAAGTGGATCACCTGCTCCACCGCCTTCGGCTTGCCGACGGTAGCGGGCGGATGCGCCGTCTGCTTCTTCGCGAACTTCTTCAGCACGTCGTTGCCGAGGCGCTGCGCCTTGTAGCCGATGCCCATCATCGCGGTGCGCGCGAGGTTAATGGTCTGCGGATTGGTGGCGTTGAGGAAGAACATGCCGGCCGCGTTGCCCGCATTGAACTTCTTCTTGCCCATCTTGCGCAGCAGGTTGCGCATGTTCATCGTGACATCGCCGAAGTCGATCTTCACCGGACACGGCGTCACGCATTTGTGACAGACCGTGCAGTGATCGGCGACGTCGTTGAACTCGTCCCAGTGCTTGATGGATACGCCGCGGCGCGTCTGCTCTTCGTACAGGAACGCCTCGACCAGCAGCGACGTGGCGAGAATCTTGTTGCGCGGGCTGTACAGCAGGTTGGCGCGCGGCACGTGGGTCGCGCACACCGGCTTGCACTTGCCGCAACGCAGACAGTCCTTGATCGACTCGGAGATCGCGCCGATATCGCTCTGCTGCATGATCAGCGATTCATAGCCCATCAGCCCGAAGCTCGGCGTGTAGGCATTACGCAGATCCGCACCTTCGAGCAGCTTGCCGGCATTGAACCGGCCGTGCGGATCGACGCGTTGCTTGTACTTGCGGAATTCGCCAATCTCGTCCTCGGTCAGGAATTCGAGCTTGGTAATGCCGATGCCGTGCTCACCCGAAATCACACCGTCGAGCGAGCGCGCCAGCTTCATGATGCGCGCGACGGCCGTGTGCGCGTCCTGCAGCATCTCGTAGTTGTCGGAGTTGACAGGGATGTTCGTGTGCACGTTGCCGTCACCCGCGTGCATGTGCAGCGCGACGAACACGCGGCCGCGCAACACTCGCTTATGAATGGCCTGTGCCTCTTCGAGAATCGGCTTGAATTCGCCGCCGTTGAAGATCTGGCGCAACTCCGCACGAACTTCCTGCTTCCACGACACGCGCACGGTGCGGTCCTGCGTCACGTCGAAGACCGTCACGCTAGGCTGCGCATCGACCCTGTCCGCGAACTTCTCCGCGAGCCCCGCGTAGCCGAGCTGAACCATGTAGTGCTGCGCCTCGCGCAACGACAGATCGAGCTTGTCGCGCAGAAATTCCCAGCGCGCGCGGACCTGCTTGAGCAACTCGAGCGCATGCTGCACGCGGTCTTCCAGCAGTTCGGCGCTTGGAATTTCGTTGGCATCGTCGCTCTTGCCGAGCGGCAGCTTGCCGCCTTTGAAGAACGTTTCGAGCGCGTCGAGCAGTTGCAGCTTGTTCTTGATCGACAGTTCGATGTTGATGCGTTCGATCCCGTCCGTGTACTCGCCCATGCGGTTGAGCGGAATCACCACGTCTTCGTTGATCTTGAACGCGTTGGTGTGCTTCGCAATCGCGGCCGTGCGGCTGCGGTCGAGCCAGAAGCGCTTGCGCGCCTCGGCGTTCACCGCGACGAAGCCTTCGCCGCTCTTGCCGTTAGCCATGCGCACGACTTCCGAGGTGGCTTGCGCCACCGCATCCGCATCGTTACCGACGATATCGCCGATCAGCACCATCTTCGGAAACGCGTTGCGCTTGCTCTTGGTCGCGTAGCCGACCGCGCGCAGATAGCGTTCGTCGAGGTGTTCGAGGCCGGCGAGAATCGCACCGCCCTGCTTCGACGTTTCGAACAGGTAGTCCTTGATTTCGACGATGCTCGGAATCGCATCGCGCGCCTGGCCGAAGAATTCGAGGCAGACGGTGCGCGTATGGGCGGGCATCTTGTGCAGCACCCAGCGCGCCGACGTGATCAGGCCATCGCATCCTTCCTTCTGGATACCAGGCAGGCCGGCGAGGAATTTATCCGTGACGTCCTTGCCGAGGCCTTCCTTGCGGAACACACGGCCCTTGATGTCGAGCGATTCGGTGCGCAGCAGCTTTTCACCGGGCGCGTATTCGCCGTCGAACCACTTCAGTTCGAAGCGGGCCACCTCGATGTCATGGATCTTGCCCATGTTGTGGTCAAGGCGCGTGACTTCGAGCCAGTTGCCTTCCGGGTCGACCATGCGCCACCAGGCGAGATTGTCCAGCGCCGTGCCCCACAGCACGGCCTTCTTGCCACCTGCGTTCATGGCGACGTTGCCGCCAATGCATGAGGCGTCGAGCGAGGTCGGATCAACCGCGAACACGTAACCAGCCTGCTCGGCGGCTTCAGTCACGCGGCGCGTGACAACACCAGCGCCCGAGAAAATGGTCGCGACCTTGTTCGGCACGCCAGGCAGGTCGGTCAATTCGACCGCGTCGAGTTGCTCGAGCTTTTCGGTATTGATGACCGCAGAGAACGGCGTGAGCGGCACCGCCCCACCCGTGTAACCCGTGCCGCCCCCTCGCGGAATCACCGTCAGACCGAGTTCGAAGCAGGCCTTGATCATGCCGGCGATCTCGACTTCCGTGTCCGGCGTCAGCACGACAAACGGATATTCGACGCGCCAGTCGGTCGCATCGGTCACATGCGAGACGCGTGACAGCCCGTCGAACTTGATGTTGTCTTTCTGCGTGACGCGGCCCAGCACCTTGGTGGCACGGCGGCGCAGCTCAGCGGTCTTGTCGAACTCGTTGGCGAAGTCATCCACGGCGCGGCGCGCTGCAACCACCAGCGTTTCCACGCGTGCAGCGCGGTCTACCCCCGCTTCGTCGCCGTGCTCGGTCAAATCGGCGCGACGCCGTTTCTCGATCTCCGACAGACGATGGTGCAACGCTTCGATCAGCAACACACGGCGCTTGGGGTTGTCGAGCAGGTCGTCCTGCAGGTAAGGATTGCGGCGGACCACCCAGATGTCGCCGAGCACTTCGTACAGCATGCGTGCAGAGCGGCCGGTGCGCCGTTCGGCGCGCAACTCGGCCAGCGCATCCCACGCTTCGTTACCCAGCAGGCGGATAACGATCTCACGGTCGGAAAACGAGGTGTAGTTATAGGGAATTTCGCGCAGACGCGCTTCAGGGGCGGCGGCCACCGCAGCGGCGGCTCCGTGCGGATCGAATACTTGAGGTGCGTTCATGTTTGGACGACTCGGTAGGTCAACTGGGCGCGCTCGCTAATCGATACTGAGGAGGCGCTGGCTGACGGTGCGCGTGGGGCGCAATTCTGGAAATCTTCTAGTTGGCCGAAGCACCTGCCGGCGGGCGATACACGCCGGCCGCTTCGTGGCACTCAGATGCAGCTACACGATCGCGCACAACAGACGTGCCTCTGCGCCGCGGGACGGGACCCACGCGGGACGGGCATCAAATGGGCGATCTGAGGCTGCCAGTGCATCTTCCGATCCTTGTTCCAAAATCGAATTCTACCGCATCATCCGCACGCGCGTTGACGCTCGAATCACGCTCTGGCAGGGCTTTTACACGACCAGGCGAGGAAATATCTTCAAACTGGTGAGTCCACAATTCTTCGACCGAACGGTCGGGCGGGTGGTGTTTCCGGATCTTTCCTGCGCGTTGGCCATACGGCCGAGGCCAGAGCGCGGGCCGTTGGCGCTATCATTGACCTTTCCCGTCTCACACAGCGCACCGCGCCACCCGCATGGCTTCCCACGACTATCTGAAGAAAATCCTGACCGCGCGCGTCTACGACGTCGCCCACGAGACCGAACTCGAACATGCGCCGAATCTGTCGGCACGGCTGCGCAACCCGATTTACCTGAAGCGCGAAGACAACCAGCCGGTGTTCTCGTTCAAGGTACGTGGCGCATATAACAAGATGGCGCACATTCCGGCCGAAGCGCTGGAGCGCGGTGTGATTACGGCTTCGGCGGGCAATCACGCACAGGGCGTCGCGCTGTCGGCGGCGCGCATGGGTGTGAAGGCGATTATCGTGGTGCCAGTGACAACCCCGCAGGTGAAGGTCGACGCGGTGCGCTCGCATGGCGGCCCCACGGTCGAAGTCGTGCAGGTGGGCGAGTCGTACAGCGACGCCTATACGTACGCCGCCAAGCTACAGGAAGAGCGCGGCCTGACGTTCGTGCATCCGTTCGACGATCCGTACGTGATTGCCGGCCAGGGCACGGTGGCGATGGAGATCCTGAGCCAGCATCAAGGGCCCATTCACGCGATCTTCGTGCCGATCGGCGGCGGTGGTCTTGCGGCTGGGGTTGCCGCATACGTCAAGTCGGTGCGCCCGGAGATCAAGGTGATCGGCGTGCAGACCGACGACTCCTGTGCGATGGCACAGTCCCTGAAGGCCGGCGAGCGTGTCACGCTGAATGAAGTGGGTCTCTTTTCCGACGGCACTGCGGTGAAACTGGTTGGCGAGGAAACGTTCCGGCTGTGCCGCGAATACCTCGACGACGTGCTGATCGTGAACACCGACGCCCTGTGCGCGGCGATCAAGGACGTGTTCCAGGACACGCGTAGCGTGCTGGAACCCGCCGGCTCGCTGGCGGTGGCAGGCGCGAAGCAATACGCGGAGCGCGAGGGCATCGAGGATCAGACGCTGATCGCCATCACCTCCGGCGCCAATATGAATTTCGACCGGATGCGTTTCGTGGCCGAACGCGCCGAGGTCGGCGAGGCACGCGAAGCGGTGTTCGCCGTGACGATCCCCGAAGAGCGCGGCAGCTTCAAACGCTTCTGCGAACTGGTCGGCACTCGCAGCGTTACCGAATTCAACTACCGTATCGCCGAAGCGAGTTCCGCGCATATCTTCGTGGGCGTGCAGATCAGGAACCGCAGCGAGTCGGCGCAGATCGCGGGCGCCTTCGAGGCGCACGGCTTTGCCACCGTCGATCTGACCAGCGACGAACTGTCGAAGCAGCATATCCGTTACATGGTGGGCGGCCGTTCGCCGCTCGCGCATGACGAGCGCCTGTTCCGCTTCGAATTCCCGGAACGGCCGGGTGCGTTGATGAAATTCCTGTCGTCGATGGCGCCGAACTGGAATATCAGCCTGTTCCATTACCGGAACCAAGGCGCGGATTACAGCTCGATCCTCGTTGGCATCCAGGTGCCCGGCACGGAAAACCCCGAGTTCGACCGCTTCCTCGCGACGCTCGGCTATCCGTACTGGGAAGAGACGACGAACCCGGTGTACCGGTTGTTCCTCGCCTAGGCTGACAGGACCTCGCCGATGGCATTCACGCTTCAGGACAAGCTGGTGGTCGCGATTTCATCGCGCGCGCTGTTCGACTTCGAAGAAGAGAACCGCGTGTACGAAGAAGGCGACCTGCACAGCTACGAAACGCTGCAGCGTGAGCGGCTAAGTGTGCCCGCCAAACCGGGCGTGGCGTTTCCGCTGATCCGCAAGTTGCTGGCACTGAACGCGGGCGCGCACCGGGTGGAAGTGGTGATACTGTCGCGTAGCGATCCCATTAGCGGGCTGCGCGCGTTTCACTCGTGCCGCGAACACGGCCTCGCGATCGAGCGCGGCGTCTTTACGCGTGGACGTGCGCCGTTTGGGTATCTGAAACCGCTGAACGCATCGCTGTTTCTGTCCGCCAATCAGGACGACGTGCGCGATGCGCTGGCCGCCGGATTTCCGGCTGCGCGCGTATTGCCGGAATCGGCGAAAATGGCGAGCAAGTATCCGGACGAAATCCGCATTGCCTTCGACGGCGACGCCGTGCTGTTTTCCGACGAAGCCGAGCGTGTATTTCAGCAGGAAGGCTTGCGGGCGTTTTTGGGCCATGAGATCCACAACAAGGATCTGCCGTTAGCCGATGGGCCGCTCAAGCCGTTGCTGGAGGCGCTGCACCGTTTGCAGAATGTGGCGGACGAGGCTGCGCCAACGCAGGCAGCACCAATGCATATCCGGACGGCGCTGGTAACGGCGCGTTCGGCACCGGCGCATGAAAGGGCGATCCGTACGCTGATGGCGTGGAACATCGAAATCGACGAAGCGATGTTCCTGGGCGGTCTCGACAAGAGCGCATTTTTGCGCGAGTTCGAGCCGGACTTTTTCTTCGACGATCAAATTGGCCACTGCGAATCGGCCCGCGTCGTGACGGCGACGGGGCACGTGCTGAGTGGCATCGTGAACGCATCATGACACCCGAACAATCACCGCTGGGCAAACCTGCCACCTATACCGAACAGTACGACGCGACGCTGCTCTTTCCGATCGCACGCAAGACCGCGCGCGAGGCGATTGGCATTGGGGCGCAGTTGCCGTTCTTCGGGACGGATATCTGGAATGCTTACGAGCTTTCCTGGCTGAATGGGCGCGGCAAGCCGCAGATTGCGGTGGCGACTTTTTATGTGCCGGCGGATTCGCCGAATATTGTCGAATCGAAGTCGTTCAAGTTGTATCTGGGATCGTTCGCGCAGAGTTCGTTTGAGTCGTTTGAGGTGGTGCGGGATACGATCAAGCGGGATGTTTCTGCTGCCTGCGGCGCTACGGTTTCAGTGCATCTGACTGGGCCGATGGATTTTGGCAAGTTGCAGCTGGATGAGTTTGAAGGCACGCCGCTGGATCGGTTGGATCTCGATACTGATGTTTATCATCCTGATCCTTCGTTGCTCAAGGCTGCGCTTGAGGAGGCTCCTGTTGAGGAGACGGTGTTTTCTAATCTGCTCAAGTCGAATTGTCCCGTTACCGGGCAGCCTGATTGGGGGAGTGTGCAGATTCATTACGTTGGACCGCAGATTGATCATGCTGGGCTCCTGCGGTATATCGTTTCGTATCGGAATCACACCGGGTTTCATGAGCAGTGCGTCGAGCGGATTTTTGTTGACGTTCTTAAGGTTTGCAAGCCGCTGAAACTCGCCGTTTATGCTCGCTACACGCGACGTGGGGGGCTTGATATTAATCCGTTCCGGACTAACTTTAATTTGCCCATGCCGGATAATTGCCGCACGGCGCGACAGTAATGCGGGTTTGCCTGCGGCGCCTTGGTTTGGCGGGTGCTCTTGTTGTGTTGGCCTTCCCTTGCGTTGTTATTGGTCTATTAGCGATGCCCCTGTGCGGGGCGGCACGAGGGTGTAAATAGTTTTGTGTAAACGGTCATTTGGCAGGAGACTGCCAGTAACAGGAGCGACGATGACCGTAGCGAAACGCAATAAACGGGTA
>NZ_JBNDMP010000010.1:0-359856 GCF_050436645.1 Paraburkholderia sp. GAS33
TTGCCACTGCTGGCTCTCCCGCTCCCCGCGCTCCGCTGTCCGAAGCGCGAAAGAACGAGATTCTAGCGACACAGCACATGGCTTGCAAGCGCTATCAGGAATTTATTTCACGGGGCCTTTTGAACCGGCTGCGCTTCCTCAATCGCTGCCGGCCCTGCCTTAGGAGCCAAGGTGCGCGCAGTCGAAGAGCCGATCGTCCAGTCATGCAGCACGGTGTATGCGACGGCTAGCAACGTGGGCCCAATAAACACGCCCAGGAAGCCGAACGCAAACGCACCACCTAGAATCCCCAGCATCACCAGAATCAACGGCATATCGCTGCTCTTGCCAATCAGGATAGGCTTGATGACGTTGTCCGACATACCCACCGCGACGACTCCCCAGATAACGAGAAAGATCGCCCAGCCGGTCGCGCCACCGTGGTAAAGCCAGATTGCGGCCGGCAACCAGACTATGACCGGACCGCCCGGAATGACGGACAGAAAGAAGGTTGCCAACCCAAGCAACGCGGGCGCCGGCACACCGGCGATCCAGCAGCCGAATCCGGCTAGTACCCCCTGCACCAGCGCCGTACCGAGAATGCCGTAGACAACGCCTCGCACCGTGCTACCCGCCAGCGCCAGCAGATAATCCGCCCGCTCGCCAGCAATGCGGCGCATGCCGGCGTTCAACCATGCTGCCGCACCCTCACCGCCGGCGTAGAAAAAGAACGCCAGCACAATACTGAGCGCCAGTAGCCCCAACCCATGCGTCACCGCAATCGCAGCAGCCAGAATCCATCTACCCGCAGGCGCGGCAAGGGTTCGCATCTGCGCAATCAACTCGGAATTGCCGCTTGTCAGATGCGCCCAGAAGGCCTCGATATTAGGACCGACCAACGGTATCCGCACCACCCAGTCCGGCAGATCAGGTAAGCCGTCGTCGAACAGCTTGTGCACCAGAGCGATGATCTCGTGTACGTGGGCGCCGAAAGCAAATCCCGCGTAGACGAACGGACCCAGAACTACCACCAGGATAATGAGAACAATCAGTAACGCCGACAGCTTGCGTCGACCTCCGACGACCGCCGTCAGCTTGCGGTACAACCCCCAGGAGCTATAGCTAAGAATGGCGCCCCACAGCAATGCAGTCGTGAATGGCGCCAGCACAAGTAACGAACCGCCTACCAGTACGATCAATGCAAACACAGCGGCGAGCCGCTCGATCAGTTGGTCCGATTTCACTTTGAATCCCCTCGTTGTGTCAGACCACAACGCCACTCGGGCGCGCACTCGTAGGCGCGACGCCGAAGGCGGTCGGTATGGAAGTCCACCGCTTAACGACCTCTACCTTGCGTCAACCAGGACGTCCCGGTCAACCCGCCGGATGGCCTAAGACAGGTTGCTCCAGTCCTCCGCGACCACGCCTGCGCCGGGCCGCACGCGGCGCGATCCGCCATGGGTGACATACAAATGATAGGACGGCACAGAAAAGACTAGAATAAACGGTTCTGTGCCCCCCATTCCTGGATTTATGCGCTCGCGAATCGCCAAACGTCTCCCCCCTGATGCCGACAAGCTGGTCGGTCTTTCGCTCGCGCTATTCGCGTCGGGCAGCCGCACCGAAGACCGCTTCTGGGAAGCGAAGCTCGATGCGCTGCTAACCAAGATCGTTCGCAACGCCAACCAGACAACGCTGGACGCCGCGCTCGACCATCTCCAGCAGAATCATCCGGATGCATACGGTGCGCTCGCCGACATGGCGGAGACCCATAGCGAATCGTTCATCATCGAGCACGAGGGCATAACGTACGAAGCGTTGCTGATCGCCGCACCGGTGCTGGCCTGGACCCGCTATGCCATCCCGTCGGGTCCGCTGAAGAACGACTCGGCGGACGCGCTGCGCGCCCATCTGCAGGCGCACGTACTTGCCGCCGGCACACGCGTGGCCCTGGCGCCATTCCTGTACAGCATCGATCAGTTGCCCCGCCATCACGTCGAAACGTGGCGCATCGCGCAGCAACTCACGCAAGCGGCGATGGGCGCAGGCGCTGTAAAAATCAATTTCGGCGAACTGCCCGAGACCTCGCCGATCCTGGCCGATCCGCGCTTTCTGCTGGCTGTGGTCGCGGCGCCCGTCGGCGCGCCGGTGTTTCGCTGGCAGGAAGAGGAGCACGGCAACCGCATCGAGCGCGGTCAATGTCTCGAGCAATGGGCTACGCAAGGGGGTGCCAATCTGTCGCTGGCGCTTCCGGGTTGCGAATTCGAGTGTTTGTTGCCGGACGCCTACTATTCGGCTTGCCGCGACGCAGACGAACGCGTGCGTCCGCATACCGTGCGCACCGCCGTGCGCTATCTGTTCGACACCATCAGCGCGGCGCCAGCCGATTTGCGAGCGGTGGTCGCGGGCTTCGGCGAGCGTCGGATCGACGAATATCGCGTCGGCTTCACCCGCCGCGGCAGCAATGACGTGATCTACGGCGTCGTGTGGCCGTTGTACGGCCGTGAAAACGGCGAGCCGGGCATCGACGAGGAGCCGCAAGAAACGGCGGCCGACAACGGCCCGCTCGAAGAAATCGTCGCACTGCTGAAGGAAACCGGCGTAACGGACATCCGGCGTCACGCGGGCCGTTTCGAGCCTGAATATTGCGACGACTGCGGAGTGCCGCTCTACGCGGACCCGCTCGGCGAAATCGTACACGCCGAAATGCCGGAAGACGCAGAACCCGCGCAACCGCATTTCCACTGACGCGACCAGCGGTGACCGCGCAGGCGGCACCAGGCTGGCGCGGCCAAACCGCCTGCCACAATGAAACGGCCCGATCGGCTTGCGCTGATCGGGCCGTTCGCTTTTTTCAGGACACCAGCACCGGCCATGACAATCATCCTATGTCTTCTGGCCAGGCCGTCAAGAAGCAAGGAATTTGTCATCATGGCGCTGGTGGCGCATCGCAATGCAACCGGCTTCCTCTGCCGCGAGCGAGCATCGCGCCACCACGAACGATTCATCTGGAGGCATGGCATGCGATTCTTGGTTCTCAACTCCGACGCGGAACGACGTGACGGGCTCAAGGCTCTGTTGCGGCAAATCGACCGTCAGGCGCGTTTTAACGAAGCACAGGACTGGCGCCAGGCTGACCGGGCGTTGCGGCGGCAACCGCCCGATCTGCTACTGATCGACTGGCAGGACTGGATGTCCGTCGCCGAAGTACGCCGGGTGTTGGCGGAGCACGCCGGCCTGAGAATCGCGGTGCTGACCCACGATACGTCGCCCAGATGTGTGCGCAGCCTGCTGGACAAAGGCGTGCTTGGCGTGGTGCTGCGCGACACCGACCCGCGCCTGATCGTGCGTGCGCTCGAGATCGTGCTGCTCGGCGGTCACTATGTTCCGGCCGGGGCACTGTCACTGCCGCCACCACCGCAAGCGGAACCCGGCCCTCGCGAACCCGAGGTCGTCAACATCAAGCCGCCGCCGAAGCGCACCCGGCTGGCGAGCGGCCTGTCGCCGCGCCAGGAGCAGATCATGCGTTGCGTGCACATGGGCAGCACCAACAAGATGATCGCCCGCACACTCGGTATCAGCGAAGGCACCGTCAAGATCCATCTGTCCAGCATCTTCCAGCAGCTTGGCGCTCCCAACCGGGCCGCCGCCGTGGCGCTCTACAACGGCTGGCTATCCGCCCAACTCGAAGTGCTGCGCAGCGACCAGAACGGCCCCGCGCGGCCGGTAATGGGCGAGCCCGGGGTGGTCCCGCTGCGCCGCCGCAGGCCGGCGCAGTTCACTTACCCGTTGCCGGCCAACGACACCACGGACACCCTGCCAATGGCCGCCGAAGCCGTCGTTCCATTTGGCGATCCCGAGCCCGACGAATCGACCTGACGCCCACCGGCAGGGCGCTTAAGAAGTTTGATCTGAGCCAGGCAAGCCGTGTCTTCTCCCGGCTGGCACGGAATCCGCTCACACCTTTTTCCGTCCAACGAGTAATATGAGATGTATGGGTTTCCTCTACACACCGCTTCCGCTATGGGTCGCTGTCGGTGGCTGGGTCGCCACCGCGCTGCTGCTCGCGCTCGCGCTGTGGAAAAATCCGTTCAAACGGCTACAAGACGGCACCCTGCAACACGTCTGGCTGGCGATCATCGTTGCCGTCTCGGTACTTTGGGCGAGCAATGCATGGCTCGACGACGGCACCGTGATGCATCTGCTCGGCGCGACGCTCGTCGTCACGCTGTTCGACTGGGCACTGGCACTCATCGCCATGGCTGCGGTCACCGGGCTCGCGGCGGTCGTGTTCGATGCACCGTGGCAAGGCATCGCGCTCACTTTTATCGTCTACGGTGCATTGCCGGTCGGTATCTCGGCGTTGCTGCAGCGGGCTTGCATTGCCTGGCTGCCGCGCAACCTGTTCATGTTCATCTTTGGGCAAGGCTTCGTCTCGCCCGCTATCGCCGTTGCTCTAACCGCGAGTGCCGCGGTGGGCGTCCATATCGCGGTCTCCGGCGGCTCGATGACCGTCATACCGGTCGGCTACGCGTTCAGCATCTTCCTGCTGGCGACCGGCGAAGCATGGTTCACCGGCATGTCCACTGCGTTGATCGCAGTGTATCGGCCTGCCTGGGTCACCACGTACGACGTACGCCGCTACCGGCTCGGCGGCCCGCGCATCTGACGCACAACATCACGCCGGGCCACGGCATCTCTTCGAAGAAGAAGGTCCCGCGGCGCATCAGCATCAATCTGCTGCTACCGGTGGCAATCGACAGTAATAATCCGTCGTCTCCCAAGTACGATTGGAGAACGGCTACCACGACAAGTCAAAAATTTTGTGTCAGGATTGAACTCCTCCCTGCCGTCAGGCATCTTACGTGCCTGATGTCTCAATAGCGCCTACCGAACTAGATGGATCGCACCAACGTACCGCGCCGATTGCTGCGGGTGGCCGGCCGGTTAGCGACATATGCAGCAAGTCTCTCGCTCATGTGCATCGCTCCCGCATTCGCCGACCAACTCGAACAGCACAACGAACTCGTCCAGAAATTCGTCAATGATATGCACGCCGACCCGCTCGTGGCTGACTGTGCAGCGCATGGCAGTTTTGTCGCCAGCACCTCGACCGTTTTCGATCACGTTGAATTCCCGCCGAGCTCCTTCGATAGCGCTCATTCCGCGGTCACGCCGTGGAATGATTCGTTCGACGAAGGCAAGCAGCATGTCAAGGTCGACAGCATCGTCACCGTCGAAGGACTCGGCGTACGCAACGATGGCGGTGGCGACCCCTCCGACCTGAAGTTCCGCTGCGGTTATCTGGGCAGCCAGATGCTCGCGTTTAGCTGGAACGATCCAGTGCCCATGCCTAAACCGCGCGCCGAGCCGTCATCCGGCAAACACAAAGGCGGTAAGGGCAAGCACTCGACGGGCGGCAAGTCGACGAAGAAATCGTCCGGCAAGAGTTCGAAGAAAAGCCACCACTAGCAAGTGCCGCAGCAGGAAAGCTGCGGCGAACCCGACGCAATGGCGCGCTAGCGCTTAGGTAAGCGCGCCTCCAGCAACCGCCCTAAGCAAACGTCTCCACGTGCCGCAAGATTGCCTGCAGCATCGCGGCGCCCAACGACGCACTGCGCTCGCCATTCCAGCCCACCCGCTCATCCGGCAGATTCGCGTTGTCCTTGAACGGCATCTCCAGCGTCAGCGACAGGCAACCGAACTCCTTGCCGATGTACTTCGACGCCAGCTTCAGCGCATCTTCACGATACTTGCTCGCCGCGTAGCCGTACTTGTCCTGGAAGTCCGGACTCGCGTGCTTGAACGCCTCGATAAAAGCCTTCTGCTCCTGTCCCTGCCGCTCGGTGAAGCCCGGCAACATCTCTGAACCCGCCACGAACACATACGGCAGCGCTTCATCGCCATGAATGTCGAAGAACAGATCGCAACCGGTCGCATGAATGGCGTCGCGCACCACCAGCACTTCAGGGCTGCGGGCCGCATCGGGCTCCATCCACTCCCGGTTCAGATTCGCGCCGGCCGCATTGGTCCGCAGATTGCCATGCACGCTGCCATCCGGATTCATGTTCGGCACGATGTAAAACACCGCATGGTCGTAGAGCTTGCGCGCGACCGGATCGCCCGCCCAATCGCCCCAGCCGGCGAGGCGCTTGACCATCCCTTCGACGAACCATTCGGCCATCGTTTCGCCAGGATGCTGACGCGCGATGATCCAGATTTTCTTTTTCGGCACATCACCGGTTTGCGGCGTGCCGAGTGTGAGCAAGGACATCGGCCGGCCTTCGACCGTCACGCCCAGTTCGGTCAACGTCGCCTGCGGCATCTGTTGCACGGCGCCGAGAAACTCCGAATGACGCTCTTCGCCATACGGCTCGAAGTACGCGTAGTAGATACGGTCGAAGTCGGGCGTGTGGTCGATCGTCAGCACGCGGCCGTCGTACGAGGTCGGCACGCGGAACCAGTTCACGCGGTCGTAGCTCGCCGCCGCCTGATAGTTGCGCCAGCCTTCGGGGAAGGCGCAGTCGGCGGCATTCTCGAAGGTCATCACGCAGCGCTCGCCCTGTGCGCCGGACAAGCGGAAGTAGAACCACTGCGCGAAGTCGGCGCGGCTGTCGGGCCTCACGCGCAGACGGATGTTGTCGGCCTGCTCGCAGGACAGAACTTCGATCGCGCCTGCGTCGAAGTTGCTAGTAATAGAAAGTGTCATGATCTTTTTCCCGGGTGATGTACCCGTTGCAGTCGGTGCGGTCCGCGTTCCTGCTCAGTATGAGCGCTCATCGGGCCGCTCACCTGGAGGCTCGCCCGGTCTCATTCGGCAATACGGCGGCGGAATACGTAAGTCGAATCGTTCGATGCGTCCGCGTCGAACGTATAACCCTCGGCATCGAAGCCCTTCAGTTGCTCCGGCGCGTCGAGACGGTTCTCGACCGCATAGCGCGCCATCAGGCCGCGGGCGCGCTTCGCATGAAAGCTGATGATCTTGAAGCGGCCGCCCTTCCAGTCTTCGAACACCGGCGTGATCACCGGCGCTTCGAGCAGCTTCGGCTTGACCGACTTGAAGTACTCGCCCGAAGCGCAGTTGACCAGCACCCGTGCCGCGCGCGCGTTCTTCTTCAGTTGCGCATTCAGGGCCTGCGTAATGCGCTCGCCCCAGAACGCGTACAGATCTTTGCCGCGCGCGTTGACAAAGCGCGTCCCCATCTCGAGCCGGTAAGGCTGCAGCAGATCGAGCGGCCGCAGCAGCCCATAAAGCCCAGATAACACGCGTACGTGCTTTTGTGCAAAGTCCAGATCCGCTGACGACAACGTCTTCGCGTCGAATCCTTCGTAGACGTCACCGTTGAACGCGAGCACCGCCTGCTTGGCATTGCGGGTGTCGAACTTCGGCGACCATTCGGCATAGCGCTGGAAGTTGAGCTGGGCCAGCGGATCGGAAATGCTCATCAGCGTGGAGATCTGTTGCGGCGACAGATGACGCAACCCACCGATCAATTCGGCAGCGTCATCGACAAAATCGGGGATCGTATGCTTTTTGACGTGCGGAGGGGTTTCGTAGTCGAGCGATTTCGCCGGCGACAGAACGATTATCATAGAGGCTTGCAGGCACACCGTGCCTGGCGTTAATGACGAAAGCCAGATTGTAACGAATGCCCGCCTCCCCTGCCGCACCCGCCCTGCGCGTGGTCCTCGATTCGAATGTCTGGATCGACATCCTCGTGTTCGACGATCCGCATACGCGCCCTATCCGCGCCGCCCTCGAGAGCGGCGCGCTCGAAGCGTTGATCGACGCCCGCTGCCTGGCCGAACTCACTTACGTGCTCGACTACCCGCAGTTCGCGAAGCGCGAGATCGACAAGGCGGCCGCCCTCGCCACCGTGACGCGCCTGACTCAACTCGTCGAGGTAGCGCCCGAACCGGAACCCGCACAGACGGCTACGCCCGCTGAAACCCCGCGCCCGCTGCCAAAGTGCAAAGACCGCGACGACCAGAAGTTCCTCGAACTCGCCCATGCCGCAAAAGCCGACTGGCTGGTGTCGAAGGACCGCGCGGTGCTGAAACTCGCGCGCCGCATCGCCCGCGACTTCGGTTTCCAGATCGCCCAGCCGGCGCCGTTCGTCGCCGCCTGCGCGCTGCAGGCCGACGAGCCCGCGCCGGCCTGACGCACGCGGCGCGCCCCAATTCCCTACAATCGAAGTTCGCCCGTCTTCAAAACCACCGCATAAACACCGACAGCGCCATGAATTCACCGCACGACACGCCGATGATTCCGTCGTTTCCGTCCCGTCTGCCAAGCGTCGGCACCACGATATTTACCGTGATGAGCGCGCTCGCCGCGGAAAAAGGGGCCGTCAACCTCGGTCAGGGTTTTCCGGACTTCGATTGCGATCCGCGTATCGTCGACGCGGTGGCCAAAGCCATGCGCGACGGGCACAACCAGTACCCGCCGATGGCAGGCGCCGCACCGCTGCGCCAGGCCATCTCCGACAAGCTCGCCAACCTGTACGGGCGCCGCTACGACGCGAACACCGAGATCACCGTCACGGCGGGCGCCACCCAGGCGTTGCTGACCGCGATTCTGTGCGCAGTGCATCCCGGCGACGAAGTGATCGTGGTCGAGCCGACCTATGACAGCTACCTGCCGTCCATCGAACTCGCCGGCGGCAAGCCGGTATTCGTGACGCTGGACGCGCCCGAGTACAAGATCCCGTTCGACAAGCTCGCCGCCGCGATCACGCCAAAAACGCGGCTCCTGTTGATCAACACGCCGCACAATCCGACCGGTACGGTCTGGCGTGCCGAAGACATGCTCAAGCTCGAAGAAATCGTACGCGGCACCAACGTGCTGATCCTCTCCGACGAGGTCTACGAGCACATGGTGTATGACGGCGCGCCGCACGAGAGTGTTTCGCGCTATCCGGAGCTCGCGCAACGCAGCTTCGTGGTGTCGAGCTTCGGCAAGACCTATCACGTGACGGGCTGGAAAGTCGGCTACGTAGCCGCGCCAGCAGCGCTGACCGCTGAATTCCGCAAGGTCCACCAGTTCAATGTATTCACCGTCAACACGCCGATGCAGGTCGGCCTCGCCGAATACATGCGCGACCCGGCGCCGTATCTGGACCTGCCGGCTTTCTATCAGAAGAAACGCGATTTCTTCCGCGCCGGCCTCGCGAACTCACGCTTCAAGCTGCTGCCCTGCACCGGTACCTACTTCCAGTGCGTCGACTATTCGGCGATCAGCGATCTGCCCGAAGCCGAGTTCGCACAATGGCTAACCAGCGAGATTGGTGTCGCGGCCATTCCGGTGTCGGCGTTCTATCACGAGTCGCATGAATCGGGCGTCGTACGCTTCTGCTTCGCGAAGCAGGAAAGCACGCTCGCTACCGCGCTCGAGCGGCTGGCGCGTCTCTAGCATGACGCCCGCGATGCCGCGAACGAACCCGCGTTCTTCGCCATCGCATGGGGTTGCGGCGCGCGCATGCGCGCCGCTGCCGCTGATGCACGCAGATCGCGCTTCGAGCCGCTCACTGCTTCGTAGTTGCCGCGATATAAGCCTTGCGATCCGCCGTCACGCGTTGCGCCGCCGGCCGTTCGCCGATGGCCTTCACATAGGCCTTCCAGTCGATACCGGCTTCGAGCAGAAAGTCGCGTCCGTAGATATTCTTCGTTGCCATGCCGACAAGCGGCAGATTCACAAAGCCCACGGCATCGGCCACACTGAATTTCTTCCCGCGCAGGAACGGCGCGAACGTCGCGAGCCGCTTGAACCCGGCAACGTGACGCGCCAGCCGCTTTTCCACGCGCCCTTTGGTCGCCTCGGTCAACGTGCCGCCGAAGAAGGCCTCCTTGTAGAGATCGCGCGCCACGAGTTCCAGATGCAGGTCGATGAACGTAATCAGTTCGCGCTCTTTCGCCGCTTCCCACGGGTCCGCGGAGAAAATTCCTTTCTCGGGAAAGCACGCGTGCAGATACTCGATGATGGCCTGCGACTCGCACAGATCGCCCTGCTCGGTCTGGATAAACGGCACCTTGCCGAGCGGCGAATGCACCAGCAGCGACTCGTCCTGGCTCGTCATCACGAAGCTTTCCTCGAATGGAATCTCGTGTTCAAGCAGCACGAATTTGACTTTGTTGTAGTAGTTGGACAGTGCAAAGCCGCACAGTTTGATCATCGGGTGTCTCCGTCTGACAGGTGGTCTAAGCCGCTCAATGGAATTGCGCTAGCGGCCTGTGAATCAATCATCCAGTAAATTGCACGAGCGTGCTATTCTAAAATAACCATGGAGTCGAGCAACCCAATGACCTCTCGCAATTACGCCATCGAGACTATCGGCATTGTTGGAACCGGCGCAATGGGGCGCGGCATCGCGCAGATCGCCGCCCTCGCAGACCTGAAGGTGCGTCTGTACGACACCAACCCGGCCGCCGTGAGCGCGGCGCTCGATTATCTCGCCGACACCTTCGCCAAGCTCACCGCTAAGGGCAAGCTTGACGAAGCGCGCTCGGCAGCGGCTCTTGCCAACGTCTCCGGTGCGCAAACCATCGGCGATCTGGCGGATTGCGATCTGGTGGTCGAAGCGATCGTCGAAAAACTCGACGTCAAGCGCACGCTCTTTCGCGAACTCGAAACCGTCGTCAGCGGCCGCTGTGTGCTGGCATCGAATACGTCGTCACTGTCGATCACCGCGATTGCCGCCGGCTGCACCGACCCGTCGCGCGTGGTCGGCTATCACTTCTTCAACCCGGTGCCGCTGATGAAAGTCGTCGAAGTGATCGACGGCCTGCGCAGCGATCCCGCAGCCGGCGATGCGCTGATGGACCTCGCGCGCCGCATGGGCCACACGCCGGTGCGCGCGAAGGATATGCCGGGCTTCATCGTTAATCACGCCGGCCGCGGGATGAATACCGAAGGCCTGCGGGTGGCGGGCGAAGGCGTCGCGGGCTTCGTCGAGATCGATCGCATCATGCGCGAGCAGGCGGGCTTCCGCCTCGGACCGTTCGAACTGCTCGATCTGACTGCGCTCGACGTCTCGCATCCGGTGATGGAGTCTATATATCACCAGTTCTATGAAGAGCCGCGTTTCACGCCATCTCCGATCACCGGCACTCGACTCGCGGGTGGCCTGATCGGCCGCAAGACCGGCGAAGGTTTTTATCGCTACGACGACGGCAAGCAGCAGGTGCCCGCCGAAACGCCCGCGCCGACGCAATTGCCTAAACGCGTGTGGGTCAGCAAGCGTCACCCCGAAGCACGTAAGGCGGTGCTGGAACTCGTAGCGAAGGCCGGCGTGACGCTCGATGAAGGCGACGCGCCTGCTGCAGACTCGCTTATCGTCGTCACGCCGTTTGGTTACGACGCGACCACGGCCGCAGTCGAAGAAGGTCTGGACGCAAGCCGCGTCGTTGCCGTAGACGCGCTATTCCCGCTCGTCGCCGCACAACGCCGCACGTTGATGACCACGCCGGCAACAACGCGCGCCGCGCGCGATACAGCGCATGCATTGCTCGCTGCAGACGGTGTCCCCGTCACCGTGATTCGCGATTCGACCGGTTTCGTCGCGCAACGCGTGGTGGCGACGATCGTCAATATCGGCTGCGAGATTGCGCAAAAGCAGATCGCCACGCCCGAAGACATCGACCTCGCCGTGACGCTCGGACTGGGCTATCCGCGTGGCCCGCTCGCACTTGGCGACGCACTCGGCGCGAAAACCATCCTCACGATTCTGCGCAATATGTTCAGCGTGCTGGGCGATCCGCGCTACCGTCCGTCGCCATGGCTCGCGCGGCGTGCGCAACTCGGCCTCTCGCTGACGCAAGGCGATGCAGCCGACACAGCTGATGCATCCGATGCAGCCAACCCTGTCAAAGCGGAGAACCGGTCATGAGCGCCGAACTGCTGACCTCGCGACCGGCCGAAAGCGAATCGACGCTCGTCCTGACGCTCTCCAGCCCCGGAGCACGTAACGCGTTGCATCCCGACATGTACGCCGCGGGCATCGAAGCGCTCGATAGCGCCGAGCGTGACCCATCCGTGCGCGCCGTGGTCCTGACCGGTGCCGATCAGTTCTTTTGCGCCGGCGGCAATCTGAACCGGCTGCTCGAAAATCGCGCGAAAGACCCTTCTGTGCCGGCGCAAAGCATCGACATGCTGGGCGAATGGATTGGCGCGCTGCGCGCTTCGTCGAAGCCGGTGATCGCAGCGGTCGAGGGTGCAGCAGCCGGCGCCGGCTTCTCGCTCGCGCTCGCCTGCGATCTGCTCGTCGCCGCCGACGATGCCAAATTCGTCATGTCCTACGCGCGAGTCGGTCTTACACCGGATGGCGGCGGTTCATGGTTCCTCGCGCAGGCCCTGCCCCGCCAGCTCGCGACCGAAGTCCTGCTTGAAGGAAAGCCGATTGGCGCGGCACGCCTGCACGAACTCGGCGTGGTCAACCGGATCGCCAAGCCCGGCGCGGTGCGCGATACCGCCATCGCCTGGGCCGAGGATCTCGGCAAGATTTCGCCCAACGCCACGGCGCGCATCAAGACGCTGATCGCTGCCGCGGGTGCGCAACCCCTCGCCGAACATCTGATAGCCGAACGCGACAACTTCGTCGCTTCGCTGCACCACGGCGACGCGCTCGAAGGCATCACCGCGTTCCTCGAAAAGCGCGCCCCGAAGTACAAATGAGCCCCCTGACCCCGCGGATAAGCCAGTGAACCAGCGAGCCCGTCATGCCTGACTATCAACTGCCGAAGCGGCGCCGCATTTACCTGATGCGTCACGGCGACGTGACCTACTTCGACGCCACCGGGCGCGCGATCGATCCTGAAACGGTGCCGTTGAATGCGAGCGGTCGCGACCAGGCCAGCGCGGCTGGCCATGCCTTCGCCGCGCAACAGATTCGCTTCGACCGGGTGATCGTCAGCGGCTTGCCGCGCACCATCGAAACCGCTCAACGCGTGCTCGCCGAAACTCATCAGCACATCGAACTCGAAATCGAGCCCGCACTGCAGGAAATTCGCGGCGACAGGCTGAGCAACATTCCGGCGGCCGATATCGAAGCCGCATTCCTCGGCGTGTTCGACGGCGTTGTCCCCGAGAGCACGCGTTTTCTGGGTGGCGAGACGATCGGCGAACTGTTCGACCGCGTGCTGCCGGCAGTTGCAGCACTGCGCGACGACACCTCGTGGGACACCGTGCTGCTGGTCCTGCACGGCGGCGTCAATCGCGCCATCCTGTCGCACGCCATCACCGCGGGCGGCCGCACGTTCTTCGGCCATCTGTCGCAAGCCACCGGCTGCATCAATGCACTGGACGTCGGCGCCACGCCGCGCGACTGGGTGGTGCGCATGCTCAACTACTCGCCGCCGTCGCCGCTGCATCGCGACGTGCGGAATACGACCATGGAAATGCTCTACGCCCAGTTCATCCAATACAGGCGCGAAGCGTAGCGAACACTCTACTGGAGGAGACAATGGGCGAAGCCACGAAGACGGGCGAACCTGAACACAAGTCCGATTACTCAGCATTCGAGGGAACGCGTCCAGTGAACGAGCGGCAACGCTTCGACAACGACGCGCTCGCTGCATGGCTCGCGCAGCATGTCGACGGCTTCGCCGCGCCGTTGACGGTCGAACAGTTCGCCGGCGGCCAGTCGAATCCCACCTTCAAGCTGATCACGCCGTCGCGCACCTACGTCATGCGCGCGAAACCCGGGCCCTCGGCGAAACTGCTGCCGTCCGCGCACGCGGTGGAACGCGAGTACCGCGTCATGCATGCGCTCGCCGGCACCGACGTGCCGGTCGCGCAGATGCTCGCGCTGTGCGAGGACGAAAGCGTGATCGGCCGAGCATTCTATGTGATGGAGTTCGTCGAAGGCCGCGTGCTGTGGGATCAGTCGCTACCAGGCATGACGCCCGCTGAGCGCAGCGCCATCTACGACGAGATGAACCGCGTGATCTCGGCATTGCATAGCGTCGATGTCGCCGCAATCGGGCTCGCCGATTACGGCAAGCCCGGCAACTACTTCGCACGACAGATAGGCCGCTGGAGCAAGCAATACATCGCCTCCGAAACCGAGCCGATCGAAGCCATGACCCGCCTGATCGAATGGCTGCCGCAGCATATGCCGGAGGAGACCGGTGCGCGCGTCTCGATCGTGCATGGCGACTACCGGCTCGACAATCTGATCTTCCATCCGCACGAGCCGCGTGTGCTCGCCGTGCTCGACTGGGAACTGTCGACGCTCGGCGACCCGCTCGCCGATTTCGCCTATCACTGCATGGCATGGCACGTCGACCCAGCGCAGTTCCGCGGCATCGCGGGGCTCGACTGGGCCGCGCTTGGCATCCCCGACGAAGCGCAGTACGTGCAACGCTATTGCGAGCGTACCGGCTTCGAGATTCACGGCGACTGGAATTTCTATCTGGCCTACAACATGTTCCGGATTGCCGCGATCCTGCAAGGCATTATGAAACGCGTCGTCGACGGCACCGCGGCGAGCGCGCAAGCGCTCGACGCAGGCCGGCGCGCAAAGCCCATGGCGGAGCTCGCCTGGCGCTACGCACAGAAAGTGCGCTAACCGAAACCCCCGTCATCCGCGAGGTCTTACATGAATTTCGATTACACCCCGAAGGTTCAGGCACTGCGCGAGAAACTGCTCGCCTTCTTCGACGAACACATTTACCCGAACGAGCGGGCCTTCGCTGAGGAAATTGGACGCAACCGCGCCAACGGCAACGCCTGGTTGCCGACCGAACTGATCGAACAACTGAAGCAGAAAGCACGCGACGCCGGTTTGTGGAATCTGTTCCTGCCCAACTCGGAACGCGGCGCGGGTCTGACCAACCTCGAATACGCGCCGCTATGCGAGATTATGGGTCGCGTGCCCTGGGCGCCGGAGGTGTTCAATTGCAACGCGCCTGACACTGGCAACATGGAAACCATCGAGCGCTACGGCAGCCCGGACAACAAGCGCCAGTGGCTCGAACCGCTGTTGCAAGGTCAGATCCGCTCAGCGTTCCTGATGACGGAACCAGAAGTGGCATCGTCCGATGCCACCAACATCCAGACGAGCATCACGCGCGATGGCGACGATTATGTGATCAACGGTCACAAGTGGTGGTCGTCGGGCGCGGGAGATCCGCGCTGCAAGGTGTATATCGTGATGGGCAAGACGGATCCGGAAGCGCCACGCCATCAGCAGCAATCGATGATCCTCGTTCCTGCCGACGCAACCGGCGTCACGGTGCATCGTCCGTTGACGGTGTTCGGCTATGACGATGCGCCGCATGGCCACATGGAGATCACGCTTGAGAACGTGCGCGTTCCGGCGTCGAACATGCTGCTCGGCGAAGGACGCGGCTTCGAGATCGCGCAAGGCCGGCTAGGACCGGGACGCATCCACCACTGTATGCGGCTCATTGGCCTTGCGGAACGCGCGCTCGAGTTGATGGCGAAGCGCTCGCTGCAGCGCGTCGCGTTCGGCAAGCCGGTCGCGGCGCAAGGCGTCACGCAGGAGCGCATCGCCGAGGCTCGCTGCATGATCGAACAGGCGCGGCTGCTGACGCTCAAGACCGCATACATGATGGACACGGTCGGCAACAAGGGCGCGCGTGGTGAGATCGCGATGATCAAGGTCGTGGCGCCGAATATGGCGTGCCAGGTGATCGACTGGGCCATTCAGGCGCATGGCGCGGGCGGACTCAGCGACGACTTCCCGCTCGCCTATGCCTACACTTCAGCGCGTACGCTGCGCTTTGCCGACGGTCCGGATGAAGTGCATCGCAACGCCATCGCGAAGCTCGAACTGGCACGTCATATGGATGTCGACGCTGCGTCGCGCGTGGAGATGCCGATCACGCGTTCGTGATTTGATGCAGAGATTTGGAGAGGGCGTGAGCGGCATAGAGCCGCTCACGCCCTTTCGTCTTCTGCAACGCGCAGGCGGCGCGGCCACGCCGTCATACGCACACGTCACACCTCGACGGCTCGTTGCGTGCCGCTAAAAGCCGTCACTCGTCCAGCCAGCGCTAGAAGTAATGCCGTGTGATGAATTCCGCCACGCACACCGGCCGTTCATTGCCCTGGCGCTCCAGTGTCACGTTCCACACGACCTGCACTCCGGCGTCATCCACGTCGTCCACGCTTGCTACGGTAAAACGCCCGCGCACCTGCGAGTCGACAGGCACCGGCGCAGTGAAACGCACGCGGTTCAGACCATAGTTGACGCCCATGCGCTGCTTGAGCACGACGGTCTTTTGAAGCAAAGCAGGGATCAGCGACAAGGTCAGAAAGCCATGCGCAATCGGCCCGCCGAACGGAGATTCGCGCCGCGCCCGCTCAGGATCGACGTGAATCCATTGGTGATCGCCGGTGGCTGTGGCAAAGCCGTTCACGCTTGCCTGATCGACTGTCAGCCATTCGCTGACGAGCGGCTCGCCACCCACTAGCGAACGCAGCGCCTGCGCATCGAGTCCTACCGAATCTCGCTTCATGCGGCCGCTCCCGGATGACGCAAACCGAACAGCCCCTTTGAGCGCACGGTGATCACCGTCTCGCCGTGCTGGTTGATACCCTGCCATTCGGTGGAGACGAGGCCGCGGTCCGGCTTGCTCGACGAAACACGTTTGTCCAGAACCAGATTCGTCATGCGGATCGTGTCGCCGACGCGCACCGGCTTGAGCCAACGGATTTCATCGATGCCGGGCGAGCCCATCGACGTGGACCCGGCAAACGCGTTGCGCACCAGCAGTCCCATCATCACCGAGCAGGTATGCCAGCCGCTCGCGATCAATCCGCCGAAGGGCGACGCGGCAGCCGCGTCGTCGTCGATGTGAAACGGCTGCGGATCGAACTTTTCGGCAAACTCTACGATCTCCTCACGCGTGAACGTGTGTTCGCCGCATTCGATGACCTTACCGACTTCCATATCTTCGAAACTCAATCCCATGGTGACACCTCACTCGTTAGGACCGGCCAACCCCCTCAAACTTCGGCGGTGGCAAAACCAGGTAGCGCGGCGAACCGCGCAAGATGATGATCGACGTCGCCCAGCGTGGTTTCGATAATCGCGAGGCGCTTGAACAGATGGGCCGCCGCCACTTCGTTCGTCACCCCCATGCCGCCGTGCAACTGCACCGCCTGCTGGCCGACGAAACGCGCCGCCTGCCCCACCCTAACCTTCGCTGCCGAGACGGCACGGCGCCGTTCATCGGCATCGGTGCTGGCGTAACGTCCCGCCGCCAGATAGGTCACCGAGCGCGCCTGCTCCGCGTGAATCAGCATCTCGACCATGCGGTGCTGCAACGCCTGAAAACGTGCGATTGGCTGGCCGAACTGCTGACGCGTTTTCGTGTATTCAACCGTGGCGCGGTTTAGCGCATCGAGCGCGCCCACCGCTTCCGCGCACAACAGCACGGTGCCGTAGTCGGCGATCTGCTCGAGCGCCGCCGCTCCGGCATGCTGACCACTGAGGCGACGCGCGGCCGTGCTTTCGAACGACAACGAAGCAGCGCGTTGCCCGTCGATGGTGCGGTAATCCGTGACCTGCGTACCGGCTGCCTCGCGTGCGACCACGAACAGAGCGATCTCGCCGTTCAGGCGTGCAGGCACGATCCAGTGATCCGCCTGAGCGCCATGCAGCACGACCGATTTCTTGCCACTCAGCGCGTAATGCTCGCCTTGCTGCGTCGCCGTGGAATCGACGGCGAACAGATCATAGCGGGCATGCGGCTCGTGAAAGGCGACCGCGAGCTTGATCTCACCTTGCGCCGCGCGTTCGAGCAGCGCGGCATCTTCGCCCTGCGCCGAACTTGCAACGCGCAATGCCTCGATGCCCACGGCCGTCGCCCAATACGGCTCGACCACCAGGGCGCGGCCCAGCTCCTGCATCACGACCAGCATATCGACAGGACTGCCATTGAAGCCGCCCTGATCTTCCGGCACCGGCAATGCCGTCAAGCCAAGTTCCGTGAACGCCGCCCAATGCGTATCCGATGCGCCCGCGTCCGAATAAACAATAGCCTGACGCGCTTCGAAGCCGTAGTTCTTGTCGAGATAACGGCGCAGTGCATCGGCGAATTGCTGTTGTTCGTCGGTAAAATTGAAGTCCATGCGCCGCTCCTCAGAGTCCGAGAATCATCTGCGCGATGATGTTCTTTTGAATTTCGTTCGAGCCGCCGTAGATCGACGTCTTGCGGAAGTTGAAGTAGTACGCGGCCAGCGGCGCGGCGTCATCGTCGCCGGCAATGCTGTGGGCGCGTTCGCCTTCGAGGAACGACACGTCGAACGGCGCGGCCAGTGGGCCGATGGCTTCAAACATCAGCTCGGTGAGGCCCTGCTGGACCTCAGTGCCCTTGATCTTCAGCATCGACGCTTCCGGTCCCGGCCCGCGCCCGCCTGCTTCATTGGCAACGACGCGTTGCACCGTGACTTCAAGCGCCATCAATTCGATTTCCAGGCTCGCGACTTTTGCGGCGAACACCGGGTCGAGCAGAAGCGGCTTGCCGTTCTTCTTCTGGTCGAGCGCGAGGCGCTTCAGGAACACAAGTTCGCGCTTCGACTGACCGACGCGCGCAATCCCCGTACGCTCATGGCCCAGCAGATATTTAGCGTAGGTCCAACCGCGATTTTCGTCGCCGACCAGATTCTCGACCGGCACCTTCACGTCTTCGAAGAACACTTCGTTGACTTCATGATCTTCGTCGAGCGTGATGATCGGGCGCACCGTGATGCCCGGCGTCTTCATATCGATCAGCAGGAACGAGATGCCCTCCTGCTTTTTCGCGCCGCTGTCGGTACGCACGAGGCAAAACATCATGTCGGCGTGCTGGCCGAGCGTGGTCCACGTCTTCTGACCGTTCACGACGTAGTGATCGCCAACCCGCTCGGCGCGCGTGCGCAGCGAAGCGAGGTCCGAGCCCGAACCGGGTTCCGAGTAGCCTTGGCACCACCAGTCCGAGCCGTCCAGAATCCGTGGCAAGTAGTGACGCTTTTGCGCCTCGCTGCCGTATTTCATCAAAACGGGCGCGACCATCGACACACCGAACGGCAACACCGAGGGCGCGCCGATACGGGCGCACTCTTCGTCCCAGATGTGCCGTTGTGTAGCATTCCACCCCGGGCCGCCGTATTCGGTCGGCCAGGCGATCACCGACCAGCCGCGCGTGCCGAGCAGCTTGTGCCAGTTCGCGAAGTCTTCGCGATTCAGACGCTTGTGATTGAGTACTTTGTCGCTTAGCTCGTGAGGCAAATTCGCTTCGAGCCAGGCGCGGATGTCGGCGCGGAACGCGTCGTCAGCGGGGGAATAATCCAGATTCATGCGCAGTGTCTCCTGGCCGCGGCTGTCCCACCGCCAGGGAGCCGCTGCGCTATTGCAACGGTTCCTTCAGAGCGGCCGGGATCGGCAGCGACATCACTTCAATGCCTTCTTCAACCAGGGCTTTTGCATCTTCCGGTGTCGTAACACCGCGAATGCTGCGTGCAGGCGCTTCGTTGTAGTGAATGCGCCGTGCTTCCTCGGCGAAGCGGTCACCCACGTTCTCAGTCTTTTCCAGTACCTCGCGCAGCGCGCGCATTACACGCGCCTGCTGCTCTTCCGTGCCCGCAGGGGCTTGCGCCGCCGCGCTCGCACCCGACAGATTCAGCCGGGGCGCCGACGGCAAACGGCTCACTTCGGTCGCACCGCAAATAGGACATTCGACAAGCTTGCGGGACAACTGCGACTCAAAGTCTTCGGCGGAGGCAAACCAGCCTTCAAACCGATGGCCATGCGGGCACTGTAGATCGAGGACCTTCATGTGGAATCAGGGCTTGCGTATGAGTTTAGCGCAAAATAGAAATTTGTGAACGGTCGTTCGTAAATTTTGCTTGGGCGACTTCGGCACTCGGCTTTGACACATTTCCGTGCCCGGGAGTAATCGAGTGTGCGTGCGCGATTCTAACGCTTTGCGCCAATGCCCGCCGACACGCCATAAAACGGGGCTGCCAGCGGGTCTGCCAACGGGGCTACCAACAACAACGGCAGCCTTGTGGGCTGCCGTTTATTTGATCTCGTGACTCGTGGGTGCTCGCCTCGCGCCGCGCCGCGCCGCTCGAAGCGGCCGCACGCGGTCAACCCATGTAATCGCCGGTCAGTCAGGTTCAGGCTCCGGCGAAACCCACGTGCCCGACAACACCTTCTCCAGCCAGAACGTACCGATAATCGTCTTGACGTCGGTGATCTTGCCGGTCCGCACCCACTCCAACACCTCAGGCACCGTCGCCGTGAAGAGTTCGAGGAACTCTCCCTCGTCGAGCTTGCGATCGCCGGCAGTCAGGCCGCGTGCGAGGAAGATATCGATAAATTCGGTCGAGTACGAAATGATCGGATGGATGCGCGCCAGGTAGACGTATTCGCGCGCCGTGTAGCCGGTCTCTTCCTGCAGCTCACGCTTCGCGCAAGCAAGCGAGCCTTCGCTCGGATCCAGTTTGCCGGCCGGATACTCGTGCATCACCTTGCCGATCGGATAGCGATACTGGCATTCCATCAGCACGCGGCCATCGTCGAACAGCGGGATCACCATCACGGCGCCCGGATGTTTGACGTACTCGCGAGTCGCGCTCTTGCCGTCCGGCAAACGGACGGTGTCGCACTTCAGAGTCAGGAATGGACCTTGATGGAGAGTCTTGCTCTCAAGACAGGTCTCGGTAAGCGTAGCGTCGTGATCGGGAAGTTCAGCCATGTGCGACCTCAGGACAGCGTGGTGCGCGACGGCTCATGCCGTCAGCGCCGTTTGACGAGATACTGGAAGGTGAAGCCGGGGAACGCAAACACCAGAAACAGACTGAAGGTGATCGCGTAGAACTGCCAGCCCTGCTCGAAGCGGTTACCCGCCCGCGCTTCGAGCATAAAGCCGAACGCGCCCACGACAAAATAAAGCACGATCAGCTCGCCGATCCGCAGCCAGGCGCTCTTCCTTGCCGCCTTGAGCGGCACGAAGGCGAAGAGGCGTTGATTCACGAACGGCAGGTTGGCGCCCGCGAGCGCCAACAACACAATGAACCAGCCAGCAGCCGACATCAGAACGTCAGGGTATGGGTGATCGCTTGCAGGCAAACCTTCAGCAGCGGATCCGGCACGATGCCGAGCACGAGCACAGCCAAACCGTTGAGCGCCAGCAACGCGCGGTTGCAGGTATCGGCCTGGATCGGCGTGGTGTCGAGCGGATCGTCGAAGTACATCAGCTTGACGATACGCAGGTAGTAGAACGCGCCAAACAGCGAGGTGATCACGGCCAGCACGGCGAGCCACGTCAGACCGGCGTTCATCGTCGCTTGCAGCACGGCGAGCTTCGCGTAGAAGCCGACTGCCGGCGGAACACCCGCGAGCGAGAACATCATGATCATCATCACGAACGCGAACACCGGACTGCGCTGATTGAGACCCTTGAAGTCGTCGAGCGTCTCGGCTTCGAAGTCGCGGCGCGCCAGCAGCATGACGATGCCGAATGTGCCGAGCGTCGTCACCAGGTAGACAATGCTATAGAACATCGCCGAGCCGTATGCGCTTGCCGCCCCGCTCGTCTTGCCGTCCACCACACCAGCCAGCAGGCCCAGCAGCACGAAGCCCATGTTCGAGATGGCCGAGTAGGCGAGCATCCGCTTGATGTTGCGCTGGACGATACCGGTGATATTCCCCACGATCAGCGACAGCGCCGCGAGGATCACCAGCATTTCCTGCCAGTCGACCGCCAGCGGCAGCAGACCCATCACGAGGAAGCGCAGGCCCCACGCGAAGGCGGCCACCTTCGGTCCTCCGCCCGTCAGCAGCGTCATGGCGGTCGGTGCGCCCTGATACACGTCAGGCACCCACATGTGGAACGGCACCGCGCCCATCTTGAACGCCACGCCGGCCACCACGAAGATCACGCCGAACAGCAGCACCACGTCGTTGATACGGCCGGAAGCCACGGCCTTGAACACTTCGTTGATATCCAGCGAACCGGTTGCGCCGTACAGCATCGAGATGCCATACAGCAGGAAACCGGATGCCAGTGCACCCAGCACGTAGTACTTCATCGCCGCTTCGTTCGACTGCGCAGCATCGCGGCGCAGCGCGATCACCGCATACAGCGACAGCGACATCAGTTCCAGACCGAGGTACAGCGTCAGGAAGTTGTTGCCCGAGATCATTACCAGCTGGCCGAGCAGCGAGAACATGCCCAGCAGGAAGAAGTCGCCGCGGTACAGTTCGCGGTCTTCAAGATACCTGCGCGAGTAGATGATCGACACCGTGTAACCGAGCGACACCACCGCCTTCATCACGCTGCCGAAGGCGTCGACCACGTACATGTGCCCGAAGAAGTAATACACGTGCGGGTCGAAAGCGTTCACGCCGAACCAGATGCCCGCAATCAGCGTCGAGAACAGGGCGATGAAGTACGTGGTCCGTCGCGCCGCCTGGCCGAAGAACGTGTCGTTGAGCCACGCGAGAACTACGGCGAGCATCAACAGGCCGTCGGGCAACAGGGCAGTCATAGGTGCGTTTTGCATGGTGTTTAAATTCCTCCGCTCTGCGTTACTGTGGCAACGGCAGTTTCGACTGCGCAACGTGGGAGAGGAGGTTTTCCACGGATACGTGCATCACATCGGTAAAGGGCTTCGGATACAGGCCCATGAACAGCGTCAATACGGCCAGCACGATCAGCATGAAGAACTCGCGATTGTTGATATCGAGCAGCTTCTTCACGTGGTCGTTCGCCACCGCGCCAAAATACACGCGCTTGTACATCCAAAGCGTGTAGGCCGCGCCGAGAATCAGCGTGACTGCGGCGCCGCCTGCAATCCAGAAGTTATACTGGACCGCAGCCAGAATCACCATAAACTCGCCGACGAACCCGGAAGTGCCCGGCAGGCCGCAATTGGCCATCGAAAACAGCATCACCAGCGCCGCGAACTTCGGCATCACGTTGACGACACCGCCGTAATCGGCAATCTGGCGCGAGTGCAGGCGGTCATACAGCACGCCGATACACAGGAACATCGCGCCCGAGACGAAACCGTGCGAGATCATCTGCACGATCGCGCCTTCCGCGCCGAGCTGATTGAAGATGAAAAAGCCGAGCGTGACGAAGCCCATGTGCGCAATCGACGAATACGCCACCAGCTTCTTCATGTCCGCCTGCACCATCGCAACCAGACCAATGTAGATAACCGCAATCAGCGACAGCGTGATGACGACTGGGGCCAGGAAGTGGCTGGCGTCCGGCGTGACCGGCAGCGAGAAGCGCAGGAAACCGTACGCTCCCAGCTTCAGCATGATAGCGGCCAGCACGACCGAGCCGCCCGTCGGCGCTTCCACGTGGGCGTCAGGCAACCACGTGTGGACCGGCCACATCGGCACCTTCACCGCGAAGGCAAGGAAGAACGCTATGAACAGCAATATCTGCGGCGTCATGGCGATCTTCGTGGTCTGCCACGTCGCCAGATCGAAGGTGCCCGTCTGCGTGTACAGATAGAGCAGCGCGACCAGCATCAGCAGCGAACCCATCAGCGTGTACAGGAAGAACTTGAACGCCGCATACACGCGGTTCGGTCCGCCCCACACGCCGATGATGATGTACATCGGGATCAGCGTTGCTTCGAAGAACACGTAAAACAGCATCCCGTCCGCTGCGCTGAACACGCCGACCATGATGCCGGACAAGATCAGGAACGAGGCGAAATACTGGCCCACGTTCTTCGTAATGACCTGCCACCCGGCAATCACGACGATCACGGTGATCAAGGCGGTCAGCACCACGAACCACATCGAGATGCCGTCCACCCCAAGGTGATAGGTAATGTTGAAGCGCTCGATCCAATGCACATTTTCAACGAACTGCAGATCCGCCGTGCTCGAATCGAAGCTGGTGAACAGCGGAATCGTGACGATGAAGCTGAGAACCGAACCAACCAGCGCGAGCCAGCGCGCCGGACCAGGATTCTTGTCAGAGCCGATAGCAAGGACCAGGAGGCCGAACAGGATCGGCAACCAGATCGCGATACTTAAAATCGGATACGTGTGCATTGTGTGGTGTCCCCTCGCCTTCTCTTATTTGCCGCCAAGCGTTACAAACAGGGTCAGGAGCCCCAGCATGCCGATGATCATGGCAAACGCGTAATGGTAGATGTAGCCCGACTGGAGGAAGCGGATCACTCCGGCAAACCAGCCGATAAAGCGCGCGCTGCCATTGACGATACCGTCGATGACCACCACGTCGCCTTCTTTCCAAAGGCCCCGGCCGATCGCCACGGCGCCGCGTGCAAACACGACTTCGTTAATCTTGTCGAGATAGTACTTGTTATCGAGCAGCGTATAGATCGGGCCAAACGCGCGGCGGATAACCGGCGGCAGATCCGGACGCTTCAGGTACAGGAACCACGACACGACCACACCCGCGAGCGCCAGCCAGACCGGCAGCCCCGACACCGAGTGCAGGCCCATCAGCACCCAGCCCTGGAATTCTTCCGCCATCTCGGACACCGCGGGATGGTTCGCGCCGATGTAGATGACCTTGTCGAACACCACGCCGTGCGCGAAGAAATCGCCGAACAGGAGCGGGCCGACCGCGATCGCACCGATGATGACCGACGGAATGGCCAGCAGCACCAGCGGCACCCATACCACCCACGGGCTTTCATGCGGCTCGTGCGCGTGGCCGTGATCGTCGTGGCCGTGCCCGTGCGCATCGTGCCCGTGACCATGGTCGTCATGACCGTGCGCAGCGTGAGCGGCGGCTTCGATACCCATCGGCGAATCCGGATGCTTCGGCTTGCGGAAGCGCTCTTCACCGTGGAACACCAGGAAGTACATACGGAACGAGTACAGCGCCGTGACGAACACGCTCGCCACCACCGCGAAGTACGCGAAACCCGAACCCGGCAGATGCGACAGCTTCACTGCGTCGATGATCGAGTCTTTCGAGTAGAAGCCCGAGAAGAACGGCGTGCCGATCAGCGCCAGCGAACCGATCAGCGACGTGATCCACGTGATCGGCATGTACTTGCGCAGGCCGCCCATGTTGCGCATGTCCTGATCGTGGTGCATGCCGATGATCACCGAACCCGCGCCGAGGAACAGCAGCGCCTTGAAGAACGCGTGCGTCATCAGGTGGAACATGGCGACCGGATACGCCGAGACGCCCAGTGCCACCGTCATGTAACCGAGCTGCGACAGCGTGGAGTAAGCCACCACACGCTTGATGTCGTTCTGGACAATCCCGAGGAAGCCCATGAACAGCGCAGTGATCGCGCCGATGACCGTCACGAACGACAACGCCGTATCCGACAGTTCGAACAGCGGCGACATGCGCGTGACCATGAAGATACCGGCCGTCACCATGGTTGCCGCGTGAATCAGTGCAGAGATCGGCGTCGGGCCTTCCATGGAATCCGGCAGCCAGACGTGCAGCGGGAACTGCGCCGACTTACCCATTGCGCCGATGAAGAGGCAAATACAGGCAACCGTCAACAGGCCCCAGCTGGTGCCCGGGAACGTCAGCGACGCGAGCTCATGGCTCTTCGCGAAGATGTCGCCGTAGTTCAGCGAGCCGCCAAACGCCAGCAGCAGGCCAATGCCCAACAGAAAACCGAAGTCGCCCACGCGGTTCACGATAAACGCTTTCATGTTCGCGTAGATCGCGCTTTCACGCGTGAAGTAGAAGCCGATCAGCAGGTACGACACCAGACCCACCGCTTCCCAGCCAAAGAACAGCTGCAGCAGGTTGTTGCTCATCACGAGCATCAGCATCGAGAACGTGAACAGCGCGATGTACGAGAAGAAGCGCTGGTAGCCGTCGTCGTCGGCCATGTAGCCGATCGTGTAGATGTGCACCATCAGCGACACGAAGGTCACGACACACATCATCATCGCCGTGAGCGAATCGACGAGGAAACCGACTTCGAACTTCAGCTTGCCGACCGACATCCACTCGTAGATCGTCGCGTTGAAGCTCGCGCCGTTCATTACGTCGAAGAAGACGATGGCCGAAAGCACGAAGGCGATCGCAACGCCGAGGATCGTGACCGTGTGGGCCCCTGCGCGCCCCACCGCCTTGCCGAACAGCCCGGCAATCAGAGAGCCGGCCAGCGGTGCAAGCGGTACCGCCAGCAACAGGTTTTCGTTGAGTGTGGTTGACATAACAGTCTTGCCTCGAGATTAACCTTTGAGCTGATCGAGATCCTCGACATTGATCGTGTCGAGACTACGGAACAGGGTCACCAGAATCGCCAGCCCGATCGCCGCTTCAGCCGCTGCAACCGTCAGCACGAAGAAGACGAAGATCTGGCCATGGACGTCGCCGAGGTAATGCGAAAACGCGACGAAATTGGTGTTCACCGCCAGCAGCATCAGCTCGATCGCCATCAGGATAATGATGACGTTGCGGCGGTTCAGGAAGATGCCTACGACGCTGATCGCAAACAGGATCGCGCCGAGCACCAGGTAATGAGCAAGGGTCAGCATAATTTTTCTCCTGTCTCCTCTCAGCTATTCTTGGCTGCGGCCGTGGCCGTTGCAGCAGCCGTGGCTGCGGCGGCCGCAGCGGCTGCCGCGTCTTCTGCTGCGATAGTGGCTGCGGTCTTTTCCGACGGCATCTTCACCACCCGCACGCGGTCTTGCGCCCGCACCTTGACCTGATCGCTCACGCGCTGGCGCTTGCTGTCCTTCGCGTGACGCGTGGTCAGTGCGATCGCGGCGATAATCGCCACCAGCAGTACCAGACCGGCGACTTCGAACGCGAAGATGTAGTCGGTGTAGATGACTTTACCGATCAGGCGCGTATTCGACCAGTCAGCCATTGCGCTGCCAGCCGCCACCGTCGTATCGCGCAGCGGCGTGACCGTGGCGCCAAAGCCGTGCCACAGGATCAGCGCGGTTTCGATCACGATGATCGCCCCCACGACAGTCGCCACCGGCACGAAGCGTTTGAAGTCGCGGCGCAGCACGTCGAGGTTGATGTCCAGCATCATCACCACGAACAGGAACAGCACCATCACCGCGCCGACATACACGAGCACCAGCAGGATCGCGAGAAACTCTGCCTGCAGAAGCATCCAGATGGCCGCCGCGTTGAAGAACGCGAGCACCAGGAACAGCGCGGACGCCACCGGGTTGCGCGAGGTGATCACCTTCAGCCCGGACACCACCAGGAGCAGAGCGAAGATGTAGAACAGTACGGTCGTGAATTCCATGATTACCGGTTCATCGTTAGGCCATCGTCAGGCGTTGTTCTTTGGCACAAGCGCGCCATGCTACAGCGGTCAAGCAGCAGCCTACGGCCTGACTGCAGGCCGGTACAACGTGATACGTCAAACAAAAGCGTTTCAGTCAATCAACGATACGGCGCATCCGCTGCCTTGTTTGCCGCGATCTCCGCTTCGTAGCGGTCGCCCACGGCCAGCAACATGTCCTTCGTGAAATACAGGTCACCGCGCTTCTCGCCGTGATACTCGAGAATGTGCGTTTCCACGATCGAATCGACCGGACAGCTTTCTTCGCAGAAACCGCAGAAGATGCATTTGGTCAGGTCAATGTCGTAACGCGTCGTGCGACGGGTGTTGTCCGCGCGCGTTTCCGATTCGATCGTGATGGCGAGCGCCGGGCACACCGCTTCACAGAGCTTGCAGGCGATGCAGCGCTCTTCGCCGTTCTCATACCGGCGCAGTGCGTGCAGACCGCGAAAACGCGGCGAAATCGGGGTCTTCTCTTCCGGGAACTGCACCGTGATCTTGCGCTGGAACGTATAACGTCCGGTCAGCGCGAGACCTTTGAGCAATTCCGTGAGGAAGAAGGTCTTGAAGAAGTTTTGGATTGCGGTCATAGGTTCATCCGCCCTTTATTTCCAGATATTCAACGGCGACATGATCCAGAAGCCGACTACGATCAGCCACACCACGCAGACCGGAATGAACACTTTCCAGCCCAGACGCATGATCTGGTCATAACGGTAGCGCGGGAACGTGGCGCGTGCCCAGATGAATACCGACAACAGCAAGAACACTTTCAGGACCAGCCAGAAAATGCCCGGAATAAACGACAGGAAGCCGAACGGGGCACTCCAGCCGCCCAGGAACAGGGTCGATGCCAGCGCCGAGATCACGATCATGTTGATGTACTCGGCGAGGAAGAACAGCGCGAACGCCATCCCCGAGTAGTCGATCATGTGACCTGCGACGATTTCCGACTCGCCTTCCACCACGTCGAACGGGTGGCGGTTCGTTTCGGCGATGCCCGAGATGAAGTAGACGACGAACATCGGCAGCAGCGGCAACCAGTTCCAAGACAGGAAGTTCAGGCCGTAGCTCGCGAACATACCGCGTTCCTGCGACCCGACGATGTCCGACAGGTTCAGGCTGCCCGAAGTCATCAGCACGACGACGAGCGCGAAGCCCATCGAGATTTCGTACGAGACCATCTGCGCCGCGGCGCGCATCGCACCGAGGAATGCGTACTTCGAGTTCGACGCCCAGCCGGCGAGAATCACGCCGTACACGCCGATCGACGAAATCGCCATCGCATACAGCAGACCCGCGTTGATGTCGCCGAGCACCGCGCCCGCCTGGAACGGAATCACCGCCCAGACCGCGAAGGCCGGCACCACCACCATGATCGGCGCGATCAGATAAGTCCAGCGGCTCGCTTGGGCCGGCTGAATCACTTCTTTCAGCAGCAGTTTGAGAACGTCGGCGATCGGCTGCAGCAAACCTGCCGGGCCCACGCGGTTCGGACCGAGACGCACGTGCATCCAGCCGATCAGCTTACGTTCCCAGAGGATCAGGTAAGCCACGCACAGCAGGATCACGACGGCTACCACCAGGATGCGCACCAGTGCCCACACCGTGGGCCATGCCGCACCGAGAAGTTGAGTGCCGCCCGAGTTGATCGATTCGAACATTTACGCCTTCTCCACCAGCAGTTCACCGAACAGGCTGCCCAGCGCTGCACCGGCAGGCGTGGCCGCCGATACGCGGACGACTGTCTCCGCAAGATTTGCATCGCGCACGGCCGGTAATTGCACCGAGTGCTCACCCTGGCGTACGCGCACTGCGTCGCCGTCTTTCAAACCCAGCTTGTCGAACAGCGCAGCCGGCAAACCGACCGAGTTCGCCGCGCGTGCGGCTGCCGTCAGATGCAGCGATTCCGCACGACGCACCAACGGATCGGCGTGGTAGATCGGCACATCGGCGATGCGCTCAAAGGCGCCTTCAGCCGCCTTCGGCGCTGCACCGCGTGCGATCGCAACACCCGTCTTGTTCGACAGGCGCGCGCTCAGATCGGCGTCGCCGAGTGCCGCTGCGCGTACTTCTTCCGATGTGTCAAATTCGAAACCCGGCACGCCGAGCAGGCTGCCCAGCACGCGCAACACCTTCCATGCCGGACGCGTGTCGCCAAGCGGGCGCACTACGCCGTTGAAGCTTTGTACCGTGCCTTCAGCGCTGACGAACGTACCGGCCGTTTCCGTGAACGGGGAGATCGGCAGCAGCACGTCGGCGTATTCGGCGCCGGTCTGGAACGGCGAAAGCACGACGACCATTTCAGCCTGGTTCAGCGCGGCCAGTGCCTGCGCCGGATTGACCGTGTCGAACTCCGGTTCGACGTTGAGCAGCACGTAACCCTTGCGCGGCTGTTCGAACACTTCGCGAGCGTTCAGGCCACCCGCGCCCGGCAGCGCGCCGACGAGGTGAGCGCCAACCGTGTTGGCCGCTTCCGTGAGGAAACCGAGCTTGGCGCCAGTGGTGTCTGCAATCCATTGAGCCGCGGCGTGGATACGGGCGAAGTCCGGATGACGGACCGCGCCGTTGCCGAGCAGCACGAGACGCAACTCGCCCGCTGCGAGCGACGTTGCAACCTGCTTGTGCGCATCGTTCGCTTGCGTGCCTGAAAATGCTTCCGGCAGCGCGACGCCGCGCGCTTCCGAAACCGCGGCAGCGATGCCGGCGATTTCATCGAGCCATGCGGACGGTGCAGCCACCACGCGTTGGGCTTGCGGAATCAGCGCATCGTCGTTCGTGGCTTGCACGAGCGTCAGCGCCGCACCGTTCTTGGCGGCCTGGCGCAGACGCGCAGCAAACAGCGGGTGATCGCGACGCAGATCCGAGCCGATGACGATCGCCGCGTCGACGTTCGACAGATCGGCGATCTTCGTGCCGAGCCACGGCGTGCCATTCACAGGCGCCGAGAAATCCGACTGACGCAGCCGGAAGTCGACATTAGGCGTGCCGACCGCTTGCGCGAGTTGCTTGACGAGGAACAGTTCTTCGACGGTGCTATGCGGGCTGGCCAATGCAGCGAGAGCTTCTGCGCCGTGGTCGTCCTTGATGCCCTTCAGGCCCTTGACGACGTACTCGAGCGCGGTCTGCCAGTCGGTCTCGACCCACTTGCCGCCTTGCTTGAGCATCGGCTGCGTGAGGCGTTCCGGGCTGTTCAGGCCTTCGTACGAGAAACGGTCCTTGTCCGAGATCCAGCATTCGTTGATGGCTTCGTTCTCGAACGGCAGCACGCGCATCACGCGGTTGTTCTTGACCTGCACCACGAGGTTCGCGCCGACGGAATCGTGCGGGCTCACCGACTTGCGGCGCGACAGTTCCCACGTGCGGGCGCTGTAGCGGAACGGCTTGCTGGTGAGTGCGCCAACCGGGCACAGATCGATCATGTTGCCCGACAGTTCGGAGTCGACCGTCTTGCCGACGAACGAGGTGATTTCCGAGTGCTCACCGCGGCCCAGCATGCCAAGTTCCATCACGCCGGCCACTTCCTGGCCGAAGCGGACACAACGCGTGCAGTGAATGCAACGCGTCATTTCTTCCATCGAGATCAGCGGGCCGACGTTCTTGTGAAACACCACGCGCTTTTCTTCGCTGTAGCGCGAGGCGGACTTGCCGTAACCCACCGCCAGATCCTGCAACTGGCATTCGCCGCCCTGGTCGCAGATCGGGCAATCGAGCGGGTGGTTGATCAGCAGGAATTCCATCACAGCTTGCTGACCCTTCACGGCCTTGTCGGACTTCGTGCGCACGATCATGCCCGCCGACACCGGCGTGGCGCATGCAGGCACGGCCTTCGGCATCTTCTCGACATCGACCAGACACATCCGGCAGTTGGCCGCAATCGACAGCTTCTTGTGATAGCAGAAGTGAGGAATGTACGTGTCGACCTTATGCGCAGCCTGGATGACCATGCTGCCTTCGGGCACCTCTACCTTCTTGCCGTCTATTTCAAGTTCAACCATGATGGTCAATCTTCCTTAACCTGTTACCGCTCAATCGTTCGCCCGTTCACCGCCACTTGGCGATGACCCCCGCGGTTGACGCTTCCGGTGACCCGCCTTAGGCGGCCACCGTTTCCGAAGCCGTTGCTGCGCCGGCATGACCGTCCACGAGGCAATGCTTGTGGGCGACGTGATATTCGAATTCGTCCCAGTAGTGCTTGAGCATGCCGCGCACCGGCATGGCCGCTGCATCGCCGAGCGCGCAAATCGTGCGGCCCATGATGTTTTCGGCCACTGAGTTCAGCAGATCCAGATCTTCCTGGCGGCCGAGGCCGTGCTCGATACGATGCACGACGCGATACAGCCAGCCCGTACCTTCGCGGCACGGCGTGCACTGACCGCAGGACTCTTCGTAATAGAAGTACGACAGACGCAGCAGCGAACGGACCATGCAGCGGGTCTCGTCCATCACGATGACCGCGCCTGAACCGAGCATCGACCCCGCCTTGGCGATCGAGTCATAGTCCATGTCGGTATTCATCATCATCTCGCCCGGGATAACCGGTGCGGATGAGCCGCCCGGAATCACGGCCTTGATCTTCTTGCCGCCACGCATGCCGCCCGCGAGTTCCAGCAGCTTCGCGAACGGCGTGCCGAGCGGCACTTCGTAATTGCCCGGCAGTTCGACGTCGCCCGACACCGAGAAAATCTTGGTGCCGCCGTTATTCGGCTTGCCGAGTTCGAGGTAAGTCTGCGGACCGACTGTCAGCAGGAACGGCACGGCTGCGAACGTTTCAGTGTTGTTGATCGTGGTCGGCTTGCCGTACACGCCGAAGCTCGCCGGGAATGGCGGCTTGAAGCGCGGCTGACCTTTCTTGCCTTCCAGCGACTCGAGCAGCGCAGTTTCTTCGCCGCAGATATACGCGCCGTAACCGTGGTGCGCGTGCAACTGGAACGAGAAGCCCGAGCCCATGATATTGTCGCCGAGGTAACCGGCGCGGCGCGCTTCTTCCAGCGCTTCTTCGAAGCGTCGATACTCAGCGAAGATTTCACCGTGGATATAGTTGTAGCCCACCGTGATGCCCATCGCGTACGCACCGATGGCCATGCCTTCGATCAGCGCATGCGGGTTCCAGCGCAGGATGTCGCGGTCCTTGAACGTGCCCGGTTCGCCTTCGTCCGAATTGCAGACGAGGTACTTCTGTCCCGGAAACTGACGCGGCATGAAGCTCCACTTCAGGCCAGTCGGAAACCCAGCACCGCCGCGACCGCGCAGACCCGACGCCTTGACTTCGGCAATCACCTGCTCGGGCGGAATCTTCTCTTCCAGAATACGGCGCAGCTGGACGTATCCGCCGCGCGACACATAGTCTTCGAGATGCCAGTTGTCGCCGTTCAGGCCGGCGAGAATCAGCGGTTTGATGTGACGATCGTGGAGAGACGTCATTTCGAGAGCTCCTCGAGCAGCTGATCGATCTTCGCGCGGCTCATGAAGCTGCACATGCGATGGTTGTTCACCAGCATCACCGGTGCATCGCCGCACGAGCCCATGCACTCGCCTTCTTTCAAGGTGAACTTGCCGTCTGCCGTGGTTTCGCCGAAGTCGATGCCGAGTTTCTGCTTCAGATATTCGGCGGCACTTTCCGAGCCGCCATCCGGACCGAGCTGGCACGGCAGGTTCGTGCAGAGCGTGATCTTGTACTTGCCGACCGGCGACGTCTCGTACATCGTGTAGAAGGTCGCGACCTCCTGCACGGCGACCGCCGGCATGCCAAGATAGTCCGCGACGAACTGCATGAGTTCGGGCGACAGCCAGCCATGCTCTTCCTGAGCAACGGCCAACGCCGACATCACGGCGGACTGTTTCTGATCGGCGGGATACTTCGTCAACGCGCGATCGATTTCTTTCAGGCCTTCAGCTGAGATCATTTTCAGACACGACTCTTTCAATTCCTACCGAACGAAAACCTGTCGCGTGCTACCTGTTGCGACAGACCCGGCGTTCCTTTGCTTGACGTGCGCCTGCTGCAACTTCGACGCACACGCCACGATGAAAATCGCTCTTAACGATCGATTTCGCCAAACACGATGTCTTGCGTGCCGATGATCGTCACGGCGTCGGCGATCATGTGACCGCGCGCCATTTCGTCGAGCGCGGACAGATGCGCATAACCCGGCGCGCGAATCTTCAGGCGATACGGCTTGTTCGCGCCATCCGAGATCAGATAGATGCCGAACTCGCCCTTCGGATGTTCGACAGCGGCATACGCTTCGCCTTCGGGCACATGGAAGCCTTCCGTGAAGAGCTTGAAATGGTGAATCAGCTCTTCCATGTTCGACTTCATGCCGACGCGCGACGGCGGCGCAATCTTGTGATTGTCGATCATTACGGGGCCCGGATTCTTCCGCAACCATTCAATGCACTGTTTCGCGATTCGAGTTGATTGACGCATTTCTTCGACGCGTACCAGGTAGCGGTCGTAACAATCGCCGTTCACGCCAACTGGAATATCGAAGTCCAGCTTGTCATAGACTTCATACGGTTGCTTCTTGCGCAAATCCCACTCGATACCCGAACCGCGCAGCATGGCACCCGTCATGCCCAGTTGCAGAGCACGTTCCGGGCTGACCACGCCAATACCGACCAGACGTTGCTTCCAGATCCGGTTGTCGGTGAGCAGCGTTTCGTATTCGTCGACACAATGCGGGAAACGGGTAAAGAAGTCGTCGATAAAGTCGAGCAACGAACCCTGGCGGGTCTCGTTCATCCTCGACAAAGCCTTCGCATTGCGAATCTTCGATGCCTTGTACTGCGGCATGGCTTCCGGCAGATCACGGTACACGCCACCCGGACGGTAGTACGCCGCGTGCATCCGGGCGCCGGACACCGCTTCGTACACGTCCATCAGGTCTTCGCGTTCGCGGAACGCGTACAGAAACACGGCCATCGCGCCAACGTCGAGCGCGTGCGAGCCGATCCACATCAGGTGGTTCAGCACGCGTGTGATTTCGTCGAACAGCACGCGGATGTACTTTGCACGCACGGGCACGTCGATGCCCAGCAGCTTTTCGATCGCCATCACGTAGCCATGCTCGTTGACCATCATCGACACGTAGTCGAGACGGTCCATGTACGGCACGGACTGGATGAACGTCTTGGTTTCCGCGAGCTTTTCAGTGGCGCGGTGCAGAAGGCCGATGTGCGGGTCGGCGCGCTGGATCACTTCGCCGTCGAGTTCGAGCACGAGGCGCAGCACACCGTGCGCGGCCGGGTGCTGCGGGCCGAAGTTGAGCGTGTAGTTTTTGATCTCTGCCATGGCGTTCTCTTAGTGTTTCAGACCGCCATAGCGATCCTCGCGGATCACGCGCGGCGTGATTTCCCGCGGCTCGATCGTCACAGGCTGATAGACGACGCGCTTCTCTTCCGGGTCGTAACGCATTTCGACGTAGCCGGAAATCGGGAAATCCTTGCGGAACGGGTGACCGATGAAACCATAGTCGGTCAGGATACGGCGCAGGTCCGGGTGACCTTCGAAGACGATACCGTACAGGTCGAACGCTTCACGCTCGTACCAGTTGGCAGAACTCCAGATATCGACCACGGACGGGATCAGCGGCACATCGTCGTCCTGCGCGAACACGCGCACGCGCAGACGCCAGTTGTTCGTCACCGACAACAAATGCAGCACCGCCGCGAAACGCGGACCGTCGTACGCACCGTCGCCGTAGGTCTGGTAGTCGACGCCACACAGGTCGACCAGTTGCTCGAAGCGCAGCGACGAATCGTCGCGGAGACGCGTCGCTATATCTTGATATTCTTTGGCACTCACGACAATCGTGAGCTCGCCGATCGCTTCGGTGACGCTCAGCAGGCGGCCGCTAAAGGCCGCCTCGAGGTTCGCTTTCAGGGTCTCGAGTTTGCTTGCCATATTGTGGGGAGCTCTGGCCTTATTGACGTGCGATGGTGTTGGTACGGCGGATCTTCGCTTGTAGCTGGATCACGCCATAGACCAGCGCTTCCGCGGTCGGCGGACAACCCGGCACATAGACGTCGACCGGCACGATCCGGTCACAGCCACGCACCACCGAATACGAATAGTGGTAGTAGCCGCCGCCGTTCGCGCACGAGCCCATGGAGATCACCCAGCGCGGCTCGGCCATCTGATCGTAGACCTTGCGCAGAGCGGGCGCCATCTTGTTGCACAGCGTGCCGGCGACGATCATCACGTCCGACTGACGCGGACTCGGACGAAACACGACGCCGAAACGGTCGAGGTCATAACGGGCAGCACCCGCATGCATCATCTCGACCGCGCAACACGCAAGACCGAACGTCATCGGCCACAACGAGCCGGTGCGCGTCCAGTTGATCAGCTTGTCAGCCGTGGTGGTGACAAACCCTTCCTTCAAGACCCCTTCGATACTCATGTGCTTTCCACTCCAGACGGGGCGGCTAGCCTTGGCCGCCCACGCAAACCGGCGATTAATCCATCATTCCCAGTCAAGACCGCCCTTCTTCCAGATGTAGGCGAAGCCCAGCAGGAACTCGAGCAGGAAAATCATCATTGCCATGAAGCCGGGCCAGCCGATGTCGCGCAGGGCTACACCCCACGGAAACAGGAACGCGGTTTCAAGGTCGAAAATGATGAAGAGAATGGCGACGAGATAGTAGCGCACATCAAATTTCATGCGCGCATCTTCGAATGCTTCGAAGCCGCACTCGTATGGTGCGTTCTTCTCGGTATCGGGCCTGTTGGGACCGAGGATCTTGCCAATACTGACCAGTGCTACGCCTAAACCAGTGCCCACCAGGAGGAACAACAAGACGGGGTAATAGGCTGCGAGGTTCAAGACTGTCCTCAATCGGTTGGTTCTGAGTGCAGCTGGGGGAGACAAACACCCAGCACGAAATCACTTCGGCGTGCTTGACGTTGCAAGCTTAACGCAAACACCAAGCCAGAAGCGACAATGCCAGCCGAAGCGAAGCAAGCGGCTGGCATTAAGATAACATTGGTGCCGACGGCGAGACTCGAACTCGCACAGCTTTCGCCACTACCCCCTCAAGATAGCGTGTCTACCAATTTCACCACGTCGGCACTGTATGCAATCCGGGAAATAAACCAATAAAACCCGCGAATCGCTTCAAGACTTGAATTGTAACTGGTTTAAACAGTTTGTTCAACGCACCACAGGCACTTTTGCCGAAAATTTATTTCGGCACATCCTGGCCCGGAGCCGACGACGGAGCGGCCGGAAGAGCAGCCGACGAACCAGCCGGAGCAGCTGCTGACGACGCTGCAACCGGAGCGGTCGCTACCGCGCCAAGCAAGCCTGCAGAAGGCTTGGCGTGATACGAGCCGAGATACGTCAGCGCCAAAGTGCTGACAAAAAAGATCGCTGCGAGCACTGCCGTGGTACGCGACAGAAAGTTCGCCGAACCCGTCGCGCCGAACAGACTGCCCGACGCGCCGCTGCCGAATGCGGCACCCATATCGGCGCCCTTACCGTGCTGCAGCAACACGAGGCCAATGACCCCAAGCGCCGACATCAACTGAACGACGATAATCAATGTTTTCAAAACCAGCATCACACTCACCTGAGTCTTTATTTAATCGCGCGGCACAAGGTGCGCCGCACTCAATGGGTCTACTGCACCCGGGCAACCTGCTTATTGCGTGACGCTCACCGCGCCGGCCGCCTTGCAGATTGCCAGGAAATCCTGGTCCTTCAACGACGCGCCGCCAATCAGGCCACCGTCGATATCCGGCTGACGGAACAACTCTTCCGCATTGCCTGGCTTCACGCTACCGCCATACAACAGTGGTACATCAGCAGCCGTGGCACTTTTCGCTACGAGACGCGCACGCAGAAATGCATGAACGTCCTGTGCCTGCTGCGCTGTGGCGCTCTTGCCGCTACCGATCGCCCAGACGGGCTCGTACGCGACGACGATACGCGCCGCCTCTTGCGGCGACAACTTCGCCAGCACCGCATCCAGTTGCGTGCCGACCACCTGCTCGGTCTTGCCCGCATTGCGCTCTTCGAGCGTTTCGCCAACACAGACGATAGGGGTCAAACCGGCTTCGAGCACACGCTGTGCTTTGACAGCCACCAGCTCCGAACTTTCGCGATGATAGGCCCGACGCTCCGAGTGCCCGACGATCGCCAGCGACGCAGCGAAATCCACGGCCATCGGCGCAGCCACTTCACCAGTGTAGGCACCCTGCGTGAAGGCAGAAACGTCCTGCACGCCCCACACGACGCGGCTACCGTCCAGCAGCGCCTGCGCCTGGGCGAGATACAGGCCTGGCACGCACACGCCAACCCGCACGCTCTCCGGCAGTTCTCCGGCGCCTCGCGCGACAGCTTCGAGCAGAACCGCGTTCTCGGCGAGCCGCCCGTGCATCTTCCAGTTACCGACTACCAGCTTCGCTCGTTGTTTCGACATCGTCTCGTCTAGTCGTTTCGTCTTGCTGCGGCGGCGGACCCGGTTTGCACCTCGTTGGCCGCCCGTCGGAATCACGCGGCGCACGCAAAACACGCAATTTTACTGTGAGCAGGCGGATCGGGTCAAACTGCGCGCCCGCAAACCGCCCTTCTCACGCTCAGCCAACGGCCTCGGCCACCGCTCAGGCAGTCCAATCCAGCATGATCTTGCCGACATGCGTGCTGCTTTCCATCAACGCGTGTGCCTCGGCGGCCTGCGCGGCCGGAAACACCTTGTAGATCACGGGCTTGATGTGGCCGTCCTCGATGTGGGGCCACACCTTTTCCTTCAGCTGGGCCGCGATCTTCGCCTTGAACTCCACCGGACGCGGACGCAGCGTCGAACCGGTCACCGTCAAGCGGCGGCGCATGATCTCGGGCAAATTCAGCTCCGCTTTCGCGCCACCCAGCGTCGCGATCAACACGATCCGCCCGCCGTCGGCCAACGCCGTCAGTTCGCGCGGCACGTAACTGCCGGCAACCATGTCGAGGATCACATCCACGCCGCGGTCGTTCGTCAGCGACTTGAGGACTTCGACGAAATCCTCAGTTTTATAGTTGATGCCACGCTCGGCACCGAGCTGCTCGCAGGCGCGGCACTTGTCATCGGACCCCGCGGTGGCGAACACGCGAAAACCCAGCGCATGCGCGATCTGGATGGCCGTCACGCCAATGCCGCTCGAACCGCCCTGCACCAGCAACGTTTCGTTCGCTCCGCCCTCGCCCGCGCCCAGATGCCCGCGTTCGAACACATTGCTCCAAACGGTAAAGAAGGTTTCCGGCAGCGACGCCGCTTCGATATCCGAGAGCCCCTTGGGCGCCGGCAGACATTGAGCGAGCGGCGCGGCGGCATATTCGGCGTAACCACCGCCAGCCAGCAACGCACACACGCGATCGCCAATCTTCAGACCGAACGGGTTGTGCTTTTCGTCGAGCGTCCCGCCGACAATTTCGCCCGCCACTTCCAACCCCGGCAGGTCCGACGCCCCCGGCGGCGGCGCATAACCGCCCTTGCGCTGGAACACGTCTGGACGATTTACGCCCGAGGCCGCGACCTTGATCAGCACCTCACCCGCTTTCGGTTGCGGCGTAGGCCGCTCGGCGAGCTTCAAGACGTCCGGCGCGCCGAATTCGGTAATTTCGATCGCTTTCATCTGCGTCACCTCCAAGGTTTGGATTGGACTGCAAACCCGACCTTAGCCCAGTTTGCAATGCGATCCACCCTGCATGAAAAACGGCCGGCGCGCATTCACGCTGCCGGCCGTCCACTACCTTACTGCATTACTGCGGAGTCGGTTCGCCTTGCGGTGCACCCGACCCGACGTCGTTCAGCAACGCCTTGGCCGAAAGACGCACGCGGCCCTTCTCGTCCGTCTGGATGACCTTGACCTTCACCTGCTGACCGTCTTTCAGATAGTCGTTGATGTCCTTGATGCGCTCGTTGGCGATCTCGGAGATGTGCAGCAGACCATCCTTGCCCGGCAGGATGTTCACGATCGCGCCGAAATCGAGCAGCTTGAGCACGGTGCCTTCGTAGACCTGACCCACTTCGACTTCCAGCGTGATGTTCTCGATACGCTTCTTCGCTTCGGCCATGCCTTCGCTGCTGGTGCTGGCGATGGTGACGATGCCGTCGTCCGAAATATCGATCGTCGTGCCGGTTTCTTCGGTCAGCGCGCGGATCACCGAACCACCCTTGCCGATCACGTCGCGGATCTTTTCCGGATTGATCTTGATGGTGATCATGCGCGGTGCGAATTCCGACAGTTGCGTGTTGGCGCCCGACACAGCCGAGGTCATCTTGCCGAGGATATGCAGACGGCCTTCCTTCGCTTGCGCGAGGGCGACCTGCATGATTTCCTTGGTGATGCCCTGAATCTTGATGTCCATCTGCAGCGCGGTTACGCCGTTTTCGGTACCCGCCACCTTGAAGTCCATGTCGCCGAGGTGATCTTCGTCGCCGAGGATGTCGGAGAGGACAGCAAACTTGTTGTCTTCGAGGATCAGGCCCATAGCGATGCCGGCAACGTGCGCCTTCATCGGCACGCCGGCGTCCATCAGTGCGAGGCAGCCGCCGCACACCGAAGCCATCGACGACGAACCGTTCGATTCGGTGATTTCCGACACCACGCGAATCGAGTAGCCGAATTCGTCAGCGCTCGGCAGGCATGCAGCCAGCGCGCGCTTGGCCAGACGGCCGTGACCGATTTCACGGCGCTTCGGCGAACCGACGCGGCCCGTTTCGCCGGTCGCGAACGGAGGCATGTTGTAGTGGAGCATAAAGCGTTCGCGGTATTCGCCTTCGAGCGCGTCGATGTTCTGCTCGTCGCCCTTCGTGCCGAGCGTTGCCACCACGAGTGCCTGAGTTTCACCACGCGTGAACAGCGCCGAGCCGTGCGTACGCGGCAGCACGCCGGTGCGGATCTCGATCGGACGCACGGTACGCGTGTCGCGGCCGTCAATACGCGGCTCGCCGTTCAGGATCTGCGAGCGGACGATCTTCGCTTCGATGTCGAACAGCACGTTGCCGACCGTAGCCTTGTCGGCTGCAACCGTGCCGCTTGCTGCAGCGTCTTCTTCCAGCCTGGCCGACGTCGCTGCGTAAACTTCCTTCAGCTTGGTCGAACGCGCCTGCTTGTCGCGGATCTGATACGCGGCGAGCAGATCGGCTTGCGCCAGTTCCGCCACGCGAGCAATCAGCGGCTCGTTCTTCGCGGCCGGTTGCCAATCCCACTCCGGCTTGCCGCCTTCGCGGACCAGTTCATGGATCGCGTCGATCGCGATCTGCATTTGCTCATGGCCGAACACGACAGCGCCGAGCATCACTTCTTCGCTCAATTGCTGCGCTTCCGATTCCACCATCAGCACCGCGCGTTCCGTACCGGCGACCACCAGATCAAGCGCCGATTCCTTCATTTGCGGACGCGTCGGGTTCAACACGTATTCGTTGTTGATGTAGGCCACGCGTGCAGCACCGACCGGGCCGTTGAACGGCAGGCCAGACACAGCGAGCGCCGCCGACGCGCCGATCAGCGCGGGGATGTCAGCGGGGATTTCCGGGTTCAGCGACAGGACGTGGATCACGACCTGAACTTCGTTGTAGAAGCCTTCCGGGAACAGCGGGCGCAGCGGACGGTCGATCAGGCGCGAGATCAGCGTTTCGCCCTCCGAAGGACGGCCTTCACGACGGAAAAAGCCACCCGGGATCTTGCCGGCGGCGTAGGTCTTTTCGAGGTAATCGACGGTCAGGGGAAAGAAGTCCTGACCCGGCTTGGCGGTCTTGGCGCCGACTACGGTTGCGAGCACAACGGTATCTTCGACATCGACAATCACAGCACCGCTAGCCTGACGAGCGATTTCGCCCGTTTCGAGGCGAACATTATGTTGCCCCCACTTAAATTCTTTGACGATTTTATTGAACATAGTCATTTTTTCACTCCATCGTTATGCCGCGCGGACCAGAAGCGGCGCGGCAACGCAAGGACCGGCGCTACATGGGAAGAGGAGTGTTATTTATGCCATTCCAGAGAACCACGCCCTACGCGGAGTACGTGCGCGAACCGCTGGAATGACACAAAGCTCTACCCTGAAGCCCGGCTGTGTTGAGTGTTGCCCGCCGCATGAACCGTCACGCTACCGCGGACAACCACCGGTGCACCTCACATGAAGCGCACCGTTCAAAAACAAAATGCCTGTATCAGTGAAACTGACACAGGCATCTTGCTGAGAGCGCCTTACTGCGCGCCCAATTACTTACGCAGACCCAGCTTCTCGATCAGTGCGCGGTAACGGTCCGCGTCCTTACCCTTCAGGTAGTCGAGCAGCTTACGACGACGGCTCACCATGCGCAGCAGACCGCGGCGGCTGTGGTGATCTTTCGTGTGAGCCTTGAAGTGAACGGTCAGTTCGTTGATACGGGTGGTCAGCAGAGCGACCTGAACTTCGGGGGAGCCGGTGTCGTTAGCAGCGCGTGCAAATTGCGCAACGACTTCGGACTTCTTGCTTGTTTCAACTGCGGTCATATCAAATTTTCCTTGAGAACTAAACAGGCGGTCACGGAAGAAAGGCCGTGCCGTGGCTTACAACGAGGGGCGTATTGTAGCACAGCCTGTACAGGCCGCCAGCCCGGTCTTATGGGCGAAATTCTGGCCGCGAGCTTGCCGGATCCGGGCCTGATCCAGGCCAGTGGCGGACCGGTTGTGCGGGTGCCAGTTCAGGCACGCGCTCAGCGGTCTACCTATGGCCGCGTCATCCGGCAGGTGGTCGGTGGGACGGTGCGCTCGGGCGGCAGCGCCAGCACCGTGCGAAAGCCATAACCCGAACCCTCGTTGTCAAAGCGCACACCGGGCGTGCCGGCCTTGTCCATTTCCATCACGTAAAGGGGCTGGATCATTTGATGATCGTCGGCGCGCATCCACGACGGGTGGAAGCCGTTATCGAACTTCATCCCCTCCAGAGCCTTCGCGACCTTCTCAGGCTGTGCGCTGCCGGCTTTATTCATGGCCGCGGCGAGGATTTCGACCAGCAGTTCCATGCGTAACACCGGGTAGTCGTCCTGCGCGGCCGGGTAGCGGGCGCGGAAGGCCTTGTACCAGGCATCTGAGGCGTCACCGCCCGCGTTCGGGTGCCAGTCGGCCACCGCGATCACGCGCTTGACGCCAGCGTCGCCGAGCGCGGCCGGCGCACCGAGGCTGTTGCCGTAGAAGGTATAGAACTTGGTATCGAGACCCTGCTCGCGGGCCGCTTTGACGAGCAGCGTCAGATCGTTGCCCCAGTTACCCGTCACAACCGCATCGGCCCCGCTGGCGCGGATCTTGGAGATATACGGCGCAAAATCCTTCACGCGGCCAATCGGGTGAAATTCGTCGCCGACAATCGCAATATCCGGGCGTCTCGCCGCCAGCGATGAACGGGCGAGCGCGCTGACATCGTGGCCAAAACTGTAGTCCTGGTTCAGCAGGTAGACCTTCTTGACCGACGGGTCGCGCTGAATCACATCGGCGAGCGCATCCATGCGCATACCCGCGTGCGCGTCGAAACGGAAGTGCCAGAAACTGCAAGCCGCGTTGGTTAGCGCGGGATCGTCGGCGGAGTAGTTGAGAAACAGCTCACGGTTGTCGGGCTCGCGGCTGTTCTGCTTGTCGATCGCGCCGATCAGCGCCGCCGCCACCGCCGAACTGTTGCCCTGCAGAATATAGCCGATATGGCGGTCCGCGGCCGCGCGCAGCTGCAGCAGCGCCTCCTCGGGACTGCCCTCGCTGTCCAGCACGACGAGTTCGAGCGGATGCGCGCCGTCGGCCAGTTTGACGCCGCCATGCGCATTCACCGTTTCGACGCCGAAGCGCAGATTGCGCTCGACCGCGGCCCCGGCGTTCGCGAACGGACCGGACATCCCTTCGATCAGCGCGAGCTGGATCGGCGTGCCGCCCGGCGCCGGGCTCGACTGTGCCCCCGGCGCATTGGCAACCTGCGCGGCCGCCTGCGCCGCTGTCATCACTACCGCCGCCAGCGCCGCCGCTGCGACGCGCCCCCACTTCGCCGTCATGCGCAGCGCTCCTCTGAATCGTCCGAAGCGCGGATCATAGGGCGCACGGCGTGGAATAAGCAAGTGTGGCCGCTCGTTAACGGGATAACTGCAGGGATAACTGCAGTGCGGCTTCACCGCCTTGATACGTCGAGGAACTGCGGGCGTGTCAAAATATTGCGTATCGAGAATAAAAACCGCCATCCAATGCTATCGGAGGAATTCATGCTTACCCGCCTCACATCCGCGTTTGCCTCGACCATCGGGTCGGCACGGCAGCGGCACGGGCATCTGCGGCGCGCGGCGCTCGCCAGCCTCGGCGCGCTGCTGCTCGCGGGCTGCGTGCAGCCGTGGCAGCAATTCCAGCAGGGAGCGGACGAATCCACCATCGTCGCCAAGCTCGGCCCACCGCGCGAAGTCTACGATCTGCCCAACGGCGGCAAACGTCTGATGTGGCCCACCCAGCCGATGGGTGAAACCACCACCGCCGCGGATATCGACGGCTCCGGCAAGATTGTCAGCGTGCGCCAGGTCCTGCAGCCCAACGAGTTCTACAAGGCCGACATCGGCAAGTGGACCAAGAGCGACGTGCTGGTGAATTTCGGTCGTCCGGAAGAAACGTCGTACTACCCGTTGATGAAACGCGAGGTCTGGACCTATCGCTACCTGGAAGACAACGTCTGGTACATGATGTACAGCTTCTATTTCGACGATCAGGGCATCTTGAGGACCACGCAGAAATCGCCTGATCCGCTGCACGATCCGGATCGCCGCAGTTTCTTCTGAGCACGTGGCTCACCCAAAGGGGCCTAAAGCCTGAACCACAAGCCAGATGCAAAAAGGCCCTCGCCATTGTGCGGCGAGGGCTTTTTTGTGAGCCGTGGCGCAGGTCGCGCCGCCGGCCTTACACGCCTTCCGAACGCTGCGGATTGAGCTTGTCGACGTTCGAATACAGTTTGTTGAGCGCCGAGATATAGGCTTTCGCAGATGCCGCGACGATATCCGGATCAGTGCCCACGCCGTTCACGATACGTCCGCTCTTCGACAGTCGCACGGTCACTTCGCCTTGCGCCTGGGTACCGGTCGTAATCGCGTTCACCGAATACAGCAATAGCTCGGACCCGCTGCCGACTTCCGTTTCGATCGCATTGAGCGTGGCATCCACGGGGCCGTTGCCGCGCGCTTCGCCGGTCACTTCCTTGCCTTCGACGGTGAACACGATGCGCGCATGCGGCTGCTCACCCGTCTCCGAATGCTGCGACAGCGACAGGAACTGGTAGTGCTCTTTCTGCTGCGCCTCGGCCGATTCTTCGGTGACGATCGAGATAATGTCTTCGTCGAAAATCTCCGACTTGCGATCAGCGAGTTCCTTGAAACGCGCGAATGCCGTATTCAACTCGCCTTCGCTCTCCAGCGAAACGCCCAGTTCCTGCAGACGCTGCTTGAACGCATTGCGGCCCGAGAGCTTGCCGAGCACGATCTTGTTCGCGCTCCAGCCCACATCTTCGGCACGCATGATTTCGTAGGTGTCGCGCGCTTTCAGCACGCCGTCCTGGTGGATGCCCGACGCGTGCGCAAATGCATTCGCGCCGACCACGGCCTTGTTCGGCTGCACCACGAAACCGGTGATCTGCGACACCAGCTTCGAGGCCGGCACGATCTGTGTCGTGTCGATGCCGAGTTCGAGGCCGAAATAATCCTTGCGGGTCTTCACGGCCATCACGATTTCTTCGAGCGAGGTGTTGCCCGCGCGCTCGCCGAGACCGTTGATCGTGCATTCCACCTGACGCGCGCCGCCAATCTGAACACCCGCCAGCGAATTCGCCACGGCCATGCCGAGGTCGTTATGACAATGCACGGAGAACACCGCCTTGTCCGAATTCGGAATCCGTTCGCGCAGCGTCTTGACGAGCTGGCCGTACAGTTCCGGCACGCCATAACCCACCGTATCCGCGATATTGATCGTGGTAGCGCCTTCGGCAATCACCGCTTCCAGCACCCGGCACAGAAAATCCATGTCCGACCGGCTGCCGTCTTCCGGCGAGAATTCCACGTCATTGGTGAACTTGCGCGCAAAACGCACCGCCAGCTTCGCCTGCTCGAACACCTGGTCAGGCGTCATGCGCAGCTTCTTTTCCATATGCAGCGGCGACGTTGCAATGAACGTGTGGATGCGGAAGTGATCGGCGGGTTTCAGCGCATCGGCAGCGCGCTGAATATCCTTGTCGTTGGCGCGGGCGAGCGAGCAGACCGTGCTGTCCTTGATCATCGAAGCGATCGTCTGGATCGCATCGAAGTCGCCGTTCGAGCTGGCCGCAAAGCCGGCTTCGATGACGTCCACCTTCATGCGCTCCAACTGCTTGGCGATGCGGATTTTTTCTTCCTTCGTCATCGACGCACCGGGCGATTGCTCGCCATCGCGCAACGTCGTGTCGAAAATGATCAGTTTGTCTGCCATCTCGGGTCTCCTGGGAGGATTCGGTCAAATAGGGAGTCGGAAAACGAAATTCGGGTGTTTGCGCCACCGCAGGCGACGCCAAACAACGAACGAGGCAGACGGAGGGCGAAAACGATCAGCGCGGTAGACGCGCTAGCGCTAGCACGCATAGAAGCGCACCGGCTTGAAGAGACTGGAAGGAGAACTGTGGGGTAACCATCCGTAGACTATAGCGGCATTCGGAAAATCGTGCAATTGGCTCGGAACCTGATGCTGCGGCGGCGTCCGCGCCTGGCGGGGCGTCTGCCGCATAGCGTGTCCGCCAAAGAAAAACGGCAGCCGGAAGGCCACCGTTTCGATCGTAACAAGACGCAGAAAGCACCGCGCTGGACCGGGCGCGCAGGCTTGCAACCAAGCCGCGCTCACTTGGCACGTCAGCGCAAGTGTCGGAGTTCTGTCAGCGCTCGCGCTGCACCGAGCGAGCCGGATTGGCCCTGCCCCGCAACGCCTGGTAGCCCCAGAACACATAACCCGACAGGCCATACAGCACAAACAGTCCAAACAGCATCAGCGGCGGGTCGGACGACACCAGCACGAAGGCCATCACCACCAGCAGGATCACGCCGAACGGCACACGGTGCCGCACGTCGAGCGCCTTGCCGCTGTAGAACGGCGCGTTCGACACCATCGTCACGCCGGCATAGATGGTTAGCACGAAGGCGACCCACGGCAGCCAGACCAGCTTGACGGGCACGCGGTTATCGGTGGCGAGCCACACGAAACCCGCGATCAGCGCCGCCGCTGCCGGGCTCGGCATGCCCTGAAAGAAGCGTTTGTCGACCACACCGATGTTGGTGTTGAACCGCGCCAGACGCAGCGCTGCGCCCGAACAGTAGACGAACGCCGCGAGCCAGCCCCAGCGCCCCAGGTCCTTCAGCACCCATTCGTACATGACGAGCGCCGGCGCGACGCCGAACGACACCATGTCCGAGAGGCTATCGAACTGTTCGCCGAAGGCGCTTTGCGTATGCGTCATCCGTGCGACGCGGCCGTCCATGCCGTCGAGCACCATGGCGACGAAAATCGCAATCGCGGCCACTTCGAAGCGCACGTTCATGGCCTGCACGACTGCGAAGAAGCCGCAGAACAACGCCGCTGTAGTGAACGCATTAGGCAGCAGGTAAATGCCGCGCTTTCTCAGAAACTGCTGGCGCGCTGCGCGGCGGCTGTCGATCGGCACTGCGTCCTGCACCATCGGCTTGTTGCGGCGGAACGGCCGCGGCTGCGGTGCAGCCGTGTTACGGGGACGACGCTTGAATGCGGCCATCGGAAAAACCTCCCTTGTGCCGCTTTATAGTTCGAGTTCGGCAAGAATGGTCGACGATGCCGAAACCTTCTCGCCAATCGACACCCGCGGACGGCTGCCCACCGGCAGATACACGTCGACACGCGAGCCGAAGCGGATAAATCCGTAACGTTGACCGCGCGTGAGCGGCTCGCCGGAGCGCACATAGCAAAGAATACGGCGAGCGATGAGACCGGCGATCTGCACCGAGGTCACGGTATGGCCGCTGGCCGTTTCGATTACCAGCGCGTTGCGTTCGTTTTCGGTCGAAGCCTTGTCCACCGCGGCATTCAGGTACGCGCCCGGGAAATATTCGACCTTCGAAATCGCGCCGTCCACCGGGGAGCGTTGCGAGTGCACATTGAACACGTTCATGAACACGCTGATTTTCAGCGCTTCACGGTTCGCATACGGATCGTGCGTCGTTTCGACCGCCACGATGCGTCCGTCGGCCGGGCACAGCACGGCATTGGGTTGCGTGGGAATGGGACGCGCCGGATCGCGGAAGAACTGCACGACGAAGATGAGCAGCAGCCAGAACAGCCAGGCAAAGCCGAATCCCGCGAAGGCTTGGATCAACAACGCAACGACGGCCGCGATGGCAATAAATGGCCAGCCTTCGCGCGCGATGATCGGATGAGGGTAATTCATGGATTGGCTTCTGTATTTTTGTAAAACCGTAGGATAGCAAAAGCCGCCCAGGGTTCAGCACCCTTGGGCGGCTTTTTGCATGACCGGCGCCTTTCGTAAAAGCGCCGCGCCGGTCAGGAACGACAGCTAGCTTAGTTCTTCGACTGGTCGACCAGCTTGTTCGCCGCGATCCACGGCATCATCGAACGCAGCTTTGCACCGACCGTTTCGATCTGGTGTTCAGCCGTCAGACGGCGACGCGATTGCAGCGTCGGCGCGCCAGCCTTGTTTTCGATGATGAAGCTCTTGGCGTACTCGCCCGTCTGAATGTCGGTCAGCACCTGCTTCATGGCCTTCTTCGTTTCAGCCGTCACGATCTTCGGACCCGTCACGTACTCGCCGTATTCGGCGTTGTTCGAGATCGAGTAGTTCATGTTGGCGATGCCGCCTTCGTAGATCAGGTCGACGATCAGCTTCAGTTCGTGCAGGCATTCGAAGTACGCCATTTCCGGCGCGTAGCCCGCTTCCACCAGGGTTTCGAAGCCAGCCTTGATCAGGTCGACCGTACCGCCGCACAGAACCGCCTGTTCGCCGAACAGGTCGGTTTCGGTTTCTTCGCGGAAGTTCGTTTCGATGACGCCGGCACGGCCGCCGCCGTTCGCTGCTGCGTACGACAGCGCGATGTCACGTGCTGCGCCCGACTTGTTCTGCGCGACAGCGATCAGGTGGGGCACGCCGCCACCTTGCGAGTAGGTGCTGCGCACCGTGTGGCCCGGGGCCTTCGGCGCGATCATGATGACGTCCAGATCCGCACGCGGGATCACCTGACCGTAATGCACGTTAAAGCCGTGTGCGAAGGCCAGCGCTGCGCCTTCCTTGATGTTGGCGTGCACTTCCTTGGCATAGACTTCGGCGATCTGCTCGTCCGGCAGCAGCATCATGACGACGTCTGCGCCCTTCACGGCTTCCGCCACTTCCTTGACCTGCAGGCCGGCGTTCTCCGCCTTGCTCCACGATGCGCCGCCCTTGCGCAGACCGACCGTGATCTTCACGCCGCTTTCCTTCAGGTTCAGCGCGTGAGCATGGCCTTGCGAGCCGTAGCCGATGATGGTGACTTGCTTGCCCTTGATGAGGGAAAGGTCAGCGTCTTTGTCGTAGAAAACTTTCATGTCTGTTCCTTGGCTAAATTCAGTGAAATCGGTGAAGTTCAAATAGTGCGAATGTATTGCATGGCCGGGTGGGTGCAGGCACTGCCCGGCCTCGATCGATACAAGCCGGCGTCAAACCTTCAGAATGCGTTCGCCGCGACCGATCCCCGAGCTGCCCGTGCGGACCGTTTCGAGAATCGCGGTGGCGTCGAGCCCTTCAATGAAGGCATCGAGCTTGTTGCTCGCGCCTGTCAGTTCGATCGTATAGGTCTTTTCGGTGACGTCGATGATGCGGCCGCGGAAAATATCCGACATCCGCTTCATCTCTTCACGTTCCTTGCCGACCGCCCTTACCTTGATCAACATCAGCTCGCGCTCGATATGGGCGCCCTCGGTCAGGTCGACCACTTTCACCACCTCGATCAGGCGGTTCAAATGCTTCGTGATCTGTTCGATCACGTCATCCGAGCCAATGGAAACGATGGTCATGCGCGACAGCGAATGGTCTTCGGTCGGGGCCACCGTCAAGGTTTCAATGTTGTACCCGCGTGCGGAAAAGAGGCCGACCACGCGCGAGAGCGCGCCCGGTTCGTTTTCCAGCAGGACGGAAATAATATGTCTCATGATTTCGCTTCTTCCAGATGTTTTGTCGACGTATGCGAGCCGGTTCGCGCCGCTTCGTTCGCCCTCGCCTTTTGTGGAGGCGCGCAGAAAGAAGCCGGCGCTACAGAACCGTCGTTATAGATCTTCCGCCCCGAGCAGCATCTCAGTGATGCCCTTGCCGGCCTGAACCATCGGCCAGACGTTTTCGGTCGGATCGGTCTGGAAGTCGAGAAACACGGTGCGATCCTTCAGGCGCAGCGCTTCCTTCAGCGCTGGCTCGACATCCGCTGTCCTCTCAATCCGCATGCCGACATGGCCGTATGCTTCGGCGAGCTTCACGAAATCCGGCAGCGCATCCATGTACGAATGCGAATAGCGCTTGCTGTATTCGATCTGCTGCCACTGGCGCACCATGCCCAGATAGCGGTTGTTCAGCGAAATGATCTTGATCGGCGTTTCGTACTGCTTGCAGGTCGAGAGTTCCTGGATGCACATCTGGATCGAGCCTTCGCCCGTGATGCAGAGCACGTCGTCGTCCGGATGCGCCATCTTCACACCCATCGCAGCCGGCAGGCCGAAGCCCATCGTGCCGAGACCACCGGAATTGATCCAGCGGCGCGGCTTGTTGAAGCGATAAAACTGTGCCGCCCACATCTGGTGCTGGCCGACGTCCGAACACACGAAGGCATTGCCGTCGGTGAGTTCATACGCCTTTTCCACCACGTACTGCGGCTTGATGATGTCGCTCTTGCGATCGAACTTCAGGCAGTCTTTGGCGCGCCAGGCTTCGATGTCCTTCCACCAGGAGGCGAGCGCCGCGGTGTCCGGGCCATGCTCGGCCGTCTGCAACTGCTCGATCAGTTCCTTCAGCACTTCCTTGACGTCGCCCACGATCGGAATGTCGACCTTGACGCGCTTGGAGATAGAGGAAGGGTCGATGTCGATATGGATGATCTTGCGCGGCACCGACGAAAAATGCGCCGGGTCGCCGATCACACGGTCGTCGAAGCGCGCACCGATGGCGATCAGAACGTCGCAGTTCTGCATGGCCATGTTGGCTTCGTAGGTACCGTGCATGCCGAGCATGCCGAGGAATTTCCTGTCGCTCGCGCGATAGCCGCCCAGACCCATCAACGTGTTGGTGACAGGGTAGCCGAGCAGATCGGCGAACTGGTTCAGCTCACGCGACGCATCCGCCAGGATAATGCCGCCACCGGTGTAGATATACGGACGCTTCGCGCCGAGCAGCAAGGACACGGCCTTGCGAATCTGGCCCGAGTGGCCCTTCGTCACCGGGTTATACGAGCGCAGCGACACGCTCTTCAGCGGTTCGTACTGGCAAGGCGCTTTCGACACGTCTTTAGGAATGTCGATCAGCACCGGGCCAGGCCGGCCGGTACGGGCGATGTAGAACGCTTTCTTGACGACGGCGGCGAGATCGCGCACGTCCTTCACGAGGAAGTTGTGCTTCACGCACGGACGCGTGATGCCGACCGTATCGCACTCCTGGAACGCATCCTGGCCGATGGCGGCTGTAGGCACCTGACCGCTGATCACCACCAGAGGAATCGAATCCATGTAGGCGGTCGCGATGCCGGTCACCGCATTGGTGACGCCGGGGCCGGAGGTCACGAGACACACGCCGACCTTGCCCGTGGAACGCGAATACGCGTCTGCGGCATGGACAGCGGCTTGTTCGTGGCGCACGAGGATGTGCTGGAATTTGTCCTGCTTGTACAGCTCGTCGTAGATGTAGAGTACCGAGCCGCCAGGATAGCCCCAGACAAACTCGACGTCTTCGTCGGCCAATGCGCGCATGAGCACGGTGGCGCCAATCGAGGAGTCAGTTTCGCGATGGGGAGTCGTATCCGACGTGGAGAATTCCGCGCTGGGCATATTCATCACAATCACCTTTCGAATTTTCGGCAAAAAATTGATCGGGTGCTCTCTGCCGGGCTTGTGGCTCGGGTTCAAGCGGCGCGTCCACTTTGACAGGTGAGCTTCTTGGGCCACACCTCAAATGAGACAAGTCACTTATGTTGCGAACCGTCGAAGATATCTGCTGACGGCGAGATGGTCAAGAAAATATTTCCGCGCCATCCGTCCCAGGATGGTCAAAACAGGACAAAAGGCTGTCGCAGGCATCGATAGGGCTTCGTGTTTTTCCCCAGCGGGGCGAAAGTTTGTTAGCATCCGCCAGTTTTACGACAATTTCGATCGATTACGCGCACGCTCGCTGCGCCGACCCCCAACGGATGGCATCAGACAAGGAACTCGCCGATTTTCTGGCGGGCGTCGAAAGGCGCGCGTTCAAGCAGACGGTCTACGCCGTGCGGGACGACGACGCCTCGCTCGACATCGTGCAAGACGCGATGATCAAGCTCGCCGAAAAATACGGCGACCGACCAGCAGCTGAACTTCCGCTGCTGTTTCAGCGTATTCTGCAGAATGCGATGCACGACTTTTTTCGTCGGCAGAAAGTGCGCAATACTTGGGTCAGTCTGTTCTCGTCGCTCGGGAACTCCGAGGATGACGAATTCGACCCGCTGGAGACATTCGAAGCACAAGAGGGCTCCGTCGGCGCCGAGAGCAATGAACAGAAGCTCGAGCGCGAACAAGTCTTACAGTTGATTGACGACGAGATCCAAAAATTACCGGCACGTCAACGGGAGGCGTTTCTCATGCGTTATTGGGAAGATATGGATGTCGCCGAGACTGCTGCTGCGATGGGCTGCTCCGAGGGCAGTGTAAAAACACACTGTTCGCGAGCCACGCATACGCTGGCACAAGCGCTCAAGGCCAAAGGAATCACGCTATGAGCTCCTCTCTCGATACAAAAGAACTCGAATTCGCGCGGCAAGTACGCCGCGCGCTCGACGAAAACGCCGCCAGTATTTCCCCCGCCGCCGTTGACCGGCTCGCCGTGGCGCGCCGTGCCGCGCTCGCCCGCAAGAAGCCCGAGCCAGTGAGCGCGCCCGTGTTCGTGCCCGCCTTCGCCGGCGCTGCCGGTGCGCTGTCCGGCATGCCGCAGGCCGAAGCCCCGCACCGCCGCCGTTCGCCGCTGCGCCGCTTCGCGCTTGCCTGGCCGCTGGCGGCGCTCGTGGTCAGCCTCGTGGCGATCGCCTACTGGGAAGACCAGCAACGCACCGCTGAACTCGCCGATATTGACGCCGCAATGCTGAGTGACGATCTGCCGCTCAACGCATACCTCGATCACGGCTTCAACGCGTATCTGTCGCGCGCGCACTAAGCGGGAGACTCTTCGGGTGAGTTACAAGCGCGGCCTCGCCGTTGTTTTCGGGTGTGCCATTGCGGCCCTCGTGTCATTTGCCGCCACTTATCCGCGCTTCTACCCGAGCGCCTCGACTGTTGCGGCGCCGACGGCTGCTGGCGGTTCGCCCGCCAAGCCTGCTACCCCGGCATTGGGCGTTGAAATTCCGGGACTGGCCAGCAACAGCAGCCCGCTGTCATGGTCGCGTCTCTCCGATGCCGAGCACGTCGCCCTGGCGCCGTTTGCCGACGTGTGGGATACCTTCAGCGTCGAACGTAAGCGAAAATGGATCAAGATCGCCTCACGTTACTCGAAGTTGACGCCTGAACAACAAAAAGGCCTGCACGACCGTATGACCGAATGGGTCCGTCTGACACCGGACCAGCGCCGCGTCGCGCGGGAAAACTATCAGGTTTCGAAGGAACTGCCACGGGAAGCCCGCCAGAAAGCCTGGAAGGCGTATCAGCAGTTACCTGAAGAGCAGAAAGAGCGGCTCGCGGCGAGCGAGCGCAAGCGGCGGCCAACGGTCGTGAGCGCTCCGCCCACCGGCAAAAGTGAGCTAAAAGACATCGAACGCCTAGTCAACGGCCGCGAACGGGCCGCGAGCGGTGTCGTGGCCACGGCCAGCGCGTCGGCTACCGGCGGCGCACTGCCGGTAGCGCCTGCGCTACCGCCCTCCGGCAGCCTTGTCCCGCCGGCGCCCGCGCCGACTCCGGCGCCGATCATGCCACGCGAAACACCGTCGATTTACAACGGCGGCTCCTGAGCACGGCGCGCCCGATCCGGCCTCGGCTCCTGCCTTCCACATATGAACGTGCCCACCGCGCCCAACGTGTCCGATCCGCTTGCCACGCCCCTACCGCCCGCGGCTCCGTTACCGGCCACGCCGTCAGTGCGCCGCCGGCTCGCGACGATGCTCTATGAGGGTGTCATCCTGTTCGGTGTGGTGTTCATCGCCGGATATCTTTTCAGCACATTGACGCAGCAACGCAACGGCCTGACCCATCACAACATCATGGCCGCATGGATCGGTTTCGTGGTCGGTCTGTACTTTGTGTGGTTTTGGACCCACAGCGGACAAACCCTACCCATGAAAACCTGGCGGCTGCGCGTAGTCGCCGCCAACGGCTCGCCGCTGTCCGCGCCACGGGCCGTCCTGCGCTATCTGCTGGCCTGGCTGTGGTTTCTGCCCCCGCTTGCGCTGCATCCCCTGCTCGGCCTTTCGCTGCCGCATACGCTGATGATTGCTGCGGTCTGGTTCGTCTTATGGGCCGCCACCGGGCGCCTAGGCGCGAGCCGCCAGTTTCTGCACGACCGGCTCGCCGGAACACGCATCGTCGTTGCCGCCACGCCTTCCGCGTAATAAGAAGTTCTCGTGACTGTCACGGCACAGTCACACGCGGATGGCGCAATACGGGCACTGCAACTCGACGCGCGAGCCATGGACCCCAAAACGTCCGCGACTTCCTTGTTCCGCCAGACTGGCCCGAGCGTCGACCCCGTCGCTTTCCGGCCGGACTCTGCCTCCTTCGGTGCCGGCCTGCCGATCCCACTGCCACCGCTCTCCTCGGAACCGCAACCTGGCCATCAGGACGATGACCATGAGGAGCCGCACCGCTACCGCACGATCTGGCTGTCCGATATCCATCTGGGTTCGAGTGGTTGCCAGGCGTCGTATCTGCTCGACTTTCTGCGTCACAACGACTCGGAGTACCTGTACCTGGTCGGCGACATCATCGACGGCTGGCAGTTGAAAAAAGGCTGGTACTGGCCGCAGGCGCACAACGACGTCGTGCAGAAAATTCTCCGTAAAGCCCGTAAAGGCACCCAGGTCGTCTACATCCCCGGTAATCACGACGAAGCCGCGCGCCAGTTCTGCGACCTCGCGTTCGGCGACATCCACGTGCGCGGCGAAGCGTTTCACACCACGCTCGCCGGCAAGCGCCTGTGGATCGTGCATGGCGACCTGTTCGACGGCGTGATCCAGCATGCGAAGTGGCTCGCCTATCTCGGCGACACGCTCTACACGGTGATCCTCGTGCTGAACCGCTGGTTCAACCGGATCCGCAGCCGTCTCGGCTTCCAGTACTGGTCGCTGTCGCAGTACCTCAAGCATCAGGTGAAGAACGCGGTGAATTTCATCTCCTCGTTCGAACGTGTGATGACCGATGAAGCGCGTCGCCGCGGTTGCGACGGCGTGGTCTGCGGACACATCCACAAGGCGGAGATTCGCGATATCGACGGCGTGCTGTATTGCAACGACGGTGACTGGGTCGAAAGCCTGTCGGCGCTCGTCGAGACCTTCGAAGGTGAACTCAAGGTGATCTACTGGACCGTGATGCGTGCGCCGGAAGTGCGTCCGCAAAAGGCCCGCGCGACCGCCTAGTGGCCAATTAGCAGTCCCCCGCGTCATCACTTTTAACTTCTACTGGGCCAAAACCGATGAAGATCATGATCGTCACCGATGCATGGGAGCCGCAGGTCAACGGCGTGGTACGCACGCTGAAGAACACGACCCGCGAACTCACCGCGCTTGGCCACCGTGTCGACCTGTTGACGCCGCTCGAATTCAAGACGATCCCGTGTCCGACGTACCCTGAAATCCGCCTGTCGCTGTTCCCGAAGCGCAAGCTCCACGAACGCATTGACGGGTTCGCTCCGGACGCGTTGCACATCGCCACCGAAGGCCCGCTCGGCATGGCTGCGCGAGCTTACGCGATCAAGCATAAGCTGCCCTTCACGACGGCGTATCACACGCGCTTTCCGGAATACGTGCAGGCCCGCTTCGGCATTCCGCTCGCCGCAACCTACAAGTTCCTGCACTGGTTCCACAAGGCGTCGCTGGCCGTGATGGCGCCGACGCCGGTCGTCAAGACCGACCTCGAAAAATTCGGCTTCACGAACGTAGTGCTGTGGACGCGCGGCGTCGACCTGGACATCTTTCATCAGATGGATTCGAAGGTGCTGAATACGGCACGGCCGATCTTTCTGTACGTCGGCCGCGTAGCCGTCGAGAAGAACGTCGAAGCGTTTCTCAAGCTGGATCTGCCGGGTTCGAAGTGGGTGGCCGGCGAAGGCCCGGCGCTCGCCGAACTGAAGTCGCGCTATCCGACGGTGAACTACCTGGGCGTGCTGACCCAGGCGGAACTCGCCAAGGTGTACGCCGCGGCTGACGTGTTCGTGTTCCCGAGCCGCACCGATACGTTCGGCCTCGTGCTGCTCGAAGCGCTCGCCTGCGGCACGCCGGTCGCCGCTTACCCGGTCACCGGACCGATCGACGTGCTGGGCGACGGCGGCGCCGGCGCGATGAACGAAGATCTGCGCGAGGCCTGCCTCGAAGCGCTGAAAATCGACCGCAATCATGCTCGCGCATGGGCCGAGCGCTTTTCGTGGACCGCCGCTTCCGAGCAGTTCGCCGCGCATCTGAAGCCGCTGCCGCGGCCTACGTTCAGCGAGGAGAGCGCGGCCGCGTGACGCGCTCCGCCAAGCCGCCCATGCGAGCAAGACCCTCCAGCGCCCGTCGTGCACCGCACGACACGCTGCACTCCGTCGAAACGGATCGGACCGGTATCGATCCGTTCGACGACGTCCACGAAGCGAGCGCGCCGCAAACGACGGACGGCGCATCGCTGCGCCGCGGGCCTGGCCCTTCGCTGCAACCGAATTCACATTCTGCAAACGACGCGCAGACCCGCGGCCACGCACGGCAATCCGATGCCGCGACAGGCGCTGCTCACGACGCGCACGCTGAAGCCCATGAACCGCTAGGTCCGGACGATCCCCTCGCGCCATTGCCGTTCAACCCGTACAAAGGCAATCGCGGCGTGACGCGTGCATGGCACGCGATGAAAAACTCGCTGGCCGGCTTTCAGGTCGCAATCCGCGAAGAAAGCGCGTTCCGTCAGGAACTGACGCTGGCAGCCATCCTCGTGCCCTGCGGCGTGATCGTCCCCGTCGATCCGGTGAGCCGCGTGTTGCTGCTCGGCTCGGTGCTGCTGGTGCTGATCGTCGAACTGCTGAATTCGAGCGTCGAGGCCGCTATTGACCGTATCTCGCTCGAACGGCACGAGTTGTCGCGGCGCGCCAAGGATCTCGGCAGCGCGGCCGTGATGGTGGCGCTCGGTATGTGTCTGATGACGTGGGTGCTGATTGTTGGCCCATTATTGGTGCATTGGATCGGCGCGTGGCTCTAGCCTCGCGCTGCGCATGCGACCACGGCGTGAAAACCCTGACTTTGGCTTGGGTATCAGAACGGTCGGTTTATAATCGTTCGATAGTCTCGAAATATACCAACCGCGTCAGGGTTAGCAGGCAGCAGCGGCACAGCGCTGCGCGGCCAGCCCGGCGCTACCAGGGCCGGACGACATGGAAGCAAAACCTCCCCGCCGCACCCGCGAACGGATTCTCGAACTGTCGTTGAAGCTATTCAACGAAATCGGCGAGCCGAACGTCACCACGACGACGATCGCCGAGGAAATGGAAATCAGTCCGGGCAATCTGTACTACCACTTCCGCAACAAAGACGACATCATCAACAGCATCTTCAGCCAGTTCGAGCAGGAGATCGAAAAGCGTCTGCGCTTTCCGGACGATCACCGCGCGACGATCGACGAGATGTGGTCCTATCTGCAGTACATGGTCGATTTCACATGGCGCTATCGCTTCCTGTATCGCGACCTGAACGATCTGCTGGCGCGCAACCGCACGCTCGAGACGCACTTCAAGCAGATCATCAGCCATAAGGTGCGCTTTGCCAGCCAGTTCTGCGATCAACTCGTCGCAGACGGCGAAATGGTGGCGACGCCGGATGAACTAAACGTGATCGCCACCAACGTCGGCGTAATCGGCACTTATTGGCTGTCGTACCAGTTCGTGATGAACCCGCGCAAATACAACGAGCAGGAAGCGATTCGCGCTGAATTGCATCAGGTCAGCGTGCAGATCGTTTCGCTGATGGCGCCGTATCTGCGTGGCCGCTCGCGGCAACTGTTCGACGATCTGATTTCGGGCAAACTGCCCAAGCGCGAGTTCTACGACTACCTGCCGCAAAAAGAAGGCGCCACGCCGCGCAACGAACCGAAGGACGTTTGAATATGAAGGCGGTATGTGTGTACTGCGGCTCTTCTAACGGAGCCAAACCGCTCTACGCCGAGGCCGCTCGCAGCTTCGGCCGGGCTCTGGTCGCTGCGGACCTGGCGCTCGTCTATGGCGGTGGCAAGGTCGGCCTGATGGGCACGATTGCCGACGCGGTGATGGAGGCCGGCGGCCGCGCCATCGGCGTGATTCCAGAGCTGCTCGTCAACAAGGAAGTCGGCCACAACGGGCTGACCGAATTGCACGTCGTGCCCGACATGCACCAGCGCAAGAAGATGATGGCGGACCTGTCGGATGCGTTCGTTGCGATGCCCGGCGGCGTGGGGACGCTCGAAGAACTGTTCGAAGCCTATACGTGGGCGCAACTCGGCTATCACCAGAAGCCGGTGGCACTGCTCAACATAGACGGCTACTACGATCCGCTGATCGCGATGCTCGAGCATACGGTGCAGGAAGGCTTCATGCGCCAGACCTATCACGACATCCTGCAGGTCGATTCAGACCCGGTGGCGTTGATCGCCAGGCTGCGCGGTTATCAGTCGCCGCCGAAAGACAAATGGGCCGAAAACCGCGACGCAGTTTGAGCGCCGCTCGCCGCTCGCCGCTCGCCGCTTACCGCTTACCGCTTACCGCTTACAGGGGCAGTCATTCATGACGAAGGTCGTTCTGATCACGGGCGCAAGCCGCGGCATCGGCCGCGCGACAGCGCGTTTGCTGGGCGCACGCGGCTGGTCGGTCGGTGTGAACTACGCTAGCAACGAAAACGCCGCGCAGGAAACCGCGGCGGAGGTCGTGCGGGCTGGCGGCCATGCCCGCGTGATCAAAGGCGACGTGGCAAGCGAAGCAGACGTGATTGGAATGTTCGATGCGGTCGTTGAGGCATTTGGCCGGATCGATGCACTGGTGAACAACGCGGGCATCGTCGCGCCCGGCATGCCGCTGGCCGATATGGATGTGGCACGCCTGCAGCGCATGTTCGACGTCAACGTTCTCGGTGCTTATCTATGCGCCCGGGAAGCTGCCCGCCGGATGTCGAAAGACCGCGGCGGCGAAGGTGGTGTGATCGTCAATCTCTCTTCGGCCGCCGCGCGTCTCGGAGCGCCGAACGAGTACGTCGATTACGCGGGCTCAAAAGGCGCCATCGATACGATGACGATTGGCCTCTCCAAGGAACTCGGCCCGCAAGGGATACGCGTGAACGCGGTGCGGCCTGGTCTGATCGATACCGAGATCCATGCCAGCGGTGGGCGTCCGGACCGCGCCGCGGTGCTTGGCTCGCAGACGCCGCTGGGTCGTCCCGGCAGCGCAGATGAAGTCGCGGAAGGCATCGTCTGGCTGCTGAGCGATGCGGCTTCGTATGTAACCGGCGCAGTGCTTGATATAGCCGGCGGACGCTGATTTTTCGTTCGCCTGCCGCGCTCGATAACCTGGGCACAGCACGCGCTCCTCAGAACGACGATCCCGGTTTGCGCAGGAAATCCTGCTCTTCTTCGGTAGACACACGTCCCAACGCCGCGTTGCGATGTGGAAACCGCCCAAACCGTTCGATGACCGCCGCGTGTCTGGCTGCGGCCTGGTAGTAACTTGCGATTCTCTTCGGCTGCGCTTCGAACGGTTTGAACAGCCGCAGCGATTCACGCTGACCGGCAAGCGACTCGTCGTGCTCGAACGGCAAATAAGCAAAGGCACGATGAAGCAGGGTCGGCAGAAGCTGGTCTGCACCGTTTGCGATCATTTGCCTGGCAATCCTCAGCGCATGGGCATCGCCAGCGAATGCTCGCGCTGTTCCGCGATATAGATTGCGTGAAAACTGATCGAGCACGATAACGAGCGCAAGACCCCCAAGCGGTGTAACGGCCCACGCGTCCAAGGCTCCCTGCGCAGCGAGCTCGAGCAGTTCACCGAAGCGCTGGTGCAGCATGGCGTCGAACGCGGCATCGCGCTTGAACCACAGCTTTCTGTCCTGCCCATACGTAACGGAATCCGGCGCGCCAAACCAGCAGTCCAACACCACTCGCGCCCGCTCGTCGAGCGCGGCGTAATCGGCTGCGGCGTCATAGGCGAAGGAACCAGACAGCCCGCTCATCTGACGTGTCTCCCCTTCCAATCAATCCGGCCGATTCCGCATCCAGTCGGCCGTATCAAAGAACGAGTGCAGCAGGCGCTCACGCAGCGGCTCGTCCAGTCCCACGTCCTGCATCGCCCACGCCATACACCGCAGCCACTGATCGCGCTCACTCGAAGCAATCGCAAACGGCAGATGCCGGGCACGCAGACGCGGATGGCCGAAGCGGCTGATGTAATGGTCCGGGCCACCGAGCCAGCCGCACAGGAACCAGAAGAACTTGTCGCGCGAGCCGTCGAGGGTCGGCGGATGCAGCGCTCGGATCCCCGCGAATTCGGGCTCGAGGTCCATCAGGTCGTAGAAACGGTCGATGAGTTCGCGCACGCGCGTCTCGCCGCCCACCAGTTCGAAGGCCGTCGGTTGCGCTGGCGCTTCGTCGATCGGATCGGTCATACGGTCAACTGCTATCTGCAAAAGGAATCGAAGAAAGAACTGCCCGGTCACTGCCGCTCAGGTATCACGCATCACGCAGCGATTGCAACGCGGGACGGGCCAGCACATGACGCAGGCTCAACCAGCCGCCCACACCCGCGCAAGCGATGCCTGCTGCGATACCGGCAGGCAGCAGCCACGGGTCGAAGTTCAGGTAGAAGAAAAACACCCGCGTCGCGAGTTGCCAGCCCACCACTTCAGCGCCTGCCGCCGCCATCAGCCCAGCCAGCGCCCCTACCGCGACGAACTCCGCCACCTGCACGGCGCGCACCTGCCGATGCGACGCACCGAGCGCGCGCAGCAGCGCGGATTCTCGCATACGCTCGTCGCGCGTGCCCGCGAGCGCCGCGTACAGCACCAGCACACCCGCGGCGAGCGTGAAGGCAAACAGGAATTGCACCGCGCCGATCACCTGCTCCAGCATGCGTTGCATCTGCGCGAGAATCGGGCCCACATCGATGGCCGTGAGATTCGGATAGGCACCGATCAGACCATCGATCGTGGCGCTCTTCTCAGGCGGCAAGTGGAAACTCGTGATGAAGCTGGCCGGGAAATCCTGCAACGCAGCAGGCGGCATCAACACGAAAAAGTTGACCTTGAACGAACCCCAGTCGAGCTTGCGGATGCTCGTCACCGGCGCATCGATCTGCAAACCGGTCACGTCGAAGCGCAGCGTGTCGCCAGCCTTCACGTGGATCGTTTTCGCGAGCCCTTCCTCGATCGAAATCTGCGGCGCCTTCGTGTCGCCGTACCACTTACCCGCGACGATCCGATTGTCGTCGGGCAGACTCGTCGTGTACGACAGGTTGAATTCGCGGTCGACGAGGCGCTTGGCATCGTCGCTCTTGTACTGGTCCGGATTAATGGGCTTGCCGTTGATCGCAATCAGCCGCCCGCGCACCATCGGCGAAAGCGCCGCATCGGGCACGTCGTGGCTCTTGAGGTACTGCGTCACCCCTGCACGCTGGTCGGGCTGGATGTCGATGATGAACTGGTTGGGTGCGTCGGGCGGCGTCGATTTGCGCCAGCCGTCCACCAGATCGTTGCGTGTCATTGCAATCAACAGCAGACACATGAGGCCGATACCGAGTGCCGTGATCTGCAACGCGCTGGCGCTGCTGCGCCGCTCGAGCGAGGCCAGCGCATAGCGCCAGCCAATGCCGGCATTGACGCGTTCGCTACGCACGATGCGCGCGGCGCCCCACAACGCGAGACGGGCGATCAAGGCAAAAACCAGCAGGCCGCCGGCAAAGCCGCCAGCGACGATCCCGCCAAGCTTCACTTCGCCGGCCGCCACGATCAGCAGTGCAGCGAACAGCACGATTCCCAGGGCATACGCGGCCCATGCCGTGCGCGCCTCCTCGCCCCATTCGCGGCGCAGCACGCGCACCGGCGGCACACGCGTCAACGGCAACAACGGCGGCAACGCGAAGCCGAGCAGCAGCACGAGACCCGCCGCAATCCCTTCGACCGCGGGCCACGCGCCCGGATACGGCAGCACTACGTCGATCAACGTGCCCAGCCAGCTCAGCAACGCCAGATGTCCCGCATAGCCAAGCAGCACGCCGATTGCTCCGCCAAGCAGACCGAGTCCGAGAAACTCCAGCAGAAACAGCGAACGCAGCGTGCGCTGACTGACACCGAGACAGCGCATCGCCGCGCAGCCATCGAGATGGCGCCGCATGTAGCGGTGCGAAGCCATCGCAATCGCGACCGCCGCCAGCATCGCGGTGAGCAGCGACACCAGGGTCAGAAAATGTCCCGCGCGATCGAGCGTTTCGCGCACCTGCGGCTGACCGTCCTTCAGCGATTCGAGCGCGACGCCGCGCATCTTGCCGTCGTCGACGCGGGCATGCGAAAAAGCGGCAAACTTCTCGACCGCCGGGCGCGCACCCGCCACCAGCAACCGGTACGTCACGCGGCTGCCGAACACGATCAAACCGGTGGACTTGAGCTCATCGTCACGCAGCATCAACCGTGGCGAAAAATTGACGAAGCCGAAGCCGCGGTCCAGTTCACGCGTGATGATCGCGGCGATCGTGAACGTGCGGTTGCCGACCCTCACCGTATCGCCGACATGCACCTTCAACGCGTCGAGCAGCGCCTGATCGACCCACACCGTGCCGGGCGCGGGAATCCCTCGCGCCTCGTGATCGGGCGCGTTCGGTGCAGTCGTAATGCGCAGCGCGCCACGCAGCGGATACGCCGATGTAACGGCTTTGAGCGCCGCCAGCCGCGAGACCGGCTGGGCGCCCATCGTACTGATCATGCTGGGGAAAATGGCGGTGTTCGCCATCTGCAGGCCAAGCGATTTGGCCTCGGTGCTGAATTGCGGATCGACGGGATGATCGGAGCGCACGATGAAGTCGGCGCCGATCATTCGCCGCGCATCGCGCTCAAGCCCCAGATGTAATCGGTCGGCGAGAAAGCCGACGCTCGAGAGGGCCGCCACGGCCAGCACCAGCGCCAGCAGCAGCATCGTCAACTCGCCTGCGCGCCAGTCGCGGGCGGTCATCCGCACGGCCTGACGCACCAGATCGCCCCCGCTAAAACGACGCCCCGGCGCGGCGCGGACGACGGCCGCTGGCGGCGCCGGCGATACTCGTGCCGAATCGCTCAATCGTGCCGACTCCTGGCGAAGCGCGACACCATATGGGTCGCCATGCCGCGAAAGCCGCCCTGCACGCCGCGCCACAGACGCGGCAACACCCAGGCCGCCAGCATCAGAAAGCCGACCATCAGCAACAGGAACAGCACCGGGACGAAGAGCGCCAGCAACAAACCGCCGAACACGAGCCCATCCTCGGCGGTCGAGGTCACGATGTTCGAAACCGGCTCAGGCGAGAGGTTGATCAGCGCGCGCGTACCAGCCTTCGCCAGATGCGCGGTACCGGCCAACGTGCCGCCGGCGAGCGCCGCCACGGTCAGCAGCGCCGGATCGGCATGGCCGAGCGCACCGGCAGCCAGCACGGCACCGGCGGGAATCCGGATAAAGGTGTGAATCGCGTCCCAGAGGGAATCGAAAGCAGGAATTTTGTCGGCCAGAAACTCGGTGACCGTCAGCACAGCCGCCACCCCGATCACCCATGGCGAGGCCAGCACGGACAAGGTATCGGGAAGATGGACGAGACCGAGGCGCGCAAACACGCCGGCTAACAGGACGGTCAGATAGAGACGGAGGCCACTGCCCCAGGACAGGCCCGCCGCTAGCGAGAGAGGTTCAAGCATGGCAGCCTCCAGGCACGTTGCGCGTGCCGGGCGCTTCTGCCACTGCGGACACCCGCTGCAGCGAAGCTGTCAGACCCGCGCCAAGCCGGACGCGGGACAGATTAAATTGAGATCGACTTCATTATAGCCACGTTAATTCGCAGACCGCAGAGCAGACTGCAATTTCAGGCTCTAATATCCGCGAAAACCGGCTATAGACTGCAAAACGAGCAGTCAGGGGGCCGTTTTAATGGCCGGAGGAGAGTTTGAGTCCGATCAGGCCGATCACAATCAGGGACGCGCTGGCCACCCGCGCCACCGTCAACGCTTCGCCCATTATGACGATGCCAAAAATAAACGCGCCCACAGCGCCGATTCCGGTCCACACCGCGTAGGCGGTGCCAAGCGGCAACTGGCGCATGGCGATGGCGAGCAGCGCAAAGCTGCCGAGGGAAGTCACGACCGTGAACACGGACGGCCACAGCTTGGTAAAGCCTTCGGAGGTCTTGAGACCGGCTGCCCACGCAACTTCGAGCAAACCGGCAATCAGCAGAAGAAACCAGGACATGAAACGACTCCATGATTCAGATGGGGCCGTCCCCGTTCGATGCAGATGCGCAAGGTCGTCCTTACGATCTGTAATTATATCAAGATTGGGCGCTCCTATGCGGCTCCAACCAGCCGGTATCCGACCCCCGTCTCGGTAACGATATGTTCCGGTTGCGCCGGGTCGCGCTCGAGCTTCTGCCGCAAATGGGCCATATAGATGCGCAGATAGTGATGGCTCTCCACATGCGACGGCCCCCACACATCGCGCAGCAACTGCCGGTGCGTGAGCACCCGGCCGGCATGCCGCACCAATGTGGCAAGGAGCCGGTATTCGATCGGCGTCAGATGGATCGCGGCGCCGTCGCGGCTCACCTGCCGCAACGCCAGGTCGACCGTCACCGCCCCGAAATGCACCTGCGGTGATTCATTGGCGCCGCCCTGGTTGCGCCGGCGCATATGGGCGCGAATCCGCGCCAGCAACTCCGACACGCCAAACGGTTTGGTCAGATAATCGTCGGCACCGGCGTCGAGCGCGGCCACCTTTTCGGTCTCCTGGGTTCGCGCCGACAGCACGATCACCGGCAGGTCGCTCCAGCCGCGCAGTTCGCGGATCACGTCGAGCCCGTCGGTATCGGGCAGGCCGAGATCGACGATCACGAGGTCGGGCTTGCGCGTCGCGGCTTCCACGAGCCCTTGCTTGCCGGTCTCGGCGTCATGGACGACGATACCCTCGCCTTCCAGCGAGGCACGCACGAAACGGCGAATCTGTTTTTCGTCTTCGATCAGGACGACGGTGATGCTCGGGTCACTCATGGGTAGGCTTTGAAGTCTGCTTGGGGTACGGCTCGGGGGACATCCCCTCGTCGTTATCTTCCTGCACGTCGGGCGCAGGCGGAGGCGTCTCCACCGGCAGATTGAACCAGAAGCGCGCGCCTTCGACATGGCCGTCGCGCGCCACCCGGTTCATTGCGCCGATAGTACCGCCATGGGCTTCGACAATGGCCCGGCAAATCGCCAGGCCCAAACCGATACCAGGCTTGGCCGACTCTTTCTCGCCGCGGGTAAATTTTTCGAACACGCGCGCTTCCATGCCGACGGGCAGCCCCGGGCCGGTATCGTCGACGGTCACGCGGACGAACGGCTTGCCGTCCTCGTCGATGATGTCCGCGCCGATCGTGAGCGGAGTATCGGCCGGCGTGTACTTCGCTGCGTTCTCGAACAGGTTCGAGAAGAGCCGCTCCATCAGCACTGCGTCGAGTTGCAGCAGCGGCAGATCGGGCGCCAGTTTCACCTGCACCGGGTGTTTCGCGAGCACGCGCCGGCATGCGCGCAGCGCGGCGCCCACGGTTTCTTCGAGCAGCGACCACTGGCGGTTCAGTTGCAGACCGCCCGCCTGCAGACGCGCCATGTCGAGCAGATTGGTGACGATGCCGGTCATGCGCAGCGCCTCCTCGTGGATCGCTTCCACAAGTTCGTCGCCAGGCTGCTTGACCGCCTGGCCCTCGCGGGTCTGCGCAAGCATTGACGAAAAGCCGACAATCGTCGTCAGCGGCGTGCGCAGATCGTGCGAAATGGCCGACAGCAACGAATTGCGCAAGCGCTCCGACTCCATGTTGACGAGCGCGTCACGCGCGATGTCGACGTAGTGCACCCGCTCCACGGCGAGCGCAATCTGCGCGGCAAACGCGTCGAGCATGCGCTGCTGCTCCGGCACGGCAAGCTCACGCTCGTCGCGCATCACCACCGCCAGCACGCCGCGCGTGCGCATCGGCGCCTTCAGCGGCAAATACAGTGCAGTGGCGGCCGGCAGCGTATCGGTGCCATGACCGGCCGGCTTCTGCTGGTCATACACCCACTGGCCGACGTCGATATCGAGCGATTCGCCTTCGAGCGTGATCGCTGCATCCGGATCTTCGATCTTCTGCTTCACCTGATCCGCACTATCCGGCAACAGGATCGCGACGCGCGCGCCGAACACTTCGCTCACATGGCGGCTGCCGATGCCGACGATCTGCTCCATCGTCAGCGCCGCGGCCAGCTCGCGCGCCATCGCGTACATTGCGCCAGTGCGCTGTTCGCGACGCCGCGCGACGCTCGCCTCCCGGCGCAGGCTCGACGTCAGATGGCTGATCACCAGCGAGGTCAGCAGCATGCCGAAGAAGGTCAGCAGATACTGGGTGTCGGACACCGAGAACGACATGCGCGGCGGCACGAAAAAGTAATCGAACGCCGCCACGCTGACAAACGACTGCACCACGCCCGGCCCGCGTCCCAGTTTGACCGCGGTGAAGATCACCCCGAGCAGGTACAGCATCACGAGATTGGTCAGGTCGATATGGGCGAACAGCTGGCTGGCCACTGCGGTGATGCCCGCGCAGATCGCGAGTGCCCAACCATACGCACCTGGCGGCGAACGCCGTTCGCGAGCCGCGGAGAGTGCCTCGCGCCACGCGTTCACGCCTTCGTCGGCGATCGTGCGGCGTTCGAGGCCGTCGCGTTCCGACGACGCGCGAATCAAGGTCAAGTCGAGATCGCCGGCCTTCTCCGCGATGCGATCGCCAAGCGGGCGGCGCAGCAAGCGCGCTACACCGATACGCGCCGACGCTCCTGCTACCAGCTTCGAGACGTTGCGCACGCGCGCATAACTGATCAATGCGGAGACAGCATCGGCGCCCGCGAGCGTGGCGGTTTCCGCGCCGAGTTCGGCGGCAAGCCGCAACGCGTTGAGCGTGCGCTCACGACGCGCTTCCGGCAGCCGTTGCAGCTTCGGTGTCTCGACATACACGGCCAGCCAGTCGGCTTTCAGACTGGAGGCAAGACGGGCCGCGGCGCGCACCAGAATCGGCGCTTCGGGACCTGGGCCCACGCACACCAGCAGCCGGTCGCGCGCCTGCCAGATACGTTGAATCGAACGATCGGCGCGGTACTCACGCATCTGCGCGTCGACCCGGTCCGCCGTGCGGCGCAGCGCCAGTTCACGCAGCGCGATCAGGTTACCCTTGCGAAAGAAGTTGCGCACCGCGCGCTCGGCCTGCTGCGCCAGATAAACCTTGCCGTCGCGCATCCGGTCGAGCAGTTCCTCGGCCGGCAAGTCGACCAGCGTGACTTCGTCGGCACGGTCGAACACGCGGTCAGGCACCGTCTCCCATACGCGGATGCCGGTGATCTGTCCGACCACATCATTAAGGCTTTCGAGGTGTTGAACGTTGACCGTCGTGTAGACGTCGATGCCGGCATCGAGCAGTTCGTAGACGTCCTGCCAGCGCTTCAGATGGCGTGCGCCCTGCACGTTCGAATGCGCGAGTTCGTCGACGAGGATCAGTTGCGGCTTGCGGGCGAGCGCGGCGTCGAGATCGAATTCTCCGAGCTTGCGGCCGCGGTATTCGATATGCGCGAGCGGCAAAACCTCAAGCCCCTCGAGCAGCGCTGCGGTCTCACCACGGCCATGCGTTTCGGCGATGCCGACCAGCACATCCACGCCTTCGTCGCTGCGCCGCTTTGCGGCCTGCAACATCGCATACGTTTTGCCCACACCCGCCGACGCACCGAAGAATATCTTCAGCTTGCCGCGCTGGCGTTTTTCTTCGTCGCGTTGCAGCTTGTCGAGCAACTCGTCTGGATCGGGTCGGTTCATGCGGTGTGGTTAGTTATGGTTCTGTTCTGTTCGATCATACAGCGCGCTCTACAAAAGCCAAAGACGGCGCCAAACCAGCCGCCGTCCTTGTCACGACTACAGACTTAGCCTTGATGCGCAGCGTCGAGCGCGAGATTGAGCTCCAGCACGTTGACGCGAGCTTCACCGAGCACGCCGAACTGACGGCCGCTGGTGTAGCGGTCGACCAGCGCCTGCACGTCATTCGGCGACATCTTGCGCGCCTTCGCGACACGGTCGATCTGGTAAGCCGCCGCAGCCGGGCTGATTTCCGGATCAAGGCCGCTACCCGACGAGGTCACGAGGTCGACCGGTACCGGCTTCGACATATCGGTACCCGCCGCCTTCAACGCGTCGAGACGGCCTTTGACTTCATCCGACAACGCCGGGTTGGTCGGTCCGATGTTGGAGCCACCCGAACTCGTCGGGTCATACGGTTTCGGACTAATGGCCGACAGACGGCCCCAGAAGTACTGCGGCGCATCGAACTGCTGGCCGATCAGCTTCGAGCCGACCACCTTGCCGTTCTGCTCGATCATGCTGCCGTTGGCCTGATCGTGGAACGCAGCCTGGCCCACGGCCGTCATTACAGCGGGGTAAGCGAGTCCCGTGATCGCCGCCAGCACGACAAAGATCACGATAAGCGGACGAAAAAGTTTCATGATTGGCAATCCTTTTAGACGCAGCCGGCAGCCCACGCCGCCGGCCGCTGCCTGTTAAACCCAGCCGAACGCGGCCAGTACCATGTCGATCAGCTTGATGCCGATAAACGGCACGATGATCCCGCCCAGGCCATATATCAGCAGATTGCGGCGCAGCAGGATCGAAGCACCGAGCGGCCGGTACTTCACGCCCTTCAGTGCCAGCGGAATCAGCAGCACGATGATCAGCGCGTTAAAAATCACCGCCGACATGATCGCCGAGGCCGGCGTCGCCAGATGCATCACGTTCAGCGCGTTCAGCGCCGGATACGTCGTAGCGAACGCAGCTGGAATGATGGCGAAGTATTTGGCGACGTCGTTGGCAATCGAGAACGTCGTCAGCGAGCCGCGCGTCATCAGCATCTGCTTGCCGATTTCGACGATCTCGATCAGCTTGGTCGGGTTCGAATCGAGGTCGACCATGTTGCCGGCTTCCTTCGCCGCCTGCGTGCCGGTATTCATCGCCACTGCGACGTCGGCTTGCGCCAGTGCCGGGGCGTCGTTGGTACCGTCACCGGTCATCGCCACCAGCTTGCCTTCGGCCTGGTGCGCGCGGATCGTCGTCAGCTTGGCTTCCGGGGTGGCTTCCGCCAGGAAGTCATCCACGCCTGCTTCGGCTGCAATCGCGGCCGCCGTCAGACGGTTGTCGCCCGTCACCATGACGGTCTTGATCCCCATCTTGCGCAGCTCGGCGAAACGTTCCTTGATGCCACCCTTGACGATGTCCTTCAGCTCGATCACGCCAAGGACGCGTGCACCGTGCTCACCCTTCTCGGCTACCACCAGCGGCGTGCTGCCGCGGCGTGCCACTTCGGCTACCGCGTTGTTCACTTCCGCCGGATAGCGGCCACCGTTTGCTTCGACGTAGGTCTTGACGGCGTCGGCCGCGCCCTTGCGGATTTCGCGGCCAGGCAGATCCACACCGCTCATCCGCGTTTGCGCGGTGAAGGCGAGGAAGGTTGCCTGCAACGAAGCCATGTCGCGAGCGCGGATGTTGAAGCGCTGCTTGGCGAGCACGACGATACTGCGGCCTTCCGGCGTTTCGTCAGACAACGACGAGAGTTGCGCAGCATCGGCAAGCGCTTCTTCAGTCACGCCCGGCGCCGGCACGAAGGTCGAAGCCTGACGGTTACCGAGCGTGATCGTGCCGGTCTTGTCGAGCAGCAGCACGTCGACGTCACCAGCCGCTTCCACCGCACGGCCCGACGTCGCGATCACGTTGGCCTGCATCATGCGGCTCATACCGGCCACACCGATGGCGGACAGCAGGCCGCCGATCGTGGTCGGAATCAGACACACCAGCAGTGCCACGAGCGCGGTGACGCTCACCACCTGGCCAGCCTTGGCGGCTTCGACGGAGAAGATCGAGAACGGCAGCAGCGTCGCGGTAGCGAGCAGCATCACGATGGTCAGCGCGACCAGCAGAATCGTCAGTGCGATTTCATTCGGCGTCTTTTGACGCTTCGCGCCTTCGACCATCGCAATCATGCGGTCGAGGAAGGCTTCGCCCGGATTCGCCGTAACGCGCACGACGATCCAGTCGGACAGCACGCGCGTGCCGCCCGTTACCGACGAAAAATCGCCGCCCGATTCGCGGATCACCGGTGCGGATTCGCCGGTAATTGCTGACTCGTCCACCGATGCCACACCTTCGATCACTTCGCCGTCAGCCGGGATCACGTCGTTGGTTTCCACCAGTACGACGTCGCCCTTGCGCAGATCGGAAGCCGTCATGATGCGGATCGGCGACTTCGGATGCGGCTCGTTGAGCTTTTTGGCCATCACGTCTTTCTTCGCACTGCGCAGCGACGCAGCCTGGGCCTTGGAACGGCCTTCAGCGAGCGCTTCCGCGAAGTTGGCAAAGAGCACCGTGAACCACAGCCACAGCGACACCGCGAGGATGAACCCCGCAGGCGCTTCGGCCTGGCCGCCCAGCGCGGCGATCCAGAGGATCGTCGTCAGAATGCTGCCGACATACACGCAAAACATCACCGGGTTGCGAAACTGGGTGCGTGGCGTGAGTTTCTTGAATGAGTCCACGATCGCCGGACGCACTAGCGCCGGATCGAACATGGACCGCGTTGCATTATGTTCAGTCATTGAAGCCTCGTTTTTTCCTGGTTGCCCGGATCAATGGCCGGCGATCATCAACAGATGTTCGACGCCTGGGCCAAGAGCGAGCGCAGGCACGTACGTCAGTGCGCCGACGAGCAGCACGGTGCCAAGCAGCAGCACCACAAACAGCGGACCATGCGTAGGCAGCGTGCCGCCGGTGACAGCCAGGCGTTTCTTGGCTGCCAGCGAGCCGGCAATCGCCAGCACCGGCACGATCGTGCCGAAGCGGCCAAACCACATCGCGATCGCCGTCAGCCAGTTGTAGAACGGCGTATTCACCGACAGTCCCGCGAACGCGCTACCGTTGTTGTTTGCAGCCGAGCTGAACGCGTAGAGAATTTCCGAGAAGCCGTGCGGACCGGGGTTGGCGATACCGGCCTTGCCCGCATCGCTCAGCACTGCGATCGAGGTCCCCACGAGCACCAGCAGCGGCGTGAGCAGCACGACGATCGACACCATCTTCATCTCATACGCTTCAATCTTCTTGCCGACATATTCAGGCGTACGACCGATCATCAGGCCTGCGACGAACACGGCGAGCAGCGCGAACACGAGCATCCCGTACATACCGGAGCCCACACCGCCGAAGATCACTTCGCCCAACTGGATCAGCAACATCGGGTAGAGGCCGCCGAGCGGGGTCAGCGAGTCATGCGTGTTGTCGACTGCACCGCACGACGCCGCCGTCGTGGCGACCGTAAAGATGCCCGACTGCGCGATGCCGAAGCGCGTTTCCTTGCCTTCCATGTTGCCGCCCGACTGCAGCGCATTGGCGGACTGATCGACATGCAGTGCGGTAAAGGCCGGGTTGCCTGCCTGCTCGGCGCTGATTTCACCCACCACACAGGCGGTGAAGGCAATCGTCATCACGGCAAGTACCGCGATACCCTGCCTGCGGTCCGCGATCATCCGTCCGAACACCAGAGCCAGCGCCGCGGGAATGATAAGGATCGCGACGATCTGCAGGAAGTTGCTGAACGGCGTCGGATTTTCGTACGGATGCGCCGAGTTCGCGTTGAAGAAGCCGCCACCGTTGGTGCCGAGCATCTTGATCGCTTCCTGCGATGCCACCGGGCCCATCGCGATAGTCTGCGTCGTCAGCTTGGTGTCGACCGTCACCGCATTACCCTTCGCATCCTTCACCGGGTTGCCTTGTGCGTCGAGCTTCGGCGCGGCATAGGTAGTGGTTTGCAGGGTCGGCACGTCCTGATATGCCTTGAAGTTCTGGATCACGCCCTGGCTCATCAGCAACGCGGCGATGATGGCCGCCATCGGCATAAGCACGTACAGCGTTGCCCGTGTGATGTCGACCCAGAAGTTACCGATGGTCTGCGCCGTGTGCCGGGCAAAGCCACGAATCAGCGCGATCACCACGGCGATGGCTGTGGCTGCGGACAGGAAGTTCTGCACCGTGAAGCCAAGCATCTGCGTCAGATAGCCGGTGGTCTGCTCAGGCGTGTAATCCTGCCAGTTGGTGTTGGTGACGAAGCTGACAGCCGTATTGAAGGCGCTGTCGACCGACATCGGACCGAACTGCTGCGGGTTGCCTGGGAGCCAGCCCTGCACGCGCAATATCAGGTACAGGAATAGCGTGCCGAGCGCATTCAACGCGATGGTGGCGATCGCATAATGCTTCCAGCTCATCTCGGCCGACGAATCGACGCCGGCGATGCGATACAGCACGCGCTCGAGCGGACCGCCGAAGCGGACCACGCGGGAGGTGCCATCCATCACGCGCGTGATATAGCGCGAGACCGGTACGGCGAGTGCAAGCAGCACGACCAGATAAATGACCGTTTGAAGGACATTGTTCGAGTTCATTCAATGTCCTCCGCGCGCAGCAGCGCATAGACCAGGTATATGAAAAGCAGCGCAGTGGCAGCGCCCGATAACCACAGAATCCAGGTCATGAGCGTGCTCCCTGGCCACGCCGGAACTGCATCAACTTCTCGCAGCCGGCAATCAAAGCAAAGGTCAGCGCTGCAAATAGCACCATCCCCCCGACATACAGCACATCCATTTGTGTTCTCCAGTAGCGGACTTTGGATGGGTAGAACGTTATGCCGATCGGCGTAAAGTCCTGGTCAAAGATGGCAGGGGCGATGTAAAAAATGTGTAAACGAAAAAGGCCGTTCCGGTGTGGCTGGAACGGCCTGGCGCGCGTGGGGGCTGGCTTTTACGGCGGAGAGACCATGCTCGTGCGGAGCGTGGTGCGGCGCGGAATTTTTATGGCGCCGCTATTACACCTTGATGCGGACTGCGGCTACGGCAGCAGCACCGTCGAACCGGTGGTGCGGCGGCTTTCCAGTTCGGTGTGCGCCTTCCCGACTTCGGACAGCGGATAGCGCTGGTTGATGCTGGTCTTGACCTTGCCCGACACCAATACGTCGAACAGCTCCGCCGACATCGCCTCGTAATCGCTCCGCTTACCGATGTACGTAAACAGGGTCGGCCGGGTGAAGAAGAGCGACCCGCGTCCGGCGAACTCGGAGGAATCGATCGGCGGCAGCGGACCCGACGCATTGCCGAAGCTCACGAACAGGCCGAGTGGTGCGAGGCAGTCGAGCGAGGCGGTAAACGTGTCCTTGCCGATCGAGTCGTAGACAACCGGCACGCCCGCGCCGTTGGTGATCTCGCGCACGCGCTTGGTGAAATTCTCGCGCGTGTAGACGATGGGGTGATCGCAGCCATGCGCTTTGGCGATCTCCGCCTTTTCGTCCGAGCCGACCGTGCCGATCACCGTCGCGCCCAGCGCCTTTGCCCATTGGCACGCCAGCAGGCCGACGCCGCCAGCAGCCGCCTGGATCAGGATCGTGTCGCCTGCCTTAACCGGATAGGTCCGCCGCAACAGATACTGCGCGGTCAAGCCCTGCAGCATCACCGAGGCGGCCTGCTCGTAGCTCAGCGCATCCGGCAGCTTGACGACCTGAACCGCGGGCAACACGCGCTCCTGGGCATAGGCGCCCGGCGGACGCGCCACATACGCGACCCGGTCGCCGGTCTTCAGACCCGTCACGCCGGCGCCCACCGCCGTGATCTCGCCGGCCGCTTCCATGCCGAGACCGCCCGGCAGCGGCAAGGGGTACAAACCGGTACGGAAATAGACGTCGATATAGTTCAGGCCGACCGCATGCTGCCTGATGCGGATCTCGCCATTACCCGGCTCCCCTACCTCGACATCGACCCACTTCATCACCTCGGGGCCGCCTGTCTTATCGAAACGAATTGCCTTGACCATGATGTTTCCTGTCGACGTACAAGTTATCTGCGATGAGTGAATTCGAGGTGCGAATCTCAGACCTTCTCCGCGAGCCGCAAGGTCAGGACGTCAAGAATCATCCGCGCCGTCGAAATGTTGGTCGCACACGGCACGTTGTGGACGTCGCAGGCGCGCACCAGCGCGTTGATATCCGGTTCGTGTGGCTGCGGCGTCATCGGATCGCGCAGGAAGATCACCATATCGACGCGACCTTCGGCGAGTTGCGCACCGATCTGCAGATCGCCGCCGTGCGGGCCGGACAGCATTCGCTCGACGTTCAGCCCATGCTTGTCCGCGATTCGCGAGCCGGTCGTGCCCGTTGCAACAATGTCGCAACGCCGTAGCGTGTCGACGTATTCGCCGGCAAGCTGGACGATGGCGTCCTTTTTGTGGTCGTGCGCAATCAGCGCGATGCGGGTCGTCATGAGGGACTCAATCTCCAGATCCAGATGTGTTGTTGTGGTTGTGATTTCGGGGTGTGGCGCTGAAACAGCGACCGCTCACAAGGTGCCCGGATAGGCGCCGCCATCCAGCAGCCAGTTCTGCCCGGTGATGTAGCCGGCATGCACGCTGCACAGAAACGCGCAGGCGCGGCCGAATTCATCGCGATTGCCGAAACGGCCCGCCGGAATCGACGCCATGCGCTGCTTGCGTGTTTCTTCCACGGACAGGTGTTGGGCCTTCGCCTGAGCGTTGATGGTCGTGGCAATGCGGTCGGTGTCGAACAGTCCCGGCAGCAGGTTGTTGACCGTCACGCCGTCGCGCGCCACCTTGCGCGCGAGGCCGGCGACGAAACCGGTCAGACCTGAGCGGGCGCCGTTCGAGAGACCCAGCACGTCGATCGGCGCCTTCACCGCCGAACTCGTGATGTTGACGATGCGGCCGAAGCCGCGCGCGATCATCGGATCGATGGTGGCGCGGATCAGTTCGATCGGCGTCAGCATGTTCGATTCAAGCGCGCGGATCCAGTCGTCGTGCGTGAAGTTACGGAAGTCGCCGGGCGGCGGCCCACCTGCGTTGTTCACGAGGATGTCCGGCTCTGGACATGCGGCGAGCGCAGCCGCGTGCCCTTCCGGCGTGGTGATGTCGCACGCCACGGTCTTGACCTTGACGCCGGTTTTGGCGCGGATTTCGGCGGCGGTGGCCTCGAGCGTCTCCGCCGTGCGGGCGACGATCACCAGATTCACGCCCTCGGCGGCCAGCGCTTCCGCACAGCCGCGGCCGAGCCCCTTGCTGGCCGCGCAGACCAGCGCGGTACGTCCTGCGATTCCCATGTCCATCTGCCCATCCTCCTCTATCTCTTCCTGATCCTATGACGGCGCGGCGGAGCCTCAGAAAGGGCAACGCCACGACTGCCGCTTGCGCCCGAGCGGACGGTTTCCCCCGATTCTAGAAGAAACGGTGCCTGACTGCCGACGGCCCCCGCAATCTCCGGTATCTTCGGGCAGCAGTTTCGGTAAACTTGCAGCGCGTGGCGAGCCCACCTGCCGGTTCTGCCGGTTAAACGGGCCGCCGACCGATTCCTCTTGCCGCCGCTAGCGCTCCCGCCATGACACAGGACAGCCGTTTCCCCAATCTTTTCATCCTCGATCACCCGCTGATCCAGCACAAGCTGTCGCATATGCGCGACCGGGACACCTCGACGCGCACCTTCCGCGAGTTGCTGCGCGAGATCACGCTGCTGATGGGCTATGAGATCACCCGCAACCTGCCCATGACCACGCGACGCGTCACCACCCCGCTGCTCGAGATCGATGCACCGGTGATCGCTGGCAAGAAACTGGCGATCGTGCCGGTGCTGCGGGCCGGCGTCGGCATGTCCGACGGCCTGCTGGAGCTGATTCCGTCGGCCCGCGTCGGCCATATCGGCGTGTACCGGGCGGACGACCACCGGCCGGTCGAGTATCTGGTGCGGCTGCCGGATCTGGAAGACCGGATTTTCATCCTGTGCGATCCGATGGTGGCGACCGGCTACTCGGCGGTGCATGCCGTGGATGTGCTCAAGCGCCGCGGCGTGCCGGGCGAAAACATCATGTTCCTCGCGCTGGTGGCCGCGCCGGAAGGCGTGCAGGTGTTCCAGGACGCGCACGCGGACGTGAAACTTTACGTAGCGTCGCTCGATTCGCATCTGAACGAACACGCGTATATCGTGCCGGGGCTGGGCGATGCGGGTGACCGGCTGTTTGGGACGAAGAACTGAGTTTGAAAGAGTCGCAGCGGCGCTAAATTGGCGCCGCAACCCCAACAGGCACGCTCTTTCGCGTCGCCACCCCTCTGCCGCACCCCCGCGGCATGATAAAATTCGCATCCGCTCATCAAGCGGCTCAACTTGCACAATCGCCCGGCGCATCACGCCTTTGCGGGGTCCGCGGGACCCAGTTCAGACCGGTCCGGTCCGATTGCCGGGCGCTTCAGGTTCAAGATGAAATGGGTCGGACATCGCGGTCCGGCAGCGCGGTTTGACATCGAGGCGCGCCTTCCCAAGCGCCCGACATCGCAACGACAATTGCACTATGCGTGCGCCCCGCAGGCGCGCGCGACGGAGAAAGGTATGGCGGGTCATTCGAAATGGGCCAACATCAAGCATAAAAAAGCAGCGACCGATGCCAAGCGCGGCAAGATCTGGACGCGGCTCATCAAGGAAATTCAAGTCGCTGCCCGCATGGGCGGAGGCGAAATCGACACGAACCCGCGTCTGCGGCTCGCCGTCGAAAAGGCGTATGACGCCAACATGCCGAAAGACAACGTCAATCGCGCCATCCAGCGTGGCGTTGGCGGCGTCGACGGCGCAAGCTACGAAGAAATCCGCTACGAAGGCTACGGCATCGGCGGCGCGGCAGTGATCGTCGACACCATGACGGACAACCGCATCCGCACCGTCGCGGAAGTACGTCACGCGTTCTCCAAGAACGGCGGCAACATGGGCACGGACGGCTCGGTGGCGTTCATGTTCGATCACGTCGGCCAGTTCCTGTTCGCGCCGGGCACGCCCGAAGACAAGCTGATGGAAGCAGCCCTCGAAGCCGGCGCCGACGACGTGGTGACGAACGAGGACGGCAGTATCGAAGTGCTGTGCCCGCCGAACGATTTCCCGAAGGTGAAGACTGCGCTCGAAGCCGCCGGCTTCAAGGCGGAACTGGCTGAGGTGACGATGAAACCTCAGACGGAAGTGGAGTTCACCGGCGACGACGCGGTGAAGATGCAAAAGCTGCTCGACGCACTCGAAAATCTGGACGACGTGCAGGAAGTCTATACAAACGCTGCCATCGCCGGCGAATGAGCGCCGCGCGGGCGCGCCATGCGTGGCGCCCGCAGGCTGTCGCGGTGCGTAGCACGCGTCTTGCATGAAGTCCTTTGCCGGTGCTGTCGGTCGCTGTGTCCCGCTGTCTGCCGTCTTTGCTTTGCCAACGTTTTTTGCAAACCAGCTGCACGTCAGGCGTCTTTTTGTGCCGGCGTCACAGGTTAGCCGTTCGCCTTGTGCGAACCTTGTGGATATTCACGGCCGGCGCCGCCAATGCGCCGGTCGTTCATGGTTTTTAAGTCTTCGGGGAATCACATGAAGTTACTCGTCGTCGGGTCCGGCGGTCGCGAACATGCGCTCGCATGGAAGCTCGCGCAATCGCCGCGAGTCCAGCTCGTCTACGTGGCACCTGGCAACGGCGGCACCGCCCAGGACGAGCGTCTGCGCAACGTCGACATCACCGAGCCGGCTGCGCTCGCCGATTTTGTCGAGAAGGAACAGATCGCCTTCACGCTGGTGGGGCCGGAAGGGCCGCTCGCAGCGGGCATCGTCAATCTGTTCCGCTCGCGCGGCCTGAAGATTTTCGGGCCCACGAAGGAAGCTGCGCAGCTCGAAAGCTCGAAAGACTTCGCCAAGGCGTTCATGAAGCGTCATGCGATCCCGACGGCCGAATACGAAACCTTCGCAGATGTCGCTGCCGCCCACGCCTACCTCGACACCAAGGGTGCGCCGATCGTCATCAAGGCCGACGGCCTCGCCGCCGGCAAGGGCGTGGTGGTCGCGCTGACGCTCGAAGAAGCGCACGCCGCGGTCGACATGATGCTGTCGGACAACAAGCTTGGCGATGCCGGCGCACGCGTCGTGATCGAAGAATTCCTCGCTGGCGAAGAGGCGAGTTTCATCGTGATGGTGGACGGCAAGCATGTGTTGCCGCTTGCCTCGAGCCAGGACCACAAGCGGCTGCTCGACGGCGATCAGGGCCCGAATACGGGCGGCATGGGCGCCTATTCGCCCGCGCCGATCGTCACGCCACAACTGCACGCCCGCGTGATGCGCGAAATCATTCTGCCGACCGTGCAGGGCATGGAGAAGGAAGGCATCCGCTTCACCGGTTTCCTGTATGCGGGCCTGATGATCGACGCCCACGGCAACCCGAAGACGCTCGAATTCAACTGCCGCATGGGCGACCCCGAAACGCAGCCGATCATGGCGCGTCTGAAGGGCGACTACTCGAAGGTGGTGGAGCAGGCGATCGCCGGCACGCTCGACACGGTCGAACTGGAATGGGACCGCCGCACCGCGCTCGGCGTGGTGTTGGCTGCGCACAACTATCCGGACAGCCCGCGCAAGGGCGACCGGATCAGCGATATTCCGGCCGAGACCGACGATTCGGTAACGTTCCACGCCGGCACCACCCTGGCCGACGGCAAGCTGACCACCTCGGGCGGCCGGGTGCTATGCGTGGTGGGGCTGGCGGATTCGGTGCGCAGCGCGCAATCTGTGGCCTACGAGACGATCAACCAGATTTCGTTCGACGGCATGCAATATCGTCACGACATCGGCTATCGTGCGCTGAACCGCAAACATAGCTGAGCCACATCGCAACCCGACGAACCCGCGGCGCGCCCTGCGCGCCGCCCCAGCACCTGCATTCATGACGGATTCGAACTACGACGTACAGGCTGTACGTAGCTGGCTGCAAGGCCTGCAGACGCACATCGCCGAGACGCTCGGCGCGTTCGACGGCACCCCGTTCGCCACCGACGCCTGGCAGCGCGCCCCCGGCGAGAAGCTGCGCGGGGGCGGCATCACGCGGATTCTGGAAGGCGGCCAGTTCTTCGAGCGCGCCGGAATCGGCTTCTCCGACGTCGCCGGCGACGCACTGCCGGGCTCGGCGAGCGCCGCCCGCCCGCAGCTCGCCGGACGCGGTTTCGAAGCAATGGGCGTGTCGCTCGTGCTGCACCCGCACAATCCGTACTGCCCGACCGTGCATATGAACGTGCGCCTGCTGATCGCCACCAAGGCAGGCGAAGCACCGGTGTTCTGGTTCGGCGGCGGCATGGATCTGACGCCGTACTATGGCTTCGAGGAAGATGCACAGCATTTCCATGGCGTCTGCCGCGACGCGCTGCAGCCCTATGGCGCCGAGCTGTATCCGCGCTTCAAGCGCTGGTGCGACGAGTATTTCTTCCTCAAGCACCGCAACGAAGCGCGTGGTATCGGCGGGATTTTCTTCGACGATTTCTCGGAGCCGGGCTTCGAGCAATCGTTCGCGATGCTGAAAAGCGTGGGTGACGGGTTCCTCAAAGCGTACCTGCCGATCATCGAAAAGCGCCGCAACATTCCGTACGGCGAGGCCGAGCGCGAATTCCAGGCATACCGGCGCGGCCGCTATGTTGAGTTCAACCTGGTCTTCGACCGTGGCACACTGTTTGGGCTACAGAGCGGCGGACGCACCGAGTCGATCCTGATGTCGATGCCGCCTGTGGTGAACTGGCGCTACAACTGGCAGCCGGAGCCCGGCACGCCCGAAGCACGCCTTTACAGCGATTTCCTCGTGCCGCGCGAGTGGGTCTGAAGAGCGCTGAACGCATCGATGCGCACCAAGGGCCACTGAAGGCCTGGGCTACCCGCCGGCCTCGCCGCCCGCTAGCGCCGTCACGACAAAGGATTCTCACCTGAACGCGAACGCTCACCCTGTTGCCCTGCCCCGCCGGATCGGCCTGCTGGGCGGCACCTTCGACCCGATTCACGACGGCCATCTGGCGCTTGCGCGCCGCTTTGCCGAGGTGCTGCAGCTCACCGAGCTGGTGCTGCTGCCAGCCGGCCAGCCTTGGCAGAAGCCGGATGTCTCGCCGGCCGCCGACCGCCTGGCGATGACCCGAGCCGCAGCCGGCTCGCTGGAGCTACCGGGCGTAAAGGTGAGCGTCGCCACCGACGAGATCGAACACGACGGCCCCACCTACACGGTGGAGACGCTGCAACGCTGGCGCGAGAAGGAAGGTTCGCAGGCATCGCTGTCGCTGCTGATCGGCGCCGACCAGCTCGTGCGGCTCGATACCTGGCGCGAGTGGCACCGTTTGTTCGAGTTCGCGCATATCTGCGCGTCGACCCGCCCCGGCTTCGAGCTCGCCTCGATCCCGCCGCCGGTCACCGCCGAAATCGCCGCACGCCAGGCTGACGCCAGCGTGCTGCAAGCAACACCCAGTGGTCATCTGCTGATCGATACCACGCTGGCCTTCGACGTTTCGGCCACCGATATCCGCGCGCATCTGCGCGAACGTCTAGCTCAGCATGCCGGCGGCCAGCAACAGAACGAGGCCGCGAGCCATGTCCCCACCGCGGTGTGGGACTATATTCTTCAACACCATCTGTACCACCGGTAACCCCATGGATATTCGCAAACTACAACGCACGATCGTCGACGCCCTTGAAGACGTGAAAGCGCAAGACATCAAGGTGTTCAACACCAGCCATCTGACCGGACTGTTCGACCGCGTGATCGTCGCCTCCGGCACCTCGAACCGTCAGACCAAGGCGCTCGCTTCCAGCGTGCGTGAAAAGGTCAAGGAAAACGGCGGCGAAATCATCAGCACGGAAGGTGAAGACGTGGGCGAATGGGTGCTGGTCGATTGCGGCGACGCGGTCGTGCACATCCTGCAACCGGCGCTGCGCCAGTACTACAACCTCGAAGAAATCTGGGGCGACAAGCCCGTGCGCATCAAGCTGACGAGCTCGAGCCCGTTCGGCGGTGCCAGCGCCAGCGAGCCGCTCGATGAAGACGAAGAGGACGAACCGGCCGCCAAGCCGGCTCGCAAGACGCCGGCGCGCCGTCGATAAGTACGTGGGTGAGCACGAGAGCGGTTTGCTGTACGTAACGTTGACCATCCGTCAGCGATTACATCCGCGAGTGCGTCCGCAATCACATCCGTAATGAAACTGCACATCCTCGCCGTCGGCCACAAGATGCCGGACTGGATCGCCACCGGCTTCGACGAGTACGCGAAGCGCATGCCGCCCGAGCTGCGTATCGAGTTGCGCGAGATCAAGCCCGAACAGCGATCGTCGGGGCGTCCCGCCGAGAGCGTGATGGCGGCGGAGCGGTTGAAGATCGAAGCCGCGTTGCCGAAGAACGCGCGCATTGTCGCGCTCGACGAACGCGGCAAGGACTGGACCACCATGCAGCTTGCCGCCGCGCTGCCCGGCTGGCAGCAGGATGGACGCGACGTGGCGTTCCTGATCGGCGGCGCCGATGGACTCGACCCCGATCTCAAGGCGCGCGCCGACATGCTGTTGCGCGTCTCCAGCCTGACGCTGCCGCACGCCATGGTGCGTGTGCTGCTTGCCGAACAGCTTTACCGCGCGTGGACCATCACGCAAAATCACCCCTATCACCGCGTGTGAGCGGCTGAGGTAAGCGCCTACGGCTGTCCGGACATTCCGGCGCACCTTTTGTTTAGTCGCTTGCGTCTTGCGTATATGCCACCTGCGCGCCGCGGTCATACGCGCTTTTCCGAATGTGCCTTTGATGTGCCCGGTGAATGCGCGCCGTTCGCGTATGCCGTACGCTGTTCACGCGCGACCTCAAAACCAACCCATGCCCGACTGAGACCCTTTATGGCAACGCCCGCTGCTGCACTCCATTCGTTCGTCTATCTCGCCTCCCAAAGTCCGCGCCGCCAGGAGCTGCTGCAACAGCTAGGCGTGCGCTACGAGCTGCTGCTGCCCCGCCCCGACGAAGACGCCGAAGCGCTCGAAGCCGAGTTGGCCGGCGAGCTTGCACACGACTACGTAGTGCGCGTGTGCCAGGCCAAAGCGCAAGCGGCACGTGCGCGCCTGGTCGCGGGCGCTCATGTGTCTGCGCCGATCCTCGTTGCGGACACAACCGTCACGATCGATGACGCGATTCTCGGCAAGCCCACCGATGCCGACGACGCGCTCGCCATGCTCACGCGCCTCGCCGGACGCGAACACGAGGTGCTGACGGCGCTGGCCGTGGTCGATGCGAACGGGGCGCTGCTGCCGGCTGCGTTGTCGGTATCGCGCGTGCGTTTTGCTGCAGTGCAGGCGGGCGCCCTGCAACACTATGTGGACAGCGGCGAGCCGTTCGGCAAAGCAGGAGCGTACGGCGTACAGGGGCGTGCCGCGGAGTTTATCGAACGTATCGAAGGGTCCTATTCAGGTATCATGGGTTTGCCTCTTTTTGAAACCGCTGCACTCCTGCGTGCGGCGCGCATCGACTTCTAGAACAACACCATGAATGAAGAAATCCTGATCAATGTCACGCCGCAGGAAACGCGCGTCGCGCTGGTCCAGCAAGGCGCCGTCCAGGAACTTCACGTCGAACGCACACTGTCGCGCGGACGCGTCGGCAACGTCTATCTCGGCAAGGTCGTTCGCGTGTTGCCGGGCATGCAATCCGCTTTTATCGATATAGGCCTCGAGCGCGCAGCGTTCCTGCACGTGGCCGACATCTGGCATCCGCGCCTCGCGGGCGAACCGCAGCATCAGGCGCCGCATCAGCCGATCGAAAAGATCGTCTTCGAAGGTCAGACCTTGATGGTCCAGGTCGTCAAAGATCCGATTGGCACCAAGGGCGCGCGGCTGTCCACGCAGGTCAGTATCGCGGGGCGCACACTCGTTTATCTGCCGCAGGAACCGCATATCGGGATTTCGCAGAAGATCGAAAGCGAAGCAGAACGCGAAGCGATTCGCGCCCGGCTGACTGCCGTGTTGCCCGCTGATGAGAAAGGCGGCTACATCGTGCGCACGATCGCCGAGGACTCCACCAGCGAGGAACTGGCCAGCGACGTGGCATATCTGCGCAAGACGTGGACGACGATTCTCTCGCAGGGTCAGCGCATGCCGCCGACGAGCCTGCTGTATCAGGATCTGAATCTGGCTCAACGCGTGCTGCGCGATTTTGTAAACGATGAGACGTCGCGCATTCAGGTCGATTCGCGCGAGACGTTCCAGATGCTGTCCGATTTCGCGGCGGAATTTACGCCCGCGGTGTCATCGAAGCTGCATCACTACGCGGGCGAACGGCCCCTCTACGATCTCTACAACATCGAGACCGAAATTCAGCGGGCATTGTCGCGGCGCGTGGATCTGAAGTCGGGCGGGTATCTCGTCATCGATCAGACTGAAGCAATGACGACCATCGACGTGAACACCGGTGGCTACGTCGGCGCGCGTAACTTCGACGATACGATTTTCAAAACCAACCTCGAAGCTGCGCATACGATCGCGCGGCAGTTGCGCCTGCGCAATCTGGGCGGCGTGATCATCATCGACTTCATCGACATGGAGAACGTCGAACATCGCGACCAGGTGTTGGGTGAACTGAAGAAGGCGCTGTCGCGCGACCGCACGCGGGTGACGGTCAACGGGTTTTCGCAGCTTGGGCTCGTGGAGATGACGCGTAAGCGGACTCGCGAGTCGCTGGCGCATGTGCTTTGCGAACCGTGTCCGGTGTGTCAGGGTAAGGGGCAGGTCAAGACCGCACGGACTGTTTGCTACGACGTGCTGCGCGAGATTCTGCGTGAGTCGCGGCAGTTCAATCCGCGTGAGTTTCGCGTGGTGGCTTCGCAGCAGGTGATTGATCTATTCCTCGAGGAGGAGTCGCAACATTTGGCGATGCTGATCGATTTCATCGGCAAGCCGGTGTCGCTGCAGGTGGAGTCGAATTTGAGCCAGGAGCAGTACGACATCGTGCTGATGTAGTTCAAAGCAGGTCATATTCCAGAAGTTTCAATTCATCCCGTCCGCCGCACTGGCGGAAAACGCTTCGCACTACGGTTAAACGCAACGCGACGGAACCGCTCTCTCTTGTGTTCGTCTTCGAAATGCGCGAGAGACGGCTTGATCAGATCGCTTCGCGAGACGATCCCGACCAGACGGAGCGTCTGCCTGTCGGCAACCACGGGCAAACGTTCGAGACCATGGACTGCGAGCCGCGTCGCGACCAGCCTGCAGGTTTCATCGGGTAACGCAACAATCGGCGCGTTTGCGCTCAACAGATCGGCAAGGCGCGCGTCGGACGCCTGGGCAGCCCCTGCGGTCCCCTTGTCACGAAACCGCTCTAGCGCCGCGCGGTCTACCATGCCGGTCACCACACCGTCCTTGAGCGCCGGATAGGCTCGATGCGTTTGCGTGGTGCCGAAGAATGTCATCAGCGCCTCGCTCACCGACAGGTTGGCGTCGATCGTCTCGACGGACCGGGACATCACCTCGTCGACGTAGTGGCGCTCGAGCGGATCGACACCATACTCGCGGTAGATGTGGTATCCGCGGCGAGCGATCTTCTCCGTCATGATGGAGCGCCGCATGACCACGGTCGCAAAGCCGTGTGCCACGAGCGTAGCGGCCAGGAGCGGCAACAACGCGTTGCTATCGTGCGTCAGGCCAAACGCAAACACGATTGCCGTGAGCGGCGCACCAAGCGTTGCACCGAGTGTCGCTGCCATGCAAACGAGCGGCCACAGCGCTGGTTCGCCGCCTGGCAGCACGTGGCCAAGCACGGTGCCAAGTCCTGCACCCAACATGAGCAGCGGAGCGAGCACCCCGCCCGACGTGCCGGAGCCCAGTGCAACCACCCAGATAATGGCCTTCACAACCAGAATGGCGATAGCGACCTGCAGCACGACATGCTGATGCAGCAGGTCTCCGATCACGTCGTAGCCCACGCCAAGCGCGCGAGGTTCGAGAAATCCGCCGATCCCCACCACAAGGCCGCCGAGCGCGGGCCACCACATCCAGTGAACAGGCAGCTTGCCGAACAGGTCTTCGGTCTTGTACAAAGCAGCGGACAGGCCGGAGGCTAGCGCCCCGCTCAACAGGCCGGCAATCACGCATGACACGAGCGAGAGCGCGCCAGGAGGCGCCGTTTCGAGGGGAAACAGCGGACCTGTACCGAAGAATGCCGCGCGCGCAAAGCCCGCGACTGCGCACGCCAGTGCAACCGGCAAGAAGCTGCGCGGCCGCCATTCGAACAACAGCAGTTCAACCGCCAGCAGCACGGCGGCCACGGGCGTCCCGAAGACTGCTGTCATACCGGCAGCCGCACCGGCCACCAGCAGCGTTTTGCGTTCCGCCGACGTCACCTTCACGCACTGCGCGATCAGCGAACCGAGTGCACCGCCTGTCATGATGATCGGGCCTTCGGCACCAAACGGGCCGCCGCTGCCGATCACGATGCCGGACGACAGCGGCTTGAGAATCGCGACTTTCGGTGACATGCGGCTCTTGCCGAACAGGATGGCTTCGATTGCTTCCGGAATACCGTGGCCGCGGATTTTCTCCGAACCGTAGCGCGCCATGAGACCCACGATCAGGCCACCCACCACCGGTATCACGATCACCCAGCCACCGAGCGTGTTCAGTGCCGGCGATCGATCCGCGAAAGAGAACGCACCGAAGAAAAACAGATTCGTGAACAGGTGAATCAGGCTCAGCAGCACAAACGCCGCGAGCGTGCTGAGCGCGCCAATCGCTGCCGCTAGCAGGGAAATTCCAGGAAGCCGCGCGTTGGACGAGAAGTCGCGCTTATGCGTATCGTGGTTCATGGTTACTCAACGTCGATCTGGGGAACCTTGAAGGCACCCTTGAGGGATTTCAATTCGGCACGATGCATTTCCGCCAGACGGGAGAGCACCTGCTCGCCCGCTTTCAGCAGATGAACCTCGACCTGGCGGCGATCGGTGTCGCTGATCTTGCGCCGGACGAGATCAAGTGCCTCACAACGGGACACCAGGGCGACCACGCCGTGGTGCTGCGACTGAAGCCGTTCCGCGAGTTCGCCGATGGTCGCCCAGTCGCGCTCCGGATAGCCCTTGATATGCAGCAGCAACAGGTACTGCAAAGGAGTAATGCCTTCGCCCTGCGCGGCCTGCTCGGAAAATCGCTCGAAGCGGCGCATCTGGTAGCGAAACTCGGACAGTTGCTCGAAGTTCGTCTTGGTCAAACCGCGCGCGAGTGTTTTCATCGGAGTCCCGAAGGAAAATGCAAAAACCAAATTGTATCACTTTGTGATACTTAGGCCCGCAATCGGATCCGCCTCCGTAATCATCCCGGTGAGTCGCTCCTCGGCCATGCCCAGCAAGGCACCGAGGCACGATCTCAGGCGCTCCGGCCGGGAAGAAAGCTTCTTGTCAGAAAGTGCCGCCTCGTTCGCGATAATCCCCGCCCGTGCGCTGCGCAAAAAAAATCTCCTCGCAGCGACGGATTCCACGCTCCCAGCCGTTTAAGCATCAAAAGCACTCCTGCAAATCGACGCGCCAGCCCACTCCGTACGAGCTCAAACGCCATGACCATTCGAATTCTTCTCGTTGATGACGATCCAGAACTGCGCACCCTGCTATGCGACTACCTGGGACGCCAGGGCATCGAAATCTCGACGCTGCACGACGCGGGTGCGCTGCAACACTGGCTCGAAAGAGACCGGCCGGACGTGATCGTCCTCGACGTGCTGATGCCGGGCGTGGATGGGCTAACCGCGCTGGGGCGCCTGCGTGCCTCAGGCGACGATATCCCCGTGATCCTGCTGACCGGACGCTCCGATGACATCGACCGGATCGTCGGACTTGAAATGGGTGCGGACGACTACATCGGCAAGCCGTTTAACCCGCGTGAACTGATCGCACGCGTCGAAGCCATCTTGCGGCGGCGTCGCGTGGCGTTGTCACCCACTGCGCTGGAACACCGCGAACCATTCCGCTTTGGACGCTTCACGCTCGATTTCGAGTCCCGCACCCTGAAAGCCGCAGACCGCTCGCAGATCCTGTCGGCCACCGAATTCGCCATGCTCAAGGTTTTCATCAATCATGCAATGCGCACGCTCACCCGCGAGCGCCTGATCGACCTGCTGTACGGTCCCGAAGACGAACATACCGATCGCGGCGTCGACGTGCAGGTCTGGCGTCTGCGGCAGATTCTCGAAACCAATCCGTCCTCGCCACGCCTGATTCAAACCGTCCGTGGTCGCGGCTACGTGTTCGTTCCCGACGGTGAGCAACATGTGCCGCAACGGGAATACGCCTAGGGTCAAGAGCGTCGTAGCCGTAGTCGTAGGTAGCCGTAGTCGTAGGTAGCCGTAGTCGTAGGTAGCCGTAGTCGTAGGTAGCCGTAGTCCTCCGGATGCTAAACCTTAGTAACCCTTAGGATCGACGCAGTACGACCTCGCCCGTTTTGCTCTTCTCCGCCAGACAACACCCAGAAGCCAGCCAGACCCGCCAGCCGCTCAATGAAGCCGCCCGCCCGACGGATTGCGCTGCGGCACGCCGCGATAGTGATTTTCGAAAGCCTCGTGCATGCGCCTGAGCAGCACGAGATACGGTTTGCCCTGCTCCGTGCAAACGAGTCGCGCGGCAATGGAATTCGCTTCATCCCATAGCCGTTCGAATTTTTCTCGTGCTACGGTAATGGGTAACCTCGAGGCCATGAGGTCCGTGAAATCGTTTTCGATCGCCTCCGGCGGGCGAGCCGGTTTTGCCGGGATGTCAGGCATGGGATGGTTCACCGAACACGTTTTAAGTGCTTTCCGAGCGTTAGCGGGCTGCTGCCCGCGCCCGGAGAAGCGGCTCGAATGAACCACGAGAGCGGAACAGCAGAAAAAATAGCAAAAACAGCAAATCCGGGATGACAGTTTCGATGCAGCGCCAGTCGAGCGAGCATGCCTTACCAGTCATTGTAGTGTCACATAAGTGCAAGACTCGATTGGCAGAATCCCGGTCACAATGAAAATACAGGCAACGGGGCAAAGAGGGTGACCAGAAAATATAAGGTGCTGTTTCTCTGTCGCGAGAACTCAGCACGCAGCATCATTGCAGAGGCTCTGCTGCGCGAGCTGGCGGGCCATCGGTTCGAGGTATTCAGCGCGGGATCCGATCCCGCTGCACGGGTTCATGCGCTGGCGATTGCGCAACTGCGCCCGGGTATCTCCGAGCTCGGCCTGCTCAATCCCAAGAGCTGGCTCGAATTCACCGGCGAATGGGCGCCGCACATGGATCTGATCGTCGCGCTGGACGAGCGGGTCGCCGAATACCATGCGCCGGTGTTTCCGGGCAAACCCCTATTTGTCAGCTGGGAGTTTGCGGATCCTCTGGCGGAAGGGATGACGCCAGAGGAGCGCGCCCGGTCGTTCGAAAAGGTCTTCTGGCAGATCGTGCGGCGCGTGACGCTGTTCATGGAGTTGCCCCGGTACGCATTGTCCGAGGCTCCGTCCGCGCTGCCCGAGGCGCCCGCCGGCATGGTGGACGAAGGGGTCGCGCGCGAGCCGGACATCGTCTGTCCTGGCTGAAGCAACCGGACGCTCAACTGCACACTCCGGTTGCGCGCCGCACAAAGCCTATCGTTTCAGCCACTTGCGCCGCTTGCCCGCGAATTGTCCACAGCCTTATGAACGGTTTGTGTGGACAAAATTCAGCAAGCTCTGCACCGCCATCAGGCAGCGGACGGACTATGCTACGGCCATCATGAAGCCCAGCACCGAACGCGATTACCACCGGCGGATCGCCCGCGTCATCGAGGCGATCCTGGCAGACCCAGGCGCGCCCCACAACGTGGAGAGCCTCGCCGCGCTCGCGCATCTGTCGCCGTACCACTTCCACCGGATCTACCGTGCCTTGACCGGCGAAAGCATCGTCGAGACCGTTCAGCGGGTGCGGCTCGCGCGGGCGGCCCACCGCCTGACCGTGGCAGACGATTCGGTGACCACCGTCGCGGGGGCCGTGGGCTACGACAGCCCGCAAGCGTTCGCGAGAGCTTTCCGCGGCTTCACGGGTGTCAGCCCCAGCGCATTCCAGACGCGCCAGCGACGCCTGACTGTATCGCCGGCAGACGGATCTGAAGCCGCAGACGACGATGCATCTGCGACGCATGCCGACGTAACGTTCTACGAGCTCGTCGAACTCGTAGAACTCGCGCCGCTCGATCTGCTTTGTCTGCGGCACGAGGGTCCCGCCGCCACCATCAGCCAGACCTTCAGGACGCTATGGCAAATGCTGGGCTGCAGCGCCGACTGGGCGTTGGCTCAAGGCACGATCGGCATGAGTACCGGTGACCCCGAGGAGGATGGCGATTTCCGCTACCTCGCCGGCGTCGTTCCGGCTGCGGCAATGGAGGCGAGCGGCCAGGTCGAAGCCGTGCGGATCGAAGGCGGTCTGTATGCGGCCCACCGGCTCGTGGGTCCATATGCGCTGATCGCACCGACCTTTCGGGCACTGTTCGGCGGCTGGCTGCCACGCAGCGGCTACGAACCCGACGACCGGCCCGCTCTCGAGTTCTATCGCAGCCGGCCCTCGGCCGACAGGCAGCACGAATACGTCACCGACCTCATGATCCCCATCCGCAAGGAGTGACCATGCTTCGCCTGCTTCTCTGCGCCCTTAAGTTCGTTGTACTCGTCGCTGCATGCGAAAGCGCCGCCGCTCTCGCCGCGGATAGCGGCAACGCTGTGCCCTATCACGTCGGCGCCGCCGTGCGTGTCTTTCACCCTGACGTCGCGCGCAACTGGCGTGGTGCGCACACCGAAGCGCTCGTGACAAGAATCTGGTATCCGGTCGACCCTGCCATCCCTGAAACGCCTCATGCGATGGGTGATTCACCCTTCCAGGCGCACCCTTTTGCGAGCGGCGCGCCGCTGTCGCCGGCTCACGCCCGATACCCGCTTCTGGTGTTGTCGCACGGCACTGGCGGGACCGCCGAAACGCTCGACTGGCTCGCCTCCGCGCTTGCCGCAAACGGCTATATCGTGGCTGGCGTCAATCATCCGGGCAATAACGCACTTGAACCGGTGACCCTGGATGGCTTTCTGCTGTGGTGGGAGCGAGCCACCGACCTGAGCGAAGTGCTCGACGGCATGCTCGACGATCCGGTACTGGGTGCCCGTATCGACACGACCCGCATCGGCGCGGTGGGCTTTTCGCTCGGCGGCTATACCGTGCTCGAACTGGCCGGCGCACGAACGGACCTCAAACGATTCCAGGACTTCTGCGCGTCGCCCGCTGCCGACGCCATCTGCCATCCGCCCGAAATGAAGCGTCTTCCTGACGGCCCGGTGAAACCGGCGAGCTTCTCGCCCGCGACAACTGCGTCCATGGCACGCTCCGGCGACTCCTATCGCGACGCTCGCGTCAAGGCGGTGTTTGCGATCGCTCCCGCCCTGGGCGAGGCTTTCGGCACGGACGCCTTCGCAGGCGTCGACATCCCCATCTCGCTGACGGCGGGCACCAATGATCCAATCGCCCCGATTGCGACCAACATTCAGCGTATCGCCAGCCTCATGCCAAATGCGAAAGTCAGCATGGTGCCGGGTGCCTTGCATAACACCTTCCTGGATACGTGCATACCGGCGCTGGCTGATCAGGCCGCTGCAATCTGCAACGACGGGCCGGGGGTAGACCGTGACGCCGTCCATGCACAGACAGTCGAACGGGCGCTTGCGTTTTTCAAGGATGCATTGCCCGCCAACGCGCAATGACGTGGAACGACTCCGCCAAGGCGTCGTCCGCGCCGTTCGTACAGCCTCTGCGATCCGTTTTATGCGCAGCCGGGCAACGTCATCAATCCATTCGCATAACGAAGCATATATCCGAACGGGGAACCTATGCTCCGCACTGCTGTTACGGCACCAGCCGCTCCGGATCCCGTGGCACAAAGGCCGCTTCCTTCACGTTCGACAGCCCCAGCAATCTGGCGATCACCCGGTCGACGCCCAGGCCAAAGCCACCGTGCGGCGGACAACCGTAGCGAAAGTTGTCGAGATAATGCGTGATGGAAGCCAGTTCGACACCCTTCTCAGTAGCCTGCTCACATAAGACCTCGTACCGATGCTCGCGCACCGCTCCGGTCGTAATCTCAATCCCTTTGAAGATCAGATCAAAGCTTTTCGTGGTGCCCTGCCCGCAGTCCCACGCATGATAGAAAGGACGCCTGGCGATCGGATAGTCGCTCACGAAGATGAGGTCGCTACCCAGCAGCTTGTGCAGCATGCTCTCGCCTTCATCCGGCAGGTCTTGCGCGGGACCGAGACTCATACCGTGGGCCGAGAGGATCTCCTTGGCTTCGCTCAGCGTGAGATACCTGACACTCGGCGCAAGCGGCAAGTCGACGCCGAACAGCGCTTTGACGTCTTCAGAAAACGGTTCGAGTTTCGCAAACGCATAACTCAGCATCTGCTCCTCGAACGCCATGACCTGAGCTGTTTCGAAAACCCACGCGAATTCGACATCGAGACCGGTGAACTCGGTCATATGGCGGCTGCTGCGGCTCTCCTCCGCGCGGAACACGGGACCGATCTCGAAGACGCCTTCGAGACCCGACGCAATCCCCATCTGCTTATAGAACTGCGGCGATTGAGCGAGAAACGCCTGCGTCTCGAAGTAGTCGACACGAAACACCTGGGCACCGCTCTCGCTGGCGTTGCCCATCAGCTTCGGCGTGTGCAACTCGGTAAAGCCGTGGCTCAGGGCGAACTCGCGGCACGCGAATTCGAACGCGCTGCGCAAGCGCAGCATCAGTTGCCACTTCGGCGCCTTCAGGTCCACCACACGAAAGTTGAAGCGCAGATCGACACTGCTCGCCTCGGTAACCGGATAAGGCTGCGCCTTGGAAAAAATCTCCACGGACTGTACCTGAATTTCCACGCCGTAAGTCTTGCTCTGCGCGGCAGCAACGATCCGTCCCGTCGTGGCGAAAGTCGAACCCACCAACAACTGCCCCACTTGCGGATGCTCCGCGACAGACGACTTGTCGACGACAAGCTGAATCTTCCCGGTCACATCATGAGCAAGCAGGAACTGCAGGTTTTTCTGGTCCCTCAGCACATCCAGCGTGAGATACAGCGTGACGACTTCACCCACATGGTGCTTCAGGTCTTCAACTAAGGTCCTCATGGTCTTCTGCCTTGATGAAAAGCGCGCGGAAATAAAAAAAGGCACTCAGTTTCGTGAGTGCCTTTGGCTTGACGGTGCTTATTTTTCAACAGACAAATAATCTCCTGTCACCCAAAGGCGACAAATTATTATTCAGGCTGAGACGGCTAAAACGGCACATGGTCTGGAGAAAAATAGTCAACGTGGCGGATCGAATGTCGGCTTGCCTGCGCCAGATTCACGTGCGAAGAACAGGCCGACCGCAGCTAAGGTAACAAAGTTTGGGCAAAAGCGCAAAGCGGTCACGCGGATCACTGCTCGGCCGCACGCATGGCCCGGTACTCCCGCCGCACGATATCCATCAACTCTGCGACCGAGGTGCTGGCCGCTTCCTTCTCGTACGTAACACGGCCACGCTGCATCAGCATGACGCGGTCTGCGATATCGAGCGTCTGCGCGTAGTTGTGCATGATCATCACGATCGAGAGGCCGCCCTTCTCCTTCAGGCGCAACACGAGATCGATGATCAGGCCGGCTTCGCGTGCGCCCATTGCGGCGAGCGGCTCGTCGAGCAGGAGGATCTTCGCATTGGAGTTCACAGCGCGCGCCACGGCAATCGCCTGCCGCTGTCCGCCGGAAAGCTGCTCGACCGGCAAGTCGACGGAAGGGATCCGCACGCCGATCTCCTCGAGACATTCCGCCGCGCGATTACGCATCGCGCGGTTGTTCAACAGGCGGAATGGACCGGGATAGATGATCTCGCGGTTCAGGAACATGTTGTGGTAGATGCTCAGCGAATTCGCCAGCGCCAGATCCTGATAAACGCATTCGATGCCGAGCGCGCGCGCATGATCCACCGAGCGCAGCAACGTTTCCTCGCCGCCAATAAACAGCTTGCCGGTGGTCTGCTGATGAAAGCCGGTGAGTATCTTGATCAGCGTCGATTTGCCCGCGCCGTTGTCGCCGAGCACGCCGAGAATTTCTCCCTGCTTGAGCGTTAGCGACACACCATCGAGCGCGGTAACCGCACCGAAGCGTTTGACGATCTCTTCGCCGCGCAGCGCATACGCCACTTCGGACATCACGACTCTCCCTTACTTACGCGCGAGACGCACGACGTGGATGTTGAAGATCATCGCGCCGAGAATCGCAGCGCCAAGAATCATGTTGAAGGTGAAGGCGTTGATGCCGATCAGCGTGAAGCCGTCGTTCAGAATGCCCAGCACCGCTGCGCCGATCAGGCCGCCGATGATCGTACCCGACCCACCCGCGAGCGGCGTCCCGCCGATCACCGCCGCAGCCACCGCGAGGAACATGATCTGGTTGCCGCCGGCCTGCGGATCGATCGAGGTGATGCGAAAGCCTTCGAGAATCCCGGTAAAGCCGGCCAGCACCGCCGCGATAATGAAGTTGCCGAGCTTCAGCCGCTTCACGTTGATACCCGCTTCGCTCGAACCTAATGGATTCGCTCCGGACGCAATCGTATGCAAGCCCCAGCGCGTGTTGCGCAATAGCACATGCATGATCATCGCGATCCCAACGGTCCAGATGATCTCGCTGTACCCCCAGGCGCCCATGAAGGAGGCGAAGCCTTCGCCTTCCGGCGTGGACACCGGTGTGCCGCGCGAGATCGTCAGCGTGAGACCGTTGATGAAGAACAGCGTGCCAAGCGTCGTCACGAACGAGGGAATGCGCAGATAGACCGTGACGGCACCGTTGATAAGCCCTACCACCCCGGCGGCCGCCACGCCCACGATCAACGCGATCCACGTCGGCGCCCCCGCCTCGTGCACGAAGTGCATGATGAACGGTGCAAAGGCGAACACCATGCCGGCAGAGAGATCGATCTCGCCGCCAATCATCAACATGATTTCGCCGCACGCGATAATCGCCACCGGCGCGATGAACTGCGACAGGTTCTCGAGGCTCGCGCTGGTCAGCAGAAAGTCGTGATTCGCGATCTCGAAGTAGGCGGCCAGAATCAGCGCGACCGCCAGAATGCGAATCTCGCTGGAGCGTCCTATCGCGCCAGGCCAGCGCCTGGCGCGACCACTGGATTTCGTCGCGTCTGTCACAGATGACATTACGACTTGATCCCACCGCTATGCGGCACGATTTGCGGCTTGGTGCTCTTGCCTTCGTAACGCGTTTCGGTGTTCAGGTACGGATCGACCGTGCCCTTGGTGACGAACTTCAGGCCGGAGTTGACGTTGGCCGGTCCGACGAGGCCACCCGAGGCGAGGAACGTGAACGCTTCCACCACGGTATAAAAGCCTTGCACGTAGGGCTGCTGATCAATCGTGAAGTCGAGGAAGCCGTCGTGAATCAGCTGCACCGTGCGCGGCAAAAGATCGAAGCCACCGCCATGCACACCCTTGGCCGGCAGATTCGATTCCTTCATCACCTCGGCCACACCTTGCGTGCTGCCCGCGTCGACCGCGAACATGCCCTTCACATCCTGGTGTCCAAGATAGAACGACTTGATCTTCGAGAGTTCTTCGTTGACCGTAGCGCCCGTTGCAATCGTCTGCACGTCGATCTTCTTGCCGGACTTCTTGATCGCATCCGATGCACCGTCCAGCCGGGGCTGGATGTTCAGCTGCCCTGGCGTGGCGATAAAGAGTGCGACAGTGCCGCTGTCGACCAGGCTGGCGATGCGCTCGCCCATCTGATAACCCGACAGGTACAGGTCCTGGCCAATGTACGCGAGGCGTGGATTGGTGCTGCCGCGTGGCGCATCCGCGTTGTAGGCGAACACCGGAATGCCGGCATCCAGCGCTTTCTGGATCGGACCATCGAACGCCTTCGGATCGACGATCGGCACCGCGATAGCATCGGCCTTGGCGGCAATCGCTGCGTTCATCGCATTGACCATCTCGCCGACGTCGGCGTTGGCGGAACCCGTCCACTGATAATCCATTCCCAACAATCCACAGGCGTCCTCAATACCGTACTGGGTCGGTACGAAGAACGGATTGGTTGTAACGTGATTAACGAAGACAATCTTCCACTTCTTGTGCGAAGGGAACGGCGACCCTTCAGCTGCGAATGCCGGCGTCGATACACCGCCAAGCATTGCCATCGCTGCTGCCAGCCCCGCGCCTTGCAGCAAACCACGTCGCGTGGTCTGTATTACTTCGTCCCGTGCTTCACCCTTCTGGTCTTCCCGCTCCTCGGCCATATCAGTCTCCCGTCTCTCAGTTGTTCAACACGCACTGTTCATGACGACGCCGGCCGGGAAAGCGCCTTTGCCGGGCACTACCACGTACAACGAAACCCGCTTGCTCAAGCGCTTAAGGTTCCGCATCAAGGTCCACGGAAAATGCTATATCACGTGCCTGCACCCCATAATCGATGTATACCCTTAACTAGTCGGACTATTCCCCGGCATGCGCTGTACTAAACAATGGCCGGCACTTCGTGCTCGCCTTAAACCCAAAGTTTGCGCATCCTGAACGCCAGGTAGACACCGATACTCCATGCGGCGGGAATAGTATTACTATCATCAAAGACTACGGAGACAGCCCCATGACGGAAGCCAAACGCACGCTACGTTCAGCCCAATGGTTCGGCACAGCCGACAAGAACGGCTTCATGTACCGCAGCTGGATGAAAAACCAGGGGATTCCCGATCACGAGTTTCAAGGCAAGCCGATCATCGGCATCTGCAATACGTGGTCCGAACTGACGCCGTGCAACGCACACTTCCGCAAGCTTGCAGAACATGTGAAGCGCGGGGTGTTCGAAGCGGGCGGCTTTCCCGTCGAGTTTCCGGTCTTCTCGAACGGCGAGTCGAACCTGCGGCCCACTGCCATGTTTACGCGCAACCTCGCGAGCATGGACGTGGAAGAGTCGATTCGCGGCAATCCGATCGATGCGGTGGTTCTGCTGGTCGGCTGCGACAAGACCACCCCCGCGCTTCTGATGGGCGCGTCCAGCTGCGATGTGCCCGCCATTGCGGTAACCGGTGGGCCGATGCTCAACGGTAAACACCACGGGCGCGATATCGGCTCTGGCACCGTCGTGTGGCAACTGAGCGAGCAGGTCAAGGCGGGCAAGATCTCTCTGCATGAGTTCATGTCTGCGGAAGCCGGCATGTCACGCTCGGCGGGCACCTGCAATACGATGGGCACCGCATCGACGATGGCGTGCATGGCCGAAGCGCTTGGTGTCACGTTGCCGCACAACGCTGCGATTCCTGCCGTGGACGCACGCCGCTACGTGCTCGCTCATATGTCGGGCATGCGTATCGTGGAGATGGCGCTTGAAGACCTGCGTCTGTCGAAACTGCTAACGCGTGAAGCGTTTGAGAACGCGATTCGAGTGAACGCGGCGATCGGCGGCTCGACCAATGCGGCGATCCATCTGAAGGCGATTGCTGGGCGTATCGGTGTGAACCTCGAACTCGACGACTGGACCCGCATGGGCCGCGGCACGCCGACGCTCGTCGATCTGCAGCCATCGGGTCGCTTCCTGATGGAGGAGTTCTATTACGCAGGCGGTCTGCCCGCGGTCATACGGCGCCTCGGCGAGGCGAGCCTGCTGCCGCATCCCACCGCGCTAACCGCCAACGGCAAGACCTTGTGGGACAACTGCAAAGACGCGCCGCTCTATAACGACGAAGTGATCCGTCCTCTGGACAAACCTCTCGTCGCCGACGGCGGACTCTGCGTGCTACGCGGCAATCTCGCGCCGAACGGCGCGGTGCTGAAGCCGTCCGCCGCTACGCCGGCCCTGCTCAAGCACCGCGGCCGCGCCGTTGTGTTCGAAAATTTCGAAGACTACAAGGCACGCATCGGCGACCCCGACCTCGACGTGACCGCAGACTCCGTGCTCGTGATGAAGAATTGCGGGCCGAAGGGTTATCCGGGCATGGCCGAAGTGGGCAACATGGGCTTGCCGCCAAAGCTGCTCGCGCAAGGCGTCACGGACATGGTGCGTCTGTCCGATGCCCGCATGAGCGGGACGGCCTACGGCACGGTGGTGTTGCACGTGGCGCCCGAGGCGCGTGCCGGCGGTCCACTCGCCGTGGTGCGAGACGGCGACTGGATCGAAATGGACTGTCACGGCGGCCGTCTACACCTGGATGTGAGCGACGCAGAACTGGCGGCGCGCCTCGACGAATGGAAGCAGGCCAAACAACCGGTCTCCGCCGATGCAAGTGGCTACCGGAACCTGTACGTCGAACACGTATTGCAGGCGGACCAGGGATGCGACTTCGACTTCCTGGTGGGATGCCGGGGTGCGGAAGTGCCGCGGCATTCGCATTGAGCATGCACGCGGGTGGACGCGAAGGTGCGCTGATGCGCGCGGTGCCAGGAGCGGCCGCGTCGCAAGCCTAAAGTGTGTTAGCGGGAAAGCCGTCTGCAGATTCAGGCTGCGTGCCCACGTCCCACTTCGAGGATGCTCTCGGCATCTGCACTCGCATTCTCGAGTTGAACGAGGCTCGCCTGCCGCGCGCCGAGCGGATCACGGCTCTGGATCGCCGTGAGAATCGCCTTATGCCGCGGCAATGACAGCGCATGCGTGTCCGGATGACGGCTTGTCAGCTTGATCGACTCCGAGAGCGCGAGCGACAGCATATTGCCGATATGCGCAAGCAGGTCGTTGTGCGTGGCCGCCATGATGGCGCGATGAAACTCGAGGTCCGGTTCGAGCAACGCGTTGGCGGTTGGCGCGTGCTCCATGCTGTCGTAAGCGGAAGCGATACGGGCCAGATCTTCGCTGGTTGCTGCAGTCGCAGCGAGTGCGGCCGCGGCCGGCTCGATGACGCGGCGCACGGTCAGCAGTGAGCGGAAGAACTCGCCTTCGGGCACGCTGCTCAGTGTCCAGTACAGCACGTCGGGGTCGAGCATGTGCCATTCTTCACGTGGCCTCACGACGCTGCCCACGCGCGGCTTCGACACCACCAGTCCCTTGGCCACCAGCACGCGCGTTGCCTCGCGCAGCACCGGGCGGCTCACGCCATAGCGTTCGCACAACTCGGCTTCGGCAGGCAAGCGCTGTCCCGGCTGAACCTTGCCGCTGACGATAAAGATGCCGAGTTCCTGCACGATGCGGCCATGCAGGCTCTTGCGTTGTTGCAGATGACGATAATCCATATGAAGAGAAAGTGGGCCGTGCTTGTTTTGATCGTGGCGCGGCCGATGCAGCGCGTGAGACGACTCCTGCCCCGTAGCCATGGCGCATCGCGCGGGATTGCCGGTAGCGTGTGCGGGGCGCATCCAAGCATAACACGCAGGCAGACCGCATTTACGCCGCAGATCAGGCTTCAGACGACTTCTGGCTGCCGGCCCGGATGCGTGGTCTTACGCCGGCGCGCCTGCGGGGCGCGAAGTCGTGGAGAAGACAAGGCAATCCCTCGCTTCTTCGCCGAACGCGGGGAGCACCAGCCATTTCTTCAACGTGCCTTCGCACTGCAAACCAAGTTTTTCGAGCACGCGCCTCGACCCCGTGTTCTCAGGATCGCAAACCGTCCAGATGCGCTGGGTGGCCGGGTTTCGCCAGAGCGCGGACAACGCAGCACGCCCCGCCTCGGCCACCAGTCCCTGCCCCCAGAAACGCTCGCCGATTCCGTAATGGATCTCGGTCTTGTGTCCATGCGGAATGACGACAAAGAGGCCAACCGCCTCTTCCTCTGCGCGTGTGCTGATGACCCATGCGAACGACGCCTCATCGTCCCGCTTCCAGGCCGCATCGCACCAGTTACTCAGCATGGACTGGGTGCGAGCAGCGTCGGGGTCGGCGCGGCGTTGCAGGAAGCGCGAACAAGCCTGACTGCCGGTGTAGTTGCGAAACAGCACGGCCGCATCGCCTTTTCTGGCGCGGCGCAGATGCAGACGCTCGGTCAATAGCTCAACGCGGTATTCCATCGGCACTCCCGTATGAATAGTGCTCACAACTTAGCACGACGCGGCCGCTAGAATGAAGCCCTGTCCAGATGACGGAAAATAACCATGCTCAACGGAAAGCGAATTTCGATGGTGGCGGCAATGGCAACGAATCGGGTAATCGGCGCGGCCAACGATATTCCATGGAAGGCGCCCGGAGAACAGCGGCGCTTTCGCGAACTGACCGAAGGACATCTGGTGGTGATGGGCAGGCGCACCTATGAGTCGATCGGCCGGCCGCTTCCGAAGCGCGATGTGCTTGTGATCGGCTCGCAGGTGATCGAGGCCGAGCGCGTGTCGACGTGCCGCTCGCTCGATGAAGCAGCCAGGATCATCGCGGACGATGCACGCACGGAAATTTTCATTGCGGGTGGCGAACAGATCTACAAGCTGTTCTTGCCCTATGCGGACACGCTCTACCTGACGGAAGTCGCAGTAGAGCCGGTCGGCGACGCGGTGTTTCCAGAGTTGCCGGCCGACTTCGAATGCATCGAGCGGGTGGAAGTCAGCGCCGAACCGGCGTATACGTTCCTGACCTATCAGCGCACGTGCCGTAACGCGGATCAAGGCACCTGATCAAGGCGCCGGATCGAAGCATCAACCTGCCAGTTCAGGTGCCTGCGTCAGGCACCTGAGCCGAGCGAGGTGCCTGCGCAGCCGCTTGTCAAACCCTGCTAGACGTGATGCCCAGCCTCATTCCCCGCAGCCGAAGGTGTGGCTAGCGTTCCCGGCTCGTGCTCCAGCGCCGTGTCGTGATGCAGCAGCAGCACTGCTGCTACGCCCACCAGCCCGGCACCGGACAGACACAGCAGGCCCGCGCCAAAGCCACCCGTACTATCCTTGATCCAGCCCATCGCATACGGTCCGAAGAAACCCGCCAGATTGCCCAGCGAGTTCACCGTAGCAATGCCAGCCGCAGCCGCTGCGCCGGACAGAAACGCCGCCGGCAGCGTCCAGATGATCGGCAGGCAACCAAAAATGCCGAAGCCGGCAACCGACAGCGCGGCCATCTTCAACACCGGGTTATCCAGCCCAGCTGCCGCGCCGATCCCACCCGCGGCCACCAGCAGCGCAATCGCCACGTGCCACTTGCGTTCGAGTTTGCGATCCGAACGCCGCCCCCAGAAGATCATGCTGATCACGCCGACCACATAGGGCAGCGAGGTCACAAAGCCCGTCTGCAGGTTCGTGAGGCCAAACGCCTTGACGATCTGCGGCAAGAAAAAGCTCAGACCGTAATTGGTTGCGTTTGCACCAAAATAGATCAGCGCGATTGCCAGCACGCGCGGGTTGAATAACGCTTCGCGCACGCTGAAACTGCGCACGGCCTCGCGCTTGGAGCGCTCCTGAGCAAGCCGCGTGACGAGCCAGTCGCGCTCCTCGTCTTTGAGCCAGGTAGCCTTGGCGGGCTGGTCGGTCAGATAGAAGAACACCACGATCGACAGCACCAAAGCGGGCGCCGCCTCGAGCAGATACACCCACTGCCACCCTGCCATACCGCCCATGCCATTGAGACCGAGCAAGGCGCCGGAAATCGGCGAGCCAATCACCGTGGACAGCGGAATTGCCGCCATGAAATAGCCGACCACGCGGGCGCGATACATGGCGGGAAACCACAGCGTCAGCAAAAAGATGATGCCTGGGAAAAACCCGGCCTCGGCGATGCCAAGCAGGACGCGCAGCGTGTAGAACACGTGAGCGGGGGACATGCCGGTGTATCTGGAAAGGTCCGGTATGAACGCCATCGCGCCGGCAAGGATGCCCCACGTGAACATGATCCGCGCAATCCAGCGCCGCGCACCGAATTTCTCCAGCAACAGGTTCGACGGCACTTCGAAGAAAAAGTAGGCAATGAAAAAGATCCCGGCGCCGAAGCCAAATGCGCTTGAGGACAGGCCCAGATCCTTGTTCATTTGAAGCGCGGCAAAACCGACGTTGACGCGATCCAGATAAGCGACGAAATAACAGACGACCAGAAACGGTACTAGCCGCGCCGTCACGCGCGCCAGAGTACGGGTCTCAATCTCCATGAATGCTCCCCTTCACGAAACTCGATGCGGATCACCGACGCTTGAGCGGCAATCCGCCCAGGTAGCCAAAGGGTAGTCGCCCGATCGGCACCGGCAAAGGGAATTCTGTTTTGCCGAACGCACGTCCCGATGCAACCGGCGTCGACCGCATCGATCGGCGCCACCCAGCACAATCGCACACCGGCACACAATTAAGCAGGCAGAGGAAACCCTAATGCGCTGGCCACAAAGGCCGCAACGGTTGCCGCCGGCGCCGCGTTATCCGATCAGACTGAGCCGCACCGTTCGCGCCAGTTCGTCGAGTTGGAACGGTTTGCGCAAAATACTGCAGCGCCTTACCGCCAGACGCGAAATATCGACGTCGGCATATCCTGTCGCGAGAATGACAGGAAGGTCATCTCGCACCTTGCGCGCCGCGGAAATCACATCGATGCCATTCATCCCTGGCATCGCAAAGTCGACCATCAGCAGATCGGGCTTGTCGCTCGCGAGCCGCCCGAGACCCGCCCTGCCGTCCGGCGCCTCGGTAACCACATAGCCGAGCATCTTGAGCGAGTCGACGAGCATGCCACGGACCTCGTTGTCGTCCTCGACGACCAGAATCCGCTTGATGCCCTCCACTTTCTGCTCGACCGCAGAGACTGCTTCGGACTCCGACACGACACGCTCGCGCAATGGCAGCCATAGCTGCACCGTCGTGCCCCGTCCTGGTTCGCTCTCGATACGCGCCGTGCCGCCGGCCTGGCGAGCAATCCCATACACCTGGCTCAAACCGAGCCCGGTACCTTTGCCGATCGGCTTGGTGGTGAAGAACGGATCGAACACGCGTGAAATGACGTCTACCGGAATGCCCATACCGGTATCGCGGAACTCGGCGACGACGTAGTGCCCGTCCGCGAGCGTGGGATCCGGCGCCGTGCGCAGACCGACCTGCACATCGAGTTTGCCACCGCCCGGCATCGCATCGCGCGCATTGATGGCGAGGTTGAGAATGGCCAGTTCGAGCTGATTGGCATCCGCTTCGGTCCAGAACTCCTCGGCGTCGAAGTGAGTGGTGAACTGGATCGTCGAGCCTAGCGAGACCGTGATGATGTCGCGCATGCCATGCAGCAAGGCCACCACATCCACCGCTTTCAGATCGAAGTTACTCGTGCGCGAGAACGTCAGCAACTGGCCCGTCAGTTTCGCGCCGCGCTCGGTGGCGCGTTTCGCGGTCGCGGCCATGGTGCGTACGCGCTCATCGGCGCTCACGCGCGCGATCAATTCCGCGTTGACCATGATGACGTTGAGCAGGTTATTGAAGTCGTGCGCGATGCCACCGGTCAGTTGACCTAACGCTTCCATCTTCTGCGACTGGACCAGCACGGCCTGCACCTTGGCACGCTCGTGAATCTCCTTCATCAGACGGTTGTTCGCAGACGCAAGCTCGTGCGTGCGCGCCGCAATCCTGCTTTCCAGCGAGTCATTGAGCTGAACCAGGGCTTCCTGGGCTTCGATGCGTTGTGCAAGATGCCGGCGCGACTCGTCGAGATGCCGGCGCGAATCGTACTGCCGGATACGCGCACGCAACGACGAAGTCACGGCCCGGCGCAGCGTTTCGGAGTTCAGGGGCCGCTCCAGCACGACCACATTGCCAAGCCGCTCGAGCACCTCGAGGCTTTGCGCCGAACGCCGCGACACACGGTTGCTGGCGAGCAGGATGATCGGGAAGTCGGACCATGCGGGCTGGCTTTCCAGCCAGTCGAACAGCGCGGCGGCCTGCTCACCGCCGAGCGCCTCTTCGGTGATCAGCGCCGTGGCCGCCCCGTTGCCCAACTCGGCCGTCAGCGCCTGCGCGTCGGCACACTGGACGCAAGAGCGGCCGTCCCGGGTAAGCAACTCGGAAATCACGTCGGCATCGCGGCCGAACGGGGCCAGAATCAGGACGCGACGCTCCATGGATGGATTAGCCGGCACGAGCGATAACATTTTCCGTAGTGGACAACAAGGCAGTGCCGCCCTTGTAGGAAGGCAAGCCGGTCAGTACGCCGTCGAAGTCGCGCAGTGCCTCGCCTATCTCGACGCCGTCGGCGCCGAGGCGGAACTGGCGAATCGAGCGTTCGTGCGCATTCGCACGGCTCTTGACCGCGGCGATCGCGGTCAACACCTCGCCACCGTGCTCGAAGTAGCGGAACAACACCACTACGTCGCTGAGGTAACTGATGTCGATATCGTTCTGCACTTCGCCGATGATGCCGTGCTGACCCAGCACCAGCAGCGTGATGGCGCCCTTCTGGTTTAGATAACCGAGCAGCTCGTGCATCTGCAGCAGCAGATAGCGCTCGCCCGGCATGGCTTGCAGATAGGCATTGAGACTGTCGATCGCGACGTACTTCATGTTGCGGTTCTCGACAGCATCGCGCACGTCCGCCGCAAATTCTCCTGGCGAGAGTTCCGCCGGATCGATCTGGCGCACGTGCAACAGTCCTGCATCGATATGCGGTTGCAGGTCCATGCCGAGATTCGAGCAGCGTAGCAACAGCGTGCTGAGCGTCTCGTCGAACAGGTAGTAGACACAGCGCTCGCCGCGCTTGAGCGCCGCGATCAGGCACGACACCACCGTCGTGGTCTTGCCGACGCCCGACGGCCCGATCATGAGCGCGCTGGTGCCCGGAATCAGGCCGCCGCCGAGCAGCGTGTTCAAGCGCTCGCTGCCGGTGCTGAGCGCATGCGAATCGAACTTCGCATGGTGCTCGGCCGCGACCAGACGCGGATAGACCTTGATGCCGCCGGTATCGAGCGAGAAGTCGTGATAGCCCTCGCGAAACTTGATGCCGCGCATCTTGGCGATCCGCAGACGGCGCCGGTTGCCGCCGTAGTCGTGCGCCATGCTGTCCAGACTGATCACGCCATGCGCGATGCTATGCAATTGCAGATCGCCAGGCTCCGCCGTGTTGTCGTCGAGCAGCAGCACCGTGCATTCGCGGGTGGCCAGATAGCGCTTCAACGCCAGAATCTGGCGGCGGTAGCGCAGCGGGTTCTGCGACAGCAGCCGCAATTCCGACAAACTGTCCAGCACGATACGCACGGGCTTGAGTTCATCCACCTGCTGGATGACGTCGCGCACGGTCTCGCCCAGCTCGACTTCAGCGGGCTGCAGGACGGTCTGTTCGTAGCGCGGATCGAGCCCCTCGTCGGAGAGCAGTTCGACGATCTTGAACTGGCTGACATCCCAGCCGTGGCTGGCCGCGACCGAGATCAGTTCCGACTTCGTCTCGGACAGCGTGATGTAGAGACCTCTCTGCCCCTCAGCGGTGCCTTTCAGTAAAAATTGCAACGCCAGGGTGGTTTTGCCCGTCCCCGGCGCGCCCTCCACGAGGTACATCCGATGCGGCGTCAAGCCACCGCCGAGGATGTCGTCGATCCCTTCGATCCCTGAAGATAATCGCGCAGCGCGCTCGTTAGCCTTATTCTGCGTCATGGTTGTGACGTCATGGTCTGACGTGATTATTGAACATGTGCCGCCCGGGCGAGCCTCAGCAAAGGCGCTCATTCCGCCGGCCGGCGCGACAAACCGAGCAAATTGCGGGCCAACCGCGCCGGCCAGCCCTGTAACCCCCGCTCCGAAAAGGCAAATTCAGTGTTGTGAATCCATTAGGCACGGCGCTGCCTGTGACCGGGAACGATCCTTCCTAAGGTGTTTCTTACAAGCGAGAACCCAGCTGTTCCAGCCGGCCTCTCTCCCCAGGGAACTCCATGGAATCAGGAAGCGGACGCTCGATCGAAGTGGACTTTTTCCGCGGGATCGTGCTGATCGTCATCGTGCTGGATCACATTCCCGGCAGCGCGCTGTCGCATCTGATGCTGCACGCCTACGCGTTTTGCGACTCGGCCGAGGTGTTCGTGTTTCTTGGCGGCTATGCGTCGGCCGCGGCCTATACGGCGGTGCTGACACGTCGTGGTCCAGGGGCCGCGCAGATGCGCTTTGTCAAACGCTGCTGGGAGATTTACCGCGCGTATCTGCTGACCGCCGTATTGACGCTGCTGTCCGGCGCGCTGCTGGCGGTGTCTCACCTGAACCCGCCGATGGTCGCGCTGACCGGTTGGCCGCCGTTCGCCAGTCATCCTCTGCGCGAAGCGTTCGATATCCTCGTGTTGCGACGCCAGCCGTACCTATCGAGTGTCTTGCCGATGTACGTGATGTTCGCGTTGTGCGTGCCGCTCATCGTGCCGCTCGCGCGGCGTTCGGCTGTCACGGCATTGCTGCTGAGCGTGGCCGTGTGGGCCGCGGCGCGGCCGCTGGCGGCGTTCTTCAGTATTGACGACGTGATCGATTGGGCTTTCAATCCGTTTGCATGGCAACTGATGTTCGTACTCGGCATCGTGTGCCGCCTGCATCCGTTGAGCGAAGCCTTCCATGCGTCGAACACGGCGCGCTGGCTGGTACGTGCCGGCCTCGCCGCGGTGCTTGCCTTCGCCGTGGTCAAACTCTTCGTGCTGACGCAGCCGCTGCCCGGCACGTATAAACAGAATCTCTCGGTGGATCGCGTGATCAACTTTCTCGCCATTCTGTGGCTGACTACCCGCCTGGTGCGCCTCGGCAGCATCGCGTGGATTGCGGAACGCTTGCCGGCCGTAGTACGTGTCGGGCGCACCGGTCTCGTCTGTTTCGTGACCGGCACGCTGGTGTCCCTGATCGTCGATACGGCTACGCCGCATGCCTTTCGCGGCCTCACTGGCGAGCTCGTAGCGCTCAGCGGCGACCTCGTTGCGATCACCGCGATGCTCGTCATCGCACGCGGCTGGAGCGGCTGGAAAGGTGATTCGTCGCGCCCCGCCGTGACCGGCGCAGGGTGCAGATGAGCGCGGCGGTGGCAAGGACCGTATGCGTCGCCAGAACCATCCGCGCCGCAATCGTCAAGGCGCCGTACGCGATGGCCGTGCTGCTCTGCGCGATGCTTCTTCTCTTCAGGCCTCTCGATGCCGCCGCCTTGTCGTCCAGAGGCGCACTCGCCGCACAATGCACAGCGCTCGCCAGCAGCACGCTGCCTGCCCAGGTGATCGCCTTACCCACCCGCGGCGCGCGGATCGACAGCGCCGTCATGATTCCCGCCACCGCCTCGGGCAACCAGAGCGGCGAATTCTGCCGGATCACCGGCAGCATCCTGGCCCTCGACGCAAACACGCCCGATATCCATTTCGACCTGAACTTGCCGGTCAACTGGAACGGCCGCGCACTGCAGATCGGCGGCGGCGGATATGACGGCGTGGTGGTGAGCGGCACCGGCGTGATGCCGTTCTCGCCGGATCATGCGCCGCTCGCGGAAGGCTATGCGACCTTCGGCGACGACTCCGGTCACACCGGCAATTCCGCGCTCGCCAACTTCGGCCTCGTCAACGAAGCTGTGATCAATTTCGGTTACGCGCATCTGAAGAAAACCCACGATGCCGTGCTTGAACTCATCAAGCGTGCGTACGGCCGGCCGCCCGAGAAGATGTACTTTGCGGGCGGCTCGACCGGCGGCCGCGAAGGCTACACGGTCATGCAGCGTTTTGCCGACGACTACGACGGCGTGATCGCCAATTCGCCCGCGCTGAATTTTTCCGGCGTGCGCCTGCTCGGTGTGGTGCTCGGGCACGCCGAGTACGGCACGCCGGGTGGCTACCTGCCACCTGCGATGCTCGAGCGCATCTATCAACGCTCGCTGGAGATTTGCGACAAACTCGACGGCGCCGCCGACGGCATCGTCAGCGACGTGGAGGGATGCCACCAGCACGAGCAGGAGATCATTGATTCGTTGCGCTGCCCGCCATCCACGCCGTCCACGCCCGTCGCGTCATCGGGCAACAACGACGCGTGTCTGACGGAAGCGCAGATCGCGACGCTGCGCGTGCTCACCGATGGCCTGTCCCTGCCCTACCCGCTCGCGTGGAACGCGAATCGCTATGCAGGCTACAACGTGTTCGAGGGCACGCGTTTCACCAGCGCACTCGGTCTTGGACATGACCCCGTGCGCCTGCCGCTGCCCACGTTTGTTGCCAACGGCTATATGTTCACCCAGGGCGACAGTTACGTGCGCTACTTCGTCACTCAGGATGCGAAGTTCAATTCGCTGAACTTCGATCCGCTGCATCCAGGACGCTACCGGCAGCAGTTGTTCGCGCTTTCGGAAACGATCGGCGCGATGGACACCGACCTGTCGCGCTACATCGCGCACGGCGGCAAACTGATCACGCTGCAGGGCCTCGCGGACGAAGTCATCAGCCCGAACCAGACCATTGCGTACTACGAAGCGCTCAACAGGCGTTTTGGCAACGACAAGGTCGATGCGTTCATGCGCCTCTACATGGTGCCGGGTTACCAGCATGGCAATGGTGTGTTCATTCCGTCGGTCGACCTGCTCGGCGCACTCGACAATTGGGTCACGCACGGTGTGGCGCCGGAGACACTGACGGCGACGGATATCGCCTTGGCCACTAACGGGCGCACACGTCCGATCTGCCGGTATCCGACCTTTCCGCGCTATGTCGGCAAAGGCAATATCAATCGCGCAAGCAGCTTTGCCTGCGCCGAACCGTGAGCGGACCGGCGACAGGATTCCGTAGGTATCCTTACTCGCTTATCCTTAGCCGGTGTGCCTTGACTTCATTGAATTTGGGCGTACCGTTAACATTACCACCGCACGTTTGGCGAGCCGGGACTCGCAAGGAAAGACCATGGGCAACCGCTATGAGCGCTCACGCCTGTCGCGCTCGTTTACGTATAAAGGCATCCAGTACCATCCCGGCATGCTCATTGTTCTGGCCGCCCAGGTCGTCTGTCTCGCTGCCTTTTCCTTCGCCGCCAATCTGCTGAGTCAGGACAAGTGGCTAGGCATCACACTGGGCTTTAGCCTGCTGTTCGGACTGATACTCTCGCTGGGTTTTTTCGGCACCTGGAGTCAGTTCCGCGACGATATCGACCTGTGGACGTTCCTCAACACCAACCCGGTCGAATCGGCTGTAGCGATCGCCACGGCAGGTGAAGTCATCGCCATTCTGATGGTGGCGCCGTCCATTTGAGTTTCGCTGGATCTCACCGGAATTTCACCGCGAGCCACGCGCACCGTTGTCGTGCATGCGCGTGGCGTCAGTGAGTCCGTCCGTCATCGCGACGCTTACGGAATTAGCCAGAGCGCAACACCGTAAATCACCAGCGACACCACAAAGGTGACAGCCGTGTAGCCCATCACACGCTGAATGCGAATCCCCGCAATCGCTACGACGGGGACTGCCCAGAACGGCTGCAGCATATTGGAGACGTTCTCGGCCATCGCCACGCCCATCGCGGTACGCGGTACGGATGCATGCAGGCTCAGCGCCGCCGGCAGCACGAACGGCCCCTGCACGGCCCAGTGCCCGCCCGCGCTCGGAATCAGCAGCGTAATGATCAGCGAACTCAGATAGCTCAGCACCGGCAGCGTCACCGGTGTGGCAATCGCCACGAAGGTCTTGGCAATCGTCGATGCGAGGCCCGTCCCCGTCATGATGCCCATGATGCCGCCGTACACCGGATATTGCAGCAGCATCGAACCGGTTTGCCGCGCGGCGCGGCGGATCGCATCGGCGTAGGCGATGGGAGTGCGCTGCAGCGCGAGCCCCACCAGCAGGAAGATCAGGATCGTCGTGTTGATGTCGAGTTCGAAGCCCTTCGCAGACCAGGTCATCGCCAGATAACCGATGCCCAGCACGAGCAGGATCAGCGTGCCCAGCATCGAGCGCTCGGCGCGGGCGGCGAGCGAAGTCGGCGACGCGCCACGCGCATGCGGATCGGCGTCCGCCTGGGCTTGCGCGCTGCCATTCGTAGCGGCGCCCGCTTCCGGCGCGGTTTCGCTAAAAGCGACCACGTGTTCAGGCTTCGGGTGCATCCGGATGAAGATCGCCGTCATGACCACCACCACCAGCACAGTCGGAATGAAGACGAACGGGGCGAACACAGTCTGGCTCAGCGGAATCACCTGTCCGGTGGCTTTCTCCACCAGGTTCAAGGCATTGCCATGCGAAGCCTGCGACAACGCGATCGAACTCGACAGCCCGCTGTTACAGACCGACCAGGCCGAATAGCTGCCCGCAACGAGCCACGCAAAGTCCACTTTCACGCGCTTCGCGATTTCGCGCGACAGCAACGCGCCGACGATCAGACCAAGCCCCCAGTTCAACCATGCGGCCACCGCGACGATCGGAAAGACCAGCAGCGCGGCGCGTGCTGGTGTGCTCACGCCGGCTGCCATCGCCCGCAGACCGCGTTGTACGAGCGGCGCCTCGGCGATGGCGTAACCCGTCGCCAGAATCAGGATCATCTGCAGCGCGAAGCCCAGAATGTTGAAGGTACCGCCATACCAGGACGTCAGGATCACGGGGACAGTGGCGTGCGGCGCAAAGGCGAACGCCAGCAGAATGACGACCACGGTCAGACCGATTGACAGGACGAACGGGTCCGGCATAACCTGCTCGAACACGTAGACGAGCCCGGCTACGATGCCGCGCCGGCGTTCGCTGGGATGGGGGTGTGGGTGGGTTGGTCCAGTTCCGTTGTTATCCATGATGTCTCTTCCTCTCGCCGCGTCTCGCCGGAGCGGCATCTCTCAAGAACCGAGCCTCGAACGAAGAACGCCGAGGGCCGGCAAATGCAGCATACGCGCACGACTGTGCGCTGTAATCGCGGCAAGAACCCTACCTGATTTTCATATTTGCTGCTCTGAGGACGGCAGCACGCGCCGCGGCGCTCGCGGCGGCGGCGTGTCGTGCAGGCAGATGGCCCGCAAGGTGCGCAGAGAGGTGCAGCGAGGGACAGTAAACGACTGAGGGCAGCCGCCGGCTGCCCTCGTTTTGCGACTTGATGCGAGACTTAGAACGCCGTCCCGATCTGGAACTGGAACTTCTGGTACTGGTCGCCGGAGTGCTTGACGAGCGGGAAGCCAAGGCTGAGCTTGAGCGGCCCGATCGGCGAGATCCACGCGAGACCCGCACCATACGCATAGCGCAGGCCATTCGCGCCGATACTGCTGCCTTCGTCGCCCCAGACGTTACCGCCGTCGAAGAACGTGAAGACGCGCAGCGTGCGATCGTAGCCGGTGCCCGGCAGCGGGAACGTCAGTTCGATGTTACCCACCAGCATCTTCGAACCGCCGATCGGATCGCCCGTGGTCGCATCGCGCGGACCCAGCGAGCTCGGCTCGTAGCCGCGCACCGAACCGATACCGCCGGCGTAGTAGTTCTTGAAAATCGGGAACGGCTTGCCATCGAGACCGTTACCATAACCGCCCTGGAAGTTCAGGCCCAGCACGAAGCCGCGCGCGAACGAGTAGTAATACTGTGCCTGCAGGTCGGCCTTATAGTAAGGCGTACTGCCGATCGGCGAGCCCCATTCGGCGTTCGCCTGCGTGAAGTAACCGCGGCTCGGCACCAGCGCGCTGTCGCGATTGTCGCGCGACCAGCCGATCGTCAGCGGCACGTTGTTCGACACGCGGCCGAAGTCGTTCACGTAGTCGATATAGCTTTGCGGCGTAGTGGCGTCGACGTCGAGACGGTTCTGTTCGAAGCCGAGACCGAAGTACACCATGTCCGATTCGGAGAACGGAATGCCGAACTTCATATCCGCGCCTGCGGTGATGATCCGAAAGCTCGTGTCGGTCGTGTTCGAGTAGTACAGCGGCTCGCTGGTACGGTAGTAGACGTCGGTAATACGCTTGATGCCGTCCACCGTAAAGTACGGGTCGACCTGCGTGACTGTCAGCGTACGGAACGTCGTTGCGGTATTCACGTTCACCGCGAGACTGGTGCCCGAACCGAACACGTTGTCCTGCGACACGCCTGCCGAAATGATCGGGCCTTCGCCGGAACCGTAGCCAAGACCGAGAGTAACGGAGCCAGTCGGCTTTTCCGTGACCTTCACGTCGACGTCCACCTGGTCCGCCGTGCCTTCGACCGGTATCGTCGTCACATCGACATCGGTGAAGTAGCCGAGACGGTTGATCCGGTCTTTCGACAGCGCCAGACGGCTCGAATCGAACCACGAGCTTTCGAGCTGGCGCATTTCGCGGCGCACGACTTCGTCGCGCGTGCGGGTGTTGCCGATAATGTTGATGCGGCGCACGTAGACGCGGCGGCTCGGATCCACCTGCAGCGTCAGGTCGACGGTATGGTGCAGCTGGTCGATCTGCGGCTGCGCATTCACCGTGGCGAACGCGTAACCGTATTCACCGAGCTTGTCGACCACGGCCTTCGTGGCAGCCTTCAGCTTGGCAGCCGAGAAACGGTCGCCCGCCTTGATCTTGACCAGCTTCGAAAGCTCGGCCTCGCGGTCCAGCAGATTGCCGGCCAGATGGATGCCCGAAATCGTGTACGGCTCGCCCTCATGCAGGGTGAGCGTGAGGTACATGTCCTTCTTGTCCGGCGACAGCGAGACCTGAGTCGAGTCAATGTTGAACTCGAGGTAGCCGCGATCCAGATAGTACGAGCGGATGTTCTCGAGGTCGGTGGTCAGCTTGTCTTTCGAGTACAGGTCGTTCTTCGTGTACCACGAGAACCAGTTAGGCGTGGACTGCTGCATTTCATCGCGCAGCGTGCCGTCGCTGAACACCTTGTTACCGATGAAGTTGACCTGGCGGATCTTCGCGCTCGGACCTTCGATCACCGAGAACAGCAGACCGACGCGGTCGCGGTCGATCGGCGTGACCGTGGTCGTGACTTCGGCTGCGTAGTAGCCGTGCGTCAGGTACTGGCGTTTCAGTTCCTGCTGGGCGCGGTCGACGAGCGACTTGTCGTAATAGCGGCCCAGCGACAAACCGACCGAGTTCAGCGCCTTGTTCAGGTTGTCCTTGTCGAATTCGTGCAGGCCCGAGAAATCGATGGTGCCGATTGCCGGACGTTCCTGCACCTGCACGACGACGACGTTACCTTCGGTCGAAATCTTGACGTCGTTGAAGAAGCCCGTCGCGTACAGCGCACGGATGGCCTGCGAGGCCTTGTCGTCAGTGAAAGTGTCGCCCTGCTTGATGGGCAGGTACGCGAAGACGGTATTCGGTTCGACGCGTTGCAAGCCTTCGAGCCGGATGTCGCGAACCACAAAAGAGTCGGTGGCAAAGGCCGAGGCTGCTGTGACGCTCAGGCCGATAAATGTCAGCGCCCTGGCGCTGCGGGCCGATAGTGTTTGAACCTTCATGCAGGATAAGCGACAAGATTTCAATGCAACATGGGAACCGCCGCCGCTTGTTTTTCCAATCTCTGGCCCACGGCGCGGATGGGTGATGTCTCTTGGGTCTACCGCAGTCTGATGCCGGAGGTATCACCTTCGCACGGCATCGCACACTTCACGCTCTGTTTCTCGTGCCGAGCAGGTCAGGAGTATAGAACGGTTTTGTGGCTGCGGGACTTACTTCGATTACATGCGGACTACTTCCAACTTATTACAGATTCATACATTCCCTGCGGTCATACTTACGCTCTGCCGCCAATTTTCGAGAAGTTGCATACCATAACACGAAAAATATGCGACGCAACATCTGCCAGGTGGTAGCCCCCGACCGAACGGTTCTTAACGCAAGGATTCGCCCTGAAGGAGAGGATTACCCAACATGGGCGAATGTTTCGGACCGCAAATTTTGCCAGAAGACGCCGCCGGAGAACACCCCCAGCAGAAGGCAAAACGTAATATTCAGGCAGCCCCGATCGTAAACCAATTTGCGCGCCATTTTGGCACAAGGCTGTCGATTGATTCGAAAAATTTCTCGAACCGGCCGTCCGATGGTTGCGAGAAAAAGACGAAACCGCGTGCCAAAACTCATGCCCCCAGCGGCGCAAGCAGGTTGCGCAGTGCCGACAGACTGAGAGGACGCGCGAACCAGTACCCCTGCACCTCGTCACAACCCAGTTCGCGCAGGCGCTCGGCCTGCTCTTCGGTCTCCACGCCTTCCGCCGTGACGCGGAGCTTTAACGCGTGGGCCATCGCGATGATGGCGCCGACGAGCGCCGCACATTGCGGGTCGCTCATCATCCGGATGACGAACGAGCGGTCCACCTTGAGCCGGTTCAGGGGAAAGCGCGTCAGATAGGCCAGACTCGAATAGCCCGTACCGAAATCGTCCACCGCCACTTCGACGCCGAGCTTGCGCAGCGCATGCAGCGTGCGCAACGCTTCCTCGGTGTCGCCGAGCAGGACGCCTTCGGTGATTTCCACTTCGAGATAGGACGGATCGAGCGCCGCGTCGTGCAGCGCGCTTTCGATGGTCGCCAGCAGATTCTGCCGCTGGAACTGCTGGGGCGACACATTCACTGCCACCCGCGGCAGGCTGCCGGTGAGCCGCAACAGCTTGCCAGCATCGCGGCAGGCGGTCCGAATCACCCATTCGCCGATCCGTTCGATCAGACCCGCCTCCTCCGCGACCGGGATGAACTCGACCGGGCTGATCGGGCCGCGTTGCGGATGATTCCAGCGCAACAGGGTCTCGACCTGGGCGATGCGCCCGGTCGCAAGCGTGATCTGCGGCTGATAGACCAGATGCAGTTGCTGCCGGTCGAGCGCATCGCGCAGCATGGTTTCGAGTTCGAAGCGGCGCGCGGCCTGTCCTTCGAGCGCCGCTGAAAAGCGCCGCATCACGTTGCCGCCCGCGCCGCTCGCCGCGGACAACGCGACGTTGGCGCGCCGCATCAGCGTCGGCACATCGTCGCCGTGTTCCGCGCTGTGTTCCGGATACGCCGCGCAGCCGATGCTTGCGGTCACCGTGATCGTCGTGCCCGAGCAGTCGATCGGCTCGGCAACGCGTGCCAGCGCTGCAGCGGCCAGGGCGTCGACCGCCGCGCCCGTCTCGTTGACCAGTAGCGCGAATTGCGTGCCGCTGACCGAGGCAATCGTGCCCTCGTTGGCAATCAGGCCGCGCAGGCGCTCGCCGACAATTTGCAGTACGAGCTCAGCCGCGTAGGAGCCAAGCGCATCGCGCAGCTTGCGCAGGGAGTTCAGTTCGACGAGCAGCACGGTAAAGCCCGTGCCGTCGCGGCGGCAACGCGCCAGCGTCAGATCGAGCCGCTCGGTGAAGAGGGTCTGGTTCGGCAGGCGCGTCACGCCGTCATGGTGCGAGACGTACCAGAGGCGGGCTTCGGACTGGGCGTAGCGCGTCATCTCGACGGCCATGCCTACGTAGCTTGCGCAATCGTCCTTCGCGCGGCTATCGAAGGCAAGCGGTTCGTCCGCGGATTGGAGCCGTTGTGGCACCGTTTCGCCGGCCGGCCAGGGCGACACGGCCAGCATGACCGACATACGCGTGTTGTTGCGGCGGATGTAGGTCCATTCGCTTTCGTAGCGGGTCGGGGCCATCAACGAACCCGGCGACACGGAACCCGGCGTGCCCACGCCCCAGTTCCCAACGCCGGGCAATTCGCTGCGGCGCCGCGCGAGTTCCGCCGGGTCGTGCAACGAATCGAAACTGCGGCGGCCGATCAGCTCCTCCGCCCGATACCCGGTCAGTTGCTCGAAGGCGGCGTTGACGTAGCGGAAGGTGCCGTCCGCCGTATAGATGAACGCGCCGTAGGGTGCGGCGTCGAGTGCGCTGTTCTGCACAGGCGCCGCGGCTTTGCGATCGTGGTGCATAGCCGCCCCTTCAGCACGTAGGCCTGTCCGAGCCAGGCCAGGCGTGCGCACCTGGGACAAAACTCGGATGTAAGCGCCCGTTCATAGCTCTTCCGCCCTCTCTCTCAATATTTATTTGAATCATGACACCTGCGACCGGAAGGCAGGCTGAGTTCAGCCTCTAGCCGACCGGCGGCCGCGAGCATTCATTTGTCACGGCTTGCGGCACGTGGCGTCGCTCGAAATTCATCCTCGAGATTCGCAACATGATGCTCTGCACAAATCTCATCATAACGGCTTCTGTTTAGCCATCCGCATTTACGCCGTAACGACACAACACAACGCAAGCCGGCGCGCAAAATTTCCCGGCGGCCGTGTCGATTGTCCGTCTGTTCGCTCGTCGTGTTGATGAAGCCCTGCTGAAAACGGCTGGGCCTTCTGACTCGTCAACCCGCCCATTCGAGGAGCGACCACCATGTCTGCAGCCGCTGTGAAACCGATTCCGGAAGGAATGCATTCGCTCACCCCGCATCTGATTTGCGCCGGCGCCGCCGACGCGATCAGGTTTTACACGGAGGCCTTCGGCGCTGTCGAGCAGTTCCGCTTGCCTGGTCCGGAAGGCAAATTGATGCACGCATGCGTGAAGATCGGCGACTCGATGCTCATGCTGGTCGACGAAATGGCCGGCTGCTCGATGCTCGGACCGAAGTCGCTGAAAGGCTCGCCGGTCGCGATTCACCTGTACGTCACGAACGTCGACGCTACCGTCGAGCAAGCGGCCGCGGCCGGCGCCCGTGTCACGATGCCGCCCGCCGATATGTTCTGGGGCGACCGCTTCGCCCAGCTCGAAGATCCGTTCGGGCACCGCTGGTCGGTGGCGACGCACACGCGCGATGTGTCGATGGAAGAAATGCAGGAAGCCGTCCGCGCGATGCAGTAGTTTTCAACGCGCTGTTTAAAGCGCGATTTAAAGTGCTGTTTGACGCGCTTTTTTAACGCACCACCGCATCGAACGAAAACGTGCCGAGCGCCGCGCGCACTTCATCCAGCGTGGCCTGGGTCACGTCTTTCGCTCGCTGCGTACCTTCGCGCAGCATATCGAACACGTGGCCCGGATCGCGCGCGAGCTGTTCGCGCCGCTCCCGAATCGGTGCGATCAAAGCCTGCAGCTGCTCCTCGAGACGGCGCTTGACCACCATGTCGCCGAGGCCGCCCGCGCGATACTCGGCCTTCAGGCGCTCGACGGTAGCGCGATCCTCGTCGAAGGCGTCGAGATACGTGAAGACCACGTTGCCCTCCACGGTGCCGGGATCGGAGGCGCGCAGATGGTTCGGATCGGTGTACATGCTTTTGACCGAATCGCGGATCGCGTCGGCAGAGGACGAAAGCGGGATCGAGTTGCCCTGCGACTTGCTCATCTTCGCCTTGCCGTCGACGCCGGGCAGGCGGCCCATGGCCGGAATCAACGCTTCTGCTTCGGGCAGCACGTCCTTGCCGACCTGACGGTTGATACGGCGCACGATCTCGTTGGTCTGTTCGATCAACGGCGCCTGGTCTTCGCCAACTGGCACGACATGCGCCCTGAAACCGGTGATGTCGGCAGCCTGAGCGACCGGATAGCAAAGAAAGCCCGCCGGAATATCGCGGCCGAAACCGCGCGCCTGAATCTCCTCCTTGATGGTCGGGTTGCGCTCGAGGCGCGCGACGGTCACGAAGTTCAGATACAGCAGGGTCAACTCGGCGAGCGCGGGGAGAGCCGACTGGACGGCGATCGTGGTCTTGCGAGGATCGATGCCGACCGCCAGATAGTCGAGCGCGACTTCCAGCACGTTGCGGCGCACCTTGTCGGGATCGTGCGCGTTATCGGTCATGGCTTGCGTGTCCGCGAGCAGCACGAACTGCTGATGCGTCTCCTGCAACGCAAGACGGGTTTTCAGCGAGCCGACATAGTGGCCAAGATGGAGCGCGCCGGTGGGACGGTCGCCAGTGAGGACGGTACGGCGCGGGGAGGTGGTGCTGTCTTGCATAAACGGGCTCTCTTGAAACGCCGCCGCAGGACAGGCTAACCGGGGATACAGCACCATGTCAGCCAGACTGCGGCGGCCATGGTCGTAGTAAAGACGTGACGATGCCGCTCCTTCAGGAGCGCCACCAGGCGTGAAGCAGGGAAAGGTTCATTGGCTGCATGGCGTAAGGATGCCATATCTGGATAGGGGTTGCCAACGGACCCGTTTATGCCGCCTTTACCTCAGCCAATAGTTCTGGATGACGATCCAGCACCTTGAGCAGTTTCACTAGCGCCAACGGTGGCTTGGTTTTCCCGTTTTCATAGCGCGAAAAGGCATTGATGCCGCCACCGAAAATCTCCGCTGCTTCTCGCTGGTCCAGCGCGAGTTTCTTGCGAACGCTGGCAATGAACACCGGGTCGACGATCGACGCGTTGACCTGCTTGTTGAACTCAAGCATGGCCGCGCTGGTACGCGCCGACTCGGCCACATCCAGCACGGCTTCGCCACAGGCTGGGCAAAAGTCGCCGGTCACTGCAGGGATGACCGTCGACTCTCCTTTGTACACGTACGGCAGATCCCGCGTGTCACGCACCAGTTTCGCCGCCGCGCAAAATGGGCACTTCATGTTCGTAATTCCTTGAATGAGACGATGAGGACGTCGTCAACCACGGTGAGTTTCAGATAGACCTCTCCTGCCGGCGTGGTCGGACGGTACACGTCTTGCCAGACTCGATGATCGCCATACGTCGTCATGCTTTTATAGAAGTCGGCAGAGGTCAAATCCATCAAAACAGCGAGTATTCCGTCGAAATCGATACCCAGCGCAGCGGCACCTCTGAGCGCTGAAAAGGTTGACCGGACCTTTTTCGCCCGAATCAAGGCTTTGACAATGGACAACTTGCAATGCGGACTGTTCTTTTCCATCCAAGACTAACCTAGTTGGTTATATTTGGCAAGTAGGTTAGTCTTGGTGATTACATTCACTCGCAACCCCGACAGAGCCCTCCGTTCGCTTTTGCATCTCGCACCTTACATCGAGCACTGCTGTGCATACTCATTGCGCGAAACGCATTAGCCACGCCACGACAATCGACCACCCGACTTCAACAGGTGGAGCGGCCAAATTGCAAAGGAGAACATATCAAACTTCAGGGTAGATCGAATGTCTCGAAATTCGATCTGACGAGATAAAACAACATCCTCGCGCGTGCCTCAAGCCGACGGCGCAATCGCCGTCTCCGATTCCGGCGCGCAATGCACATTGAAGCTGACCAGCTTGGTCGGCCCAAACGTATTGCTCAATGCCACGTCCGCTGCATCGCGCCCGTGCGCCATCAACACCCTGCCCGTGCGTTGCACGTTATTGCGCGGATCGAATGTCTGCCAGGTACCGCCCAGATAAGCCTCGAACCATGCAGCAAAGTCCATTGCGGAATACGGTGGCGGCACCCCGATGTCGCTGATATAGCCCGTGCAATAACGCGCCGGAATATTCATCGCGCGACACAGCGCGACACCCAGATGCGCGAAGTCGCGGCACACGCCGGTCCGCTCATTCCATGCCTGCCAGGCGGTTTTCGTCGGCCGCGCGTGATGGTAGCCAAACACGATATGACGATGCACGTAATCGCAGATCGCCTGCACACGCGGACGCCCGAGTGGCGTCTTGCCGAACAGACGCCACGCGAGATCGCTTAGCAGATCGGTCTCGCAATAGCGGCTGCCAAGCAGATACACGAGCGTCTCACTGGGCAGCTCTTCGACCGGATGCTGATAGCCGTTCGGCTCGATCGTTTCCGGCTCGGCGGAAATCTCGAGCACGGCCGTGGTCGACAGTGCAATCTGTCCCGCCGGCGCGACGATGCGGCTGCACAGATTGCCGAAGCCGTCGCGATACTGCGTAATCGGAACCGGTGGATCGACCTTCAGCACATCGGCGCTCAAGACATCCTGCACACGCGAGTAGTGGGTGTTCAACATCAGCAGCATCGGAGTGGCTTGCTCACACTCGTAGACCAGTTCGTAACCAACGCGCAATTTCATCGCCCCATCCTCGCCTCAAATAAAACCGTCAAACATCTTCAGTCACGCACACGTCGACCTGCAGGCCAAGGAATGAATGCGCTGCGCCGTGCCAGGTGCCCCACAACGGGAGCGCCTGATAGTAGTTCCAGGCTACCGCCACGCGAATCAAATGGCGATTGCCGATGATGCTGTTGGTCGGATCGAAATCGACCCAGCCCGCGCCCGGCAGGTAAATCTGCAGCCACGCATGCGTCGCGCCACCGCCCAGTGTGGTATCGAATTCCGGTACGAAGATGTAGCCGCTCACAAAGCGCGCTGCGAGCCCCAGCGAGCGCACCGCGTCCATCATCAGCACCGCAAAGTCGCGGCAACTGCCGCTGCGGTGGCGCAACGTATCGGCGGGACGGTACACGCCCTTTTCCGCACGCCGTACGTAGCGAAAACCGCTCTTGATCTCCTGCGTCATGGCCCGCAGCATCGTCATCGTGGAGGTGGGTCCACGTTTGGCCAGAAAGCGGCGGGCCCAGACATTCACTTCGTCGTCCGGATATTGCCGGCTGCGCGCATTCACGAGATCCGACGCTTCCTCATTCGTGTACGCAAAGGGCCACGTAGCGGCGTACGGTTCAAGCGCGTAATCGGGAAGCGGCGACTCGTAGTGTTCGAGCGTGACCTGGCTATCGAATTGCAGCTCGGACGCCTCGCCGGAAAAATTGGCGATCGCCACAGAATTGTCGAATACATCGTGAAGCCAGTGCAGTCGCGAGGGCGTCGGGGTGATGACAAGCTGGGTGGCGACGACGCGCACATCGTGACCCGAGCGTGGCCGGAACATCATCCGGTGTTCGCCGAAACGCACCGGTTCGGAGTAACGGTAGACGCTCACGTGCCGCACGCTCAGACGTTGCGGCTCGGTCGTCTTGCCGACCTCCTTTATCAACTCGGTAGTCACATGACCGCCCTTGAAAACCTGCTGCAGCAGGATCGGCAGCATTTGCCACCGGCGTTATGTAGCCGCGTCTAACGTTCAGGGTGGTGCACTGATTGCGCAGAAAACATCCTCCGGCCCAGCATACACCTGCCAGATTAGTTGAAAGCATTCATTTGGATGCGATTGGCCGAATCAGCTTGTGCACAGGCGCGGAGCGTCTACCTGGCAGACTTGACACCGTCGGTGAATGGCGCCGCCAATGCGGCTCGCATCGTTATGGGGTGGCGCGTCCCGTGTGGAAGACCCAGGAGTTATCAACAGAAAACGTTTATAAATCTGTTGATAACTCGCCGGGGAAATCGGTAAGTCTTTGATGTGTTTCGACTTTACCGGGTAACACTGAATCCGGTCAGAATGCCTGCGCTGTCAGGGCGTGTTTGCGCCCCGCTGGACGCCTACACACCCCGTCCTGCGGTGTCTGTACGCTCGCCCTCGTGCATGCTCGACGCCGCTTTCTGCTCCTGCGCCCATTGCCGCCGCGAGCGGTACATCTTGCCCAGCGCGAGACGCGCCATCTTGACCCAGCCGGATGGCCGCGGGTCTGCCAGCATACTGAGGGCGCGCGCGTAGTCGAGCGTGAGACCGGGGGTCCATGCCATCGTCGCGGCCCGTTTGCGCACCTGCGCAGCGACCCACAATTCGGGCGTGCTGATCACCCTCAGAAACGGCTTCCATCCGTCATGACGTCCCCAGACACGCGCGGACGCTCCTTCGATCGCCGCTTCCAGAGCACGCGAAACCGTGCTGGAGCAATTGCGATAAGTGAGGTTGTAGGTCGTATCCTGCCGGTAGGTTTCCCAGAAGCGCCGCAGCCGCTCAGGATCGTAGTTGCGGATGCGCACCTGGGTGGTCGATTCACACCATGCCTTCGATTCAGTCCCGTAGTCCGGCTGGAACAGACCCGGTACGTCGTTCTCGCGGGTGGCGCGCAAGAGCCGCGAGAACTCGTCCGGCGAGCGGTCGATCTCCACGCCAGGATAGAGGCTGATATAGATCCCTTCGGGCGACTCGAGCGCCGCGTGGCCGGTCGAGATGACACCGTTGCGGTCCACCGCGGCAATGTAGCGGTCGATGATTGGCTGGCGACGCGCCTCGCCCTTCGATGACCCCACCGGCGTCCACACATGCACGGTCAGCGCGGGTTCATCTGCAGCCGGGGGGCCGTCCCATTCCACCACCGCCGGGGCCGCCTGCTGCGACTCGGCGGTCGCGCTGGCGGCTTGCGCAGCGCCGTCGGTTGCGACGGCAGGATTCGTCGACAGCCGCCGCACACGCGAGGCCAGCAAGATCATGTTCCAGCCGCCGAACATCAGCCCAAGGCCGAGGCAGTACGGCACGGTGCCCACGTAGTGCGTCGGGAACGGCTGATAGAAGAAAACGGCGAGCGCGATTTCGATCACCCCACCTGTCACTGCCAGCCGCCAGGTTCGATAACGCACGACGCGTGCGGAGATGATCTGCAACAGGCCATCGGTCAGAAACAGCGTGCCGAAGATCATCGACAGGATGAAATTACCGTGGTGATGGCCGGCGAGAATCAGAAGCGCGGCCACGCAAAACGTAAGGCCCTTCACATAACGCAGCGTGCGCTGGCCGCCCATGCCGGTCCACGCGACCGCGAGCGTGGCAAGCCCCTCGAGCAGGAACAGGCAGGCGAACGGCGTGATCGGGAAGTAGAGCGCACTGTCGAGCGCATCGATGAAGACCGCGATGCCGATTGCGACGCTGATCCAGCCTGCCGTCGTCAGAGCGCGCCAACGGGTGCGCAGATAATCGACCCCTAGCAGGATCATCACCAGCCGAACCATCGTCAGTCTCCGCGTGCCAGCGCCGTGATCGAGCGTTGTCACGCGGGAAGCCGCGCGGCAACGTGCCTTTCAGCGTTATATATCACGCTTGCGGCATGCCGCAATGGGATTGCGCCGGAGTACGAAGAAGTGGCGGGTGGCCTGCCCGCTTGTGAGAGGCCAGGTTAGCCGTCACGTCGGCCCGCCTGGACCGGCACTGCCCTGCCGCGGATCGGCGCGGGACGCGCGCGCAGCGCCTTCCATTTTTTCGCCGCGGCCGCGAGCACTAGCAGCACGCCGATCGCGACCACATCGCCTGCGAGTCCGTTCAGCCAGGCGGGGCCACGCGCCATCCGCACGGCCGTATCCACGACGATCGAGACCACCGTGCCACCGACAAAACACACGAGCCCCTGCTTGCCCACCGTGACGACCGCCGGCAACCGCTCGGCGATCCGGCGTATCACCTGCATGCGGACCGCCTGCGCCATCAGCCATGCAACGACGACAAAGCTCACCACGCGCACTGCGGCGAGATTCTGCTTCATGTAACCGGGCGTGGCCTGGGTCTCGAGGCACAGCTTGACGAACGCAAAGGTCAGCGCGACGGCAAGCGCCGCATAGGTCAGCCAGCGCCCCGCCTTCGAAACCTGAAATTCATTCGACACCGGATGCAGACGGCACAGTATTCCGAGCATGAACATCAGTTGCCATGCAAACGGATTGAATGCCCAGCCGCCCGGATCACTGCTTGGCAAAGCGCGCGCCAGCCATGTGGACGCGAGCCACACCGCGAGACTCATGCCCAGCGCCACAGCGGGCCGGCGATTCGCCAACGGCACCGAAAGCGGCACACATAGTGCAAACAGCGTGTACATCGGCAAGACCGAAGACAGGAACGGCTGGTGACGTAAGGTGACGACACCGAGCAACGTGCCGACCGGGTGATGCAGCACATCGCTCCATCCCGTCTCCTGCACCACTGGCGAATCGATGCGCCACAACATGAGCGCGGCGCCCGCCAGCAGCATCAGCGCCGCCGTGAATAGATAAGCGCGATAAATCTCCCACGCCCGCACGACAAAGCGCCGCTGCGCAGCGTGTTCGCTACGATACGTGGCGACGTTCGTATAAGCGGCCGCTGACGCATAGCCGCCAAGAAACACGAAGACTTCGGCCGCATCGCAGTACGCATAGTTGTGCAGCATGAAACGTGAGAGAACGCTGCCCTGAATATGATCGAGAGCGATGACGATCAAAACGACTCCGCGCAGGAAGTCGATTTCGAGCGATCGCCGGACGGGCGAATTCATCAACGACAACTCCGTTTTCGGTTCGGCCGCAATCTGCAAGACTTGCCGGCGCGAATGGGTGAGAGACTGGCCGTTACTGCGGATACCGTCTGGTACGACTCAACGCTATGCCACGCACTCCCGTAATTCAATTACGGCTTCCCACAGCGATTTTTCTGTACGTTACGCTGCGGATGCCGTTAGCGTCAAAAGGTCGTTAAAAGCCGCATCGTCCCAGTGCGACATGAGGGTGTCTGGGCAGTTCCCCTGGAGATTGCGTCGGGATATTTCATGCAGTCTGCATGCGGACGTGGCGATGCATCGCGCGACACGGGCGCGATGCATCGTCAGATTTTGGGAGGGCCTGGAGACAGGCTAGAACGGCCTGTCTATCGAAGTGTGTGAGGCAGACAGAGCGAATTGGCGGCGCAGAAGAAATTCTGTATTTCCCGCTACGCCGCCGCGCGAGTGACACCTGGTTACAAAATAAAATCGGCGAAATTCACGAGACTTTCGACCGGCTTGCGCTGTACTTTCATCTTGCAGCACACGCCGGTTTCAAGCCGCTGCGGCCTGCAAGATGGCATCACCCTGCTCGCCGCCCAACACTTCGACGATGTCGGCAAACATGCGCGCGAGTTCGCCTGTCATCAGCGTCATATCCGAGTCGAATTGCTCGTCGTCATTCTGCGCGGTGGGGTCGCTTGCGTCCTTGATCACGTCGAGCGGCGTGATGCGCTTGATGGTCAGCGACGGTGTGAGGACAAATGAAACGCGGTCGTCCCATGTCATGGCAAGACGCATGCATTGCTTGCCCGCTTCGATATGACGACGCATGTCCTCGACATCCAGCGCATGCCCAACGTAGCGCACGGTTGCATTGCCTTGCGCGGCGGACCGCAACTCCGTGTCCTGATCGAGCGTAAAACCGGCCGGGGCATCGCCGGACAACAGCCATTCCGTCATCGCCGCTACCGGCGACTGTGCAACACGCACGCTCGAGAGCGGCAGCTGATCGATTGACTTGACCAGCAGGCCGAGCACATCGTCGGCGACAGCTTGCGAAGCGGCGTCGATCACGAGCCAGCCGTGCACCGTGTCGATCCAGACGCGCGTATCGCGTCGGATGCTGAACGCCCGCGGTAGGAGTTCATCCGTGACCTGCTCCTTCAGTTCGCGCATCTGCTTGCGGCCGAGCTTGAAGCCCTGCTGCTCTTCGACTTCGAGCGCGCGAGCCTTGGTCACCTGGTTGACCACCGACGCGGGAAGCAATTTCTTTTCGGTGCGAAACACCAGCAGCATTTGCCGATTGATCGAGTAGACGAGCGAGTCGTTATCGCGCGGCGCGGCCCATCCCTGCGTTTGCATCTCGACGCTACTGCCCGGTTGGAACGCATGCGGCGCGAGCCACTTTTCCATCTGCTCGGGGTTAACAGACCACGAAACGGGAAGACGATGAAGCTGAAGGTTTTTGAACCACATGGGCGTACAGGCAAAGCGCACCATTCTATACGACACTGCTCCGGTGAGGGACCACAATGCGTGTGCAAACGATGCATGGGATGCCGGGGTAAAGATTTCAGCTTCACATTGATTCGGATAACTATGTACTTTCCAGTTGCAGAACATCGAGGCTCTGGTCAGGCGATAGATTTGCTGGAATTCCATCTCCACCTCGTCAGGACGGCTGCGTCGTCGAAAACTGATGCCTGAAGCGCTACCTCCTGGCGCAACTCGGACAACAGCTCAGACACCTCGGCGCTGTCGAACAGTAAAAAGTCCTGCAACGCCGGGCCACGGTCCTTCGGTTTTCGCCCAAATAACCTAGACTTTTAAGATGCAGTGGAACTGGATGGAGGCTGCCATGGCGGAATCGATGGTCAGCATCGTAGTGGGACTGGTTGTCATCATCACGGGGATCGTGATCCTGAGTTCGCATCACCGGCGCGAGTTGCACAAGACGCGTCCGCCGACGCGGCTCGACGGCCACCGGCTCTGGGACCGGATGCGGCACCGGCACTGACCCCGGTCGCCGCCATCCCAAACGGCGCGGCGGCGGCCGCGCCCCAGCAGCGGCCGGCGCGGCCAGAACGGAGGCAACCATGTCTGAAGAAATCCACGGCTGGCAAATGCTCGAATACGAGGGCTTCGAAATCCACCTGTCCCCGCGCCCCAAACAGTCCGGCGAGAGCCGTTTTACCTACATGGGCTACGTTTGCCATCCTGGCGCGGATCCGGCCATCCCCGGTCATGTAGTGCCGTTCCATGCGGACGGCGAAGAGTGGTTCGCCAGCATGGAAGAAGCGCGCTACGAGGCCGTGCATACGGGACGCAGCATCGTCGACGGGACGCATCCGGACCTGTCGGTACTGTCGTTGGTGACGGGCGGCGTCTAGCGCGACGGGCCACAAGCACGGCAAAGATTCCCCGCGCCGTAAGAAATCGAAATGAATAGCGATCAGGCCCTCGGGAACCCACCAACCACCACGTCATGCGCGTCCAGGCCGCCATGCTCGGAAAGCCCCGGCATGCGCATCCGATCCGCCGTGATGGCCGGGAACTCGCGCCAGCCTTGGCTCTACGCCGGTCGGGCCCGGCCATTCGAAGTGTTTCCGGCCCGATCGGGACCATTTCGCACCCTGCGAACGCCTCCATGCCTATTCCGCCGCGAGGCCGTACGCCCCCGGCCACAAGGCGCAGTCGAGTTCCCCGCGCGGTTATAATCGCCATCGCCCTGCCGTCTTGAAAAGGAGTGCTCCGAGCCTCCGGCCATGCATTCGGCGAACTGGAACGGTAGCGTTCATAAGAATTCACAGCCTATGATTTTTGCTCCCAGTCTGATCTGGCTCAGCACAGCCTTGCTATTTTTTGCCCCCGCCGTGAACCTCGTATGGCGCGGCGGCACCGGCTACGGTTTCTTCGGACTCGTCGCGCTGTCGCTGGGAGCCGCCGTCGCCAACAAACGCACTCCGGATTATTTCAAGGGATTACGCACCTATAACTGGTACACCTTGGGCATGCTCGCGTTTCTGGTCGCGATCATGTTCCAGCAACTGGTGATGCACTACTGGTTGCCACGCCAGTTCGACGCACTGTCGCGCTTCACGTTCGCACTACCGCTATTTTTGCTGCTGCGCCAGTTTCCGTCGCGCAACCTGCGGGCCATCGGCTGGGGTTGCGCAGCGGGCGCCATCGCCGTGGGCGCCTGGGCTCTGATCGCGCAGCCGCAGGGCGGCTGGACCGATGCGAGCCGCGCCAGCAATGCCTACACGAACGCGATCCCGTTCGGCGACACCGCCTTGCTGCTCGCTTTCCTGTCCGTCTTTACGCTGGGTTGGGACGGCCCGCGCGACTGGCGGATGCTCGCGGTCAAGCTCCTTGCGCTGGTCGGCGGCGGCTATGCCTCTTACCTGTCCGGCTCGCGCGGCGGCTGGATTACGATTCCCATTTTTGCGATCCTGCTCGGCTGCCAGTTCCACTGGTTCGTGCACAAGAAGCGCCTGTGGGTTGCGGCGCTCGCCATCGTGGTATGCACCGCTGCGCTGCTTTCGACTGAACGCGTCGAGCGGCGGCTCGAAGATGCCACCACCGATTTCTCCGCGCTGCATCATGGCGACGAAAACACCTCCGTCGGCTTGCGCCTGCAGTTGTGGCAGGCCTCGTTCCGACTGTTCACAGAGCATCCTGTGTACGGTGTCGGCAAGGGCAAACTGGAGCGGGCGCTCGGCGACCTCGCCGCGCACGGTCAGGCCAGAACCGAGATCGTCAACGAGCGCGCCCACAGCGATTTCTTCTCGACCATCGCCGAAACAGGCGCTATCGGCGCAGTCTGCCTGCTGATTTTCTATTTCGGCCTGACCGTCCATTTCTGGCGCGAGCGGCGCAACCAGGATCCCACGATTCGGGCTGCTGCCTATTCCGGACTAGCGGTGTCGTTCAGTACGATCGTGTTCGGCCTGACGATCGACGTGCTGGTGCCCGTCATGGTCACGTCGCTGCTCGCGCTGCTAAGTGCTGCGTTTCTGGCCGTCATCGACGCGCGCAAACGCGAGCTGTCGCATCCTGCAATCCGGTAGGTAGGTGAGTAGTTAAAACGAGATGCTTTTTCAAGATAAAGCATCTCGTTTATAGTGCTGTGCACGCCAGAATGGCGAACTGGGGCAGCGGCAATCAGAATGCCTGGCCAGAGTCCAACAACGATTAGAATCTAGCCGAGCCAACTCAGCCCGCGCCATGAACAACAGCGTCCAGCCCTCCCCGTCTGCCGTAGCGGCCAAACCGCTAGCTTCAGTGCTACTGATCGCTTACAACCAGGAAACACTGGTTGGCGACGCAGTGCGCAGCGTGCTTGCGCAGACTTACGAACCGCTGGAACTCATCATCTCCGACGACGCTTCGAGCGACGGCACCTTCGCCGCGATCGAGGCTGCCGTACGCGGCTATAACGGACCGCACAAGGTCATCACGCGCCGTAACACGAGCAACGAAGGCATCAGTGCGCACCTGTCGCGGCTCGCCGGGATGGCCCATGGTGAATTGCTGTTCGTTGCCGCAGGTGATGATATGTCCGCCCCGAACCGCTGCGAACGGGTGGTCGAGTACTGGCTTGCACAGGATCGCCGCCCGGACCTGATCGCCACCGATCTCGCCGACATGGACGAAACCGGCGCCGTCCACGAGCGGATGGAGCCGACCGATCTCGGCACGTATCGGAGCTTCGACGACTGGGCTGCCGAACGGCCCTGGCTGGTGGGTGCAGCGCATACATGGACGCGCCGGCTGTTCGAGCGTTTCGGACCGATGATGCCCGGCACGGCTGCCGAAGATCAGGTGATGACCTTTCGTGCCATCGTCTCCGGTGGAGCGCTAAGCCTGCGTGAACCGCTGGTGTGGTACCGGCGCGGTGGCCTGTCGGGCAAGCGGCGGTATCGGACGGTGGCCGAACTGGTGGGACGATTGCGCCAGGGCAACGGCTTCGCATTAGTTGAAGTGAAGCAGCTGCAGCACGACGCTGAAATTGCCGGACTCGGCGACAGAATGCGCGCCGTTCTAGCGCCGAAACTCGCGCGCGAACAGTTCATTCATTCGATGTTCAGCGCTCGCGGGATCGGCGAGCGCCTCACGCTGATCGCCGCCAGCCACAACGTCAAACTGGGGCTGCGGATCCGGATGCTGCTCTACAGTACCTTTCCGGGTGTCTACGCGCCGACGCTCTGGATCAAGCGGCTCAGGCGAGCACGCTAAGGCGGCAGGCTTGCCGCCTGCGTCCGCCTTCTCTCGCTCAGCGACGCTCGACTATCTGTGTGGCTAGCCCCAGCAGCGCATCGACGTGATTCGCAACGCTTGCGTCGTAGAGCACCGCTTCACGTGCGACATCGGCCGGAGCTGCGGCCGCCGTGGGCGACGTTGCGCCGCTGGCGAGCCGAGGCCGGATAGCACGTTCGAGCGTGGCGCGCAGATCGGCGAGATCATCCGGCGCGAAGACGAATTTCGCATGCGACGCGATCGCATCGCAGCAGCCGATACTCGACGGAAAGATCACCGGCGTGCCGCACATCGCCGATTCGACTCCCACCAGTCCGAACGGCTCGTACTTCGACGCGAGGATCGTAAAGTCGGCGGCCCGATAACCGTCCTCGATTTCCTTCACATAGCCGATGTAGCGCACCCGCTCCGAGGTGCGCGCGGGCGGCCGGCCTGCGACGGCAAGAACCACCGGCAGCGTCGTCCCTTCCAGCGCCGCTTCGATAAGCGGCAAGCCCTTGCGCTCGTGACTGCTCGACGGGAATAGCAACACGATCTCGTGATCCGCGAAGCCGAACTTGCGCCGTAGCGCGCCGCGCTGCTCACTATCTACCGGCTTGAAGCGAGCGCCGTCGACCGGCGGGTAAAGCACGCGAACCTTCGCCTCCGCGACGCCATACAGCTCGCGCAGTTCGTCGCGCATCAGATTCGAGTGAGCGACAACGAAGCTCGCCTGTTCGTACTGCTTGCGCTCGAGTGCGATCTGCCAGGTATCGGAGCGTTTTTGCACGCGACCCGTCGCATGCAAAAACCCGAGATGAGTGCCGCCGCAGATCGCAATTTCCGAAGAGTCGACCCGGTTGCAGCCGATCAGCACGTCGACTTTGGCCGCGCGCCGCGCCCGGCGCAAACGCCATGAAAACCAGTAATCGCGCAGCTTGCCGGGGAGCAAGGACACCTTGATGCGATGCGTCTCGACCATGCGGCTTTCCGGCACCGACATATCGAAGCGCCGGGCAAAAAACGCCGGCGTCATGCCTCGCGCGGCAAAGCCGCGCACCAGATCCATCGCGTAACGCTCGAGCCCGCCGCTGTGTTTCAGCGCATTGCTGGAAAGTCCGATTTTCATCATTCAGCGCATCAAGCCGCGTTCTGCTGAAACTGGATGCGATGCAGATGCGCGTACAGTCCGTCTTGCTCGAGCAGTTCGCGATGACTGCCGCGCTCGACGATGCGCCCGGCTTCCAGCACCAGAATCCGGTCGGCACGCTCGATGGTGGACAGACGGTGTGCGATGACGAGCGTAGTGCGCCCCTTCATCAGCGTTTCCAGCGCGGCCTGCACATGGCGTTCCGATTCCGAATCGAGCGCCGAGGTGGCTTCGTCGAGGATCAGGATCGGCGCGTCCTTGTAGATGGCGCGCGCGATCGCCAGACGCTGGCGCTGACCACCCGAGAGCATCAGGCCGTTGTCGCCGACCAGCGTCTCGGTGCCCTTCGGCATGGATTGGACGGTATCCCACAGGTTCGCCGCCTGCAGCGCCGCTTTCACCTTCTCGGGATCTGCCGTCTGGCCGTAAGCGACGTTGTGCGCGATCGTGTCGTTGAACAGCACGACGTCCTGGCTAACCATGGCAATCTGGCTGCGCAGCGCGTGAATGCCGTACTCCGGCAAAGCGACACCGTCGACCAGAATCTCGCCGTCCGTCGGATCGAAGAAACGCGGCAGCAGGTTGACGAGCGTGGTTTTGCCGCTGCCCGAGGGGCCCGCCAATGCCACCATCTCGCCCGGCGCGACCTTGAACGACACACGGTCGAGGGTCTGTCGTTCGTGCGTGCTGGTGGCGCCATAGTTGAACGAGACGTCGCGGAACTCGACTTCGCCCGATGCGTGATCAAGCGGCTTGCCGCCGCCCTGCGGCTCGGACGGTTCGTCGATCAGACCGAAGATCAGTTCGGCAGCGGTCATGCCGCGTTGCAGCGGCTGATTGACGTCCATCAGATGCTTGAGCGGCGAGACAATCAGGAGCATCGCCGTAATGAAACCAACGAAGCCACCCACCGTGGTTCCGCCATGCGCCGATTGCACGACCGCAATCGTGACTACCACCGCCAGCGCAATCGACACCAGAAACTGGGTAAGCGGCTGGGCGAGTCCACCCGACGCAATCATGCGCAGCGAATAACCTCGCAGGCGACGGCTCATTTGGGCAAAGCGATCCATCTCATACTGCTCGCCGTTGTGCACCTTGACCACCTTGTAGCCGCCCACCGTCTCCTCGACGATGTACGACAACTCATTGGTGAACATCTGGTTTTCGCGATTGAGCCGGCGCAGCTTCCGGTTGATCTTGCCGATCACCCAGCCGATTACCGGCAGCATCACCGCGACAATCAACGTCAGTTTCCAGTCGAGCCAGAACAGATAGCCGAGCAGGTACAGGACCGTCAGCGAATCGCGCACCAGCGTAATCAGCACGCCCAACAGCACGTTGAGAATCTGGTTGACCTCAAACACGATTGCGTTGATGACGGTACTTGCCGTCTCGCGTTGAAAGAAGCCGACACTCGTGTGAACCAGCCGCTCGAACATTTCCAGGCGCAAGCGTAGCAGGACCGTATTCGAGATGTACGCGATCAGGTACCCCGACGCGTATTGGGAAACGCCCCGCACCACCGCGAGCACGAGAATACCAAGCGGCACCATCCATACCAGGCCATGCACGGCATTCGGGCCGAAGCCCTTGTCCAGCAGCGGCTTGAGCATCATGGGAATCAGCGCGTCAGTGCCGGCGCTGACAGCCATGGCGACAATCGCACCAATCAGGGTCCAAAGGACCGGCTTGATATACGGCCAAAGCCGGCTCAGTAAGGCGGCAGGCGATGTGACATCTCCTGATCCACCGATGACTTTGCTTAACGTGGGCTTCGCGCTCAAGGAATCCTCTGAAAAGGCGAACAAGGCATCCGCCCGGTGGGCGAATCCTGAATACCGCATTGTAAACGGTTGGGCGAACTGGATACCTGGGGCCGTTGTGCCCCGGTGACACCAGACCGGTAGTGGTTCTTACGGTTTGTTCCGTGTGGGCTCAAGGTGGGTGCCAAGGGCGTGAGACGGCGGTGCGCTGTGTATACTTCCCCGACGCATTTTGCCCACCCGCCCCCTCTCCGCTAATCAGGCATGAAAGAAACCACCCTCGGCGTCGCCATCATCACCAAAAACGCGGCGGCGCGCCTGGCCGAGTGCCTCGCCGCCGTGGCGTTCGCCGACGCGATCGTCGTGATCGACGGCGGCAGCACCGACGGCACCGTCGAGATTGCCCGCGCACACGGCGCCCGCGTGCTGCAGGAGCCCGACTGGCCGGGCTTCGGGCCGCAGAAGAACCGCGCGCTGGACGCGCTCGACACCGGGTGGATCCTCTCCATCGACGCCGACGAAATCGTCACCCCCGAGCTCGCTGCGGCGATCCGCGCCGCAATCGACGCGCCGTCCGCGGAGGTTTACGCGGTGGACCGCCTCTCGAGCTTCTGCGGACACTGGATCAGGCATAGCGGCTGGTATCCGGACTGGATCCCACGCCTCTTCAGACGCGGCGCCGCGCGCTTCTCCGACGACCTGGTGCATGAACGGCTAGTGTTCGATACGCCGGCACAACGGCTGACCGGCAAGTTGATGCACTACTCATACGAAGACTTCGAAACCGTGCTGCGCAAGCTCGATACCTATTCGACAGCGGGCGCGCAACAACGCCACGCCGCAGGCAAAGGCGGCAGCTTTGGCAAGGCGCTTGGGCGCGGTGCGTGGGCGTTCGTGCGCACCTACGTGCTGCGGCGCGGCTTTCTGGACGGACGCGCCGGCTTCATGATCGCGATGTTCAACGCGGAAACGGTGTACTACCGGTTTCTGAAGCTCGCACGCCTGGGCGCGCGGAAGCGGTAGGCGTACGTCATGGCTTTCACGCGAGTGTCTGGCGCTACCGGTGTTTCTCGCGGGTTTTGACACGCCGGGCGCGCGCCAGGTGCCGCTAGCGAGCCCGCGCGGAACGCACGGGCCGCGCCGGTCAGTAGACGATCTCGATCGAACTTCCAGCGAACTCGCCACGCAGCGCCGCGAGCAGTTCGTCCGTGGGCTTGACGCGCCATGCGTCGCCGAGGCGTACTTCGCCCTCGGCATTCTCGCTGCGATAGACGATCTGCACCGCTAATCCGTTCGGGATGTGTACCGGCTGACGTTGGCGGCCGCCATCACCGCCGTAGCCTCCACCGTTGCGGCCGCCACCACCACCGAAACCGCCGCCGCGCGATGGCGTCGCGGGTGCCTGCGCGGTCTGCGGCTCATCAGCCCCCGCGCTGTGCGCTTCCAGCACGCGACGCAGCGCGAGCGCATCGGCGTTGCCGTTCATCTGCACCTTGACCGCCTCTGCATAGCGGCAACGCGCACGGCCGAGGTCCATCACGGTTTCAACGGTGAAGCGGATGCCGCCGGTGAATGCGTCGTTGCGCGCCTGGCCTTGCACCACCAGCAATTCGTCTTCCTTGAACAGCTGCTTGTGCGCTTCGAAGGTCTCGTTGAAGACCGTCACTTCGCATTGACCGGTGCCGTCATCGAGCAGTGCAATCAGCATCTTGCCGCGCTGGGTCATCTGCGTGCGCAGCGACGCAATCACGCCGGCGATCAGCTTGTCGCGCCCTTCCTTCAGCTCGCCGATTTTCTGGCGCGCGAAGCGGCGCACTTCGTCCTTGTAGGCGTCGAAAAGGTGGCCCGACAGATAGAAACCGAGCGCACCCTTCTCTTCCTGCAGTTTCTTCTTTTCCGCCCATTCGGGCTCGTCGACAAGCTCATGACCTTGCGACGGCGCGTCGCCCATGTCGAACAGGCCTGCCTGCATCGCATTAGCGCTGGCTTGATCGGCGGCTTCCATGGCCAGCGACACCGACGCGATCAACTGCGCGCGATTCGCATGCAGCGTGTCGAACGCTCCGGCACGGATCAGCGCTTCCACCGTCCGACGGTTGACGATACGCCGGTCGATGCGGTTGCAAAAATCGAACAGGTCGATGAACGGTCCTTCTTCGCGCGCCCGCAGAATTTCTTCAATCGCGTTCTGACCGCTGCCCTTGATAGCGCCCAGACCATAACGGATCGTCTTCGAACGCTTGCCGTCTGCTTCCGCAACCGGCTCGAAGCGATACGCCGACAGATTGATGTCCGGCGGCAAGACAGCCATCTTGTTCGTGATGCAGTCTTCGAACAGGATCTTGACCTTGTCGGTATCGTCCATGGCGAGCGACATATTCGCTGCCATAAATTCGGCCGGATGATGCGCCTTGAGCCAAGCGGTGTGATACGCGAGCAGCGCATAGGCCGCCGCGTGCGACTTGTTGAAGCCGTAGCCGGCGAACTTCTCCATCAAGTCGAAGATTTCGTCGGCTTTCTCGCCCGTCAGGCCGTTCTTCGCCGCACCTTCGCGGAACAACGCGCGGTGTTCGGCCATTTCCTCGGCCTTCTTCTTACCCATCGCGCGACGCAGCAAGTCAGCGCCACCGAGCGAATATCCGCCGATGATCTGTGCCATCTGCATCACCTGCTCCTGATAGACCATGATGCCGTAGGTCTCTTTCAGAACAGGTTCGACGCGCGGGTCCGGATACTCCACCACTTCACGGCCGTGCTTGCGCGCGCAAAAGCTAGGGATCAGATCCATCGGGCCCGGACGGTAGAGCGCCACCAGCGCGATGATGTCCTCGAACCGGTCAGGTTGCGCGTCTTTCAGCATGCCTTGCATGCCGCGGCTTTCCAGCTGGAACACGGCGACCGTGTTGGCCTTCTTGAGGATCGAGAACGACGCCGGATCGTCGAGCGGCACCTGCGCGAGCGACCAGTCCTGCTTCGACGGATCGAGCCTGCGGATATAGCGCTCGGCCCAGTCGAGGATCGTCAGCGTGGTGAGACCCAAAAAGTCGAACTTGACGAGGCCGACCGCTTCCACGTCGTCCTTGTCGTACTGGCTCACGACACCGCTCTCGTCGCCCTGCGTGTAGAGCGGGCAGAAGTCAGTGAGCTTGCCGGGCGCGATCAGCACCCCGCCCGCGTGCATGCCGACGTTACGCGTCAAGCCTTCCACGCGCTGCGCGAGTTCGATCAGCTGATGCACTTCGTCTTCGTTGTCGAAGCGCTCCTGTAGCAGCGGCTCTTCCTTCATCGCGTCGGCAATCGTGACGTGCTTGCCGGGTTTGAACGGAATCAGCTTGGCGATGCCGTCGGTGAACATGTAGCCGAGATCGAGCACCCGACCGATGTCGCGCACGGCTGCCTTCGCCGCCATCGTGCCGAAGGTGGCGATCTGCGACACCGCGTCCGCGCCGTACTTTTCCTTCACGTACTGGATGACGCGATCGCGCCCGTGCTGACAGAAGTCAATGTCGAAGTCAGGCATCGACACCCGTTCCGGATTCAGGAAACGTTCGAACAGCAGGTTGTAGCGCAGCGGATCGAGGTCGGTCACGCCGAGCGCATAGGCGACCAGCGAGCCCGCGCCCGAACCCCGGCCCGGCCCAACCGGCACGCCATTGTTCTTGGCCCAGTTAATGAAGTCCGCCACGATCAGGAAGTAGCCTGGGAAGCCCATCTTGATGATCGTGCCGCACTCGAATTCGAGGCGGTTGTAGTACGTCTCGCGCTGTGCCTCGCGATCCGCCTCGTTCGGATACAACTGCTCGAGGCGCTTTTCCAGCCCTTCCTTCGAGAGGTGCACAAGGTAGTCGTCGAGCGACATGCCGTCCGGCGTCGGGAACAGCGGCAGCTTCGGCTTGCCGAGTTCGAGCGTCAGGTTGCAGCGGCGCGCAATCTCAACGGTGTTGGCAAGCGCCGACGGAATATCCGCGAACAACGCTGCCATTTCCTCTTGCGTGCGGAAATACTGCTCGGTCGTGAAGCGCTTCTGGCGACGCGGATTCGCAAGCATGTCGCCTTCCGAAATACACACGCGCGCTTCGTGCGCGGTGAAGTCGTCGGGCGTCATGAACTGCAGCGGGTGAGTGGCGACTACCGGCAGCTTGAGCGACGCCGCTAGCGTCACTGCCTGCTGCACGTAGGCGTCGCCGCCAGGCTGACCGCAGCGTTGCAACTCGATATAGAAACCGTTCGGAAAAACCTTGGCCCAGTGTTGCGCGTTGCGCCGCGCCGCATCTTCGTTACCGGCCGCGAGCGCCATACCGATATCGCCCTGCTGCGCGCCGGACAGCGCCAGCAGCCCTTCACCGAGCCCGGTTTCGAGCCAGCCGGCCTCGACCTCGGCGCGACCGCGATACTGATTGGTGAGCCACGCCTTGGTGAGCAACTCGCACAGGTTCAGATAGCCGCGCTTGTCTTTAACCAGAAGCAGCAGGCGCGAGGGCTTGTCGCGATCATCCGGATTGGTTATCCAGACATCACAGCCGGCAATGGGTTTGACCCCTTTGCCGCGCGCTTCCTTGTAGAAACGGACGAGGCCGAAGGCGTTGCCGAGGTCGGTGAGCGCGAGCGCCCCCTGACCGTCTTTGGCCGCGGCCGCGACGATGTCGTCAAGGCGCACGATGCCGTCGGCAATCGAGAATTCGGAGTGAACGCGGAGATGAACGAAGCGAGGATCTGACATGGGCGTTATTGTAACTCCACCCTCCCGAAGATTTGAGAGCAAACAGACGCATTAGCCATCCGGCCAGGGGAGACCACTGCGCGACCCGCGATCACGGTAGCGCCAGCCGTTGACCGGCTCCGCGAGCCACCGGCGCGACACCATTTGCAAGGCGCAAAACGCGATCTACCCGGCACAATTCAACCGTGCCTTGCGCTGCCGCAACCGGATAGCCATTCGGCCGACTCGGGCAACCCGGCCGCTTGAGGGATAATACGGGTTTCGCCCAATTTGCCGTGGCCGCGCCACGCACGCAGCCTTCCACGGCCGCACGTGCGTTTGCAGCGCCGCCGGGCCACTTTTTTACCGCTGGACCATCATGAGCATCGTCAATCTCGCCGCCTACCAGTTTGAGACCCTCGAAGCGACTGCCGAGTGGCGCCCGCTCGTCACTGAGCGGTGCAACGCACTGGGCCTGCGCGGCACCATCCTGCTGGCGCCCGAGGGCATCAACCTGTTCGTCGCAGGCACACCGGAAGCCGCGCAGGGGTTCATCGACTACATCCGCCACGATCCGCTATTCGAAGGCAAGTTCGCGAACCTGCAGTTCAAGGAGAGCCTGTCCGAGAAGCAGCCGTTCCGCCGCATGCTGGTGAAACTGAAGCGCGAGATCATCACCATGAAGAAACCGGCAATCCGGCCGGAACTGGGCCGCGCGCCGTCTGTGGACGCACCCACGCTGAAGGCGTGGCTCGACCGTGGCCATGACGACGAAGGCCGGCCGGTCGTAATGCTGGACACACGCAACGCGTTCGAAGTGGATGTCGGCACATTCGATGACGCGCTCGACTACCGCATCCACAAATTCAGCGAGTTTCCGGCGGTGATCGAACAGAACCGCGCTGACCTGGAAGGCAAGACGGTGGTGTCCTTCTGCACCGGCGGGATTCGTTGCGAGAAGGCGGCGATCCACATGAAGGAAGTGGGCATCGAAAACGTGTACCAACTCGAGGGCGGCATCCTCAAGTATTTCGAGGAAGTGGGCGGTGCGCATTACCACGGCGAGTGTTTCGTGTTCGACTACCGCACCGCTCTCGATCCCGAGCTGAAGCCGACAGCGACGGCGCAATGCTTTGGCTGCCGCGCAGTGGTGAGTCCAGAGGCTCAACAATCGCCGCTGTACGTCCCGGGCAAGACGTGTCCCGAATGCCATCCGGATCGGAACGCTGTGCGCGCAGCCTGACAGGCACGAAAACGGCACCGGACCGAGAACCCGAACATGAGTTACCGCGGCCGTTTTGCCCCCTCCCCCACTGGACCACTGCATTTTGGCTCGCTCGTAAGCGCTCTTGCGAGCTGGCTGGATGCACGCGCGCACAATGGCGTATGGCTGGTGAGAATCGAGGACATCGACGGACCGCGCACGGTACCCGGCGCAGCCGAGGACATCCTGAAGACTCTCGACCAATTCGGCCTGCACGCGGACGAACCGCCCATCTGGCAAAGCGAGCGCACGGAACGCTACCAGCAGGCGCTGGACCAACTGCGGGCCGCCGGCCTTGTGTATCCATGCGGCTGCACACGCAAGGAGATCAGCGATTCGCTGCTGAATGCCCACGCCCGCAACACCACACTTGCCTACCCTGGCACATGCCGCAACGGCCTGCACGGCAAACCCGCGCGTGCGTGGCGGTTGCGCGTGCCGGATGAGGATGATGAGACGCATGCGGGAGAGGACGCTGCGGGGAACCCCGCAGGACGTACTGAAAGAGGCTCCGCGACGATCATATTCGACGACCGCTGGCAGGATTGTCAGACGCAGAATCTGGCGACTGAGGTAGGCGACTTCGTGTTGCGACGCGCGGATGACCAGTGGGCATATCAACTGGCGGTGGTAGTGGATGACGCGGACGCGGGCATTACGCACATCGTGCGAGGCGCAGACTTGTTAGACTCGACGGCACGTCAGATCTACCTGCAACGTTGCCTGGGTGTGCCGACACCGTCCTACCTGCACGTCCCTGTGGTAACGAATCGCGAAGGCGAGAAATTAAGCAAGCAAAATGGGGCCACGGCGTTGGACACAAGCCGTCCGTTGGACGCACTGCGCGCGGCAGCGGCGCATCTAGGGCTGGATATGGGCAACGAGCGCCACGAATCGCTGGAAGCGTTCTATGACGCGGCGATAACGGCCTGGGCGAGACTCCTTAAGAAGAAGTAGTCCGCCTCGGCATCCCAAACCCACCCAACAACGCAGCCAACGGCTGCTTCGAAACCGGCTTCTGCGCGGCAGCAACCTCATCCGCCTCATCAATCTTCCGACTAGCGGAAGGCGAAGGCTCATACGGCTTGGAAAAGAAGTCGTCAACAGGCTGTTGCCGATGATGATGCGGCCGCTCAAACGACGAAGCCCCCGCACCGGAACCCGCAGCCCCAGCACGACGACGCCCACCACCGCGCTCATCCCTCTCACGCCGCGGCGCGCGCTCTTCATGATGATGCCGAACAGGCACCTCAACAGTAAGCCGCTGCACATCGAGCGGCCGCTTGATCAGCTTCTCGATATCAGCAAGCTGCTTGCGTTCATTCGGGCTGCACAAGGAAAGCGCATCTCCCGACGCCCCAGCACGTCCAGTGCGCCCAATCCGATGCACATAATCTTCGGCATTGAACGGCAGATCGAAGTTAATCACTGCCGGAAGCTCGACAATATCAAGCCCGCGCGCCGCGACATCAGTAGCAACCAGCGCTTCGATCTCACCGCGCTTGAACGCATCGAGAGCCTGCATCCGCTCGTTCTGCGTACGATCGCCGTGAATCGCCGTAGCCACTACCCCGTCGCGCTCGAGATTGCGCGCCAGGCGGCTAGCCCCAATCTTGCTGTTGCAAAACACGATCACCTGCTTCAAACCGCGCTCGCGAATCAGTTGCACTACAGCGCCGGTCTTATCCCCTTCGGCCACTTCATAAACCGTCTGGGTAACATTGGTTGCCGTCGAATTGCTGCGCGCCACTTCGATAGTCTGCGGATTGCGCAGATACGTCGCCGCCAGCTTCTTGATTTCACCTGAGAACGTCGCGGAAAACAGCAGCGTCTGACGTTCCTTCGGCAGCAGATTCAGAATGCGCTGCAGATCCGGCAAGAAGCCCATATCGAGCATCCGGTCGGCTTCGTCCAGCACCAGCATCTGCACCTGACCCAGGTTGGCCGTCTTCTGCTGCACATGATCGAGCAGACGCCCGGGCGTCGCGATCAGAATCTCGACGCCGCGGCGCAGCTGATCCGACTGCGGATTCATATCGACGCCACCGAATACCACAGCGCTACGCAGCGCCGTGTGTTTAGCGTACGCATGCACGTTGGCGGCAACCTGGTCGGCGAGTTCGCGAGTCGGCGTCAGAATCAGGGCACGCACCGGGTGGCGGGCCGGCGAAGCGCTGGTGCTCGCATGCGGCAGCAGACGCTGGATGATCGGCAGCGAAAAACTCGCGGTCTTGCCGGTGCCGGTTTGCGCGGCGCCCATCACATCGCGACCCGACAGGACGACGGGGATCGCCTGCTCCTGGATCGGTGTAGGCGTCGTGTAGCCCTGCTCCACAATGGCTTTCAGGATGTCGGGCGCGAGGCCAAACTGATCGAAGTTCGCGGTAGCGGGGGTGACGGCTATGTCGGACATGGTGGCTTTCGCTAAAAATGCGCCTGCGCGGGGGGCGCGGCAGCGGCCGGGGCCGCGTAGGGCATCAGGATGAAGCGGAGCCACGGCGTGCCGCACGGGACCCGATCTAGTCAGGGAAGGATGCAGCCGGCTCCGGCCGACGGAAACACCCGCCGGAAAGGCCGGTATTGTAGCACTTCAGCAAAAACACTCATGGCGCATGCGCCCGCTTTCTGCTCACACCCCGCAAAACGGGGCGCAAGAGCGCCGCGAACAGCTACAAGCCCGCACAGACTAGGGTATGCAGGCGACAGTCCTGTGACAGCGCATCAAGCGGGAGCGGGCTGTGGCCGAAGCACTGCAAACGTATGACAAACGTAAGCCGGAGCGGTCGCCCCGCCGCCCTTCAGCCACTCTCACTCCCAGATCACCACGTCTCGCGCATCACCATCAACCGCAGCTCGGTCATATCCTCGATCGCGTAGCGGACACCCTCACGCCCGAGCCCGGAATCCTTGACACCGCCATACGGCATGTTGTCCACCCGGAACGACGGCACATCGTTGATGACCACGCCGCCCACGTCCAGCCGGTCCCACGCCTGGTGCGCATGGGCGAGCGAATCGGTGAATATCCCAGCCTGCAGACCGAAGTCGCTGTCGTTGACGGTCGTGAGCGCCGCATCGAAATCGTCGAAGCGCTCCAGAATCGCCACCGGACCGAACGCCTCCTTGCGATAGAGGTCCGAATCGCGCTTCACATCCTCGAGTAGCGTCGCCTCGAACATCGCGCCTTCCACGTTGCCGCCGGCCACAATCCTGGCGCCGTCCAGCACCGCGCTCTCCATCCAGCCGGCGAGACGCTTCGACTCCGATTCGGAAATCATCGGCCCGACGAACGTCTTCTCGTTCTTCGGATCGCCCATGATCAGCGAGCGCGTTTTCGCGATCAGCTTCTCGCGCAGCGCATCGTAGATGCTCGTGTGCACCAGAATCCGCTGCACGCCGATACAGCTTTGTCCCGACTGATAGAACGCACCGAACGCGAGCCGGTCGACCACGTAATCGAGCTTGCCGCCCTGATCGCCGTCGACGATCGCCGCTGCGTTGCCGCCCAGCTCCAGAATCACCTTCTTTTTGCCGGCTTTCCGCTTCAGTTCCCAGCCCACAGCCGGCGAACCGGTGAAGGACAGCAGCTTGAAGCGCTCGTCGGTGGTGAACAGGTCCGCGCCATCGCGATGCGCCGGCAGGATCGAAAACGCGCCCTTGGGCAGATCCGTTTCCGCGAGGATCTCGCCCATGATCAACGCGCCCACCGGCGTGCGGCTGGCCGGTTTCAGCACGAACGGCACGCCCGCGGCCAGCGCTGGCGCCACCTTGTGCGCGGTCAGGTTGAGCGGAAAATTGAATGGCGAGATAAACGAGCATGGCCCGATCGGCACGCGCTTCACATAGCCGTGATAGCCCTTCGCGCGCGGCGAAATCTCCAGATTGATGATCTCGCCGTCGATGCGCACGGCTTCCTCCGCGGCAACCTTGAACGTATCGATCAGCCGCGTGACTTCGCCGCGCGAATCGTTGATCGGCTTGCCGGCTTCGATGCACAGCGCCATTGCCAATTCGTCGTAGCGCTCGCGGAAACGGCTCACGCAGTGTTCGAGCACGGCCTGACGCTTGAACGGTGAAAACTCGCGCAGCGCCGGCAGCGCCTCCACGGCGAGACCGATGGCCTTGTCGATCGCCGCCGCGTCGGCCATAGCAACGCGCGTGGCGACTTCACCGCTGAATTTGTCCGTGACTTCGAGATCGGTATTGGCTGCAACCGCAACATTGGCCAGGTAGTACGGGTAAGTCTTTTTCAACATGACACGTTCTCCTTGATGCGACCAGTTCCACGCCTGTTGAAGCGGGGCATGTGGCAAACGCAGCCATTACAGCAAACCGCATGCCCCGCTCGCGCTCAGAGTTGCGCACTCAGCCGCTTGATCTCACGGTTCAGCACCCGCTCGTTGTCGGAGTAGTCGATCGGCAGGTCGATCACATGCACGCCCGGCGTCACGAAGCATTCGCGCAACAAAGGCGCAAACTCGTCCGCCGACGAAATGCGGTGCCCCTTGGCACCGTAGCTCTCGGCATAGGCCACGAAATCAGGGTTGCGCAGCGTCATCCCGTAGTCGGGGAAATTCATGTTCTCCTGCTTCCAGCGGATCATCCCGAACGCGTCGTCGCGCAAGATCAGCACCACCAGATCGAGCTTCAGACGCACGGCCGTCTCGAGCTCCTGCGAGTTCATCATGAAGCCGCCGTCGCCGCACACGGCCATCACCTTGCGATCCGGATGCACGATCTTGGTCGCAATCGCCGACGGCAGCCCTGCGCCCATCGAGGCGAGCGCGTTGTCTAGCAGCAGCGAATTCGGCTCGTGCGCGCGGTAATAACGTGCGAACCAGATCTTGTACATGCCGTTGTCCAGACAGACGATGCCGTCGACCGGCGTCGTCTCGTAGACATCGTGGACGATCCGCACCGGGTACATCGGGAAACGGCTGTCGTTCTGACCTTTGGCCAGATGCTCCTCGAAGTGCTGCTTGATCTCCTTGAAGCGCGAAAAATCCCAATGCTCCTGACCTTCCTTCAGGCTCTCTTTCAACTGCCACACCGCATTGGCAATATCGCCCACCACTTCGATCTGCGGAAAATACACCGGATCGACCTCAGCGCCGAGGAAGTTCACGTGAATCACGGTCTTTTCGTGCGAATCGGTGCCGCGCATGAAGAACGGCGGCTTCTCGATTACATCGTGGCCCACGTTGATGATGCAGTCCGCATGGTCGATGGCGCGGTGCACGAAATCGCCGTCCGAGAGCGTGGCGTTGCCGAGCCACATGGGATGCGATTCGTCGATCACGCCCTTGCCCATCTGCGTCGTGAAGAACGGGATGCCGGTCTGATCGACGAACTCGCGCAGCATCTTGGTGGTGGTCTTGCGATTGCCGCCCGCGCCGATCATCAGCAGCGGATGCCTGGCGCTCGTGATCGCCTCGACCGCCCGCGCAACCGCCTTCTCCTCCGCGACCGGACGGCGGCTGAAGCTCTTGGGAATGGGCTTGCCATCGCCCTCTTCGTCGGCGACGTCCTCAGGCAACTCCAGATGCGTCGCGCCGGGGCGTTCTTCCTCGGCCTGACGGAAAGCTTCGCGCACCAGCGCCGGGATATTGCCGATCGAGACGATCTGCCGTGTGTACTTGGTGAGCGGCTCCATCATCCGTACCACGTCGACAATCTGGAAATGCCCCTGCTTGCTGGTCTTGATCGGCTTCTGGCCCGTGACCATCAGCATCGGCATGGCGCCTAGCTGCGCATAAGCCGCCGCGGTGACGAAGTTGGTGGCGCCCGGCCCGAGCGTCGACAGACACACCCCAGTGCGCCCCGTCAGACGCCCGTAGGTCGCAGCCATGAAACCGGCGGCCTGCTCGTGACGTGTAAGGATCAGCTTGATTTTGGAGCGGCGCAGCGACTCAAGGAGATCGAGGTTTTCTTCGCCTGGGATGCCGAAGATATATTCGACGCCTTCGGCTTCCAGCGACTTGACGAACAGATCCGATGCTTTCATTGAGAGTCTCGCTTGACGAACGAGCGCGGACGGCACGCCCACGCAGTGGGATCCGGGAACGGGTGATCGAAGACGATGACAGGCGCGGCCACGCGGAAACCGGTGGGCGCGCCGAACAGCTTACTACCTGAGAGGAAAATCTGCGCGCAGATCGGCAACGGCTTGGGGTGATGCGGCCTCGCGGCCAGGGTGGCCGACTATCAAGCGGTCAGGCTCTAGCGCACGATCGTCACGCAGTCCGACAGAATCGGCGGCGCATTCTCGCCCGCGGTCGCGTCGTACAGATCGGCGCGCGGACCTTTGGTCCACCAGGTATAGCTGCCGGCCTGGTATTTCGCCCCGGAGCCCGAGAGCGTGTTGACAAACAGCATCGACTGGCCTTTGACGGGCACGAGCGCGAAGCTCTGCCCATTCACTGCGTTCCAGTAGGTGACCTGCAGGATTTTGCCGGTAGCGCAGGTGTACTTGTGGGTCTGCGGGTTTTTCGGCTGGATCTGGGCGAGACTCAACGGCGCCGCCGAAACCGGAGCGATCGCCCCCGCCATCTCCAGCAGCCCGGCCAGCAAACCCGTTACCGCAACGAGCCGTTTCCTCATTGGATTCCTCGCCTGGCTGTCAGCCGTCTGGAAGGGTTGCCGTTCAGGGATCGATGACATCGGCGCACGCGTCGGTCGGCGCCGCCGCGACGTGGCCGACCACCGGCACGATTTTCAATCCGGCAGAAGCGACGCGGCACGGCGCGGCGGCAAGACCGCAACCCGCCAGGCCCGCGCACAGCGCTGCCAGCACGCCCAGCGCTCCGAGGCGGCCCATCCGGCGAAGCCGCTCAATCTTGCGGGTGTCTGACTTCATGGGTACTGCTCCTGCCTTCAATACTGCAACTACGTGCGCGCCTGCGGGATGCGTGGCGTGCGAGTTACCGCGCTCACTGTGACAGACGAGCGCGCGTTCCAGCTTATTTCGCCGACACCGGATGCACCGCGGCAGCAGCCTGCTTCGCACGTGCCCGGGCTTCGTCGGTATTCGCGCCGGTGGCGAGCGCCACGCCCATACGCCGCTTGACGAAGCTCTCGGGCTTGCCGAACAGCCGCAGATCCGCATCGGGCACGGCCAGCGCCGCAGCGACACCTGCGAACGCGATACCGACTTCATCCAGGCCGCCGTAGATCACGGCTGACGCGCCCGGCGCACGCAGGGACGTGTCGACCGGCAATCCGAGGATCGCCCGCGCATGCAACTCGAATTCCGACAGACGTTGCGAGCACAGCGTCACGAGTCCCGTGTCATGCGGACGCGGACTCACTTCCGAAAACCATACGTCATCGCCGCGCACGAAAAGTTCCACGCCGAACAGGCCACGGCCGCCGAGCGCCTCCGTGACCTTGTGGGCGATCTCACGCGAACGCTCGAGCGCGACCGGGCTCATCGGCTGCGGTTGCCAGGATTCGACGTAGTCGCCCGCAACCTGCACGTGGCCGATCGGATCGCAGAAATACGTGCTCGTTTTGCCCGTTGCCGGATCGATCGCGCGCACCGTCAACTGGGTGATTTCGTACTCGAAGTCGATAAAGCCTTCGACGATCACCCGCCCATGATTGACGCGGCCGCCCGCCATCGCGTATTGCCATGCCGGTTCGACGTCTGCGTCGCTCCTGAGCACGGACTGGCCCTTGCCCGACGACGACATCACCGGTTTCACGACGCACGGGTAACCGACCTTCGCGATGCCCGCCTTGAGTTCCTCGAGCGAGTCCGCAAACGCGTACGGCGAAGTCGGCAAGCCGAGTTCTTCGGCCGCCAGACGCCGGATGCCTTCACGGTTCATCGTCAGTTGCGTGGCGCGCGCGGTGGGAATCACTTCGGCGAGACCGTCGGACTCGATGGCGGCGAGCGCGTCGGTGGCGATGGCTTCGATTTCCGGCACGATCAGATGCGGCCGCTCCTGTTCGACCAGCGCGCGCAGTGCGGCGCGGTCGGTCATATCGATCACATGGGCGCGATGCGCGACCTGATGACCCGGTGCGTTCGGATAACGGTCCACCGCGATCACTTCAACGCCAAGGCGCTGTAATGCAATGATCACTTCCTTGCCCAGCTCGCCCGCGCCGAGCAGCATCACGCGCGTCGCCGAGTCAGAAAGCGGGGTGCCGATCCGTTGGCCGATCTGCATGGGGTCTCCAGAAAAATGTCGGATGAGATGGAATGGGTAGATCAGCAATGTTAACATGCGCAACCTCTGCACCGGGCGCGCAGCGACGAGCGCTCGCGCGCGGCATCCTGAGTGCGTTACCCTTACGCCTTTGCCAGTTTGAAGAGGACCGACGCCATGATCAAAACGTCTTCAGCGCGACGTGTTGCGCGTCTCGTTGCCGCGCTGCCCGCACCGCTTTTCGCCGCGCTGGGCGTTGCCACCCTGTTGGCCGCCTGCTCGATGCCCACGCATCCGGATTCCAAGGCGCCGCCGCCCGACCCGTTCAACCCGGCGGCAACGCAGTTGCTGGACGACACCTCATGGGATCTCGGCAGCTGGAAGCAGCCCGACGGCACGATGCGCGTCGTCCCGGGCGCCGACAGCGGAGCGCCGATCACCCTCACGCTATCGACGGCCACCGGCCAGCGGCGCGCCAGCGGTTTCTCCGGTTGCAACCGTTATATGGGTACCTACGGACTGAAGGACGGCAAGCTGAGCTTCGGGCCGCTTGCCGGAACGCGGATGGCGTGTTCGACGCCCGGCGGCCAGATTGAAGGCGACTACCTCGACGCGCTGGCGCACATCGACCGTACCGGCGTGCAGATGCGCGCGCCGCAGGAAATGCAGCTGATCCTCGAAGACGGCGACAAGTTGACGTTCGCGCGGCACGACGGCAAATGAGGCTGTCTTCGAAGCGTTACGCTTCCCCGGTTAAACTCGATGGGTTGCGTCTTCGCGGATCCCTCATTCGTTGATGTCTAGCATGCACACGGTAGTTTTCGGCTGGTTCGGCGTGTCGGCCGTCTGGTTCATCCCTCTTCTGTTGCGTCTCGCAAAGTCTGTGCTGCCAGGCGGCGCCGGGCTGCGCGGACCCGGCACGATCCGGCTTTGGCTCGGCTTTATCGGCGTGCTCGTGGCGAGCTCGACGCTGGAAGCGTTGCTGCCCGCTACGGCGGGCACGGACGGCTTCGGGCATGCGCTGGCGGCGGGTTTCGGCCGACTGCTCGGGCATATCGGCACGCCGCTCGTGATGCTTGGGGTGCTGGCCGTGAGCCTGCCGTGGCTGATCGGTTTTCGTTGGAGCCGCGTCGCGCGCTGGGCGGACGGTGCATTTGGCCTTGGCCTCGGCTTGAACCGCGGGCTCGCCAAACGCGACGAGGACGCGCGCCGGCGTAGTAGCGTCGACGACACGTTGCCCGCTTATGCGTCGACACCGGCCAATCCGATGGCCCCGAAGACCAAGGGGCGCTACGCGCGGCCGACGGTGTGGCGGCCTTCTGCGGGCGCACGCGGTGCGGCGGCGGGGTCCGGTGCGGCAGCGGGTGGCGCGGCTGCCGTGGGCGCGAAGGATTCGGTGGCCGCGGATGCGCGCGGAAACGCAGCGTCTGGTAGCGCGGCCTGGCAAGCGAAAAGCACGGGCCGGCGTGGACAGGCAGCGCCGGCTGATAGCGCGGGCGCGATGCGCGTAGGCACGCCGGGTCGGCAAGCTGGCGTCCGGAGCGCGGCGGCCGAACCTGTCGCGCCAGCCGGATGGCTGCGCGAGCCAGGCAATACGTTGCGCGGTACGGCACCGGTTCGGAGTGGGCTGCCGGCGACACCGGCGGCTGGTGCTGGTGCTGGTGCTGGTGCTGGTGCTGGTGCTGGTGCTGGTGCTGGTGCTGGTGCTGGTGCTGGTGCTGGTGCTGGTGCTGGTGCTGCAACGAGCGTCCCACGGGCATTCGACTCCAGCCGGGCTACGCCTGATGCAGCAACCGGGTCAAGGCCGACCCCGAACCGCTCGCCGTCAATACAGCCCTTCACGACGCCCCTCCCCACCAGCATGCCGCCGGCGGTGCCGCGCAACGCGACGCCAGCCGTTTCCATCCAAACCCCGCGGCCCATGGCCGGTACAGCACCCACCCCGCAACATGCGGCTGCTTCGGGTGCGCGCGTGCCGAGCGCACCCGGTTTTTCCCGACCCGCGGCGGCAGCGGAGCACGTCACGCCGCCCGCCAGCGTGCAGGAGACCCTACGCAGCATCGAAGAGAACGCAGCTCGCTGGACGACGATCGCAGGCGTGAGTCTCGCCCGACGCAGCCCGGAAAACGTCAGGATCAGCACCGATGCTGACATGCCCGTCGACGAACCTGCGGTTAGTCCGACGCCAGCGTCGGAGGCAACCCCCATCGGCACATCCTCTGCGCGATCCGATAGGGAAGCTGCTGACAGTCGAGCTGATGTTGGCGCACCGGCCACCCCTTCCCCAGAGCCTGTCGCACCCGTGGAAGTGCCGAAGGCTGCGCCGGTGTCCGCTCCGCTCGAAGTGCAACCGCGCGCGTCGACCTCGGCATTGATCGAAGCCGCCCTGCCCGACCAGCAAAGCATCGCAAAGACGCCGCCAGCAAACATCGACCACGCGAGCGCGGCAAGTGCGGCACTCGCGCCGGCCGCCGACCTCATCGTCGACAAATCGCTAGCGCCATGGGAAACGGAAGTTGACACCGACGCCGAACATCGCGCCGATACGTCGAGTGCGTCTGAACACGTCGTGGCCGAACCGGCGCCTGCTCCTGTTGCATCGAACGTCGTCCGCTTCCCTGGCTTTGCCGCAGCGAGCGCCGCATCGCATGGTAGCCAGGCACCATTCGACACGACCGCCGACGACTTCGAAGACACGCCCTTCGATCGCCACGCCGCCCCACGCATCGCCTCACATCTCAACGAAGATGAAGGCGAAGACGACGACCAACCCGACAACCCAATCGCCCCCGCAGTTGCGGCAGCCGCGGCCACAGCCGCTGCCCCGTTCACCCTCCCACGCAGCGAACCGGCCAACGAACCCGTCGCACCTCGGCCACCGGTAAGCGGCCACGCGCCAACCGTATTCGAGTTCCACGCCCCGGCCGCATCTCGCGTCGAACTGCCGACCCTCGATCTGCTCGCCCGCGCCGACACGGACGTCGAACCCGTCTCCGAAGAAAAGCTCGCAGAAACCGGCTTGCTGATCGAACAGCGCCTGCAGGAATTCAAGGTGCCGGTGACCGTGGTCGGCGCTTCGGCCGGCCCGGTGATCACCCGCTTCGAAGTCGAACCCGCGCTCGGTGTGCGGGGCAGCCAGATCGTCGGACTGATGAAGGACCTGTCGCGCGGCCTTGGCCTCACCTCGATCCGCGTAGTCGAAACGATCCCCGGCAAAACCTGCATGGGTCTCGAGCTGCCGAACGCGAAGCGCCAGACCATCCGGCTGTCCGAAATCCTCGAAGCCAACGTCTACCAGCACTCGCATTCGATGCTCACGCTCGCCATGGGCAAAGACATCACCGGACATCCCGTGGTCGCCGATCTGGCGAAAGCACCGCATATGCTGGTGGCCGGCACGACCGGTTCGGGCAAGTCGGTGGCGATCAACGCGATGATCGTCTCGTTGCTCTACAAGGCCACGCCCGAAGACGTGCGGCTCATCATGATCGACCCGAAGATGCTGGAGCTGTCGGTCTACGAGGGCATTCCGCATCTGCTTGCACCGGTCGTCACGGACATGAAACTCGCCGCCAACGCGCTCAACTGGTGCGTCGGTGAAATGGAGAAGCGCTACCGGCTGATGTCGGCCGTCGGCGTGCGCAACCTCGCGGGCTTCAATCAGAAAATCCGCGATGCTGAAGCCAACGGCAAGAAGCTCGGCAACCCGTTCTCGCTGACGCCCGAAGCGCCCGAACCGCTCGCAGCGCTGCCGCTGATCGTGGTCGTGATCGACGAGCTGGCCGACCTGATGATGGTGGCCGGCAAGAAGATCGAAGAACTGATCGCCCGTCTCGCGCAGAAGGCGCGCGCAGCCGGCATCCATCTGATCCTCGCGACGCAGCGTCCCTCGGTCGATGTGATCACCGGCTTGATCAAAGCCAATATCCCGACCCGGGTCGCCTTCCAGGTGTCGTCGAAGATCGACTCACGGACGATTCTCGACCAGATGGGCGCCGAGTCGCTGCTCGGCCAGGGCGACATGCTGTTCTTGCCGCCTGGCACCGGCTATCCGCAACGCGTACACGGCGCATTCGTCGCCGATGAGGAAGTGCACCGGATCGTCGAGTACCTGAAGCAGTTCGGCGAGCCGCAATACGAGGAAGGGATTCTCGACGGCCCCACCTCCGACGGCGCCACCCAGGACCTGTTCGGCGATGTGCCCGATGCCGAAGCCGACCCGCTCTACGACGAAGCGGTCGCCTTCGTGGTGCGCACGCGGCGCGCATCGATCTCGTCGGTGCAACGCCAGTTGCGCATCGGCTATAACCGCGCAGCGCGGCTGGTGGAACAGATGGAGGCAGCGGGCCTCGTGTCGTCGATGGGCATCAACGGCAGCCGCGAAGTCCTCGCGCCAGGCCCCGCCGAGTAAGCAGACTTACGAAGGCGACACCAGCTTGAAATCAACCGGCGAGCCGATGTCGATGCGCTTGGGATTCGCCTCGAGCAAACCAGTCTGCTGATCGCGCCTGAACACATACGCGGTATCGCTGTTCTGGTTACCGACGATCAACCAGTTGCCGGTCGGATCAATGGCAAACTCGCGCGGCGATTTACCGAGACTCGACTGGCGTCCGATCAGTTTCAGATGCCCGTTGGCCGGATCTACCGAGAAGATCACGATCTCGTTCGCGTCGCCACGGTTCGTCGCATAGAGGAAGCGTCCATCCGGCGATAGATGGATCGCCGCCGCCCCCACCTGCCCCTTGAAGCCGTGCTCGGTGAGCGGCGACACCTGCAGCTGCGTCAGCCTGCCGTTGTCGTAGCGGAACGTGGTGACGGTCGCTGCCAGCTCGCTCGTCAGATACGCGTATTTGCCGTCCGGCCCAAACACCAGATGACGTGGACCGCTGCCGGCCTTCACATCCGTATAACGCCACTCGGTGGGTCCGAAGAGACCGCGGCTGCCGTCGGGCGTATAGCGGTACGAATACAGCTTGTCCGCGCCGAGGTCCTGGGCGAACAGATACTGGCCATCGGGCGAGAACACCGTGGAATGCACATGCGAGTTGTCCTGGCGCCCTTTCACCGGACCGCCGCCCTCATGATGCACGGTCAACACGGCCTGCCCCACCTGGCCATCGCCCTGCAGCGGGAAAACTGCGAAGCTGCCGCCGGGATCGGCCGCCACCGAGTAGTTCGCCGTCAGCAGATACTTGCCGTCCGGCGAGATCTTCAGATAGCACGGGTCATTGCCCTCTGCCGATACCTTGTTGAGAAACGTCAATTGTCCGCTCGCCGGATCGAAACCGAACGCGCTGATGCCGCCGCGTTGCGAGGCCGGGCCGTTATCGCCCGGCAGTTCGTTGACCGAATACACATGACGGCGGTCGCTGCTCACGACCAGATACGATGGATTGACCGTCTTCGCGACGGACACCGGAGTCGCGTCGCCAGTCTTCGTATCGAACCGGTAGACGTAAATGCCTTCGCTCTTGCCGCCCGTGTAGGTGCCGACGATCATGTCGTAGACACCGTCGGCCGGTGCGGGTCCGGCATCCTGCGCGAACGCCTGTGAAGCAACAATCGAAACCATAAGCACGAAACCTTTTATTATCGAAATTGCAGACCGCGACGATGGCGCGAATGCGGCCTTCCTGGCGGACTGAAACGACGGCTGATGCGTGACGCTTGCAGCGGCTTGGGCACTACGATGCATGTCGACCTCCTGGACATCGGGTTATCAGGTTTTGATCGTGTCACTGGTCTGCCACGCGGTCTGGAACACCCGGTTTAGAAACGCCCGGTTCGGGAACGCCTCGTTCCAGGTGTTTTTATTGTGGGGGCAAGTATAGAAGATAGAAGCAAAGCGTCGAGCCGGATCGCGCAGCCCGCAGGCTCGCTCCGGTAATGGCGGGTGGCGCATCCTGCCGCCCGATGAGAATTCCCTCTTACAGCTCTCTCAACCACCCGGAGTCTCCATGAACGTGACCTTTAGTCTCGGCCCGCTTGTTTCGCTGATCGCCGGCATTCTGATTCTTGTGATGCCGCGCCTCCTGAACTACATCGTCGCGCTCTATCTGATCATCATCGGCATTATCGGGATCTTCGGCGTAGGGGCGTCACACTTCTGATGCATCCGGGTTTTGATTCCGGCGCTGTGTCTGCGTAAGCGATCTGATCTGCGGGTGACCGGGCAAGGCTACCCCCTGCCTCGGGTTACCTGTGGGGCTTACCGTGGCAATCAACGGGGTGTATCCCTGGCTTCAACCGTGGGCAAGTTGCTCGAGCCGCAGCCTTCCCTGCAGCGACAGGCCACCAACGGCATAATGGCCCTCACCCTTCTGGTAGTGCCTGAAGCAGGCGCGTTCGATCAGGAAGCAAACGGCAGCCTGCATCCCGTTGCGTGAGAGGCCCAGACGGCTGGCATCGAGGGCAAGCATGGAATCGTCAGCGAGTTCGCTGGCGGCCGAGAGAATGGTGATGCAATCGGATTTCGACGGGTTCAGCATGGCTTTCGTCCTCGAAAACAGCGTTTGCGTATGCAATGGACCCACGTACCCGGACCTGCGGCAAGATCCTTGCTCATCTACCGAAAATCCAATTGTAAGCATCGTTATCCCAGAATGCCAAGACGGATTGTCCGCAGGGCTTGCTGAACCAAAGTGCATGACGCAGGTCCGGTAATAACAACGTCCCGGCGCGCGCGAGGCGCACGCTTTACGCCTTGCTTACGCCGCTCAAACCGCTTACCCAGTCATCTATGCCCGCTCTTATCGAAGACTATGCTCTCGTCGGCGACGGTCACACCGCCGCCCTGATCTCCCGTGACGGCTCCGTCGACTGGCTCTGCTGGCCACGTTTCGACTCGGGTGCCTGCTTCGCCGCACTCCTTGGTACCGAAAAGAACGGCCGCTGGCTGATCGCACCGGCCTCTCCAGAGACTGACGGAGCCGAGGAGTCCGAGGAGGCCAAAGGGACCAAAGGGACCGAAGGTTCTGAAGGCTCCGGCAAATCCTCCAGCTCGTCCAGATCCGGCAAACCGGAGACGCCTGCGAAGATCACCCGTCGCTATCGCGGCGAGACGCTGATCCTCGAAACCGATATCGAAACCGCCGACGGCGCGGTCACGGTGATCGACTTCATGCCACCCGGCAACGGTTCATCGGAACTGGTCCGGATCGTGGTGGGCCGCCGAGGCAAGGTGCGCATGAAGATGGAACTGGTGCTGCGCTTCGATTACGGCTTTTCGATTCCGTGGGTCAGCCGTCTGAAGCACGACAGTGGCATCAAGGCAATCGTCGGGCCGGACACCGCCGTGCTGCGCACGCCCGTCGAACTGCACGGCGAGAACATGCACACCGTCGCCGAGTTCACCGTGTCGCCGGGCGAACGGGTGCCGTTCTCACTCGCGTATTCGCCGTCGCATCTGCGTTTGCCTCCCGCCCACGATCCGCACACCGCGCTCGCGCGAACCGAGAACCACTGGCGCGAGTGGTCGGCGCGCAACACGATCGAAGGCAAGTACGCCGAGCCGATCCGCCGCTCGCTGATCACGCTGAAGGCGCTCGCCTACGAACCGACTGGCGGCATCGTGGCCGCTCCCACCACGTCGCTACCAGAACACCTGGGAGGCACGCGTAACTGGGATTACCGCTATTGCTGGCTGCGCGATGCCACCATCACGCTGCTGGCCATGATGCGCGGCGGCTACTTCGACGAAGCGCGCGCATGGCGCAGCTGGCTCGCCCGCGTGATGGCGGGAGCGCCCGAGCAGTTGCAGATCATGTACGGGATTGCCGGCGAGCGGCGCCTGCCGGAATTCGAAATCGACTGGCTGCCTGGCTACCAGGGCGCGAAGCCGGTGCGCGTCGGCAATAACGCGGCCGGCCAGTTGCAACTCGACGTCTACGGCGAAGTCATGAACGCCCTGCATCTGGCGCGGGTGGGCGGCCTGCAGGCCGACGACACCGCATGGAACGTGCAGTGCGAGATGCTCGAACATCTGGAAACCATCTGGCAAGAGCCCGACGAAGGCATTTGGGAAACGCGCGGTGGCCGCCAACATTTCACCTTTTCAAAGGTGATGGCGTGGGTGGCGTTCGACCGCGCCATCAAGTCCGCGGAAATGTTCGATCTGGACGGTCCGGTTGACCACTGGCGAGCGATTCGCGACCAGATCCACGCCCAGGTCTGCGAGAAAAGCTGGAACCCGACGCTCAACGCGTTCGCCCAGGTCTACGGAGGCGACGAGCTCGACGCGAGCGTCCTGCTGATCGCGCAGGTCGGTTTCCTGCCGCCGTCGGACCCGCGTGTGGCGGGCACGGTCGCCGCGACGGAAAAGTATCTGATGCGCGACGGCTTTGTGATGCGCTACCGCACCACGGAATTCGACGACGGCTTGCCGCCCGGCGAAGGCACTTTCCTCGCCTGCAGCTTCTGGATGGTGGATAACCTCGCCATGCAGGGCCGCGTGGCCGAAGCTGAAGAGATGTACGAGCGGCTGCTCGGGCTGGCTAATGATGTCGGCCTGCTGGCCGAGGAATACGACCCGGCCGAGAAACGCCTCGTTGGCAACTTCCCGCAGGCGTTTTCACACGTGGCCCTGGTGCACACTGGCCTGAACCTCATGAAACACGAACAGGAGATGGCGAAGGCGACCGGACAGCCGTCGCATGATGGGGAGTCGCAGAACGCGCCGTCGCCAAATGCGCCATCGCTGAACGCGCCGTCTCAAATTGCGGCGGCGCATAACGGCAGCGAGATCGACAAACTTGACCCTGCGGCAACCCCTGATAGCGGCGCAGCAACATCGCCCGTACCATGAGTTAATGACGTTTTAGCTACCAGGAGGCGTCGCATTGCTGCGTTGCACAAAAATACTTTGTCCGATATCATCAAGCGAGACTCTTGGCCGATAATCAAGCGCCTACAACCACAACGGCCCGCTGCAACGCGAAACGCGTGTTTGCGAAGCCCCATGCGAATCGCCCCAACGCCGGAGCACCCATGCTCTATCAACTGCATGAATTCCAGCGGGCTCTGCTCAGCCCGCTGACCGCCTGGGCCCAGGCCGCGTCGAAATCCTTCGCGAATCCGGCCAGCCCTCTCGCCTATGTCCCGGGCGCCACCCGTCTTTCCGCTGGTTACGAACTGCTCTACCGGCTCGGCAAAGACTACGAAAAACCCGAATTCAACCTGCATCAGATTGTTAAGGATGGTCATAACATCCCAATCATCGAGCAGACCATCATTGAAAAGCCGTTCTGCCGTCTGCTGCGCTTCAAGCGTTTCGCTGACGACAGCGCCGCTGTCAGTCAACTGAAAGACGAGCCGGTGGTCCTGGTGTGCGCGCCGTTGTCCGGCCACCACGCCACGCTGCTGCGCGATACGGTGCGCACCCTGCTGCAAGACCACAAGGTGTACATCACCGACTGGATCGATGCGCGCATGGTGCCGCTCGAAGAGGGCAGATTCCAGCTCGACGATTACGTTGCTTACATTCAGGAATTCATCCGCCACATCGGCGCGAAAGATCTGCACGTCATCTCCGTGTGTCAGCCGACCGTGCCGGTGCTGGCTGCCATCTCGCTGATGGCGAGCCGTGGCGAAGACACGCCGCGCACCATGACAATGATGGGCGGCCCGATCGACGCGCGTAAGAGCCCGACCTCGGTGAACTCGCTTGCCACGCAGCACTCGTTCGAATGGTTCGACAACAACGTGATCTACACGGTGCCGCCGAATTATCCGGGCGTAGGACGCAAGGTTTACCCGGGCTTCCTGCAGCACACTGGTTTTGTAGCCATGAATCCGGAGCGCCACGCGGCCTCGCACTGGGATTACTACCAGAGCCTGATGCGCGGCGACGAAGAAGACGCCGAAGCACACCGCCGCTTCTACGACGAGTACAACGCCGTGCTCGACATGGACGCCGAGTACTACCTCGACACGATCCGCGTGGTCTTCCAGGAATTCCGCCTCGCCGAGGGCACCTGGGATGTGGCCGGCGAGCGCGTGAGGCCGCAGGACATCAAGAAGACTGCCCTCTTTACGATCGAAGGCGAGCTCGACGACATCTCCGGCGACGGCCAGACGCGCGCCGCGCAGGATCTGTGCAGCGGCATCCCGCCGGCGCACAAGCAGCATTTCACGGCGGAAAAGTGCGGCCACTACGGCATTTTCTCGGGCCGCCGCTGGCGCACCATCATTTATCCGCAGCTGCGCGACTTCATCCTCGCGCACAACAAGGCGCCGAAGACCGCGAAGGAAAAAGTCGAAGCCTGAACACAATGCAGCATGGCGGCCTTGCTGAAACCGGGCCGCCACGTCGAAGGTTGTGTGCGCATCAAATATGAAGCAACGGCCCCTGCGGGGGCCGTTGTCGTTTGGAAGCGAACTCTGGCGTTTAACGCCTAAGCAGATACGCGAGCAGCAGCTCGGTGTTCATCTGCACGACTTCGCTGCGCTCCGCGGGTGCGCTGAAATCACGGGCGAGCGTTGCTTCCAGCGTGTAGCGGTTCGACACGATGTAGTAGCCCATGCCCGAAAGCGTGACGTAGAAGCGCAACGGGTCGACATTGGTTCGAAACAGGCCTGCTCGCTGACCACGCTCGAGAATGCCACCGAGTGTTGCAACAATCGGCGAGATCATTTCCCGGATGCGCGTGGACTTCTGCATATAGCGCGCTTCATGCAGATTCTCATTATTCACAAGACGCAGCAGCTCCGGATGATCCCGGTAGTAGTCCCACACGAAATGCGCAAGCCGCGTAATGGCCTCGACCGGCGCAATGCCGTTCAATTCCAGCGTGCGTTCCGCCTCGTTTAACGCGCCGAAGGCGTGTTCGAGCACAGCCGTAAATAGCTGCTCCTTGCTACCGAAGTAGTAATAGAGCATGCGTTCATTCGTTTCAGCTCGGCGGGCGATCTGGTCGACGCGTGCGCCGAACAACCCACCATTCGCAAACTCCTCGGCGGCCGCGAGCAGGATACGGCGCCGGGTGCCTTCAGGATCTCTTTTGATTTTGGGCTGATTCATGGTGGCATTATCGTGAGCCGCGTTATCCGGATCGTGCCGCCGGCCTCTCCTCGGGCCTTGCACCGACAGCACTAAACGGGCTGGTTGGGGGACACCCTTCTGCGGTCTTTCGGAAAAGCGCTTTGATTATGGCACATGGTTTGGTAATGGCAATCGGGGAAATCGGCGATAATGAAGCAATTTCCCTAAGCTTGATTGAGTCAGCCAATTCGCGCGGCTCCCGACTGTCGGCAAGCGCCTGTGGCGGCCCGCCGGCCAGTCTTACCGTCTTCACTGTGACCGATTCCATAACACTCGCAGATCGCATCGAAGATCTGCTTCCCCAGACACAATGTACGAAGTGCGGCTACGCAGCATGCCGGCCGTACGCCGAAGCTGTAGCCGTTGGCACAGCGAACTACAACCAGTGCCCGCCAGGCGGCCACGAAGGTGTCGCGCGGCTGGCCGCCCTGCTCGGCAAGCCGGTCATCCCCCTCAATCCCACTAACGGCATCGAACGGCCGCGGCCGGTTGCCGTCATCGACGAGAGCCTGTGCATCGGTTGCACGCTATGCATGCAGGCGTGTCCGGTGGACGCGATTCTTGGTGCACCGAAGCAAATGCATACGGTCATCGAGGCGCTGTGCACGGGCTGCGACCTGTGCGTCGCGCCCTGCCCGGTCGACTGCATCGCCATGCTGCCCGTCACCGGTGAGGCGACCGGATGGGATGCCTGGACATCGGGCGAGGCCAACGCCGCTCGCGAACGTCACGACCGCCGCGAAGCGCGCCTCGCGCGCGAACGCGATGCCGCCGAAGCACGCGCAGCGGCCCGCCGTGCCGCGGGCGGTACCTCGGTTAGCGCTGCCGCTCAGGCATCCGCTGACGGGACTGCTGCGTTGACCGATGCCTCCGCGCCGGCTGCCACCGACGACCCCGAAGCCAAAAAGCGCGCGATCATCCAGGCCGCGCTCGAACGCGCGCGCAAGAAAAAGGAAGAGCTCGCCGCGAAAGGCGCCGGTCCGCAAAACGTGGAGCGCGTGAGTGCCGAGGTGCAGGCGCAGATCGACGCTGCCGAAGCGCGCCGCCGGCGCCTCGGTATCGAAGGTAACGTTGCATCCGGTAACGAAGCCAATGAACCGACGCAAGCGGCCAAAGCCGACCCGATCCCCCGTACGCCTAAACCCTGACCTATCCGCCCTGGTATGAACGCGAACAAACGCCGCGCCATCTACGAGACGCTTCAGAGCCTCAACCCGCATCCGACAACCGAACTTGAGTACACCACACCGTTCGAACTGCTGATTGCGGTGATGTTGTCGGCGCAAGCCACCGATGTGTCGGTCAACAAGGCGATGCGCAAGATGTTCCCGGTTGCGAACACGCCGCAGAAGATCTTCGATCTGGGCGAGGACGGCGTGGCGGACTACATCAAGACCATCGGGCTCTACCGGACCAAAGCGAAGAACGTCGTCGCGACCTGCCGGATTCTGCTCGACCAGTACGGCGGCGAGGTACCGGACGACCGCGAAGCGCTCGAAAGCCTGCCCGGGGTGGGTCGCAAGACGGCCAATGTGGTGCTGAACACGGCCTTCGGCCATGCAACGATCGCCGTGGATACGCACATCTTTCGGGTTGCGAATCGAACCGGGCTTGCACCGGGCAAGGATGTGCGGGCAGTAGAAGCGGCGCTGGCGAAGTTCACGCCAGCCGAATTCAGGCAGGACGCGCATCACTGGCTGATCCTGCACGGGCGCTATGTCTGCAAGGCGCGGCGGCCTGAATGCTGGCACTGCGTGATCGAGCCGCTGTGCGAATTCAGGCCGAAGACTCCGCCGCCGGATCTGTGAGATAGTCGTATCTCGCACCCCTCACCACCGTTTTCAGTCCACGATGTTCAATCCCAGCCGCGACGAAGTCCGAAGCTTTTTCACCGAGACCTGGCGCAAGCAGCGCGAAGGCACGATCCTGACCCCGCTCGAGGCAATCGCCGCCGACTGGATCGTCGAGCACCCCGAATACCACACCGAGCTCACGGATGGCGAAGCCGCATCCGCCCAGGACTACTCGCCTGCACGCGGCCAGAGCAATCCGTTTCTGCATCTGTCGATGCATCTGGCGATCAGCGAGCAACTGTCGATCGATCAGCCGCCTGGCATCCGCGCCGCACATGAGCGGCTCGTGGGCCGCCTGGGCTCAACCCACGATGCACAGCACGCCATTATGGAGTGCCTCGGCGAGACGCTCTGGGAGGCGCAACGCACCGGCACACCGCCCGACACGGACGCCTACCTGCAACGCATCGAGCGCCGCGCGTCGCGCGACTGACGCGGGTCGACTGTCGGGCGTCGACTAACGCGCACCTCGCGTTGGCACGTCGACCGGCACCAGACACGTCATTCAAGCCCCTCGTTCAACCGCCCCAAAGCGAAACACCCCGCCAAGGCGGGGTGTTTCCGTTTTCACATCAGCAAAGCACGCCGCGAGGCGCGACGTGCTTACTTCTTCTCGACCAGATCGCCGCTCAGCGACTCGACATACGCCGCGATGTCCTTCATGTCGCTTTGCGACAGACTCTGCACCTGTGCCTGCATGATCGGGTTGTTGCGGCCGAAGTGCGGGTTGCCGTTGCCCATCTGATACTGGCGCAGCGCCCAGTACACGTAGTCGGCATGCTGACCGGCAAGCTTCGGGTATTCCGGGCTGACCGGCTTGTTCAGGTTCACGCCGTGGCAAGCCGCGCAGTTGTGCGCATCGGCCAGCACCTTGCCGTTGCCGGCGTCGGCGGCATACGCCACGTTGGCTGCGGCCAGACCGAGCAATGCCGTTGCTGCGCAGGCAGCCTTGAACATCGTATGGAGTGCCAGTTGAGGCTTCTTCATGAATTCTCCTATCCCGCGAAAGTAAATAGCCGAGCGACTGGATGGATGACCGCAGCCGATCACTTGTCGGGATTGTTTTTCGAAGCGGAGGTCTGCGCCGCGTAGTACGCAGCAATGTCGGCGATGTCCTGATCCGACAGCGACGTGGCGATGGCGTGCATCGTTTCGAAGCGGCGGTCGCCTTTCTTGTACTCGTGCAGTGCGTTCTCGATGTACGTCTGATTCTGGCCACCGAGGATAGGCACCCGATAGACCTCTGGGTACGCCGTGCGGTAGTCAGGAATGCCGTGACAGCCAATACACATCGAGACCTTACCTTGGCCCGCCTTGGCGTTGCCGACGATATCCGCTGCCTGCACAGTGGCCGCGTAGCCCGCTAGCACCGACAGCGCTGTGATCACGACGTGTTTGACGACGAATTTATTCATAGCATGTAACCTGGCTTGAGGGGAAACGGGCGCCCGAAAAGGCAACGGCCTGCACCATTATTCTTCTAAGGTTGCCACGCAGGCCAAAAAAATCGGGCTAATTGTACCGCGCCGCTGCGCGGGGCGTCCACAGAGCGGGGAAGCCCCAGCCGGCGGGGCAAAGCGCCCCGCGAGGCAAGCGCACTAAGGGCAAACCCGCACGAGACAAACCGCCGCACGCGGCCCGCCCACCGGGCCGCGCACCGGTAGCCGGTGCGGGTGACACCATACGACAGCCCGAATCAGGCCAACAGGGCTTCTGACTTATACTGGAATTTTTCCCGAAAGAGCGTCTCGTCATGCGTTTCGAAGGCTCATCGCAATACGTCGCCACCGACGACCTCAAGCTCGCGGTCAACGCCGCGATGACGCTGCAACGTCCGTTGCTCATCAAAGGCGAACCCGGCACGGGCAAAACCATGCTTGCCGAGGAAGTGGCGGCCGCACTTGGCATGCCGTTGATGCAATGGCACATCAAGTCCACCACCAAGGCGCAGCAAGGCCTCTACGAATACGATGCGGTGTCGCGCCTGCGCGATTCGCAACTGGGCGACGAGCGCGTCAAGGACATCCGCAACTACATCGTCAAAGGCGTGTTGTGGCAGGCGTTCGAAGCGGACCAGCAGACCGTGCTGCTGATCGACGAGATCGACAAGGCCGACATCGAATTCCCCAACGACCTGCTGCGCGAGCTCGACCGCATGGAGTTCTACGTCTACGAGACGCACGAACTGATCCGCGCGAAGCACCGCCCGCTCGTCATCATTACGTCGAACAACGAGAAGGAACTGCCGGACGCATTCCTGCGCCGCTGCTTCTTCCACTACATCAAGTTCCCGGACCCGGTGACGATGCAGCAGATCGTCGAAGTGCACTTCCCCAACATCAAGAAAGATCTGCTGAGCGCGGCAATGGCGAGTTTTTTTGAACTGCGCAACGTGTCGGGTCTGAAGAAGAAGCCGTCTACCTCAGAACTGCTCGACTGGCTGAAGCTGCTACTCGCCGAAGACATTCCGCCGGAAGCGCTGCGCTCGTCGGACCATAAGCAGATCATTCCACCGCTGCATGGCGCGCTGCTGAAGAACGAGCAGGACGTGAGCCTGTTCGAACGGCTCATTTTCATGAACCGCAACAACCGTTGAACGGAGTGCGTGCGCCTGAAGCAGACGCGCACGCCTTGCGACGGCGCACCGGCATCCGGGTGCGCTGAAGCGGAGGAAACCGCATGCTGATCGACTTCTTTTACTCATTGCGCGCGGCCAGGCTGCCGGTCTCCGTCAAGGAATACCTGACGCTGCTTGAGGCGCTCAAGGGCAACGTGATCGCGCCGTCGCTCGACGAGTTCTACTACCTCGCCCGTCTGACGCTCGTAAAAGACGAGCAGTATTTCGACAAGTTCGACCAGGCCTTTGGCGCCTATTTCAACGGCGTGGCGGCCAAATCCGAACTGGCGCTCGACGTCCCGCTCGACTGGCTGAAAAAGAAGCTGCAGCGCGATCTGTCGCCGGAAGAAAAAGCGCAGATCGAAGCGATGGGCGGCCTCGACAAGCTGATGGAGCGCCTCAAGGAACTGTTCGAGGAGCAGAAGGAGCGCCACGAAGGCGGCAACAAGTGGATCGGCACCGGCGGCACGTCGCCGTTCGGCAACGGCGGGTATAACCCCGAGGGCATCCGTATTGGTGGCGACGCGGCGGGCAATCGCACCGGCGCCAAGGTGTGGGAAGCGCGCGCCTATCGCGACTACGACGACCAGGTGGAAATCGGCACGCGCAACATCAAGGTCGCGCTGCGGCGGCTGCGGCGCTTTGCGCGCGAAGGCGCGGCCGAAGAACTCGACCTGCCCGACACCATCCGCAGCACCGCGGCGAACGCCGGCTGGCTCGATCTGAAGATGGTGCCGGAGCGGCACAACAAGGTGAAAGTGCTGATGCTGCTCGATGTGGGTGGATCGATGGACGACCACATCAAGCGCACCGAGGAGCTCTTCTCCGCCGCGAAGGCGGAGTTCAAGCACCTCGAGTTCTATTACTTCCACAATTGCGTGTACGACTTCCTGTGGAAAAACAACCGCCGCCGTCATGCAGAGCGCATGCCCACCTGGGACGTGCTGCACAAGTTCACGCCGGACTACAAGCTGATCTTCGTCGGCGACGCCACGATGAGCCCCTACGAAGTACTGCAGCCAGGCGGCTCGGTGGAATACAACAATCCCGAGGCCGGTGCGGTGTGGCTGCGGCGCCTCGCCGACCATTTCCCGCATCACGCGTGGCTGAATCCCGAGCCGGAAGGGCTGTGGGAATATCGGCAATCGGTGTCGGCGATCCGCGAAGTGCTGGGCCATCGGATGTATCCTCTCACCCTCGCCGGTCTGGAGACCGCGATGCGCACGCTAAGCAAGTGATTTACGCCAGCCAGCCACGCCAGTAAGCTGCACCAGCCTGACCTTCACCCATAAGAAAACTGAGACCTTCTGCATGAGTTCGCCCTCCTCTCCCGAGTTGTCCCCTTCGACACCGCGGCCCTCGCGCCTGAGGCCGTTCGCGGACACCTCGCTATCGACGCTCGTGGCAGGCTTCGTCGCCATGATGACGGGCTATACCAGCTCGCTCGTACTGATGTTCCAGGCAGGTCAGGCCGCGCATCTCTCCGATGCGCAGATTTCCTCGTGGATCTGGGCGCTTTCGATCGGCATGGCGCTCTGCACGATCGGCCTGTCGCTGCGCTTTCGCGCGCCGATCGTGATTGCATGGTCGACGCCAGGGGCCGCGCTACTGGTGTCGTCGCTGCCGCACGTGGTATATCCGCAGGCGATCGGCGCGTTTATCGTCTGCGCGCTGTTGCTCACGGTGGTGGGTTTGACTGGCTGGTTCGACACGCTGATGAAAAAGATTCCGGCCGGAATCGCCTCGGCGCTGCTGGCCGGCATCCTGTTCGAGATCGGCATCGAAATTTTCCGAGCCGCGCAATTCCAAACCGCGCTGGTGCTGGCGATGTTCTTCACCTACCTCGTCCTCAAGCGCCTCGCGCCCCGCTATGCGATCGTGACGACGCTGGTGGTAGGCACCGCCGTGGCCGGCGGCCTCGGCCTGCTCGACTTCAGCCACTTTCATGTGGCGCTCGCGCAGCCCGTGCTGACCATGCCGGCGTTCTCGGCTGCGGCGATCATCAGCATCGGCATTCCGCTGTTCGTCGTCGCCATGGCCTCGCAGAACGTGCCGGGGATTGCCGTCTTGCGCGCCGACGGCTATACGACGCCGTCAGCGCCGTTGATCGCCACCACCGGCATCGCTTCGTTGCTGCTCGCGCCGTTCGGCTCGCACGGCATCAATCTTGCGGCCATTACGGCAGCCATCTGTACCGGCCCAGAGTCTCACGAGGATCGTAACAAGCGTTACACCGCCGCCGTCTGGGCGGGCGTCTTTTATCTGATCGCCGGCATCTTTGGCGCGACAATTGCTGCACTGTTCGCTTCGCTGCCCAAGGCGCTGGTGGTTTCGGTAGCGGCGCTGGCCCTGTTCGGCTCGATCATGAGCGGACTCGCCAACGCCATGCAGGATCTCAAACAGCGTGAGGCCGCGCTCGTCACTTTTATGGTGACCGCCTCCGGCCTGACCCTGCTGTCGATCGGCTCGGCATTTTGGGGCCTGGTGGCAGGCGTGCTCACGCAACTCGTGCTGAATGCGAGGCGGCCCTGAACGAAAGCTGAGGCCAGGCGTGGCGAAGGCTGAAAGGATCGGCAAATGCACATGTAAAAGCCGCAGCGACCGATCCGCCATAGAATAGAAGTATCGGGCGGCATTCCCCGGCAATATCATGAGGAATGCCGCAGCGTGAAATGCTGCAGTCAGGGGCACCGGAGCATCCGCTCCAGTGGCCTTTGCGGCGACCTCCACCTTTTGGACTATTGCGCCTGTGCGCCTAAAGGCTCGACATGACTACCGCACTCGATCAACTCAAGCAATTCACGACCGTCGTCGCCGACACCGGTGACTTCCAGCAACTCGCCCAGTACAAACCGCAGGACGCGACCACCAACCCGTCGCTGATCCTCAAGGCCGTACAGAAGGCCGACTACCGTCCGCTGCTGGAAAAAACCGTGCGCGATCACGCGTCGAAACCGGTGGGCGCGATCATCGACAATCTGCTGATCGCCTTCGGCACCGAAATCCTCAAGATCATCCCAGGCCGCGTTTCGACCGAAGTCGATGCGCGTCTGTCGTTCGACGTCAAGGCGTCGATCGAAAAGGGTCATGAACTGATCAAGCTGTACGAAGCCGCCGGCATCGGCCGCGAGCGGATCCTGATCAAGCTCGCGTCCACGTGGGAAGGCGTCCGCGCCGCGGAGCAACTGCAAAAGGAAGGCATCCACTGCAACATGACGCTGCTGTTCTCGCTCGCCCAGGCCGCTGCCTGCGCCGAAGCGGGCGCGCAACTGATCTCGCCGTTCGTCGGCCGGATCTACGACTGGTACAAGAAGAACGCCGGCAGCGCGTGGGATGAAGCGAAAGACGGCGGCGCGAACGATCCGGGCGTGCATTCGGTGCGGCGCATCTATGCGTACTACAAGAAGTTCGGCTACAAGACCGAGGTGATGGGCGCGAGCTTCCGCACACCGGGTCAGGTCCTCGAACTGGCCGGCTGCGATCTGCTGACCATCAGCCCGGATCTGCTGCAGAAGCTGCAGGACAGCACGGACAAGGTGGAGCGCAAACTGTCGCCGGAACTGGGCCAGAGCGGGAACATCGAACGCGTGCCGGTCGACGAATCGTCGTTCCGTTTCCTAGTCAACGACGAAGCCATGGCTACCGAAAAGCTCGCCGAAGGCATTCGCGCGTTCGCCGCCGATGCGGTCAAGCTGGAAAAGCTGATCGAAGAACTTCGCTAACTGCGTTAAGTACGTCTGAGCCATCCGGCCCTTCTCCAGGGACGGTCAACACGGCTTCGGCGGATTTCACCTGGTTTCACAAACAACGCCACGACAGACGACTACAATCGTTTGTCGTGGCGTTGTTTTGTCTGCCTCGGCAGCGGCTGCGTCGCGCGCGTGACCACTTTCGCAATCAGTTGCATGGGACAGGGAGACGACCATGGAAATCCAGCCTTACGTATTTTTTGAAGGCCGCTGTGAAGAAGCGCTGAGCTTCTACACCGACAAGCTAGGCGCCGAGTTGCAGTTCAAGATGCACTACAAGGACGCGCCGCCCAATCCTGACCAGACGCCCAATCCGAAATTCGCCGACATGGTCATGCATGCCTCGGTCAAGTTCGGCTCGACCATCCTCATGATGTCCGACGACTGTATGAGCGAAAGCGTCACTCATACCGGTTTCAGGCTGACTCTGACTGGCAACGACCTCGCCCACGCCGAGAAGCTGTACAACGCCCTGGCCGAAGGCGGCAAGGTCGACATGCCGTGGCAGGCCACTTTCTGGACCAAAGGCTTCGGCATGCTGACCGACAAGTTTGGGATCGGCTGGATGGTGATGGCCCCCGAACAACCCAACTGAGCACCCACCGAAAGTACGCGCCTGCCGCTGCCCTTGCAGGTGACGAGGCAGCAAGGCGAAGCGACGCCTCACACGGCTCAGCCTGGCTTCGCCGCGGCGACACGGGCGGCCGTGCCGTGCCGCTCGATATTCCAGTTAGGCTCCGTTTCGAGCAGCAAGGCCCGCAAGCGGTCGACCTGCTCGATCATCCGCTCGCCGAGCCAGTAAGGCCCCTGCAGTTCCGGGGCGAGGTGCTCAGGCAGCGTACCGCCCGGCACACGGGCCAGCACCACCTGAGGCGCCAGAAAACGCGCCGCACCGCCGAAACGCAGGCCGCGCGCCATCGCCAGCAGCATGGCGCGCACCGTGCGCGCCTCGGCACTGCATTGCCGGGAGAACGCCGCACGCGCGGCAATGTCCGCGTGCGCCAGCGCGCCGGTCGCCATCATTTCCAGCGCACTCAGCATCGAGCGGTGAACACGCTGGATCTCTTCCAGTTTCGCCTGCGGCACGCCGGTTTCCTTGGCTACCCAAGGCATCAACGGACGAAGCTGCACCAGCCGCGCGTTCAACTCCAGAAACGTCTTGATCTCTTCGTCTGCGTCAAACGGCGCACCGTTCACAAGATGGGTGTACGTCCGGGCGCAGCCACGCAGATTTTCCGCGAGCCGGTAACGCCATGAATAAGTCGCATGCAATGGCAGCGCAAACGAGAACGCCAGCGCAATCGCAATACCGATCAGCACGTTCAGCGTGCGCCATAGGCCCGTGTCGATCTGATTGTCGCCATGCCCCGCGACGATGCACATCGTAATCGCCGTCAGCAGTCCGACATACCCTCCCTTGCCAATGGCGTACCACGCACAGATCCCCGCCACGACGGACATCAGCACGTAGGTCAGCCACAGCGAGCCGAGCAGGTTCTGCTGCAGGATCAGCACGAGCCCAATGGTCGCGCCAAGCATCGTGCCGGCCGCGCGCTCGGTGGCCTTTTTACGAATGTTGCCGTGATGCTGCAAGCCGCCGATCACCACCAGCAGCGTCACCGACGACCAGATCCCATGCGGAATATTGATGCCGGTGGAGGCGAGAATCGACACCATCATCGCAAGGCCCACTCGCACGCTATGCAGCAGCTTGGCGTGCCGGTAACGGTAATACGGCGAGGTGATAACCCTGAGGATGCGGCTCGCGCTCGAGCGGCGCGGCATCACGGGATCGCGTTCGGAATCAGAATCGGCAGAGGACATGGTCGCGCGAAATCGGAAGCTGCGATGTAGCTATCCTGCACCAAAATGCAAAGCGCCCGCAATTTTTCGTTGCGGGCGCTTTCGGACGATGGCTTCGGAGGATCAGCTTTCGACGACGTCCAGATAGTCTTCCGGGTTGGTGCGATCTTCGGCGTGCTTCATGCCGACGGCGCGCACCAGCAGGCTCACCACCACCGACACCACCAGGTTCACGATCAGCGACCACACCGCCGCGTAGCCGGGAATCGCAAGGCCGAACAGGTGGATCGTGAAGATCGAACCGGCGAGCTTCAGCGAGATCGCCATCCACGTCCCGGTTGCAATACCGACGGCCCAGCCGAGCAGCAGGCCGCGATAGTCGAGCATGCGCGTGTAGAGACCCAGCACGATCGACGGCAGCGTCTGGATGATCCAGATGCCGCCCAGCAACTGCAACTGGATCGCATACGTGAGCGGCAAGCCGAGAATGAACGCCACCGCGCCCACCTTGACGAGCAGCGAAACCAGCTTGGCAATGTTGGTTTCCTGCTCACCCGTCATGTGCCGGTTGATGAACTCCTTGTGGATATTGCGTGTGTACAGATTGGCCGCTGCAATCGACATGATCGCCGCCGGCACCAGAGCGCCGATACCGATCGCCGCGAACGCCACCCCGACGAACCACGCCGGGAAGAAATGCAGGAACAGCGCCGGCACCGCGAAGTTCGGGCCGAAGGCCTTGAAGTACGGGGCGAATTCCGGCATGTCCTTCACGCCCGCCGCCAGTGCCATGAAGCCGAGCAGCGCCAGCAGGCCGAGCACCAGCGAATAGGCCGGCAGCATCGCCATATTGCGGCGGATCGTGTTGCCCGATTTCGAGGACAGCACCGCCGTAATCGAGTGCGGGTAGAGGAACAGCGCCAGCGCCGAGCCGACCGCCAGCGTGGCATAAGCGCTGTAGCCGTTCAGGTTCGATACGTCTGGCGCCTTCAACAGCAGCTTGGCCGGCGGCACCGCGGCGAAGATGTGCCCGAAGCCGCCTAGTTGCGGCGGAATCACGATTACCGCAGCCGCGATCGTGACATAGATCAACACGTCTTTGACCACCGCGATCATGGCCGGCGCACGCAATCCCGACGTGTACGTGTAGGCCGCCAGAATCGCGAAGGCGATGATGAGCGGCAGATCGCCGACAAAACCGCTGGTGTCGAAACCAAGCGCGCCGATCACAACCTCGATACCGACCAACTGCAACGCGATATACGGCATGGTGGCGACGATACCGGTCAAAGCGACTGCCAGTGCAAGCATTCGGCTGCCATAGCGCGCGTTGACGAAGTCCGCGGACGTCACGTAGCCGTGACGTTTCGCAATGCTCCACAGCTTCGGGAACACGACGAAAGCAAACGGATAGATCAGGATCGTGTAAGGCAGTGCGAAGAAGCCGGTCGCGCCCGCGCCGAACACAAGCGCCGGCACCGCGACGAAGGTGTAGGCGGTGTACAGGTCGCCGCCCAGCAGGAACCACGTCACGATGGTACCGAAGCGCCGGCCGCCGAGGCCCCACTCTTCGAGATGCGCGAGATCGCCGCGCCGCCAGTGAGCCGCGATAAAGCCGAGAATCGTGACGCCGATGAAGAACAGGACAAAGACAAAGGTGGCGACGGGATTCATTGAACGCCCCCTTGCGAGCTATCCGGTGCGCGCCGCTTGGTCTTGAAGTAGACGAGCGCCGTGATGACCGCGCTGATCAGCACCCACAGCAGCTGATACCAGTAGAAGAACGGGAAATCGAACAGCTGCGGTTCAACCTTGTTATATGACGGCACCCAGATCATCGCGATCCAGGGAAGCAACAGCAACCAGAGCCAGCGCTTGCTGGCTCTGTTGGCGTCGGCGTCGTGAGCCATGACGTCTCCTCTTTCCTTTTATTGACTTGCGTCCCGTGGTTGACGGGCAATGAACCCCATACCGGAGAAGCCACGGGCGACCCGAAAGCAATGAAAGAGTATAGGAGTCGCAAAGGTACGGTCAAGCCGGGGCGACCCCGACGCAACGCCTGCTTGCCTCATCCGCCTAAATTGAGAACGACCCGCCGTGTTGCCCGGTCGATTCCCGCAGACCCTTGATCCACTGACGCGCCGGCAAGCCAAGTTCGGCTTCGATCAGCCTGGCGCGCGCTTCGAGCGTCGTGAACGGCACATCAAGTGCCGGGCCCGAAAACGCAATCGCCACGCGGTTGCCGTCATGCACTTCGGGCAGCGCGACCACACGGCCGTCGAAGGCCTCGTTCATACGCTTCATGTTGCGCACGAAGCTCGGATGATCGCCGAACAGGTTCACCGTCACGAGGCCCGCGTCAGTCAGACACGCACGCACCGCGCGGTAGAACGCCACGCTGTCGAGCACCGGACCGCGCGCTGTCGCATCGTAGACGTCGATCTGCAGCGCGCCGATAGTGCCGTGGTTCATGCGATCGTTGACGAAGTCCCACGCATCGGTTTCATGCACGGTAAGACGGGCATCGTCGGACGGCAACTGGAACATCGTGCGCGCGGCGATTACCACGGCCGGATTCAGTTCGACTGCTTCGACGTTCGAGCTCTTCAGGAAGCGATACGCAAACTTGGTCAGCGCCGCCGCGCCCAGCCCAAGTTGTACGATACGCTTCGGCGCTTCGAGGAACAGCAGCCAGGCCATCATCTGCTGCGCGTATTCGAGTTCGATGTGATCGGGCTTGCGCAGACGCATCGCGCCCTGCACCCACTCCGTGCCGAAATGCAGATAGCGCACGCCGCTTTCCTCCGAGAACGTCACCGGGGCAAAACGCGGCTTGCGTGGCGCTTCGATTTGCGGCGCGTCATCAAGGTCTTCGTCGCGTTGCGCGCGCTTGCCTGTCCGCAAAGTTTTCTGCCGGGTGGCGACCGATTCGGCTTCCCGGTTGCGGAATGCACGGGCCTCGGCCGAAGCGCGCTTGATCAGTTTCGTCATGTGAGGATGTCGCGCCAGAGACGCAATATTTTGGTCGAACGAGAGCATAGCATTCGCAGCACCCGAATTTCTTTTCCATGTACCCTGTTTGCAGAGCGTGTGCGGCCAGTTCGCAATCTGCTTTCCCGCACGCTATCCGGCCTTTACATTACTTGAAACTTTATTTCGCCGCGCCGTCATCGAAGCCTGATACGGTCGTCAGGACAGACTCACACCACCACAAAGGATCCTCGAGTATGAGCAACATCCACTTCATTGGCGGAGAAAAAGGCGGCGTGGGCAAATCGCTCGTCGCGCGCGTGCTGGCGCAGTACTTCATCGACACCAACGTGCCGTTTCTGGGCTTCGACACCGACCGCTCGCATGGCGCGTTGCTGCGCTTCTATGGCGACTACGCCGCGCCCGCGGTGCTGGACCGGCATGACAGCCTCGATCCCGTGATGGAAGCCGCACTCGAAGATCCGCAGCGGCGCATTCTGGTGGACCTCGCCGCCCAGACACAACAGCCGCTCGCCAAATGGCTCGACGATTCAGACGTGCTAACCGTGGCCGAAGAAAGTGGCCTCACGCTGACGTGGTGGCATGTGATGGATAGCGGCCGCGATTCGGTCGATCTGCTGCGGCAATGGCTCGACCAGTTCGGCGGGCGCCTCAAGCTGGTGATCGTTCTGAACGAAGTGCGTGGCGATCGCTTCGAGATTCTGGAGGCATCCGGCGAACGCGCGCGGGCCGAGGCATTGGGCGCCAGCGTGATCACCCTGCGTCATCTGCCCGATACGACCATGCAGAAGATCGATCAGCAGAGCACGAGCTTTTGGGCCGCGGTCAATCATCCGGACCGCGCTGCTACAGGGCTTGGTCTGCTGGAGCGGCAACGCGTGAAGATATGGCTGCAGCGCGTGTATGGCGAGTTGGCGAAACTCGGGGTGTAGGCTAGGTGCGGCCGGCTAGGTACGACCGCTCTGCACGACCTTGGGCGAGGACGGCTCGACCAGCCAGCCGCGCAACGCTTCCCATGCCTTGAGCTTGTCCGTATAAGGCACGGTGTAGGCGGGGCTGCTCGAAGGAAGGCTGATGAACTCCACCTTGCCGGCTGCGCCGAGTAGTGCTCGCATGCCGAGTCGCGCAGCCGTGCCGCCGTTGAACGCGACCGCAACGAGATGAGGCAGCGATTCAACGAGTGCCGTCAGGTCGTTGCTGGCATGGTTGCGGATCCGGCTATCAAGGCTTCCCTCGCGCTGCGCCTCCGCGACGACGTCCCAGAGACCGACGCGATGACGCAGCAGCGTCTGCAGACGCGCGAGGTAATCGAGGCTGTGAACCTCCTCGCCAATCACGTCGCCGATCAGATGCCAGAAGCGATTCTGCTTGTGCGCGTAGTACTGCGACTGCGCAAGCGAGACTTCGCCCGGCAGACTACCTAAGACCAAGACTCTCGTATTGGCATCCACGACGGGGGGAAAGCAGCGCTTTTGCGTCGTCATGCAAGCTACCCCTTGCGGGTTTCGCGCTGCACCGGATGAGCACGCGACGCTGTGTGCTCAAGCGGCCGGCCGTGTTCGCGCACGTGGGTGCGCTGCGGTTCATGCCCAGACAATTCGGCCGTGGAAGACACCAGATGTGTCCACAAGGCGGGCAACATGCACTCGGTGACCATCAGCGGCGCGCCATGACGCTCGAACACCGAGCGGCGCGCAACCAGCGCCTGCGGATGCCGATGCCCCTCACCGATCTCGCGCGCAGCCAGCCGATACAGCGGATGACGCGCTGTGAGCCGGCGGCTCACTAGCGCCGAACGGGCGACGCTGCTATCGCTGTAGAGCAGTTCGGCCAGCGGCCGTGTGCGCAACTTGCGCATGGCCTGCCAGACACCGACGCTCGCGGCCAGAGGCGCAATGCTGTGTGCCGCGACGAACGGCGTACCGTCCACTGACAACACCACCTCACGGACCCACACCGGTGCGCGGCACTCAACGCCAAGTGCGTCGCACTCGTCGGCCCATGGCAGCGCCACCGCTTCGCGTGTGACCCGCACCGCAACGGCGCCGAGCGTGCGCAGATGCGCGGTGAGCGAGCCACCGCGGGTGAGCCAGTCTTTCTGGTCCCGGCTGAAACCGGGTAAGGGCGCGACGCGCCAATGGGCGTCAGCGGCATCGAAACGGATAGCCATGGTGTCGGATTATAACGGCGCCGTGTAGGGATACGCCTTTCAGCGCGCAGCTTACAAGGTTCCCCACTACCTCGCTTCCAGGCTGACCTGCGTCAACCCATCTCCGGCTTTCGGACTGTTCCGATTCTCCGCTCACCGCCCCGCACGATAAAAGATCGCTGCGTTACGAAGTCGGCGGTCCGCTCTTTCATATGTCGCGGACGCGCCATGTGATCAGATACCAAAGGAGAAGACTAGAGATGAGAAGATTCCTGAGTGCAAGCGCGTGCGCCATGGCCGTGCTGGTGTTGGCCGGTTGTGCAGCGCCGCTGGATCGGGCCAAAGAGACATCGTTGAATCAGGCTGTGGGCATCGAGGTGAAACCGGTTGCCGGCGGCGTCTCCGTCAAGCTGCCTGAGACTGCGCTGTTCGACTTCGGCAAGTCGGAGATACGTCCCGACGCGGCTGCAGTCATCAACCGTTCGGCGGTCTTGCTCAATCGCAGCAAGAAGCCGATCCTCGTCGAAGGGTACACCGACAACGTCGGCACGCTCGAGTACAACCAGCAACTGTCGGAAGCACGCGCCACAGCGGTGGGTTATGCGCTGGTGGCACGCGGCGTGGCCACGGAGCGCATCCGCACCAAGGGCAACGCCTACAACAATCCCGTAGCCAGCAACGATACGCCTGAGGGACGCGCGCTGAACCGGCGCACCGAGATCCTCGTGCATGGCGAGACAATGGATACGTTGATGGGACGCTAGGCAGCGAGTTCCTCGCGCGCTACGTTGATGGCGTCCCTGAAGCAGTGGACGCTGTTCAATGCGTGGGCCAACCGCTCGAGCGCATCGGCGTGCTGGTATGGCTGTATCGACTGGTTTGTCTGATGTGCCGCCAGATAGATGTCAGCGCGAGCAATCAGCGTGTCGAGTTCTTCCATGCTCCACCATCGTTCGCAAGCGTGCCGCCACCCGCTCGACCACCGTCGCCCACGCGCCAGGTTCGGGTTGCCTGTAGAGCTGAACCGAGTCGTACCAGGGCTGCGTTTCCGCGTTGCCCCAGCACCAGTGCGAGACATGATCGAGCATTGCCAGTACCGGACGGCCTAACGAGCCGCCCAGATGCAACGGCGCACTGTCGACAGTCACCACGGCATCGAGTGCAGCGACAAGTGCGGCAACGTCATCGAAGCCAGCCTCGTAGCGACCAGTGAGATCACGCACGCGATAGCCCTGCGCTGTCATGACTGCCACATCTGCACTCAGCGCCGGCGTGAGCGGATAAAACACGACGCCCGGCAGCGCCAGAACCGGCGCCAGTGATGCAAGAGGAATCGAACGCTTTGCGTCGCGGCGGTGCGTCGGACTGCCGGACCACACGAGCCCAACGTGCAGCAAGGGCGAAGGCGCATCGTCCACCCTCACCTTCTTCTGCCAATGCGCCAGTCGCTGCGGATCCGCCTGCAAATAAGCCCCACCGCGCACCTGCTCCAGTTGCAAACCAAGCGTGAGCGGCAAGCTCATCATCGGCAAACCGAAGTCGGGCTTGCCGAGCGGACCCTCTTCGATCGACACACAATCGGCATAAAAACGCCGGAACAACGGCGCAAGCGCCCGCCGCACTGCCAGCACCAACCGGCCGCCTTCGTCGTGTACACGCGCTGCCAGCTCCGGGAGAAACCGCACCATCTGGATATCGTCGCCATTGCCCTGCTCGCTATGCACGACGAGCGTCTTGCCCGCGAGCGGTTCGCCACGCCAGCGCGGACACAGGTTCGCCATCAAGGCAACGATGTTGTTCACCTCACGATCGTCGCGTTTCAAGCGCGCTTCGAAACGCGGCCACGCTGCCGACCAGTCGCCTCGGCGCAACTCCAGGTCGGCCAGATCGACGGCAGGCAAGGCGGCATCCGGGTCCAGTGCAAGCGAGGCATGCAGCATTGCTTCGCTTTCGTCGTAACGCGCCTGCTCGGCGAGGTACTGACCAATGGCGGCGAGAACGGCCGCATTGCCTGGCGCTGCCGCGTCGACTGCGCGCATCGTCGCCTCGGCGCCGGCGGCGTCGTTGCGCTGCCATTGCGCGTGACTCAGTTGCCAGGAGATTTCGGCGTCGGCCGGGTGCTTCGCGAGTACCTCACGACACACACGTTCGACCGTGCCCCAATCGCGAATCTCGCGATACGCCAGCGCCAGTTGCAACGGCAGCGCGGGATGAATCGCCGGATCGAGCGCATAGGCTCGCAAGAGCGCCTCGCGTCGCTCCGCACTCGCCACAGGACCCGGCATCGACGAGAGCGCAATCGCAAGCCACCAGGGCGCACGCCCATCTTGAGGCGCATGCCGGCCGTAAGCACGCAGCATATGCGCTGCCGCCGAATGCGCCCGGCACGAGTCGATCAGCCACACAATCCATTGGATCGACGCCTCAACGGATTGCGCCCCCACCGCCAGTTCGCTGTAGCGCTTTGCGACATCCTGCTTGCCGAGCGCATCGGCAAACAGCGCGAGCCGCGCATAGCGGCCGCCACTGAGGGTTTCGCCACCTGACAGCGAAGCACTGTGATATGCCTGCTCGAATTGCCCGGCGCTCGCGCACAGGTCCGCGTGAATCTGCGGTGTCACACCGTCTTGCGCCAGTTCGACTGCGCGATGCTGAGCGGCGTCGAAACCCAGCTCGCAAAGGGCGGACCACACGAGATAAACGGGATCATCCAGCGTGACTGCGTTTGTTTCGGACATGGAAGAAAGTGAAGAAGGTGACGATGAGACCTCGGGCCGTCACACACAGAGATCCCTTCAAGATCGATCGTGCGTCCGGGGCCGGAGCGCCACAGCATATGACGAATTTGCGCTAGCGCATCTCATATTCAGATCTCAAATTAATCGCGTTGATAAATTTTAGTTAGTAAACCATACTTATTTTCGTTCGGCCGAACGCGACTCACCTCTTTAATCCACATTAAGAATAATCGCAAAGGAAATGAAATTGAATCAGAGCCTAAAAGAAACATCTGATCGCATTGCGCATCTGGCTGCGGTCGTGCTCGCTCGGCCTAGTTCATCGCATCTGGAAAAAGAACTGGCGGGTTCTGCGCTTGCGCAACATCACACGGCGAAGCAGACTAGCGCGGCTATTGGCAGCCTGGCAGCCCGGGTGCTGGCCGACCACAACGCCTGTATGGAAGCGCGGGAACTGGCCGGGTCGGTGCTCGCGCAGGTTCGTCGCCACGATCAGGCACCTGCACGTTAAGTAGCTGCATCGGCAAAAAAAAATGCGCTGCCGTGAAGCAGCGCATTTCCCTAAGCCTATTTTCAAACCTACGACTAACGCCTAAAAAACCGGCGTCTCGATCGCGTTCAACCTGCGCGTGCCAACAGCAGCGCGTTAGTCCGCTTGACGAAGCTCGCCGGATCTTCCAGCGCGCCGCCTTCTGCAAGCATGGCCTGGTCGAACAGCAGATGACACCAGTCGTCGAAGTTCGCGCTATCCGTATGCAGGGTCTTCACCAGCGCGTGCTCCGGATTCACTTCCAGAATCGGATGGAACGAAGGCGCTTGCTGACCGGCGGCCTTCAGCATGCGCTGCAGGTAACCGCTCATCTCGCCATCGTCGGCCACGAGGCAGGACGGCGAGTCGGTCAAGCGGAACGTCAAACGCACGTCTTTAGCCTTGTCCTTCAACGCTTCCTTCATCTTCTCGACGAGCGGCTTCAACTCTTCGCTGACCTTTTCCTGCGCCTGCTTTTCCTTGTCGTTCAATGCGCCCAGATCGAGGTCGCCACGCGCGACGCTTTGCAGCGGCTTGCCGTCGAACTCGTTCAGGAACGACAGCATCCATTCGTCGACGCGATCGGTCAGCAGCAGCACTTCCACGCCCTTCTTGCGAAATACTTCGAGGTGCGGGCTATGCGTCGCGGCCTGGAACGTATCTGCGGTCACGTAGTAAATCTTGGTCTGCTCGGGCTTCATGCGCGCAACATAATCCGCCAGCGAGACCGTCTGCTCAGGCGACTCGTTATGCGTCGAGGCGAAGCGGATCAGCTTGGCAATCCGGTCCATGTTGGCGAAATCCTCACCCACGCCTTCCTTCAACGCTTGACCGAATTCCTTCCAGAACGTCGCATACTTTTGCTTGTCGGCGTCGTTATCGGCGTTTGCCAGATCTTCGAGCATCGACAGCGAACGCTTGGTCACGCCTTCGCGGATCGCCTTCACATCGCGGCTTTCCTGGAGGATTTCACGCGACACGTTCAGCGGCAGATCGCTCGAGTCGACCACGCCCTTGATGAAGCGCAGATACGTGGGCAGCAGTTGCTCGGCATCGTCCATGATGAAGACGCGCTTCACATACAGCTTCAGCCCGCCGCGATGATCGCGGTTCCACATGTCGAAGGGCGCCGCGCTCGGCACGTACAGCAGTTGCGTATATTCGCTGCGGCCTTCGACGCGGTTATGCGTCCACGTCAGCGGCTCCTGATGGTCGTGCGACAGATGCTGATAGAACTGCTTGTACTGCTCGTCGGTGATGTCGTTCTTGGAACGGGTCCACAGCGCGCTCGCCTGGTTGACGGTCTCGTCCTCGTCCTTCGTGACCATCTCGCTCTTTTCCGCATCCCATTCTTCCTTCTGCATCAGGATGGGCAGCGCGACGTGGTCCGAATACTTCTGGATGATCGACTTCAGACGGTGCGACGACAGCAGTTCGTCTTCCTCGGGCCGCAGATGCAGCGTGATGGTCGTGCCGCGCTGCGCGCGCTCGATCGTCTCCACTGCGAAATCGCCTTCACCGGCGCTTTCCCAGCGCACGCCCTCGGCCGCAGACAAGCCGGCACGGCGCGTTTCGACGGTGATCTTGTCGGCGACGATAAAGCCCGAGTAGAAACCCACGCCGAACTGGCCAATCAATGCCGCGTCTTTTTGCTGATCGCCGGAGAGCTTGCCGAAGAATTCCTTGGTGCCCGAGCGCGCGATCGTGCCGAGGTGCGAGACCGCTTCGTCGCGGCTCATGCCGATGCCGTTGTCGTCGATCGTGACGGTGCGGGCGGCCTTGTCGTACGAAATACGAATCCGCAGATTCGGGTCGTTTTCGTAGAGCGCGTTGTTTTCGATCGCTTCGAAACGCAGCTTGTCGGCAGCATCCGAGGCGTTCGAAATCAGCTCACGCAGAAAAATTTCCTTGTTGCTGTACAGCGAATGAATCATCAGTTGCAGAAGCTGTTTCACTTCTGCCTGAAAGCTCATGGTTTCTTGTGCCATGGTCGGACTTCCTTTCTCTGTTGCGGTTGATTCGGATCGGGGGCTAATTGGGTACTATCGCCACGATTTCAAGAGGCGCGCCGCGCGACGCCATCCAGATAGCGGCACAGGAAGGCCGGCAGCGCCGGATCGCCGCAATTGGCGACGTTAAAGCGGGTCCAGCTGGACGGCGACTGCTGCGGCGAAAACAGGCTGCCCGGCGTCAGCAGAAAGCCGGCCTCATGCGCGGCGGCGGCAAGCACGTCCGAGTCGACGCCAGTATCGGCCCACAGGAAGATGCCCGCGCCGGGTGTCTGGAACAGCTTCATCCCTGTCTTCTCGAGCATCCGCGCGGACTTGTCGCGCACGCCGTCGAGGCGCGCCCGCAGCCGTTCCACGTGACGCCGGTAGTGGCCTTCGGTGAGGATCTTGTACAGCACGCGCTCGTTGAGCTCGGGGCTCGTCATGCCGACCAGCATTTTCTGGTCCGTGACGGCCTTCGCAACCTCCGGCGAACAGGCGATGAAACCGACCCGCAGATTGGCCGCCAGTGTCTTCGAAAAGCTGCCGAGGTAGATCACGCGCTTTAACTGATCGAGGCTCGCAAGCCGCGTAGCCGGATAGCCGGGCGGGCAAAGATCGCCGTAGACATCGTCCTCGACGACGATGAAATCGTATTCTTCCGCGAGCCGCAGGATGCGGAAGGCCTGCGCAGCGGTGAGCGAGGTGCCGGTCGGATTCTGCAGCACCGAGTTGATCACCAGCATTTTCGGGCGCCACATCTGCACCAGCGTTTCGAACGCATCCAGATCCGGCCCGTCCGGTGTGTACGGCATGCCGACGAGGTGCGCGCCTTGCGAGACAAAGCGGCCGAACATCTGGAACCAGGCCGGGTCGCCGACAATCACCGCGTCGCCGGGCTGCACAAAAATGCGTGAGATCAGGTCGATCGCCTGGGTGATGCCCGAGGCGAGCACGATCTGATCCGGCGACGCGCCGATTTCCAGCTCCTCGAGCCGCGTCTGCAACTGCTGACGCAGCGGCAGGAAGCCCTGCGGCGTGCCGAAACTGAGCATCTGGGCGCCGCTTTGCCGGCCCAGCGTGCGCAGCGCGCCAGTGATCAGTTCGCCGTCGAGCCAGCGGCTCGGCAGGAAGCCGAGACCGGGGCCGCGTTCCGGCCGGGTCGAAGTCTGCAGCATGTTGCGCAGGAGCCAGACGACGTCGATCGTCTTCGTGGCGGGCGCGGCTTCGGGGTTCTGACGGCGCTCGCCGGGCATGGGAGCGGCCAGACGTTCGCGCACGTAGAAACCGGAGCCGCGCCGCGAATCGAGGTAGCCTTGGGCGACGAGCCGCTCGTAGGCCTCCACCACCGTAAAGCGCGACACGCCCTTGTCCAGCGCGAGCTTGCGGATGGACGGCATGCGCATGCCGGCGCGGAACACGCGTTCCTCGATGCGGCGGCGTGCCCACTGGACGAGCTGATCGACGAGCGTCAACGAAGACGCGTCGTGCGGGGCGGGAATCTGGTCGAGCGCGGCAGACATAGGAGGCTCCAACTGTACCGAACACTATCGGGACGATTGTACCGTTACTGTGCAGGTGGGCAACGCTACATTTGGGCTGAAGGGCCAACCCGCGCCAGCAAACGGTTATGCTTACGGCCCCGGCACACCGCCTGCCTTCCCGCAGGTCTGCCGGCCCCAGCGCAGAATCCGTTTTGTACATCGCCATGACCGCACACACGCTTCGACTCGACCACCTCGTGATTTCCGCCCGCACGCTCGACGAGGGCACCCAGTATGTCGCCGACACGCTTGGCGTGGAGCCGGCCGGCGGCGGTTCGCATCCGCTGATGCGCACCCACAACCGGCTGCTGAATCTGTGGGATGGCGTGTATCTCGAGGTGATTGCAGTCGATCCGGACGCCGAGGCACCCGCCAGCGGCGCCGACGCCCGCCCGCGCCTGTTCGCGCTCGATGCCGCGGCGACCCACGCGCGCCTCGCCAGTGGCCCCTATCTGTCGCATTGGGTTGTGCGTGTCGAGCGGCCGAAGGACCTGCCGCGCTGGCAGGCGCAGTATCCGCAGCGGATCCCGCCGGTCGTGCCAATGAGTCGCGGTGTGTTCACCTGGGGGCTGTCAGTGCCGGACGACGGTGCGTTCCCAGGCTGCCAAGGCGCCGGCGACGGCATCGTGCCGACGCTGATTCAGTGGGACACGCCGCAGCACCCTTCGGACGTGTTGCCGGAGACCGGACTGGCGCTGAAGTCGCTCAAGGGCATTCACCCGCAGGCGGAGACCGTGGCGGCCCACCTGCGCTGGCTCGGCGCGGCACACCTGATCGCCCTGTCGGCGCCGGACATTGCCGAGGGCAAAGGTGACGGCGAAGGTACGGTCGAGACCGCAACGCTAGTGGCCGAAATCGAAACCCCGAACGGCCTGCGCACCCTGAAATAGTTGCACGAGCATTGACGCGAGCGCGCCGCTCGCCGCAGCAAACCAAGGCGCAGTGCGCCTTGCGACGCGCCCGTGGCAAGGCCACTCGCGCGATAATCGAAGCTTTTGACGAATCCGATCCAGCAACACCTGTCGAGGACAACATGGACCATAGCGACCTTCAAGCCCCCACGTGGCAACTTTCCGAACGCGCACGCAAGCTCACCAGCTCGGCGATTCGCGAAATCCTGAAGGTCACCGAACGGCCCGAAGTCATCTCGTTCGCGGGCGGCCTGCCGTCCCCGGCCACCTTCCCTGCAGAAAGAATGCGTGAGGCATCGGACCGGATCCTGCGCGATTCGCCCGCCGCGGCGCTGCAATACAGTGCAACCGAAGGCTACCTGCCGCTGCGCGAATGGATCGCCGCACGCCACTCGGTCAACGGCGCGCAAATCCGCGCCTCGCAGGTGCTCGTCACCACCGGTTCGCAGCAGGCGCTCGATCTGCTCGGCAAGGTGCTGGTTTGCCCAGACAGTCCGGTGCTGGTCGAAACACCGACGTATCTCGGCGCGTTGCAATCGTTTTCAATGTACGAGCCGCGCTACGTCCAGGTCGCGACTGACGATAACGGTTTGATCCCCTCGGCGCTCACGCCCGAGCTGACGGCCGGTGCACGCCTCCTGTACACGCAGCCGAATTTCCAGAATCCGACTGGCCGCCGTCTACCGCTCGAGCGCCGCCGCGCCCTCGCCGAACTGGCGCCGCGCGCGCCGTTCCCGATCATCGAGGACGATCCGTACGGCGCACTCGATTACGCCGGCGAACCGCTGCCCACCATGCTGTCGATGGCGCCGAACCATATCGTCCATCTCGGTTCGTTCTCCAAGGTGCTCGCCCCGGGACTGCGCGTGGGCTACATCATTGCTCCCGAGGAACTGCACTTCAAGCTCGTCCAGGCCAAACAGGCCACCGACCTGCACACGCCGAGCTTCACGCAACGCATCGTGCATGAAGTGGTGAAGGACGGCTTTCTCGACACCCACGTGCCGACCATCCGCGCGCTGTATCGCGATCAGTGCGCGGCGATGCTGGCGGCACTCGAACGCTATATGCCAGAAGGCGTAAGCTGGAACCGGCCCGAAGGCGGCATGTTCGTGTGGGTGAAATTGCCCACGCAGATCGACAGCATGAAGCTGCTCGAGGAAGCCGTTGCACAGAATGTCGCGTTCGTGCCGGGCGGTCCGTTCTATGCCGACGAGGCGCAGCACAACACGCTGCGTCTGTCGTTCGTCACCGTGCCGCCCGCCAGGATCGACGAAGGCGTAGGCCGTCTCGCAGCGCTGATCCGCGCGCGCGTTTGAACGAGTTCGGGCGGGCGTGAGCCGGGCAAGCGCCACGGCTGTCACCCGCTTACCACTCACCATTCACCCATTTACTCATTAGCAAGGACCTGCAATGACTCAAGCAAATGTGTACGACAAGCTGAAGGAACTGGGTATCGAACTGCCCACCGCCGGCGCCCCCGCAGCCGCCTACGTGATGAGCGCGCAGAGCGGCAACACGGTGTACCTGTCGGGCCACATTGCCAAGAAGGACGGCAAGGTGTGGGCCGGCAAGCTCGGTGACAGCCTGACCACGGAAGAAGGCAAGGTCGCCGCGCGCTTGATCGCCGTCGACCTGCTGGCCACACTGCATGCGCACGTGGGCGACCTGAATCGCGTCAAGCGGATCGTCAAGCTGATGAGCCTCGTGAACTCGACGCTCGATTTCACCGAGCAGCATCTCGTCACCAACGGTGCGTCCGAGCTGATCGCGGATGTGTTCGGCGAGCGCGGTAAGCATGCACGCTCGGCCTTCGGCGTGGCGCAGATTCCGTTGGGCGCCTGCGTCGAGATCGAGATGATCGCCGAAGTGGAGTAAAGCAGTCCGGCTACCGGAGCGTCCCACCACGCTCTGTCACGCGCCGTGAAGTGCTCGCGCACTTACGGCGCGTTTTCTTTTGTGGATTGCGCCGCGCGTATCGCTACCATCCATTTTCGCCAATTGACGCCGTTCAATATGCCTGTTCCGCCGCTAGTCAATTGAGCCAATAAAAACACGCAAAAAACTGCACAAAAATTCACGCGAAGCCGGTGGCTCGAAGGCTGATCCCACAGTAGAATCGATCGCTGCGTCAGCCAATTGCTCAATAAATCAAACGCCAGGCCAAATGTCCGCTCGCACTGTCCGCTTCAAGCAGGTTGATGTTTTCACTCCGGTGCCGTTCAAAGGCAATCCGCTTGCAGTCGTGTTCGAGGCCGACGACCTCGACGGCGCCCAGATGCAGGCCATCGCCCGCTGGACCAACCTGTCCGAGACCACGTTCCTCGTCAAGCCGACCCACCCGGATGCGGACTATCACGTACGCATCTTCACCGTCGAAGGCGAGTTGCCGTTCGCGGGCCATCCGACTATCGGCACTGCTCATGCCTTGCTCGAAAGCGGCTATCAGCCCAGGACGCCAGGCAAACTGTTTCAGCAATGCGGTGCCGGCCTCGTGGAACTGAACGCGCAAGCAGGCAGGCGGTGCATGGGCTTTCGTTGCGCCACCTGCGCGTGTCACGCCGTTGCCGACAGACTTGTACACAACCTTGACGGATGCGCTGCGTACCGACGCGATCGATTTCAGCGCGGCACCTTGTGGTATCGACAACGGTGCACCATGGCTCGTCGTGCGGGTGAATTCGGCCGCTGCCTGTCTCGCCATCAAGCCGGATGCCGCAGCACTCAAGCGCGTCGTCGAAGCGGTCGGCACCCATGGCGTTGCGGTCTACGGTCCACATGATCCTGACGGCCCCGCCACTTTCGAAGTGCGCTGCCTGATGGTGGGCGGCGGTCTCGGCACGGGTGAAGACCCGGTAACCGGCAGTGCGAACGCAGCAATCGCCGGACTATTGAGCGCGCAGCAACGACGGCCGGGGGCTTCCTACACAGTCCGCCAAGGCACCGTGCTGGGTCGCGCGGGCCAGGTATCCGTGCGCTATGACGACGCTGCCGGCAAGACGTGGATCGGTGGACCAGCGGTCACGGTAGTCGACGGCACGTTCAGGTTGCCCTGACTCGTAGCGGCGCGCCGAAGGAACGCGAAAGCCTCGCGCATATTGCATGCAAAAAACACTTGAGCGGCGATCGCCCATTTGAGCCAAGCTTGTCCACAAAACGCCTCGTCAGGACAACTCCATGTCGTACGGCTGTAAGGATGGCGAGCACTTTGGGGTAGAGGTCAGTCTCGCCTCGACGAACCCTTCGAAAACGCTTACCCGGCGCGGCGCCTGCTACGGCCGCTGCACGCCCGTCAGAGGTTGTGTTCGTATGCCTGTCGAGGGCCGCGTATACCCGCAGCATGGCCCCTTCCTTAATCCATTGGCATTCAGTAATATCGAAACGTATTCAACGCCCTACGGACGATCTGGCAACACGCCACGCTCTTTCCTCCTGCGCAGTAGTCCCGGCACCTCGCTCACCATGCAGCCAATCTCGAAACCAGCGCAGTCGATGTATGCGAAGCCGCTGCGGAACGGCACACGGGCGCGGTCCTCCCGATGAGTCAGCCCCGCTTCTCAGCTGTGCGCGACGCGAGACACCGCCCCGATGCGGTCGCGCCGCGCCGGCGCGCGCTGCTCGCCATTCCTGCGCTCGGCGTGCTGGTGCTGGTGCTGTTATGGACTGTTATCTTCGCGCGCCTGTCGGTCGAAAAAGACGCCACCTCGCGTGAGGCGATGGCCTCTGCCGCGATCCTCTCGGCAGCGCTCGAACAGCATACGGTCAAGGCCATCCATCAGGTCGATCAGATCACGCGCTTCGTCAAATACGAGTTCGAGAAGACCCCGGATCGTTTCGATCTCGCCAGTACGGTTGAGAAAGGCGTCGTGCAGAGCGACACCCTGGTGCAGGTTTCGATCATCGACGAGCACGGCATTCTGGTTTCAAACACGACCGAACAGAATCCCAAGCAGATCGACCTGTCGGACCGCGATCACTTCAAGGTGCATGAGCACGAGAACGACGACAACCTCTACATCAGCAAGCCGGTGCTCGGCCGCGTGTCGGGACAGTGGACGCTGCAGATGACACGCCGGCTCAATCACCCGGACGGTTCTTTTGCCGGCGTCGTAGTGGTCTCCGAAGATCCGAGCTACTTTACGAGCGATTTCTACAACAATGCGGCGATCGGCCACGACGGTGTAATCGCTGTGGTCTCCGACAACGGCACGGTGCTCGCGCGCCGCACCGGCAACGCCGAAGCCGCCAATGGCAAATTCTCCGCCAGCGGTTCGTATCCGACTTCCGAGCATGTGTCGGGCACCTATGTCGATTCGATCGACAACGTCACGCGCATCTTCTCGTACCGGCACATCGACGGTTATCCGCTCGGCGTGCTGGTGGGCCTCTCGCAAGCCGAAGAGTTCGCCGACTACAACCACACCCGCGACGTCTATCTGCTGATGGCGAGTTTCATTTCGCTCGCCATGCTCAGCTTCTTTGCGGTGGCCACCGGTTTGATCGGCAAGCTGCTCGGCCGAGAGCGCGAGATGACGCATCTGGTCGAATACGATCTGCTGACCGGCCTGCGCAACCGTTATGCGACGCTGCAGAGCTTGCGCCACGACGTCGCCAACCCGACGAACCTGGGCCGGCTCGCGATTCTCTTTATCGACCTCGACAACTTCAAGACCGTCAACGATACGCTCGGTCACAACGCCGGCGACATCGTGCTGCAGATGACCGCGTCGCGTCTGTCCGAAGCAGTCGGCGAAGGCGGTGCGTTGAGCCGCATCGGCGGCGACGAGTTCGTGGTTGTGATCAAAGGCGATGACGTCGAAAAGCGCGCCGTCGATCTCGCGGAGGCCGCGGCCGAAGTCTTCGCCAAGCCGTTCGAAGTGCGCGGCAGCGCATTCGTGCTGCATGCGAGCATAGGCATTGCGCTCTATTCGGTGCCGAACGAAAGCGAAATCGACCTGCTGAAAAAAGCCGACCTCGCGATGTACAGCGCGAAAGACGCCGGGAAGAATTGCTACCAGTTTTATTCGCCGCAACTGTCGCATCGTGCCGATCACCTGATGAAGTGGGAACAGCAACTGCGTGTGGCGCTCGCCGAAGGTCAGCTGTTCCTCGCATACCAGCCGAAGATCGACCTGACGCGGCGCTGCATCACTGGCTTCGAAGCGCTGGTGCGCTGGAACCATCCGCAGCATGGCCTGATTCCGGCCAATGAATTCATTCCCGTTGCCGAGTCGACCGGCCTGATCGTGCCGATCGGCGACTTCGTGATCGAGACCGCCTGCCGTCAACTGGCGCTGTGGCAACAGCAGGGGTACGACACGCTGTCGCTGGCGGTGAACATCTCGGCGGTGCAGTTCTGGCGCGGCGACCTCTATCAGACCATCTCACATGCGATCGAGGAAACGGGCATCTCCGCCCGCCGCCTCGAACTCGAGATTACCGAGACCGCGATGATGGAATATCCCGAACTGGTCTCGGAGAAAATCTTCGCGCTCAAGCGCCTCGGCGTGCGCATCGCGCTGGACGATTTCGGCACCGGCTATTCGTCGCTGTCGTATCTGAACCGCTTCTCCGTCGATACGCTGAAGGTCGATCGCTCGTTCGTGCAGGCCATTCCTGGCGACCGCAGCGTCTGCGTGATGGTGACGGCCATCGTCAACCTCGCGCGTTCGCTCGGGCTCACGGTGGTAGTGGAAGGCACTGAGACGGAAGAACAGATCGCCTGGCTTGCGGCGCTCGGTCATATCGAAGCGCAGGGCTTCCTGTTTTCACGGCCGGTTCCCGTCGACGCCATTCCGGCACTGCTCGAGCGCTTCGGCGTCTGCGGCATGCCGGAGCGGCGCATTGCCCGCGAGCCGACTGCCGACAACGCCAGCACAACGTCGAGCACCAGCGGACTATCGGCTTAAGCTGCGGCGCGGCCCGACGCGCGCGGCAGCCTTGCGGTGCACACATGCGCATTTGCAGATATATTCAAGAGTACTGAAGCATTCCACGCGCCTTCCCGCCGAGGCTTGGCGCGCAACCTGGTCAGCCTTACTCAGACAGCATGTCCGGGATGTCCGGCGTGCGGACCGCCATGTACATGATCACGAGCCAGGACGCCATCGGACGCGCAGAGCGGGAACCGTTGTGGACGCTGTTCCGGGTCGTGTGCGGCCTGTCGGCGCTCTCATGGGGCGGGCTCGCGCTGATGGCGCAACTCGAGAACCACTATGTCGAGCGCGAAGGCCGTCTGTCGCGGGTGGCGTTCTCCGATCTGATCGCGCTGGCATGGATGGTGCCCGGGCCAGTGGGCTGCAACGTTGCCGTGCAGGTAGGTCACGCGTTACGCGGACGAGCGGGCGCATGGGTCGCAGGCATCGCCAGCGTGCTGCCCTTCTTCATGCTGATGACGCTCTTCGCGATTTTCTACCGTACGCCGTTCGTACGGGCCGTCGCATCGCAAACCCTTCTCAATCACTTTAGCGTCGTACTGGGCACGCTGATCGCGGTGACCTGGTACAAGCAGACGCGCGCGCTCGTGCGCGGCAAGGTGGCGTGGATTGCGGCGCTGCTCGGCTGGGTCATACTCTTCTATGCACGCAGCCCGGCCGCTTACGTTGCGATGCTCGGCGTGGCATTCGCGGTGGGCTGGTTCAACAGTCCCGAGCGCGAAGCGAGGCTCAATATCTCGATTGCGCGCAGCGACCTGCAACTGATGGCTGCCCTGTGCGTACTGCTGGCTCTGTTTGCCGTTCCACTCCCGCATCGCTACGAACTCGCCCTGCTGTGGCCGCGGCTTGCAGGCGCGGGCATGACGCTATTCGGCGGTGGCTTCTCTGCGTTGCCGGTGTTGAAAGCGCTCTTTGTCACGCCAGGCATAGGCGTATCGGATAACGATTTCACGCTGGCCTTCTCGCTCTCGCCGATGTCGCCCGGACCGTTGCTGAACGTGGTGCCGTTCTTCGGCTACCTTGTCGATGGCTGGCCTGGCGCGTTGATCGCCACGCTCGCACTGTTCGTGCCGTCAGGCTGCCTCGTCGTGCTAGCGCAACGCAACCTGCATCAGTTGAAGGCCAATCCGCGCTTCGAGCACGGCATGCGGATTCTGCGCGCGGTGACCACAGCCTTTCTCGCGGTCGCCGTATTGCGGATTGCACAGCGCGTGCCGTTGCAGCCACAGTACGTGGTGACCGCGCTGTTCTCGTGCATGTGTTTTGCCAAGCTCAAGGTGCCGGTCTATATCGTGTACGGTACAGTGGCTGGTGCGTGCGGGCTGTGGCTCGCTTATGCGGCGATCGCGTAGGCCGGCGTCTCTCGACGCCGCACCCTTGCGCTCAGCGCGAGCGCGCCGCGGCAAAGCCGCCAAAGAACGCCCGCGCATTCGACTCGAGACTCTCGAGGTGATATCCCCCTTCCTGAACGATCACCGAAGGCAACGCCAGCGCGCCGATGGCCGCACCAAGACGACCGAAACCTTCGGTCGTCACATCCACATGCGATTGCGGATCGTCCTTGTAGATATCGAAGCCCAGCGCCAGCACCAACGCATCCGGCTCGAAACGCTTGAGCACACGTAGCGCGTCGTCGACGCGTTCAAAAAACACATCCTCGGATGAACCGTGCGGCATCGGGAAATTGACGTTAAAGCCGTCTCCTGCGCCCGTGCCACGCTCGTCCTCGTAGCCGGTCACAACCGGGTAGAAATTGGTGGGGTCTCCGTGAATCGATACGTAGAGCACATCGTCGCGGCCGTAAAAGATTTCCTGCACGCCCTGGCCGTGGTGCATGTCGGTGTCGAGAATCGCGACGCGCCCGTACTGCTTGCGCAATGCCTGCGCCGCGATAGCCGCGTTGTTCAGATAGCAGAAGCCGCCAGCCGCATCGCGTCGCGCATGATGACCAGGCGGGCGGCACAGCGCGTACGTCTCACGCACGCCGCTGTTGACCGCCGTAGCCGCGGCGAGCGCGCTTTGTGCCGACCAGTAAGCGGCGCGCCACGTGTGTTCGCCGATCGGGCAACTGCCGTCGGCCTGATAGCGCCCCGCCCGGGCGAGAATGCCGCGCAGCGGATTCGGCTCGCGCACATAGATGTTCGACATGACCTCGTCGCCCCAGTCGTCGGACATTTGCATCCATTCGGTGTGCGCCTCTTCGAGGAAACGCAGGTAGTGGATGTCATGCACCGCGGCGATGGCATCGAGGCCGCCGTCGACCGGCTCATGAATCTCGAAGCCGAGCGACTTCACCGCCGCAACGAGGTGTGCGGCACGCTCCGGCACTTCCTGCGCCGGCCGCATCTGCCCGCGCGAAAAGTAGCTGCGCGGATGATGTTTCAGCTGTTCAGGATGGAAAAAAGTTTGCATGATGTTTGCCGAAAGAAGATCAGCTGACGCGCAGCGCTTCGGTCGCATCGGCGCGCTGCGAACGACGCGCATCCAGTGCAGCGATGCACAACAGCGAGATAGCTGCGAGACAAGTGTAGAACACAGCAAGCGGCCACCATTGGCCGATGAAGCGATGGGCCAGATAAGTGCCGATCAGCGGCGTCAGACCGCCCGCCACGGCGCCGCACACCTGATACGAGAGGGAGATGGCGGAATAACGCACGCGCGTTGGAAACACCCCGCTGACAAAGCCTGCGATCACCGAATAGAAGCTCGACATGCAGACTACCGCAATCGCAATACCGATCACCATCGGCACGACGCTGCCGCTTTGCACAAGCACGAACATCGGATAAGGCGAGAGCATCGCAGCGAGCGCAGCGAACTTGAGGAAGCGTGCGCTGCCGATACGCTCGGCAAGCCACGCCGCGACCGGTTGCGCGCACAACTGGATAATCGCGACGGCAAACAAGCAATCGAGGATGAGGGAGCGTGTCACTCCGACATACTGCGTCGTATAAGCGATCATGAACGTGTTGGTGAAATACACGCCTGCAATGCCGATCGTGTTTGCACCGATACACAGCAGCACGAGCCGCCACGCCGAACTGAACACCTCGGCGACGGGCAGCTTCAAGGTCTTGTTCGCTTCCTTCACCTGAGCGAACTCCGGCGACTCGTTGACGCCAAGGCGGATCAGGATGCCGACCACCAGCAGCACCGAGCTCGCCAGAAACGGCAAACGCCAGCCCCACGACATGAAGTCGGCCTTATCGAGCGAAGTCACCGCACGAAACGCCACCAGCGACAGGATCAACCCTGCCGGGCTGCCAAGCTGCGCGAACGACGCGAAGAACGTGCGACGCCCCTGCGGCGCGTGTTCGCCCGCCATCAGCACCGCCCCACCCCACTCGCCGCCCACGGCAAGACCCTGCACCACGCGCAGCAACACCAGCAGCACGGGAGCCAGCACGCCCACCTTCGAGAAGTCAGGCAGCAGGCCGACGCAGACCGTGGCGATACCCATCATCATCAGCGTGGTCATCAGGGCTTTCTTGCGGCCGAAACGATCGCCCACGTGGCCGAAGATCAGGCCGCCGATCGGGCGCGCGAAGAAGCCCACCGCGAACGTAGCGAACGACGCCATGGTGCTGACAAACGGATCCTGCGATGGAAAATACAGCGCGCCAAACACCAGCGCAGCGGCGGTAGCGTAGATGTAGAAGTCGTACCACTCGATCATGGTGCCGATAAACGCGGCGGTCGCCGCACGTGCCGGTTGGCGGGCGGGGATTGCAGGCTGGTTCATGAGCGCTCCTTGGCTGGTTCGCCGCCCCTCTGCGGGAGCGTACGACCGACATGCCTGTCGATTGTGGCGATTGTGGCGCCGCCGGGTCGCGCGCGCCGCGCACACTTTTAAAGGTGTACAGATCGTTTATCAACAGCCATAAAACATTAGTCAAATTTCGAGTTATTATTCTTGATATAAATCTGGCTAATACTTCAACTGCTTAGCAGGGCCATCATGCGCGCCGAAATTGCCTCTTTTCTCAATGACCGGCTCGACTGGAACCTGCTGCGCACCTACCTCGTGATCATGCAGGAGCGCAGCTTGAGCCGTGCGGCGGCGCGGTTGCATGTCACACAACCGGCTGTCAGCCAGGCGCTCAAGCGGCTCGAAGACACGCTGGAACGCAAGCTGATCGAACGGCGCGGCCCGCACTTCGTGCCCACCCAGGCGGGCGAAGAGGTCTACCGGATCGCGAGCGATATCTACGGCAACATTTCCCGGCTGGAAACCGAACTCGACGATCGCACCGCAGACATTACCGGCGCGATCCGCCTGTTGAGCGTGAGCCGGATCGACTCGCCGGTCTACGACGAATTTCTCGCCGAATTTCATCGCACCTATCCGCGTATCGATCTGCAGATCGAAGTGATGCGTTCGTCGGACATCATCTCGTCGCTACTGCAAAAGACGGCGACCGCAGGGCTCAGCCTGTGCCGCACGCCGGTCGACAAACTGGAAATGCGCTGTTTTCTGCGGCAACGCTATGCGATTTTCTGCGGACGGCACCACCGCCTGTTCGGCAAGTCGCAACTGACGATGGACGACCTGCTGGCGGAGAACTTTGTCTCGTTCACGAGCGACCAGATCGGCGACAGCCTCTCGCCGCTCACGGTGTTTCGCGATCAGAAGGGCTTCACAGGACGCATCGTGGCGTCGTCACCGAGTCTCGACGAAGTCCGGCGGCTGATTTTCGCAGGCTATGGCGTCGGCTGCCTGCCAGAGCACATCGTGCGGGACGATCTTGCGCAGCAGCGGCTCTGGCGCTTGCCACCGGACGAGGGACTCGCCGATGTCGACGTCCATCTGCTTTGGCATCGCGACCGTAAGATGAATGCAGCGGATCATGCGTTTCTCGACAGCATGGAGCGGTGTATGCAGCGCTACTCGCTGGCGGAGCGGCTCGTGGGGCCGGCGAGTCAGACCGTGGCGCGGATATGAATTGGAATTGAAAAAGGCCGCCTGGCAGCGGCCTTTCGTCTAAACGTGATGCGGTGCGCGACGCTTCGCCTACACGGCACCGGACAACACTGAAACACCGATCGTCACGACGCCCAGCACCAGATTGACGACCACCAGACGCCGCACTGTTCCGACTGCCCGCGCACCATCTGGCCAATTTTGCGCCTGCACCGCGCGACGGATACGCGGAAACACGGCAAAGCGGATATGCCCGAAGATCAGCATCATCACGATGCCGAGACCCGCCATGGCATGTAGTTGCCACGACGCATGCGCGCCGCCGAACTGCGTCAGCATGAAGCCGCCCGACAGCAAGATGATGATTACCGAAGCGGCGACCCAGTTGAAGAAGCGCCCGAACACCGATTCCCACAGCGGCAAACGCAGTTGCGGCGAGAGATCGGCGAGAGCCGGGCGCAGACAAAAGTGTGCGAAGACCATACCGCCGACCCACACGGCCACACCCAGCAAATGCAAAAAGAGCGCGAGCTCGACGGCTTTGGTCATGTTGTTTTCCTCTCTCTCGATGATGGGCGTACCGCTTGTGGGCGGACAGGCTGGAGCCTTACGACGCTGTCCACAGCCTTGTCCGACGCGGCTAATGACCGCATTCGACCTCACGCTGTGCGCGCAGTTCCGCAGTCATCGCTTTTCGCCTTTGTTTTATTTGTTGTGCCGACGCGCCGCGTAGCGCGCCGATCCCCGATTTATGCTCACTGCCTGCCGCGTGCGTGGCCCGTGATTGAAGACTACGCACGCAGTTGCGGCGACACTACGGCTTCTTTAAGCCTTCAGCGCAGGCCGCATGCCCAACAACTTCAGCTTGCTGTCCGGCGCACGGCCCTTGCGAGCGCGTTTGCCGATATGCGGTGTGAGCGCCGCGCCGCTCAATGTTTCTTCATACGCTTTACCACCGCGGCCCGTGCCGAGCAGCACGACGCCGGCCTTGCCGATGGCAAGCGCCTGCGTGAGCGTCTCCTTCTCGTCGAGCGCCATCAGCGTGACGCCGCGGCCACCGCCCGACAGCGTCTTCATCTCGTCCAGGCCGAACACCAGCAAACGGCCACCGCCCGACAGACACGCGATGTGCGTTGCATCCGGCAGCATAGGCATTGGCACGAGCGGCGCCGCGCCTTCGTCGATGGTCATGAAGGACTTGCCGGCCTTCACGCGGCTCACCATGTCGCCGACCTTGGCAATAAAGCCGAAGCCATTGCTCGATGCCAGCAGCAGCGCCTGATCCGCGGGCGCCGCGTAGTAGTGCATCAGATGACTGCCCGACTCGAGTTCGATCAGCGAGGTGACCGGCACGCCATCGCCGCGGCCGCCCGGCAGCAGCGCCACCGCGACCGAATAGACGCGCCCGTTGCTGCCCCATGCGATCAACGTATCGGGCGTGCGGCACTGGAACGCCGCATAGAGCGCGTCGCCGGCCTTGAAGGTGAAGCCGGCCGGATCGAGCCCGTGGCCCTTTAGCGCCCTCACCCAGCCCCGCTGCGACATCACTACCGTCACCGGTTCATCCACAACGCGGGCTTCGAAGGTCGCGCGCTTTTCCTGCTGGATCAGCGTGCGGCGCTCGTCGCCGTATTGCTTCGCGTCACCCTCGATTTCCTTGATGAGCAGGCGCTTCATCGCCGATTCGCTGCCGAGCAGCTCTTCAAGCTTGGCCTTCTCGTCGCGCAACTCGGACAGTTCCTTCTCGATCTTGATCTTTTCCAGCCGCGCCAACTGGCGCAGACGGATTTCGAGGATGTCTTCGGCTTGCCGGTCGGACAGCCCGAATGCCTTGATCAGCGCCGGCTTCGGTTCGTCCGACTCGCGAATGATGCGGATGACTTCGTCGATATTCAAAAAGACGATCATCCGGCCTTCGAGGATGTGAATCCGGTCGTCGACCTTGCTCAAACGATGGCGCGTGCGGCGCGTAACGGTGACAAAGCGGAAGCCGATCCACTCCTGCAGGATTTCGGAAATGCCCTTCTGGCGCGGCCGGCCATCCGAGCCGACCATCACCAGATTCAGCGAAGCGTTCGATTCCAGGCTCGTATGGGCGAGCAAAGAATTGACGAACTCGGTCTGATCGATGCGGCTCGACTTCGGCTCGAACACGAGACGCACGGGCGCGTCCTTGCCCGATTCGTCGCGCACGGCGTCGAGCAGCGCGAGCATGGTCTGCTTGGTCTGCAACTGCTCGGGCGTGAGCGTCTTCTTGCCGAGCTTGATCTTCGGATTGGTCTGCTCCTCGATTTCTTCGAGCACTTTCTGCGTAGCCGTATTCGGCGGCAGTTCGGTGATCACGAGTTGCCACTGACCGCGTGCGAGCTCTTCGATCTTCCAGCGCGCACGCACCTTCAGACTGCCGCGCCCCGCCTCATACGCCGCCGAGATTTCGGCTTCGCTCGAAATGAGCTGACCACCGCCGGGGAAGTCCGGCCCGGGGATGTGCTGCATCAATTCAGCGTGCGAGAGCTTCGGATTGCGGATCATCGCAACCGCTGCAGCGGCCACTTCACGCAGGTTATGCGACGGGATCTCTGTGGCCAGACCTACCGCGATGCCCGAGGCGCCATTGAGCAGCACGAAAGGCAGACGTCCGGGCAAGAGGCGCGGCTCGTCGAATTCGCCGTCGTAGTTCTTCATGAAATCGACAGTGCCCTGGTCGATTTCATCGAGCAGCAGCTTGGCGATCGGGGTCAAGCGCGCTTCTGTGTATCGCATTGCCGCCGCGCCGTCGCCATCGCGCGAGCCGAAATTGCCCTGGCCGTCGATCAGCGGATAGCGCATCGAGAAGTCTTGCGCGAGACGCACCAGTGCGTCGTACGCCGACTGGTCGCCGTGCGGGTGATACTTGCCGAGCACGTCGCCGACCACGCGCGCCGATTTGACCGGCTTCGCGTTATCGGAGAGGCCCATCTCGTTCATCGAGAACAGGATGCGCCGCTGCACCGGCTTCTGGCCGTCGCAAACGTCGGGCAGCGCACGGCCCTTGACGACGCTCACAGCGTAGTCGAGGTACGCGCGCTCAGCGTAGTTGCCGAGCGTAAGGGAGTCGCCGGGCGCCGGCGCCACCGTAAAAAGATCAGGCGTGTTGTCGTCCATCTAGATTCCGTATCCGTATGTAGCGTGAAGTTTCGCTGCGAGCAAGCCTGCGTCAGGCGCTCAGCTCAGATATCCGCTTCGACTTCGTTACCCTTTTCCTCGAGCCAGCTGCGCCGCGACGCCGCTTCGCCCTTGCCCATCAGCATCGTCATGCGGGCGACGGTGCTGTCGTAGTCGAGCTCGCCCAGCGCGACCGGTGACAGACGCCGCGTGTCCGGGTTCATCGTGGTGTCCCACAACTGCTCCGCGCTCATTTCACCCAAGCCTTTAAAGCGGCTGATGGACCACTGCGTTTCGCGCACGCCGTCCTTGCGCAGCTTGTCGAGGATCGCTTCGAGCTCGCCTTCGTCAAGCGCGTACAGCTTCTGCGCGGGCTTCTTGCCACGTGCAGGTGCATCGACACGGAACAGCGGCGGACGCGCCACACACACGTGACCGCGTTCGATCAGTTGCGGGAAGTGCTTGAAGAACAACGTCAGCAGCAATACCTGGATGTGCGAACCGTCCACGTCCGCGTCCGACAGAATGCAGATCTTGCCGTAGCGCAGATTGGACAGATCGATGTGGTCGTCGGGGCTGTGCGGATCGACGCCGATCGCCACCGAAATGTCGTGCACCTCGTTATTGGCAAAGAGGCGATCGCGCTCGGTTTCCCACGTGTTCAGCACTTTGCCGCGCAGCGGCAGGATGGCCTGATATTCCTTGTCGCGCCCCATCTTGGCCGAACCACCGGCCGAATCGCCTTCGACGAGGAACAGTTCGTTGCGCGAGATATCCGTGGATTCGCAATCGGTCAGCTTGCCCGGCAGCACAGCCACGCCCGAGCTTTTGCGTTTCTCGACCTTCTGGCCGGCACGCGTGCGGGCTTGCGCCTGCTTGATGACGAGATCCGCGAGTTTTTTGCCATGCTCGACATGCTGATTCAGCCACAGTTCAAGCGCAGGACGCGAGAACGACGACACCAGTTTCACCGCGTCGCGGCTGTTCAAACGCTCTTTGATCTGCCCTTGGAACTGCGGATCGAGCACCTTCGCGGACAGCACAAACGACACGCGCGCGAACACGTCTTCCGCGAGCAACTTGACACCCTTCGGCTGCAGATTGTGCAGCTCGACGAAGCTCTTGACCGCCTGGAACAGACCATCACGCAGCCCCGATTCGTGCGTGCCGCCCGCGGGCGTCGGAATCAGGTTGACGTAGGACTCGCGCGTGAGCGTGCCTTCTTCGCTCCAGGCTACCACCCAGGCCGCGCCCTCGCCTTCCGCAAAGGTTTCTTCGTTCGAGCGCGAACTCTCGGCGTAACGTTCGCCTTCGAAAAGCGGAATCAGCAGGTCGCTACCGTTCATGCCTTCGAGCAGATAGCCGCGCAGACCGTCTTCATACTTCCAGGTTTGGCGCTCGCCGGTTTTCTCGTTGACGAGCGTGACTTCGACGCCCGGCAACAACACCGCTTTCGAGCGCAGCAGACGCTGCAGTTCGCTGAGCGGCAGGTTCGGCGAGTCGAAGTACTTCGGATTGGCCCATGCAGTGACGCGTGTGCCGGATTTCTTCTCGCCTTTGGCGGCCGGGCGAACAGTTAGTTGCCTGGCCACATCGCCGTTGGCAAAGCCCAGTTCGGCGACCTTGCCTTCACGCCAGACGGTAACGTCGAGGCGCGTGGACAACGCGTTGGTGACCGAGACGCCCACCCCGTGCAGACCGCCCGAGAACGTGTAGGCGCCGCCCGCGGCCTTGTCGAACTTGCCGCCTGCGTGCAGGCGCGTGAAGACGATTTCGACGACCGGCACGCCTTCTTCCGGGTGCATGCCGAAGGGGATGCCGCGGCCGTCGTCGTCGACGGACACCGACTGGTCCGCGTGCAGCGTGACCGTGATCTGCCGGCCGTAGCCGCCGAGGGCTTCGTCCGATGCGTTGTCGATGACTTCCTGAATGATGTGCAGCGGATTTTCGGTGCGGGTGTACATGCCGGGTCGTTGCTTGACCGGCTCCAGGCCCTTCAACACCTTGATCGACGCTTCGCTATACGCGGCGTTTGGCTTTTTCGTAGACATGGTTGACTCGGGTCCGTCGGTTCATCGTTGTCCACAGGTCCTGTGGACAGGTCCGTGGACAATGCGTTGAGTTTTCAAAAAAAGCGAAACGAAACAACGGGGTGGGTGGGGTGCCCGCACGGCGGGCAAACTGTTTTATCGCCTGACTCTCTCCTGCGCCGCACTAACGCGGCGCGGCCGGCGCGAGCGCCCGGAGGAAGCCTGTTCGCGAGGTATTTTACTGATTTCGATACGGGGAGCAATTTGCCGGATGGTTGATTGGCCGTTTGGGTGGGGGACGGACACCCGGATCCAGTAGGTTGCAACGATGTTGAACGGCTCGCATATATAATCTGAACTCTCCTCTAAGCCGTTGCCGGAGTACCGAAATGAGACCGTCTGAAGCGCTCAGCGCCCATCGCGCCGAGGTCAGGAAGATCGTTGCCGACAATCATGCCATCAATGCGCGTGTGTTCGGCTCGGCCATTCGCGGCGAAGACCATGACGACAGCGATCTCGACCTGCTGGTGGATCCGACGCCCGAAACGACGTTGCTGGATATCGCTCGCATTCAAAGCCGCTTGCAAAAACTTCTCGGCGTCTCCGTTGACGTCCTGACGCCCAGAGCACTTCCTGAGTCGTTCAGGGCCCGCGTCGTTGCCGAAGCGGTGCCTGTGTGAAAAAAAGCGATTTGCGGGTCGGCGACTACGTTGACCATATGCTCAACGCCATCGAGCGTATTGGGCGGTACACCCAAGGTATGACCGACTCAACCTTCCTCGCCGACGAATTGGTGCAGGATGCGGTGATTCGTAATCTGGAAATCGTTGGCGAGGCAGCGCGTAATATTGAACGCGATCACCCCGAATTCGCCGCAGCCCACCCGGACGTTCCCTGGGAGGAAATGTACCTGATGCGCAATCGCGTCGCGCACGGGTACTTTTCCGTCGACCTGGGAATCGTGTGGCAGACGCTGCAACGCGAACTACCCGATCTCCAGCAACTACTTTTCCGTCTGAAACACGCCTAGGTCGGTCGCGCGGCCATGCAGACCCCGCGCCCCACTCACTTCCGCCGGCTCTCCAGCTCCTCCCACCGCTCCATCGCCGCCAGCAGCTCATCGTCGATCGCCGCATAGCGCGCCGTCAGCCTCGTACCTTCCGCCGCATCCTTCGCGAAGATCGAACCGTCTTCGAGCTGACCACCAATCGTCTTCTGCTCAGCCTCAAGTGCGGCGATCTGCGCCGGCAACGCCTCGAGCTCGCGCTGCTCCTTGAATGACAGCTTGGCGGCACGCTGCTGCGTGTTGCGGCTCGCGGGCGCTCCGCCGTCCTTCGAGGTCGCTTCCCTGGCGGTTTCCTTTTGCGCTTCCTGCGCCATCTGCTGCGAGCGGTCGCGCTGGATCTGCCAGTCGGTAAAGCCGCCGACATACTCGCGCCACTTGCCCGCCCCTTCCGAGGCGATCACCGAAGTCGCGACGTTGTCCAGGAACGCGCGATCGTGGCTGACCAGCAGCACGGTGCCGTCGTATTCCGTGAGCAGTTCTTCGAGCAGTTCGAGGGTGGGAATATCGAGGTCGTTGGTCGGTTCGTCGAGCACCAGCACGTTGGCCGGCCGCGCGAACAGACGCGCCAGCAGCAGACGGTTACGCTCACCGCCCGACAGCGACTTGACCGGCGAACGAGCGCGTTCCGGCGCGAACAGGAAGTCGCCGAGATAGCTCATCACGTGCTTTTTCTGGCCGTTGACTTCAACCCACTCGCTACCCGGGCTGATGGTGTCCGAAAGACTCTTGTCCAGATCGAGTTGCGCACGCATCTGGTCGAAATAGGCGACTTGCAGATTGGTGCCCACGCGCACCGTGCCTTCGTCCGCCGGCAACTCGCCGAGGATCAGCTTAAGCAGCGTGGTTTTACCCGCGCCGTTCGGGCCGACGAAGCCGATCTTGTCGCCGCGCATGACTGTGGCCGTGAAATTGTCCACTACCGTGCGCGAACCATAGCGCTTGGTCACATCGGTCAGTTCGGCGACGATCTTGCCGGACCGCTCGCCCTGACCCACGTCCAGCTTGACGTTGCCCTGCACGTTACGGCGCTCCGCGCGATCCTTGCGCATCTGCTCGAGCCGGGCAATCCGGCCCACGCTACGCGTGCGGCGCGCTTCGACGCCCTTGCGGATCCACACTTCTTCCTGCGCGAGCAGCTTGTCGAACTTGGCCGCTTCCACCTGCTCGATTTCAAGCTGCTGCGCCTTGCGCGTCTGGTAAGCGGTGAAATTGCCCGGATACGACAGCAGACGGCCGCGATCCAGTTCGACGATGCGCGTAGCGACCCGGTCGAGAAACGCGCGATCGTGGGTAATGAACAGCAGGCCGGCCCGCAGCGAAACCAGCAGTTCTTCGAGCCAGCGAATGCCTTCGAAGTCGAGGTGGTTGGTCGGTTCGTCCAGCAGCAGCACGTCCGGCTGCACGACCAGCGCCCGAGCCAGCGCCACGCGCTTTTGCATGCCGCCCGACAGCGAGCCGACCCGCGCCTCTCCGTTCAAACCGATCTGCTGCAGCGTGGTGGACACGCGCGTGCTCCAGTTCCAGGCGTCGGCATGGTCCAGCGCCGACTGCAGCGTGTTCATGCGCGACATGAGCGAGTCGTGCTCCTGGCCTTCGGGCTCGTCGGCGAGCTGGTTGGCGACCGCGTCGTATTCATCCAGCAGCGTGCGGGCGTGAGTAAGACCGGCGGCGACCGCGTCGAACACCGTGTCGTCCGTATCGAACTCCGGCTCCTGCGGCACGTAGACCGAAGTCAGGCCCTGCTGGCGCGTGACGAGGCCGTCATCCGGCTTGCTCAGATCTGCGACGATCTTCAGCAACGACGACTTGCCCGCCCCGTTGCGACCGATCAGCCCGACGCGTTCGCCCGCTTCAAGAGAGAAATCCGCGTGATCGAGCAACGCGACGTGACCGAACGCCAGCTGCGCCCCGGTAATGGTGTAAAGCGACATGGAGATTTGGCAGAAGACAGCAATGAGCAGGAAGCGCTCATTGTACCGGTCGCGCAGGCGGATGCCCGGATGCCGGAAGACATAGGCGTTCTTACAGCACCGCGGCGGCGGTTCAAATCAGCGCTTTGTCAAATTCCGGTAATATTGCGCGTCGCCGCGCGCCCCAAAAAGGGGCAGAGTGCGTGGATCGTTGCATTGAACTGAAGAAAGAGTGTGTCGTGAGCGAAGTTATTGTTGAGTACAAAAGCTGGGTCTGCCTGATTTGCGGCTGGATCTATAACGAGGAAGAAGGTCTGCCGGAGGACGGTATCGCCGCCGGCACGCGCTTCGCCGATATCCCCGAGGATTGGCGCTGCCCGCTGTGCGATGTGGGTAAGGCGGAGTTTGCGGTTGTGGAGTTTTGAGGTGGCCATTGTGGAGTTTTGAGGTGGCCATATTGCTGTAGGTGCGCGGCTTGACCGCTGATGCGCCCGGCGATAGGGACGGCCCGGCCGGGTTGGCGCCCGCCGGGCTGCTTTGTTTCGTGGGGCGATGGTTTGGGATGAATGCCGGCGCCATTCGCAGGCGCAGATGGCTTTGCTATACTCTGGCCCCTGCGGCGCAATTCATCCAGACGCGTGCCGGCGGGTCATTGATGCCTGACAACGCCCGCTATGCCGACGTTAGAATTGAACGCGTTCCGCGCTACGGCGGGTCAACTTAGGAACGTAGCGGTTTGGCGGAACAGATGCGCTCGCGGTGCCTCTCCCCGTAGTTCAATGGATAGAACAAGTGCCTCCTAAGCGCTAGATACAGGTTCGATTCCTGTCGGGGGGACCATCCTTACTCTCACCCACTCCCACCTAAAGCCGTTCGAGACCCTGTCGCGGCGCGTGGACCGAAAGCGGCCTCGGCATTTGATGCTGCCGCGAAAATGAACAGCCCCGCTCGGGGCGGGGCCTAGTGCGACACCCTTTCCAGATATTCGAACGGTTGCGTCGCCGTATGTTGGTTGGTCGACTTCAGTAGGGTTTAATTTATGCCTGTCTTTAGATCCCAAAATTGACGTCGACGCGGCGTGCTTTCGCCGTCACGGCCCCCCAATCTTTCACCCCCTTCGCCCACCCCAACCCGCGCCCTTACCCGTGCTATGTTCCGCCCCGACCCCAACTAGGTCGCGTTGGAATAGACAGGCAGAAAGGAGATGGAGCAGTTTTTCATGAGACGGGGCAGCGCCGTCACGTATTTACTGGCGCGTCGTCGCGCATGGTTCGCCGCGATCGCGGACACGTCCCGCGGCAACATCGAAATGGAATCGAGAGAGATCGAACAGATCGAGCGTCTGATACTCGACGTCCGCGCAGGCCGGGTCCGCGCCTTCGAGTTGACCCGGCCAAAACGCGTTGCGATTTTCGTCACAGACTAGAGGCCAGCCAGGTTCGCCCTAAGCCACTCCGCGATTTCACCCAAGGTCTGCACACTCTGCGGAAACCGGACGACCTGGCTCGGCGTCACCGGAAAGTTATGCCCCATATCAGGCGCATGCAGATGGGTCACCGCCACGCCCGCTGCCTTCAGCTTTTCCGCATACGCGATACCCTCATCCCGCAGCACATCGTATTGCGCTGTCGTCACCAGCGTTGGCGGCAGCGCGGGGACATCGCGCAATTGCAGCGGTGCCACGCTCGTATCATCCGCTGACACACCGGGCGCATACAGTTCCCAGAACCAGCGCATCGTGTTCGCCTCGAGCCCGTAGCCAGTCGCATTCTCCGGGTAGGACGGATGATTCGCACTCGGATGATCCGTGGCCGGATACAGCAACAGCTGGGCACGCAGCGCATGCGCCCTCGACTCGCCGCAAAGCCGGTTGGCAGTCACCGCCGCCAGATTCGCCCCGGCGCTATCGCCACCCAAAGCCAGCCGCGACGCATCCCCGCCCCACTCGTGCGCATGTGCGGCCACCCAATCAAACGCCGCAAGGGTGTCCTCCAGCGCCGCCGGATAGGGATGCTCCGGAGCCAGTCGATACTCCACCGAGACGATGATCACGCCCGCCGCCTCGCTCAACAACCGGCAAAACGGATCGACCGTCGCCACTGCGCCGATGACCCAGCCGCCGCCATGCAAGTACACCATCACAGGTCGCGGCTGTGCCTCTCCTGACGGCAAATAGATGCGCGCATTTAAACCGCTGGCAATCTCCACGTCACGGGTCTCGACGCCGTTAGGCAAGCCGGCAATCGACGCCCGGCTTTCCAGCGCACGCATCATGAGGGTGCGCGCCATACGCACCCGCTCTTCATTCGTCGCACCGACCGGTGGCGCGACCGCGGCCGCGGCCTGCTCGTCCAGCACGCGACGTACTGCTGCATCAAACGGCTTGCGCTCGTTCATAACGGATTCCTGGGATGTTGGGCCACGCAGGCCTCGTTGGAGTCTCGGAAAAATACTGCAAATTCCGCCCGGCTGCCACGAACCACGCAACACCCGCAAAACGCCTCGACCAAAGCAATCAGGCCCGCATCTCGTAGGAGATGCGGGCCTGATTCTTAACAGCTGGCGTCTAACCAGACGCTCGCCCTGCCTGCAACGGCGCAGGCAACGCTCGATTAGCGAGCGTTAGAGACCGGCGGCGAATACGGGCTAACGGTCGTGTCGGCACGGGTTCCTGCCTGCGTCGAGCCGCTGACATTCGAACCATAACCGGTCGTGTTGCCGTTTTGTGCGGCGACACGTGCTTCAGCAGCCTGGATGTCTTGCGGATAGTCGTTTTCGTCTGCAGTCGACGGGTTATAACCCGCCTTTTCCAGCTGGACCAGTTGCGCACGAACTTCTGCGCGCGTAAGCGGCTGGTTCGTCTGGGCAAACGACACAACCGGGGCAGCGAGGACAGCAGCAATAGCCATAGCTTTGATGAGCGATTTCATGGTGATACCTCCGAAGATTGTTTTGTGCGGCGCTACAAACAATGTTGTTTGCAGCCGGTAACGACAGTCTAGAAGGGTCAACACCTAGGGTAAATACCTAAATCTCGAATTCACTGTTGTGACGAATAGCACAATCGGAGGAAGCCGCGCTCGAGTCATAGCGCATGAATTGATGCGATAAATCCACGCTGTTCGTCCGATTGACCGGCTTGCCGCGGCGGTAATCTTCAATCCATGGATTCCCATGATCGATCGGATTCCTAGCTAATTCACGCAGGCAGACGAAAAGTACGCGCATTGCGATTCCTGAAATTCATCAGACGGATCGCACGTAGCAGACACCAGGCACACACGGCTCGACCACAGGATCTACGAGGAAAATATGAACCCGTTTATCGACGAAGGCATCGCCCACATCGCTCGCGTGATGAGGCCGGCGTTGTACGGAGAGCTCGGCGGCACATATTTGCCGTCCGCCTACTGGCGTCAGCGGCTCTATCAGATCCTGGACACTACGCACCTGTCGAACGCGCAGCTTCGCACCGTCGACGGCCTGCTGCTCGAACTCGACGAGTTCGATCTGTGCACCAAAGTCCCTGCGTCCCGACAAGCGCAAGTCGAACTTGCGTCATAGGGCTGCAAGGCTAACCAAGGCTTCGTCACTGCAGCCACTTGCGCACATCCTGCTCCCATGCAGGCTGGCCGCATCCGGAAGGATTCTCCGGCCCCAGCACGGTAATATAGCCGCGTGTTTTCATACACGCTTCGTACGCCCGCACTTTCACGCAGCGGCCTCCCGCAGTACTTTGGGACACGGCCTTGCAGGCGGCGATGGAATGGTCCATCGGACCGAAATCCATATCGTCGGCGTTCGACAAGCCTGGGGAATCGGCACCGGTAGCCGAAAACTCAACCGGACCGCTTTGGGCGCATCCCACCAGCGACAACGCCGCCGCCAACGCGCTAACCAACAGAAGTGAGCTGCATGCTTTCATCGTCCCCTCTCCGATTGAATCAACCGCGCTCATGATACGCCGGGCATTGAGGCGGCCCCAGAGAACCTGGCCGACCTTCCACGTCACATACCGGCCTGCTTTTTTTCGGCGATAATCGCGGCCATCCCAGCCCGTCAGCACCTATGAGCAAGCCAGCGAACCCGCAACGCCAGATCGACGCACTGCTCCAGCAGGCCGTGGCGCTGCAGCAAAACGCGGCCTACGCCGAAGCGGAAGAGCTCTACCGCGAAATTCTCGCGCTGAGGCCCAAACACTTCGATGCCATCCAGTTGCTCGGCGCATTGACACTCCAGTCAGGCCGCATCGAAGAAGGGATCGATCTGCTCAAGAAAGCGGTTGCGATCAACGGCATGCAGGCGCCAATCCACTCCAATCTCGCCTTTGCTTATAACGCGCTGCGCCGGTTCAAGGAAGGTCTTGCTAGCGCAAATCGGGCACTTGCACTGCAAGGCAATTTCGTCGATGCGCTGAACAATCGCGGCAACGCGTTGGCGGGGCTCGATGCGCCCGCCGAAGCGTTGACGAGCTTCGAGCGTGCGCTGAAATTGCGGCCGGAATTCGCGCAGGCATGGAGCAACCGGGCCTGCGTTCTGCGCGATCTCGGCCGTCCGGCGGACGCGTTGGCGAGCTGCGATCAGGCTATCGCACTGCAGCCCGATTACGCTGACGCATGGAGCAACCGCGCGAATGCATTGAGCGATCTGAATCGCCCGCAGGATGCGCAACTGAGTTACCAGCGGGCGCTCGAATTCACGCCCGCGTTTGCCGACGCCTGGAACAATCTTGGCCTCACGCTCGTCGACCTGAATCAGCATGAGCAGGCGCTGCAGAGTTACGAGCGCGCGCTGAGCCTGAACCCCGAGTTTGCCGAAGCGCACTGGAACAAAGCGCTGTGCCTGTTGCAAATGGGACGGTTCGAAGAAGGTTGGCAACAGTACGAATGGCGCTGGAAGCGCAACCGGATCAAGGCAAGCCAACGCGCCTTCGAGCAACCGCTCTGGCTGGGCGATTTCCCGATCGATGGCAAAACCATCCTCCTGCATGCGGAACAGGGGCTAGGCGATACGCTGCAATTCTGTCGCTATGCGGCGCTGGTATCCGCGTTGGGCGCCAAGGTCGTGCTCGAAGTGCCCACTGAACTGATCCGCCTGCTCGCGAATCTGGATGGCGTGACGCAGTTGATCGAGCAGGGCCAACCGCTGCCGCCTTTCGATTGTCACTGTCCGTTGCTCAGTCTGCCGCTCGCGTTCAGGACGGACCTGTCGAATATGCCGCAGCAGGTGCCCTATCTGTTCGCCGAGGCGCAGGCATCGCAACGTTGGGCCGAACGACTCGGGCACGATGCGCACGCCAATCGCGAGCTAAAAGTGGGCCTCGTCTGGGCAGGCGGGCACCGTCCCCACGTAGCGGAACTCAGAAAGAACGACGCACGGCGCTCGATCACGCTCGAAGCGCTGCGGCCGATCCTCGATGTCCCGCATGTACGCTTCTACAGCTTGCAAAAAGGCCCTGCCGCGCAGCAGCCCGCGCAACTGCCGGAACTCGGTGAACGGATCACCGATTACACGGACGAACTCACGGACTTCGCCGATACCGCCGCCCTCGTTGCCAACCTGGACCTGGTCATCTCGGTCGATACGGCAGTGGCCCACCTTGCCGGCGCACTCGGCAAACCCGTCTGGATCCTGAATCGCTTCGACACCTGCTGGCGCTGGATGCTCGAGCGCCGGGACAGTCCGTGGTATCCGAGCGCCCAGCTATTTCGGCAGCCAGCGCTGGGCGATTGGGAAAGCGCGATCCAGTCGGCGCGCGCGGCTCTTGCGACACGCGCCGAAACCGGCGCGCCGTCGCACTAGTCGCACCTCAATTCCGCTTCGGAATCTCCAGCCCACGCGCCACTGCCGGTCGAGCGACGAACGCGTCGAGCACCCGCTTGACGCTGGGAAAATCCTCAATCCCCACCAGCTCCGCGGCCTCGTAGAAGCCGATCAGGTTACGCACCCACGGGAAAGTCGCGATATCGGCGATCGTGTACGCGTCGCCCATCAGCCACGCACGGCCGCTCAGCCGCTTCTCCAGCACGGCGAGCAGGCGCTTCGCTTCCGCCACATAGCGGTCGCGCGGACGCTTGTCCTCGTACTCCTTGCCGGCGAATTTATGGAAGAAACCCAGTTGACCGAACATCGGACCGATGCCGCCCATCTGGAACATCACCCATTGAATCGTCTCGTAACGGCCAGCGGCATCCTGCGGCATGAACTGGCCGGTCTTTTCGGCCAGGTAAATCAGGATCGCGCCGGACTCGAACAACGGCAGAGGCTTGCCGTCGGGACCGTTCGGATCGATGATGGCCGGAATCTTGTTGTTCGGATTGAGCGAGAGGAATTCCGGCGACATCTGATCGTTCGTGTCGAAGCGCACCAGATGCGGTTCATAGGCAAGGCCGGTCTCCTCGAGCATGATCGACACCTTGACGCCATTGGGCGTGGGCAGCGAATAGAGCTGCAAGCGCTCGGGATGCTGGGCCGGCCACCTGGCGGTGATGGGAAAAGCGGAAAGATCGGTCATAGAAACCTTGTCGGTCTGGATGGACTGGAGCGGTGACGATGTTCTCTGTGCGGGACAAACACGCCCAGAGAACGAGGCGTCCAATATAAACGCTCCGGCAAAACTTTTCCGGGTTCGCGCAACGCGGGGTTATCCAACGCCCATGGCAACGCACGGACCCGCGAAGACGAGGGATCCAGCCAATCGCCTATCGGCTGCAAGAAGGCTGTCCGGCGCAACTTAAGAAGTTATGCTAATTAACCAGCTCAGCACGTGCACGAAGACCGTTGCAGCGCGTCAGAGAAAAGAAAAGGCGCCGAAGCGCCTTTCCCGTCAAACCAGATCACCTGACTTACGGCGCATTCCGCTTGGCGTTGTCCTTGGCTTGTTCCTTGCCGTCGCCGTAGGCCTTGCGGATTTCGCCCGCGCCTTGCTGGAGATCGCCCTTCAGTTCCTGGGTCTTGTTGCCCGTGGCCTTGCCGACGGCTTCGTTGACCTTGCCCTTGACTTGCTCGCCCACACCCTTCACTTGGTCTTTGTTCATGTTCGACTCCATGCGATTGCAGTGCCGACGCGACATTGCGCCAGTACTTTCATCCCCGCAACGGCCGTGCCCGACTCTCATCCCCCTGCCATGCCACCCGAAAAAATTTTTACGCGCAGCCCTAAAGTCGCCATTTACCCTGCCGATAACGAGGCATGGACCCTATTCCGACCGCGCCGAACAACGCCTTGCTGGCGACGTTTATCGATCAGGACATTGCGCACATCCGTCGCGTGATGGAGCCCTCACTGCTCGGCGATCTGGCCGGCCCGATCCTGCCGCCTGCCTACTGGCGCGGGCGTCTGAACAAGTTGCTCGATACCGGGCATCTGAGCCACGCGCAACTGTGCGCAGTCGACAGCCTTCTGTTGGTACTCACCCAGTTCGATCCCGCCGACAGCCTCCCCGCCTGGAAAACGCTGCCGCTCGGCGCGCACGAAAAACGCCCGGCGCAGGCACGGCGCGTTCGCTGACCGCCCCGCCCTCTGGACAGGTCGCGCCTTCCCTCGTTTCCCGCTTTTACCGGCAAACCAGCAGGTAAAAAAAAGCCGCGGACTCGGGGCCGCGGCTGAACACACGGTAACGCGGAGATCAGCGTCACTAGGGATAAGCCTAACAACCCTAAATCACGCCCGCAATAACACTACCTAACGCGGCACCTATACGGACAGCTTTCTTGTCTGACATGTCTGCAAGCTGGCTGCATTAAGCGGTCCGCCCAAGCACGTAACCGTACCTCCCACCGTGCCAATACGGCGATCAATGCTCGCCGCGGCGATATTTTTGCCTCAGTGCCGAGCCACAGCGCGCCCTTTCAGCCGTTTTTGCTGACCGAAAGCGGGGAAAAACAGGAAAAAGGGACAACTCCAGGTCATAATGTCCGCAAAAATCCCCAGCAAGGACTGCTAGTGACCCAGGCCCCACCGCTCGAGCTGCTACAACAGGCGCGCACACGCTTCACCCAACGAGAAATCGCCGCTCACGTCGGCAAGGACATCAAGACCGTGCGCCGCTGGGAAAAAGGCGAGACGCCCTGTCCGTCGATGCTCGAACCCGCGCTGCGCGATCTGCTGCAAGGCGGCGCGGCGCTCAAGCACGGTGCGGCTAACGGGACAGCCCATTTCCGCTTCATCGATCTGTTCGCCGGCATCGGCGGCATCCGCATGGGCTTCGAGGCGCAGGGCGGCGCGTGCGTCTTCACAAGCGAGTGGAACGATTTCTCGAAGAAGACCTACCTGGAAAACTACGGCGCGGATCACTCGTTTATCGGCGATATCGTGTCATTTCCCGCCAACGAGGTGCCGGCGCACGACGTCCTGCTCGGCGGCTTTCCCTGCCAGCCGTTCTCGATCGCGGGCGTCAGCAAGAAGAACGCAATGGGCCGGCCGCACGGCTTCGAGTGCTCCACTCAGGGGACGCTCTTCTTCGACGTCGCCCGCATCATCGCGGCCAAGCAGCCTGCAGCGTTTCTGCTGGAGAACGTGAAGAATCTGCTCTCCCACGACAAGGGCCGCACCTTCGAAGTCATCCTCCAGACCTTGCGCGACGAACTGGGCTATGAAGTGCACTACAAGGTCGTCGATGGCCAGCATTTCACGCCGCAACACCGCGAGCGCATCATCATCGTCGGCTTTCGCGGCAAGACCGCGTTCTCATGGGACGACCTGCGTCTGCCGAGCGTCGGCCCACGGCTCGGCTCGATCCTGCACCGTATCGACGGCAGCGAACCGGTGCTGCCGTGGGACCACGACCGCTTCTTCGATCACGCGAAACAACGCGTGCAGCCGAAGTACACGCTCACGCCGAATCTGTGGACCTATCTGCAGAACTACGCGGAAAAGCATCGCGCGGCAGGCAACGGCTTCGGTTTCGGCATGGCCTACCCCGATAGCGTGACGCGCACCTTGTCGGCCCGTTATCACAAGGACGGTTCGGAAATCCTCGTCTCGCAAGGCAAGCGGCTGCGTCCGCGCCGCCTCACGCCGCGCGAATGTGCCCGGCTCATGGGATTTCCCGACACCTTCCGGATTCCCGTCAGCGACACCCAGGCCTACCGCCAGTTCGGCAATAGTGTCGTGATGCCGGTGATGCAGGAAGTCGCGCGCATCATGCTGCCGCACGTGCAGGCGCGCCTGCGCGCGAACTGATGGTCGACATCGTCGACGCTGCCACCCGCAGCCGGATGATGTCCGGCATTCGCGGACGCAATACCAAGCCGGAGTTGCTGATCCGCAGCCTGCTGCATCGGCGGGGCTTCCGTTTTCGGCTGGACGCGCGCGATCTGCCGGGCCGCCCCGACATCGTTCTGCCTCGCTACCGCGCGGTTATCTTCGTGCACGGCTGCTTCTGGCATGGCCACGATTGCCCGCTCTTCAAATGGCCACAGACGCGCCCGGACTTCTGGCGCGAAAAGATCGGCCGCAACCGCGCCAACGACGAGAAGTCGCGCGCCGCTCTGCTCGCGGCCGGCTGGCGCGTCGGCGTAGTGTGGGAATGCGCATTGCGTGGAGCCAATCGGGACCTCGACGGCGTGCTGCAACGACTGGTCGACTGGCTGCACAGCGGCGTTTCCGAACTCGACGAGCGCGGCTGAGGCCCCGGCTCAGTTTGCCGGCTCATTGCACACCCGCTGTAAATGAGCCGCCCGATAACCGCACATCATTCCCAGTGAAAGCCTGTCCGGAAGCCGGCGGGAGGCGGGCGTGACCCAGCCCGCCTCGACCAGGCAGACGAGCCGCCGGTGATACACTCGATTGGCTCACCCGGGTCTGTCCGCGAGTCTGCCAGCACAACGCGCAGTACGCGTTTTTCCGGCAGCTCGCCCCATCTGGGAACCACCTGAAGGAGGCATATGATGGCTGATTTCCGTCTCTGGTCCGACGACTTTCCCACCAACGGCTTCATGCCGAAAGCGCAGGAATACCACGACAAGGCGTTCGGCGTGGATGGCGAGAACATCTCTCCGTCGTTGCAGTGGGAAGCACCGCCGGAAGACACGCAAAGCTTCGCCCTCACCGTCCACGATCCCGATGCGCCAACCGGCAGCGGTTTCTGGCACTGGGTCGTAGTCAATATCCCGGTTGACGTCCGCTCGCTGCCGCGCAACGCCGGCAAGGTCGACGGCAGCCTGCTGCCGCAAGGCGCGCTACAGGTTCGCAACGACTACGGCACAGTCGGCTTCGGCGGCGCAGCGCCGCCGCGCGGCGACAAGGCCCACCGCTACATTTTCCGCTTGCATGCGCTGAAGGTTGCGCACCTGCCGATCAATGCGGAGACGACCAATGCGGTCGCCCGTTTCATGACTCACCTGAACGAACTCGATTCGACGACGCATACCGGTCTGTACGAACTGAAATAATCACGCGCACAGTGGCGCTGCGGCGCGCTCCAGGGCCACTGCGGCGCCGCCACGAAAGCGCCAAGAAAACGCAGCGAGAACCGGGCAACGAGGCAGTGCGGCGCGGCGCAGGACGCGCGCCGTGTGCTCCCGCCCGAACTCGCACATAACTCCTGAGACGATGCACGCACACGCTTCCGGTAAAAACGGTTCCAGTCCCGCAGGCGCTCCCGCCGGCGCCCACTCCCTCCCGCCCGACCCCGAACTCGGTCTGCCCCTGCCGCAGCGCTACTGGGCGATCGTGGTCGTGGCGCTCGGCATTACCCTCGCCGTGCTCGACAGCGCTATCGCCAACGTGGCCCTGCCCACCATCGCGCGCGATCTGCATGCGAGCGCCGCCGCGTCGATCTGGGTCGTCAACGCGTATCAGCTTGCGATCACGATCTCGCTACTACCGCTGGCGTCGTTAGGTGACCGTATCGGCTACCGGCGCGTTTATCTGGGCGGACTGATCCTGTTCACCGTCGCCTCGCTCGGCTGCTCGTTGTCCACTTCGCTGGTGACGCTCGCCGCCGCGCGAGTGATTCAGGGGTTCGGCGCAGCGGGCATCATGAGCGTCAACACGGCCCTCGTACGCACCATCTATCCGCCTGCACAGCTCGGGCGCGGCGTCGCCATCAACGCGATGGTGGTGGCGGTCTCGTCCGCGGTCGGTCCGACGGTGGCCTCTGGGGTGCTCGCCATCGCGCCGTGGCCATGGCTCTTTGCCATCAATGTGCCGATCGGTCTCGCGGCCATCGCCACCGGCTTCAAGGCGCTGCCGGTCAACCCCGGCCATAAGGCGCCGTACGATTATCTGAGTGCCGTGATGAACGCGTTCGCATTCGGCCTGCTGATCTTCGCAGTGGACGGACTCGGACACGGCGAATCCAAGGGCTATATCGCGCTCGAAGCGATCGGCGCCGTGGTGATCGGCTATTTCCTCGTACGCCGGCAGTTGACGCAGCCCGCGCCGCTACTGCCCGTGGATCTGCTGCGCATTCCGGTGTTTGCGCTATCGGTCGGCACCTCGGTTTGCTCGTTCGCGGCGCAAATGCTGGCGTTCCTTTCGTTGCCGTTCATGATGCAGGACAACCTCGGCTTGTCGCAGGTTCAGACTGGCTTGCTGATGACGCCCTGGCCACTCGTCATCATCGTCGCCGCGCCGCTTTCGGGTGTGCTGTCGGATCGTATGTCGGCGGGCTTGCTGGGCGGAATCGGACTCGTTGCCATGACGGTGGGTCTGCTGCTGCTCGCCACGCTCGGCACACATCCGGATAGTCTGCAGATCGCCTGGCGCATGGCGGTGTGCGGCGCGGGCTTCGGCATCTTCCAGTCACCCAACAATCGCACCATGCTGGCATCGGCGCCGCGCGCGCGTAGTGGTGGCGCGAGCGGCATGCTGGGCACTGCGCGACTGACCGGACAGACGCTCGGTGCCGCGCTGGTGGCGGTGATCTTCGGCACCGTGCCGCAGCACGGGCCGACCGTTGCGCTGTATGTGGCAGCGGGTTTTGCGGCGGTAGCGTCAGTGGTGAGCACGTTGCGCGTGATGCAGCGGACAACTCCGGCCGCTGCATAGGCTCGCGTTTTCGCAGACGAGGATGTGGATTTGGATTTGGACGTGCGTAGCCAGTGCCGCACAACAGCTTCATGAATCCGCAACACGCATAACGCGAACCTCAAAGGCTCGCATTACCCTTCCGCACGACCACCACGCACAAGCAAAAACGGCGGCCTGATGGCCGCCGTTTGCATGCTTTCGTAGCATTGAGTGGACCGCAGACAGCGGGACCGAACCTCAATTCACCGCCTGATCGATTCGACGTGACAGCGAGCAACTGAGACCCGCCGACACCTGAGCGCATCATCACGACTGAGCGCTAAATTGAGCGCTCAGTCGCTTCAACGCTTCAGGTTGCTGCCACGTCCGCGAGCTTTACCGCTTTGGCCGTCACCGAAGACGCCGTCGCCACATTGCGCAGGTCCGCAAGGAACGTATCGCGCCACACCGACAGATTGTTCTCGCGCAGCGGCGCCATCATGTCCGCATGACGGGCCTGGCGTTCCGCGAGCGGCATCGACAGCGCACGCTCGAGTGCTTCGGCCATCTGCGACAGGTCGAACGGATTCACCACCAGTGCACCCGGCAACTGCTCGGCTGCGCCGGCAAACTGCGACAGCACCAGCACGCCCGGATCCGCGGGATCCTGAGATGCCACGTACTCCTTCGCAACCAGATTCATCCCGTCGCGCAGCGGCGTCACATAACCCACTTGCGACTGCCTGAACAAAGCCATCAGCAGATTGCGTTCGTACTTGCGGTTCAAATATTGAATCGGCGTCCAGTCGAGCTGCGCAAAGCGGCCATTGATACGCCCCGCTTCACCCTCAAGCGTCTGACGAATGCGCTGATATGTTTGCACGTCCGAGCGCGTCGGCGGTGCAATCTGCACCAAGGAGACGCGGCCGTGCCAACCGGGCGCCGAGAGAAGTAACCGCTCGAAGGCCTGGAAGCGCTCGACCAGCCCCTTCGAATAATCGAGGCGGTCCACGCTCATGATCAGCTTGCGGCCGCGCATGCCATCGCGCAGGCTGCGCACCGGTTTGCGGTCGGTGAACTGCTCCGCGGCTTTGGCGATTGCATCGGGATAGATCCCGATCGGATAGGCCGCGACTTTGAGGAAACGGTTATAGGCGTGCACCATGCCGTCGTCGCTCGACGTGCCGTGCTGCCCGCGCTCGATATAGTCGACAAACGACTGCCGGTCCGCTTCAGTCTGGAAGCCGACCACGTCGTAGCTGCACATGGCCTTCACGAGTTCCTCGTGCGGCGGCACGCTACGCAACACTTCCGGCACCGGAAACGGAATATGCAGGAAGAAGCCAACCGGGTTTTTCACGCCGAGTTCGCGCAGGCACTTCGCAAACGGCAGCAAGTGGTAGTCATGGACCCAGATGATGTCATCGGGCTTGACCATCTCCTTCAGCTGCTTCGCGAGCGTCTGGTTCACGCGCAGGTAGCCGGCGTACTCCTGACGATCGAAGCGCGACAAGTCGTTGCGGTAGTGGAAAGTCGGCCATAGCGTTGCATTCGAAAAGCCGCGGTAGTACTGATCGTAGTCGCGCTTGGTGAGACCCACCGTTGCGTAAGTCACGTTGCCCTGCTTTTCGATTACCGGCGCCGATGGCTCTGCCACCGTTTCGCCGCTCCAGCCGAACCATACGCCGCCGGTTTCCTTGAGGGCGTCCAGTACACCGATTGCAAGACCACCTGCTGCGGGGCGGCCTTCCTGCGTCGGCGCGACACGATTCGATACCACAATCAATCTGCTCATTGGTGCTCCACCTCATTCAGTTGTTCGTTGCATGCGGGGATGTGCCGTCGTGGTGCATGCAAGTCGCGTGCCGTATCTCTAAATTCGCGGAATAAAAATGTATGCAAATGTGACAGGCAAGCATAAACCTGCCGTCCGCAGGCATCGCGCGAAAATTTTTTGCTTCGTATGAGGAAACGACGAAATCAGTCAGGCGTCCTGCTCGGAACCGAGGTCACGCTGATATTCGATGCCTTCCGGGCGTACCCCACCCTGGTTGTGTTCGCCGTCCGGTGGCGCGTCGGGCGCAATGCGGTTCTGCCCTGCTGGATCGTGTCCTGGCGAGTCCGCTCCTGCAGACGGGCCGCCCGATGGCGAAGCCCCTGCTCCGCCGCCGGGGCGCGAATCGCGCTTCGAATGGCGCGCGGAGCGCCGCAATGCCGGGTGTCTCATGATCGATGCCTCCTGGGGAAGCCCGCCGCCCTCGTTGACGGTATCAACATAGTCTAGGGCTCACGACAGTAATTTGCCGGTAAAACCGTCGCCGGCTTTGTAACAAGTACATCAACGAATGAAACGCGCTGATGGCGGCCACAAATGATAAGGAGCGAAGTGACCGCCGCCTCGAAAGTCGCGTCAGAGCGCCCACTACGAGAGCGCACCGCGCGAAATATGCGGCGTCTCATTGGGCTGCGGAGGCGGATCGCCGATAGGCGGTGCAGTGGGTTCGACCGGTTCGCGGGTCGGGTCCGGCACCGTATCGGGCTCGTGAGGGTTGGGCGGGTCAGTCGGCTCGGGGCGATGCGCCTCGAGCACAGTAGCGTGGGTAGGCGACGACATAGAAGTCCCTTGTGTGCGTTTGGGACAATCGCAGCAAGGCCTATGCCGGGGCGCAAGCGCCCCGGTGCAACAACCTCAGGCGTCGGCGCCGCCCAGGGCGCGCGATTCGTCTGAAGCGTCCCCGTCCTCGCGGCTGGCATCATTGCCGTACTCGACCAGCCGGTTGTACAGCGTCTTCAGACTGATGCCGAGAATTTCCGCTGCGCGGGTTTTCACGCCACCGCACTGCTCAAGGGTAGCGAGAATCAGCTGACGGTCCGCTTCGGCAAGCGAGGTACCGAATGGAATCGTGATCGCCGTACCGGCGGCCGGTTTGGACAGCGTGATCTGCAACGGCACCGTCGCCGTGTTATCGGAATCCGTACCCGACATGATGTGCGCGCGCTGCACGTAGTTCTTCAGCTCGCGCACGTTGCCAGGCCATGGATAGGACATCAGCATTTCCTTGACCGCCGGCGGGAAATGCTTTCGCGTGCCGTGACGCTCGTTGAGATCGTCGAGGAACGCCTGCGCCAGCAAATCGACGTCCTTGCCGCGTTCGCGCAGCGGCGGCAGGCTGATCGGAAACACGTTCAGGCGGTGATACAGATCCAGACGCAGCTTGCCTTCGAGCACTGCCTGCTCCGGATCACGATTGGTCGCCGCAATCAGCCGCACATCGGTTTCGATTTCCTTCGTGGTGCCGACCCGCATGAACATGCCGGTTTCGAGCACCCGCAGCAGCTTCACCTGCAGCTCGATCGGCATTTCGGTGATTTCGTCGAGGAAAAGCGTGCCGCCGTTGGCCCTTTCGAAATAGCCTTTGTGCTGCCGGTCTGCGCCCGTGAACGAACCCCGTTCATGGCCGAACATTTCCGATTCGATCAGGTTCGGCGAAATGGCGCCGCAGTTCACCGCGAGAAACGCGTGCTTACGGCGCAAGCTCAACTGGTGCAAGGTCTGCGCGGCCACTTCCTTGCCGGTGCCGGACTCGCCTACCAGCATCACCGATGCTGCAGTAGGCGCGACGCGGCCAATCTGGTCGTAGACCTCCTGCATGGCCGGCGAATTGCCGAGCATCAACCCAAAGCGGCCCATACGGCGCAACTCGCCGCGCAACGTACCGATTTCCGCCTTGAGATCACCGGGGCGCGGCAGGCGCGACAGAATTGCCTTCACGCGCTGCATGTTGATCGGCTTCACCAGATAATCGGTCGCACCCATCTTGAGGGCGTTGACGGCCGATTCGACCGTGGCATGGCCGGTAATCACAATAACTTCGACGCCGGAGCGCGGGTCGAGGTCTTCGAACAGGTCAACTCCGCTGCCGTCCGGCAGCTTCAGGTCGGTAAACACGACATCCGGCATCTGCCGGACCAGCTGGATACGCGCTTCGCGCAGATCGCCTGCAGTGGCAGTGGTGAGGCCGTCTTCGCCAATGATGGCAGCGAGCGCCTCGCGGGTACCGGCATCGTCATCAACAATCAATACGTGTGGCATCGCGTCTCGAAAGCCCGAAGGGGTCTGGTTGTGGATGGCATGCGTGAAGGCATGGAAAAACGGCTGGGCGCTGGTACGTCCCCGCAAACAGAAGGCGGCGACGTGAGGACCCACTAACTTTCGGGGCGCCTCCTCGAGCTCCAGCAAAAAACCGCACCTAGCACAAATTCGCAACAATATACGTGTTACGCGGCGCCGAGTGGTCCTATTGTTGTATGAATCCCCATTATAAAACTTTATTGCGGCGAATTGTCAGGTTTGCCTTACACCCAACTGCGGCCCTTTTGACAACAACCGAGACAACTCGCGCGGGGCGTATGCGGCTCAGCTATGCGGAAACGGCCATGCTTCACCGAGTCCGTTTGGATGGCTCGCGCCGTTTGTACCGGTGGCGGGGGCCGCGCCCGCCGGACTCGCGGTCGCCGGAGCAGTTTGAGCAACGTTGACAACCGCCCCGCCCTCGTCCTCCCAGCGACTCAGGTCCCGGTTCAGATGCGCCTGCGAGGCGCGGTGCTTTTGCGCCCAGCGCCACGCCAGCAAACCGCCTACAGCCACCAATGCGCCGAAAATGCCGATCCTGGGCCGTGCCATGTTCAACCTCCATACGTAAGCCGGTAGTCAATGGAATCATTCAGTGCCGTTGCCTCGCCCGACCAAGCCCTTTAAGGTTGTCCTGACAGACAGCGGGCAGGCAGACCGTCCGCTGCGCCGTCTAGCGTGTTGCCAGCACGCCGAGCAGAAATCCCACACTGGCAGAAATTCCGAGGGCGCGCCAAGGGTTGTGCCGCACATAACGCTCGGCATTTACCGTGGCGACCCGGTAGCGCCGCTGCGCCGCGCCTTGCGCATCGCCGATCGCCGCTTGCAGGGTCTCGACGTGCGCCCCGAGGCGCTCGCGCAATGCCTCGACACCTTCACCCGGCACGTTGGCGGCGAGTCGCAGTATTTCCTCCGAGTCGGTCAGCAGCACCCGCAAGTCGTCAACGATCTTCTGCCGCCCGAGTTCAAGCTGTTGTGTCGTGTGAGTCATGAGTCGCTCCTATCTCTATGTCGGCGCGCGTTTGGCGTGGCAAACCAGCCGGAAACGCGCCGCATGTCCCAAAAGTGATAGGGTTGCAAACGGCATACCCGATAATCTAGTCGATCGATAGCAGCGTACCGAGTTCCGCATCGGCAATCGCGACAATCGTGCCGATTCGATATCCGATCGGCGGTCAATATTGCCGGCTGACTGTGCGCACCGATCGGCATTCAGACAGACCGCCGCAAATGCACCGTCGTAAGCGCGCCGTCGCAAAACAGACACTTCACGCGCCGAGCATGCGCTTTGGACGGCAACACGCGGCACAATTTTTTAGTGGCTTGCTTCGATCCGCATTCGTCGTCGACATGCACATTGCCGTGACAAGCCACCGATGGTTAAATCAATTTTTATGAGATAGTGATCCATTGCATGAATGCACAGGCTCACCCTCTTCACAGGCCTGCGCGGCACTATCGAACACATTTGCACAGGACAACCTGGTTATGGCGTCAATCGATCTGGACTCCCCCACACTTGCCTCCGGCGGCGACGCGCCGGCAGGGGGGAAGTCTCGCGTGACGGAGGGCGTCGCGGGCCTGAAGTCGTACGGTCTGCTGTACGGCTCTTCGCCCGTCATGCTGGATTTATACGAACAAATCGAACGCGTGGCCTCCACCGACGCAACCGCGCTGATCATCGGCGAATCCGGCACCGGCAAGGAACTGATCGCCCGCACGATTCACGATCACAGCGGGCGCAAGGACGCGCCCTTCATCGCCGTCAACTGCGGCGCGATCCCTGATGAACTGATCGAAGCCGAACTGTTCGGCCACGAAAAAGGCAGCTTCACAGGCGCCGTGCAGGGCCGCGTCGGCTACTTCGAACACGCCAACGGCGGCACGCTGTTTCTCGACGAAATCACCGAGATGGCGCCGGTGCGTCAAGTGAAGCTGTTGCGTGCGCTGGAGACCGGCACGTTCTATCGGGTCGGCGGCAACGAACTGATTCAAAGCGACGTGCGAGTGATCGCGGCCACCAACCGCGACCCTGCGATCGCCGTGAAAGAAAACGGTTTGCGCGAAGACCTGATGTATCGGCTCGCCGTGTTTCCGCTGCGCGCGCCGCCGCTGCGCGAGCGCGAAGGCGATCGTGAATTGCTGGCGCAGCATTTCCTCGCCGCGTTGAACGCACAGGAAAGCACGAGCAAGAGCTTCAGCAAACGTTCGATTGAAACGCTGCGCACCTGGTCGTGGCCGGGCAATGTGCGCGAACTGAAAAACGCCATTTACCGCGCCTTCATCCTCGCCGAGAAATCCGTCGAACTGCCTCATCCGCACCTCGCGTCACGCGTGAAGAAAGCGGTCACCCAAGGCGATGCGATGAGTGTCTGGATCGGCACGCCGCTTGCTGATGCGCAGAAGCAGATCATCCTCGGCACACTGAAGTACTGCGGCGGCGACAAACGTCGCGCGGCGAAGGCACTCGGCGTGAGCCTGAAGACGCTCTACAACCGGCTTAGCACCTACGGCACCGACGACGCGACCGAAGAAAAAGAAAGCGAGTCCTGACAGTCGCCGGTCTGCGCTGCGCGTGAAAAGCCAAGCCAGAAAAGGCTGCGCGGCGCATCATCTTTTGCAATTGCTTGCATTTTTCCTATCCCATTTGCAAATGGCATCCTGCAAAATGCTGCAGCGTCGCGCGCGGCGCGAGGTCAGCTCGACGCGTCGTTACAAGGCGGCGCGTATGGCAGAAGCAGGAGCACAGGTAGGGAAATGCAAACATCAAACAGTAGTGCGCGCAGGACTCACCGGACTTCGCGCGCGAGTCTCGCATCGCTCACGGCATTGGCCGTCGCGGTTCTCATCTCAGCCAATCTGAGCGGCTGCAGTTCGCTCTACTCGGAGACGGCCACTGCCGGCGCCGGTATCGGCGGTGCCGCAATCGCCGGCCAGGTCACCCATAACGCTGCTGTTGCTACCGGTATCGGCCTCGGTGCCGTCGCCGCTGCGCAGGCCGGCGTGCAATACACGGAACGTGTCGTCCACCGCAATACGCAAGACGGTATCGCCAAGGTCGCCGGACCGCTCGATGTCGGTGCCGTCGCACCGTGGAGCGTCACGCATAGCGTGCCGATCGAAGACGACACGCATGGCCGCGTCACCGTGAGCCGCACCATCAGCGCAGGCGCGCTCGACTGCAAGGAAATCGTCTTCTCGGTCGATGTGGACGCGACCAAGGATAAGCCCGCCAGCAGCGCGTTCTACGTCGCCTCGATCTGCCGCGACGGCACGGCGTGGAAGTGGGCTTCCGCAGAACCCGCCACCGAACGCTGGGGCGCGCTGCAATGAAATCGCGTCTGACAATGCCCATGCGCGTGCGGGTCGTGCTGGCCGCTGCGCTGTGCGTCGGCGCGAGCGTGCTGACGAGCGGCTGCTCGTCGGTGGGTGCGGCAAGCGGTGCGGCCGCCGGGGTCGCGTCGGGTCTCGTGACTGCCAATCCCGCTGTCGGCATTGGCGTTGGCATTGCGGTGCAAGCGGCCACGGACGAAGCCGTGGCCCGCTACATGCGCAACATGCACAGCGACCAGCAGAACGAGATGGCTCAGCTCGCGGGCGGCATGGCGGTGGGCGAGACCAAACCGTGGAGCGTCAAGCACAAGATGCCGATCGAGAACGGGCACGGCGAGGTACGCGTGACGCGTGCGTTCACGTCGGCACTCGCTATCTGCAAGGACTTTGTCTTCTCGGTCGCGGATAGCAACAAGCCCAACGCGCACGAAAGCTGGTACACCGCCAGCGCCTGTTTGCAGGACCAGGGCTGGAAGTGGGCTTCGGCCGAACCGGCGGTGGACCGCTGGGGCAATCTCCAATAATGCAAAAGGGGCGGCAGGTCTGACCTTGCCGCCCCTTTGCTATTCACTTCGAACCCGACGTATCAGGACTCCACGTCCTCGAGACTGAAAATTTCCGTCTGGTCGTTGTACGAAAAGATCTCGCCGTAACGGCCCCAGTTGATGACCGCGTCGAGCGTCTCTTCGGCCGCGCTGTCCGACAGAAAATCTTCCAGTTCCTGCTCGAAGCGCACACGCGGCGCACGATGCCCCGGGCGTTCGTTGAGTACCTTCTTGATTCGCGCGGCGAGCGGCACGTGGCGCAGCAGATGCTCGGCGAACATCATCTTCCGCTCCTGCGTACCGAACTCGGAAAACACGCGTGCCGGCGGCGTCAGGAAAATGTCCCCTTCGCGCACATCGGCGAAGCCCAGGTGCTGCAGCACTTCGGCGACCGGGAACAGATCGTCGACCTCGAGATGCAACGAACGGGCAATTTCCGGCATGTCCGCGCGGCCATGGTACGGTGCCGCAGCCAGCATTTCGATCAGACCGGCCATCAGGTTGGTCGACACATGCGGCAGCCAGCTTCCGAGCTCCAGGCCCTTCTTTGTCGACTCGTCGGTCTGACGCGCCGTCATCTTCGCGTAGATCTCGTCCACCAGCTTGCGGAACGCCGGGTCGAGACGGTTACGCGGGTGATTGAACGGCACCTTGATCTCGGCGATCACGCGGCCTGGGTTCGACGAGAGCACCAGAATCCGGTCGCACATGAACACCGCTTCTTCGATGTTGTGCGTGACGATCAGCACCGACTTGATCGGCATACGGCCCTGCGTCCACAGATCCAGCAGGTCGGTACGCAGCGTTTCGGCGGTCAGCACGTCGAGCGCCGAGAAGGGCTCGTCCATCAGCAGCAGCGTAGGATCGACCACCAGCGCGCGGGCGAAGCCCACACGTTGACGCATACCGCCTGACAACTCGCGCGGATAAGCGTTTTCGAAGCCGTCCAGACCGATCAGGTCGATCGCCGCCAGCGCACGTTCGCGGCGTTCGCGAGCACCGACGCCCTGCGCTTCGAGACCCGCTTCCACGTTCTGCAGAACCGTCAGCCAGGGGAACAGCGCGAAGGTCTGGAACACCATCGCCACGCCCTTGGCGGGACCGTCGAGCGGCTTGCCCAGGTAGTCGACCTTGCCGCCGGTCGGCTCGATCAGGCCGGCGATGATACGCAGCAGCGTCGACTTGCCCGAGCCCGAGCGGCCCAGCATGCCGACGATCTCGCCTTCACGCAGCGACAGGTTCACGTCGTCGAGCACCAGCAGCTCGCCTTGATTCTTGTTGAAGCCTCTGGACACGTCCTTGACGGCCAGAATCTCCGCACCCAGACGCGGCGGCGAGGGTGGCGTCTGGACCGGCGCAGCGGTAACGGCAGCTTTAGGATTTTGCATCGCGGTTTGCCTTTAATTTCCTGTCAATCGAGCCGAAGCTTGGATTCGGCGTAGGCGTACATCGGACGCCACAGCAGGCGGTTAAACAAAGTCACAAACAGGGACATCACGGCAATGCCGAGAATGATTTTCGGGAAGTCGCCCGCCGCCGTGGTCTGCGCGATATAGGAACCCAACCCGTGGGCCACCACCTTGGTGTCGCCCCACTGCACGTACTCGGCCACGATGCTCGCATTCCACGCGCCGCCCGAGGCCGTAATCGCGCCTGTGATGTAGTACGGGAAAATGCCCGGCAGCATCGCCTTGCGCCACCACTGCCAGCCGCGGATACCGAAGTTGGCGGCCGCCTCCTTATAGTCGTTCGGATACGAACTGGCGCCTGCGATCACGTTGAACAGGATATACCACTGGGTGCCGAGCACGATCAGCGGCGACAGCCAGATATCCGGGTTCAGATGAAAGCGCACGATGACGATCACGAACACCGGGAACAGCAGGTTGGCCGGGAACGCAGCGAGGAACTGCGCCAGCGGCTGGATCTTTTCCGCCAGCGCCGGACGCAGTCCGATCAGCACGCCGATCGGTACCCAGATCACAGAAGAAATGGCGATCAGCAACACCACCCGCAGCAGCGTGATCAACCCGAGCACGAGTACGTGGCCCACCTCATCGAGCGTGACGCCGGTGCGTACATAGGTCACGACGCGAAAAACGACGTACACCGTCAGGAGAATCACGAGGACGCCCCAGATGATGTCGCCCACGCGCGACGATTTCTGACGCTGCGGCACCGGGAAACTGACGCCGGCGAACGACGGCAGACGCATCGGTACGCGCGCCGCATTGGCGAAGATCCAGCCCATTGGCACCAGCAGGCGGTGAATCAGACGAGTGCGGCGCACGAGGTCGAGCAGCCAGGATTCCGGCGCGTTACCGGAGCTGGTGTTCTCCATGCGGAACTTGTCGGCCCACGCAACGAGCGGGCGGAACAGAAACTGGTCGTAGGCGAGAATCACGATCGTCATCGTCAGGATGACCCAGCCGATCGCGTGCATGTTCTTGTCCGAGATCGCCTGCGCTAGGTAGGCGCCGATCCCCGGCAGCGTGATCGTGTTGTTGCCCACCGTGATCGCTTCGGAGGCCACCACGAAGAACCAGCCGCCCGACATCGACATCATCATGTTCCAGATGAGGCCCGGCATCGAGAACGGCACTTCGAGCTTCCAGAAACGCTGCCAGCCGGTCAGGTGAAAACCGCGCGAGACCTCGTCCAGATCGCGCGGCACGGTGCGCAGCGACTGGTAGAAGCTGAAGGTCATGTTCCAGGCCTGGCTCGTGAAGATCGCGAAGATCGCCGCGAGCTCAGCGCCCAGCACCCGGCCCGGGAATAGCGCAAGAAAGAAGGTAACCGTAAACGAAATGTAGCCCAGCACCGGCACCGACTGCAGGATGTCGAGAATCGGCACCAGCACGAGACCGGCACGGCGGCTCTTGGCGGCGAGCGTGCCATAGATCAGCGTGAACGCTAGCGAGGCCACCATCGCCGCCAGCATGCGCAGCGTGGTGCGCAACGCGTATTCGGGCAAGCTCGACGGAGCCAGCGAGATCACCTGGGTCTTGAGCGTCGACATGGGCGCGAGCGTCTGGTGAAAGCCGATTGCCACGGAGGCAATCACACAGATGATCAGCGGAAAGGCGACGAAGTCCCAGCCGTTGGGCAGCAAGCGCCAGGCGGAAGCATTGGCGGTGCGTTTCAGATCGAAACTGAAGTCCATCAGGCAGCACCCTTCCTGTTTACATACGCTACGTGGAGACAGACCGCATCGAGCGGCGCCGGGACGACGGAACAGGCGAGGTTTGCCGCTCGCGCGGCAACCCCGGCGCGAAGGCCGGAAGCTCGGTCCGGAAAGCAGAAATCAGGCATGACAACAAGCATATGCGAGGTAATCGTTAGCGTCGGAGAGAGAATGACCGGCGGCGGCCGGGGGCATCTTCCCCCCGTCAAACCACCCTGGAGGGCCGCTCCGGCTGCCTGTCACGACAGGCGCCGCCCTGGGGCTGGCGAGCTTTCCTTGTTTTGGACGGCACGACACTACTACAACCTGTGTTTCAGGCACAACCTTTCGGGGCAAATCAGTTGCACGCAGGGCCTCTGGCGGCCCTGCCCGACCGGTAAAACCGGTGACCGGACACCCTCGGACATGCTCCGGGCACATCTGGAAAACCCGCGGCCCTGTTCAGAAAGCCCCCCTTACAGCCGTTAACAACCTGATGACACACGCCGAATCGCAATATCGGATGGCGCTGCGCCGTCTGGCGGTTAAAATCGAGACAAAGCGACTGTGACGGACGGATACCGAGGGCTTCAACCGAACTGTCCCAGATCGCCGCGGCGGACATACCGCCGCCCCAGCAACGACTCAGCGCCGGCGCGCTGCAACGATTGACCTTGTTGCATATAAAAGTCAGACGGATCCGAGAGTCGATGAACAGGAAATCCTTGCGCCATGCAGTCGGGCCGGTCAGCTTCGCGCTGGTCGTGCTGGTGTGCTGGCTCGTGTCGGGTGTGATCGCGGACCGCATGGTTCAGCAGGAACTCGACGCCGCCCTGCGCGCGCAACGGCAAATGTCCTCGTCGGTCGTCGACAACATGGCGGAGGTCATCGCCAGCGACCTCTCCATGGCTCGCGCCATTCCAGCCACGATGGCGGAACTGAATGTGGTCCAGCAGGCGCTCGCCCACTCGCAAGCTTATTCGGTGACCAGCACCGCGCCGGAATCCACCCTGCGCAATGCCTTGCTCAAAGTGCCCGAATTGACGACGGTCAGCAGCTTCCTGCACGACGCTCAAGGTTTCTCGGGACTCGACTCGATCTGGCTCGTCAACGCCAACGGCGTGTGCGTTGCGTCGAGCAATGAGCAGTCGCGCGGCTTTGTCGGCATCGACATGCGCACCCGCAACTATCTGTCCAACGCGCTACTCGGCGCCTTCGGCGAAGCCTATGGCGTCGGCCGGTCGAGCGGCGAGCCCGGCATCTTCATCGCGGCACCCGCCTACGACGATGGCGTGCTGGTAGGTGCGGTAATCGCCAAGGTCGGGATCGGGCGCTTGCGTCACTGGGTCGCCCACGCGGGCACCTTCGTGGCCGACGAAAACGGCGTGATCATCATGGCCCACAACAGCGCGCTGGAAGGCCATGTGCTGCCGGATGGACGCGTCAAGCAGATGAGCGTCGCCGATCGCGAAAACGTTTATCGCCGCGTCGAATTCCCGAACGTCCAGATCGAGGCGGACATGCGGCAGGTACGCGAGGAGGCGCCGTGGGTGCCCTCCGCGATTGCCACACAACTGTTCGCCATCACCGACCGGCCCATGCCGGCGCTGTACGAATCGCGCAGCGGCCTCAATTCGGGACTCTCCGCGCATCTGGTCGATCCGCTCACGGCCTGGCCCGAACTGCTGCGCAACCATAAGCGCGACCGGCTGCTGGTCTTTCTCACGCTCGCGGGCACCGCGGCGCTGGCGTGGGTGATTACCGTGTCCTACGTGCGCGAGCGCCGCCACCACCGGGCGACGCGCGACCTCGCCGAACAGTTGCAATCGGCGAATACGCTGCTGTCTGCCGAGGCGCGTCACGATGCGCTTACGGGCGCCCTGTCGCGCCGCTATTTCCTCGACCTGTTGCGCCGTGAAATCGAACGCGCGCAGGCGAGCGGCGACGCGCTGTGCATGGCGATCGCCGACCTCGACCACTTCAAGCAGATCAACGACCGTTTCGGCCACGCTGCCGGTGACCGCGCGCTCGAACACTTCGTCGATACTTGTCGCGCCGAACTGCGTGCCAACGACGCGATCGGCCGGCTGGGCGGCGAGGAATTCGGCATCCTGTTGCCGGCCACCGCCCTCGAGGGCGGCCGCGAGGTCGTCGAGCGGCTGCGCACCCGGCTCAAGGCCGTGCCGTCGACCAAGCTGCCCTCCTCAGCCGGTCTGAGCGTCAGTATCGGCATCACCGAGTTGTCGCGCGAAGATCTGCCCGAGCGGATCATGAGCCGGGCCGACCTCGCCCTTTACGCCGCCAAAACCGGCGGCCGCGACCGCACTGAAGCGCTGCCGCCGGACGACACCGCACCGCCGGCGCGCACCGCCGCGACCGCCTGGTGAATCGACACGGCGCAACGTTGCGAGCGCCGACACTCCGCAGGTAAGCAGGTATGATCGACCTTCATACGAAGCTTGTCGTCACCGCTCTACCAGGAGAGATGCATGAAGGGAAATCTGGTCATCGTTTGCCGCGATCACGATGCTGACGCGTTCGATCATCTGTTGTCCGAGTACGGCGCCTTTCAGACGCGCCTATCGTCAACGGCGTGGTATCTGAAGCTCGATGTCGCCCCTGAGCTGATCCAGGAAGAAATTCTCACGCGCCTCGGCAAGTACACGACTCACTACATCTTCGAAGCAGAAACCGTTACGTGGAATACGGTGGACAGCGACGCGGCCGCTGCGCTGAATACGCTGTTTTCGGAGTAAGACTTCGGAGGAAGAGAAGGCGTCAGGACCGGACTGAAAGGCAGAAGGCCCGCAGGCCTGGAAGCAGCAGCGACCAGGCCAACGCTGCCAGGCCGGCCCTACCAGGCGCTCTCCGAGACAGTAGCCATGCGCGGCACGGCCTCGAACGGGAACGTCATCAGGACCCGCAGGCCGCGCCCGTCATGGTTGCCGATTTCCCATTCTCCGCCCGCGCGACGGACCAACCGTTCGACGATCGCAAGCCCTAGCCCGCTATGGCCGTTGCCGCCACGTGCCGGGTCGAGCCGCACGAACGGACGGCTCGCGTTCATCAGATCCTGCGCGGCGATGCCCTGGCCATTGTCCTGCACAGCCAGCGTGTAACCCGACGACGTACGCGCGGTAGACACGATAACCGGTGGCTGGCCGTACGCATGTGCGTTGTCGAGCAGGTTCGACAGAATGCGGTCGAGCGTAGCGGCTGGCAGCAGGAAGCCCGGACCCGCCTTCAGGTCGGTCAGCACCGAGGCCGCGCTGTTGGCAACCGCCCGATAGCTGCGCACCACGCGTTCGCATTGCGCATCCACTTCGACCGCCTCGCTGCGATCCGCGCCGTCGTGTGCGAACACCAGAAACTGTTCGACGATGTGCGTCATCGAATCGACGTCGCGTACCACGCCGTCGCGCACCTTCGCCTCGTCCATCATTTCGGCTCGCAGGCGCAGCCGCGCTAGCGGCGTCTTCAGATCGTGTGCGACACCGGCAAGCATCACCGCCCGATCGTTCTCCGTGCGCGCTACTTCCTGGACCATCTGGTTAAAGCCATGGGTCAACTGGCGCAACTCGCGCGGCCCGCGCTCGGGCACCGGCGGCACCGGCTGGCCACGGCCAAAACGCGCCACGGCACTGGCGAGCGAGCGCAACGGCTGCTGCAACTGCCACGCGGCGAAGAGCGCCGCCATTACCGCAAACGTGAAGATGATGGTGAGCCACAACACCATCCGGTCGACCGAACGCGGTGGCCGCAACGGCTGCACCGGGACGACGATCCAGTCGCGGTCACTCGCCTGGCGCACCCACAGCGTGGGCGGCTTGCCCGGCTCGCCGAGGCGCACCTGGGTGCCCGGCGGCATGCGGTCACGCACGTCGTCGAGGAAGTGGTTAAGCGGCGAGCCGTCGTCCTGCTGCACCGCCGGCACGGCGCTGGAGGCCGGGTCGACGAGGCGCACGCGCGAGGGCAGCGGCTGATCCGGCGTATGGGCGACGTGCTGACGCACAGCGTCGACGAGGAAGGTCGCCTCTTCTACAGCGTAGCGATTCTGAAACTGGCTGCGCTCGAGGCGAAACAGCGCATAGCCCGCAAAATGCGATAGCAGCAGTACCACGACGACCAGCAACGCCAGCCGTCCAAACAGTGAATCAATGGGCCGGCGCATGTTGTTCGCCATCAGGCACGAACACGTAACCGCGGCCGCGAACGGTCTGAATGAAGCGCGGCGTGGACGGATCGGTTTCAAGGATGCGTCGCAGACGCCAGACCTGGACGTCGATGCCGCGGTCGGTGCCGTCGTATTCGGGACCATGGAGCAACTCGAGCAGGCGTTCGCGGGTGAGCGTACGCATAGGATGATTAACAAAAATCTTTAGGAGGGCGAACTCGCTGCCCGACAACGTGAGCGGTTTGTCTTCCAGATTCAGCGTGCGCGACTGGAAATCCAGCGTGAAGCGGCCAAAGGTGAAAGGCTCGCGCTGCTCAGGTGCGGCCGCCGAAGGCAACGTGCGGCGGCGCCGCAGCACAGCCTGCACGCGCGCCAGCAGCTCGCGCGGATTGAACGGTTTGCCGAGGTAGTCGTCCGCGCCCAGTTCGAGACCGACGATCCGGTCTACGTCGTCAGCGCGCGCAGTCAGCATGATCACCGGGATGTCGTCACCAGCAGCGCGCAGTTTGCGCAGCGCCGTCAGGCCGTCCACACCCGGCATCATCAGGTCGAGCACGATCAGATCCGGACGCTCGCGTTCGAGCCGCCGCTCGAGCGAGCCGGCATCGTGGAGCACCGAAACTTCGATGCCCTGACGAGCCAGATAGTCGCGCAGCAGATCGCGGAGTTCGAGGTCGTCGTCGACAACAAGTATTTGAGTAGCCATGGGATGAAGTTTAACGCGCAGCAGTTGGGGTTACCGGGCCGGAGGTCCCCCAAAGGGTTACCGGGTGTTACGACGAAAGGCGCACGTAATGTCGCGTAATAGCGACACGCGCTCAGGTAACACAGCGAACTCTGCAGATCTCTACGCTGTGTCTTACCGAATGCATCCCGTCCTGTGTTGCCGTGTTTGCATCGTCGGCTATTCCATTACAAGGAGCCACTCATGTCCACAAAAATGTCACGCTTCGTCGCCGTCGCCGCAGCATCGCTTGCTATCGGTCTTGGCTCAGTCGGTCTCGGTTCAGTCTACGCCGCTCAAACTGATGGTCAGGGCGCACCCGGCGGTCCGGGAGGCTGGCACCATCACCATGGCCAGTTCATGCAGGAACTGAACAAGCTGCACGGCCAGCTTAACCTGAACCCGGATCAGGAAAAGCAATGGCAGGCCGCTCTCGACACGATGAAGCAGAACCGCGAAGCAGGGCGTGCCGCCCACAAGCAGATGCACGATCAGATGGAAGCGTTGAAGTCGCAGCCCATTCTCGATCTGAACGCCCTGCATGACCTGCGCGAAAAGGCCGAAGAGCAGCGCCACCAGGCACACGAGCAGACCTCGGCAGCCTGGCTGACCTTCTACAACGGCCTGAACGACAAGCAGAAGACCATCGTCAGCACGGACATCAAGGCGCACTGGGCCAAGATGGAAGCCCGTCATGACAAGATGCACCAGCATTGGCACCATGACAAGGGTGCAGCATCGGCACCGGCTGCTAACTAACAAGACGTAACTGCTGGCAGGGATGGCGGCGCTGTCCCTGCGTCTTTGCAAACAGAAACGCCACGGAAGTTCGTTCCGTGGCGTTTCTGTTTTTCTGCGCCGGGTTCAGGAGAACTGAGGGACTCCTTCTGCTTGCCCCAGTTCGCGTTGGCATCGTCAGACGTCTTTAGCCGCCTGAGCACACCCCCTCACTTAAGCGTTCAACGAGCCGAGATCGAACAGCAGTACCTCCGCGTCCCGGCCCTGTTCGAGCGTGATCGTCTCAACGTCGACGATCATGGCGGCATCGCCCGCAGCGAGCGCTTCGCCATTCACGGTCAGCGCGCCGCGCGCCACATGCACATAGGCACGCCGCCCAGCCGGCAGCGGGAAGGTAGCCTGCTCCGCCCCATCGATCAGCGCCGCGTAGATCGACGCATCCGAGTGAATCGTCACCGAGCCGTCGCGTCCATCCGGCGAGGCGACGATCCGCAGACGGCCACGCTTGTCGGCGTCGTCGAAGCGCTTTTCTTCGTAGCCCGGTTGATCGCCGGCGCGTTGCGGCAAGATCCAGATCTGCAGCAGATGCGCCTCTTCGTCCTGCGACGCGTTGAACTCGCTATGCTTCACGCCTGTGCCGGCGCTCATGCGCTGCACGTCGCCGTGCCGGATCGTCGAGCCGTTGCCCATGCTGTCGCGATGGGCCAGCGCGCCCTCGAGCACATAGGTGACGATCTCCATGTCGCGATGTCCATGGGTGCCAAAACCCTGACCGCCCGCAATACGGTCTTCGTTGATCACGCGTAGCGGTCCGAAGTGCATATGATCCGGATCGTAGTAGTCGGCAAACGAGAAGCTATGGTAAGAGTCGAGCCAACCGTGGTAGGCGTGGCCTCGTGCTTCGGAGCGGCGAATCGTGATCATGGGTTTCCCTGGTCAATGCGTTGCGATGCACAGAATGTATGGGCGCACAGCATCCGGCACAACCCGTAAGCGTGCACCGGATCGTTTCATAAATACAGACAATCTGCGCGCGCCGTGAGGCATGAGGGTGTCGAACTCGCGTGACGCATCCGTTCGGGTAAAATACCGCGCTTTTCGGGCGGACATCGCCGTGCGGGCCGCCAAAACGGATCCGGCACGAGAATTTTGACCGCCTAGAATAGCGACGGCCAGTACCCGCATGGGCTTGCCGCGCGACGGGCGCGCCCCCGGACGGGAATACCGCTCAACGGAGCACCATCCGACGGGAACGCCTCACACTTCGTACTACAGTCGAAACCCAGACCTCACGCGGCGCAGACAAACCGCGTCTTTCGCGGTGTGCCTCATACGCATCGTCAAGGACCTTATATGTCCCTTCAAGGCTATGGCCCGTTGCTTCTCAACGGCACCTGGCAGACTGTCAAGCTGGCGGTGCTGTCGCTGGCATTCGCCTTCGTGCTGGGCCTGCTCGGCGCGGCGGCCAAACTGTCGAAAAACCGTGTCTCATATAGTGTGGGCACGCTTTACACCACCCTCGTGCGCGGCGTGCCCGACCTCGTGCTGATGCTGCTGCTGTTCTATAGCCTGCAGATCTGGCTGAACGACCTGACCGACGTGCTCGGCTGGGACCAGATCGACATCGACCCGTTCGTGGCCGGCGTCGCCGTGCTCGGCTTCATCTACGGCGCGTACTTCACCGAAACCTTCCGCGGCGCCTTTCTCGCCGTGCCTCGCGGCCAGCTCGAAGCGGGTGTCGCCTATGGCATGAGCGGCTGGCAGGTGTTTTCCCGCATCATGTTCCCGCAGATGATGCGCTTTGCGCTGCCTGGCATCGGCAACAACTGGCAGGTGATGGTGAAAGCCACCGCGCTGGTTTCGATCATCGGACTCGCCGACGTCGTGAAGGCTTCGCAGGATGCGGGCAAAGGCACGTTGCGGTTTTTCTTCTTTACCCTGCTTGCCGGGGCTATCTACCTCGTTATCACCACGGTCTCCAACTTCGTGCTGATGTACCTCGAAAAACGCTACTCGACCGGCGTACGGAAGGCGGACCTATGATCGAGATCATTCAGGAATACTGGCGCAACTACCTTTACAGCGACGGCTACCGCTTCACCGGGCTCGTCATTACCCTGTGGCTGCTGGTGGTGTCGATCGGCCTCGGCTTCTGCCTGTCGATTCCGCTGGCGGTCGCGCGGGTGTCGAAGAAGAAATGGCTTGCCAGTCTGGTGTGGCTGTATACGTATATCTTTCGCGGCACGCCGCTCTACGTGCAGCTGCTGCTCTGCTACACCGGCCTCTACAGCTTTGAAGTAGTCCGCAACCACGAGCTGACCAACGCGTTCTTCCGCGACGGCATGCATTGCACGCTGCTCGCCTTCACGCTCAACACCTGCGCGTACACCACCGAAATCTTCGCCGGCGCCATCAAGGCCACCCCGTACGGCGAAATCGAAGCCGCGCGCGCCTACGGCATGTCTCCGTTCACGCTGTACCGGCGCGTGATCCTGCCGTCGGCGCTGCGCCGCGCGCTGCCGTACTACAGCAACGAAGTGATCCTGATGCTGCACGCCACCACGGTCGCCTTCACCGCCACCGTGCCGGACATCCTCAAGATCGCGCGCGACGTGAACTCGGCGACCTATCAGTCGTTCAACGCGTTCGGCCTCGCCGCCCTGCTCTATCTGGCTATCTCTTTCACGCTCGTGTGGCTGTTCCGCCGCGCCGAGCGCCGCTGGCTCGCTTATTTGCGGCCCCAAGGCAAGTAAGCCGTCAAGGATCCCGATGAATACAAAGAAGCAAAAGCTCTTCGTCGACGAGCTGCACAAACAGTACGGCGACAATGAAGTTCTCAAAGGCGTTACGCTGCGCGCCAATGCCGGCGACGTGATCAGCGTGATCGGCTCGTCCGGTTCGGGCAAGAGCACGATGCTGCGCTGCATTAATTTTCTCGAACAGCCCAATGCCGGGCGCATCTTCGTCGACGGCGAAGAGGTCCGCACCCAGAAGGACAAGCACGGCGCGCTGAAAGTCTCGGATCCCAAGCAGTTGCAGCGCGTGCGCACGCGGCTCTCCATGGTGTTCCAGCACTTCAACCTGTGGGCGCACATGAGCGTGCTGGAGAACATCGTCGAGGCGCCCATCCGCGTGCTCGGGCTGCCGCGCCGCGAGGCCGAGGACCGCGCCCGCCAATATCTGGAAAAGGTAGGTCTGGCGCCGCGGCTGGAAAAGCAGTATCCGTCGCATCTCTCCGGCGGCCAGCAGCAGCGTGTTGCGATCGCGCGGGCGCTGGCCATGCATCCCGACGTGATGCTGTTCGACGAACCGACCTCCGCACTCGATCCGGAACTGGTCGGCGAAGTGCTGAAGGTCATGCAGACGCTCGCTGAAGAAGGCCGCACGATGATCGTCGTCACCCATGAGATGGCGTTCGCCCGCAACGTGTCGAACCATGTGATGTTCTTGCATCAAGGCCGCGTCGAGGAAGAAGGCCATCCGGACGAAGTATTCAGGAACACGAAGAGCGAACGGCTCAAGCAATTCCTCTCCGGCAGCCTCAAATAACGCTTAAGACAACTTTTGTAGTTTGTGTAGTATTACAAGGCGCCTACGAAGGGCGCCTTTTTTCATCTCCGCATCCCCTTTTGCGACGTCAAACGTCCCAAATATCGCAACAACATCCCGTTTTTTGCCCTACTCCCACTGTTTTACAGCGTCAATAGTGGCAATCCTTAACGTTGCCTCAGACGAACCGTGATTCCCTTGTCAGACAAGGGTTTGCTGCTGTTTTTGGGATGCCTTGGCGAGTGCTCGATCACACCACTATTGCAATTTGGAGACACCAAAGCGCCCTGGGACCAATTTCTTCTCCCATCGAGGGGTATTTTTGATAAATTAGTAACCAAAGTACCAAAACAAAGTTGATTAAAAGTAGTTTCACTTCAAAACGCAGAGGAGATCCGGTCGACGAGGGATCGGTATGACGCAAAGAAAGCCGCAGGCTACATCGTCATCACAGTTCACCCGCTCGACCCGAACCGTCTCCCTGGTACGGATTTCTGTTCGGCGCCTATGGCGTCCGGACACCATTCGCAGTACTGGGTTTTTCTTTTGACAGGGTATGGAGGAGAAGATGAAGAAAGCATTACTCGCCGCGGCGTTGATGTCGGCCGGTGTAGTTGCTCACGCACAAAGCAGCGTCACGCTGTACGGTCGTCTGGACGCGGGTGTCGAATACATCAGCGGCCTTCCGAATGCCAATTACACGGGTTCCACCTCGCGTGTTCGCCTTGAGAGCGGCGACTGGGGCACGAGCCTGTGGGGTATGAAGGGCGTCGAAGACATCGGTGGCGGCAATAAGGTTCTCTTCCAGTTGGAAGGCTCCTTCAGCACGGCGACCGGCTCACTCGGCTCCTCTGGCTCCATCTGGAATCGCTGGGCGACAGTCGGTGTGGCGAACGACCAGTTCGGTACCTTCCTGCTCGGCCGTGAACTGTTCATCTCCAATGGCGTGTGGGACTTCGACCCGTTCGGTCAATCGAACTGGTCGTCGGCGTCGCTGGTCCGTGGCCGCAACTGGCCGCAGTCGAGCAACAACATTTCGTACCAGTCGCCGAAGTTCTACGGCTTTGACGTGTACGGCCAATACGCCTTCTCGAACTCGACGTCCTTCAACGGCGGCAATGGTTCGGCACAAGGGCGTGAAGACGGTCTGCAGTTGACCTACACGAACTCGCTGTTCCAGGTTCGTGGCCTGTATGACGAAATCCGCAACAACATCAACGGTAGCCTCGGCGATCCGACCGCAGGCGCTCCGAACGGTCCGTTCAACTACGGCCGCGAGTATTTCGCTGGCGTCAACGTGTTCCTCGGCCAGTTCAAGATTCAGGCTGTGTACCAGGGCGCACGTACTTCGGGCGAAACCGGTGTACCTATCGGCACGCCGACGACGACCGACCAGGAATGGGGCGGCGTGACGTGGCAAGCGACGCCGGCAGCAGCGCTGATCGCAGCCGTGTATCACGTCAACGCGAACAACGGTGCAGGCAACGCGAACATCTACACGATTGGTGGTTCGTACAACCTGTCCAAGCGTACGTTGCTCGACATCCAGATCGCTACCGTGCGTAACAGCAAGACGGCTAACTTCGGTCTTGATGCCAACGCAGCAGGCAACGGCGGCGACAGCGGTTCGGGAAGCTCGGTTTCGTACAACGAAAACCCGACTCATGGCCACAGCCAATCGGGCGTGTATGCAGGTATTCAACACTCGTTCTAATCGAACGGTGTAGCTCCGAGATCTAGATTTAGAAACTTTTTCACGCTGCTGCGAGAGGCGCGTATCGGTGCGATGTCCGAAAGGGTATCGCACCGTTTTTTATTGGTGCGAGCGGTTCTGCGACCGCTGCACGTGTTTGCGTTGCCTTGTTCTTGCCTGAGATCGTTAGAAGACCTTAAACCCCTCAGACTGCTGCTTCGTTTTCCTCACCGGTGCGAATGCGGATGACCCGCTCCACCTCGGCCACGAAGATCTTGCCGTCGCCGATCTTGCCAGTGCGCGCCGCGCCGATGATCGCGTCGATCACCTGATCGCACTGGTCGTTCGCCACCACCACTTCGATCTTCACTTTGGGCAGGAAGTCGACCACGTATTCGGCGCCGCGATACAGTTCCGTGTGACCCTTCTGGCGCCCGAAGCCTTTGACTTCGGTCACCGTCAGGCCAGTGAGACCGACTTCGGCAAGTGCTTCGCGGACTTCGTCGAGCTTGAACGGTTTGATGACTGCAGTGATGCGCTTCATGGTGTACCTCGTCTCTTGAGCGAATAGTTCGTTAGGGTGAAAGGAAATCGATAGCTCCGATTCTACGCCGCGCCGGATGGCTTGCGGCCATTCCAGCGCGTGCCGCGTCCGCACCGCGATTCAGGCCGCGGCGCCGGGCTTCGTTTATTCCACCGGTTCGGTATAGCGCGACGTGATCGGATAACGCCAGTCGCGGCCGAACGCGCGATGCGTCACGCGAATGCCAATCGGCGCCTGGCGGCGCTTGTATTCGTTGATCTTGATGAGGCGCGTGACCCGCTTCACGTCATCCACCGCATAGCCGGCCGCGATGATCTCGGCCAGAGAGTGATCCTCCTCCATATACATGCGCATGATGGCGTCGAGCACTTCATATGGCGGCAGGCTGTCCTGATCGGTCTGGTTCTCGCGCAGTTCAGCGGAGGGTGCGCGCGTCAGGATCCGTTCCGGGATGACGTCCTGCCTGGGGAATGTGGTAGCAGCGTTGCGGTAATGGCACAGGCGGTAGACCAGCGTCTTGGCGATGTCCTTGATCACCGCGAAGCCGCCGGCCATGTCGCCGTACAACGTGCAATAGCCCACCGCCATCTCGCTCTTGTTGCCGGTGGTCAGCACGATCGAGCCGAACTTGTTCGACAACGCCATCAGCAGCGTGCCGCGAATCCGTGCCTGGATGTTTTCTTCGGTGGCGTCTTCGGCGCGGCCGGCGAACTCTTCGGCGAGCGACGTGCGGAACGCATCGAACATCGGCGCAATCGCGATCTCGTCGTAGCGTACCCCGACCCGGCGCGCCATCTCGGCAGCATCCGTCGTGGAGATATCTGCCGTGTAGCGCGACGGCATCATCACGGCGCGCACCCGCTCGGCGCCGAGCGCGTCGCAGGCGACGGCCAGCACCAGCGCCGAATCCACGCCGCCCGACAGACCGATGAGCGCCCCCGGAAAGCCGTTCTTGTTGATGTAGTCGCGCACACCCATCACGAGCGCCGCATACACCTGCGCTTCCAGCGACAGCTCGGGCGCAACGACAGTGGGCACAGGGCGCGCGCCATCGAATTCGACGATCGCGTTGCCTTCCTCGAACTGCGCCATCTTCGCGACCAGCTCGCCGTTGCCGTCGAGCACGAACGAGCCGCCGTCGAACACCAGTTCGTCCTGCGCGCCCACCATGTTCACGTAGACCATCGGCAAACCGGTCTCGCGGATACGCGCCCGCAGGATGTCGACCCGCACGGCTTCCTTGTTGAGGTGATACGGCGAGCCGTTCGGAATCAGCAGCACCTGGGCGCCAGCCGCTTTGGCCTGCTGGGCCGCCGGCGCATGCCAGACGTCTTCGCAGATCACCACGCCGTATTTGACGCCGTCGAGTTCGAACACGAGCGGCCGAGGGTCCGCGGCGAAGTAACGCTTCTCGTCGAACACTTCGCTGTTGGGCAGTTCCTGCTTCAGATAAGTACCGACCACCTTGCCGTCGACAATCAGCGAGGCCGCGTTGAAGGTATCGACTGGCGGCACGCCGCGCTCGATTGGCGCGTTTGCTTTACCATGGCCGTGCGCGGCGTCGCGGTGCGGATGACCGACCACCACGTGCAGGCCGGCGAACGGCTTCAGTTGTTCGGCGAGATCGGCAAGCGCGGCGGCACTGGCGGCATAGAAGGCCGGGCGCAGCAGCAGGTCTTCGGGTGGGTAGCCGGAAAGCGCAAGTTCGGGAGCGACGAGCAGCTTCGCACCATCGTTGTGCGCAGCGCGTGCTGCATCGACGATTTTCGCGACGTTGCCGGCGAAGTCGCCGACGGTGACATTGATTTGAGCAAGAGCGATTCGGGTCTTCATGGCAGGATCAGGGGCAAGCCGCGTAGCTTGCCGGTTGCATCGGCCAGGTGGCTCGACGAAACAGACAAAGTCGCAAAAACGTACCAACACGGACAAACGAGCGATGCTCCGCCAGACGCGGAGGATCGCTCAGATCAGGAACAGTCAAACAGATTGAACCAGCAACGTTTTGATTATCGCACGGGCATTCTGGCCTCGCCCTCCGAGGTGGACCCCGCCGAGTGGAACGCCCTCCTCGCCCAGCAGGCACAACCCACGCCGTTTCTGCGGCATGAGTTCCTGAGCGCGCTGCATACGAGCCGCTCTGCCGTGGACGAGACCGGGTGGGGTACGCAGTTCGTCACGCTGACCGACCCGCGCACGGGAAAGCTCGCGGCCGCCGCGCCTGTGTATCTGAAGGGGCACTCGTACGGCGAGTACGTGTTCGATTGGGCATGGGCCGACGCCTACAAGCGCAACGGTCTCGAGTACTATCCGAAGCTCCTGTGCGCTGTGCCGTTCACGCCTGTGCAGGGCAACCGGCTGCTGTCCGTGGATGCGCACGCGTTGCGCCACCTGGCGGCCACACTGATGGCATTTGCCGAACAGGCGGATGTGTCGTCGCTGCACGTGCTGTTTCCTACCGCAACCGAAGCCGAAGCGCTGACCGGCCTCGGCATGATGCAGCGCGAGGGTGTGCAGTTTCACTGGCTCAACAACGGCTACCGCGACTTCGAGGAATTCCTCGCGACGCTCGAGCAGAAGAAGCGCAAGAACATTCGCGCCGAGCGCCGCAAGGTGCGTGAGGCGGGCATCACGATGCGTCGGGTGCGCGGCGAAGATGCTACGGATGCCGACTGGCGCTTTTTCTCCAAGTGCTATCGGCAGACTTACCGCGAGCACTTTTCGAGTCCATATCTGAATCTCGAGTTTTTCCGCACGATTGGCGCGACGATGCCCGAGAACCTGCTGCTGGTGATCGCGGAATACGATGGCAAGCCGATCGCCAGTTCTCTCGTGGTGTATCAGCGCGATGAAAAGACCGGTGGCACGCTGTATGGGCGCTATTGGGGCGCGCTCGAACATGTGCCGTGCCTGCACTTCGAGACCGCTTACTATCAGCCGCTCGAGTTTTGCATCGAAGAGAAACTCGCGGTGTTCGAGGGTGGCGCGCAAGGCGAGCACAAGATGGCGCGCGGTTTCCTGCCTACCGTCACCCGCTCGACGCACTGGCTCGCCCATCCCGCCTTCTCCGATGCCGTGGCGCGCTTTCTCGACAACGAGACGAACAGCATTCACGCATACGTCGATGAGTTGCGTGATCACAACCCGTTCAAGAGCTAGCGTATCGCCATGCCGTGGTTTCTTTATCTGATCGAATGCGCGGATGGTAGCGTCTATACCGGCATCGCCATCGATGTGCAGGCGCGCTTCGACAAACATGTGAGCGGCACTGGCGCGCGCTATACGCGCTCGCGGAAGCCGCTGCATGTACTCGCTTCGTTTGAACTGGCGGATCGGTCCAGCGCGTCGCGCGCGGAGTACTTCGTCAAACGGCTGACGGCGGTGGAGAAACGTGCGTTGGCGGCGGGGGTTCGCACGCTGGAATCGGTGGTGCCAGCAAGCATCGCTGAGGAACAGTCCGATAAATCAGGAAGCGAAGCGTAGCGGGACCCTACCTTTTATGCTTGCCAACCCAAGAGCTGATGTTTGATACTGCGCTGGCACCAGGGAAGGGTACCTTGTGCCGCCTTAGCGGCGCCCTCTGTCGGCGTCCACCTTCTGCTTGAGGGATGAAAACGCCTTTTGCGCGGAGTCGGAGATCTGTTTTTTCCCGCGCTTTAGCACTGCGACCTCTGATTTCCTCAGCACTACGGAACCCGAGGAGGTACTGTGCTTCGTCGGCCGTGAGCGCAACCGGCTCGATCCCAAAGGTTTCACGGATGTCATGGCCAAACTCCTTCTCTAAGCGTTGCACCGTCTTTTGGACTGGATACAGTCTACCAGACCGGCTAGCGTTGACCAGGACGGCCGCCGCGACGACGTTCCCGCCACCACGCCGTATATGGTCTGCAAGATCGCAAAGCGTTCCGCCAAGCGTCATGACGTCGTCGACCAGAACGTAGTCACTTCCCCGAAACACGACGCCGTGAAACGAGGCGCGTGCGTTCAGGCGCTCCATCGGATCCGCCCCGGTGTGATAGACCTTCGTTGTCTGCACAATGTCCTCATCCACTACGCCGCCGGCGATGGCTAGCATCGTAGCGAGAACCTGTGGTATCGCGTTGTCTCCCCTGGCTTCTCGCGCATGCGGAGCCACAAAGATCACGTCGACTGGCAGCGTTCCAGCATCCATAAGGGATATGACATCCCGCAATAGCGGGCCTGCGATATCGGAAACAAGAGCAATTGCCGCGTCCGCATCACCGGCTTTTGCACTCTGATAAGACGGATGCTGCTTCAGTACTTTGTCGTCAGTCCAGACAAAAAGCGGATGCGTCACCGTCGCGGGAAAGCCAAACGTCCGCCGAGGCGGTCCAACTGGCGCTCGTTTCCCGAGCATTGAGGCCCGATTGTGCATCGGGTATTGATCGCTCGGAGAGTTGGTTTTTCTGCGCTTCGCCATCGGTAAAGTATATCTTGGCTGAAATCGCCAGCGGCTTCAGATCAGTGTGCAGATGATTGCGCTAAAACATACTCCCATGAAAAAACCGCGCCGCCCTCTCGGGTCAACGCGGTTTTTTAACACCGGGATGCTCGAACCAGCTTACTTCTTGTAGTTCGCCACGCCTTCCGTGATTTCCTTGTGGGCGGCTTCGACATCCGCCCAGCCTTCGACCTTCACCCACTTGCCCTTTTCGAGCGCCTTGTATTGCTCGAAGAAGTGCTTGATCTGGTCTTTCAGATACGACGGCACGTCGTCGATCGACTTCAGGGTTGCCGTCATCGGGCAGACCTTGTCGTGCGGCACGGCGATCAGCTTGGCGTCGACGCCCGATTCGTCCGTCATCTGCAGCATGCCGAGCGCGCGCGCGCGCACGACCGAGCCGGCCAGCAGCGGAAACGGCGTGATCACCAGCACGTCGACCGGGTCGCCGTCGCCCGACAGCGTTTGCGGAATGAAGCCGTAGTTAGCCGGATAGCGCATACCCGTGCTGATGAAACGGTCGACGACGAGCAGGCCCAGATCCTTGTCTGCCTCGTACTTCACCGGATCGCTTTGCGCCGGGATTTCGATGATGACGTTGAAATCTTGCGGAAGGTCTTTGCCTGCGGGTACGTGATTGAAGCTCATGAGCGCTCTCTGAACAGGATGAAATTCGGAACACGGCGCGCGATACGGCGTCTGACTCAGGTCAGTCGCGGCACAGCGGACCAGAAGTGCGGAATACACCATTATAGCCAATCGGCCGATGGCACCTCCGTGACGATCGGCGCGATAATCGTTGAAACCGTGCTTCCGGACGCAGACGAAGTCGCACTTGCAGCAATGATTGCAGCCGTGACCGCAACCGCGCCACGGGCGCGCCAGAAGCCGTTCCAAGCCTTTTCAGCCAGGAGCATGCATGGAAGAAGCCAGACACTTCATCGGCAGCGAATGGGTCGCCCCTGCCGGCGGCGAGACGATTCCCGTGCTTGATCCCTCAGACGGACAGCCGTTCACGCAGTTAGCCCGTGGCAGCGCCGCGGATATCGATGCCGCCGTGCAGGCCGCGCGCAAAGCCTTCGACGGCGCATGGGGCGCCACCAGCGCAGCCGACCGTGGACGGGTGCTGTACCGGCTATCCACGCTGGTGGCCGCGAATCACGAAGAGCTCGCGCAACTCGAAGCGCGCGACACCGGCAAACCATTGCGCCAGGCGCACGCAGACGCGACAGCACTGGCGCGCTACTTCGAGTTTTACGCGGGCGCCGCCGACAAGCTGCACGGCGAGACACTTCCCTATCAGAACGGCTACACGGTTTTCACGGTGCGCGAACCGCACGGTGTGACCGGCCACATCGTGCCGTGGAATTACCCGATGCAGATCTTCGGCCGCAGCGTCGGCGCGGCGCTCGCGACAGGCAACGCGTGCGTCGTCAAGCCCGCCGAGGACGCTTGCCTGTCGGTGCTACGCGTCGCCGAGCTGGCTGCCGAAGCCGGCTTGCCGGCCGGTGCGCTAAATATCGTCACGGGCTACGGCCACGAGGCGGGCGCCGCGCTCGCGCGCCACGCCGGGATCGACCACATCTCGTTCACCGGCTCGCCGCAGACAGGCAAGGCCGTCACGCAGATGGCCGCGGAAAACCACGTGCCCGTCACCTTGGAACTCGGTGGCAAGTCACCGCAAATCGTGTTCGCCGATGCCGATCTCGACACCGCAGTCCCAGTGCTGGTGTCGGCTATCGTGCAGAACGCCGGGCAGACCTGTTCGGCGGGCAGCCGCGTGCTGATCGAGCGGGCCATTTACGAGCCGTTGCTCGATAAGCTCGCCACGGCGTTCAATGCGCTCCGTGTCGGGCCCTCGCATGCGGACCTGGACTGCGGGCCGCTCATCAGCGCGAAGCAACAGCGGCGCGTATGGGATTTTCTCGACGATGCGCAGCACGACGGCATTCCGATGGCAGCGCACGGCGAGGTGATCCACGAGGCGCCGGAAACCGGCTTCTATCAGGCACCGACCCTGCTGCGCGATGTGCCTCCGGCCCATCGCCTGGCACGCGAAGAAGTGTTCGGACCCGTGCTGGCCGCGATGGCCTTCACCGACGAAGACGAAGCCGTGGCACTCGCGAACGGCACGCTGTACGGACTCGTCGCCGGCATCTGGACGCGCGACGGCGCGCGCCAGTTACGGCTCGCGCGACGTGTGCGCTCGGGCCAGGTGTTTATCAACAACTATGGTGCGGGAGGCGGCGTCGAACTGCCGTTTGGCGGCGTCAAGCATTCGGGGCATGGCCGCGAAAAAGGGTTTGAAGCGCTGTACGGTTTTACAGTGCTGAAGACGGTCGCGATCCGGCACGGCTAGCCGGCCTGCAGGCCCGACCACGCTAACCGTCAACGTAATGAACGCACCGCAGGCACGAATGCACGAATGCACGAATGCAAATTGCAGCACGGAACGCATCAGCAACGACAACGGAGACATCATGCGCTTGAGAGGTAAAACGGCCATCGTCACGGGTGGCGGCTCGGGTTTCGGCGAAGGCATTGCGAAGACCTACGCGCGCGAAGGCGCGAACGTGGTAGTGAACGATCTGAACGGCGCGACAGCCGAGCGCGTCGCGAGCGAAATCGCACTGGCGGGTGGCAAGGCCATCGCGGTAGCCGGCGACGTCACCCGCAGCGACGACTGGACCCGTCTGCGCGAAGCCGCGCTGGAGGACTTCGGCAGCGTCCAGGTGGTCGTCAACAATGCGGGTACGACCCATCGCAACAAGCCCATCCTCGATGTGAGCGAGGCCGAGTTCGACCGCGTCTATGCGGTCAACGTGAAGAGCATCTACTGGAGCGTGCAGGCGTTCGTGCCGTACTTCCGCGAGCAAGGCGGCGGCGTGTTCATCAACATCGCCTCGACGGCGGGCGTGCGGCCCCGCCCTGGCCTCGTCTGGTACAACGGTAGCAAGGGCGCGGTGATCATCGCCAGCAAGTCGCTCGCCGTCGAACTGGGACCGGACCGTATCCGCGTGAACTGCGTCAACCCGGTAATGGGCGAAACCGGCCTGCTATCCGAGTTCATGGGCGTCGAAGACACGCCCGAGAATCGCAAGCGCTTCCTGGCCGGAATTCCGCTTGGACGCCTGTCGACACCGCAAGACATCGCCAATGCCTGTCTCTATCTGGCATCGGATGAAGCGGAGTTCATTACCGGCACATGCCTGGAGGTGGACGGCGGGCGTTGTGTGTAGATGAGCGGGGCGCGACCTGAACAGGCCAGCGCCCACCGCGGATTTTTAAACCACGTTCATTGCGAGCGCGCTTTCCCGATAGTGCTGGCTCGCCTTGTCAGCGTCGCCAAGCTGCTCGTGCAAACGTGCCAGCGCACGATGCGAACGGATCTTCAAGGTTTCGTTGTCGGCCAGCTTGAGCGCCGTCTCGAGGAACGACTGCGCCTTGCCCCACAGCTGCTGATGCAGACACAGGCGGCCCAGTGTGAACATCAGATCGGCATCCTCCGGACGCTCCTTCTGCCACGCTTCGGCCTTCTGGATCAGCGGCAGCGCATCGCCACCTGCCGTGTCCGGATAGCGGCGCAGCAGACGCGCGTCCCAGTTCTGCGCCAGCGCTTCCTCGACGATCTTGCGTGCGTCCTGCGGACGGTTGAGCGTCACCAGCAGTTCAGCGGCGAGATCGGCCAGGCGCGGCGAATGCCGCTCGGTTGGCGAGAGCGAATGCCACAACTCCAGCAGCGCATCGGCATTGTGACGCCGGTCGCGCAACAGATTCTCCGCCGCGAGTTGGCGCAAACGCACCGCCACAGCCGGGTGAATCGCCTCGCGCTTCTCCAGCGTCTTGACGAGCTTGAGCACTTCGCTCCAGTTCTTCAACTGCTGCTGCGCGCGCAACATGATCTGCTGCGCATGAATCCGCCGCGCGCCTTGCGACTGCATCTCTGTGAGCGCGGTCAGCGCACCGTCTGCGTCGCGGCCGTCCGCACGCATGTCCGCGGTCGCCATCAGACGTGCGTCCTGCCAGTCGGCCTCATCGATCTGCGAAAGCCATTCGTCGCGCCGCGCGTATTCGCGCATACGGTGCGCCGCCGTGGCCGCAACAAGGCCCGCCGCACCCTTGTTGTCGCCGTTGGCAAGCGCGTCGCGCGCCGCTTTTTCAGCACGCGAGAAACGTCCCGCGTACAGATTGCCGATGGCATCGCGCAGCGCCGCGTGCGCCTTCGCCACTCGCGAGCGGGCCCGGTAAGCAGCCACGCGCTGCGGCATGCGCCAGATGTTGCGCACGATACGCAGCAACGCATACACGAGGATAAACAGCACCACGAGCGCGACCACGAACAGGTTCAGCGACACGTCAACACGATACGGCGGATAGACGAGCAGCACCTGCCCCGTATCAAAACGTCCCACCGTCGCCAGCGCCACCGCGATGACAAATAACAACGCCAGCCAGATAAGTCCCCGGATCGCCATGATTAACTCCGGCTCCGGTATTGGTTGACGGCCTGCAGGCTCGTGTTCAGGTTCGGCACTTCCACCGCCGCCGAGCCGTCGTCCACTTCCTTCACCAACTCACGCACGGTTTGCGTGTGTTTGGAGGCGTTGTCGAAGTAGCGCGCGAGCGCTGCGTCGGCAGCGCGCAGGTCCGACTTCAGCGTGGTCTGGTTACGAGAAAGCAACGCGAGGCGCGCCGACAGCAGGCGCAGTTTCAGATTCTCGCGCAGGAAGTAGCCTTGATCCGGCGTGACCAGCATCGCGTCCGCATTGTCGATGCGACGCACTTGCACGAGGCTCGTCAACTGCTGGGCGATACCCGCCGAGAACACCTGCCACCATACCTTCCAGCGCGGCTCGCCGGTGGCCGCTGCGACCTTCGCGGTATCGGCGGGCGCAGTGGCCTGCGGCACGGTGTGAGCGGTCAGCGCTTCACCGTCGAGCGGCAACGTGTCAACCTGGTCGATCGCGTTGTCGAGCTTGATGGCAAGACCCGTGAGATCAGTCGACGGCGCAGACTTCAGCTTGTCGATATCCTCCGCAATCGCCTTGCGCACGGCCATGACCTGCGCGCCGTCAGAGGCCGCGAGTCGCGTATCGGCGCTTTGCAGTGCGAACAGCGCCAGCTGCGTGTTACCCGTCAGTTGCAACTGCTGGCTCGCGGCCGACAGCATCTGCCCCACTTCGGCGAGCGTCCAGTCGTCGCGATTGCGCGCGAGGTCCGCGTACTGTTGTTGCAGCGCCTGCTCGGCCTGCTGCGCGTCGGTCAGCTTGCCCTCGAGTTGCGACATCTGCGAATCGATCTCGTGAACGGTCGACACCGCCTGGTCCGTCTTCACGCTCAGTGCAGCAGTTTGCGCGTCGTTGGCCTGCTGCCGTTGCGTCAATTGCTGATCGAGCCTGATGAGCTTCCGGTTGAGCGTGATGCCGCCCGCAACCGCCGCACAGACAATGATCACGATGACCAACCACAGCAGCGGTCCGCCCGCGCTGCGGCGCGGCTGCTGCGCTTCGTAGGGCGTGAAGGGGGGATTGGGCGGCAACGCAGCGGTCGCAGCCGGCTGGGGGGAGGTGTTCGTGGGAGCGTTCGATTCAGTCATGCGTGAGTGAGCCGGGTTGGTCGGTACCGGTTGAACAACGGGAGGTACGGCTAAAAGCAAGGTATGGGCAATGCGCTCATCGCCCGCACCGGACACCGTAATGCTATCAAAACCCAGTCCCCGCGCGGTCTGCGCGATGCGTGGGTGCGGCGCGACGAGCGTGGCGCGCTTCAATTGAGCGATTTCGCCGGCGTTCAGGTGCTCGTGCGCGAGTTCGTCGAGATTGCGCACGCCTTCGGAACTGGTGATGAGCCACGCATGCGGTTCGCCCGCCAGCAGCTCATGCACCCGGCTCCAGGCGCCGATGGACGGCTCCGGCACGAGCCGCCGGTAAGCTGCGACGGTTTCCACTTCGACGCCGCCCTCACGCAGACGATCGGCCAGCCATTCGCGACCGCCGTCGCCGCGCACGATCAGCACGCGCTTGCCTTCCAGCGAGGTCGCACCGAACGAAGCGTCGATGGCCGCGAAGAGCGCCTCCGAATCGAAGCGCGCCACGTCGTCATCCGCCCCGGCCGATGGAGTAATCACGCGGTACGCCGGTGCCTCGACGCCGTGACGCGCCAGCGCCGCGACGCTGCCCGGCCCCACGACGCCGACCGGCAGCGCGTGCGGCCAGATCGAATCGAACTCCGCAAACGCGTAGTCGACGGCGTTGGGCGATACAAATACCACCAGCGCGTAGCGTTCGAGCGCGACTAACGCCGCCTGCAACGGCGCCACGTCTTCGACGGGCACGATCTCGATCAGCGGGAATTCGAGCGTGGCGATGCCGGCCGCGTCCAGTTGCGCCGCGAGCGCGGTCGACTGCCCCGCGGGACGCGTGATCACAACCGTATACCGCGTCTTGCCAGACGAGTTAGGGGATGAGTTGCCGCCTGTTTGCGCCGTCATCACGTGCCGGCCGCCGGACCGCTCGCCGTGCTGAGCGCGCGGACGATTTCAAGCGCGCCTTGTTCTTCGAGCGCGTTCGCCACCTCGCGGCCCAACTGCAGCGCGCGTTCGACAGTGGGCGCCGGCGCCGATGCATGGGCGCTCAGCACCTGCTGGCCGTCAGGCGTCGCGACGATGCCGCGTAGATGCAGCGCGCCGTCGCGCCAGGTGGCGTATGCCGCGAGCGGCACTTCGCAACTGCCGCCAAGCGCACGCGACACCATCCGCTCGGCCTCGACTGCCGCAGCGGTGTGCTCGTGATGCAGCGGCGCCAGCCATGCCGCGAGTTCGGGCCGTCCGGCGCGGATCTCAATACCAAGCGCACCCTGCCCGGCAGCCGGCAAACTATCCGCGGGATCGAGCAACGCGCGAATCCGCTCGCCCAGACCGAGGCGCTTTAGCCCCGCCGCAGCCAGGATGATCGCCGCATAGTCGCCACGGTCGAGTTTCGCGAGGCGCGTATCGAGGTTGCCGCGCAACGGCTGCACGACAAGCTGCGGATAACGCGCGCGCAGCATCGACTCGCGGCGCAGGCTGGAGGTGCCGACCACGCTGCCTGCAGGCAACGCGGCAAGCGAATCATAGGCATTCGACACGAAGGCGTCGCGCGGATCTTCGCGCTCCATGATGGTGGACAGCTCAAAGCCCACCGGCAGCTCCATGGGCACGTCTTTGAGCGAATGAACCGCCAGATCGGCGCGTCCATCGGCCAGCGCGTTCTCCAGTTCCTTCACGAACAGGCCCTTCCCCCCCACCTTCGATAAGGTGCGATCGAGAATTTGATCGCCGCGTGTCGTCATCCCGAGGATTTTTACGTCACAAGATGGATATAATTTGTGCAGCGCACACCGTACGTGCTCTGCCTGCCACATCGCAAGGCGGCTTTCCCGCGAAGCGATGATCAGGGTGGAGGGCGGTGGCGCCGAAAGCGTCTCGGAATTCATTACAAGTTCGGTGGATGACGGGAGGTTATAACAAACAATGTTAGCACGCGCTCCAGCCTTGCTTTATAGGCCAGATGGCTATGCTGGCGCGCCACCGTTGGAGGAGACAGGCCCGCATGGGCACACCGCAAATTTCAGCCATAGCGCAGTGTCGCCGTTCACGCACGATCGTTCGCGCGTCAAACGGCATCATGCGGGATGATGCAATGCGGTGCGCCGCGCAACAGCACTGAGGGGCCGCCTTCTCCCATTTGCCGATGGCCGTGTTTGCCATTGCTCTCGCAGTACTGAAGATTCTGCAGTTCAAGCGTAGTTGAAGCGCAGTTGCAGTAACAGCAGTTCATCTCTCAATAGACCCTGGCTTCCCTGAGGAAACCCATCGTGACGTCTTCCGGACCGGCGCGCCCTGCCCGCCGCAACACTGCATCGCTCAACGGTTCTGCGGGTGCGCCCGCAGTTGTTCCTGCCGCACCGGCCACGTCCAGCGCCTTATCCAAACGCGATACGGCAAGCTCTGCCAAAAGCACGCAAGCCGTGAAAACGGGTAAGGCCGCGAAAGCAGGGAAAGGCGATAAGGCCACTGGCAACGCGAAAGCCGGCAAAGCCTCGAAGTCCAAGGCCGGCAACGGCACAGCTGCAGCCGCGCCGCTGCACGACGTGTCGAAAGAGACAGCCGTGCCGCCCGCACCTAAAACCAGCAGCCGCACGCGCGAGGACAAGGACCAGCCGCTCTTCCAGGACATCCGTTATCTGGGACGCCTGCTCGGCGATGTCGTACGCGAGCAGGAAGGCGACGAGGTGTTCGACGTGGTCGAGACGATCCGTCAGACGGCGGTGCGCTTTCGCCGCGAAGACGACAGCAGCGCCGCGCAGACGCTCGACAAGAAGCTGCGTTCGCTGAGTCCCGAGCAGACTGTGAGCGTCGTGCGGGCGTTCAGCTATTTTTCGCATCTGGCGAACATCGCGGAAGACCGGCACCGCAATCGGCGTCACCGGATTCACGCGCTGGCCGGCTCGGCTTCGCAGGGCGGCACGATCGCTTATGCGCTCGAACGTCTGATGGAGGCCAACGCCGCCGCTACGCCGGTGTTGCAGCAGTTCTTCAACGACGCACTCATCGTACCGGTGCTGACCGCGCACCCCACTGAAGTGCAGCGCAAGAGCATTCTGGACGCGCAGCACGACATCGCTCGTCTGCTTGCCGAGCGCGATCAGCCGTTGACCGAGCGCGAGCGCGCCCACAACGAGGCCATGTTGCGCGCCCGCGTCACCTCGCTGTGGCAAACACGGATGTTGCGCGACGCACGCCTTACCGTGGCCGATGAAATCGAGAACGCACTGTCGTACTACCGCGCGACTTTCCTCGAAGAGATCCCGGCCATGTACGCCGACATCGAAGCCGCGCTCGCCGAGCATGGTCTCGACGCCCGTCTGCCGCCGTTTTTCCAGATGGGTAGCTGGATCGGCGGCGATCGCGACGGCAATCCGAACGTGACCGCAACAACGCTCGAGGAAGCCATCACGCGCCAGGCAGCGGTGATCTTCGAACATTACCTGGAACAGGTGCACAAGCTCGGCGCCGAGCTGTCGATCTCGAACCTGCTGACGGGCGCAAGCGAGCCGCTCAAGGAACTGGCGAAGGCGTCGCCGGACCAGTCGCCGCATCGCGTCGACGAGCCGTATCGCCGCGCGCTGATCGGCATCTACACGCGCCTCGCGGCCAGCGCTCGCGTGCGGCTCGGCGAAGGCGCCGTGCCGTTGCGCAGCGCCGGCCGCGGTGCGGCACCGGTGCGCGCGCAACCGTACGCAGACTCCGACGCCTTCGTGCGCGACCTGCACGTGCTGATCGATTCGCTCGCGGAGCACCACGGCGCGTCGCTCGCGAGCCCGCGTCTGTCGCCGCTCGCGCGTGCCGCCGAAGTGTTCGGCTTCCACCTTGCCAGCATCGACTTGCGGCAAAGCTCGGACATCCACGAAGCGGTGATCGCCGAATTGCTCAAACACGCCGGTGTCGAAGCCGACTACGCCAGCTTGTCCGAAGCCGACAAGCTGCGCGTGCTGCTGGCCGAGCTGGCGCAGCCGCGCTTGCTGCGCTCGCCGTATCTCGAGTACTCGGATCTGGTCAAGAGCGAGCTGGGCGTGCTCGAAGCTGCCCGCGTGACGCGCGAGAAGTTCGGCGCGCGCGCCGTGCGCAACTACATCATTTCGCACACGGAAACGGTCAGCGATCTGGTGGAGGTGATGCTGCTGCAAAAGGAAACCGGCCTGCTGCAAGGGCTGCTCGGCAATGCGCACGAGCCGGCCAAGGGCGCGCTGATGGTGATCCCGCTGTTCGAGACGATTCCCGATCTGCAAAACGCGCCACACATCATGCGCGATCTGATCGCGCTGCCGGGCGTCGACACGCTGATCGAACATCAGGGCGGCGAGCAGGAAGTCATGCTCGGCTACTCGGACAGCAACAAGGACGGCGGCTTCCTCACGTCAAACTGGGAGCTGTATCGCGCTGAGCTCGCGCTGGTGTCGCTCTTCAACGAACGTGGCGTGACGCTGCGCCTGTTCCATGGCCGCGGAGGCACAGTCGGACGCGGCGGTGGCCCGACCTATCAGGCTATCCTGTCGCAACCGCCGGGCACGGTAGACGGCCAGATCCGCCTGACCGAACAGGGCGAAGTCATTGCCAGCAAGTTCGGCAACCCGGAAATCGGCCGGCGCAACCTCGAAACCGTGGTCGCCGCGACGCTCGAAGCATCGCTGCTGCCGCACGGCAATACGCCCGCGCAACTGCCGGCCTTCGAGGAGACCATGCAGCAACTGTCGGATGCCGCAATGGCGTCGTACCGCGCGCTGGTCTACGAAACGCCCGGTTTCAAGGAGTATTTCTTCGAATCGACGCCGATTGCGGAGATCGCCGAGCTGAACATCGGCAGTCGTCCTGCGTCGCGCAAGCTGCAGGATCCGAAGCAGCGCAAGATCGAAGATCTGCGGGCCATTCCGTGGGGTTTTTCGTGGGGCCAATGCCGTCTGTTGCTGACGGGCTGGTATGGCTTCGGCAGCGCGGTGGCCGCGCATCTGGACAGCGCTCCGTCTGACGCCGAACGGGCACGCCGCCTCGGACTGCTGAAGAAGATGCACAAGACGTGGCCGTTCTTCGCGAACCTGCTGTCGAACATGGATATGGTGCTGGCAAAGACCGACCTCGCGGTCGCCTCGCGCTACGCCGCACTGGTCAGCGACAAGAAGCTGCGCAAGCACGTGTTCGAGCGCATCGTCGCGGAGTGGGAGCGTACCTCGAAGGTGCTCTCCGAGATCACCGGCAAGAGCGAACGGCTCGCGGATAACCCGCTGCTCGCGCGCTCGATCAAGAACCGCTTTCCGTACCTCGATCCGCTCAATCACTTGCAGGTGGAACTGCTCAAGCGCCACCGTGCGGGCGATTCGAATGCGCGGCTGCGGCGCGGGATTCATCTGACGATCAACGGGATTGCGGCGGGGCTGCGCAATACGGGTTGAGGGAGTGGCTTGTGGGTCGATGAGACGCCGGTGGCGCAGGCCGCTGGTGGAAGAACCTCTCGCTGGCTTCCTTGGATGACCGAGCTGGATACTCAAAGCGCCCCGTACTGCACAGCAATACGGGGCGCTTTGCTTTGTGCGCACATCCACAACGGCGGATCGGGCAGCCTCATGCGCCTGCGTGCAAACGCACGCGTGTCTACGGTCCGCCTACCTATTGCCACCTGCCGCTACAATAGAGACCGCCTGTACCAGTACAAGTCAGGCGATTATTCTGGTATCAACAACACCCCTTTGCCGATACGATGAGCCCGCCGTCCCCTGCCGACCCGTCCCCGCCACCGCTCGATGCGACGCCCGCTCACGCGCTGGGCGATTTCATCCGCGCCCACCGCGAGCGGCTTTCGCCGCAGGCGGTCGGCCTGCCGCCCGGGCCGCGCCGGCGCACGCCGGGCCTGCGCCGCGAGGAAGTTGCACAACTCTGCGGGGTCAGTCCCACCTGGTACACGTGGATCGAGCAAGGACGGCCCGTTTCAGCGTCCGCCGAGGCACTCGCGCGAATCGCCGTCGCGCTGCAACTGTCGCGCGCCGAGCGGGCCTATCTGTTCGAACTGGCGGCGCAACGCGATCCGGCCGAGCCCGACCCAGCCGCCGCCGATGCCCCCGCGACGCTGATCGAAACGGTCCAACTGGTGAACGCCCCGGCCTACGTGCTGGACCGGCAATGGAATGCATTGGCGTGGAACGAGCGCGCGGCCGACCTGTTCGTGGGCTGGCTCGATGGTGCACACGACCGCAACCTGCTGCGCTTCACGTTCATGGAACCGGCGGCGCGCGAACTGATCGTCGACTGGGAGACGCGCGCACGGCGGCTTGCCGCCGAGTTTCGCGCCGACTCGATCCGCCACCTGGCGGATGCGCCCACGCACGGCCTGATCGATACGCTGACGAGCACGAGCGACGCGTTCGCACGCTTCTGGGCGTCGCAGGACGTAGGCGAGCGCGAAGGCGGCCGACGCGAATTCAATCATCCGCGCGATGGACGGGTGGTGTACGACCAGATCACGTTCAAGCCGGCGCACCGGGAAGATCTGAAACTGGTGGTGCTGGTAAGGGAGTAGCGGCGCTGCCGGATGCTAAAATCGAGGTCTTGTTCGTTTCGGCGGCGCCTCTACTGCCGAGAGCTTTTCCACCGCACGTTCTTCATTGCCCAACACCATGACGTCCCAACTGCATAAAAAAGGCGAAGCCTGGTCGGCTCGCTTCTCCGAGCCGATGTCGGATCTCGTCAAACGCTACACGTCGTCGGTTTTCTTCGACAAGCGACTGGCGCTGGTCGATATCGAAGGCTCGCTCGCGCACGCCGCGATGCTGGCTGCGCAGAAGATCATCGGCGCGGACGACCTGGCGGCTATCCAGCGCGGCATGGCGCAGATCAAGGGCGAAATCGAACGCGGCGAGTTCGAGTGGCAACTCGACCTGGAAGACGTGCATCTGAACATCGAAGCGCGCCTGACGGCGCTGATCGGCGACGCTGGCAAGCGCCTGCATACGGGCCGCTCGCGCAACGATCAGGTGGCGACGGACATCCGCTTGTGGCTGCGCGGCGAAATCGACCGGATTGGCGGCCTGCTGAAGGATCTGCGCGCGGCGCTGATCGACCTGGCCGAGCAGAACGCTGAAACGATCATGCCGGGCTTTACCCACTTGCAGGTGGCGCAGCCGGTGACGTTCGGTCATCACTTGCTGGCGTATGTCGAGATGTTCACGCGCGACACCGAGCGCATGCGCGACTGCCGCACGCGCGTGAACCGCCTGCCGCTGGGCGCGGCGGCACTCGCTGGCACGAGCTATCCGATCGACCGTCACGCGGTGGCAAAGACACTGGGTTTCGACGGTATTTGCGCGAACTCGCTGGACGCCGTATCGGATCGCGACTTCGCGATCGAATTCACGGCGGCATCGGCGCTGGTGATGACACACGTGTCGCGTCTGTCCGAAGAACTGGTGTTGTGGATGAGCCCGCGAGTGGGCTTTATCGATCTGGCGGACCGTTTTTGCACGGGCTCATCGATCATGCCGCAGAAGAAGAACCCGGACGTGCCGGAACTGGCACGCGGCAAGACGGGTCGCGTGAATGGGCATTTGATGGCATTGCTGACGTTGATGAAGGGTCAGCCGCTGGCCTATAACAAGGACAACCAGGAAGACAAGGAACCGCTGTTCGATACGGTGGACACGGTGGCAGATACGTTGCGGATTTTTGCCGAGATGGTGGCAGGGATTACGGTGAAGCCGCAGGCTATGCGGGCTGCGGCGTTGCAAGGTTTTTCTACTGCTACGGACCTGGCTGATTATCTCGTCAAGCGTGGGTTGCCGTTCCGGGATGCGCATGAGGCGGTGGCACATGCTGTGCGCGTTTGTGTGGATCGCAATTGCGATTTGGCGGATCTTTCGCTTGATGAGATGCGTCAGGAGCTGCCTAATGTGGCTCACCTCATCGGTGAGGATGTGTTTGAGTATTTGACGCTTGAAGGGTCTGTGGCTAGCCGGAATCATGCAGGGGGGACTGCGCCTCAGCAGGTTCGGCTGGCTGTTGTTGTTGCTCGGGAGGCGCTCAAGTAAGCGCTTGGGGTGTTTTTGCCTGCGGCGCCTTGGTTTGGGTTGTTGTTCTTGGGGTGTTGGCCTTTCCTTGCTTTCTTATTGGTTTGCTGGCGTTGCCCCTGTGCGGGGCGGCACCTACTTTTCTTTGCCGCCGCAAAGAAAAGTAGGCAAAAGAAAGCGGGCTCACACCGCTAGCCTGTAGGTGTCCTCCACTGGCATGAAGCCGGAGTGGTCCGCGCACGAAAGGCGCCATCGCACCACACGCATTAGTGACAAAGGACTCATTCATCCCGCCCACCCACTATGTGCGTGGCGGATGGGTCTGCAAGGGGAAGCGGGGCAACGGAAGACTTGAAGCTGCATGCATCGCCGAACCCCGAGCCCAACCGATGAAACGCCCAATCCCGTTGAAGGAAGCCCCCAAATATAGTTAGCATTCCTATGAAGCCCGAGGAAGCTTCTGGCGCTCGGCGCTCGGCGCTCGGCGCTCGGCTATCGGCTATCGGCTATCGGCTATCGGCTATCGGCTATCGGCTATCGGACAATTTTCTTCGCACGGCTAGGTGAAGTTATGCCCGACGGCGGGGCGCGCAGCGCAACGCTGGAACGGATGACTGCCTTGTCACTAACGGGGATGGCGCGAGGACAGATTTCGTGCGCGGACCACTCCGGCTTGATGTCAGTGGAGGACACCTACAGGCTAGCGGTTGCAAGCCCGCTTTCTTTTGCCTACTTTTCTTTGCGGCGGCAAAGAAAAGTAGGTGCCGCCCCGCACAGGGGCAACGCCAGCAAACCAACAAGAATGCAAGGAAAGGCCAACACAGCAAGAACAACGAAACCGCCGCAGGCAACCAAACCAACCACCCCACAAGCGATAATACCCCCACCGACCGAAGGTCAAAAAAAGCCCTACAAAGCCAAATGATCATCCGCCCCCACCTCCACTGGTTCCGCATGCTCCTGGCCTGGCGAGGCTCAGTCCTCCCGCAGCTTCTGCCGCGCCTCTTCCTGATCTTCTGCATCTCCATCGCGGCCGTGGCCGTCCACGACCACCTCCTCAGGATCACCGTCAACCTCAGCACCACCCCCTTCTCCCTCATCGGTATCGCGCTCGCCGTCTTCCTCGGCTTCCGCAATAACGCCAGCTACGACCGCTGGTGGGAAGCCCGCAAACTCTGGGGCCAACTCCTCAACGATGCCCGCTCCATGACCCGCCAGGTCCTCACCCTGCCCCGCGAGTCCCTCGCCCAGTCAGACGTCAAAGATTTCGTCCAGGCCCTAAGTGCGCTGCCCCATGCACTGCGTCATCAGCTCCGCAAAACCGATCCGCGCGATGACCTCGCCGCGCGCCTGCCCGCACCGCTGCTCGACCGCGTCATGGCCTCACGTTATCGTCCCACCACCCTCATGCTCGTGCTCGGCGAATGGGTCCATCGCCAGTCGCGCACAAGCGCGCTGGACCCGATGGCCGTGCTCGCCTTCGATCGCAATCTGAATTCGCTGTCGGATGTCATCGGCGGATGCGAGCGTATCGGTTCTACGCCGCTGCCGTTTGCCTACTCGGTGATGATTCACCGTACCGTCTACTTCTTCTGCGCAGCACTGCCGTTCGGACTCGTCGAAAACATCGGCATCTTTACGCCCGTCTTCTCGGTCTTCGTTGCCTACGCCTTCATGGCCCACGAGGCCATCGCCTCGCAGCTCGAAGACCCCTTCGGCACCGACGAAAACGACCTCGCTCTCACCATGATGTCCGTGTATATCGAAGACGCCGTCCGCGATCTGCTCGCCGAGCCCGCCCTCGTCATCCCCGGCCCCGAAGCAGAGCAGTTCCTCGTGACCTGACGGTCAATGGCGGCTCACCGCTGCTAATCGCGGTCAATCGCCGTCGCTGCCCACCGTATCCGACAGCCGCTTGAGCGTCGCCACCCGCGCGCCAATGATGTCGACCCGGCCGCGCTCGTCGGTCACCGCGGTCGCCGCGTCCAGATACGCGCTCCACGCACGCTGCGCCCGCGTCAGGATCGCTCGGGCACGCGCCGGCAGCTTGGTCTGCAAGCGGCGGTAGTAGCGGTTCATGTCGAAAGTCGCGTGTTCGCACATCGCGTCCGCGGAACACGGTCGTGGGCGAACCGGCAGAGTTCCGCCACTGCCCGCGTCGGCAGCCGCGCTGCGCAGCGCCAGCGCGCGGTCGCGCACCGGCTGCAATTGCATGTCCGCCTCGGCGGTCTGATACATGGCACCTTGCTTTGTCGCGAAGACTGCGTCCAGCAACGGCGCCTGCGCATCGCGCGAAGCCTGCCAGCGGGTCTGGCTCTCTTCCCACAGCTTGCGCCGTGCAGGCGGCAGCTTTGCCGCAAGCTGCTGCCATGCCGTATTCATCGCGGCCTGCCAGCCAAAGCGCGCCGTCTCCATGCACTGCAACTGGCCCGTCGTCGACGACATGTCACTGCGGGCCAGACACGTACGCATCGCCGCGTCGATCGGATCGGCCGCGGCCACTTCGGCGCGCGCGCTGACCGCCAGCGTCGACGCCATCGTCAGCAGCGCGGCAGCGGCCAACAACCAGGCGCCGCCGATCCGTTGCAACCGTCTCATTTTTAGCCGCGCACGCAATCGACGAAGTACTCGATGCGGCCGTTGATCGTCTCGCCCACCAGACCGTGGATGTCCGTGTGGAAGCCCGGGAAACGTTCGTTGAACTCGCGCGCAAAACGCAGGTAGTTGACGATCGTCCTGTTGAAACGCTCGCCTGGAATCAGCAGCGGAATGCCCGGCGGATACGGCGTGAGCAGAATCGACGTGACGCGGCCTTCGAGTTCGTCGATCGGTACCCGGTCGATCTCACGATGCGCGAGCTTCGCGAACGCGTCGGACGGCTTCATGGCCGGCTCCATGCTCGACAGGTACATCTCGGTGGTCAGACGCGCGATGTCGTTGGCACGGTAGACGCTGTGGATCTGTTCGCACAGATCACGCAGGCCGACGCGCTCGTACATCGGATGATGCTGGACGAACTCCGGCAGCACGCGCCACAGCGGCTGGTTGTTGTCGTAGTCGTCCTTGAACTGCTGCAACTCGGTCACCATCGAGTTCCAGCGGCCCTTCGTAATGCCGATCGTGAACATGATGAAGAACGAATACAGGCCGGTCTTCTCGACAATAATGCCGTGCTCGGCCAGGTACTTCGTGACGATTGCCGCCGGAATGCCGGACTCGCCGAAGCCGCCGTCCATGTCCAGACCCGGCGTGACGATGGTCGCCTTGATCGGGTCGAGCATGTTGAAGCCTTCGGCGAGCGGACCGAAGCCGTGCCACGCGTCGTTCGGGCGCAGCATCCAGTCTTCGCGCGAGCCGATGCCCTCTTCCGCGAACTCCTCCGGACCCCACACCTTGAAGAACCAGTCGTCGACGTATTCGTCGTCGACCTTGCGCATCGCGCGGCGGAAATCGAGCGCCTCGGCGATCGACTCTTCCACCAGCGCGGTGCCGCCCGGCGCTTCCATCATCGCCGCGGCCACGTCGCAGGAAGCAATGATCGCGTACTGCGGGCTCGTGGACGTATGCATCAGATACGCTTCATTGAAGCGGTGCTTGTCGAAGCGGCTGTTCTTCGAATCCTGCACGACGATCTGCGATGCCTGCGAAATGCCGGCCAGCAGCTTGTGCGTCGAGTGCGTCGCGAACACCAGCGCGCCGATGCGCGGACGACCCGCGCCAATGGCGTGCATGTCCTGGTAGAACTCGTGGAACTCGGCATGCGGCAGCCACGCTTCGTCGAAGTGCAGCGTATCGAGCCAGTCGCCGAGCATTTCCTTGATCATCTCGACGTTGTAGATCACGCCGTCATAGGTGCTCTGCGTGATGGTCAGGATGCGCGGCTTGAGGTCCGGATTCTTCGCCAGCGCTTCGCGCGCGAACGGGTTCGCCAGGATCTTCTTCTTGATGTTCTCAGGCTCGAATTCGCTGCGCGGAATCGGACCGATGATGCCGAAGTTGTTGCGTGTCGGCGTGAGGAACACCGGAATCGAGCCGGTCATCGTGATCGCGTGCAGGATCGACTTGTGGCAGTTGCGGTCCACCAGCACGATGTCGCCCGGCGCCACCGTACCGTGCCAGACGATCTTGTTCGAGGTCGACGTGCCATTGGTCACGAAGAACACGTGGTCGGCGCTGAAAATGCGCGCGGCATTGCGCTCGGAGGCGGCCACCGGGCCGGTGTGATCGAGCAGCTGGCCGAGTTCGTCGACGGCATTACACACGTCCGCGCGCAGCATGTTCTCGCCGAAGAACTGGTGGAACATCTGGCCAAGCGGGCTCTTCAGGAACGCCACGCCGCCCGAGTGCCCAGGACAGTGCCACGAGTACGAGCCTTCGTCCGCGTACTGCACCAGCTCCTTGAAGAACGGCGGCGCGAGCGAATCGAGGTAAACCTTGGTCTCGCGGATGATATGGCGCGCGACGAACTCCGGCGTGTCCTCGAACATGTGAATGAAGCCGTGCAGCTCACGCAGAATGTCGTTGGGCAGATGGCGCGAGGTGCGCGTTTCGCCGTACAGGAAGATCGGGATGTCGGCGTTGCGGCGGCGCACTTCCGTCACGAACGCGCGCAGTGCGACGATTGCGGCGGCCAGTTCGGGCGCGTCGCCCTCGACCACCACATTGTCGGAATACGGCAGCAGCTCATCGTCGTCGATCGACAAAATGAAGCACGACGCACGGCTCGACTGTTGCGCGAACGAGGTCAGATCGCCATAGCTCGTCAGCCCGAGCACTTCCGCGCCTTCTTTCTCGATTGCTTCCGCGAGAGCCCGGATGCCGGAACCCGAGATGTTCTCGGAGCGGAAATCTTCGTCAATGATGACGACGGGAAAACGAAACTTCATGGGCGATTCTCCAAAAGGAACGACCGCTGCTTTCCTGGATAAAGAGCAGCGGTCACCTGTATTTCCGGGTGGGTCAGTGCGCTGCGAGCGTCACGTTTTGGGCAACGTCACGCCGTGCTGACCTTGATATTTGCCGCCGCGATCCGCGTACGACGTTTCACAAATTTCGTCGCTTTCGAAAAACAGCACCTGGGCGACGCCTTCGTTCGCGTAGATTTTCGCAGGCAAAGGTGTCGTATTTGAGAATTCCAGCGTAACGTGCCCTTCCCACTCGGGTTCAAAAGGCGTCACGTTGACGATGATCCCGCAACGCGCATAGGTCGACTTGCCCAGACACACCGTCAGCACGCTGCGCGGAATACGGAAATACTCCACCGTGCGCGCCAGCGCGAACGAATTCGGCGGGATGATGCAGACGTCGCCCTTGAAATCGACAAACGACTTCTCGTCAAAGTTCTTGGGGTCGACGATGGTCGAGTTGATGTTCGTGAAGATCTTGAATTCGTCCGCGCAGCGAATGTCGTAGCCGTAGCTCGACGTGCCATAGCTGACGATCTTCCGGCCGTCCTCGGAAACGCGCACCTGATCGGGCGCGAACGGCTCGATCATGTTGTGCGACGCGGCCATGCGCCGGATCCACTTGTCGGATTTGATGGTCATAGTTGAACGCTGCGTAACGGATGAAGCATGGATGAATAAGGATGAAGCCGGCAAAGGCCCGCCGGGCCGCGTGTTGCCGGACGAAAGGCGCTTATTTTACGCGATCAGCGCGCTGCTGCTGCAACTGCGGCAAATAAGATTGTTGCAGCGCAGCGGAGTGAGAACGGACCGGTTCTGCAGAATGTTGAAGACGCGTCGAAAATGCGGCGCGAGACTTGATGATGGCAGCGCGCCAGAGAACGCCGGCCGCCGCTACTGCCGGATGATGCCGCAAGCGAGCAGCGGGCCGGCACCATGTTGCGGCCAGGCGTAAGGATCGGAAGCGTCGCGATGCACCACCACCGCCCGCTGCAGCACCGAGCGGATGCCGTCGAGCGAAACGTCCGGCGCCACGATAAAGCCGCTCGCCACACCGTTCGAATCCGCGTGGATATTGCCGAGATCGCCTTCAACCCGTGCACCCATCTTCAGCCGCTCGGCCGCCGGCGCGAAAACTGCGCCGACGCTCGAACCGTCCACCGAATTGCAATCGCCGCGCTCATGCACCTGCAGCGCATGATCGCTATCAGGAGGCAAGCCGGAAAGATTGTAGGTAACCTGCACGCCGTCGGAGCGCTCAATGAAGGTCACCAGACCGCGCGTCTGGCTTCCTACGGCCGGCACCAGTTGTGCCTCGGCGCGCTTTTCCTGTGGTCTCAGGAATGTAGTGCAGCCGCATAGCAGCAGGCTGCTGGCAGCCAGGACGATGAACGCATGCACCGCCTGCCCGTCGATTCGTTTTCCCATGCGATCCTCTTGTCGACCGCCGGCCGCCCCTGCGGTCGCCGAGCCGAACCTGATGAAGTCGACATGATACCGCGAGCGGAGGCGTCTCCAACGCCTGCGCCCGTGTTCCGAAAGGAGTTTCAGGTGTTCTGCACCACGATCGTCGGAAACTTCGAAGTCATGTCGCGGGCACGCTCGGCGATATGGATCGCCACCTTGCGGGCAATCGAGCGGTAAATCTCAGCGATCCGGCCGTCCGGATCGGCCACCACGGTCGGGCGACCGGAGTCGGCCTGCTCGCGGATGCCTATATCGAGCGGCAGGCTGCCGAGCACTTCGACACCATATTCCTTCGCCATGCGATCGCCGCCGCCGGCGCCGAAAATATGCTCTTCGTGGCCGCAATTCGAGCAGATATGGATGCCCATGTTCTCGACGATTCCAAGGATCGGAATGCCGACCTTCTCGAACATCTTGAGGCCCTTCTTGGCGTCGAGCAGCGCGATGTCCTGCGGCGTGGTCACGATCACCGCGCCCGTCACCGGCACGCGCTGCGACAGCGTGAGCTGGATGTCGCCGGTGCCCGGCGGCATATCGACGATCAGGTAGTCCAGATCTTCCCAGTTCGTCTGCCGCAGCAGCTGTTCGAGCGCGGAGGTGGCCATCGGGCCGCGCCAGACCATCGGGTTGTCCTGCTCGATCAGAAAGCCGATCGAGTTGGCCTGCATGCCGTGGCCGCGCATCGGGCTCATTGTCTGGCCGTCCACCGATTCCGGACGGCCTTCGATGCCGAGCATCATCGGCAACGAAGGGCCATAGATGTCCGCATCCAGAATGCCGACAGACGCGCCTTCGCTCTCGAGCGCCAGCGCCAGGTTCACGGCGGTCGTGCTTTTGCCGACGCCGCCCTTGCCCGACGCCACCGCAATAATGTTCTTCACGTTCGGCAACAGTTTCACGCCGCGTTGCACGGTGTGCGCCGCGATCTGCTGGGAAACCTGCACCCGTGCCTCGGCCACACCCGGCACGGCGCGCAACGCGTCGCCGATCAGCGTGCGAATCGCTTCAAACTGCCGTTTGGCCGGATAGCCGAGTATCACTTCGACGCTAACCGTGGCACCATCAATAGCGGTGTTCTTGAGGCTTTTCGCCGCCGCGAAAGGGCGGCCGGTGTTGGGGTCAGCGACAGTCGCGAGGGCGGCGTCGACCAATGCCCGATCAATGCTCATTGAGACTCCATGGGAACACTTGCGGCGCGACCGAATCGAAGTTTCGGCCACCGACTGGAAATTGAAAGAAATTGTTATGTGGGATTGCGCAAATCAGCCTTGCCGGGCACCCTTCGCCAGCAGCAGGCCGCAGGGTCGCATCGCCAGATACTTCAGTCGTCATTGTAGTGGCTGGCGCGGGAGGTTGCCGGAAGACCCTTCTTCACCGTGTTTGCGCGGCGTCGACCAACATGCCCATCGTGGACGGACGACCCGCTTTAATAATCAAGAGGAATCAAAATGAACGCAAAAATCATGACTCGCCTGGCAGTCTTCGCAGTCGCCGGTTCGCTGCTGGCAGGCTGCGCCACGCAACAGGGCACCAACACCGCCGTCGGTACGGGCGTGGGCGCCGGTACGGGTGCGGCACTCGGCGCGATCTTTGGTGGTGGCAAGGGCGCGGCAATCGGTGCGGGCGTCGGCGCAGCTGTTGGCGGCATCACCGGCTACAACTGGCAGGCCATTCACAACAAGCTGTCGGGCGCCACCAAGGGTACCGGCACGCAGATCACGGAACAGCCGGACGGTTCGCTCAAGCTGAACATCCCGAGCTCGGTTACGTTCGATACGAACAGCTATGCGCTCAAGCCGTCGTTCACGCCGATCATCGACCAGTTGGCGCAGACGCTCCAGCAGAATCCTGAGCTGATCGCGCAAGTGGTCGGTTATACAGACAGCACCGGTTCGCCCCAGTACAACCAGACCCTGTCGGTCAACCGTGCACAAAGCGTCGCCGACACCCTGCTCCAGCGCGGCATCAATCCGCAACGCCTGTCCGCACAGGGCATGGGTCAGAACAATCCGATCGCCGACAACAACACGGACGCGGGCCGTGCTGCGAACCGCCGCGTGGAAATCTACCTGCGCGCGACCGCGCAACACGCAGGCTAACGGCTAGTACAGCGGGGAATGGGTGTGGGGCCAGCGCGCGGCGTGCAGTCAGTCGCCGCGCCGCGCCGCGAATCCCACCATGTGATGGGGACGGAAACACCGGTAGGTGAATCGAAAAAAATTTCGAACTCTCCCGAAAATCCGCTGTCTCTCTTTACGGTACGTGGCTGGCTTTGCCGCCACGGCACCATTCTCCTCTTGTCGTTGTTGCTCCGGGGCCCATAGCCCCGGTTTTTTTTGGTGCCGGTTCCGCGCGCCGTTCAGTTCAAGGTCTGGCGCACCAAAACACTGCGGGTCTGCTCGCCGCGGCCGCCCTGCTAGAATCGTAGTTTCGTCTCCCGCAAGCCCTCATACTCCCTATGTCAGCACCCGCAACCGGTCTCCCCGCAGGCGCGCCGTCCGGCCGTCGACAGATTCTCGTCACGTCAGCCCTTCCCTATGCGAATGGGCAAATCCATATTGGCCATCTGGTCGAATATATCCAGACGGACATCTGGGTCCGGACGCTGCGAATGCACGGTCACGAGGTGTATTACGTCGGCGCCGACGATACGCACGGCACGCCGATCATGTTGCGGGCGGAAAAGGAAGGCGTCACGCCGAAGCAGCTGATCGACCGCGTCTGGCAGGAACACAAGCGCGATTTCGACAGCTTCGGTATTTCCTTCGACAATTATTATTCGACCGACTCGGAAGAGAACCGGGTTCTTAGCGAATCCGTCTATACGGCGCTCAAGGACGCAGGGCTGATCGACGCACGCGATATCGAACAGGCGTATGACCCCGTCAAGGAAATGTTCCTGCCGGACCGCTTCATCAAGGGCGAGTGTCCGAAGTGCGGCGCCAAAGACCAGTACGGCGACAACTGCGAAGTGTGTGGCTCGACCTACCAGCCCACCGAGCTGATCAACCCTTACTCGGTGGTCTCGGGCGCCACGCCGATCCGCAAGACGTCGACGCACTATTTCTTCCGCCTCTCCGACCCGCGCTGCGAGAATTTCCTGCGCGGCTGGGTGGGTGGACTGGCACAGCCTGAAGCCACCAACAAGATGCGCGAATGGCTCGGCGATTCCGGCGAGGCCAAGCTGGCTGACTGGGATATTTCCCGTGACGCGCCGTACTTCGGCTTCGAGATCCCCGGCGCGCCGGGCAAGTACTTCTATGTGTGGCTGGATGCGCCGGTCGGCTATTACGCGAGCTTCAAGAACCTCGCGGAAAAGCGCGGCATCGATTTCGACGCGTGGGTGCGCAAGGGCTCGAGCGCCGAGCAGTACCACTTCATCGGCAAAGACATCCTGTACTTCCACACGCTGTTCTGGCCGGCCATGCTCGAATTTTCGGGCCATCGCACGCCGACCAACGTGTTCGCGCACGGCTTCCTGACGGTGGACGGCGCGAAGATGTCGAAATCGCGCGGCACGTTTATCACGGCGCAGAGCGTGATCGACACCGGCCTGAATCCGGAATGGCTGCGCTACTACTTCGCCGCCAAGCTGAACAGCACGATGGAAGACCTCGACCTGAATCTGGACGACTTCCAGGCACGCGTGAACAGCGATCTGGTCGGCAAGTACGTGAACATCGCGAGCCGCGCGGCGGGCTTCCTGATCAAGCGTTTCGACGGGCGCGTGCAGGACAGCGCGATGCAGCATCCGCTGCTCGGCACGCTGCGCGCGGCGATCCCGCAGATCGCTGCCAACTACGAAGCGCGCGAGTACAACCGCGCACTGCGTCAGACGATGGATCTGGCCGACGCCGTCAACGCGTACGTCGATACAGCCAAGCCGTGGGATCAGGCGAAAGATCCGGCCAACGCGGTCGCGCTGCACGAAACCTGCAGCGTCAGCGTCGAGGCGTTCCGGCTGCTGTCGCTCGCGCTGAAGCCGGTGCTGCCGAAGCTCGCGGAAGCCGTCGAAGGGTTCCTCGGCATCGAGCCGCTGAAGTGGTCCGATGCCGCCACGCCGCTCAGCTCAGAGCGGCCGATCAATGCGTACAAGCATCTGATGACGCGCGTCGATCCGAAGCAGATCGAAGCACTGCTGGCGGCCAATCGTGAGTCGCTGCAGGCAACGGACACCGCGGCGCCTGTCGCCGCCGACAACGCCAAAACCAAGGCCAAGGCAAAAGCTGCTGCAGCCGGCGACAAGGCAAGCACCGAAGACGACGGCTCCGGCGTCATCTCGATCGACGACTTTGCAAAGATCGATCTGCGTATCGCGAAGATCGTCGACTGTCGCGCGGTGGAGGGTTCGGACAAGCTGTTGCAACTGACGCTCGACGTCGGCGAAGAGAAAACCCGCAACGTGTTTTCGGGTATCAAGTCGGCCTATCAGCCGGAGCAACTGATCGGCAAGCTGACGGTGATGGTGGCAAATCTTGCGCCGCGCAAGATGAAGTTCGGGTTGTCCGAAGGGATGGTGCTAGCGGCATCGGCGACCGACGAGAAGGCCGAACCGGGCCTCTACATCCTCGAACCGCATAGCGGCGCGAAGCCGGGCATGCGGGTCAAGTAGGACCGCGGCGCGGGTCGCGCTACCGCCGTCACTGGAAAAGCAAAAAGCACGTCAGCCGACGTGCTTTTTGCTTTGCGAGCATGCTGGGGCAACCCGCATGCATCGCCCTACTGCTTCGACTTGCCAAACCACGGCCAGCGATCGAAGCGCCGCGTGTACAACAGGTTCATCCCCTGGAACGTCCCGCCGTACGCCACCACCGACCAGTAGCGCGTCAGATTGACCGTCGCCTTGATCGCATTGCTCGCCGACTGTAGACCCTGCTCATATCCCAGCACCAGCCACTGGTTGATGGCCTTCGACACCATCACGACCTGCGGATCCGTCAGCCCCACATCGCTCGTGCCGATCGAAAACTCGTCGAGCCCGAACGTCTGCGCGATCCGCTTGCCTTGCGTATTGCCGAGCAGCGCCAGGGCGGTCGTCATCGCGCTTTGCTGACCGAGGTTGTTGCCCTGATCGGTGCCGTGGCCAAACAACAGCCATGACAGCTTTTCGTTGTCGGGCACGGACGGCTCCGAGATCAGCTTGGCGACCGGCGCGTCGACGGTACCGGTCACCTGTACGCCCGCTTCGACCTGCTGGTTGCGCCGCATCGCCAGAATGTTGATGCCCGGATTGGCCACCGGACCGTTGAACGTGAAGAAGCCGTTCTCGATGTTCAGCTTGCGCCCGAAAGCGGTATAGGTCGACCCTTGTGTCACGCGCACGTCGCCTACTGCGCGCAGCGGCGCGTCCGGCGCGCTCAGCGCAGTGATCTTGCCGGTCAGCCCAAGGTCCGCGCCCTGACCGCGGAAGCGGAACTTGTTGCCCAGATTGATCTCGATGGTAGCGGTCGGCGCAAAGCGGCTTGCAGGCTTGTTGCCAGGGAGTACGCCCGGCTTCGCTTCGCCGGGCACCGTGCCGTCAGGCCGCACGACCACCACGTCATCACCGAGCTTGGGCGCCGCCTGCTCCGGCATGTCGAAAAGCGCGTGATCGACGGTGAATTTCCCATTGATATTCATGGCCCCGAGGTGCCCACCGTTGGCCACGGTCGCGCTGCCCGAGAGCGACAGATTGCGGTCCGGCGCCGCGAACAGTTCCAGCTTGTCGGCAACAATGCTCGCGGTCAGATCGGGCTCCGAACCGTCGAGGCGCACCTTGCCGGTAGCGCGCAACGTGCCGGTTGCGCCGTGGAATTCAACCTGCTGGAAGTCCACCAGATTCTGCGACAACGCAATGCGGATCACTCCGTCCTTCAACTGGATGCCCTGATCGACCGCAGTGGCCGACATGCCGTCACCCAGCAGCGACCCCGACACGCTTGGCTTCGCCACCGTGCCGCCAAGCGCGAGCTTCAGCGCGAGATGGCCGTCGAGCATATAAGTCGGGCCGAGCAGACCGCCGGTGGTCTTCAGCGACGGCACATTGGCGTCGATATTGCCCGTGAGCGGCGCCTCGTCGTTGATACTCAATGCACCGTTGTTCATCGCAAGCGTCGTGTGAGCGTCGGCGTCGATCACGCCGATCCGGCTCGCCTGCGCATGCACCGTCGCGTTCAGGCGATTGCCGGCGCTGAAGTCGACGCGCGCCGAGAGATCGGTGATACCCATCGATGCAAGACCGTTGCCGATTTCCACCGTCACATCGCCGCCGCGGCGCTTCAACTGGATGTGGCCGCTCGCCGTGCTGCCGAGCGCGAAGTCCCAGTCGCCGTCGAACACCAGATCGGTTTTTATTGGCGGCGGCTCGCCGGTGAACTCCTGCTGGATCGCCATCAGGCGAGCCACCGAAACGCCCGTCAGCGAGCCGGCCGACTGGATGCGTCCGTGATCCAGCGCGAACGATTTCAGATCGAGCACCGCGCCTTCCAGCGTCAACCGGGTTGCGCCGAGCGTCACGTGGTTAGGCGCCGCGCTGATGGTTAGCGGCGATTCGAGATTGATCGAAGGCGTGCCGCGATTCTGCAACTGCGTGACGGTGCCATCCCAGGCCGTGCCTTGCGATGTATCGGAGAGGCGGCCGTTGGCGGCCAGCGTCAGGTCGAGCGGCCGCTGATACAGCGTGCCGACCGCCTGGGCTTGCAGCGTATGGTGCGCGCGCGTGCCGTTCAGGCGTGCGCTGAGCGTCGACAGTTCGACGCCGTTTGTGCTCAGGTCACGCGCGTCGGTTGTAAAGACCATCGCGCCGTTCGCACCGTCGCGCAACTCGGCGTGGCCCTCCGCGTGGCCGAGCTTGTTCGCGCCGAACACGACGCTATCGGCCTTGTAGTCCAGCGTGACATTCGGATGCGCAAACGAGCCGGTCACATCGCCGTTGGCGGCAACCTGCCCGGCCAGACCGAAACCGAGGCGCTCGATTTGCGGGGCATCCGCGCGAAACCGCAACCGGTCGCCCGGCGCGCCGAAGCTGCCCTGCAGATCGACCTGGTTGCCTGCTACTGACAGCGTGAGCTTGCTGGGCAGGATCCGCGAACCTGCGAGCTGGATCGTGCCGCCGCCGGTCATCGGCAAGTCGTCGTAGACGCTCTGGCCAAGTTTGATCTCAGCTTTGGTCGTGAAGGTAGGACCGAGCACGCCGGCTGCCGTGATGGTGCCGTTGACGCGCGCCTGGATCTTCGGCGACGGAGACGACGACGGTTTTGCGGCAGGCGCCGAGCGCTTTGCTGGAGGTACCGGGGCCTGTGCTGGACGCGCCGGGGCTTTCGCCGGTGTCGCCCTTGCAGGATTGCTGCGGCCCTTGCCGTCGTTCGCTGCAGCGCCGGCTGGCGAGCGCGAAGGCATCTGCGAGGTCAACCCGAGCGGATCGAAATCGGTCAGTTGTGCTTTCAGGTTGTATGTCGAACTGGCGTCGTGTTTGATGGCGCCCGAGAGGTCGATCCGTCCGCGGCCCGAGGTGATCCGCACATCGCTAAAACTCATGCGCGCCGGGTCAAACGTGATTTTGCCCTGGGCGCGCAGCGCGGCCTTGGGATCAGCGAGATCGAGCGTGATGCTCTGCACGTCGTCATTCAGGCGAATGCCGATCGGCCCGGCAAGCTGGGTTGAGCGCACGCTCGCTTCGAGCGCGTTCAGGTCGAGACCGGCCACATGCAGATCGAGTTGGCCACGCTTGCCAGTCAGCGCGCCCGCGCCTGTGAGCGTCGCGTTCTTGACGAGTCGCACGTTCAGATTCGAGATGCTTTGGGCGTGCGCATCGAGCCGCACGTCGGTATGGGCTTCGATGAGCGGCAGCAGATGTTCGTCGATCGCGCCCGGTTTCGCGTTGACGATCGACACCTGACCAGCGACGACAAAGCCAGCGGCAGATTTCGCCGCGGGGGCAGCGGTGGTCGAGGCGCTCGCTGCAACCGGACCGGCAACGCTCCCGCTCGCACCCACGCCACTCGCACTCGCGCTCGCCGCACTCGCGGCCGCTGCGCCACCGCCGCCCTCACCCACAACCGGCTGCAGATCCGCCCGCACCGCCAGATCCGCCAACGGCGCACCAGGTGCGAAAGCATGCGGGTTAATGTGATCGAACGTCAACGTCGCGCGCTGCAGCGGCACCTCGGCAAACGGCGTCGCCTCGACGTGCGCATGGCCCGCGAGTTTCATGCCGCTCGCATCCAGTTCCGCCACCAGCGTCTCGAGCGTGCCGCTCAAGCGCCCGCTGACCTGCACCGGCTCCTCATTGACCTTGCCTGAGTAACCGATATTGCCGCTCAACGGAAACGGCCGCACGCCATCCAGCTTCGCCGCCGCCGTCACCGAACCAAACGGCGTATCGAGCCGATCGATCGCGGCTTCGTGATGCTGCCCATCGCTGCGCCCATGGAAAATGAAATGCGAATACTCCGCCGTCGACCCGCCTTGATGCAACAGCAGCGTATCGACCCGCACGTCACGTATTTCGATCTGCATCGGTAAACGCAGGTCCTTCGGCAGGCTCATCGGCGAACTGCTGCTGGATGAGGACGAGCCGATCCGCGCGTCGATGGTGCCCACATGCAGATAGTCGACCGCAAAACGCCACGGCCGCCCACTCACCGCCCAGCGGCCATCGACCTTGTCCACCTTGATGTCCGTGCCGCTGCCATCGAGACTGCGCCACTCCACCCCGTGCAAACGCAAGCCCGTGATCAGCGCGCCGCCGTCCAGCGTGCCGGTGAGGCGGCCGCCCAGCAGCCTCACCGCAGCGTGCCACGCATAGGCAGTGCCGCGTTCAGTCGCCACCGCGCCGTATAACGCTCCCGCCAGCAATGCCACGAGCACCACCGGCACCCCCATAAACCACGCGAGCAGCGTCCACAACCGGCGCTTGCGGCGCACGGGAGGCGGCGTCTCAGAACCATCCGGCGTGGTGCCACCGGGTGTCTGCGGAGGAGGGTTGGCGGAAGAATCCGTCGTCATACTCGAGCCATGCGAATCACAATGCCTGAAGCGAAAGTCACTGCAGTTGGAAGTAAAAGATCAAAAGGCGATGCCGAGCGTCAGATACGGCCGGATATCCTTGTTACGAATCCCGTACGCGAGGTCGACGTTCACTGGCCCCACCGGACTGCGCCAGCGCGCGCCAAAACCCACGCCGGGGTAAAACACTTTTTCGCCCCATGTGTCGGTGGCCGTGCCGATGTCGAAGAACACCGCCCCGCCCCAGTCATGGGTGAACCAGTGCTGGTATTCGCTCGAAGCTGTAATCAGGTATTTGGTCGGCAGCACCGAGCCGTCGACGTTATTGCCGATGCCTTCGTAGCTATAGCCACGCACCGAGTTCGAGCCGCCTGCCCGGAACAGCAGCGAGGCCGGAATGCCGCTCGAACTGCCCGACGTAAACACACCGCCGAATTCAGCACGTATCAAGACGAGATCGGATTTGCCGACCGGGAAGTACTGCTGGGCACGCGCATAGAGGCGCCCGAAAGTCTGATCGGCCAGGGCGCCCTTGACCGCGAAACCCGCTTCGACGTGAATCAGGTTGCCGGAGCGCGGAAACAGCGGGTCGTCGGTATTACGGCGCGTCCAGGTCCATGCGGGCACGAGTGCGTGGGCGGTAATCGGTCCGACCGCATTCTGGTCGAGCCTGTCGTCGTAATAGAAGAGCGAGTAGCCGTAGTCGAGGTACTGCGATGTGCGGGTGGTTTGCACGCCGGCGCGAATACTGTAGATGCGGGTATCGGACACATTGGTGGTGCCATACGAGGCCAGCACGCTATTGGTCCACGCGCGCTCGCCCGGCGGCATCGACAGCTGGATCTGGCCGAACTGCTCGATCTGGTCGATCCGGCCGCCCACCGTGAACGGATACGCTGCGCCGAAGGTATTCAGATACGAGTAGTTGCCCTGCACCTGCGGACCGGTATCCGTGGCGTAACCCACGCCGCCGCGAATGCTGTTGTAGGGATATTCGCTGACCTTCACCCGCACCGGTGTCTCGAGCGGCTTGGCCGGGTCGTTGCCGACGTCGATCGCGACGCTCGCGTAGTACGGCGTGTTCTGCAACTGGCGCTGCAGTTCAGCCACTCGCTGCACGTCGTAAATGGCGCCGACGGAAATCGGATTCACGTTGTCGACGATCTTCGCGGGATAGCGCTCGGTGCCTACCACTTCGAGCTTGCCCATCGTGAAAGTCGGACCGCTGTCGAAGGTGACGGACAGCTTCGCCTCGTGCGTGCGCGGATCGATGCGTGCCTGCGACTGCGTAATCTTCGCCGCCACATAGCGGCGCGCTTGCAACGCGCGGAGCGCCGCGCTTTTGGCATCGTCCCAGCCGCCCTGCGAGAACGGGTCGCCTTCATGCAGCGAAAAGGCAAAGCGGGTAGCGTTTTCCTGCGCCGGGTCTTCGGTCAGCACCGGCCCGTTGAATGACAGCGTAACGGAAGAAATTGTGGTCTGCGGACCGGGATCGACGCTCACCGTGACGCGCTTCTTGCCGTCGACCGTACGAACGTCGGTGCGCACCACCGGCGAAAAATAGCCCGCGGTAGCGGTCAGGTCGCGCACCTGCTGCGGAGTCGCGGTGACCAGAAAGTCGAACTGGTCGTCGCTGACATCGTCGCGTTTGGCGAAGCGGGCGATATCCAGATGCTCCTCGAGCAGCTTGCGCACCGCGCGCGGCGAGGCCTGAATATCGACCTTGTAAGCTGCGCGTGCCTCGACAGCCGCGAACGCAAGCCAGACCAGACCCAGCGTCAGCCATGCGCGCACCAGCCACGCCGCGCCCTGAGCGTGGCACGCGAGCCGACCACGCCGCGCAGCCGGTTTGCCATGTTGCACACGCGACGGTTCGATCGCACAACCCGCCAAACAGGACCTCCGCGGCCGTTGTTGATGAAAGATTCCGCTTGCCGGCCGCTGCGGCGGCCCGAAGCTCGCTATTTGACCACATCGGCGGCGCCTCGCGGGCATCTCGAAATTGGCGGAGGCGGCCTATCCACGCCCTCCCCGACTGTTCTGGCATGGGCTCTGCAGTTGCGGCTCGCCCGCCTTGGACGTGGCAACCGGGCCGATGTTCCGCGAGTTTTCGCCCACAGGCGACGCTTGCTGTAAAATTGCGTCGACCCGAGCGACGGTCTCAATAACCGCCGCCACCTCCCCATACGGACGTTGAGCCATGTATCAATCGGACATCACGCAGTTCCTGAATCAGTTGAAGGAACAAAAGCCCACCCTCGAGGCGGAACAACGCCGCGGCCGCTCGCTGCTGTGGGACAAGCAGCCGATCGACCTCGAAGAGCGCGCCGAGCAGCAAGCCTCGCGCGTGCAACAGACCGCCTACCAGTACTACCAGAACTTCTGAGCGTGAGTTCCGCCGACGAGGCCCGCGCCGCCAAAGCGGCGCAGCCCGACGCTGCGCTCGCCGCGCCCGCGACCGATTCGACGCCCGATACCGTCGACGGCATTGCGTTCGCACGCCTGTACGGCGAGCCGCTTTTCAAGCTGCCGACCGATCTGTACATCCCGCCGGACGCCCTCGAAGTCTTTCTCGAAACGTTTGAAGGTCCGCTGGATCTGTTGCTGTACCTGATCCGCAAGCAAAACTTCAACGTGCTCGACATCCCGATGGCGGATGTCACCACGCAGTATCTGGGATACGTCGAGCAGCTGCGGCAGACCAATCTCGAACTCGCGTCCGAGTATCTGCTGATGGCCGCGATGCTGATCGAGATCAAGTCGCGCATGCTGCTGCCGGTCAAGAAGGCGGATACCGGCGAGGAAGCCGAGGATCCGCGAGCCGAACTCGTGCGGCGCCTGCTCGAGTACGAGCAGATGAAGCTCGCGGCGCAGCGTATCGATCACCTGCCGCAACTCGGCCGCGACTTCCTGCGCGCCGACGTCTATATCGAGCAGAGCATCACGCCGCGTTTCCCGGACGTGAATAGCGAAGATCTGCGCGCCGCCTGGGCCGACGTGATCAAACGCGCGAAGCTCGTGCAGCATCACCGGATTTCGCGGGAAGAGCTGTCAGTGCGCGAGCACATGAGCGTGATCCTGCGCCGGCTGCAGAACGCACGCTTCATGGAGTTCTCGGAGCTGTTCGACACGACGCGCGGCGTGCCGGTGGTGGTGGTGAACTTCATCGCCATGCTGGAGCTGTCGCGTGAATCGCTGATCGAAATCACCCAGGCCGAGCCATTCGCGCCTATCTACGTGCGGCTCGCATACCTGCCGGCATAGGCGGCGCCTCGCATTAGAGTCGCGCCTCACTTCGGTGCGCCGATCCGTAGGCACAGCGCGCGCAAATCCACTACAATCCCGCGCTCCGAACCCGTCATCACCGGAACGGGAGCCTGGCCGCCGAAATGATGCCCATGCACCATTATCGTGCAAACCAGGTCCTGCGCCGCGCGAGGAAAACACGTCCGACCATGAAAGTCATCAGCTCGATCCACGAATTGCGCGACCAGTTGCGCGGCCAGAACCGCACTGCGTTCGTCCCGACGATGGGCAACCTGCATGAAGGGCATCTGTCGCTGATGCGTCTGGCGCGCCAGCATGGCGACCCGGTGGTAGCGAGCATTTTCGTCAACCGGCTGCAATTCGGGCCGAACGAGGATTTCGACAAATATCCGCGCACGCTCGAAGCCGATATCGAGAAGCTGCAAAGCGAGAACGTCTACGTGCTGTTTGCGCCGACCGAGCGCGATCTGTATCCGGAGCCGCAGGAATACCGTGTGCATCCGCCGCACGATCTGGGCGACATCCTCGAGGGCGAATTCCGGCCGGGCTTCTTCCAGGGCGTGTGCACAGTCGTGATGAAGCTGATGTCGTGCGTGCAGCCGCGCGTCGCCGTGTTCGGCAAGAAGGATTACCAGCAACTGATGATCGTGCGCCAGATGTGCCAGCAGTTCGCGCTGCCCACGGAAATCATCGCCGCTGAAACCGTGCGCGACAGCGACGGCCTCGCCCTCAGCTCGCGCAACCGCTACCTGCAGGCCGCCGAGCGCGCCGAGGCGCCGAAGCTCGCGGCCGAACTGAACCGGGTGCGCGATGCCGTACTGGCCGGCAACCGGGATTTCGCGGCTATCGAGCGCGCGGCGATGGACGCGCTGGCCGCACGCGGCTGGCAGCCCGACTATATCGCCGTGCGTAAGCGCTCGAACCTGCTGCCGCCCACCGCGCAGGACATCGATGCGCCGCTCGTCGTGCTCGCCGCGGCCAAGCTGGGCGCCACTCGCCTGATCGACAACCTCGAAATCTGACCAACAGAACACCTGGAAAAAGGCCCAAGAGAACGGTCATGCAACGTCACATGCTGAAGTCGAAGATCCACCGTGCCGCGGTGACTCACTGCGAGCTGCATTACGAAGGCTCATGCGCGATTGATGAAAATCTCCTCGAAGCCGCGAATATCGTCGAGAACGAACGCATCGATATCTGGAACATCAACAACGGCGAGCGTTTCTCGACCTACGCAATCAAGGGTGAGCGCGGCAGCGGGATGATCTCGCTGAACGGTTCGGCGGCGCGGCGCGCGCAACTGGGCGACCTGGTGATTATCGCCACGTTTGCGATGGTGGAAGAAGCGGAACTGAAGGCAGGCTGGAAGCCCGATCTGGTGTTCGTCGACGACAAGAACAAGATCAAGGGCAGCCGCGACCACGTGCCCACCCAGAACTGGACCTAAGCCGGCCCGCTTTCAATCAGGCCTTGGGAGCCTTGCGTTCGAGCCATTCGACGATCGGCTGCCACTGCTCCAGATCCTTTTCGACCCGGCTCTTCGCCACATCCCACAGCGTCAGGCCGTGCGCCGCAAGTTGCACGTAGTTCTGTGTGTCGCGCAGATAGCCCAGCACGGGCAACTGCAGTCCCTCGACAAAGCGGTGCAGCTGCTCGGCCGAGCGCGTGCGGGCGTCAACCCGCATGCCCACCACGCCGATCTCAATTCCCCCCTTCCTCACGGCTTTTTCCTTGGCGAGCCGCTCGAGAAATTCCTGGGTGGCGAGAATATCGAACAGCGACGGCTGCAGCGGCACGATGACCTTATCGGCCAGATCGAGCGCAATGCCGAGCCGGCTGCCGTGCAAACCCGCCGGCGTATCGATCACGGCGTGCTCCAGTCCTTTGGGCGGCTTGACTGGCGTCTCCTGGTCGATTTCCCAGACTTCGATGGGCGGCAGCGTGGCGGGCCGCAGTTCGAGCCACGCATGGGCCGAATGCTGCTTGTCCAGGTCCGCCAGCGCGACCCACTCGCCTGCCGCGGCGAAATAGCCCGCCAGATTGGTCGAGAGCGTGCTCTTACCCACGCCGCCCTTCGGATTGGCCACCACGATTACCGTCATGAATACTCCCGGGAAGATGGCTGGCGCCGCCAGCCGGATTGCCGCTTCTAGTCTGATCTTGCGTCGACCCCGTCGATCCAGCCGTTGATAATATCGATAAATCGAGTTGGACCGAAACCCCGAAGGGGCATTTGGGCTGCCATTCTTACAAAAAAGGAGCGAATACGATGAGCAAATTGCGCGCAGGTTGCACGATCGAGAGCCTGATGGAGCGTCAGCGGGGCAGCTTGCCCGATATGCTGGGAGTGCAGGTGATCGCGCTCGAGGAAGGTTCGCTCACGGCCGAATTGACCGTGCGGCGCGAGTTGCTGGCGCCGAACGGCTTTCTGCATGCGGCAAGCGTGATCGGCCTGGCTGACACGGCCTGTGGCTATGCGTGTATTGCCCATCTGCCGGAGACGGCGCGCAGTTTCACCACGATCGAGTTGAAGAGCAATTTCCTCGGCACCTGCATCGACGGGACGATCCGGGCGGTCGCCAGGGGCGTGCATCTGGGACGGACAACGCAGGTATGGGATGCCACTGTGTCCGATCCGAACGGCAAGACGATTGCGCTGTTCCGGTGTACGCAGATGGTGCTGGTGTGACGTGAGCGCGCGGAATGGTGGACGCAGCTTTGCTCCCGCTGGTCACACTGTTCCGACAAAACGGTAGAGGGCAACAGTCGACCTTGCAGATATAGATTAGCGCGATATAATGTATCTACCATTATGTAGATACGTGAGGCTTCGATGAACTTGCAGGTGGCAAAATGGGGTAATAGCCTTGCGCTTCGTATTCCCGCGGACTACGTGCGCCATATCGGCATCCGGGAGGGCGACCAGGTTCGCGTGAACCTGACGGTCGATGGCGGCATCAGTATTCACGCCGCAAAATGGGATCGTCGCGCTTTTGCGCTAGAACTGGAAAAGACGCGCGAGTCGATGCCGATGACGGAATCGGTAATGGAAGAGCTTCGGCGCGGAGCGCGCTACTGATGGTGTATGTCGATACGAGCGTGCTTGTTGCGCTGTGTGTCAAAGAGGCGATGAGCCCCGCCGTGGCACAGTGGTATGCGGTCTGCTCCGAAGAACTAGGATCCGCGACATGGAGCGTGACCGAATTTGCCAGCGCCTTGGGCATCAAGCAAAGAACGAAACAGATATCGGCAGAACAAGGCATGCTCGCGTGGCAAACGTTCGAACGTCTTTGCGCCAGCGATCTGCAACTACTACCCGTGGAGCCGTCAACCTTCCATCGCGCTGCCGAGCTGACCCTGGATGCTACAACAGGCCTCCGTGCAGGGGATGCGCTGCATCTCGCGGCCGCTCTCGATGCCAACGCCAACAGTTTGGCGACACTCGATGACGTCCTGGCGCGCAATGCCAAGCGGATGAAGATCAAGCCCTTGGCATTTTGAGCACTGTGTGCGGCAAATGACACTCAGCAATATTGGCCAGCGAAAAAGTAAAAACCCGCTCCGGCGTCTGCCAAAGCGGGTTTGCGGGCGGCTTGAATTTGCCTTTGACGTGCGATAGACCAACCGCCATATTTGTTCGACAACACTGCCCGTACGAGACCAGTTAACTCGTACGTGGCCCCTCAAGCCGTCACCGCCCGCGGCACCTTCGCTCCGGCAAGTGCGCCCACGCCGCCGCCAAGCAGCGACTGCACCACCAGCGTCACTGCCCAGAAGGCCGGATATTCCCAGCCGCCGTTCGGCGACGCGAAACCCCAGCCGTTATGCAGGTGAGCGGACATCGCGCCGAGCATGAACGGCAGCAGCACCAGCGCAACCCAGCGAACCTGCACGCCAAGCAGCAAGGCGATGCCGCCTGCCAGTTCGACGAACGCCGTGACATAGCCGAGCCAGCCCGGCAAACCAAGCGATTCGAAAAAATGCGCGGTGCCAGGCAACGTGAAGACGAAAATCTTCTGCAGGCTGTGCGCGAGATACAAGACGCCGAGAGCAACACGCAGGAGCGTGGCAGCGAAATCGGCTGAACGGTTCGAGTTCATCAAGAGTCCTTGTCAGTTGAGTGGGACGGCGCACGCGCGCCATCGATAGACCGGACTGTATTCGAACCGTGGAGTGAGAAAAACTGCGATTCAGACTTAGATTATTTCCGCACAGGAGTTAATAGTCTCAGGCGAACTGGCCGGTTTCTAGAGGCAGCGCGTTAGCGCAGACCGGCAACGAGCGAGCGGTAAGCAGACTCGCGGTGCTACTGCTTCAAGAGCGGGCTACGCAAAGCAGCATTGCCAGACGCTCGGGCACGGAGAAGGCCGGGGCTCGCCCTTCACCCCGCCGGACCAGCGGTGCCCTGTTGCGCGTCGTGCGCGCGCGGCGCAGGAATCAGCGCCTCATGGCCGCCGTCGTGCAACAGGATCAGGGGATAGCCGAACGCGCGGCTCGCCAGCGCCGGTGTCAACACGTCGCGCACCGGGCCGGCGAATGCTCCGCCCACGCCATCCAGCAGTAACCCGTGTGTCGCGAAGCGCCGCGCAAGGTTCAGGTCGTGACATGAAAACACTACCGTGCGCTTGCGCTCCGTTGCCCAGGCGGTCAACGCCTCGAGGCAGTCGATCTGGTGATGCAGGTCGAGATGCGACAACGGTTCATCAAGCAGCAACAGCGGCGCATCCTGGCACAGCACGGCGGCCAGTGCCACGCGCTGGCGTTCGCCGCCGGAGAGCGACAGCACGTCGCGCGATGCGAAGTCCGCGAGTCCCAGCAGTTCGAGCGCGGCATGCGCCGCCGCGCGATCGCCCTGACGCTCCCATCCCCAGCCTGCGAGGTGCGGAAAGCGGTTGAGCATCACGATCTCGAGCACGCTGGCGCTGAACGCGTCGTGCGCACTTTGCGGCATCAACGCACGACGCCGCGCGAGCGACACAGGCGGCCACGCTGCGACGCGCAAACCGTCCAGCTCAACGTGGCCTGCTGCCGGCTGCGACAGACCGGCCAGCGTCGAGATCAAGGTGGTCTTGCCGGCACCGTTCGGTCCAGCGATGCACCAGACTTCGCCCGGATAGAAGGTATGCGTGAAGCGATCGAGCAGCGTGCGCTCGCCGGCGCGCAACGTCACCTGTTGCGCGCTCAGGGTCGATCCAGTGGAAGCCGCTGGCGGTGTTGTGTGTATTCTCATCGCGGCCTGCGCAAGAGCATCCAGAGAAACACCGGCACACCGATCAGCGCCGTGATCACCCCCACGGGCAATTGAGCGGGTGCAATCACCGTACGCGCAACGAGGTCCGCGCCCATCACGGCCACACCGCCGCCAAGCGCGGCAGCGGGCAACAGCATGCGTTGATCGTTGCCGAACGCGAGTCGCAACGTATGCGGCACAACCAGGCCCACGAAGCCGATCGTCCCGCCAGTCGTCACAGCAGCAGCGGCTGCGAGCGACGCCACCAGGTAGACACGCAGACGCAGGCGCATCACAGGGACGCCCAATGCCTGCGCAGCCGCATCGCCGCGCAATAGCACGTTGAGTTGCGGCGCAGCAGGAAGAATGGCCACCAGCACAACCGCCAGCGCCGCGAGTGCGATCCAGGGCAAGCCACCACCGTTCAGATCGCCGGTGAGCCAGAACAGCATTCCGCGCAGGCGGTTATCCGGTGCGAGGGTCAGCAGTAACGTGATCAGCGCGCCCCACCCCGCTGCAATCACGGCACCCGTCAATAGCAGACGCGGCGACGTATCCTGCGGTTCGCCACGCCACAATTCGCGGCGCGCCAGACCGAGCACCAGCAGGATCGAGACGAACGCCCCGGCAAACGCGCTCGCATCGACGAGCCACCACGCGCAGCCGGCCATCATCGCGAATAGCGCGAAGCTCGCGGCACCGCCGGATACGCCGAGCACATACGGCTCAGCGAGCGGATTGCGCAATAACACTTGCAGCAAGGCACCGGCGACGGCAAGCAATGCGCCGCACGCGAAACCGGCTAACGCTCGCGGCAAACGCAGAGAGCGCACGATTTCTGCTGCGAGATCGGCAGGTGCGCCGGAGTGAGAAGGGAGCGGCATCAACGCAGCAAACACCCGGGCGGGCGTGAGCGGGACGCTGCCGAGCGCAAGCGACGCCAACAGCACAGCGAGCGCCAGAATGGCGAGCACACACCAGATGGCTGCAGCACGTCTCGCGTGCATGACCGGCATCGTGCGTGCGAAGATTCGGTTCATCCGCGCAGCCCCACGGCCGCGGACACGACGTCATAGCTGTTGCGAGCCGGGCGCGGGACACACGTTGCGACGCGGGATATTGCAGATGTAGGCCGGCTCATAATCCTGGGTGACGGGCGTCGTCCCCGTTTCCGATTGATCAGCTTGCACCGGACAAAATTGCCTGCGCACTGCCCTCAGGCACTGAAGTGCCGCAAGTTTAGGAGCGCCCGCAGAACGCGTCAAGAAAGGTCAAGCAGGCTGGTTTTGGTGCGATGACAGACGGATGAATTTTTGGTTCGGAGGGATGTTCAGGCCGATTCCGCCAGCGAAGTCTGCACAAAGCGATGCTGTTACGTCTCGAAACGAGACAATTGTCGGAACCTGCGACATTCCGCGCTAAAATGCGATGTCTTTAGAGGACGCAGCACATGCTCACCGAACTCGAAACACTTTCACAGAATATCGGCAGACTGATTGCGATCAGTCAGCGCCACAACGAAGCGCGTCAGGCGCTCGAAACCCAGCTCGCCCAGGTGCGCGCCGAAGCCGATGCAACACGTGCAGAACTTGCGCAGATGCGCGAAGAACGCGACGCACTGCAAGCGGAGCGCGATGCGCTGTCAGCGAAGATCGACGACGCCCAGGTGCGCCTGAACGCGATCCTCGAAAAATTGCCGCGTGCACGCGCTCAAAACGAGCCGGACAATCAGCTCGATCTTCTCGCGCCCGAGCTCGAACTCAATGCGCATCACGAAGAAGAAGCCGGTAGCGCCGTCACCCGCCACGGAGAAAACGCATGACCACCAAGCAGATCGAAGTATCGATTCTCGGCCAGCCGTATCGTCTCGCCTGCTCGCCGGAAACCGAAGCTGCGCTGCTGGAAGCCGTGGCACGCGTCGACGCAGAGATGTCGAAGATCCGCTCGCACAGCAACGTGCGCGGCATCGATCGCATTGCGGTCATGGCTGCGCTCTCGCTGGCATCGGAACTGCTTAAGCTGCAATCGAGCGTGCGCCATGGAGAAGCATTTCCCGCGGAGGAAATCCGGCGTACAATGCACCAGATGAACGAACAGCTAGGTACTGTGATTCAGCAGTACAGCGTGCAGTAAAAAGGTCTAAAGTAGTCGTACGGTCAAATTCAGAATCCAGACGAAGTGCGTGATCAAGGATCAGCAAACGTCTGAGTTCAATCTGTTTAGCTTCCCTGCCTGGTTCGCCAAGGTCATATATTCCTTGAACCAATGCCATGTGCACGGTTGTGGAAATTTGCAGCACGGGTGTGCGCGTCACTCTGTCTGATGTACCCGAAGTGCTGCTAACTGCGACCAATTCTGAACTCCCGGTTCAGGATGCCGGCCTAGCGGCTAAGGCGGGGACCTTATCAAACGGCATCGGACATGGGTCCGGTGCCGTTTTTCTTTTTGGTGCCCAATTTAACGCTCAATTCAACCTTCCATTCGATTCATGCGCTACTGGCTAATGAAGTCCGAACCGGACGAAGCAAGCATCGACCACCTCGCCCACGCGCCGCATCACACGTTGCCGTGGACCGGCGTGCGCAACTATCAGGCACGTAACTTCATGCGCGACGTGATGAAGATCGGCGACGGTGTGCTGTTCTATCACTCGAGTTGTCCGGAGCCGGGCATCGCCGGGATTGCAGAGGTGTCGTCGACGCCCTATCCCGATCCCACGCAGTTCGATGCGAAGAGCCCGTACTACGATCCCAAATCGACGCCTGAGACACCCCGCTGGGTGCTCGTCGACGTCGTATTCAAAAAGAAAGTGCCGCTGATTCCGCTGGCTGCGTTGCGCGAGCATGCTGAACTCGCCGACATGCGTGTGCTCGCCAGAGGCAACCGTCTGTCGATCACGCCGGTCACCGAGGCCGAGTGGCGCTTCATCACAAAGCGGCTTGTTTGAAGTGGCTGCAGCTATCCAAGCTTGTTGTGCAGTGAGTTTGCGCAGCACTTGCGCGGCATGTCTGAAGACGCAAATGCGAACACAGTTGCTCGTGTGAACGTGGGTCGCAGCAAGGCAATTGTCAAGTTGGGGAACCAAGGCAGCCGTGTGTGCGCCTAACTGGCTCGCAAGCGTCATGCCATCGGGTAGAACGATCAATCCCGCTACTGGCACGCAGCGCCAGTCGTGCGTGGCCTCTTGCAGGTCATCGCACGAACTCAAGCACGAGTCATCGCGCATAACCGCTCAAGCAAGGAGTCCAATACAAATGACGCAAAAAAACGCACGAGCCATCGCACTTGCCATGGCTCTCGCCACTCCCCTCGCGTTCGCATCCGCCGCGGTCCACGCACAAACCGTCACGCAGGCGGAGCCGTCGGGCGTGCTGTCACTGAATGCGCAAGCCAGTGCCGAAGTCCCGCAGGATGTCGTGGACATCACGCTCTTTTACGAACAGGAAGCAAGCGACCCGTCCGCGCTCACCAGCACGCTGAACCAGCGTGCCGATGCAGCACTGCGTCAGGCCAAGGGCGTGAGCGGTGTCACCGCGCGCACCGGCTCGTTTGCGATTTCTCCGTCAACCGATCGCGACGGACGCATCTCCGCATGGCGTGGCCGCACGGAAGTCGTGCTGGAGTCGCATGATTTTGCCGCGGCCTCGAAGCTCGCCGGGCAGATGGCATCTAACATGCAGGTCGGTAACGTGCAGTTCTCGCTCTCGCCGGAAGCGCAGCGCGCCGCCGAACAGAAGCTCACCGGCGAAGCGATCGCCTCGTTTCGGCAGCAGGCGAGTGCCGGTGCTCAGGCATTTGGCTATAGCGGCTATTCGATCCGCGAGGTCACCGTCGGACATAACGGCGTGATGCCGCGTCCCATGATGATGATGAGCGCGCGCGTCATGGGCGCTGATGCCAAAGCAGCTGCGCCGCTGCCGCTCGAAGCGGGTACGTCGACCGTGAGCGTGAATGTGTCGGGTTCGGTGCAGATGAAGTAACGCGCTTCTCGGCGCAATACAACGAAAACGCCACGGCATGCCGTGGCGTTTCGTCATTCAGGCAGAGGTGCAGCCCCGTCTGGATGCCTGGGTGGAAGCTCAGTTCGCGCCAACCGGCTTGGCCGCTTCGCGGTCCTTGCGTCGATACGCCCACACCAGGATGAGCACGCCAACGATGATCATCGGCAGCGACAGCCACTGCCCCATCGACAGTCCCATCGCCAGCAGGCCGAGGAAGTCGTCCGGCTCACGGGCGAATTCCACCGTGAACCGGGCAAGGCCATAGCCGATCAGAAACACCGCAGATATGGCGCCCAGCGGACGCGGCTTGCGCGAGAAGAACCACAACACGAAGAACAGCGTGACGCCCTCGAGCGCGATTTCATACAGCTCCGACGGATGCCGCGGCAGCATGTGATATTGCGCGAAGATCTCGTTCAGATGCCACTTTGCGGCCAGTTCCGGATGCCGTGACAGCCAGACGGCGTCGTCGTTCGATGCGCCCGGAAACATCATCGCCCATGGCGCATTAGGATCGGTGACGCGGCCCCACAGTTCACCGTTGATGAAGTTGCCCAGACGCCCTGCGGCAAGCCCTGTGGGTACCATCGGCGCCACAAAGTCCGTGACCTGCAGCCACGAACGACCGCGCTGGTAGGCGAATAGCACCATCGCCAGCGTGACGCCGAGAAAACCACCGTGAAACGACATGCCGCCTTCCCACACCTTGAAGATGTCGAGCGGATGCGCGAAGTAATAGTCAGCCTTGTAGAACAGCACGTAGCCGAGACGGCCGCCGAAGATCGTACCGAGGACGCCGTAGAACAGCATGTCGTCGATATCTTTGGCGGTCCAGCCTTGCGCTGCGACGTACGGCAAACGCAGGCGCAGCCGGCCGACGACGATCGCCAGAATAAATGCCACCAGGTACATCAGGCCGTACCAGCGCACGGCGAGCGGCCCTAGATGGATGGCGATCGGGTCGAAATTGGGATGAATGTGCATCGTGTTGTTATGGGCAGTTCAGGTTCAAAAACGGATTCAATAAGGCTCAACAAGACTCGACGGTGGCCGCATGCGCCTGCACGATACCGATAAAGCCGGCCAATACCGGACTTACCTGCGCCGTGCGCCAGACCAGCCCCGTCTCGATGGCCGGCACCGATTCGCGCAGCGGCCGGTACACCACGCCGGTGCGGCGCAGATTACGCAGCGATTGCGGCACCAGTGCGACACCCATGCCGGCCGACACCAGGCTCACGATCGTCTGCATCTGGATCGCCTCCTGCGCGATACGCGGCGTGAGGCCCGCGACGCCGTAGCAATCCATAATGATGTCATAAAAGCCAGGCGCGAGACGCCGCGGGAAGATCACGAGCGGAGCATCGGCGACATCGCGCAGGCTGATTGGCGCGTCGCGCCACTCCGCGCCGGCCGATGCGCCCCGCCCTTCAACACGCGCCGCCATCTCGGACGACATGGCGATCACCAGCGGCTCACGCGCGATCGGGAGCCACGACAATTGCGCCGCATGGCGTGGCGGCAGCGGCGCAATGACCAGCCCCGCGTCGATGCGGCCGGCCACCAGTTCCTCGATCTGCACGTCGCTGGTCGCCTCGGTCAACTGCAGACGCACACGCGGATGACGCGCCCCGAAGTCGCGCAGCAACGAGGGCAACAGACCGTAATCCGCAGTAGAAACAAACGCCAGCGACAGCAGCCCTGCCTCGCCGCGTGCGAGGCTTTGCGCGAGCGGCCGCAGCGCCTCTGCGCTGGCGAGCAGACGCCGCACTTCGGGCAAAAGGTCGGCTCCCACCTGGGTCAGCTCGACCGACCGCTTGGTGCGTGCAAACAGCGCGACGCCAAGCGTCTCCTCCAGCGCACGGATCGCCTGCGACAGCGGCGGCTGCGTCATGGAGAGGCGGGCGGCCGCGTGGCCGAAGTGCTTTTCTTCGGCCACGGCGATGAAATAGCGCAACTGGCGCAGATCGGGCGTAATGGGCAACATGATCGATACATTTTACGACCTAATGGCATGTAAATAATATATTGGACGCGCACATCGAGAAACCGCACGCTTGCGCGACGCACCACCGGCTAAACTGGACTAAGAACAACCTGGAGATACCCATGCCGTACAACCGTCGCTCGAAGAACATCACACAAGGCGTCTCGCGCTCGCCGAATCGCTCGATGTTTTACGCCCTCGGCTATCAGAAGGAAGACTTCGACAAGCCGATGATCGGCATCGCCAACGGCCATTCGACCATCACGCCGTGCAACGCCGGCCTGCAGCGTCTCGCTGACGCCGCGGTCGTCGCCGTCAAGGGTTCTGATGCGAATCCGCAGATCTTCGGCACGCCGACGATCTCCGACGGCATGTCGATGGGCACCGAAGGCATGAAGTACTCGCTGGTGTCGCGCGAGGTCATTGCGGACTGTATCGAGACCTGCGTGCAGGGTCAGTGGATGGATGGCGTGGTCGTGATCGGCGGTTGCGACAAGAACATGCCGGGCGGAATGATCGGCCTTGCGCGCATGAATGTGCCGGGCATCTACGTGTATGGCGGCACGATCCGTCCGGGGAACTGGAAAGGCGTCGATCTGACCATCGTGTCGTCATTCGAAGCAGTGGGTGAATTCACCGCGGGAAGGATGTCGCAGGAAGATTTTGATGGGATCGAACAGAACTCATGCCCCTCCACAGGTTCGTGCGGCGGCATGTACACCGCCAACACGATGAGCTCTTCGTTCGAAGCCTTGGGCATGTCGCTGCTGTACTCGTCGACAATGGCCAATCCGGATCAGGAAAAGGTGGATTCGGCGGCTGAATCGGCACGCGTGCTGGTCGAAGCGGTCAAGAAGGATCTGAAGCCGCGCGACATCATCACAAAGAAGTCGATCGAAAACGCCGTAGCCGTGATCATGGCCACTGGCGGCTCGACCAACGCCGTGCTGCACTATCTCGCCATCGCTCACGCGGCCGAAGTGGAATGGAGCATTGAAGACTTCGAGCGCATGCGCAAGAAGGTGCCGGTGATCTGCAACCTGAAGCCGTCGGGCCAGTATGTGGCCACCGATCTGCACAAGGCAGGCGGCATCCCGCAAGTCATGAAGCTCCTGCTCGACGCAGGCATGCTGCACGGCGACTGCATCACGATCACAGGCAAGACGCTCGCCGAAGAACTGAAGGACGTGCCGGCCAAACCGCGTGCGGACCAACAGGTGATCTTCCCGATCGACAAGGCTTTGTACAAGGAAGGGCACTTGGCAATCCTGAAGGGCAACCTGGCCACGGACGGTGCGGTCGCCAAGATCACGGGTCTGAAGAATCCGGTGATTACCGGCCCGGCCCGCGTGTTCGACGACGAGCAAAGCGCGCTGGAAGCGATTCTCGCGGACAAGATCACGGCCGGCGACGTGGTGGTGCTGCGCTATCTTGGCCCGAAGGGCGGCCCCGGCATGCCGGAGATGCTCGCCCCGACTTCGGCGATCATCGGCAAGGGGCTCGGTGAGACCGTGGGCCTGATCACCGATGGCCGCTTCTCCGGCGGCACCTGGGGCATGGTAGTGGGCCACGTCGCGCCGGAGGCGTTCGTGGGTGGCACCATCGCCTTCGTGCAAGAAGGCGATTCGATCACCATCGACGCACACAAGCTGCTGCTGCAACTGAACATCGACGACGCCGAACTCGCACGCCGCCGCGCGGCGTGGCAACAGCCGAAGCCACGTTACACGCGTGGCGTGCTGGCCAAGTACTCGGCGTTGGCGCTGCCGGCCAACAAGGGCGCAGTGACTGGCTAACGCCGCGAGCACGCTTAAGAAACACAAAGGGGCGCACGAAAAAACCGTGCGCCCCTTTCCTTTTATAATGCCTCCACCACAAGTCGGGCACCTGCACCGACGGAGACCAGAATGAAATCAACGTCGTATGCAGCACTGGCGCTTGCGGGAGTTCTCGCAACCAGCGCCCCGGCGCAGGCGGAGCCCGCACCCGGCCTCGCGCTGGCGCAGCAGCAGAACTGCATGAGTTGTCACTCGGTGAACCGTCCGTTCATGGGACCGGCTCTGCATGACGTCGCGGACAAATACGCTTCACGCGCCGACGCGGAAACCTACCTCGCCCATAAGATCATCGACGGCAGCACGGGCATCTGGGGACAAGTGCCCATGCCCGCCAACACCCAGCTCACGCCCGATCAGGCCGCAATCCTCGCCAGCTGGATCCTGACGCTGAAATAAGGCCTTCGAATTAACTAACGGTGCGGGTGGCGGGCGGCCATCGCCAGGCGCCCGGCCACCGTCACGCGTTCAATGCTCAGGCGAACGCCGCCCAATTTCTTCTTCGACCGCTTCGCGCACCCAGCCGGTCATCTCCGTTTCGAGCGCCAATGCGACTTCCCGCGTGATCTGGTTGACCAGCCACGTGGTGTGATCTTGCAGCGCATCACGGCAGCGCGCTTCGATCACCGACCGCCCTTCTCCGGTGAGATAACTGGCAAACCGTCCGCGCAGACGTTCGGCCAGCACGTCGGCATCGAGGCTGCGAACCGGCACGACAGGCTCGGGAGCAGTCGCGCGGGCAAAGTGGAAGGCGGAAGTGGCCTCGAAGGGAGCAGGCTCCGGCGCGCCGGCCAGTTCGAACGGCGCCGGCGGCTCGGGCAACTCGAAGGCCTCCACGTGGGCATGGGTCACGCTGTGGACGGTTACGCCGTCAGCCGGCTCCACGTCCCGCACATGCTCATGAGCCGCCGTGTCGGCAGCAGCCCACTCGCCAGCGGCCCTGTCCTCCACGGGCGCAGCGTCGGCCTCCGCGCCTCTGAAGGGCCGCCGGTAATCGGGGTTGCCCGGCACGAGGACCTCGTCGAGGACCGGTATCGAGGTGTCGAAATGAGTATCGGACGAATCGGGCACGAATAGACTCCGTCGATGAATCGGGCGATATAGCGAAGCCGCGTGGCCACCCGGCGCGGACCCTACCGGTGTGCGGCGGCGTCCAGACCCAGTGGCACGGCGACGCTAGCCGCCCTGCTTGTAGTTGTTTAGAGCATAGCCGCGATCGCGATAAAAGCGATAGCGTTCGCGGCCCGCGGACAACTCGTCTTGTGCGTTACCGACCACTTCCAGCAATCTTTCGAAGCGGGCGAACTGCGCCGGCACTTCAGCGCCCAGATTCAGCAGGACCTGATAGTGCGGCACCCGGTCGGCACTGGCTGTCAGCACGATCGGCGTTTGCGCGGCGAGCGGGCTGTCGGCGTAGCAGTGCGGCACGAAGTCGAGCGGCGAAAAGGTCCACAGCTGCTCGTCGAATGCGCGCAGCCGCGGCGGCTCGGCCAGCACGACAGTCGGCTGGCCGGCCAGGTACGCCTTGCGCGCGAGGCGGCACGCGTACAACAGCGAATCGCCGACGTTCGAGTGAAAATCGATTCTCGTCATCGGCGGGTCCGCCTCCGCGCCTCAACACGCGCATCGGTACTGCGATGGATCATTGTGCAGTGCGACCGTCAGCGGCCCTGTCGATCAGGAACTGCGACAGAAGCGGCACCGGACGGCCCGTTGCTCCCTTCGCGGCGCCGCTCTTCCATCCCGTGCCGGCGATGTCGAGGTGGGCCCACGGGTACGCTTCGGTAAAGCGCGACAGGAAGCACGCCGCCGTGATGCTGCCGCCAGGACGTCCGCCGATGTTGGCGAGGTCCGCGAAGTTCGACTTCAGCAGGTCCTGATATTCCTCGTCGAGCGGCATGCGCCATGCCGGATCGGACGCTTCGCGCGAAGCGTCGAGCAGCTCACCCGCCAGCGCGTCGTCTTTCGAGAACAGCCCGCTGTTGTGGTGACCCAGAGCGATCACGCAAGCTCCGGTAAGGGTTGCCACGTCGATCACGGCTGCCGGCTTGAAGCGCTCCGCATAGGTCAGCGCATCGCACAGGATGAGACGGCCTTCCGCGTCGGTGTTCAGCACTTCGATCGTCAGGCCCTTCATGCTGGTGACGATGTCGCCCGGCTTGGTAGCGGTACCGGACGGCATGTTTTCGCAGGTCGGAACGATCACTACGAGGTTGATCTTCAGACCCATTTCCGCAACCGCGCGCATGGTGCCGAGAACCGAACCCGCGCCGAGCATGTCGTACTTCATTTCGTCCATGCTGTCGCCCGGCTTGAGCGAAATGCCACCGGTGTCGAACGTGATGCCCTTACCGACCAGCACCACCGGAGCAGCCTTGGCGGGGCCGCCCTGGTACTGCAGCACGATGAACTGGGGCGGTTCGACCGAGCCGCGCGTAACCGACAGGAACGAACCCATGCGCAGCGCTTCGAGCTGCTTCTGGCCGAGCACTTCGACCTTCAGCTTCCAGTCTTTGGCGAGCTTTTTTGCCGTGTTGGCAAGGTACGTCGGAGTGCAGACGTTGCCCGGCAGGTTGCCGAGGTCGCGCGTCAGATCCATACCGTTGGCGAGCGCAGCGCCTTGCTTGGCGGCGACCTTGGCGGCTTTCTCGTCACCGGTGTCGACGCTGAATACGACGCGCTTGAGCGCCTTCGGCGTGGTATCCGGCTTGCTCTTCATCTGCGTGAACTTGTACGACAGTTCGCGCAGCGCGAGGATGGCCGAGCGCACGGCCCAATCAGCCGAGCGTTCGAGGATAGGCAACTGGGCCAGCGTAAACGTGACCTGGACGATCTTGGTTGCCAGGATGGCGCGCCAGGCGGCCCGCACGGCGTCGCCGTAGGCTTTCTGGGTGAAAGCGTCCTGCTTGCCGAGGCCAACCAGCAGGACACGCGAAGCACCGATACCGGACACTTCATGAAGGAACAACGTAGTACCGCTCTTGCCGTCCATGTCACCGGCTTTGACGATACGGGTCAGGAGACCCTTGGTGGCCGCATCGATCTCCAGTGCGGCGCCCGACAGCGTTTGCGACTCGAAAATGCCGATCACGATGCAATCGGACTTTCCAGTCAGGAACCCATTCGAGGAGCCTTTGCTCCAATCACAGGCTTTTATGCTAAAGTCCATCGCGCTTGTCCTCGGATAAAATCTGGGCTTAGGATGAAAGCCGCAATTATCCGCTATTTTTCCCGCGGCGGCTGCACGGGGCTGACGGGATGCTCCCGGACCACCCCCAAGGCACGCACTCTCTTCCTCAACAATGATCTTTGAACGCTCCCTCCAGCGCGAACTCGCGTACACGGCTGGTGCCGTGTTCATGGTTCTCCTCACGCTCGTGCTGACGACGATGATGATCCGGATTGTCGGCTTCGCCGCTTCCGGGGAGATCGATCCGCGCGACGTGCTGGTCCTGATCGGCCTGACCGTGATCGGCTATCTGGCCATCATGCTGGTCGCGACCCTGTTCGTCTCGATCCTGTTCGTCCTGACACGCTGGTACAAAGACTCGGAAATGGTGGTCTGGCTGGCCTCGGGCGTGAGTCTCACGCGCTTCATCCGGCCCATCGCCGTGTTTGCGACGCCCATCATCATCCTCATCATGTTCTTCGTGTTCGTCGGCTGGCCGTGGTCGAACCAGCAGAGCAAGCTGATCCGCGCGCGCTTCCAGCAGCGCGACGAGGTCTCACTGCTGGCGCCTGGCCAGTTCCGCGAATCGACGGTGAGCCACCGGGTGTTCTTCATCGAAAAGATGTCGCCGGACCAGTCGCGCGTCGAGAACGTGTTCGTGACCAGCACCGAAAACGGCAAGGTGAACGTGGTCGTATCGAAGACCGGCCATACCGAGACCCACAAGAACGGCGACCGCTTCGTCGTGCTTGAGAACGGCCGGCGCTACGACGGCGAGCCGGGCAAGCCGGATTTCCGCATCATGGAATTCGAGCGCTACGGCGTGAAGATCCAGAGCCAGCCGGTGATCAACGTCCCGACCACCACCGGTACGCCGACGCTCGAACTGTTACGCAACCCGAACAAGGACAACCTCGCCGAGTTTGCCTGGCGAGCCGGGTTGCCGCTGATCGCGATCAACCTGATGCTGCTGGCGATCCCTTTGGCTCACCAGAATCCGCGACGCAGCCGCACGATCAACCTGGTGATGGCAGTGCTGATTTATCTGACTTATTCAAACCTGTTGAACGTTGTGCAGTCATGGATCGAGCAAGGCAAGATGTCGTTCCCCGTGGGGCTGCTAGGCCTGCACGTGATCGTGGCAGCGATTGTGGCGTTCATTTTCTGGCTGCGGGTGCGCAATCGGCCCTTGTTTACGCGAGCGACGTTCCGACGCTCGTCGCAGGGAGCCTGACCGATGCGGATCTATGAAAAGTACTTCGCCAGTCAGGTCTACCTGTCGTTTATCTTCGTGCTGTTTGCGTTCTCGGGTCTGTTCTTCTTCTTCGACCTGATCAACGAACTGAATTCGGTCGGTCACGGCAACTACAAGTTCCAGTATGCGGTGCTGCGGGTGGCGCTGCAGACGCCGTCACGCTTCTACGAAATCATTCCTGTGGCGGCGCTGATCAGCGCGATCTACGTGTTCGCGCAGATGGCGGCGAACTCCGAGTACACGATTTTCCGGGTGTCGGGCCTCGCGACGAATCAGGCGCTGCGTTCGCTGCTGAAGATCGGTATTCCGTTGGTGATCCTGACTTACATCATCGGCGAAGTTGTCGGACCTTACACGGACCAGTTATCGGAGCGGGTGCGGCTGGAGGCGTTGGGTTCGGCGGTGTCGACCAACTTCGAGTCGGGCGTATGGGTGAAGGACACGTTGACCGCGCGCGCGGACGGCGAGCAGGTAACGCGTTTCGTGAACGTCGGCAAGCTGCAGCCCGACGCCACGATCACCGACGTGCGCATCTACGAATTCGATTCGAAATTCCGCCTGTCGAACGTGCGGATTGCGCAGAGCGGCAAGTTTCAGCCACCGGGCCACTGGTTGCTGAAGGACGTGACGGATACGCAACTGATCGACGTGCCGCCGGTCGCGGGCACGCCCCAGGATGCGCTTAATCCGGTGTACCGCGCGAGTCAGGTGACGGTACCGGAATACTCGTTGCGCTCGGAGTTGACGCCACAGATTCTGTCGGTGCTGCTGGTGTCGCCGGACAATATGTCGATGTTCAACCTGTTCCGCTACATCCAGCATTTGCAGCAGAATCATCAGGACACGCAACGGTATGAGATTGCGTTGTGGCGCAAGCTGCTGTATCCGTTTGCGGTACTGGTGATGCTGGTGCTCTCGTTGCCGTTCGCGTATCTGCACACGCGCGCGGGCGTGGTGGGGATGAAAGTGTTTGGCGGGATCATGCTGGGGATGAGTTTCCAGCTGTTCAACACCTTGTTCTCACATATGGGGATGTTGAATACCTGGCCTGCGCCTTTGACTGCGGCGACGCCTGGGTTGGTTTATCTGGTGCTTGGGCTGGTTGGGTTGAAGTGGGTGGACCGGCATTAGGGGTGAGGCCATGGCGTTGCATGGGATTGTGCTATTTGGACATGGGGCTCGGGATCCTCGCTGGGGGGAGCCTTTTGGGCGGCTGGCGGCTAAATTGCAGAGTGCTTATGGCTCCGCCGGGCCTGTCTCGTTGGCGTTTCTTGAGTTGATGGAGCCGGATCTTTCGTCTGCTGTTGCTGCGCAGGTTTCTCTGGGGTGTTCCTCTGTTACTGTTGTTCCTGTGTTCTTTGGGCAAGGTGGGCATGTTAGGAGGGATTTACCTGCGGTGCTGGATAGTTGCCGGGCTGCGCACCCTGGAGTCACTATTCATTGCTCTGATGCCGTCGGCGAAGATGATTCTGTGCTTGAGGCTGTGGCTCAGTATTGCCTTCGGCAAGTGATCGGGTGACTGTTTTTTTGTCCTCTCTCCGAGGGGGTTGCCTGCGGCGCCTTGGTTTGGCGGTTGCTCTTGCGGTGTTGGCCTTTCCTTGCGTTCTTAGTGGTCTATTAGCGATGCCCCTGTGCGGGGCGGCACTTACTTTCTTTGCCGCCGCAAAGAAAGTAAGCAAAGAAAGCGGGCTTCAAACCGCTAGCCGGTAGGTGTCCACCACTTGTGTGAACGCGGAGTGGTCCGCGCACGCAACCTGCCCTCGCACCACACCCGTTAGTGACAAAGGGCTCATCCACCCCACTCCGCACTGCGCGCGTCGCGGATGGGTCTGCAAGGGAAGGCGGGGGGTGCCGGAACACGTACGCTCCGCACATTACGGCCCCACCGAAGCGCAAGACGAAGAGGCTGCCTTAGCCAGCCGAATGCAAGCCTCAGAATATGCGCCATATAGTTAGTAAGCCTACGGATCTAGTGGAAGAACTTATGCCGCGCGAGGACTCATGCCGTACGAGCACATATGCCGTACGAAGAGTTATGCCCGACGGCGGGGCGCGCAGCGCAACGCTGGAACGGATGAGTGCTTTGTCACTAGAGGGGATGGTGCGAGGGCGGGTCGCGTGCGCGGACCACTCCGCGTTCACACAAGTGGTGGACACCTACAGGCTAGCGGTTTGAAGCCCGCTTTCTTTGCTTACTTTCTTTGCGGCGGCAAAGAAAGTAAGTGCCGCCCCGCACAGGGGCGAAGCTAATAGACCGATAAGAATGCAAGGAAAGGCCAACACCGCAAGAGCAACCGCCAAACCAAGGCGCCGCAGGCAAATACCCATCAACCTTAAGCCGCACTAAGCACCGCTTCCAAAGAAGAAACCTCTTGCCCGGCCCGCGCGGCAAACCCCTGCCCGATCATCAGAAGACTAGGCTGCGAAGCATCAAGCCACTGCTGCGCGGCACCCGCCGCAAGATCAGAAAGCGTAAGTGTGAGCATCCGCTCACGAGCCGTGCTGCAAGCCTCAACAATCGCCACAGGAGTACCCCCATCGCGCCCCGCGTCGATAAGCTCCTGCGCAATCTCCGGCCCACTATCCCTGCCCATATAAAACACCAGCGAATCCGCATTCACCTGCTCACGAATCGCCTCAGTATCAGCCGCCCGGCTATGAGTAGCCAGCGCAACGCTACGAGAAACCCCTCGCAACGTCAAAGACCGCTTCAAGGCCGCCGCACTAGCCAGCGCAGCAGTAATCCCTGGCACAACCTCATATTCGATCCCCGCCGCCTCCAGCGCCCGCATCTCCTCATCGGCGCGCCCAAACAACATCGGATCCCCGCCCTTCAGACGAACCACAACCGCGTGTTCCTGCGCGGCATCCACGATCTGCTTGTTGATGAACTGCTGCGCCGTCGACAGTTGCCCGCACCGCTTGCCCACCGCAATCTTGCGCGCATGCGGCGCGTACTCGAGCATCGCCGGTTCAACCAGCGCGTCGTGCAACACCACATCCGCCAGACCCAACAGTCGCGCGCCCCGAACCGTGATGAGATCCGCGGCCCCTGGCCCTGCACCGATCAGATACACCTTACCCATTTGCCTCAACCCCATTCGTTCGGTCCGTGCAAAACCCCAAGCCGCGGGCGAGCGCCCATCTGGCGCTCCTTCAAACCCTTACGCCTTAAGCCGAAAACGCCCGGATCATTCCGGCCGCCACCGTGTGATGCGTCGCCTCGTCAATCAGCACGAATGCCCCCGTGCCCTGATGCGAGTCGTACACGTCGCACACCACAGGCTTCTGCAGCGTCAACGCCACCCGGCCAATGTCGTTCATCGTCAGATCGTGACGGTCCGTCGCGTGCGACAGCGTATGCACGTCCAGCACCTGTCTGATCGCACCGATCCGTGCAAACACGGTGTTCGTCGTCTGCTTCAACAGATACTTGCGTTGCGTCGACAAAGGCGTGTCGTCGAACCAGCACAGGTCGGCTTCCAGTTTCTTCGCCGGTTCCGGTGCCGCTTCGCGCAGCACGAACGTGTCGCCGCGCGATACATCCACGTCTTCCGCGAGGCGAATCGTCACCGTCTGCCCCGCGAATGCGCGTTCTACCTGTGCCGTGCCGCCTGGCACCGGGGCGATGATTTCCGCCACCGTCGCTTCGCGGTTAGCCGGCAGTACCACGATCGTGTCGCCCACCTTCACTTCGCCCGCTTCGATACGGCCCATGTAGCCGCGGAAATCGTCCGCCTGGCTGCCGTCCTGGCGTGCCACCCATTGCACCGGGAAACGCAGCGCCTGACCGGTCGGAATCTCTACCGGCAACGCTTCGAGCAGGTCCAGCAGCGGCTCGCCGCCGTACCACGGCATGCGTTCGCTCAGCGTCACGATGTTGTCGCCTTTGAGCGCCGATACCGGCACGAAGCGCACATCGGCCAAGCCCAGTTGACGCGCCAGTTCCACATACGCATCGCGGATTTCGTTGAAGCGCGTCTCGCTGTAGTCGACCAGGTCCATCTTGTTGATCGCCACGATCACGTGCTGCAAACCAAGCAGTTTGACGATCGCGCTATGGCGTTTCGTTTGCGGCAGCAGTTGCGCCACACCATCCACGAACGTGACGCGCGTGGCATCCACCAGGATGATCGCCGCATGCGCCGTCGATGCGCCCGTCACCATGTTGCGCGTGTACTGCTCGTGGCCCGGGGTGTCGGCAATGATGAACTTGCGCTTGGCCGTCGCGAAGTAGCGATACGCGACGTCGATCGTGATGCCCTGCTCGCGTTCGGCTTCAAGGCCGTCCGTCAGCAGCGACAGATCGATTTCGTCGCCTACGGTGCGCTTGTTTTTAGCGCGCGATAGTGCGGACAACTGGTCCGAAAGCACCGCCTTGCTGTCGTAAAGCAGACGCCCGATCAGCGTGCTCTTGCCGTCGTCGACGCTGCCCGCCGTAATAAAGCGCAGCACGCCAAGGTCTTGCGGTTGATGAATACTCATGATTTCCCTACCTCTGTCGACCGGAGTGGGCGCTAAAGCGCTTGCTCCGGTCCCGTGCCTAGAAATAACCTTGCTTTTTGCGCTGTTCCATCGCGGCTTCGGACACCTGATCGTCCATCCGCGTCGCGCCGCGTTCCGTGATTTCGGTCACGGCCGTCTCGGCGATGATCTTCTCGAGATCGTCCGCGTCGCTTTCCACCGGGCACGTGCAGCTAATGTCGCCCACGGTGCGGAAACGCACCTGCGCCACTTCGCTGGTTTCGCCTTCACGCATCGGCGTGAGCGGCGTGACCGGCACCAGCAGTCCATTGCGGCGCACGATTTCGCGTTGATGCGCGTAGTAGATCGACGGCAGCTCGAGCTGTTCGCGGGCGATGTATTGCCACACGTCCAGTTCGGTCCAGTTCGAGATCGGGAACACGCGCAGGTGCTCACCGTTGTGCAAACGCGCGTTGTACAGGCTCCACAGTTCCGGGCGCTGCGCCTTCGGATCCCATTGGCCGAATTCATCACGGAACGAGAAGATCCGCTCTTTCGCGCGGGCCTTTTCTTCGTCGCGACGCGCGCCGCCAATCAGTGCGGTGAACTCATGTTCAGCGATCGTTTCGAGCAACGTCACGGCCTGCGCGGCGTTGCGCGAATCCGTTTCGCGGCGCAGACGCACGGTGCCGCGCTTGATCGAATCTTCGACATGGCCGATCACCAGTTCAGCGCCGATCTGCTCGGCACGGCGGTCGCGGAAGTCGATCACTTCCTGATAGTTATGGCCCGTGTCGATATGCACGAGCGGGAACGGCAGCACGGTCTTGCGGTTCGCGCCGAGGCCGAATGCCTTCAGCGCCAGGTGCAGCACGACGACCGAGTCCTTGCCGCCCGAAAACAGCAGCGCGGGCTTGCTGCATTCGGCGACCAGTTCGCGCAGGATGTGAATCGATTCAGCTTCGAGCCAGTCCAGGTGATCCATCCGGGTTGCAGTGTCCGTATTCGGTGCGTTGACAGTGGAATCGAGCGTGGTGCTCATGTTCGGGTCCTTCGTGAGTTCGTGTCGCCGGCGGCTGCCCGCGTCACGCAAATATTCATTCTATCGAGAATTAAAACCGGCTTCGGCGATCAGGCGGAGGCGCTTTCATCGACGACCGCGATTGGGATCGTGGTGATATGCAGGCCGCATTCCTTCGTGTCACCCGACTCCCACCACCAGCGCCCTGCCCGGCTATCCTCGCCGGGACGGATCGCCCGCGTACACGGCTCGCAGCCGATGCTCGGATACCCGCGCGCATGCAGCGGGTTCACAGGCACGTCGAACGCAGTCAGGTATGCCCACACATCGGCCTCGGTCCAGTCCGTGAGCGGATTGAACTTGGCGATATTGCGTGCCGCGTCGTGCTCTTCCTCGTGCAGCTCTGCACGAGTGACCGATTGCTCGCGGCGCTGACCCGTCACCCAGGCGCTAACGTTCGACAGCGCGCGGTTCAGCGGCTCGACCTTGCGGATCTCGCAGCAGCGCTTGCGCAGATCGACGCTTTCGTAAAACGCGTTCAGGCCGTGCGAGGCGACGTATTCGTCGACCGCTGCCGTTTGCGGATGAAACTGTTCGATCTCATAGTCATAGCGCTCGCGCACACGGTCGAGCATGCCGACCGTTTCCGCGTGCAGACGGCCCGTATTCAGCGAGAAGATACCGATCTTCACCTGACGCGACAGGATGGCGTGCGTAAGCAGCATGTCTTCCGCCGCGAGGCTGCTTGCGAACTTCACCTTGTCGTGACGGGCCGCGATCGAATCGAGCAGCGCGTCGAGGCGCTCAATCTTCGCAGCCAGTTCCGGCCCGATGGCGGCACCTGCGGTGGCGACGGTACTCATACCGCAGCCTTCTCCGCAGCAGCGGCTTCGCGGCGGCGGAACAGCGGCGACGGGTTATCCACCGCGCCCTGATACTGCACGGTAAATTCGTCGAACGCTTTCAGTGCGTCGTGCAGGTCTTTGTCGGCACGCACGGCGTACGCATCGAAGCCGCAGCGGAACATGAAGGTGAGTTGATCGCGCAGCACGTCGCCGATCGCGCGAATCTCGCCCTTGTAACCATAACGTTCGCGCAACAGACGTCCAATGCTGTAACCGCGGCCGTCGCGGAACACCGGGAAGTCCACGGCAATCAGAGCGACCTTGTCGAAGTCGGCGACGATATCCGCCGGTTCGCTGTCCGCTGCGAGCCACACTGCAATTTCAGCGGCGCTGCGCGAAGCCGTCAGCGCGTCGCGTTCAGCCTGCCACAGCGCCAACGGCACAATGATCTTGCCGGCCGGCAACGCGTCCACTGCGGGCAATGCACCGTCTTCCGCTGCACGCACAACTGTCCAGTCATCGTTGACGATCGCGCGATTCTTGATGATAAAAGCCATCTGTTCAATATCCTTTGTCGCGGTTACGCGTGAGCCGGTTGACGCGAGGCGTACACGCGTTCCTTGAACGGCGTGATGCCGATCCGGTTGTACGTTTCGATAAAGCGCTCGCCTTCAATGCGATGCTCCACGAACGTGTCGATCACCTTCGACATCACGTCCGGCATCTCTTCTGCTGCGAACGACGGGCCGATCACCCGGCCGACCTGTGCACCGTTTGCGCCCGTTCCCTGCTCGCCGCCGAGCGTCACCTGATACCACTCAGAGCCATCCTTATCGACGCCCAGAATGCCGATGTTGCCGATGTGGTGGTGGCCGCAGGCATTGATACAGCCCGAGATATTCAGCGACACGTCGCCGAGGTCATACACGTAATCCAGATCGTTGAAGCGCTCCTGGATTGCCAAAGCAATTGGAATCGACTTCGCATTCGCCAGCGAGCAGAAATCGCCGCCCGGGCAAGCGATGATGTCGGTCAGCAGGCCGATATTCGGCGTTGCAAACCCTTGTGCCTTGGCCTTTTCCCAGAGGTCGAACAGGTCGCGCTTCTGCACGTTAGCCAGAATCAGATTCTGTTCGTGCGACACACGGATTTCGCCGAGCGAATACTGATCGGCCCAGTCGGCCACCGCTTCCATCTGCGCGTCGGTGGCGTCGCCAGGGGCGATCGTGGTCGGCTTCAACGACAACGTCACCGAAGCATAACCCGCCACTTTGTGGGGACGCACATTGCGCTCGACCCAACGGGCGAAGCCGCGGTTTTCCAGCAGATGCTTTTCGAACGAAGCGTCCGTATCCGGCAGTTTTTCGTATTGCGGCGGCGCGAAATATTGCGAAACGCGGTCGACTTCGGCTTGCGTGAGCGTCGACAGGCCGTCCTTCAAATGTTGCCACTCTTCTTCGACCTGCGCCGAGAACTTCTCCGGGCTCAGTGCCTTGACCAGAATCTTGATGCGCGCCTTGTAGATATTGTCGCGGCGGCCGTAACGGTTGTACACGCGCAGGACAGCTTCGGCGTAGGTCAACAGATGCTGCCACGGCAGGTCGCGGCGGATGATCGCGCCGACGATCGGCGTGCGGCCCATGCCGCCGCCAGCCAGGATATCGACCACCAGTTCGCCCTGCTCGTTCTTCTTCAGATACACGCCCAGATCGTGGATCTGCACAGCGGCGCGATCTTCCTTCGAACCGGAGACGGCGATCTTGAACTTGCGCGGCAGCCAGGCGAATTCGGGGTGGAACGTCGACCATTGACGCAGGATTTCGGCCCACGGACGCGGATCGACCACTTCGTCGGGCGCGACACCAGCGAACTGGTCGGCGGTGATGTTGCGGATACAGTTGCCCGAAGTCTGAATGCCGTGCATCTGTACAGCAGCCAGCTTGCGCAGGATTTCCGGCGTTTCTTCGAGCTGGATCCAGTTGTACTGGATGTTCGAGCGCGTCGAAAAGTGGCCGTAACCGCGGTCGTGTTCACGCGCAATGGTGGCCAGCACGCGCATCTGGTCGCTGCGCAGGTTGCCGTACGGAATCGCAATGCGATGCATATACGCGTGACGCTGCATGTACAAGCCGTTCTGCAGACGCAGCGGACGGAACTCCTCTTCGCTCAATTCGCCCGACAAGCGGCGGCGAACCTGGTCGGCGTACTGCGCGACCCGTTCATCGACGATGGTCTGGTCGTACTGATCGTATTGGTACATTCGGGGACCCCAGTTTGCGTTACACGCCGCGCTCCGGTTGCGCCGCGCAAAGATCTCAGCTTTTGCCAGTGCGGTTGAGCGGACCTTTCAGACCCCCGCTCATTTGCTAATGACAAAAACAGATATCCATATTGAAAAAGATGGGGAAATAGTAATAAACTCCCCATATACTTCAAACGACTAAAAAATTCTTTTGATATGCACAGAGGTTATATATGAACCTGCACCAGTTCCGCTTCGTGCGTGAGGCCGTGCGGCAGAACTTCAACCTCACCGAAGCGGCCAAGGCACTGTATACAAGCCAGCCCGGCGTCTCGAAGGCGATCATCGAGCTGGAAGACGAGCTGGGCGTCGAAATCTTCACCCGGCACGGCAAACGCGTCCGCTCGCTGACAGAGCCGGGGCGCATTATCCTCGCTTCCGTCGAAAAGATCCTACAAGAGGTCGAGAGCCTGAAACGCGTCGGTAAAGATTACGCGGCGCAGGATCAGGGCAACCTCGTCATCGCGGCCACGCACACGCAGGCACGCTACTCACTTCCGGCCGCGATCGCAGAATTCAAGAAGCGCTTCCCGAAAGTTCACCTTTCGATTCTGCAAGGCAGCCCGACGCAAGTGGCCGAGATGGTGATCCACGACCAGGCGGATCTGGCGATCGCCACCGAAGCGATCGCTAACTATAAGGAACTGGTGTCGCTGCCGTGCTTCCAGTGGCACCACATCGCCGTGATGCAGCCGGACCATCCGCTGCTCGACCGCAAGCTGCTGTCGCTCGACGATCTGAGCCAATTCCCGCTGATTACGTATGACAACGCGTTCGCCGGCCGCACCAAGATCAACGAGGCGTTCCGGTTGCGCGGGTTGTCGCCGGATATCGTGCTCGAAGCGATCGACGCCGACGTGATCAAGACCTATGTCGAACTGGGGTTGGGCGTGGGCATCATGGCCGATATCGCCTTTAACGCCGAGCGCGACCGCCATCTGCGAGCGATGCCGGTCGGCCATCTGTTCGGCAGCAACGTGACGCGACTCGCGCTCAAAAACGGCGCGTATCTGCGCAGCTATGTGTATACGCTCGTCGAACTGCTGTCGCCGAGCATGAACCGAAAGCTCATCGAACAGGCGCTCAAGGGCGAACACGAATCGTACGAGCTGTGATTCAATTCACCGTTTTGCACTGCCCTCTTCCTGCTTTCCTTCCCGTTTACCGTTTCGGAGACTTCCGATGACGTCGTATAAAAAGACCCTGCGCGGCATTGCCGTGCTCGGGGCACTCGTTGCGGCAACGACCGCGCATGCCGACCTGAAAGTCGGTATCGATCTGTCGAGCACTGGACCCGCGGCCGTGATCGGCATTACCAGCAAGAACGCGATGCTGATGTGGCCGGACACGATTGCCGGCCAGAAAGCCGACTACATCATTCTGGACGACGGTTCCGATCCGGGCGCCGCGGTACGCAACATCCACAAGCTGATCAACGAAGACCACGTCGACGTGATCGTCGGGCCGAATATCACGCCGGCAGCGATCGCCGCGTTGGACCCGGTCGCGGAAAGCCAGACGCCGATGATCACGCTGGTTGGCTCGGCCAGCGTGGTCGAGCCGCAGGAAGGCAAGCGCGTGTGGGCCTTCAAGATGGCGCAGACCGATAGCGCGATGGCCGATGTGATGACGCGCTACATGTCGAATCACAACGTCAAGACGGTTGGGTTCATTGGCTTCGCGGATGGCTATGGCGAAAGCTGGCTCAACGAATTTTCGAAGTTCGCGGCGCTTCGGCATATCCAGCTGGTTGCGACCGAACGCTTTAACCGCACCGATGCGAGCGTCACCGGACAAGTGCTGAAAGTGATGGCGGCACGGCCCGATGCGATCCTGATCGCGGGCGCGGGCACACCGACGGTATTGCCGCAGCGCACGCTGATCGAACGCGGCTACAAGGGCGCGATTTATCAGACGCACGGGATTGCGACGCCGGAGTTCATCAAGCTCGGTGGCAAGGATGTCGAAGGCACGCTGTTCCCGACGCAACCGGTCGTGGTGGCGCGCACGCTGCCTGCGGATCATCCGGCGAAGAAAGCCGCGCTGGCGTTCGTGAATGCGTATGAAGCGAAGTACGGTCCGGGCTCGGTCACGCAGTTCGCGGGCGATGCGGCGGGGGTTTATCCGCGGCTGCAGGATGCCGTGGCGCGAGCGCTGAAGACGGCGCAACCGGGCACGCCGGCATTCCGTGTCGCGCTGCGCGATGAGCTGGAACATGCGCATGAGTTGGTCGTGCCGAACGGCGTGGTCAACAGCAGCGCGAAAGATCACGTCGGCCTCGATCAGCGGGCGAGCGTGATGGGGATTATCAAGGATGGGAAGTTCGTCTATCTGAGCCAGTGAGCCTGGCGGGCCGGGAATCCGGCCCGTATTGCCAAGGTTGGGCTGCCCGGAATTCACCCGCACCCACCCTTGGGCCTTCCGTCACGCGCGTCATCCAGCGTTAGCGCGTCATCTCGCCTCGCGGCGCGTCAGCCCGCAACACTTCCCCGCCGTCCCCTTGTTTCCCTTTCCGGAAAGCGCACGCACGCGCTCGTCCTCCACCGACGCTCCATCCAGGGAAAACCACAGCCCCACCCGCCACGCTTTCCTTTGACTCTCTTTCGATTCGAAACTACTATCTTTCGAAACAAAAGCGTTTTCTTTCGAAGAGCGGAGACATGCTGGCTAACAAGAGTTCCCTGAAGCGGCGCCTGCAGATCGTCGAGATGGTCCGCAAGCGCGGCGAGGTATCGGTCGAGGAGCTCAGCCAGGCTTTCGATGTGTCGAGCGTGACCATCCGTACCGACCTGACTTACCTCGAACAGCAGCGCTATCTAGTGCGCTCGTTCGGCAAGGCTCGCTATCTTGCGCAGCGTCCCGGCGAACGTGTGTTGATGCCGTTGTCGGACGGTGCCACGCGCAAGGCCGCGGAAATGGCAATTGCGCGTTTCGCGGCCGAGTCCGTAGACGACCACGAATCGCTGATGCTCGGCGCCGGCGAAATCGTCCATAAGGTGCTGCCGCTGCTTTCCGATTGCTCGAACCTGTCGCTGCTGCTGAACGACATCGCCATGGCTCAGACGGCCCAGCGCTTCGTGCACGGCGAGTTGCAACTCACCGGCGGCCATCTCATCGAGGAGGGCACCACCTTGACCGGCCCCGAAGCGGAGCGCTCCGTTACCACGCGCTCGCTCGATCTCTGCATTCTCGAAGCGTCAGGTCTGGACCGCGACGGCAATCTGCTGTGCGTCGACCCGGGCCTCGCTCGGGTGTTTCATGCTGCCACCCAGAGCGCCGCCCGCACCATCGTCGTCGCGTATCAGCCGCAGTTGTCCGAGCGCGACGGCCATGTGTTTTGCAACCTCAGCGAGATCGGCGGACTGGTGATCGACGATGGCATCGATCCGCCCACGATGGACCTGTTTCCACGCAAGCAGCTTGAACTACACCGGCGCGAAAACGGAATTATCGAATTCCGGCGGACCACGCGCTGACGGTCCATTCAAGGAAATTCAAGGAAGCGACGCCATGAACCACCGATTTCAAACGAAGACACGCCATGCCTGATCCGAAATCTCACAGCACCGGAAAGACCGGCTACATCCTGACGATGGGGGAGATCCTCGTCGAAATCATGGCGACCGAGCGCGGCCAGTCGTTCCGCAAACCAGGCACGCTGATCGGCCCCTATGCGAGCGGCGCGCCGGCGATCTTCATCGATCAGGTGGCGCGCCTCGGCAGCCGCTGCGCGATGATCGGCTGCGTCGGCGACGACGACTTCGGCACGCTCAACGTCGAGCGTCTGCGCTCCGATGGCGTGGACGTCTCGGGTATCGCCGTCATCAAGGGGCAGACAACCGGGAGTGCCTTCGTCACCTACCGCGAAGACGGCGAGCGCGACTTCATCTTCAACATCACGAATAGCGCGTCGGCGCATCTTTCCGTAGCCAACATCCGCGAAGACCTGTTGAAGGATTGCCGGCACTTTCACGTGATGGGGTCGTCGCTGTTTTCGTTTCGCATCATCGAGGCGATGAAAAAGGTCATCGAGACCGTCAAGGGGCACGGTGGCACCGTCAGCTTCGATCCGAACATCCGCAAGGAAATGTTGAGGATTCCCGAAATGCGCGAGGCACTCGATTTCATTCTCGACTACACCGATGTGTTCCTGCCGAGCGGTCATGAGGTGACGCTGCTGGCCACCGCCGGTTCCGAGCGCGCCGCAATCGACGAACTCCTGCAGCGCGGCATTCGCGAGGTCGTGGTCAAGCGCGGCAAAGACGGTTGCAGCTTCTACGACGGCACCGACGAACTCCATGTGCCGGCGGTCCAGGTGCGAGAAGTGGATCCCACTGGCGCTGGCGACTGTTTTGGTGCGACCTACATCGCCTGCCGGTCGCAGGGCATGAGCGTCGCCGAAGCGTTGCGCTACGGCTGCGCGAGCGGCGCTCGCGCCGTCAGCTTTCGCGGCCCGATGGAAGGCACGGCGTCGCTGGCCGAACTCAACGCATTCATCGCGAACCCGGAGTCTCATCATGGATAACGTGGTCGCGCGCCTTTCCAACGGGCATAGTGCAGCGAAGTCCCTGAACGGAATCTATTCGATCTGCTCGGCGCATCCCTGGGTGCTGGCCGCAGCGATGCAACAGGCCGTCGACGATGGCACGCCGTTGCTCGTCGAATCCACCTCGAATCAGGTGGATCAATACGGCGGCTACACCGGCATGAAGCCGGCGGACTTCATTCGCTTCGCGCACGGTATCGCGGAGCAGGTCGGTTTGCCGCGCGAGCATCTGATTCTCGGCGGCGATCATCTCGGACCGAACGCGTGGCGCAGCCTTCCAGCGGAAGAAGCCATGCGGCGCGCGGAAGCACTCATCGACGCCTATGTGCGGGCAGGATTCACGAAGATCCACCTGGACACCAGCATGGCTTGCGGCGGCGATCCGGAGCGACTGTCGGACAGCGTGGTGGCGCAACGCGCGGCGCAATTGTGTGCTGTTGCCGAGGCCGCGGCGGATCACGCAGGGTTCGACAACCGCCCGGTTTATGTGATCGGCACGGAAGTGCCGGTGCCAGGCGGCGCAAGCGAAACGCTCGATACCGTCGAAGTCACCCGGAAAGAAGCCGCACTGGAAACGGTCGCCGTACATCGTGATGCGTGGCGCGCGCGGAACCTCGACCCAGCGTGGGACCGCGTGATTGCGCTGGTCGTGCAACCCGGCGTCGAATTCGACCACACGAAAGTGATCGACTATCAGCCCGCCCTTGCCACCAGTCTTTCCCAGGTTCTGACGCAACTGCCCGGCATGGTCTTCGAAGCGCACTCGACAGACTATCAAACGCCCGAATCGCTGCGGGCGCTCGTGCGGGACGGCTTTGCGATTCTTAAGGTGGGCCCGGGCGTCACGTTCGCGTTGCGCGAGGCACTCTACGCGCTGTCGGACATCGAAGCTGAACTGCTACCCGCAGCGCAGCGCGCCGACCTGCCGGTAGCCGTGGAAGCCGCGATGCTTCGCAAACCTGACAACTGGGACAGGTATTACCACGGCGACGAAACCCAACGACGTCTGCTTCGCACCTACAGCTATAGCGACCGGGTGCGGTATTACTGGGCCGACCCGCAAGTCGATGCAGCTGCGCAACAGCTACTGCACAACCTCACCGGCACAACGATTCCGGAAAATCTCCTGAGCCGCTATTTGCCGGCGCAGTACTGGGCGCTGCGGCGCGGCGCCATCGACGGTTCACCGATGAGCATCGTGCAAAGCAAGGTCCGCGAAGTCGTGGGGCAATACGCATCCGCTTGTCGTGAGTAACGTGGCACGTCACCGCGATAGCGCTCGCTGCAAACGAGTCAAACCTTAACAAGGAGGATGTCATGTCCTTTAAGCCCAACGCGTCTTATGATTTTAGCGACGCGGTCGTAGTAATAACAGGCGCGGCAGCCGGAATAGGCCGGCAGGTTGCGGAGCAATTCGCCGCAGCCGGCGCGACGCTCGCCCTGATCGACCGTTCCGAGTCCATCGTGGATATCGCTTCGAACCTCGGTGAAGTCCACAGGGGCTGGATCGCCGACATCAGCGACCCGGAATCGGTCGCCGCAACGGCCAACAAAATTCTTTCGCAGTTCGATCGCGTCGACATCCTGGTCAACAACGCAGGCATTGGTCCGCTTGCACCAGCCGAAGATTTTCCCCTTGAAACATGGGACAAAACGATGGCCGTCAACTTGCGCGGCGCGTTTCTCGTTGCGCGGGCCTTCGCACCGGACATGCTTGCTCGTGGGCAGGGAAGGATCGTCAACCTGGCGTCCCAGGCTGCTGTGATTGGCATCGAAGGGCATGTCGCTTATTGCGCCAGTAAAGCCGGCGTCATCGGCATGACCAATTGCATGGCGCTCGAATGGGGGCCGAGAGGCGTAACGGTCAATGCCATCTCTCCGACCGTAGTCGAAACGGAACTGGGCCTCACCGGATGGGCCGGGGAAAAAGGCGAACGCGCCAGAGCCGCGATCCCCACCCGCCGATTTGCCAGGCCCGCTGAGATCGCGTGCGCAATCATGTACGTGGCAAGCCGCGAGGCCGCCATGGTCAACGGCGCGAACCTGCTGATCGACGGCGGCTACACGATTATCTAGATCCCAACACGAACGAAAACCTGAGAGCAAATGGAGGCAGTAGAGGGCTTTACATAACCCACGACGATGTTTAGGAGACTGAAATGATTAGCCTTTCTCATATGGCTTCGCTGCGCTGCGGCGCCTTGCGGAGCCGTCTTATTGCATCAGCAGTTGCGGGAATTGGTCTGGGGCTGGGCCTGGGTGGCGTGGCCTATGCCACCACTGTCACGATCGCTGTACCGAACAACAACGATCTGATCGAGATGAAAAAGCTTTCTCCAGTGTTCGAAAAGGCCAACCCCGATATCCAGTTGAAGTGGATCGTGCTCGAAGAAAATGTGCTCCGGCAGCGCCTGACAACGGATATCACGACTAACGGCGGCCAGTTCGACGTATCGGCTATCGGGACCTATGAAGCACCGCTCTGGGGCAAACGCGGATGGCTGGTTCCGATCACCGGCTTGCCTGCCAGCTACGATCTCGACGACGTGCTCAAATCGGTGCGCGACGGCCTGTCTTACAACGGAACGCTATACGCCTTGCCGTTCAACGCCGAAAGCTCGATGACGTTCTACCGGAAGGACCTGTTCGCCGCCAAGGGTTTGACGATGCCCGATCATCCCACCTACAGCCAGATCAGCGAGCTTGCGGACAAGCTGAACGACCGGGCCAACGGCGTTTACGGTATCTGTCTGCGTGGCAAGGCCGGCTGGGGTGAGAACATGGCTTTTGTCTCGACACTGGTGAACACGTACGGCGGACGTTACTTCGACGAGAAGTGGAACGCACAGGTCGATTCTCCGGAATGGAAGAGCGCGATCAATTTCTACGTCGACCTGTTGAAGAAAGATGGACCGCCGGGAGCCAGTTCAAATGGCTTCAACGAAAATCTGTCGCTGATGACGGGCGGCAAGTGCGCGATCTGGGTCGATGCGACATCGGCCGCCGGGATCCTCTACAACAAGTCCGAATCGTCCGTCGCAGACAAGGTGGGCTTCGCTGCGGCGCCCACCCAGGTGACGCCGAAGGGTTCGCACTGGCTCTGGTCGTGGTCGTTCGCCATTCCGAAGTCGTCGAAGTCGCAAGATGCGGCCAAGCGGTTCATCGAATGGGCGACGTCGAAGGAATACATCACGCTGGTCGGCAACGACATCGGTTGGGCATCGCTGCCGCCGGGTACGCGTCAATCCACCTACGCACGTCCTGAGTACAAGCAGGCCGCGCCGTTCAGCGAATTCGTGCTGAACGCCATCGAGACCGCCAACCCGAACGACTCAACTTTGAAGAAAGTCCCGTACAGCGGCGTGCAATATGTGGGGATTCCGGAATTCCAGTCGTTCGGAACCCTGATCGGGCAGCAGATAGCCGGGGCGCTCGCAGGACAGATCAGCGTTGACCAGGCGCTGCAGGCGGGTCAGGCTGCTGCTAACCGCGCCGTACGCTCGGCGGGCTACCAGAAGTAGCGAACGCATCGGCCGTAGCCGCGTAAGCCACGCGCTTTCGTGCGATACGAAGCGCGTGGCTCCTGAGTCAGCGTGGCAGATCAGCCTGGAAGCGGGACCGCATACGGCGATTGGGCAGACGATGGCGCACCATTGCTGATACAGTAAATGCCCCCTCCTCCCGCAATCGCACCACCATGCGCACCACCCGAGCCATCAACGCCGTCGAGCGGCTAAAAACCCGCAGCGGCAATCCGCAGTTCGCGGCGATTAGCCTGTCCGGCGGCCTGTTCTATCTGGTCGACAAATCGGGCGGCGCGGACAAGAAGGTTTCCGATCCGCTGCCGCTCGACGATTTCGTCAAATTCGTCGACGGCTTCGGGCCGCCGAAACCGCGCAAGGCAAGCAAGCTAGACCTCGCGTTCGAAGAGCAGATCAGGAAAAGCAAGAGCTAAAGCGCCCGCGGCACGAGAGCTGGAAGAAAGCTCAGCGGCACAAAGGCGGCGCGTCATGCAGCGCGTCGTTCTCGATGATATTGACGCCACGCGTATCGCCGCTCAGGACCTCGGTCACCAGCGCCCGCGCCACCCGCTCGACGGAAATCGAGCGCCACTTCGGCGGCAGATACACCCCGAGACGCCGCGCAATGCTTTCCAGCGGCCTGCTCTCGTTACGTTCGCCCATCAGGAATGAAGGCCGTACGATGGTCAGCACCGGATAGTCGAGCTTCCTCAAACTCTGCTCCACATTCCCTTTCACGCGGCTGTAGAAAGTGCGCGCTTGCGGATCGGCGCCAATCGCACTGACTATCGCAAAGTGCGAAGCGCCATGGCGGCGGGCAATACCGGCAATCCGCAGCGGGTATTCGTAGTCCACCTTGCGAAACGCCGCCTGTGAACCCGCCGTGCGGATGGTCGTGCCCAGTGCGCAGATGACGGAGTCGACGTCGAAGATGTCCGAATCCGCGTCAGGCCAGTCATAGTCGATCACGTGCTCGACGACCCGGTTGCCACCCGTCGACCCCGTCACGGCCGATCCCGACGCCCGCCGCACCAGCATCCGGATTTCCCTGACCCGATCGTCCCGGGCAAGCAGACGCAAACACGCGCTACCGACGAGGCCCGTGCCGCCGAGCAGGAGAATCGTCTGTTTGCGGGGAGCAGTGGACTGGCTGGACGCGAAGGAGGTCGACATGCGTGAGTCCGTCAAAGAGGGGCACCGCCGCATCTTACCGCGTCAAGACGTCTCCTGACCCTTACCCGCGTTGCACTTCCTTTATCTGCCCATCAGCCGCGCTGCTGGCGAGTACCGCCTCGATAAAGTGCAGGCCCGCGACCCCATCGTCGACGGTCGTCAGAAGCTTACTTTCCTGCGGCGGCGCTTTGCCGGCATCCAATGCCTCGATTTGCAATGCAGCGTCTTTATAGAGTTGCGCGAAAGCCTCCAGATAGCCCTCCGGATGCCCCGGCGGCACACGCGTCGCATGAGCAGCGATAGCGCTCTTCACCCGGCCGCGGGTGAGCCGCTGCGCCGCGCCGCCAAGCGGTATGAACCACAGCTCGTTGGGATTCTCCTGATCGAAGGTGAGACCGGCTTTGGTGCCGTACACGCGCAGCCGCAGCGCATTCTCCGCGCCGCTCGCCACCTGGCTTGCCCACAGCATGCCGCGCGCGCCGTTTTCGTAGCGCAGCATGGCTTGCACGTGATCGTCGACGCGGCGCCCCGGCACGAAAGTGTGCAGTTCGGCGGAGAGCCATTTGGGCTGCATGCCGGTGACGAATGCAGCGAGGTGATACGCATGCGTGCCGATATCGCCGAGGCAGCCTGCCGGGCCGGACAGCGCCGGATCGGTGCGCCAGCCGGCCTGTTTGTTCGTACCGGATTGCTCGATCGGCTCCGCAAGCCAGTCCTGCGCGTATTCGACCTGCACCACGCGCACCTCTCCAAGCTCGCCCGCTTCGACCAACTCGCGCGCGTGGCGGACCATCGGATAGCCCGAATACGTGTGCGTCAGCGCGAACAGCCGCTTCTTCTCGCGCGCGAGTTTAGCCAGCGCCTGTCCTTGCGCGAGCGACACGGCGAGCGGCTTGTCGCAGATCACGTGAATTCCGGCTTCGAGAAACGCGGTCGCCACCGGCGCATGCAGATGGTTCGGCGTGACGATCGCTACTGCGTCGATTCCGTCGTCTTTGCGCGCAGCTTCGGCCCGCGCCATCTCACCCCAGTCTGCGTAACTGCGGGCAATGCCGGCTTCTTCCGCACTCGCCTTGGCGCGTTGCGGATCGGACGACAATGCGCCCGCCACCAGTTCGAAACGGTCGTCGAGGCGTGCGGCGATCCGGTGCACCGCGCCGATGAACGCGCCCTGCCCGCCGCCGACCATGCCCAGCCGTAACTTTCGTGTCATGGAAGATGCTCCTTTGATCGATACGCTCAGATACCCAGCACACGCTTCAATTGCGCCGTGTCGACGCCGCTGCCCGCGAAGTCGTCAAACGAATGCTCGGCAACCCGAATGATGTGACGCCGAATGAACTCTGCGCCCTCGCGCGCGCCGTCTTCCGGATGCTTCAACGCGCATTCCCATTCGAGGACTGCCCAGCCGGGGTAATCGTATTGCGCCATCTTCGAGAAGATCGCGCCGAAATCGATCTGGCCATCGCCGAGCGAGCGGAACCGGCCCGGACGTTCGACCCAGTCGCTGTAGCTGCCGTAGACGCCCGCCTTGCCCGTCGGACGAAACTCCGCGTCCTTCACGTGGAAGACCTTGATGCGCTCGTGATAGATATCGATGAACGAGAGGTAATCGAGTTGCTGCAACACGTAGTGACTTGGATCGAACAGAATGTTCGCGCGGCGCTGTGCGCCCGCACCGTTCAGGCGCTCAAGAAAACGCTCGAACGTCACACCGTCATGCAGATCTTCACCCGGATGCAGTTCGTACGCGACGTCCACGCCGACTTCATCGAACGCATTGAGAATCGGCGTCCAGCGGCGCGCCAGTTCATCAAAGGCTTCCTCGACGAGACCTGCGGGACGTTGCGGCCACGGGTACACATAGGGCCATGCGAGCGCGCCGGAAAACGACACATGCGTGTCGAGCCCGAGCCGTCGCGACGCCTGCGCCGCCAGCTTCACCTGCTGGATCGCCCATTCGGTGCGCGCCTGCGGATTGCCGCGTACATGCGGAGCCGCAAAGCCGTCGAACAGCAGGTCATAGGCCGGATGCACCGCCACCAGCTGCCCTTGCAGATGTGTCGCCAGTTCGGTGATCTCGACACCGGCGTCGGCGACCACACCCAATAGCTCGTCGCAATACGTCTGGCTCGCTGCAGCCTGTTCGAGGTCGATCAGGCGTGGGTCGACCGGCACCTGGATCCCCTTGTAGCCAAGGCTGGCAGCCCAGCCTGCGAGGTTTTCCAGGCTGTCGAAGGGCGCCTTGTCGCCCAGGAACTGGGCCAGATAGATCGCCGGCCCCTTGATGGTCTTCATCGTGTTGCTCCTCGGTCAAAGGTTGGACCGCGCGCCACCGGACGCGCGGTCCAACCTGTTAGAACGGTGAATCCGGGAAGTAGTAGTCCTTCGCGTTGTCCTTCGTGACAAGCACCGACGGGATGATCGTCTTCGGCGGCAGCGTCTGGCCCTTCAGACGGGCCTCGGCGGTCAACTTGATTGCGTCGTAGATGAACTTCGGCGAGTACGTGACGTCCGCGTTGATGATCTTGTCGCCGTCCAGCACGCGCTTGATCATCTCTTTCGATCCGGCGCCGCCCAGGACTTCCTTGATGTCCGTGCGCTTCGCCTGATCGATGGCCTTAAGCACGCCCACCGACATGTCGTCATCCGCGGACCACACCGCGTCGATATGCTTGAAGCGCGTCAGATAATCCTGCATGACCTTGAACGCATCGTCGCGATTCCAGTTGGCGTATTTCGCGTCGAGCACCTTCACGCCAGGACACGCCTTCAGCGCTTCGGTGAACGCGCTATAGCGTTCGTTATCGAGCGTGGTCGGAATGCCGCGCAACGCGACGATGTCGCCCTTGCCGTTCAGCGATTTGCAGAAGTACTCGCCGGCGAGCCTGCCGAAGGCCGTGTTATCGCCCGCTACGTACGCGTCCTGCGCGCTGGTGTCGGTCAGGCCGCGATCCACCACCGTCACGTAGATGCCTTTTTTCTTCACCTGCGCTACCGGCTGCGTCAACGAAGCCGATTCATGCGGGAAGATCACCAGTGCATTGATCTTGTTGACGGTGACCATGTCCTGCAACTGGTTGGCCTGCTCCGGCGCGCTTGCCGAGGTTTTGAGGATCACCTTGAGGTCGGGGTGTGCCTTCTCCATGTCCTCCTTCGCCTTGTTTGCCCACCAGTCGATGCCGCCAGTGAAGCCGTGATCGGCCGTCGGTATCGCCACGCCCAGAATGACCTTGTCGTCGGCACGCGCTGCGCCCGCGGCCCCCAATATTCCCAACGCCAGCACGCCGGCGCTGATCGCTCGAATGACCTGCTTCATGTTGTGTCTCCTATGTCGACCGGAGTCGGCGCCTGAACGCCTGCTCCGGTCTCATCACGGTTGTTGATCTATGAGGCACTTTCGTGCGCCTCGGTTTCCTGCACTGCTTCGGCTGTGCTGCCCTTCGTATGCCCGTGCTGCCCCTGCTGCTATCGTGCCGAACCACCGTCACTGCCTGCCACACCGCCGCTTATCGCCGCCCGCGCTGCAAAAACGCCACGACGATAATCACCGCCCCCTGCACCGCCGCGTTCAGGTACACGCTGATGATGCTGGTGAGATTCAGAATGTTTGCGATCACCGACAGCAGGATCGCCCCGATCACCGTGCCGATCACACGTCCCTCGCCGCCTTTAAGCGCGGTACCGCCGACCACCACTGCCGCGATCGCCTCCAGTTCCCACAAGATCCCGGTCGTCGGCGTAGCCGAACCAAGGCGTGGCACGTAGAGCACCGTCGCAACGCCCACGCAGATGCCAAGCAGTACGTAGGTAATGATCTTGACGGTATCGACGCGAATCGCGGCATAGCGCGCGACCTGTTCGTTCGAGCCAATCGCCTGCACATGCCGGCCGAATGCCGTGCGGTTCAGGATCAGCGTGCCGCCCGCCGCCACCACGAGAAACACCCAGATGGGAACGGGCACGCCGAGCAGACTCGCGTAATACACGGGACTGTAGAGATCGGTCAGCGAATTGTTGAGCGTGAGCGCACCGCCGTCGGCAAGCCAGGTGAGCACTGCGCGAAAAATACCAAGCGTGCCCAGCGTGACGATGAATGGCTCGATACGCCCCTTGGTAATCAACAGGCCATGCGCCCAGCCGAACAATCCACCCAACACGAACGCCAGCACAATGCCGATCGCGATGATCATGAGCGGCGCGAACGTATGCCCGCCGACACCCGCCGACAGGCCATTCATCAGCCAGATCATGCTGCCGGCGATCAATGCGGCCATCGACCCCACCGACAGATCGATGCCGCCGGAGATGATCACGAAGGTCTCGCCGACCGCGATGATGCCGATGAACGACGTACGCGTAAGCACGTTCATCAGGTTGTCGACGGTGGCGAAATCGTGATTGAGCAAGGTGCCGGTGACGCACAGCACGATGAGACCGACGAGCGGTCCCAGCCCGTACAGATGATGCGCGAGACGCATGGCTCGGCCGGATTGTGCGGCTTCAGTGGGTGCCGGTCGCATGAGCGATCAACTCCTCTTCGGTCAGGTGGTCGAGATCGAGCGTGGCCTGTAGCCGGCCCGTGCGCATCACGGCGACGCGATGGCACAGGCCGATCAGCTCGATCAGTTCGGATGAAATGACGATCACCGCGCGCCCTTGCGACGCAAGCCGGTGAATCAGGAAATAGATGTCGCGCTTCGAGCCGACATCGACGCCGCGGGTCGGCTCGTCGAGCACCACTACGTTCGGGTTCGGCTGCAGGTACTTGGCAAGTGCGAGCTTCTGCTGGTTGCCGCCCGATAGCATGCGGGCGCGGCTCGACAGATCGCCAGTGCGAATACCGAAGTCGCTCACCGCCCGCTTGAGGGCTGCCCGCCCCGCTTTCAGATCGAGCAGCGGATGCGTGTATTGCTCGAGCGTCATCAGGGTGAGGTTGTCCTGCAGGTTCAGATTGACGTGCAGCGCCTTGCCTTTGCGGTCTTCGCTCAGGTAGGTGAGCCCGTTACGCATCGCATCGAGCGGCTTTTTGATCTGCACGGCGTGGCCGCCAATCTCGATGCGCCCAGCAAGGCGGCGGCGCAGGCCGAGGATCGCCTCGAAGGCCTCCGTACGACCCGCGCCGACGAGGCCCGCAAAACCGAGCACCTCGCCCGCGCGAACCTCGAAGCTCAGGTCTTCGACCCAATCGGGTACGACAAGGCCTTCGACTTTCAGGGCGATTGCAGCGTCTGCAGAGACCGGCACTTTGTCCGGAAACATATCGGAGAGGTCGCGCCCAACCATCAGGTTGGCCATCTGTTGCCGTGCGAGTCCTGCGGTTTCCCCGCGTGCAACGAAACGACCGTCGCGCATCACGATCACCTCGTCGGTGATGTGCTCGACTTCGTCGAGCTTGTGCGAGATGTAGATGATGGTGACGCCATCAGCCTTCAGCTTCGTCATCAGCGCAAACAGGCGTTCGGTTTCGGATGGCGTCAGCGTGGCGGTCGGCTCATCCATGATCAACAGGCGCGCCTTGCGTGACAGCGCCTTGGCAATCTCCACCATCTGCTTTTCGGCGACGATCAGATCGCGCACCTTGGTGTCCGGCGACTTTTTCAAGCCGACTTGCGCGAGATGTCGCACTGCCTCCGCGCGCATCGCGGCGTCGTCAAGCAGCCAGCCGCGGCGCTTTTCGTGGCCCAGATACATGTTCTGCGCGATCGTCAGATGCTCCGCCAGGTTGAACTCCTGGTGAATCAGCACGATGCCGGCGGCTTCCGCCTCGCGCGAGCTGGCAAACTGCTGCGCCGCGCCGTCGATCAGCAAGGTGCCCGTGGTGGCCGCCTCATACCCGGCGAGGATTTTCATCAGCGTCGATTTGCCCGCACCGTTCTCGCCAAGCAGCCCGTAGATGCGGCCAGGCGTCAGCTCGAAACTCACTCCATGCAGCACGCGCACCGGGCCGAAGTCTTTGCGGATGTCGTCGAAACGTACGGCGAGGCTCATGGCTCAGGCACTCCCGCGAATCACGAGCCGGTGCGGCAACAGCACACCGGGCACGCTTGCGAGGGGATTCGCCAGACGCTGCAGCAACAGGCGCGCAGCGGTTTCGCCGAGCTCGCGCATCGGCTGGGCGATCGTAGTCAGCGGCGGGTCGATCTGTGCGGCGAGCGAGATATCGTCGAAACCGATCACGGCGACGTCGTCCGGCACACGTTTGCCGACGCTGCGCAGACCGTGAATCACGCCGATCGCGAGCGTGTCCGACACCGCGAAGATCGCGCTTGGCGCGTCGCGTTGCGCCATCAGCATCGCTGCGGCGGACGCGCCCGCTTCGTAGTCGAGGCTGTTCAGATTCATGCGCCAACGTTCGTCCGGCGTGATGCCGGCGTCGCGCAATGCGTCGAGGTAGCCTTGCTGGCGCTGCCGCGCGTAAAGGTAAGCGACGTCGGAGTTGATCAGGCCGATCCGCCGATGCCCCTGCGCCAGCAGATGCCGCACGGCGTCGCCGGCAGCGCGGTAGTTGTCGATGCCGACATACGGCACGCCGACCGCCGGATCGAACTCGCAGCACGCGACCCACGGCAACGCGCCGGACTCTTCGGCGAGCGCCTGCTGCACCGTGGCCGGATCCAGGCAGATCGCGCCGTCGGCACGACGCCGCCGCAACAGGTCGAAGTAGCTGCGCTCGCGACCCGGGTCGGCGCCCGTGTCGCATAGCAGCATGAAATAGCCGTGCTGACGCGCGACGCTGTCGATGCCGCGCACGATCTCCGCATAAAACGGATTGCCGACGTCCGGCACCATGGTCAGCAGCAGCCGGCTCTCGGCGGTGCGCAGATTGCGGGCGAGCTCGTTGACGCGGTAGCCGCTCGCGTCCACTGCTGCCAGCACCTTGTCGCGCGTGGCGGGACGCACGTTGGCATGGCCGTTCAATACCCGCGAAACCGTCGCCACCGACACCCCGGCCTGCTCGGCAACGCCCGCAATGGAGATGCCCTCGGACGAGGGAGGTGCGGTTCGGGGCGCGTTGGTCTCTGATTGCGGCAGTCGGGACACAGTTTTTTGTCGCAAAAATGTAATCGATTACATTTTTGGGCGATGGAGCAAGGAATCGCAAGGCCTGTCTCGTAGGGATTAACACGGGCCGGGTTGGCACCAGGTTGCTATCGGATCGCCGTGCGGCCTGCTGTCCGGGAAACGGGTTTCGCCCCTGGTTTGGTACAATTCCGCAGTTGTCCCGAACCCCCACAGGTCGCACCTAAACCGAACCGCCGAACCCACCATGAATATCGAACAAGCGCGTTTCAACATGATCGAACAGCAGATCCGCCCCTGGGAAGTGCTCGACCAGGACGTGCTGAATCTGCTCTCGATCGTCAAGCGTGAGAATTTCGTCCCCACGGTCTATCGCGAACTGGCCTTCGTCGACTTCGAAGTGCCGTTGCCGGCTGGGCAGCACATGCTGGCGCCGCGCGTCGAAGCGCGCGTGCTGCAGGAACTGGCCGTGAAGAAGCACGAAAGCGTGCTGGAAATCGGTGCTGGCTCGGGTTATATGGCGGCGCTGCTCGCCCACCGCGCACAGCACGTGCTGACCGTGGATATCGAACCGGAAATCGCTGAACTGGCCAAGGCCAACCTGGCCGCCAATGGTGTCCTGAATGCCGAAGTCGCGACCGCCGACGCCGCGCGCGGCTGGCCCGCAGCGGCACCGTACGATGTGATCTGCGTGTCGGGCGGCCTGCCGGTCCTGCCGCAGGAGATCCTCGAGCATCTGAAGATTGGCGGCCGTCTGGCAGCGTTCGTCGGCACCGCGCCGGTCATGAAGGCACAGATCATCACGCGCATCGACGAAAAGCAATATCGCATTGCCGACGTGTTCGAAACGTATGTCGAGCCGCTGATCAACGCCGTGCAGCCGCCGCGTTTCAAGTTCTAAGGGTGTACCGCTGATGCAAAACCTGACCGCTCCCGCTCTGGCCGAATGGCTTGCCGATCAATCGCGTCCCGCGCCCGTGCTGCTCGACGTGCGCGAGCCGTGGGAAATCCAGACAGCGTCGATCGCCGGCGCCGTGTCGATCCCGATGCGTGAGATTCCCGCGCGCAGCGAAGAACTCGATGACGACGCGCAGATTGTCTGCGTGTGCCACCACGGCGCACGTAGCGCGCAGGTCGCGATGTTTCTCGAATCGCGCGGGCATAAAAACGTGTTCAATCTGCAAGGCGGGATTGACGCGTGGTCGAGACAGGTTGATCCGGCCGTGCCCACTTATTGAAATTGAAGAGTACGAAGCCAGCGTATCTATGAGCCACCCATGCGGTGGCTTTTTTTCGTCCATTTCGCGTGTCGCTATCCCGTACCGATACTTCACGTCACAGATTAGGAAGTTTCCAGCGGCTCGATCTGCTCGTTGAAGGCAACATGCTCCGACTCAATTTCCGGAGCAGTCTGATGAGATTCGTGAAGATCGCGCTGGCCGCAGCAACGCTGTTGCCGCTCACCGCCCACGCCGTGCTCGGGGGCGCCCCCGCAGCGGGGTCATCCGCTCCCGTGTCGCTGCATGCCACCCGGCAGGCTGCATCGTCCGCTGCATCCACAGCGTCCGCTTTATCTGCTTCCGTAGCGACGCCCGCCTACTCCACCTCAGCCTATTCCGTGTACGAGTCGCGCGATGCCGACGGCATCACCGTGCGCGAGTATGTGCTGCCGAGCAACGTCGTCTTCGCGCTCACGTGGCAAGGCCCGGTGCGACCCGACATGAAAGCGCTGCTCGGCAACTACTTCCCCAACTTCGTCTCCGCGGGCGAAGAACGTTTGCGCGGCACAGGCGCGCTGATCCAGCACAACGGCGAGCTTCAGATCGAGTCGGCGGGACGCCCAGGACATTTCTTCGGCACCGCCTACCTCCCCCGCCTCATGCCCGCCGATCTCCGCGCAAACAACCTGCAGTAACGCGCCGCCGCCTTCCCGGAACACCATCAAAATGAAGACCTTCAGCCACACCCTCGGCGTCGCGCTACTGAGCGCCAGCGTCGTCCTCTCCGCATGCGGCGGAGGCTCCGGAGAGAGCAGCACGAACAGCGGCATCAACTGGCCGGCCTCGGCAAGCTGGCCGGTGACGCCCACGCCGCCGTCTCCGCCCGTCGACACCAGCAACTCGGTGCCGATCGTCGTGGATACCTCGATGGACGCCGTCAACCAGCCCTCCGTCACGGTCACGCTGTGCCCGGCCGGTGCCCCCAACAACAGTCAGTGCGTGACGGTGACGAATATGCTCGTCGATACCGGCTCGGTCGGCGTGCGGGTTGCCAGCAGCGCGTTGAGTCCTGCGCTGAACGCCCAGTTGCTGACGCAGGTCGGCGCCACCGACGACAAGGTCGGCTCGGCGCCAATCGTTCAATGCGCGCTGTTCGCGTCCGGCTTCACATGGGGGCCCATCAAGCGCGCCGATGTCATCCTGGGCAACAAGAAGGCGAGCAACATCCCCATCCAGGTGATCGGCGACGGCGGATACACCGCGCCCGATGACTGCACCTCCCGTGGCGGCCCAGACCTCGGCCCGCTCCTCGGCGCCAACGGCAACCGTGCCTTCAATGGAATCGTGGGCATCGGCCATTTCGTGCGTGACAGTTCGCTCGCGGCAAAGTCGGTGATTCCGGCGGGCTACTACTATTGCCCGACCACGGACTCATGCACCGGCACGCGCGTACCGCTCACCAGGCAGGTCATGAACCCGGTTGCAGGTTTGGCTACCAATAACAACGGCACCGTCATTCGCCTGCCCGCGTTGCCCGCGGGAGGACAGGTCCGGGTGACGGGACAGTTGATATTCGGTGTCGGCACGCAGGCGAACAACGCGCTGCCGGCCAACGCGAACATCTTGCAGGTGGATGGCAACGGCCTTTTTACGACCCAGTATCAAGGCCGCGCGATCATCAACAGCGCGATTGACAGCGGCACCAACGGCTACGCTTTCTCGGACACCACGATCCCGACCACGGGCGAGTGGTACACGCCACCGAGCGACCAGACGCTGTCGGCAACCATGGCGTCCACTAACGGGACCGGCAACCCTGTCATGGTGCAGTTCTCGATCGGCAACGCGACCAACATGATGGGAAGCGGCTACGCTGCCTATGACAATCTCGGCATGTACCTGGCCAGCCTGCCGGTCTACGACGTCTCCACCAACAACATGTTGTCCGAAGAGGGCTTCCTCTGGGGCCTGCCATTCTTCTACGGCCGAACCGTCTATACCGTGCTCGAAAACGCCAGGGTAGGGACGCAAGCGGGGCCATTCGTAGCGTTCTAGGTTCCAGACGCACTGCGTCATTCGCTCATGGCAGGAGGCTGGCACCGCAAGGTGGCCAGCCTTTTTTATTTGCGAGCGGTGCGCCGCCCTCATGCACAAAGGCGCGGCGGCGATGCACCTTGGCCGCCCGCTGGCGGCCAGGCACGCTTCGTTGCAGCGCGACGCGCACCGCAACGAGGCGAGACATCAACGCATGCACCACATTTGCGCCCATCCGGCATACCGGCCGCCGATCGACCGGGACAGTGCCTACCGCACCGCAGCGCCCCGTGCGCGCCGCACAGGTCATTCTTACCACTTGGCACGTGCCTTGCAGTAGTTGTCTGGCAAGCCATGCCGGACAGCCTCGATGGCTGGAATCGACGCCCATAAAACATTCATTCAACCAAAGGCAAGGGGTAGCAAATGAAACGTCGCAATCTGTTAAAGCTCGGGTCAATGTCTGGCGCATTGGCACTCGCAGGCCAGAGTCCGTTTGCTAACGCGCAGTCCGACAGCGGGCCGATCAAGGTCGGCATCTTGCACTCCTTGTCGGGCACGATGGCGATCTCGGAAACGTCTCTGAAAGACACCGCGTTGATGACCATTTCAGATATCAACAAAAACGGTGGCGTGATGGGCCGGCAGATCGAGCCGGTAGTCGTGGACCCGGCGTCGAACTGGCCGCTGTTCGCCGAGAAGGCACGCCAGCTCATCACCCAGGACAAGTGCGCGGTGGTGTTCGGCTGCTGGACCTCGGTGTCGCGCAAGTCGGTGCTGCCGGTGTTCGAGGAACTCAACGGCCTGCTGTTCTACCCCGTGCAGTACGAAGGCGAAGAAATGTCGCGCAACGTGTTCTACACGGGTGCCGCACCGAACCAGCAGGCGATACCTGCTACCGAATACCTGATGAGCGCCGAAGGCGGCGGGGCCAAACGTTTCTTCCTGCTCGGTACCGACTATGTATATCCACGCACGACCAACAAGATCCTGCGCGCGTTCCTGCAATCGAAAGGAGTCCAGGACGCCGATATTCAGGAGGTCTACACACCGTTCGGCCATAGCGACTATCAGACCATCGTCGCCAACATCAAGACTTTCTCGCAGGGCGGCAAGACCGCGGTGATCTCGACCGTCAACGGCGACTCGAATGTGCCGTTCTACAAGGAACTGGGCAACCAGGGCCTGAAAGCGACGGACGTACCGGTGGTGGCGTTCTCGGTAGGCGAAGAAGAACTGCGCGGTATCGACACGAAGCCGCTGGTGGGCAACCTCGCTGCCTGGAACTACTTCATGTCGCTGCGCGATCCCGAGAACACCAAGTTCAAGGCGATGTTCGCCAAATGGGTCAAGGACAACAACCTGCCGGGCGGCGACAAGCGCGTCACGAACGACCCGATGGAAGCGACCTTCGTCGGTATCCATATGTGGAAGCAGGCGGTCGAAAAAGCCAAGAGCACCGATGTCGACAAGGTACGCGTGGCGATGATCGGACAGACCTTCAATGCACCGTCCGGCTTCGTGCTCACGATGGACGGCAACCACCACCTGCACAAGCCGGTGATGATCGGCGAAGTACGTGCCGACGGTCAGTTCAACGTGGTGTGGCGCACCAAAACGGCGATTCGTGCGCAGCCGTGGAGTCCGTTTATCGCCGGCAACGCGGGCAAGCCGGATGTCGTCAGTTCGATCCCGGCATTCCTGCGCCGCTCGCGGGTTGCGTGATGTAACGGAGGGCGCGTGCAACTCGCGCCCGCCTGATCCAATTGCACTATCAAAGGGCATCATGGCGTTTTCCATTCTGAGGCTCACACGGCGCGGTATCGGCAAGCTCGGCATCGCGCTCATCATCATTGCTCCGCTCACAGCTTTCGCGCTGGCCCCAGCCGATATCGCCCCGCTCGCCGGCGACGACTTCGATGCCAAGTCCGCGGCCATCGACAAACTGATCGCCGCTCACGACGCGCCTTCCCAGGCACTGCTGAAAGCCCTGTCCGAAGACAACGCGCTCACGACCGACTCCGGTGAAGTGCTGATCCAGGACGGTGACGCGACCAAAGATGCGATCACTGGCAAGACGGTCACGGCAACCGACGCACAACCGGTAACGCTGAATAACCTGCTGCGCTCGAAAGTCTCAGGCGCGCTGTCCGGCTCGCAACTCGACTCACCCGATCTGGAAACGCGCCGCACGGCCATCAACGCGCTGCTGCAAAACCCCGATCCTTCGATGAAGCCGCTGATCGACGCGCAGCGCGCGAAGGAAACCGATCCGGATCTGAAGAAGAAACTCGACACACTGTGGGCGATGACGGCGCTGCACAACAGCGATCCGGCCACGCGCCTCGAAGCGGTGCAACTCGTGGCAGCGCGTCACGATCTGGACATGAACGAACTGTTGCGGCCGCTCGTCGCGAAGAAGCCGGACGGTACATTTGCAGAGAGCGACGACCGCGTGCGCGCCGCCGCGCAGGCCGGCATCGACGAGCTCGATGCGATCCAGCGCCGCAGCGCAATCGCCGGCACATTGTTCGCGGGCCTGTCGCTCGGCAGCGTGCTGCTGCTTGCGGCGCTCGGGCTTGCTATCACATACGGGCTGATCGGCGTCATCAACATGGCGCACGGTGAGTTCCTGATGATCGGCGCGTATGCAACCTACGTCGTGCAGAACCTGTTCCAGCGCTACGCGCCGGGTGCCTTCGACTGGTATCCGCTGCTCGCCGTGCCCGCCTCGTTCGTCGCCGCAGCGGTGGTAGGCATGGTGCTCGAGCGGCTTGTTCTGAAGCACCTGTATGGCCGCCCGCTTGAAACACTGCTGACCACGTTTGGCGTCAGCCTGATCCTGATCCAGGCCACGCGGATGATCTTCGGCGCGCAGAACGTGCAGGTGAGCAACCCGGCATGGATGAGCGGCGGCGTCACAGTGCTGCCGAGCCTGATCCTGCCGTACAACCGGCTCGCCATCCTGGCGTTCTCGCTGATCGTGGTCGGCATCGCCTGGGCGGTGCTGACGAAGACGCGTCTTGGCCTCTTCGTACGGGCCGTCACACAGAATCGCCGCATGGCGGCGTGCGTGGGCGTGAAGACCGCACGGGTCGACTCATACGCATTTGCCTTCGGTGCGGGCATTGCAGGACTGGGCGGCTGCGCGCTGTCGCAGATCGGCAATGTCGGACCGGATCTGGGCCAGAGCTACATCATCGATTCATTCATGGCGGTGGTGCTGGGCGGTGTCGGGCAGCTCGCCGGTACGGTGATCGGCGGCTTCGGGCTCGGCCTCATCAGCAAGGCGATCGAACCGTTCTGGGGCGCCGTGCTCGCCAAAATTGCGGTGCTCGTCCTGATCGTGCTGTTCATCCAGAAGCGGCCGCAGGGCATGTTCGCCCTTAAGGGCCGCAGCGCGGAGGCATGAGATGACATCTGCAACCTCCCCTGCTTCGGTCACGCCCCCCGGCACCGCGCCGGGCACCGGGCGCTCCACGCAAAGCGGCTTTGCGCTCGGCCTGCCGCCGCGTCCGGCGCTGCTTACGCGGCCTGCGTGGATCGCGCTGATTGCGCTGATCATCGCGATCGGTCTTGGCGTGCCGCTCTCGGCGCTGGTACTGCCCGAAACGAGCGCTTTCCACCTGTCCGCGTACATGATGACGCTGATGGGCAAGTTCATGTGCTACGCGATCGGCGCACTGGCGCTGGATCTCGTGTGGGGATACTGCGGCATCCTAAGCTTGGGCCACGCCCTGTTCTTTGCGCTGGGCGGCTACGCGATCGGCATGTACCTGATGCGCTCGATCGGCCATCAGGGTGTCTATCAGAGCGATCTGCCCGACTTCATGGTGTTCCTTAACTGGCACGCGCTGCCGTGGTACTGGGAGGGCACGCAGCATCTCTGGTACGCGCTGCTGCTGGTAGTACTGGTGCCAGCCGTGATTGCGTGGGTGTTTGGCTTCTTCACGTTCCGCTCGCGGGTGAAGGGCGTGTATCTCTCGATCATCACGCAGGCCATGACATTTGCTGCGATGCTGCTGTTTTACCGCAACGAGACCGGCTTTGGCGGCAACAACGGCTTCACGGATTTCAAGCGGATCGGCAACTTTCCTATCACCCATCCGGGCACGCGCACAGCGCTCTTCCTGATCACATTTGCCGTGCTGGTGCTGGCGTTTCTGGGTGCGCGAGCGATTGTGACCTCGAAACTCGGACGCGTCGTGACCGGCGTGCGCGATGGCGAGACACGACTGATGTTCCTTGGCTACAGCCCACTTGGCTACAAGCTGTTTATCTGGACCGTCTCGGCGATCCTGTGCGGGATTGCAGGGGCGCTGTACGTACCGCAGGTGGGGATTATCAATCCGGGTGAGATGTCGCCGGGCAACTCGATCGAGATGGCGATCTGGGTGGCGGTGGGTGGACGCGGCACGTTGATCGGACCGATCATCGGCGCGTTTGCGGTGAATGGAGCGAAGAGCTTTTTTACGGCGAACTTCCCTGAATACTGGCTGTTCTTTCTGGGCCTGATTTTCGTGCTGGTGCCGCTGCTGCTGCCGCACGGGATCATGGGACTGATCGACATGGCGATGCACCGGAGGAAGCGCTCATGAACGAAAACCCGATGGTGCCGGACCTGGCATTGCCGGAGGAGCCGGCCGAGCACTCGCTGAGCGGCGTGGCGGATTTCGGGCGGGTGGTGACACCGGGCGAGATCGATGTATCGCACGGGACGATTCTCTATCTTGAGGACGTGACGGTCAGCTTCGACGGCTTCAGGGCGCTGAATGCGTTGACGCTATCGATTGATGTCGGCGAATTGCGCTGCATCATTGGACCGAACGGCGCCGGCAAGACGACGATGATGGACGTGATTACTGGAAAGACTGAGCCCGATTCCGGCAAGGTGTTTTTGGGGCAAACGATCGACCTGACGCGAATGAATGAGCCTTCGATTGCCCGCGCGGGAATTGGACGCAAGTTTCAGAAGCCGACGGTGTTTGAGCAGCATCCGGTGTGGGAGAACCTTGAACTGGCGATGAAGGCTGACAAGGGGTGGTGGGCTTCGTTGCGAGCACGGCTTGACCGGAATGCGCAGGCGCGAATCGAGGAAACGCTGGAACTCATTCATCTGGAGAGTGAAGCTCGCAGGCTCGCTGGGGAGCTTTCGCATGGGCAGAAGCAGCGGCTCGAGATTGGGATGTTGCTTATGCAGCAACCGGCGCTACTTCTGCTTGATGAGCCAGCGGCTGGGATGACTGATGACGAGACCATGCAGTTGGCTGAGCTTCTTAATCGTCTTCGTGGGACTTGTTCCATGATGGTGGTTGAGCATGATATGGAATTCGTGGCTGCTCTTTCTGGCGAGGCTGGGAAAGTGACTGTAATGGCTGAGGGGCGCGTTCTCGCCCATGGCACGCTTGATGAGGTCAAGAAGGATGAGACTGTGATCGAGTCTTATCTGGGGAGGTGAAGTTTGTCCACCGCGGGCCCCCGAAGCTAAGAAAGCACAGAAAGAGGAACGGAGCAAAATGCTAGAAGTAGAAAACCTGAACCAGTACTACGGCGGCAGCCACATCCTCCGAGATGTAAAGCTAACGGTGCCAGACGGCAAACTCACGGTACTACTGGGCCGCAACGGCGTGGGCAAAACCACGCTCCTGCGTTGCCTGATGGGCGTCGTCCCAACCCGCAGTGGCGCGATCGCCTGGCGCGGCACGCCACTCACCAAACTTCCAACCTACGCCCGTGTCGCGAATGGCCTCGCCTACGTCCCTCAGGGACGCGATATCTTCCCGCGCCTGACCGTCGAAGAAAACCTGATGGTAGGCGCCGCCAGCAAACAGGCACCGTCGAAAATCCCCGATCGCATCTACGAACTGTTTCCCGTCCTCAAAGATATGCGCAGCCGCCGCGGTGGCGACCTGTCCGGTGGTCAGCAGCAACAACTCGCTATCGGCCGCGCCCTCATGAGCGAGCCGCAACTGCTCATCCTCGATGAACCCACCGAAGGCATCCAACCGTCGATCATCCAGGACATCGGCCGCACCCTGCGTCAACTCGTCGAGGAAATGGGCCTTACCGTGCTGCTCGTCGAGCAGTACTACGACTTCGCCAAAGCCATCGCCGATCGATACTGGGTCATGAGCCGCGGTGAAATCGTCGCCGGCGGTGAAGGCGCCGACATGGACGCCAACGGTGTGCGCGAACTCATCGCAGTCTGAATGTTGACGGGCCACCGGGACTGGAACGCCTCATCTGCCAGCGTACGCGAGCTATCTCCGAGTGACGGCCAAAGACATGCAGAAGCACAGGCGTCCCGTGCGGCGAACGGCCCATGCTATCCTCGCCGCATCCATCCGGCGCGCTCATGTCGCTGCGAACCGGGTCACGTAGATCGCTCAGATCGTGCGTTGCCTGGCGTCGACGAGCAGCCGCCGGGCAGTCGCCACGCAAAGTCCAACTACATCGACCCGCATGTCGCTTCACGAAAACCATGCCACGCTCGCCTCGGCGGATTCCGCCGCGCACACCCAGTGGCAAGCTCGCCTCGAACTCGGCTTCGCCAGACACGCTGAACGCACGACGCTCGTCCATCGCCTGCACGATGGTCCGTTACGCGTCCAACGCCCCCTCTATCCCGAAGGCCACGCGATCTGCCACGCGGTGATCGTGCATCCTCCGGGCGGTGTCGCCGGTGGCGATCAGCTTCACATCGACGTAGCGCTTGGGGCGAGCACACATGCAGTGCTCACGACTCCCGGCGCCACCAAGTGGTACAAGTCCAACGATCGCGCGGCGCGGCAGCAGATTGATGTGCGCGTGGGCGCGAACGCCAGACTCGACTGGCTGCCGCAGAACAACATCGTCTTCGATCACGCCAACGCGACCCTCGACTTCACGCTGTCGATGGCCGAAGGCGCCACCGCGCTCGGCTGGGACGCCACGCAACTCGGCCGCCAGGCCGCCGGCGAACGATGGTCGGCGGGCACGCTACGCGCGGTCTCGCGCATCGTCGGCCCAGACGGCCAATTGCTGTGGCTTGAGCGCGCCAATCTCGCCGCCACCGATCCGCTGCGCGATGCCCCTCAAGGCCTCGCGGGATTCCCCGCCTACGGCACGTTGTGGGCCGTAGGGCCCGCTTGCGACGACACGCTCGCCGAACAGCTAACCGGGCAACTCCCGTTCACCGACACGCTACGCGCTGCCGCCTCGTGCGTAACTCCAGGCGTGGTACTTGTACGGGCCGTGGCGCGGTCAATGGAATCGCTGCAACGCGCGCTAACGCAATGCTGGCTACAGCTGCGCCCGATCGTTCACGGCGTCGAAGCGGTACCGCTGCGGATCTGGACGACCTGAGAGAGCGAAACAAACCAAACGTGCGCTGGTGCAATGCTGGCCGGATCTGCGCCGAATTAAACGCGGCGTAGATAAAGGAACAGTACGAGCCTGCACAACCTGAGCGGACCCGTTCAGGGGCGATGCAAGCAGACTAAAGCACACAGCATTAGCACCATCGCAGCGCATCGAAAAGCCCCACCAAGGTGCATCACCTGTAGAACCTCCCCGCCCATCCCCGCTGCACCGCATTGGCACACACCTTGCTCGCCAAACCCCTCACGATGCCCCCGCACCCGACGGAGGCCACCCGCTTTGCCCACCACCGCTGACCAACATGACCGAACTGTCTTCCCGCCAGTCACGCCGCACGTGGCTCGCCGCCCTGCTGCTCTCACCGATCCTTGCGTTGACAACGCCAGCAGCCCACGCTGACGCCCTCGACAACATCACCAAATCCGGTGTCCTAAAGGTCGCGGTCCCCGAGGACTATCCGCCGTTCGGCTCAGTCGGCCCCGACATGCAGCCGCAAGGCTATGACATCGACACAGCAGCCGTGCTCGCCAAGTCGATGAACGTCAAACTGCAACTCGTGCCGGTTAACAGCGCAAACCGTATCCCGTACCTTCAGACCGGCAAGGTCGACCTGGTGATCTCATCGCTCGGCAAGACGCCCGATCGCGAGAAGGTAATCGACTTCTCCACCGCCTACGCCCCTTACTACCAGGGCGTGTTCGGCCCCGCCGACATCAAGGTCAGCAGCCCCGCCGATCTCACCGGCATCACGGTCGGCGCGACGCGCGGCGCGCTCGAAGAAATCGCCCTCACGCAGATGGCGCCGAACGCCACCATCAAACGCTTCGAAGACAACAACGCCACCATCGCCGCCTTCCTGTCCGGCCAGGTGCAACTGATCGCTGCGGGCAATATCGTGGCCGCCGCGATCAATGCGAAGAATCCGCCGCGCCGTCCAGAACCTAAGTTCGTTATAAAGGATTCACCATGCTTCGTCGGCATGAATAAAAATGAAAGCCGGTTGCAGGAGAAGGTCAACGCCGCTATCGCCCAAGCCAAGGCCGACGGCACGTTCGACGCCATGTCGAAGAAGTGGTTCGGCGCGCCCTTGCCGAAGACGCTGTAATAAATCTGTTAGTTAGCCTTGATATCTTTGTAAGCTGATCTGGCGTTAAGCTTGTCGCGGTTTGTAGCGTACCCCTCAAGCGTTCGCGACAACGCGCGACCCCGATGGCATCCGACGCCTGTCCCGGCTGGGACGGGCGCAACCCAACCAGACATCCGATGAAGCTGACACCCCGCGAGAAGGACAAGCTGCTGATCTTCACGGCCGCGCTACTGGCCGAACGTCGCCGCGCACGCGGCCTCAAACTGAATTACCCGGAGGCGATCGCATTCATCTCGGCAGCGCTGATGGAAGCGGCTCGCGATGGCAAGACAGTCGCCGAAGTCATGCACTACGGCACCACGCTGCTCACGCGCGACGACGTGATGGAAGGCGTACCGGAGATGATTCCGGACATTCAGGTCGAAGCCACTTTCCCCGACGGCACGAAGCTCGTGACCGTCCACCATCCGATTCCCTGACCCGCCCCGGAGCCCCTGATGATTCCCGGCGAACTTCTCACCGACGACGGTGAGCACGAACTCAATGCGGGCCGCGCAACGGTCTCGGTCACGGTGTCGAACACCGGTGACCGTCCCGTGCAAATTGGTTCGCACTACCATTTTTATGAAGTGAATCCAGCGCTGTCGTTCGACCGCGAGGTGGCACGCGGCTTCCGTCTGAACATTGCAGCGGGTACCGCCGTGCGTTTCGAGCCCGGCCAGGAGCGCACGGTCGAGCTGGTCGAACTGGCGGGCAACCGCGTCGTCTACGGCTTCAACGGCAAGGTGATGGGACCGCTCTGACGCGTGGCATGAGCCCCGTCGTCGAACGTCACGAATACCCGCCCTGCCCTTTTCCGGACTTCACATCATGACATTACGTATTGGCCGCCGCGCGTACGCGGAAATGTTCGGCCCCACGACCGGCGATCGCGTGCGACTTGCCGACACCGAATTGCTGATCGAAATCGAGCGCGACTACACCACCTACGGCGAAGAAGTGAAATTCGGCGGCGGCAAGGTGATTCGCGACGGCATGGGCCAGTCGCAGCGCGTCGCGGCCGATGTCGTCGATACGGTCGTCACCAACGCGGTGATCCTCGATCACTGGGGCATCGTGAAGGCCGATATCGGCATCAAGAACGGCCGCATTGCAGCGATCGGCAAAGCGGGCAATCCCGACATCCAGCCGGGCGTGACGATTCCGATTGGTGCGGCCACCGAGGTGATCGCCGGCGAAGGCCTGATCGTAACGGCCGGCGGCATCGATACGCACATTCACTTCATCAGCCCGCAGCAGATCGATGAAGCGCTGGCGAGCGGTGTGACGACGATGATCGGCGGCGGCACCGGTCCGGCTACCGGCACCAATGCCACCACCTGTACGCCTGGACCGTGGCACCTCGAACGGATGTTGCAGGCCGCCGATGGCTATCCGATGAATCTCGGCTTTCTCGGCAAGGGCAACGTGAGCCTGCCGGAGCCAGCCACCGAGCAGATCGCCGCGGGCGCGATCGGCCTGAAGCTGCACGAGGACTGGGGCTCGACGCCCGCGGCCATCGACAACTGCCTGTCCGTTGCCGACGACACCGACACCCAGGTCGCGATCCACACCGATACACTGAACGAAGCAGGCTTCGTCGAGGCGACCGTGGCCGCCTTCAAGGGCCGCACGATCCACACGTATCACACCGAAGGCGCGGGCGGCGGCCACGCACCGGACATCATCAAGGTCTGCGGCGAGGCGAACGTGCTGCCGTCGTCGACCAATCCGACCCGCCCGTACACGGTCAATACGCTCGACGAGCACCTCGACATGCTGATGGTGTGCCACCACTTGGACCCGTCGATTGCAGAGGACATCGCGTTTGCCGAATCGCGGATTCGTCGCGAGACGATTGCCGCCGAGGACATCCTGCATGACCTCGGCGCGCTGTCGATGCTGTCCTCCGATTCGCAGGCCATGGGTCGCGTGGGCGAAGTGATCATCCGTACGTGGCAGACCGCGCACAAGATGAAGGTGCAACGCGGTGCGCTGCCGGAAGACAACGCTCGCGCCGACAACTTCCGCGCCAAACGCTATGTGGCGAAATACACGATCAATCCGGCTATCACGCATGGTATTGCGCACGAAGTCGGCTCCATAGAACCGGGCAAGTGGGCTGACCTTGTGTTCTGGGAACCGGCGTTTTTCGGCATCAAGCCGTCGCTGATTCTCAAGGGCGGCATGATCGCGATGGCGCAGATGGGCGATCCGAACGCGTCGATCCCGACGCCGCAGCCGGTGCACTACCGCGACATGTTCGCCACGCGCGGAGGCGCTTTGGCGCGTACCTCGCTGACCTTCGTGTCGCAGATGGGCGCGGATGCGGGTATCGCCGAGCGGTATGGTTTGACCAAGCGGATCGTGCCGGTGAAGAACTGCCGCAACATCAGCAAGGCCGACATGATTCACAACGCCTGGCGTCCGGCCATCAGCGTCGATCCGGAAACGTATCAGGTGATCGCGGACGGCCAGTTGCTGACCTGCGAACCGGCCACCGTGCTGCCGATGGCGCAACGTTACTTCCTGTTCTAATCATGCGCACTATCGACAAACTGATCGATCCGAAGATCAAGCTCGCTGCGGTGCTGGTCAAGCGTGCGCCGACACTGACGCTCGACTTCGACGCGCGTCGCAAGAGCCGTCTGGCGGCGACGCTTGATAATGGCGAAGAGGTGGCGCTGGTGTTGCCGCGTGGCACGGTGCTGCGCGATGGTGACGTGCTGGTCGCGCAGGACGGTGCGCTGGTGCGGGTGGTCGCGGCGCCTGAGGCTGTATTGATGGTCACCGCGCGGGATGCGCTGACGCTTACGCGCGCGGCTTATCACCTTGGCAACCGGCATACGCCGGTTGAGGTTGGGGCGGATTATCTGAAGCTCGAATATGATCCGGTGCTCGCTGATATGCTCAAGCGGATCGGCGCGATGGTCGAGCAGGTGACGTTGCCGTTTCAGCCGGAGTCCGGCGCTTATGGCGGTGGGCATAAGCATGGACATGACGAGACGTTTGCCGAGGACTATGCGCTGGCGCAGCAGGTTTACGGCGAGCATCATGGGCATGATCATGGTGGCGAGCATGATCATGGGCACGATCACAGCCATGGACATGACCATGGTCACGCGCACGATCACGGCACCGGGCATGCGCACGCACATGGCGAGAATCACAGCCACGAACATGATCATGATCACGAGCACGGTCACAGCCACGACCACACCGACTGCGACGCGTCCTGCGACCACGATCACGACCACACCAAACATGCGCATCGCTGAACTCACAGCCTTGCTGCATCTCGCATCGCCGGCGTTGCCGATCGGTGCGTTCAGCTATTCGCAGGGACTCGAAGCGGCCATCGAAGCACAATTCATCACCGACGCCGATAGCGCCCGCGACTGGATCGCCAGTGGCCTCACTGAAGTCCTGGGGCTCGGCGAGCTACCGTTTCTCGCGCATCAGATTGAACGCTGGCATGCCCATGACGCGGCGGGCCTCGCCCTCGCCAACAGCGAATTCCTCGCAAGCCGCGAATCCGCGGAACTGCGCCGCGAAACCGAGCAAATGGGCTGGTCGCTGCGGCAGTTGTGCGTCTCGCTCGAATGGGGCGACGCAGAACGCCGCGCAACACTCGCGGCACTTACACCGTTGGCACAACCGACAGCCTTTGCATTTGCCGCCTTCGCCCATGACGTCTCCGCAGACGCCGCGCTCGCCGCGTACGCATTCAGCTGGGTCGAGAATCAGGCCGCAGCCGCACTGAAGGCCGTCCCACTTGGGCAACTCGCAGGACAACGCATCATCGTGGCTCTGCGCGCGCCGATAGACACTGCCGTCCAGCGCGCACTCACCACAACGCCCGACGACATCAACACCTTCGCGCCGCAGCTGGGCATTTTGTCGGCGCGTCACGAGTCGCAATACTCGCGGCTCTTCCGCTCATAGAAAAGATCGATCATGAACGCACCTCAGCACCACACCGCTCATCGCACCAAGAAACTGCCGCCGCTGCGCGTGGGCGTCGGCGGCCCGGTCGGCTCCGGCAAGACCACGCTGCTCGAAATGCTCTGCAAGGCGATGCGCGACCGCTACGACCTCGTCGCCATTACCAACGATATCTATACGAAGGAAGACCAGCGCCTGCTGACGGTAGCAGGCGCGTTGCCAGCCGAACGGATCATGGGCGTGGAAACGGGCGGCTGCCCGCACACCGCGATCCGCGAAGACGCCTCGATCAACCTGGAAGCGGTCGATCGCATGCTGACGCGCTTTCCCGATGCGGACATCGTGTTCATCGAATCGGGCGGCGACAATCTGGCGGCGACGTTTAGCCCCGAGTTGTCGGACCTGACGATCTACGTGATCGACGTCGCCGGTGGCGAGAAGATTCCGCGTAAAGGCGGCCCGGGAATTACGAAGTCGGACATTCTGGTGATCAACAAGACGGACCTCGCACCGATGGTCGGCGCGAACCTCGACGTAATGGCGTCCGATGCGAAGAAAATGCGCGGCGAGCGGCCGTTCGTGATGTGCAATCTGAAGAAGCTCGATGGCCTCGATGAAGTGATCGCGTTTATCGAGAAGAAGGGGTTGCTGACGGTTTGATCTGCCGCGCGCATCGCAACGCGGCCCGCCTCATCAAGTTTCCGGATGGCATTCCGCCAGGAATGCCATCATCTCCGTCGCGTTCTTCGACGTATAGAAACCCACCATCTTTTCGTTGAATTCGCCGGCGCGCTGAGCCGGTACGCTGATAGCATCAATGCCGTTCGACATCAGCACGCCGTTCATCATGAAGCGCGACGTGCGCTTGTTGCCGTCAAAGAAGAACTGTTGCAACGCTCCGAAGAGAAAAAAGGCGCAACCTCGCTCGAAGACGTTGTCGACCTGATCGACGAGTGCGGTTGTGCCAGCAGCAAAGACGCGATTCAGTTCAGGAGCACCAGCAATGGTAGCCAACGGCGTATAGCGTCCCTTCTCGCCCAACGCTACATCCGGCGTGTAATGGGTTTCCTCTCCCTCGCCCCGAAACACGCCCCACTCGAGCGCTTCGTTCCGCGCAACGATGCGATGCAAGTCGCAGAACGTCGCCTTGTCGAGTGTGAACCGCTCACGCTGAACGAGCGCAAGCAGGTACTTCGAACTGTCCGCGAGGTTGAGGATTTGCTCCTGATCCGAGATCTTCCGGCCACCCACAGTCACGCCATCAAGCAACGTCTTGACCTCGGGAAACGTAAAGGGATTACCTTCGAGCACGCTCGCATCCCAGACGAATTCGGGCAGCATCCGATGAAAGCGGAAGGAAACGCGTTTGATCGAATGGATCGGCAGATCTCGTGGAACCGCGGTGCGGTCCCAGTGAAAGCCGAGGTCAGTGAAAAGCGTCATAGGCGGATTATCGGAAAAACGTTGGGTCTCGCGAGAAAACAAGCGGCACTTCCTGCTCTTCGCAGAATATACGATTTATCGCCGAACAGAACGATACCGCCGGCCAGGTAACGCCACTTTCACTCCGCCACCTCCGGCAACAACGCCATCAACACATCCACCGTGCGCGCCGTCGCGCCGCGATGGCGCGCGGCAAACGCCGACGCCGCGCCGCTCATTGCCGTGCGCCGCGCCTTGTCGTTGAAGAGTTCACGCAACGCTCTCGCCAGATCCGCCGGATCCTGCACCTGCACCGCCGCGCCCGCCGCCACGGCATCGGCCGTGGCCTGCGTGAAGTTGAACACGTGCGGCCCGATCAGCACCGGCACGCCCACCGCACACGCCTCAATCAGATTCTGCCCACCCAGCGGCAACAGACTGCCGCCGATAAACGCCAGATCGGACGCCGCATAGTAAGCACCCAACTCACCCATCGAATCGCCGAGCAACACGGTCACGCTCGCCGGCAACGCCCGGCCCACGCCCTGCACCGACGCCCCTGCTGCACCCGGCGCCCAGGTCGAACGACGCTCATAGCGCAGCCCGGCCTTCTCGACCAGCGCAGCCACTTCGTTAAAGCGCTGCGGATGACGCGGCACCAGAATCAGTAACGCATCCTCGACACCTAACGCCGCGAACGCCTGCAGCACGAGCTCCTCTTCATTCTCACGCGTGCTCGCAGCCACCCACACCGGCCGCGAACCGATCGCCGTGCGCCAGGCATGCCCACGTGCTGCGAGTTCCGGCGGCGTGCTCATATCGAACTTCAGATTGCCGAGCACCGCCACATTGCGCGCGCCGAGTGCGGTCAAACGCTCAGCATCCGACGGGCTCTGAGCCAACACCCGCGCAAAGCCACCGAACACCTCACGCGTCCCTTTGCCAAACCGCGCGGCCCGCTTGAACGAGCGCGCCGACATCCGCGCATTGGTCAGCACCAGGGGCACATCGGCACGCCGGCATTGGTCGATCAGCGTCGGCCACACTTCTGTCTCCATCACGAGCCCGAGCGTCGGACGCCACGCGCGCAAGAAACGTCGCACTACATGCGGCATGTCATACGGCACGTAGCTGCGCATCACGCGATCGCCGAAGAGTTGCTCGCTGGTGGCGCGGCCGCTCGGCGTCATATGCGTGAGCAGAATGCGCGCATCGGGGCGCGCTTTCATCAGCGCCTCGATCAACGGCTGCGCCGCGCGCGTCTCGCCCACCGATACCGCATGCACCCAGATCAGCGGCGCATCGTCCTCGGGCACGCGGCCACGCGTGTAGCCGAAGCGCTCGCCGATATGCTCGCGATAACCGCGCTCCTTACGCGACCGGATCAACAGACGCAGCACCGCGAGCGGCGCGACGAGCCACCAGAGGGCGTTATAGATTGCCCTCAGCATCCGCACTCCGCACTCGCGTCCAGAGGGAAGTCGATGAAGTCGAAATCGGCGCAGCCCCGCGCAAAGCCGGCGGCGCTCAAACCAGCGCCCTGCCCTTGAGGCGTTCGAGAATGCCGAGCGGCGCGCACTCGGGTTGCGCCATCGCCTTGACCGGCAGGAAGAAGGTCTGCTCCATCATGAACTGACCGGACATCACGGCGTGCGAAGTCTGATCGGAGAAGCACACCCACACGCAGCCCGGCGGAAACGGCATGGTCTCCTGCGGACTCGACTTCTGATACTCGAGATCGGCCTTCATGCTGTCGTGCAGATTCAGCATCAGATGGTCGTATTCGCTACGCAGCGATTTGGTCACGTGCAGCAGGTTCATCAGCCACGCGGAGCCGGGCATCTGCGGCTTGATGCTCGGCAGAAAGCGCCTGGCCATGTCCTCGAACGGTTCACCCACGCGCCACACGCGCGGCGCGCCGGCCGGATTGATGTTGGTGAAAACGCGCAGGATGCGCTCGCCGTAGTTCGGGCGCGACGGAAACGCATCCACGTGAAGGCGGCTATCGTCCTTGCGCCACGAGGTCTGACGCGTTTCCACCTGATGCAGCCGCAGGCTCGTCGGCGCGACGCGCAGCTTGCCGTCGTACTCGGGGAAGAGGCCATCCACCAGCGTGCGCGCATTGGTCTGATAACGTGCGATCAAAGCGCGCACGGCCGATTGCGTCACCGCATCGCCCACCACGCCATGCAGCGCGCCGCCGTTCGGCTCGAGACTGATGTTCTTGCGATTTGGATCGGCCAGCGCGGGATCGAGCAGCGCCTGCTCGCCCCCTTCGATCGCAAAGCGCAGATTGGGGAAATACAGCACCTTGCCGCGTTCGACGCCGGCCAGCAGCGTCTCGCGCGGCACAGACAGGTCGTGTCCGTGCCAGTCAGCGCTTGCAACTTCGATGATCTGGGTTTCGTTCATGGTCGCCCTTGAAAGCGGATGGAGCGTAATTCTGGTGGCTTGCAGCGTGGTTGCTGTCCTGCAGCATCCTGCCTTCTGGTCAAGCATTGCTGCGCGCGTGGCCCGGCAGGCTGGTCGGTGAAGGCTATAACAACCCGAAACCGGTCAGCGCGGACTTCACTTGCTGCAGCGTCGGCGGCTGGCCAGCGGTGCCGAGATTGATGACATTCGGCGACCAGTAGCCGCCGGTGCGCCACGCGGTGGCGAAATTGTACAACTCGACCGTGGGCCGCTTCAGCGCCGCCGCGATGTGGACTAGACCTGTATCAACTCCGACGGTCGCAGCAGCACCGTCGATCAGTCCCACCACCGCAGGCAACGACAGACGCGGCGGCACGATGGCCGCAGCACCGAACTCCCTGGCAAGCCGCTCGCTGGTCACGCGTTCCGCGTCACTGCCCCACGGCAGCACGATCGAGGCGCCGCGCAGCACCAGCGCCTGCCCCAGTTCGATCCACGCGGCGTCCGGCCATTGCTTGTCGGCCCGCGAGGTGGCGTGCACGAACACCACGTACGGCACGGGCAGGTTCAGATTCGCCTCGGACAGGGCCAGCGCAGCGCGGCCGGTATCGAGGCCGAAGTCGATCTCGTCGGTGGGTTCGGGCTTGGGGTCGTCCAGCGCCGCGGCGACCAGTTGACGCGTGCGCTCCACCACGTGAGTACGAGCTTCGATCGGCACACGCTTGTCGTAGAAGAAGCGCACTGGCCATTCGTAGCCGGCGCCGTCAGTGCGGTTGCCGAGGCCCACCACCGGGCCGCGTGCCATGCTAGACACCCACGCGGTCTTGATGAGCCCCTGGCAGTCGATCACCAGGTCGTAGTTCTCGGCGGCGAGCGCGCGCCGGAACGCGCCGATCTCGCGCCAGTTCTCAAGCGAAAAGAGCCGCTTGCGCCAGCGCCGCAGGGACACCGGAATCGCCCGGCGCACGCCGCTCACGAGCTGCACCAGCCCCACGAAGCTCTCTTCGACGAGCCAGTCGATCTGCGCCTCGGGATGGCGGCGATGGATATCCGCGATCACCGGCATGTTGTGAACGACGTCGCCTAGCGACGACACCCGCACGATCAGTATCTTTTGCACGCTCAAGTGGGGATCGCCGGCAATCCGGCGATAAGATGCGTTGAAAGGACGGCAATTTTAGCGCGTCGCGTGCAAAAACCATGAAAAAACGCGGCGGGGTAAGTGAATACCACGCCCCGGAGGGTACGGCTCAGAGAAGCCCGGCGCAAAGCATGGTCACGATGCACCCGATCACGAGCACCGCGCCCACCGTCTTGCGACGGTTCAGTTCGGTCCACAGCAGCACGCCGGTCAGCGACAGCAGGATGAGGCTGCCCGCCAGCGTATCGACCACCAGCACCCACCCGACGCTCATGCCCACGCCCTTGTGCAGGTTGGTCAGCGTGGCGAAAAAGGCGTTTTCCGTGCGCTTGACGGTCACGAAGTCGTTGCCGACCCAGTAGTCCGCCGCGGCGTTCTCGTGCGGCGAGGCGAAACTGATTTCCCAGTGTTCCGGCTGCATCATGCTGCGCTCGCCCCATGCCACCCGATGCGCCGGCTCGTTCTGCATGCGTCCTGGCTTGCCTGCCAGCTTCAGTTCCTGCTTGAGCCACTTTGCCAGCTCGCGCGGCGTTTCGGGCGCGGGTTGCGGCAGCGGCACCTGCACCGTGGAGACCACGGGCTCCCCGGTGGAGACGCGCAACGGTCCGCCACGATGATTCAGCAGGAACCCGGTGGTGCCGAACAGCAGACCGAGCGCCGCGCCCCACAGGCCAATCCAGCCGTGCACCTTGCGCAGCCACTTGATGAAAGTGATACGCCGTGCGCTTTTCGGTTGCCGGGAGGTTTCGGCACCCTGCGGGCCGGTCGCCCGCGCAGGCTTGTCGGGCACGGGACTCGAACCAACGCCGGCATCGTCGATAACCGGTGTACTCATGTTTCACTCCAAAGACGCAACAGGTTGTGATAGCAACCAACGAGACTGCGGCGTGCCGCGTCGTCGGCCTGGGTTGAGTTGAGGCGTTGGATCGCCGTGTCCATATCGAACAGCAGCGCGCGTTGCGTATCGCTGCGCACGAGGCTCTGCGCCCAGAAGAAGCTCGCGAGCCGCACGCCGCGCGTGACGGGCGCGACCTGATGCAGGCTGGTGGCCGGATAGACAATCATGTCGCCGGCCGCCAGCTTCACCTGCTGCACGCCGTAGGTATCCTCGATGACCAGCTCGCCGCCATCGTATTCATCCGGGGCGGAGAGAAAGAGCGTCATCGACACATCCGTGCGCACCTTGGTGCCGTTCGGCAACAGACGCACCGCACCGTCCACGTGGCTGCCGAACTGCATGCCGCCTTCGTAACGGTTGAACAGCGGCGGATAGACCTGGTTGGGCAACACTGCGCTGATAAAAAGCGGGTGCCGCTCGAGCTCGGCGAGAATCACATCGCCCAGCTCGCGAGCGAGCGGCGAGAACTGCTCGATCTGCTGGTTGCGTTTGACCGGCGCGCCCTGATAGCCGGCGGTAGCCCGGCCATCGACCCAGGCATCGCCCGCCGCATCGAGCCGTTCGCGCACGAAGCGCACTTGCTCCTCGTTGAGCACATTTGGAATCTGCAACAGCATCAGTCAATCCTTTCGCGGAGTCGCCGCATTGTACGAACAGGTTGCGTCAACACGGTGACCCCGGAAGTTCACGCAAGTCCTGATCAGAACCGGTAATCGACCGTAGCCAGCAGCGTGCGGCCAATGCCTGGCACCGAACGGCCGCCGTCGGACGGAATCAGCGCATCGTAGTACGTCTTGTTGGTCAGGTTCAGCAGGTTCAGGCGCACATCGTATTTCTTCGCGTGATAGGCCGCCGTCATGTCCCAACGGGTATAGCCGCCGACCTCGACGAAGTTCGTGTTCGAGGCGTAGCGCGCCGACATGTAGCTCGGGCCGCCGCCGATTTCCCAGTGCGGGGTCAGCGAGTACGTCGTCCAGAACGTCAGCGTGTTGCGCGGCGTGTTGGCCGGGACGTTCCCCTGGGTGCCGTCGGCCGCCTGCACGATGGTGGCGTCCATGTACGTGTAGCCGCCGTAGACCTGCCACTTGTCGGTAATGTGGCCGGTTACGCCCGCCTGGAAGCCGTCGACGCGAATGTCGCCATCAAGCTCGTACTCGGTCGGCGAGACCTGGGTTCGCGCGTTGGTCATTTCCTCGCGGAAGAACGCGGACGTGACCGACAGATTGCCGCCGAGCAGATCCCACTTGCCGCCCACTTCATACGAACGGGTCGATTCCGGCGCCAGATTCTGCGTCAGGTTGGTCACCGTCAGCGCTTCGAGCGAAGGATCGAACGAGGTGCCGTAGGAGACGTAATACGATTGCCAGTCGGTCGGCTGGTAGATCACGCCGGCGCGCACGCTGGTGAAAAAGTTGGTCTGGCTGGCGTACGACGGCGCGCTGACCGTATTGTGGATCTGCGCCTGGAAGCGATCCCAGCGCAGACCGCCAATCAGCTTCCAGTGATCGCCGAGCGAAGCCGTGTCGTTGAAGTAGCCGGCAATTTCGTTGGACCCGGAGTCCGCGTAATTCCCCGTCGTGGTCGTCACCCCTGCCGGGTTGGACAGATAGGCCGGGTTGACCATCGACACGATCGGCAGGTTGTTGCGCGTGTAGGCCTGGTTCGTGTAGCTGTCGTGTCCCACTTCGACACCGGCAATCAGGTCATGCTTGATGAACCCGGTGTTGAATTTGTACTCGAGCGTCGTGTCGTTGTAGATCGAGTGATTCTGGATCACGCGGTCGTGGCTCTGCAGCTTGATGAACAGGTCCGACGGCGACAGCGACGTGTAGTTGCCGTTGGTCAGCGCCGGGCTCGTCGCGAGCGGCCCCGTCAGCACCGATTGCGGCGCGGTTTCGCGCGCGTCCGTCATCGAATGCGAGATTTGCGTCTGGTTGCGCAGCGTGAGGTCGTCGGAGAACCTGTGCTTGATGCCCGCGTTGAATGTCTGCACGTCCTGGATGGTGCGGTCGGTCGTGAGGCCGTAGAACGTGTTCTTCGGCACCGGCGACGGATGGCCGTTCAGCGCCTGGACACCATAGTCCGGCATGTCGTAGTTGTGCTGGATCAGCGCGGAGAGCGTGACCTCGGTCGGCGTGCCGATGCCGAAACGCGCTTCAGGCGCGATGCCGTAGTCCTTGTTCTTCTCGACGTCGCGTGTCGATCCCAGGCTCTGGCCAAAAGCATTGATCCGGATCGCGGACGTATCCGTCAACGGATGATTCAGGTCGACGGTGGTGCGATAACGGTCGTTGGTGCCGACGGTTGCCGACACGTCGCCCGACTCCTGAAGGTTGGCCTTCTTGCTGACCTGGTTGATCACACCGCCCGTCGAGCCGCGTCCAAACAGCATCGACGAGGGACCATACAGCACCTCGATCTCTTCGAGGTCGAAGGTATCGCGGTAGTACTGGTTGCGGTCACGGAAGCCGTCGAGATAGATGTCGTTCTGCGCCGTGAAGCCGCGCAGGTTGACGTTATTGCCGATCTGGCCGCCTTCGGCTGCGCCGATCGTCACGCCGGGCGCGTTGCGCAACGCGTCCTGAAACGAGGTCGCGCCTTGCGACTGCAGCACGGCCTTGTTAATGACCGTGACCGTCTGAGGGATGTCGCGTAGGGCCGTGGGCGTTTTGGCGCCTACCGTCGAGCGCTCGGCCTGGAAATCCTGCTGAACACCCTGGCCCGACACGGCGATGGTCGGTAGCGTGCCGCTAGTCGATGCTGCGCTGGAAGACGCGTCTGGAGACACGCCAGGCGATGCATTGGACGACGCGCCCGAAGGCGCAGCCTGCGCGGGAGTCGTCGCTGTGGTCTGCGCCAGCGCAGGCGCCGCAAATGGAACGGACAAAGCTAGCGCCAGCGCTGTTGCCAGCGGCGTTTTATTGAACATAGGAATCTCGTCGGTGGAAGTCCTTGTCAGAAACCGCATGCGATGACGGTTTGTGTGACGAAGGAATCGGCGGCTGGCTGGCCGCTCTCCAGTCGACGGGACGGAAGCGGTGGGCTGGCGTTAGTTGTTAATGAGAATTACTATCATTTCATATGTTTCAAAACATTTCAATCGTAAGGAATTCATGCGGGTCGGATAAATCGTTTCGAATTATTACAGAAAGTTATTTGAAAGGATTTTCTGCCGGTGAAATTGGCCCGTGCTGCGGGCAACACGCCGCTCGTGCGCCCGCACGCCCACGCAGCGCGGCCGGACGAGCCCGTCGGTCTGCGCCTCGCAACAGCGATGTATGTCCGGGGTCCCCGGCAGGTCTCGAACGACCCTGGCGGGCCAATACGGCGCATCAACAGGACAGCGATCCCTGCGCGTTGCGTGCAAAAGCCCGGCAGACGCGGTGCGGCGGTCTGCCAACAGAAGGTAGACACGCAAGCCATGTGAAGACCGGGCGCCCGGCGTGCACAGGCCGCAGACTGTCCGCGGCCCGTGAACCGGGTGCGTCTTCCACCTCGCTGCCCTGCTCACTCCCGCATGGCCCGTCTGGCAGTGCCTGCCCGCGCGTGCCGGAAGAAAGCAGGCAGCGCCGTGGGGGCTGCGCCGCGCGCCCCTGTCCCGACCAGCTAAGCACACGGACACCGGTATGACATCCCCGGTGACGTTGTTCACCTCAGCAGTGTCCTCCCCGCCCGTGTGAGCGTTCAGGCGCCCGCAGGAGGGGGCGAGGCAAAACCGGCTGCTTCCTCGAGCCACTCGGCCGGGCTGATGGACGTCAGGCCCAGCGAATCAAGAACCTGGGCGACCCTGTCACGAACGATGGCGAATTTGCGCTGCAACATCACCTTGTGCATGAGCTGGCTCAGGGCTCCTTCGCCGGCCCCCTCACGCCGCGCTTCATCCAGCAGGGCCTGGAAATCGGTTTTACCGTGCAGCCAGTCGCCAAGCCGCTCGCCGTCGCGCTGGATGCGCAGGAGCAGTTCCGTTTCGTGCAGAACCGCAGGTGCGCTCCCCTCTTCCTGCACCCCATGCTCCTCGTAAAATTTCGCGACGAGCGGGTAGGCGGTCTTCGCTGGGTCAAATGGCCCGGCAACATGGATAAAGCGAACCTGGCCGGGAGACATCCCGGCGCCCACCACCGCGTTTGCCATGTTGAAGGCGGCGAGCTGGCATTCTTCGTCCCGCGAGACGGTCAGCAGGCAGAGCTGGTAGTCCGCGGCCGTCCCGGGGTAGTCCGTGAGCAGGCGGATGAAGGCGTCCCGGCTGTCAGCGGCGATGTCCACCAGCGCCCGGGAGGCACTCGCCGCGGCGACGTGGGCGCTCTCGATCAGGTTCGCGCGACAGCGCCGCGTGCCTGGGGGAGTGGGGCCCTGCAAGCGTTGGTCGACGTACAGGATCTGCCCGCCGGTACGGGTCTGGACGAGCGGGGCACTGAGCGCCTGCACGGCAGCGGGTGAGGTACGGATGTGCGCGACCGGTTTCTGGCGTTTCTGGATCATGCTGTTTCTCCTTGGTGTTGCGGTCTGGTTGAAATCGTGGCGGCCCTGCGTCATCGGCAGGCCGCGCGGTGTGGTGCGTCAGACATTGCGCGTCAGACTTGCGGCGGGTCTTTGCGGTCCCTGGGCACCAGCACAAAGCGGTATTTGCCCGTGGCACTGTTGGCGATGCGCAGCCGCCGGCGCGGCGCGGCAAGTCCTGCGAAGCGTGCGGGCTTCCACCCCGAACGGGAAAGGATCATGCGCATGCCCGCGAGCATCAGGTGCAGTTCGTCATCGGGCATGCCGCGCGCCTCGCAATGCTGAATAAAGGGCGCGAAACTCGCCTCCGGGACCGCCGCAAGGGTCGCCGGCAACGCTCCGGACTGCTGCAGATAGGTTTCGTAGATGATCCACAGCGGCATGATCGTGTCACGGACCGCGTTGCCGCCGTGAATGCCGTCAAACGCCGCGGCGGCCTGCCGCGCCAGGGTACTCGGCTGCATGATGCTTCTCCTCAGGTTGTGCCCCGCACGACACCGTGCGGCGCGGTTTCAGGTCATGGATGCACTGGGAGCACGCTCATGCCCGGTTCGATGTCACGTTTGCCCTCGCCGGCGCGCCGGTTGCGTATATGGGCACGCCAGTACGTGCGTGCGCCGTTCTCCTTCACGCGCGGCGGCGGGCGAAACCGCTCGTCATCAGCAATATCCTTCGGTATGCGAATCAAACGGCCATTGTTGAGAATCCTCTGGAAGCGTGGAAGCAGGCCAAGAAGATAAGTCCGCAGGGTGAACAGGCAGCGACCAGGACCGTGCCCCAGATCTGTGCTCACACCCAGCAACACCTCATGCTCGTCCACACCCCGATCGAGCTCCGCGCTCGCCATCTGGTGGCCATATGAGTAACGCAGGCAGTGCCCGGCAATCTCACCCTTGAGGCCAACCGCCCGGTACCGCGCGGAGAGGCTGCCCCTTGAGCCCTCGAGATTTTTGCGCCGCCCCTCGACGAGGCGCCCGTGGTGGGCTCGACAGTAGAGGACTGCCTGCCGGAGTACGGAGACGGTCTCCTCGCGCCGGTGCTCAAGAATCCGGAATCGCCGTTGCCGCCCGCACTTGCCACCCCTGCGAAGCGGCAACGCCTGCGCGCCGCCCAGAAGCAGATGCAGCCATGTTTCAAAATCACGTGTGCTGCGCAGCACCTCGATACGCCGCAATCCAAAAAGCTCCTGCAGACACAGGAGCAGATAGAAACCCTCGTGAACGGCACGCGCGCGAGTGAGTGCCTGGTCCAGTTCCTCAGGCGTGGGTGGCCGTTTCTTGCCATCACGGCACCGCGTCGCGAGTCCGAACGCCTTGTTGGTCATGCTCGCAACGTTACGGCCCAGGCGCGCCATGACGACGCGGATCTCGGTCGCGTAGTTTTTAACCGTGGAGCGCGCCACACCCCTCGCCTCGCAATCATGAAGATAGAGCTCGATCGCGGCGACGGACACGTCCTGGACGCGCCGGGGCAACAGCGCGCGCTCGTGAAGAAAACGGGCGAATCCTTGCCAGACGTCCTTGGTGTTCTCCCAGCTTGCGAAGGCCCCCTGCGGTCCGCGGCGGACCTCACAGGCCTGATGTACCAGCTTGCCCTTCCTGCTCATTTCAACTCTCCTTTGGCTGACGACATGTCCCGCAAGCGCTCTCGCGGGTCATTGCAGCATCAGACGGTCTCGCCAGCGCTACGCGCCGGGCGCACAACACACGACAGGCGATCATGCAACCTCATCGTTAGGACTACAGCACAAGCGGGTTATCCACCTGGCCGGGTGACGCAGCGCCCATGAATAGCGCCAGAAAAGGGGCGTCGGCACCCAGGCCAGGCACGGAAAACCGACAGGCGCGCACTCCCCCCAGGCGCTGCAAAAAGGGGAGTCCGGGAATGAATCGTTGCTACCAGGGCTGTGAGGCCGGGCCTGGGCGGGGTATCCGGTTAAGCTGAAGGAACCGGCGAACCAGCCGGCTGTAAATCTGGATACCTTTGGGTTTCAGATAATGAGAGCCGCACGGCACGCCTGACATCGGCATGGTCTGGTACGCGTATCCCCCGGCATGGCGGAAGGACCCCAGAGGGCTCACTGGACACCTGTGCAGGCGTGGTTGATATCTGTGCCAACGCGCGGAGATCCGCAACGGCACGCCGACCAAAGTCCGGCGCAACATCGCGTGACCGCAACCGCCCGGTGCCCTGGCAGCAGATTTGATTGATAAATGAAGGGACAGCCATGCGACCCCGCCAGCAGGCGTGGAACGGCAGCCCTGAGTGCTTCACCCCGGATCGGGGGAGCCATCCGCAGACAGGAGCAAGCTGTCCGCGAGCCGCGGCGCACACATGCGTGCAGCGCTGCGACAGTTTTCCAAAAACGGGATGTAATTACGGTTTGATGGCGACGGCGTCAGCGTCGTGCCTGGCGGCACAACGATCTGCTTTCAGCGCACCCAGGACTGACGTCGTGAGGCTGAAACTGCCTGCCTGAGGCGAGCGGTGACATGCGGGCAACGTGCCCGGACACTGCTGTGCCTGCTGTTCATCTGACTGAAACTTTCATGCCTGGATAGGCGGAGGCGAAATCTACATAAGCCAAGCGTCTTTATAGCGCGAGTATGGGAATTTAAGCAAGATCTTTTTTAAATCTGCGCGCGAGCAGGACACTGCTGCACGGGCCCGGGCAGGCCGGAGGGCTCTCTGTCACCCCTTGCAGCCCGCATCCCCACCCCGTGCGCACAGGGTTCTCGCGCACTGCGGCCGCCACGCGCGTTGCGTCGACGCAACGCGCGTGGCGCCTTTTACAGATGGCGCCCAACACATCCGACAAGCCAGCCGTTTGGCACCCCGTTGCAGGAAAATCATGGAAATGAAACGCGGGCACCGGTTGACTTCGAAGAGCAGGGCGAGCCGGTACCCGCGCTCTCCGCCAGGGGGGCCGTCAGAACGGCAGTCTGGCGTCCGGCTTCTCGGCCAGAATCACACGTCGGAAGTCTTCCTGGATGCGCGTCAGCGCGGCGTCGTTATCCGCCTCGAAGCGCATTACGACGACCGGCGTAGTGTTCGAGGAGCGCGCCAGACCGAAGCCATCCGGGTACTCGACGCGCAGGCCGTCGATCTTCACGATGTCGTCCGCGCCGGTAAACTGCGCATTCTTCTGCAGTCCCGCAATCAGCTCGAAGTTTTCGCCTTCTTCGAGCTTCAGTTGCAGCTCCGGCGTGGAATGCGAATTCGGCAGCGAGTTCAGCAGCGCGCTCGGATCGTCGACGCGAGCCAGGATTTCCAGCAGACGCGCGCCCGTGTACAGGCCGTCGTCGAAGCCATACCAGCGGTCCTTGAAGAACACGTGGCCGCTCATTTCACCAGCCAGCGGCGCACCGGTTTCGCGCAGCTTGGCTTTCACCAGCGAATGGCCGGTCTTCCACATCAGCGGCTCGCCGCCCTTCTCCCTCACCCACTTCGCCAGATTGCGCGTGCACTTCACGTCGTAGATGATCTGCGCGCCCTTGTTGCGCGACAGCACTTCTTCGGCGAACAGCATCAACTGACGGTCCGGATAGATGATCTGGCCGTCCTTCGTGACAACACCCAGACGGTCGCCGTCGCCGTCGAACGCGAAACCGATTTCAGCGTCGGTTTCCTTCAACGCCTTGATCACGTCCTGGAGGTTTTCCGGGTGAGCCGGGTCCGGGTGGTGATTCGGGAAGTTGCCGTCGATCTCCGTGAACAGTTCGACCAGCTCGCAACCGAGCTTCCTGAACAGCTTCGGAGCGAGGCCGCCGGCGACGCCGTTGCCGGTATCCACGACGATCTTCAGCGGACGTGCCAGCTTGATGTCGCTGACGATGCGATCGAGGTAAGCATCGGAAATGTCGTAATCCGTGTAGCTGCCGCTGCCGCTCGCGAAGTTGTCGTCGACGATGCGCTGATGCAGCGCGAGGATCTGCTCGCCATAGATAGCCGCGCCGCGCAGCACCATCTTGAAGCCGTTGTAGTCCGGCGGATTGTGGCTGCCTGTCACGACGATGCACGAGTCGACACGGCGCTCGCCACCCGGCAGTTGCAGCGGCACGCTCGCGCCGAAGTAGCCGACCGGCGTGGGCACCATGCCGACGTTGACGACATCGACACCCGCCGAGCGCAGGCCATCGGACAGCGCCCCGATCAGTTCGGGGCCCGACAGGCGGCCGTCACGGGCCACCACGACGGCGTCGCCGCCTTGTGCACGCACTTCGCTGCCGAACGCGCGGCCGATCAGACGGGCGGTGTCGGCGTCGAGTGTCTTGCCGATCACGCCACGAATGTCATACGCCTTGAAAATGGATTTGGAAATCATGGTTGGCTCACTTGCGTGCATTGGAAAAGTTGACCGGCACCTTGTGTGGTTATCGGCGGTCGTGGGTGGTCATCGCGCTGCGCCCTTGCCGGAGGCGCTCCGGTTCCAACTTATAATTGCGCTTTTCTGTCACGCCTTACAGCCGACTATTCTAATGCTTAGACGCCCTCCGATCATAAAGTTGCCGCTTCTGCCGGCCGGGTGGGCAATCGCACGGACAGGCTCGTCGGATCTGGATAGGCGCACAGGGCGAACCGGGCGAACTGAACGGGCAGGCGCTGGATGCTGACGCTCAAACGCTTCTCCGGGCGCTTTGCCAATCCCGATGTGACGCGAGCGTTTGCGAATATCGTCTGGCTCGGGCTTGAACGGGTGACGCAGATCGCCGTCGCCATTCTCATCAGCGGCATGCTGGCGCGCTACTTCGGACCGGATACCTTCGGCAAATGGCAATACGCCAATACGCTGCTGCTGGTGCTCTCGCCGATCACCTGGGTGTGCGGCGCCGAGATCCTCGTGCCGACCATTGTCAACCGGCCGCCGGCGCAACTGGGCACCGTGCTGGGGAGCGCCTTCGCACTGCGTATCTCGGTTTCGGCCGGGGCCTTGCTCATCACGTGGATCGGCATTGCCGCAGGGCTCACCGATCCGCTCGTCGGCGCCATGCTGGCCGGCCTGGCAGTGACGATGCTGTTCCGCGAGCCGTTTGTCGGCGTGATCAATTCGTGGCTGCAGAGCATGACCTACAGCAAGCCGCAATTGCTCACCAGTATGAGCACCGCCATCGTCAAGGCCGGGCTCGTCTACCTGCTGGTGCGGGCCGCCACGACGCCCGCCCGCTTCGGCTGGCTATGGGCGCTGGAATCGGCGGCGATCGGCGCGGTGCTGCTCGCCTATTACATCCGCCGCCATGGCGGCAAGCTCGGCTGGCATGTCGACCGCTCGCTCTTCAGGCATTTCGCGAGCGCGGGCACCGTGTTCTGGCTCGGCCTGATCTGCATGTACCTGTTCCTGAAACTCGACCGGCTGATGCTGGAGCGGGCCATCTCGTTTGCCGATCTCGGCCGCTATTCGGCTGCCCAGCAACTCAACGAGAACTGGATCACGCTCGCGCTGATGCTGGCGCAAACCATTGCGCCCGCTTTCGTTTACCGCGTACAGGAGCCCGCTCACCTGCGCCGCAATATGTGGCGGCTGACGGCGATGACGGCGGCGCTGATGATCGGCGGCGCAATCGTGCTCGATCTGCTGGCGGGCATCATCATCCGGCGCGTGTTCGGGCCTGCCTACGAAGGCGCCATCGAGATTTTCCGCTGGGCCGTGTGGCTTTCCGTGCCGGCCGGGATCGAGGCGATCGGCAACCTGGTTGTGCTGAAATATCAGGCCAAGTTCGTGTTGCTGGCGAAGTGGCTGCTGGCGCTGGCCGTGGCGTTCGTCGTCAATCTGCTGGCGATCCCACGCCTCGGGCCTTATGGCGCGCTGGTCGGACTGGCGGTCGGTTATCTGGTCGCCGCGTCGGTCAACCTCTATTACATCCGCTTCAAGTTGCGCTCATGACGAATTCATCCGCCCCGGCGCAAAGCCCGCAAACACCGCAATGGCCGCGTGGGCCGCAAGGCTCAGTGGGTCAGCAGTTGCGTGCGTCGGACGACGCCCTTGGCGACGTCGCCGTGCTGCTGCCGGCATATAACGGCCAGGCCGACGTCGACCGTACGCTGGCATCGTTCAGCGAGGACGACGCGCTGGTTCACGTGCTGATCGTCGACGATGGCAGCACGCCGCCGATCGTCGCCCCGGCCCTGCCGAACCTGGAGATCGAAATCTTGCGCATGCCGCAAAACGGCGGCATCGAGAAGGCGCTGCAGACCGGCATCGACGCGCTTGCCGAACGCGGTTTCCGCTATGCCGCGCGAATCGACGCGGGCGATCTGAGCGTGCCGCGCCGGCTCGCGAAACAGCGCGCGTACATGGACGCAAACCCGCAAGTAGCCGGTCTCGGCATGTGGACCCAGGTGGTGACGCGCGACGGCAAGCCGCTCTTCATGCTGACGCCGCCCGCCACACCGGATGCGATCCGCCGCCTGCGCTTTTACCGCAGTTGCCTCGCGCACCCTTCGATGATGTTGCGGATCGACGCCGTGCGCGCGGTCGGCAACTACCGCGCCGATTACCGTTCCGCAGAAGACCTCGATCTGTTCCTGCGTCTGATGGAACGCTATGACTGCGCAAACCTGCCGGAACTGGGCCTGTATTACGAGCTGAACGAAGGCGGCATTAGCGCCACCAAACGGCGTGGTCAGGTCGCATCAACACTGCGCCTGCAACTGCGCTACTTCAACGCGCTCAACCTGTATGACTGGTTAGGGCTCGCGAAGAATCTGCTGCACCTTGTCACGCCGTATCGCACGTTGCAGGCTGTGAAGCGCAAGTTGTACGCACCCGGCGCCGGACACTGAAACCTTGATGCACCCTCGAAGCCCCTGTCAAACCGCCATGAAGCCCAACGTTTCAACCGTGCCAGGTGTTGCCAATGTTCCCGACATCGCCGGCGTTGCCGCTGTCCCCGCTGTTTCGTTGCGCATTACACTCGTCTGCAACACTGCCTGGGCAATCTACACGTACCGGCAAGGGCTGATCCGCGAACTGGTCGCACGCGGCGTCGAGGTGACGGTACTGGCGCCGCACGACCGCACCTTCGATCTGCTGGGCGCCATGGGCTGCCGCTGCATTGAATTGCCGGTGGCGTCGAAAGGCACCAACCCGCGCGACGACCTGCGCACACTGTGGGCGCTCTACCGCCACTACCGGACGATCCGCCCGCATATCGTGTTTCACTATACGATCAAGCCGAACATCTACGGCTCGATTGCGGCCAAGCTGGCGGGCGTCGATTCGGTCGCGGTGACCACAGGGCTCGGCTATGTGTTCATCCAGCACAGCCGTGCAGCGCAGGTCGCCAAAAAGCTGTACCGCTTCGCGTTTCGCTTTCCGCGCGAAGTGTGGTTTCTGAACCGCGACGATCAGGCCGCTTTCGTCGATCAGAAGCTGCTCGTGCATCCCGAACGCGCCCGCCTGCTGCACGGCGAAGGGGTGGATCTCGAGCAGTTCGCCTTCACGCCTTTGCCGGACAAGGCGAATTTCGACTTCGTGCTGATCGGCCGGTTGCTGTGGGACAAGGGCGTAGGCGAATACGTGGAGGCCGCGCGAAGCTTGCGCGCACGCTATCCTCAGGCGCGTTTTCGTCTTTTGGGACCCGTGGGCGTGGATAATCCCAGTGCGATCACCCGCGAAGAAGTGGCCGCCTGGGAGCACGAAGGCGTCATCGAATATCTGGGCGAGGCCCACGACGTGCGGCCATTTATCGCCGCAGCCGATTGTGTCGTATTACCCTCGTATCGTGAGGGGGTGCCGCGCACGCTGATGGAAGCCTCGGCGATGGGTCGCCCGATTGTGGCGACCGATGTGCCAGGCTGCCGGGAAGTGGTCGCGGATGGCGTGAATGGTTTGCTGTGCGAAGTGCGCAACGCGGAAAGTCTCGCTGCGCGGCTCGCACAGATGCTCGACATGAGCGGCGTGGCACGCCGCGCCATGGGCGAACGCGGCCGGCAAAAAGTCGCCGCCGAATTCGACGAGCGTGTAGTGGTAGAAAGATATAAAGACCTGGTTCGCAACCTGACAGGCGTTTCACTCTAACGGAGCACAGCATGACCACGAAGGGCACGATTCTGGTAACGGGCGGCGCGGGTTTCATCGGCTCGCATACATCCGTCGAACTGCTGAACGGCGGCTATGACGTTGTCGTGATCGACAATCTCGTGAACAGCAATCGCGAGTCGCTCAGGCGCGTCGAACAGATCGCCGGCCGTGCCGTGACGTTCTACGAAGCCGACGCGCGCGACGAAACCGCGCTGTACCGCATTTTCGATGCGCATCCGGTAACGGGTGCGATCCACTTTGCGGCGTTGAAGGCGGTGGGCGAATCAGTAACGAAGCCGATCGAGTACTACAGCAATAACGTCGGCAGTCTGCTCACGCTGCTCGGTGTGATGCGAGATCGCAATGTGAAGCAGTTTGTGTTCAGCTCGTCCGCTACCGTGTACGGCGTGCCGGAAAGTTCGCCAATCGACGAGTCGTTTCCGCTGTCGGCGACCAACCCTTACGGCCAGTCGAAGCTAATCGCCGAGCAGGTGCTACGCGATCTCGAACTATCGGACCCGAGCTGGCGCATTGCCACGCTGCGCTACTTCAATCCCGTGGGCGCGCATGAGAGCGGGCTGATCGGCGAAGACCCGGCTGGTGTTCCGAACAATCTGATGCCGTACGTCGCGCAGGTGGCGGTGGGCAAGCTCGAGAAACTGCGCGTGTTCGGTGGCGACTATGACACGCCGGATGGCACCGGCGTGCGCGACTACATCCATGTGGTCGATCTGGCGCGCGGGCACCTGGCTGCACTCGACGCGCTGGTGAAGCACGATGCGAGTTTTGTGGTGAACCTCGGTACCGGCCAGGGGTATAGCGTACTCGACGTGGTGCGCTCGTTCGAGAAAGCCTCAGGCCGCCCCGTGCCGTACGAAATCGTGACACGCCGCCCCGGCGACGTGGCGTCCTGCTACGCGAATCCGGCAGCCGCAGCAAAGCTGCTCGGATGGCAGGCGCAGTTTGGTATCGAGCGTATGTGTGTGGATCACTGGCGCTGGCAGGAAAGCAACCCGCAAGGATACAAGGTGTAACGTCTCAAACCGCCCGGTTGACCAGCGCTGACGCGCCCCGGCAGGCCCGCGCTGCGTGAGCTTGTCCGCTTGCCCGCCCGGGCGCAACCACTGTCGTGTTCGGGCGCCGCCCTGGAAGGGGCCGCCGAAAATAAATTCCCGGCTGCTTGCGCGCGGCCAGATCCATGCGATATCAGCGAACTGACCTTGCCCCCGTTTGTCGAAACCCATGACCGGGGATGTTATGCGTCCTTGCCTTGCTGTGCTGCGCACCAGTTCTGCCCGAAAGTCATCGGGCTAACGTAGTTGAGCGTCGAGTGTAACCGGCGTGCATTGTAAAGGCCCAGCCGGTCAATCACCTCGTCCATTGCGGCACGCCGCGTGGCGAAGCGCCGCCCGTGCATACGTGCAACCTTGAGCGAACCCCACAGACTTCCATTCGGTGCATTGACGCTCCTATGTCAGGTGGCAAGCGTCGAACCGGCCAGATCGGCGAGGATGAGTGGGTACAACCTCCTCACCATATAGCGCTTCAGGTAGCGGCGAATTTCCTTGCTGGACATACCTTCCTGCGTCCGGCGCTCGACGTGAGCCCGGGTCCGGGGATCGCTTCTCATGCGGACCATTGCGATGGTCCACAAGGCATTGTTTGCAGACCGGTCGCCGCCCCTGTTCAAGCGATGCCGGACCGTCTTGCCGGACGACACCTGCGACGGACCTGTGCCGCAAAGTGCAGCCAGCGCAGCTTCACTTTTGAGGCGTTCGGGATTGTCTCCCGCCACAGCAGCCAATACCGCAGCGGTCTGAGGGCCGACGCCGAATCTTTCGCGAAGGCGTCTGGCATGCTCGCTGGTCAGACTTTCAAGCACGCTATCGAGAGCTTTGAGCTCCTGCGCCAGCGTCAGCCACCGCTTCGCCAGCAAACGCAGCGAGGTCGTGAGCGTTTGCAAGATTGGCGTTTGGCCCAACGAACGAAGACGGGCACATCCGGTTGTCGCAGCCTCATGTTGCGCAATCCGGATCGGGCAACAGTTGCTGTCGGGGATTTCTGGTTGATAACGTTGGACGAAACGGAGAACGGCGAATTCGAGTAGGCGGGTAAGGCCACACTCCGCTCAAGGGCACTTCGACTCCACCACTGCAGCAACTGGGCGCGGTGGCCCAAAACTCAACTCGGCGCGAACAGTACTCGACGACCGGCACGGCCTGTGCTCCACAGTCATCACCCGCCACCGCCAGATCGCTGCCAGATCGCTGTTGAAGGCTGGCATACCGCCAGCGGTGATCCAACGCTCGCCCACGCTATCCTCGACCTGCTGGTTCACATCGCCTCACGTTCCCAGGCGAGTCGATGCGCAAACGCCGAAATGGTTTGGCCAGCAAAAACCGGAGCCGGAGTTAAGGAACTCACTCCGTGTTGCCATGTCCATGGCGCTCGCCTCGGCGTGGAAACACTGCTCGGTTTCGCGTGGAATGCCGGCTCGCATTGCCGCGGATCGGTCGCCCGATTTGCGCCGAATACGCACCCTGTCAGGCACGGTTGTGCGGCGTCGCAAACCGTCACTGCGACGCAGCGCTCATACCAGACGCAGCATTGCAACGCCGCGGACTAGCTGGCCAGATCGTGGAGAAGATCGGGTAGTCACGTAAGTCATGCGACGTCTCGCCGCTGGGAAGACCGACAGTCATCTCATGGGCGCCGCATTAGCGACACCCCCGTGATCGAGCCGAATCGATCCGCAGCAGACACGGGGGCGGAGCCGGGAATGTCAGATCCTGCTCGCGCTGATCGCTGAGATCCATTCTTCGCGGGAGATCTCAAGACGCTTCAATATCTGACCAGCAAGGAAGCTTGGAATTGCTGGATTGACGCCGTAATGACTACCAAGGCGGAACGGGTGCGCACCGCCGCGCAGAAGCTTAATCTCTGAACCCTTGCCTTGCACGATCTCCACGCCGCACATACGCAGGATCTTGAAAAAGCGGCTACGCCGGATTTGAGGCAAAAAGGGGCCCCGCCCCGCGTTCACCGCGACTGCCGGAATGCTGGCGCCAGCTTCGAAGTGGGGATCAGCATCAATCGGCTCCCGCAATGCTTCGGCATACTCGGCATGGACGAGAAGATCGTTGGCACCGTTTGCGACGCCTGACCCAGAATCAGGCACACCGTCGTGCTGTTTGCGCTGCAGAAAATATCGGTTGATCTTCAGGTAATCTTCGACGATCCGGTCATGCACCTGGCTAATCAGCCAATGCGACACGCGCAGCGCGTCTGTCGCGCCCAGGAAACGTTCAACAGTTAGCCATGGATGCATCAGACAGCCCAAGGCCCCGTCAAAATCGAGGGTGAGGCCTGCCCGGCATGCTCCAGTCTCAAGACCGGCGTGGAGCTCCTCTTCGCTGTCAAAGAATGCAAACATGCCGAATCCATGCGGTCCGAGAAAGCGAAAGACTGCGACACACGTTGAGCCGCGAATGGGGAACGTATACCGGGACGTTCTTTTCGATGAGCAAAGGTACGGAAACGCCTCCAGCAGATCGCCCACGCAGGAATGAAAGTCTGCTCGAAGAACGACGTCGGGATCCATGGCCTCGACATCGACCAGAGCCGCGGAGAGAGGTCTCAGGACAACATCCCGGGTGTACAGCGCGGCGTCCACCCCGTAGAGATTCATGTGGTGGCTCACGCAATTGGCAACATGTTTATTGCGCAGGCACGCTCCTTCCCACTTCAGCAGGTGAAATGCGTCTATACCGTGCCGGCAGACGATGTGTCCCGGTTTGAGGAAGCAGCCCTCAATGAGCTGATAGCACATGCAATCCATGGCCCGTGACCAGATTTCCTGATACATGCGGTCATCGCCATGCGCAATGCGTGTGTCGATCTCGCGGATAAACGTTTCGAAGAGCTTGCCGTAGGTGACGAATGGTTCGTTCTCTACCCCTCGCCGGCGCTTGTACAGCACCTCCTGCATGGCTCGCTCGCACCAGTTCAGGACCCGGGCCTTGAGGTCCATCAATTCGACGTCGGCAAAGAGCTGCACCTTAACGGCCTGCGTCCAGCATCCGGCGTAGCGGTTGTTCAGCGCTCTCGTTGCCTCTATGAGACCATTGCCCTCGTCGCGCAAATTCATGGTGAGAAAGCACGCGAGGCTGAGCGGCAATTTCATGAGGGGCTGCTCCCTGATGATACAGTCACCCGCTTTCACGATGCCCTGTGAATACACGTCCAGCGCGCTCGCCGGTTTGAGATTCAGGATTTTGGCATCTTCCTCTGCCAATCGGCGTGCAACAACGGACGCGGGCAGCTCGATGAGGCTGCTTTCTAACTGTATGGTGCACCCGCCTGCCTGGCCTTCTGCCCGTTGCCCCAGTTTTTTGATGAACTTCGTCACAGCTAAACTCCGATAAAAAGCGCTATCAATGCGTTTCGACAGTCATATGAACTTGGGCGCCACGGCTGGCGAGCCCGTCCACGCTGTCCCTCCACACCGGTGATCGCACGCTTCCATCGGCCTCAACGCATAGCGTCCGTTGCATCGCATCCCGCCACCGGTGGAGCGGGAGAAACCACCTTGCGCGGTCCCGGTAGAACCTATCGGTCATCCCGGGAAGAAATTTAGGTAAAAATTCACGGTGCAGAGCATGGGGAAGGTCGCACTTCGACCGGAATCCGCCGCCCGATGAAGTGCACATGACGTATGAGAACGCAATACGTGCGGCGCAGGCCGTGGTGGCCAAAGGCCGACATCGTCGACGGGAGCCTCGTGTCGGGCCCGTACAATGCGAGAAGACGCAATCTTGACTGGAAGCACGCCATCGCCGTGCAGGTGCAGGCGCCTTTCTCATCACTTGCCGCAGGCCCCATTGACGGACCCGGTCCGTGCTGCCGTGGAGACAACCCGGGGACGCAGTCTTATCACGCAGAGCTGCGAGCTTGGGCCGCCAAGGGTGAGCGCCGCCGCCCGCGCTTTTCAGAAACTGCGGCGGAAGTTCACACTTGGCTGACACAGCTTTCGCTTTCCGTGGCACACGACGTCCCGGTTGCCGGTCCGCCAATCGCGCCTCGTCAGTCATGGAAACTTTTTACACATAATTGCGTGTAACACATAAATGCGCGTTATACTTTGCATTCATTCTGGATGGAGGGTCCTATCATGGCCGAAACCGTTAATTTCACCGGAGCAGTCGATCGCGACCTGCTCAAGCGCGCCAAGATCCTTGCAGCCAAATCGGACACGTCCGTGAATGCGCTGTTCAACGCCGAGTTGCGCTATCTGGTCGAGACGTTTGAGGCAGCGGAAGCCAGCGACAACCAGAACTTTCGTACCCTGGTCGATTTCTCGCTCGGCCGCATCGACGACAAGCAAGCGATGAACGCGCTGGGCATCGACACCGACGAAGACCTGTTCCTGCTCATGGCTCAGGCCCACCTGCCGATGCCGCGGCTCCCGGAGTTGAGCACACGCCGCATGCTCGACGACCTGAACGCGCTGCGCAAATAGCGGATGGCGACCAATACGGCGGTTACCCTGCTTCCTGATGCGGGGCCCCTGATCACGCTCGCCTACGCCGATGCCCTCGATCTGCTGCTGAAACCCGGCTGGGCAATCGAGCTGGTCGACATGGTGCTGCACGAGGTCACACGCAATGAGACGCCGACAAGCGCACGTATCGCTGCATGGATGCGTGACAGTGGCGTTCCGGTTGTCGAAACGAAGGTCTGTCACCATTACTGGCAATCCCGCACCCTCTCACCCGGTCGCAAGGCGAATCTCGGTGAACTCGCGATACAGGAAGCGATGAACGAGTTTGGCCTTGTTGCCGAACGAACCGGCGTCTTTCTGTTCGAGGACCACAAGATCGCTCGCACCAGCTTCCTGTTGCCGGATAACTGCCGCAAGGTCTCAACCCGCGCGTACCTGCTGTTCCTTGAGCAGCACGGTCTGATCGAATCGGCAGCCGATATCGAGCGCCGGGCAATTCGGGCCGGGCGGCATTTCTCGCAGATCCGGTTTCCGCCGGAATAACGCTACTGTCGCCGGTCGCACACGGGCGACAGCAAAGGCCCCTGTCGCAGACTGCTGGATTCAAACATTGGATGACTTGAAGAACCGCGAAAACGAGTAAGCGGCTCGGCTAGCGACGCATCCTCGCACGGCACTAAAGCGCTCGGTGGACCGCGTATGGTGCGGACTTAAGATGGCGGCAACCTACATGCCTGTCTCTTACCACGCAACCGGCGCGCAAGAGCAATCAAGGGCTAGATGCAATCAAGAAAAAGGCGCGGCACCCAGTCTAGAAGACGTACCAGTATTTTCGAACATTTTGCATGATTTATCCTCGACGGATTGGAAATTCTCACATGACGCCGCTGCTAGCGAACATATTCGCAACGCACATTCAGGCAGCTTTCGAGACATGTCAGGTACGCGACATTCGCCCTCGGCAATGCCGGTGGGGTATGCGAAATCGATAACGCCGCGGCAACGATGCCGCTACCAGACGTCGCGGCCGCGACCGCAAGCTCCAGCAGCGATATCTCGTGATCGTCGTGATAAAGAAACACCCCACAGCCTGCGAACCCGTTTCATAAGGACTCCCACCTATCTACCATAGGAAATACAGCCATCAGATAGCGGATGCTCCACTGCCTGTCGCAATACAGGCGTCCGCCACCGATTGCTAAACGCAAATGCACGCGCGCTTCGCCCTGGTTCAGAACCGTGGCCCGACACATTCGATCTCACAGGAAGGAGCGATACAACGGTGTGGCTGGAGCGGTCCGTCCGCCGACATGACGACTCAAACGTCGGGGGCACCCAGACAACGGGCATTCACCGCTTCTATTGTTTCGTTGTGCCGTCGGTCGAAGCGGTCGTTCCGTTAGTAGATGGCGAGGCATGGTGTGTTTCGTGCGGGGCAAGAGCAAGAGCCTCAATGCCCGCGATATCCAACGGTTTGAGGCAATGCCACATCTCGGTCAGAATCGCGTCGCATGAGGGGTAAATCGTGATCATGTTTTCGATCCATCGCTCTACGTCAGTCAGGCGTCCGTCCTTCGCAAGAACTGCGACTTCCCGCGATCGCTCTCTGGCGGCATGCCAACGGCGAGCCGGTGATTGAGTCGTGAGCGGTTCGCGCGCCTTAACTCCTGACCCGCAAAGCTTGGTGCGCGCACAGCGCGAAAGCGAAGCTGCGTCGGCTTCGGACAGGCCGGTTTTTATGTTTTATTGCCTCCGGATATGCGTTTTGCGATTGCCCAATTGTTAAATGTTCTGGTGCTTCGATTTCAATAGGTTTTAGTAGACAAATGAAAAAGCCTATGCGAGAGTTTCGTCTAATACTTACAGGAACTTACCTGCCTGGAACTGCAACACGGAAACCCGACTTTGACGGGAATATTTTCCGGTTGTCAGCTCGCGTAGTGCGGGAAACGGTGCTGAAACAGGAATAGCTTACAGCGCGACATGAGCGTTCGCCATGCTGCGCCGAAAAACGACGCAGTACTTCATTGGGGCGGAAACTATGAGTATTCCGGACACGACGGCGCAAGGCAAACGTTTGCCAAACCAGCCATCGAATTTAGACCGGCAATTTACGCCTTTTCGCGTAATTGGCACCGATAAGCCGTCGCTGTTCGGACCTTCATAAGCCTATGGCCCTCTGCGGCCTGTACTGCCAGGGTGCCAGAAAATAGAAGCGTCCTGGTCGTCCCTCATCGATAACTTTCTCATGTGAATTCTCCAGACAGGAGGATGGCGCTCGTTCGTATTTAGGATGTCTAAGTGTTTGTGTCAGACGTGTGTAAATTTATTTACCCGTAATAAATCAATTCAACACCAACAATTACCTTTCTGCTTATATGTGTAGTTATCCTAAAGAAAGGTGATGGTGAATACACGCAATATTGAACAGGAAAAAATATGAACAGGATATACCGGTCGATCTGGAATAAGGCACTAGGCGCCTTTGTAGCTGCATCGGAGCTGGACAGGTCGCGCGGCAAGTCGGGGGCCAGCGCGGCTGTATGCGACGCACGCAGCAGCCGGCGCAGAGAGCTCGGCGCTTTATCGACATATGGCTTGGCGCCACCGATGATCCCCTTATCGTTGCTGTTGGCTTTCAGCACGTGGGGTGGACAGGCCCATGCGCAGTCCGTGAGTTGCGCGTCGACTCCCTACAATTTCTATGACGGCACTGCTTCGTGCATGGGGTTTCAGGCGTCGGCCACCGGGGCTGGGACCACGGCGCTAGGCGCAAGCGCGATTGCGTCGGCGGTGCAAGCTACGGCGGTTGGTTACCTCGCCACTGCGTCGAATCTCTACGCGGTGGCTCTCGGCTATCTGGCAACGGCTTCAGGCCAAGGCGGAGTGGCGTTGGGCTCCCAAACAATCGCAAGCAACATCAACGCGGTCGCAATCGGCGTTGACGCTGCTGCCACCTCGGCTGGCGCCAGTGCGCTGGGCACCTTCGCCACTGCTACGGGTGGGAACTCAACCGCGGTCGGTGTCAGTTCCGCAGCCAACGGCAACTATGCGTTCTCCGCGGGCTGGTCGTCCGTCGCCACCGGGCCAAACGCGATCGCAATCGGTAGAGGCGCCCAATCCACGGAAGGGATAGCAACAGCGAGCACACTTGCCGTTGGCATGAACGCCATCGCCAGCAGTACTTCCGGTGCAAGCATTGCCGTGGGCCAGGGCGCGAATGCCTCTGCCACAGGTACCGGAGGAGGTTCGCCTATCGCCATTGGCGTCAATGCCACAGCAAGCGGAGCCGGTAACGTGGTGCTTCCGAACGGCAACACCGCCACGGCCTTCGAGGCGCTTGCGGTAGGCAATGGCGCAAGTGCCGCGGGAGAGCAAGGTGTAGCGATCGGCAACTCCACGAACGCTGGCGCAACGTGGAGCACGGCCGTCGGCAGCCTCGCCGGCGCAACGGGTGTCCAATCGACGGCCGTTGGGGTATGGTCGAAGGCTACGGGTGTCGGTTCCACCGCGTTGGGTGGCGGCGGCATCAGCGCCGCTACGGCGGTCCGGGCGACCGCTGACGGTGCAACCGCCATCGGCGGCAATGCGGGAGCAGGCGCTGCGGCAACGGCCACCAATACCGTCGCCATCGGCGGACAATCGACTGCAAATCAGGCCAGTGCCATCGCCGTCGGGTTGCAGACAAATGCAACCGGAACCAACGCCATTGCTATCGGTGCGGCGTCCAACGCGACGGCCAGCGATACAGTTGGCCTGGGTTATAACGCACTAGCGAATAGCACAAACGCGGTTGCGATTGGCCTCAATACCGTCAGCAGTGGTGCCAACGCGGTCGCCTTGGGCAATACTTCAGAAGCGCTCGCCGCCTCGACGGTAGCGTTCGGTGACAGCAATACCGTAGCGGCAGCAGCCGGCACCGGTTCGATTGCCGGTGGACACAACTCGCAAGTGGTAGGCGGGACAGGCGCGGTTGCGCTCGGTGAGGGGCAAACCGCGAGCGGCAACGGCGCAGTGGCCATTGGCGATCCGAACACGGCCACCGGTAACGGCGCAGTGGCGATGGGTGCCGACAATATCGCAAACGGCAATGGCGCGATCGCGTTGGGTAACACGAACGTGGCGACGGGAGCTGGATCGGTCGCGCTCGGCAACGCATCGCAGGCCAATGTCGCGGGCTCGGTGGCGATTGGTAATGGCGCCATTGTCCAGAGCGCCGCGACGAGCGGCGTGGCGCTCGGGTCGGGCGCCACGGCAAGCAGCGCCAACGGCGTGGCGCTGGGCCCGAACGCCGTGGCGAACAATGCCAACGATGTGGCACTGGGGGCAGGCTCGACCACGGCGGCGGCCAATACAGGGACGACTGCACTGTTTGGCGGTACCGCAGCAGGCATCGCGAAGACAGCCTCCGGGGTCGTCTCCGTCGGCAGCGCGGGCAACGAACGTCAGATCCAGAACGTGGCGGCAGGCGTGATCTCGTCGAGCAGCACCGACGCGATCAACGGATCGCAACTGTTCTCGGTCGCGACCGGCGTAAACAATCTGGGCAGCGCGACGGCGAGCGCACTGGGCGGTGGAGCGACATACAACAGTTCGACAGGAGCGATCAGTGCACCGAGCTATACGGTCGACGGCAATACCTACACAAACGTGGGCAGTGCGCTGGAAAGCATCAACAACTCACTTACCGGCGGTGGGATCGAGTACTTCCATGCGAACTCGACGCTTGCAGATTCAACGGCGAACGGTACCAATAGTGTCGCTGTCGGTCCGGTTGCGGTCTCCACCGGAGCGTCTTCAGTTGCAATCGGCAATGGTGCGCAAGCCAGTAATGCGAATGACGTCGCTCTGGGGGCGGGATCCACAACGGCGGCCCCGCATACCGGAACGTTCGACATGACGGGTGGTACAGCAGAGGCGACTGCACCCACGTCTGTCGTGTCGATTGGCGCAGCCGGATCGGAGCGGCAGCTCCAGAACGTCGCAGCGGGTGTCCTGTCAGCGACGTCGACCGACGCCGTTAACGGCTCGCAACTGTTTTCGGTGGCGAGCGCGGGTAACACGACCGGGTCGACGGTCGCTTCGGCGCTGGGCGGAGGTTCCACTTACACACCGGGCAGCGGTGTCTCGGCACCGAGCTACACCGTGCAAGGCAGCACCTATAACAACGTCGGCGGTGCGCTTGGCGGGTTGAACACCAGCCTCACTAACATCGAGAACTCCCTCACTAACATTAATAACGGCGCGGGCATCGAGTACTTCCATGCTGACTCCACAGAAGCGGACAGCCAGGCAACGGGCACCAACAGTATCGCCGTGGGCCCCGAGGCGGTAGCCAGTGGAACTGCCAGCTTCGCGGCAGGCAACGGTGCGCAGGCAACCGCTGACAACGCCATGGCGCTGGGAGCGCAGGCCACTGCTTCTGTCGCGGGCGCAATTGCAATAGGCTCGGGGTCCGTATCTAACCGCACGATTGTCCCCGCGCAAGGTTCGATTGCGACCGGCAGCTACGTGATTCCCTATAACACCACCGACGAGACGCTGCTGGGTGCGGTGTCGTTCGGAACCACCAATGCGTATCGCCAGTTGACCAATGTCGCAGACGGGACGCAACAGCAGGATGCCGTCACCGTGCGGCAACTTGCCGGAGCATTGTCCTCGTTCGCAGTCACGCCCATTGAGTACTTTCACGCCAACTCGACTGAAGCAGACTCGCTGGCCGTAGGCAGCAATTCAATCGCAGTTGGACCGACCACGGTGGTCAATGGCGACAATGGTGTGGGGATTGGCAACGGCGCCATCGTCAATTCGAACGCGCCGGGTGGTGTCGCGATCGGGGAAGCAGCGAGTTCGAATCAGGCCGACGCGATCGCGCTGGGTAGTGGTGCTAACGCAAGTGGCGCACAGTCTGTCGCGCAAGGTGCGAATGCCAGTGTCACGGCTGTGGGAGGCATCGCGCTGGGTTCCGGCGCGCAAAGCAGCGCCACCGATGCAGTGGCGCTAGGCGCCGGTGCATCCGCAACCTATGCGAACAGTGTCGCACTGGGAGCCGGGTCGGTGACGACGGTCGGTGCATTGTCGAACTACATTGCTTATGGTCTGAGCAGCCCCCAGTCCTCAGCAGGGGAAGTCAATATCGGAAACCGGCAGATCACGGGGGTTGCAGCAGGGAGCGTCGGGACCGACGCAGTCAACGTGAGCCAACTCCAGGCAGTTCAGCAGCAGTTGACCACGCTGATCAACAACGCGAACGGCGGCAATGGTGGTTTCCCGTCCACGTCGGGAACAACAACAACCCCGCCTGCGTCAACGGGATCCAATTCGGCCGCGGGCGGACAGGGGGCAGTTGCTTCGGGAACCAGTAGCACGGCTGTAGGCAACAACTCGCAGGCTACCGCCACCGGGTCGACGGCCCTGGGTCAAGGGGCGACGTCGACAGGATCCGGTTCGGTGGCCATCGGTGCCGGTAGTAACGACGAGGGTCGCAGCAATGTGGTCTCGGTGGGGTCGGCCGATTCACCACGGCAGATTACCAATGTCGCTGCCGGCACCGCACCCACTGACGCCGTCAACGTGCAGCAACTGGGAAGCGCCGTCGCACAGGCAAATGCATATACGGATAATCAGATTCAACAGCTGAAGCGTGACGCGGATGGGGGAATCGCAACTGCGATGGCTGTCGCAGGATTGCCGCAACCTTCCGGGCCGGGAAAAAGCATGGTATCGGTCGCCGGCAGCGTTTATCGGGGCCAGTCAGGCCAGGCGGTCGGCATTTCCACAATCTCGGATAACAATCACTGGATCTATAAGGCTGCGGTTTCGACCAATACGCAAGGCTACTATGGCGCGGTCGTGGGTGCAGGTTACCAGTGGTAATGGACATAACGAAGCTTCCAGGTGGCGTCAATGCAGCAACTATGGGTGACGTCATTCCGTTTCTCGCTGCGGCCCATCTCGCGTGCCGCCGCCTGTTCGATGAGAGATGCAAACATGAAAAAGCAATGGAATCTTGCGCTGTCTATCACGTTACTTTCACTGATCGCGGGCTGCGTTGCCGATGGTCCGCCGAAGTTTCCGGATTCTCAATCCGCGACGCAGGCGGGCGGCACCTTCGTCAACCTGGATAACCTGCGCAATGTGGAGCCAGGCCTCACGAAGGACCAGATGTTCGACCTGCTCGGACCGCCTCATTTCCACGAGTGGTTCGTCGGAGGGCATGTCTGGAACTACCTGTTCGATTTTCGTCAAGGCGGAAAGATCGTTACTTGCCAGTATCAGGTGCGATTCGACAAGCAGATGAAGGTGAGCGATACGTACTGGCGCGACCCTTCATGCGCGGATTTTCTTTTGACAGCGGGCGGAACACCGGCGCCGTAGGCTCCCGTTGCCGGACATTCGTCGACGTCGCCTTGCCGTCGCGAATGTCCGCTCCCTCCGAACACTTGCGTCCCCATGCGAATCGACGGACGGCCGCTGTACGTTGGAAGCTGCCGTCAGGTCGCGCTGAGGCGACAGACCGAAGCGGGTCGCATTCTGTCCGTCGCGAAGCTTGGCTCCCGCGTCGCGATGCTGATTGCATGAGACGCCGCTCGTCCATGAAAGGACATCGACGTGTGCGACCGAAATTATCAACGGACGAGATGCCGCCGCCGACGAATTTACTCTCCAGCATTGACGCAAGGCAACCGTAGCAAACGTTGTATGCGCTGGATTACGGTGTAAAGGTGTGTGACGTTGTTAGAGCCCCGCGCATGCGATTGGGGCGATATCTATGGTATCCACAGTCCAAAGCTTATGCTGGAGTCTCACTCTTTCTATACACGTAGACGGCAATAATCGTTGCCGCGTGCGAACGCAATCAACCGGAACGGAGCCTGAGCATTCGAATCCGTCTTTTGACAACGCCGATATCGCCTCCGAAATTGGCATGCCGACAGTCACCCGTTTATGCACCGTTTCCACCAGTGCCTCCTGGTTTGGTGTATAGCAAGAAGTCAAGGTTAGGCAAATAGTCAGGGCGATAAGGAAAGTTCGCACCATGTCATGTCGTCGGGCCTGTGAGGATGTAAGCAACTTTCTGAAGAGCGAGTTCGAAATTGAGTGGAGACTCCAGCGCTGCCCAATCATGACGCGCTTCCCGTTGGTTGTCGATTGCGAAATATGGGAGGGGTGTCCTGATAAAGTCCGTACGCGCTTTGCACGCACTGCTGACGACTGCTTCCGGGAATCGCAACCGACCGTTGTGGGCGCCCTGAGCCGATCGCCGCTGGGCTCAGTGCGGCCGCGTCCAGTGGTCCGGCATTGTTGCCCAGACCGTCGACAATTGGCTAGCGACGGCTAGTGCTCTGCCGGAACGATGCTGGAGATCAAAATCCGTCCCTTAGAGTCAGCAAAGCAGTTGACTGCAACATATTCGCCCGGCGCAGCACGAAAAGAGGCCTGAAACTCGACCTCTTGGCCCTCGACGCGACAAACCAATGCTTCCCTCAGCGCAAATCCTTCTTTGGGACCGGGTCGCAAATGATCTATGCGCTCAATTCTAGCGACGGCAGAACGCATCGACCGATCGGGAATGTTGTTGCTGAAATAGGGTCGCCATATCGCCAGTCACGCGACAAGAAACAAAGCTGCGAACACCCCTACGTAGCGCACGAGGTACTGAGGCCTGCGAGGATAAGGTCCCCACTGATGAGATATGGTCAAGAGTGGTGTTCGGGCGGTTTGATGAGCGGCGATTTCAAGCGGCGGGTTCCTGCTGATCCGGTCGATCGTCTTGCACCGGTTCGCCGTCTTTGAAGGCAATGCCCTCCAACAACAGCTTGATCTGTTCGGGGCCGTTGATACGGCCCCAGGTTTTCTCGGCTTCCTCGATCAGCTTGAATACCAGACCGAGGAAGGTGGGTCGTGGAGGGTGTAAATAGTTTTGTGTAAACGGTCATTTGGCAGGAGACTGCCAGTAACAGGAGCGACGATGACCGTAGCGAAACGCAATAAACGGGTAA